>CAVZWL010000009.1:0-214309 GCA_963778945.1 Ignavibacteriota bacterium
AAATTGTCCGCAGGAATACAAAACATCCTTAACCGCGCGTATGTGAATTTTCTATCGACGCTGCGCGGCAATATGAATGATGAACCGGGAAGAAATGTCTATCTTTCTGTTTCGACAAACTGGTAAATTGAAAGAATAACTTATGTGGCTGCTGCTTGCATCTGCTTCAGCGTTTTTTTCCGCTGCTGCTGCCGTTGCTCAAAAGAAAATACTCTTCCGCATCGATGCAGTTGCTTTTTCGTTCATGCTTTCGATCGTCCTGATGGGATTTTCAATAGGCACGATGTCGTTTACGGATGTATTGCACCTTTCATCCATCACTCTCATCATTATTATCGTTAAAAGTATTATCAATGCGGCGGCATTTTTATTCGTCATGATGGCGCTCCAGCGGGGTGGCATCAGTTCTACGCTTCCGCTTCTTGCACTCACTCCGGGAGTTACTGCATTGCTCGCGTACGGCGCTCTAGGGGAAAAAATTTCCGGATATGAAATTCTCGGTTTGCTTTTCATGATTGCAGGAGTCTTTTTGCTGGAGCGAAATGAATTTGCGGCATCAAACGATAAACAATGGTTCGATTCTTCCCGTTGGTACATCGGCTCGGCGCTGCTGCTCTTTGCCATATCTTCCGTTTTTGATAAATATCTTGTCAGCGGCATCAAGACGCCACCTCTTGTCGTCCTGTTCTACCAGCACGCAGTTTTTCTTTTACTCTACGGCGGCTTATATTTTAGAAAATGCCGGCCGCTCAGGTCTTTATACCGAACGCGGCATGAGACCGACGCTGCTTCTTATACTTGCCGTAGCGCTCTTTACGATGGGATATCGTTATACGCAGCTTGCAGCCGTCAGGCTCGGTTCCGTAGCTTTAGTGCTGGCTGTAAAACGTACTTCGGTATTTTGGGCGGCATTGGTTGGCGGAAAAATATTCAATGAAAAGCGGCTCGCGCCGAAACTGATTGCTGCTGCATGTATTATTGCTGCGGGATTTATAATTCTTAGGAACGTGGGATAAACAATGCGAATCGGCAATTGACAATTGGTTATCGGCATTGAGAAATCATTGATTGGCAGTCAGAAATTGGGAATCGACAATTGACAATTGGCAATCTCAAAGATCTTCGATCGGACATGCTGGTTCTCCGTTCGCGGCAGCAGGTGGACAGGATTGTCCGATGGGTCGGAAAAAACAAACAGCGCTTCGAAGCATTAATGAAAATGTATCTTTCCCGTCCAGGCACGGGAAAACCCGCCATGGGGATCCCGCCGAGGATGAAATAATTTCCCGGCATGCCGCATGGGTGGTGGCACATTGTATCGAGCGGCATCCGGAGCTTGCCGTACCCTGGTTGAAATCGATCATAAAAAAAATACAGGAACCCGGTATCCACGAAGCGCTCCGCCGAACAGGTATGTCCGTTCTTCAATGTTCGGAAATACCCGCATCATTACAAGGCGCCGTCGCAAATATTTGCTTCTCCTATATAGCAGACCTGAAAATCTCTATAGCCCCGCGTGTTGTTGCTATAACGGTTCTGGCTCGCATTGCAGAGCATAAGAAGGAACTGGCTGGCGAGCTGCAAACACTCATAGAGCAGATGCTGCCGTATTCGACTGCAGCTTTCCGGTCGCGAGCACGGCATGTCTTGAAATCGCTTCCGAAAAAGGAACTCATTAAACAGCAGGGAGGAGGAGGACAAATTCTTGAACGACTGGCTGTTGAAGAAAAAGTGATGCATCAATAAAAAGCCATTTATTCATTTTCCGATACGTTCGAAATTCCGTATTATAGAATATGCAGCCAAAGTTTTCGCAAAAACACGATCCGTACGCCGCTCTTCGATTTCCGGAATTTCGGTTTTTGGTGAGCGCAAATTTTCTGTTGACGATGGCTGGCATGATTCAAGAGGTAGCCATCGGTTATGAAGTGTACCGCATGACGCACGACCCGTTTGCGCTCGGCATGATCGGACTCGTCGAGGCGGTCCCGTTTATGTCGTTTACTTTATTCGGAGGACATATTGCCGATGTGCACAGCAAGCGAAAAGTTCTCATGTGGAGCGTCGGCGGAATTGCCCTCAGTTCTATAGGATTGCAAGTGGTCATGCGGATGCAGTATCTTTTAAGCATGTCTTCGCTCCTTCTTGCTATTTATGCATCGTTATTCGTGATCGGCCTTTGCCGTGCATTCCAATCCCCGACCACAACTTCGCTGCGTGCAATTCTTGTAACGCCGGAAGTGATCGAAAATGCATCGACATGGGGAAGCACATCCTGGCAGCTTGGCGCCATTCTCGGGCCCGCAGCAGCCGGTTTTCTCTATGCCGGGATCGGTTTTACCAATACGCTGCTGCTCGTCACCTTTTTCGTTGTTTTTTCTTTTATTCTTTTTTCCAGAATTAAAGACCATCAAATAGTCATAACCGGAAAAGCGGGCAATATTCTGGCGAGCATCAAAGAAGGAATTCACTTCGTCTTCAGTACGAAGATCATTCTCTATTCCATCTCGCTCGACTTATTTTCGGTTCTCTTCGGGGGCGTTGTTGCGATTCTTCCAATCTATGCACAGGATATTCTCAACGTAGGACCGCAGGGACTCGGCATTCTTCGTGCAGCGCCCTCTATCGGTGCGATTCTCATGCTCTTTCTTCTTGCCCGTTTTTCAGCGATGCATCATGCCTGGCGTAATCTGCTTCTTGCGGTTACCGGTTTCGGCATTTGTATTCTCGTTTTTGCAATTTCCCGATCGATGCTGCTCTCTGTTACAGCGCTTTTTTTGAGCGGGGCCTCGGACAGCATCAGCGTTGTGATCCGTGCCACGATTTTGCAGACAATGACTCCCGATAAGATGCGTGCCCGTGTTCAAGCGGTGAACGGCATTTTTCTCGCTTCCTCAAATGAGGTTGGTGCATTCGAATCGGGCCTTGCTGCAAAGATAATGGGAACGGTTCCATCCGTGATTTTCGGAGGTATTATGACTCTCTTGATCGTCGGGACTGTGTTTCGGCGTACAGGAGATTTAATGAAAACGAGCGTTCGTTCCAAACGATAAATATTAAGAAATCTTGTTCTCGCTTCTTGATGTCTGTTTCGTCTTTTCGTATAATATAAAAAGAATTAAGAATAAAGAATTAAGAAGACAGAATATAGCCGGAGGTCTGAAAATGTTACCATGCGCAGCGTGATACAAAGCAGCTTCCGGTCAATGAGAAGAGTAAAGAATATGGAAATGAGAATGAGATTTTAAAAGAATACTGCACAGCGTGAATTCCGAAATCATTCTGAAAACGAGAAATCTTGGCAAGCATTACCGGCATCGGTGGGCGGTCAGGAATCTAAACCTTGAAGTGCACCGCGGCGATGTATTCGGTTTTCTCGGACCGAATGGCGCCGGAAAAAGCACGACGATCCGGATGATCCTTTCTCTGATTCGGCCGACCGAAGGGGATGTCGAGCTCTTCGGCTATCCTTTAAGTTCCGAACGAAGAAAAGCGCTTGCTCACACGAGCGGATTAGTCGAAAAGGCCGATTTTTATCTTTACCTAAGCGCTTTGAAGAATCTCGAAATTCTCGGCACATTATCGGGAGGCGTCGATCGCAGCCGCATTCAGGAGACGATCGCTTTAGTCGGTTTGAGCGGGCGAGAGCACGACCGGGTGAAAACATATTCCCACGGTATGAAGCAGCGCCTCGGCATTGCACAGGCGCTTCTGGCGGATCCGGAGCTGATTATTCTGGATGAACCGATGAACGGTCTCGATCCGCAAGGTATAAAGGAAATCCGCAATCTTATCGTCCATCTCGCGCACGAACGGGGAAAAACGATCTTCCTTTCTTCGCACTTGTTATCCGAAATCGAATTGGTGGCCAACCGGATGGCTGTCATCAATCGGGGGGAACTTGCAGCGCAGGGAGATGTCGAAGCATTGCTTGAACACGGCGAACAGTACGTAAATCTCAAAGCCGGACCGGCAGAAAAAGTCCGGCAGATTCTGGAGGAAAAGGGAATACGGATCCGGTCATTCGATGAAGAGTTCCGGTGAGTTCTCGCTCGATATTCGTTTTGATGAAACTGCGGATTTAACCGCGGCGCTTGTACGTGCCGGATGTAGAAGTACATGCGGTCGTTCCGCGAAGGTCGCTGGAAGATTATTTTCTTTCGATTACGGAAAGCGGGGTGGAATAATTCTATGCTGCGTCTTATTCGGGATGAAGTGCTGAAGACTTTTCTAAAAAAACGAACCTATATTGGATTCGGCATCATCCTTCTGATCGTTCCGCTGGTCGAGATAGCGATGAATCTGGAAGGATCGCATTTTATTACGGCCATGACGCGGACGCTGGCAAGAGATTTCTTTTTTTCCGGCAACCTCTTTAACGGATGGTTCATTGCATATCAGATTATGAACAGTCTCTGGCTTCATATTCCGATTCTCATTTCATTCGTTGTCGGCGATCAGCTTGCAGGTGAAGCGACTGCCGGAACATACCGGCTGATCCTGATTCGTCCCGTCTCGCGCACAAAAATATTTTTTGCTAAGTATGCCGCTTCGCTTATTTATACGATTCTTTTTGTCGCTTTTCTGGGCGGCCTCAGCGTCGGTCTTGCATTGTTCCTGGCAGGAAGAGGGGATTTGCTCGTTTATAAAGGTGAAATTATTCGGCATTAGCCGATACGGATGTTGCGTGGCGTTTTCTTGTTGCGTATATGTTCGCATTTTGGACTATGACGACCATTGCATCGATTTCTTTTTTCTTTTCATCGTTTGTGGATAATGCGATCGGTCCGATTGTCGGAACGATGGGAGTCATTATCATCTGTTCGATTATAACGCTGATGCCGATACAGCTTTTCGATGCCGTCCGCCCTCACTTGTTTACAAGTTATCTCGATCTCTGGTCGAGAGTATTCGCTGAACCGATTCGATTGGGAAAAAATCCGGACCGGAGCACTTTATCTTGGAGGATATTCGTTTGCATCGGTTGCAGGCGCGTGGTATATTTTTATTCGAAAGGATATACTCTCATAGAATTAAGAATTCAGAATTAAGAATGCAGAATTCAGGAAATAGAATTAAGAAAATAGAATTCAGGATACTAAGGGAGAGAGAGAAGAATGAAGAAAGATCATTTACCAATACGCAGAATGCCATCAGGTTTATGAAAGCAGCACGGCAGCACCGCAGCACAGCAGCACATTACTTAAAGGATGATCTTGTGGATTTCATTGCGGCGATAAAAAAAATCCGTTATGGGTTCCATCCAAATTTCTGGATTGCGAACGGCATGGAGTTGTTCGAGCGGCTTGCGTACTATGGTCAGGCGGCAATCTTCAGCGTTTTTCTCCGCGACCATCTGCATCTCTCTCTTGCCGATGCAGGAAAACTTCAATCGCTGTTCGGCGGATTGATCTATTCGCTTCCGATTCTCGGAGGAACGCTGGCCGATAAATTCGGATTTCGCCGGGCATTTTCAACCGCCTTCGCAATTCTTGCTGCAGGCTATTTGCTTATCGGTTCCACCGGTATGGAGCTCTTTGCCCCTCTCTATGCGCATCTTCCGGTGTTCTGGGCGCTTGTCGTTATCCTGATCTTTACCGCATTCGGCGGAAGTTTTATCAAACCGTCCGTTCTGGGAACGGTTGCCGCCGCTTCCGTGAGTGAAAATAAATCTCTCGGTTATGCGATCTATTATTGGTTGGTCAATATCGGCGCTGCCATCGGTCCTGCCCTTGCCTATCTTGTTCGCAACGAATTCGGTATTGAATTCGTATATCTTATTTCTTCCGTGAGCTGCCTGTCGATGTTTATCGTCAATGCGCTTTTCTATAAAAACATTGCAGCCGATTCACGATGTTCCGGTGGAATCGCTTGGGACGAAGTTGAAAAACCTTGTTGTCGTGCTGAGGAATGCGCGCTTTATGACGTTCCTGCTTATTTTTTCCCTCTTCTGGATTATGTTCTGGCAGGAATTTATTATCGTCCCGTTTTATGTGCGGGACTTTATTTCCCGTGATGCTCCGTTTGAAATCATCGCATCGGCAGGTGCATGGGGAATTATTGCGTTTCAATTGTTTGTCAATCGATTGACCCGAAACCTTCCTGCAGACCGTGCGATCGTTGCAGGGTTTGCCGTTGCCAGTCTTTCGTGGCTAGTGGTTGCACTGCATCCGGCTATATCCACAATTATAGCAACTATTGTGGTTTTTTCAATCGGCGAAATGACGCAGGCGCCGCGCTATTATGAATATATTTCGAATCTTGCGCCTCCGGGCCAGCAGGGATTATATCAGGGATACGGTTTTCTGCCGATTGCTCTTGCCTATGCACTGGGGGGAATTTTGGGCACATGGATGTACGATCGCGTTGCTGTGCAGGCGCATTCGCCCGGAAGCATATGGTTCGTTCTTTTCGGAGTCGGCATCCTTGCGACCGTCCTGATGATGTTGTATAATGTCTTTACGAAAAAGAAAGCGGCTCAAATGAAAATTGACGCACATGATCCAAAAATCTGCTGCTGCCGGCATTTTTGCTTGTTCTTCTTTTTCCGATTCTCCGGAAAGGTTTTTGCGCAGACACATCTTACGGGAACGGCGGTTCTGGAGAATGCGGAACGAGTGTTCGAACCGGTACACGATTTTATTGTTTCCATCGAAGCGGCGGTAAAGATGGAACGTCTGAATGTGCCGAAAATGCAGGGGACAATGTATTTTAAAAAACCCGATAAATTGCATTTTACATCAAACGGATTCATGATGGTGCCGCGCGAAGGAATTGCTTTCAATCCGGAAGGACTTGCGGAAAAAATACGATGTCGGGAAAATCATTCCCGATACTCTGGATGGAATTCTATTTTACAAGCTCGAATTGCGGACAAAGGAATTGCATTCTCCCGAACATGATATGATCGTATGGGTCAATGCTGTCCGATTGGACTATCGGCAAAATGGAAATGATGCCGTACGACGGAAGGCGTGTTACTATCCGGTTTACATATATGCTGCTGCAGGGAGTGTACAGCTTGCCGGCTCGTGTGGAAATATTCTTCATGTCGCCGGGAGTGAATACAGCGGCGGATTCGGCTCTCGGGTCGCAGCAGCAGATGGCCGCTATGCCGCGCATGGCGCCTTTAAACGGTTCGGCGATCATGACGTATACGAACTACAGAATCAATCAAGGTATTGACGATTCCATTTTCCAGACAAAGACAGAGCATGGATTCGACACAAAGAAAAAATGAAGTTTCATTGGCTGACGTACACGGCAGTGTAAATGTTTCCAAACAGTACGGGATATTCAAACGGCTTTTAGCTTTTGCAGGCCCCGCCTATCTTGTCAGTGTCGGATATATGGACCCGGGCAACTGGGCCACAGATATCGAGGGGGGGTCGCGCTTCGGTTATGATTTGCTCTGGGTGATTCTGATGTCAAATCTCATTGCCGTGCTTCTGCAGACTCTTTCTGCACGGCTGGGTATCGTAACAGGCAGAGATCTGGCACAGGCGTGCCGCGATGAATATCCGAAGCCGATTGCTTTCGCTCTGTGGGTGCTCTGTGAAATTGCAATTGCGGCATGCGATCTGGCGGAGGTGCTCGGAAGCGCAATCGGACTGAATTTATTGTTCCATATTCCGCTCGTTATCGGCGTTATTATTACCGGATTCGATACGATGCTTTTTTTGCTGATTCAGAACTTCGGCATACGAAAGATGGAATTCTTCATCCTTATGCTCATTTCCATTATGGGAATATGCTTCGGGATAGAATTGTTTCTGGCGAAACCTGCTCTCGGAGAAATAGCGCTGGGATTTATTCCGCATCTCAATTCAAAAAGTTTATATATCGCTATCGGCATTCTTGGGCGCAACGGTGATGCCGCACAATTTGTATCTCCATTCGGCTTTAGTGCAAACGCGAATGGTGGAGCAGACTGAGAGCGGGAAGAAACAGGCGTGCAAGTTCAATCTTATCGATACGCTGGTTGCGCTGAATATTGCGTTTTTCGTCAATGCTGCGATACTCATCGTTGCCGCTTCTGTCTTCTTCAAGAACGGCGTGATTGTGACCGAGATCCAGCAGGCCTACAAGCTGCTTACACCGCTCCTCGGGACAACGCTGGCCGGACTTTTATTCGCTTGCGCGCTGCTTGCGTCCGGTCAAAGCTCGACGCTCACGGGTACTTATGCCGGTCAGATCGTCATGGAAGGGTTTTTGCATTTCAAAATGCGCCCCGTACTGCGGAGATTGATTACACGCCTCTTTGCTATTATCCCCGCTGTCGTCGTGATTTCACTGCAAGGTGAGGGCGCAGCATTACCGCTGCTGATTCTCAGTCAGGTTATACTCAGTATGCAGCTTCCGTTCGCCATCCTTCCGCTCATTCAACTAACGAACGACCGGAAGCTCATGGGAAATTTTGCAAACGGTACCTTGGTCAAAACGCTGGCATGGATCAGTGCTGCTGTCATTCTGGTCCTGAATGTGCAGCTGGCGTATGGAACGATAATGGATTGGATGACGGAGGCAGGATCTATGTCGCCTATTCTTTGGATGATTATTATTCCCGCCGCAGGAGGGATAGCATTTTTGCTGGTTTATATAGCGCTTCCCCGTGCCTGGCGGCGAAGGGAAATTGTGCTGCCGGCCCAAGCCGAAGAACTGGAGAAAATTCCGAAAACGTATGCAGCAATCGGTGTTGCACTCGACCTCGGTGATTTTGACGTTCACGTCCTGGCGCATGCGCAGACATTTGCCGGTCAGCATAAAGCCCAATTGATTCTCATGCATGTCGTCGAAGGAGTGGGTGGGCAATTATTTGGAAACGAAGCGTTTGATGACGAGGCGCGCGGCGATATGCGCCATCTTGAACAGCATGCAGAACAGCTGCGTCAGGCCGGATTCGAGGCAAAGGCAGTATTCGGATTCGGTAAAATTCCGAATGAAATTGTCCGTCTTTCAAAAGAAAATAGAATCGACTTGCTTGTTATGGGGAGCCACGGGCATACTGGATTGAAAGATCTTATTTTCGGGACATCTATATCCAAAGTGCGTCATGGATTGAAAATTCCCGTCCTTGTCGTGCAATAAAAAGCCGCAAACATCATTGGATGCTGCGGCTTTTGCCGAAAAGGAATAACGAGCGTCAGTCCTAAAAAATTATATTGTATTCCATGTGGTCCGCCTGCCATTGCATCTAATATGTGCGGCGGGCAGGCCTGGTGCCGCGGAAATAATGCAGTTCTTCATGACAAAACACAATATTACAATTGGAGCGGCGCTACTTCGCAGGTTCCGTGGTTTTATCGTTGTGTTTTAAGCGATCGATTTTCCTGCTTGCGCGGTTTTGTTCATGCTGCAATTTTACACGTTCCTTGGGTGTGACCTTCCCGTCGGATTTGGCTGTTTGCTTATCTTTTTGAATTTTAACCTGCTGGCGCTCGACCCGGCGAGTCTCGCTTGGCGTTAATTGGCCGCTTTTTACGCCTGCCGCGATTCTTTTTTGTTGATTGACCTGCCGCTTTGCCGCAACGGGAGTTTTTGGCGAACTTTGTTGATCCTGTGCGAACGAAATCGAACAGAGGCTAAATAGAACACATGAGCAAACGATGAATCCTTTTTTCATAAATATATTCCTGAGTTGTGGATAAGTGAAAGATTTGTTACAAATCACACGCGGTTCTTATTCATCCTTGTTTCCCTCCTGAAGCGCTTTTTCATACTGCAGTTTATATTTTTTAATGCTTTGGAGCAAGGCATCGGCAATTTTGCTCTGGCCGGAATTGCTTTTCAGTAATTGCTCTTCCTTTTTATTCGACAGGTAGCCGAGCTCGACAAGAACATTCGGCATCGAAGCTCCGACGAGCACATAAAAGCCCGCTTGTTTGACGCCGCTGTTTTTAATCTTTAATGTGCCGGACATTGTCCGCGCAGCAACTTCTGCGAATTGTTCGCTCTGCTTCATGTATGCGCTTTGAGCCATCGTGACGATAATAAACTCCTCTTCGGTCAGTTTTTTGTAGCGTTCTTCGTATCCTTCTTCGAACTGGATAACGGCATTCTCCTTGGAAGCAATTTCCACTGCCTCCTGAGTACGGCCGGGGCGCAGCAGGTAGATTTCAAAACCGTTCATCGGAGAAGGTTTCCGCTCGACAGAATTGCAATGAATGCTGATGAAAAGTTTTCCTCCTGCTTCGTTTGCAATCTGTGTTCGCCTGTACAATTCAATAAAGGTATCGGTTTTTCGCGTGTAGACGACTTTAACGTCTTTCAAACTGTTCTCAATCAATTTGCCCAGTTTTAACGCGACGGGCAGCGTAATGTTTTTTTCACGCGTATGACGGACCCCAATCGTACCGGGATCTTTTCCGCCGTGTCCGGCATCGATGACGATAACGTCCAGCTTCCATCGGCTGCGTTCTTTTGCTTTATTCGATTGAACAATCTCTTTGCGTTTTGCTTCAGCCTGTTTTGAATCCTTTGTCCGCAGAGAGACCATTAAATTATCTGTTGCCGGATCGTTTATAACTTCCGCTTGTTCTATCTCCAGACCGACGCGAAAAGTCAATTGAACGGAAGTCGGTGATTGAAAAATGAGTACCTTTTTAACCGCGCCGACCGGTTCTGTTTTTTGGATCGCCAGTGTATCGGCAGTTGCATTCGTGATCGTTATGAACAGCCATCCATCCGGTTTTAACCATGACTCGACGTCGCCGAGCTTTCGAGCAGCGTGGATATTGAGCAAATATCCGTTGATTCTTTTTTCAATCGTCATTCCTGTTATATCGAATGTATCTCGAGGTGTTTTAAGAGTAAGGGAACGCGCTTCGTTATCGTACTCCAATTGTTTTCCCGACAGCTGGGAAAAAAGAGGAAGAAAATACTGCAGCGGCACGTAGAATATTCCATTCTGTACTGCGGCTTCGGCCGGCATCTGGATAATTGACGATGCATCGCTGAGCCTATCTGTCACGACGATGAATGAACTTTTATGTGTAATCCGTAAAAGATATTTTCCTGCAAGGAATTCTATCTTGTGCAGCGTATCGTTCACGACCGCAGGTATTTGCAGCGGCTTAAGAAGAGATTGGAGGGGGAGGTATATAAGATCGGAACGTCCAAAACACAAAAGAAAAGTCGTGTCTCCGGGGCTCGTTTGATATCGGATCGAAAGAGGCTGACCGGCCGGCTGCGAATGAAGATGCGCAGCAGCGAGACACAGAAGAAATGTAAAATATGTGAATTTTTTAAGCTTCATGTTTTTGTCATACGGCGAACAAGAAACTGATGAAAAGCCGATTTCGCAGGATTCGTATCCCATGGAGCTGCGAGGACGGCAGATCTTGATTTTTGCCGATCGCAGTGGTTTTGATCATTCGTAATTTCTTTGAAACTAAAAAAAATATTCCGGCATCTGGCGCAAAAACACTGGTTGAATAGTATCATTTTGAATGTACAAAATCAATTTATTTTAAAATTTCACCGGTACCGAGACTCCAAAAAAGCAGGTCGAGTTCATCGACAGATATGCCGATCTCTGCTGAAAAACGGATAAACTCGTTTTCCAGAGCAAGATAGTTCTTGCGTGTCAGTGATTTCGGTATACGCCTTATGACGCCGAGTTTCTGAAGTTCACGCATGATATGGCGGTCGAGTATCGTCAGCCCGTCGTTTCTGCCGATATTCCGGAGAAAATGAGTGGCTTCTTTCATTCCCAATCCTTTTATATGCTCGACGAGCCACGAACGGATCTCCGATGCACTTCGCGGTTCTTTTTGCAGGAGGAGAGCTTGGATTTTGGGGTAGACTCTTTTCATACTCCGGAGATATTCTGATTTTGCATTATGGAACCGGACATAGTGCTGCCGGGACCGCAGAACAGGAGCAGCGTCAAAGTCTATTTTTGCGAAGTTCTTCGAGATGAGCTGCTCCACGGCTAATGAAACATTGCGCGCGCTCGATTGGGGTGTTAAAAGACAGTATGCAAGCTCATAAAAATATCGATCGGGATCGACATGCCGGAATTCTTGAAGCCGTTCAAGAATTTCGCTGCGCCGTTCCTTGTACACGGATAGAATGTATTTGCGTTCTTCCGAAAAATTTTCCCGATATGAAGACTGAATTTTCATCTCGGCAGCGAATAAAAAACCATTTTCCGGTTTTTATCTCGGCGAAGAAGACCGTCTCTTCGAAGTCCGTCAAGCAGGGAATTCATCCAGATACGGTCGTCGCGTGTTTTCCCGAGGTCCAAAGTTTCCATAAGAAGCGGGAAAGAAACAGGTTTTTCTGCATTCCGGAGAATTTCTATTACTTTTCCGCGATAGATGCGGTTCGGAATGCCTCTGCGGTTCGGTTCCATCTTCGGTTTTTGCCGGATTCGACGAACCTTGCTATAAGCGCTTGGACAATGTTTATGCCACGGACATTCAGCGCAGCGCGGTTTTTTGGGAATGCATACGAGCGCACCCAATTCCATCAAAGCCTGATTCCATTCGTATGCTTTTTGTTTGGGTAGAATGCTGTCTGCCAGAGTCCATTGGTCCCTCGATTTTTCGGACGATGGAAAAACCCTGCCGAGGACGCGCCGGACATTAGTATCGACCACCGGGACGTGCCTGCCGAAAGCGAAACAAGCTACTGCGTGCGCCGTATAAGGGCCGATGCCGGGCAGCGTCAGGAGTTCCGTAATTTCCTTTGGCAATTTCCCCTGATGCCTATGGACAACGATTCCGGCAAGATCCCGCAGCCGTAATGCTCTTTTATTATATCCCATTCCCTGCCACGCACGGATCACTGCTCCCGGGGTTGCAGAAGCGAGTGCGGAAAAATCCGGGAAGCGCGAAAGAAAGGCGGGGTATTTAAGAAGCACGCGGGACACCTGCGTTTGCTGAAGCATCGTTTCGGAAATCAGGATGCTGTATGGACGGCGGGTGGATCTCCAAGGCAGGAGGCGCTGATGGCGGCGATACCACTGAAGCAGCGAACGTGTGAAATTTGCGTGAGCGGGCATGTTTACTCTTGAAGGCATGCTTCGGTCTTAGATGGTCAACCGTTCAATGAACGATTTATTCCCCTGGAGATGGTCGAGTTTTTTCAATTCTTCAAGCGTGAGCCAGCGGATTTGCTCGAAAATCGTATTGAAAGGCTCGCCTGAAAAATCCCTTACAAGGTAATAAGATACTTCAAACCATCCTCCATCCTCGTAATGGGATTGCCGGGTTTCCAGCAGACGGGGATCGTTTACAGAAATGTTTAGTTCTTCCTGTAATTCCCTCCGGACACAGTCCTCGCCGGATTCGTTGGCTTCTAATTTTCCGCCGGGGAATTCCCATTGCAGTCCATACCGGCTGCCTTGTTTACGCTGGCAGGCGAGTATTTTATTCTCCTTACAGAGCACGGCCACTGCAACTTGAATCATACGACCCTCATGCATAAAATATACGTATTGATCGGCCATCTATCAATGATATTTGAAAAATTATAAAAGGAACGGTCTTGATATTTGACTTCTCTCTCAGTATTATGATAAAGTGTCAATTCAAATGTATCCCGAGTTCATTATTTTTTCCACGGCAGAGAACTTATGTTCTGAAAATATTTTTATGTACAAAATAATACATCATATCGTGCAACTATTCACAATTTCAAAAGAAGGATACTTGTATGGCTGACTCCATGGTCAAATTTATGAGCGGCGAATATGTCCCGCTCGAAATGCATAAAGTTCGTGTTGTCCAAAAATTAACTTTACTGCCGATTGAAGAAAGGCTCAAGTCGATTGAAGGAGCAGGTTTTAATACGTTTCTTCTTCAGAACAAAGATGTTTTTCTCGATATGCTTACCGACAGCGGAACAAATGCGATGAGCGACCAGCAAATTGCGTCGATGATGGTAGCAGACGATGCCTATGCCGGTTCTGCGTCGTTTACCAGGCTGCAGGAAGCAGTAACCGAAGTCTTTAACAAAAAATACTTCCTGCCGGTCCATCAGGGACGTGCAGCGGAGCATATTATCTCGCAGGTCTATGTTCGAAAAGATAATATTGTACCGATGAATTTCCATTTTACGACGACGAAGGCGCATATCGAACTTGCGGGCGGCAAAGTGAACGAACTTTTCACCGATGAGGCTTTGAAAATCAAAAGCAGCGTTCCGTTTAAAGGCAATCTCGATATCGCAAAGCTGAAAAACCTGATTGCAAAAATCGGAAAAGAAAAAATTCCATATATCCGGATGGAAGCGGGGACGAATCTTATCGGCGGCCAGCCTTTTTCCGTTCAGAATATGCGAGATGTCAGGAAAGTCGCCCAGGAGTTCGGCATTCCTATCGTGCTTGATGTGAGCCTGATCGGTGAAAATATTTATTTTGTCAAGCTGCGGGAGGAAGAGTTTAAAAATAAAAGCGTCAAGGAAATCATGTATGCGCTGTGCGATCTTGCCGACATTATTTATTTCTCCAGCCGCAAGGTAAGCTGCACGCGGGGAGGCGGCATTGCAATGAACAGTTATGACCATTATCTGGCCATGCGCGACATGGTTCCGCTCTTCGAAGGATTTCTTACCTATGGCGGCATGTCGGTGAGAGAAATCGAGGCGATGGCGGTCGGATTGCGTGAGACTCTGGATCTCGATGTCATTAGTCATTCCCCTCAGTTTATAAAATTTTTGGTCGACCGGCTGGATGCAAAGGGCGTTCCGGTCGTGACCCCGGCGGGCGGACTCGGTTGCCATCTGGATGCGAAAGGATTTTTACCGCATGTATCGCAATTGGAATATCCTGCAGGCGCATTGGCTTCGGCTCTCTTTATTATTTCCGGAATCCGCGGTATGGAACGCGGTACGATTTCTATGGACAGGGATGCTCAAGGGAACGATGTGCCTTCGGAGTTGGAACTGCTCCGCTTGGCGCTGCCGCGCCGCGTATTTACGCTTTCACAGATCAAATTCGTCGAAGACCGCGTTACGTGGCTGTATCAAAATAGAAACATCATAGGCGGATTAAAGTTTGTCGAAGAGCCGAAAGTGCTGCGGTTTTTTGTCGGGCGCCTCGCCCCGACAACCGATTGGACGAAAAAACTCATTGCGAAGTTCAAGCAGGATTTCGGCGACAATTTGTAAACGGGGAAGCGTTACCCGGAAGGAAGAAATATCAGGAAAGAATCGAATGCCGGACCGGAATCCGGCGTTCGATTTCAACGTGCGGTTTCCGGCCTAAATCATTGATTTGTTCTGCTCGATTTGCCTTTCTTGCACTCCTTTCGTATTTTTTTGAAGAAAAACCGCCAAGAGCATGCCGAAAGTTTTCGCTGGAAGAAATACGAACAAGATTTTCTACGAGCAAAGATTTCAATGAAATCTTCGATGCGTTTGAAGATGCGCTCGATCAACGGATACATGACGTGGAGCTTTACCGCCTTCTCTTCTGGAATGCATCGCTGCGTCCCGATGAAATCTGCTTATTCGGTGAAAAGTTGGCCAAAGAGTTTCCGGATATCGCTTATGAAACCTACATGTGGATGGCCAATGTGTTTGAAGCAACATACTCGACATACGATAATTTCGAACTTGCGATCCGTTATTACAGAAAAGCGGCCGAACAGCGGCCGAGCGAGGTTCAGCCGTATCTCAATGCTGCGGATTGCTACGAACCTGACTTGAATATCCCGCCCTTTGAAACACTCATTGTTTTTCTGAAAAAAGGAATCGGCTTCGTACTGGATAAAAAAACGCTCTTGCATCGGCTTTCCTACCTGTACCAGATGCGCGGCGAGCAGAAGCAGGCGGATTTTTATCGAAATATTGCAGATGACCTTGGGCGATTTCAAAACTGATCGGCGCGGTCATGCCGTACGCGGCACGGCTCTGCTTCTTCTTGCCTTTTTCTTCTGGGGGAGTTCTGCTCCGCTTGCAAAATATTTAATGGTAGCACGGTTCGATGTCATGACCATTGCGCAAGCAAGAGTCTCGCTGTCGTTCGTTCTTCTCTGTTTTTTTTTCACTTTCTTCAATCGGGAAATATTTACGATCGATAAAAAAGACATCTGGCTTTTTGTGCTTCTTGGAGTCGCAGGTCTTGCCGTAACAAATTATACATATTATTTTACCGTCAAAGAATCGACCGTTGCCACGGCTATATTGATCCAGTATACTGCGCCGCTCTGGGTTGTACTGGCTGCCGTGTGGATCACCAAGGAGGAAAATCTTGATTCGATTGTCGTGATTGTTCTTATAATGGCTCTCTTGGGATGTTATTGTGCGGTCAGCGGCGGCCGCGCTGCGGTCATTCAACTTCATGGCTGGGCTTGGTTGACCGGTCCCGTTTCGGCATTCACATTTGCCTTTCAAATTATCGCCACAAAACGTCTCCTAAAAAAATATTCGATATGGACTGTCGTTCTTTATATGTTCGGCTTTGCATCGCTCTTCTGGCTTTTTATCAATCCGCCCTGGGCAATTGCATCAAAGCGGTATACGCTCGATGACTGGGCTGTTTTCTGGACATTTGCCGTTGTGTCCATTTTGATTCCTCAGTCGGCATTTGCTGCCGGATTAAAATGGCTGAAGGCATCGACTGCCGGAATTATCGGCACCATGGAACCGGTTGTAGCAATTACGGTTGCTTATTTTCTCCTCGGCGAATCATTGCATCCGATTCAAATTGCCGGAGGTATTCTGGTCGTTGCAGCCGTCACAATACTTCAGATTCATCCGTTGATGCGGAAGCAAACAATATGAAATCGGAACGTCGTTTAAAAAAAATGGAACATGTGCTGCGTCATCGCCAGCCGGATTTAACCGTTGTGATGGAAAACATTCACGACCCGCACAACGTCAGCGCTGTCTACCGGACATGCGATGCTGCCGGCGTATCGGCCGTTCAGCTGATTTACAACAGTACGAAGTTTCCGCGCATCGGAAAAAAGAGTTCTGCAAGCGCGAACAAATGGGTTGAACGCAGGGAATTCCGCGATGTGCAGACATGCTACGAGAAGCTTCACGCGGAAGGATTTGTCGTTTATGCCACGCATTGCGGGGAGAAGGCGGTGTCACTTTATGAGACCGATCTCACGAAAAAAGCCGCAATCGTCATCGGCAACGAACATGCCGGCGTTTCGGAAGAAGCGGCGCAGCAGGCAGACGTGCTTCTTCATATTCCGATGTTCGGCATGATTCAGAGTTTAAATGTTTCCGTTGCAACAGCAGTGATTCTGTTTGAAGCCGTGCGTCAGCGTCTTGCAGCAGGATCTCCGGATCAAATAAAATATTCGGAAGAGGAACTGCAAAGAATGCTGAAAGAGTGGGCAATGAAACGGTAAATGGTCAAAAAAGTTCTTCGTGCGTCGTTCGTCGTGCTGAGGTTCAAAGAACCAAGAACCACGAACCACGAACTAAGCACTCTGAACTTCACTTTCCGATATCTTCCTTCCACAGCTGCGGGTTCTTCGCGATGAATTCTTCCATCAGTTCTATGCATTCAGGCAAATCCAATTCCTCAATGCTGATCCAATGATCTTTCATGAAATCCGGACATCCTTTGAATGTCCTCGAGTCTCCCACAACAATTTTATCGACGCCGAATTGGACTAATGCTCCGCCGCATAAGTAGCAGGGCATGAGTGTAGTGTACATTGTGGTTCCTTCGTACGAACCGATGCGGCCTGCGCTGCGGAGACACTCGATTTCAGCATGAGCAAGCGGATCGTTATTTTGCACGCGCCGATTATGGCCGCGGCTGATGATTTTTCCATCGCGGACCAGTACTGCTCCGATGGGAATGCCTCCTTCGGCCAATCCGCATCGCGCTTCTTCCAGTGCGGCTTGCATGAATTCATCCATAAAATCCTCATCACTATACTCTTCGAAATAAGAAAAGAAGAACTCAAAAGCAAGAGGCGTGCTGTGACACCTTGCGAAGGTGTAGACCTTCGCAAGGTGTCAATTTGCACTTGAATATTTGATCCTAATGCTCTATTCTGTAAGTAGAGATGACAATGAAAGAGAGTCTATGACACGTACACAAACATTTATCGTTTTTTTCTCCATCGTTCTCATTCTTTACGGATTGCTGAATCTCTACGTTTTTTTGCGCGGACTGCAGGCAATTTCGCCGGCATCGCCGTGGAGGATTTGGTTTACTGCGGTTTTTTGGTGTATTGCTGCCATGTATATCGCAGCGCGGCTGCTTGAAAAATTTCTGCCCGTGCCGGTCGATACGCTCCTCATTTGGGGGGGATCGATCTGGCTTGGCGCTATGGCATACTTGGTTGTCATACTCCTTGGCATCGATATTATTCGCCTCCTGAATGCTCTTTTTCCGTTTTTCCCGGCTTGGATAACAGACAATATAGTGAAAGCAAAACAAATAACGGCTCTTGTTGTCGCCGGTATAACGGCTCTTGCCGTCGCAGCATCGTGCCTGAATGCAAGCTCGCCGCAAGTGCGGAGGCTCGATCTTACAATCCATAAAAATTCTTCCTTGCGGTCGCTCCATGCTGTCATGGCTTCCGATATCCATCTGGGAACCGTTATCAGCAACAGCCATCTGAAAAAAATTGTCGATGCGATCAATTCTCTAAATCCGGATATTGTCTTGCTGCCTGGAGATATAGTCGATGAAGATATTGCTCCGGTGATAAGGCAAAACCTGGGAGAACAATTAAGGCAGATTCATTCGAAGTACGGCATCTATGCGGTTACCGGCAATCATGAGTATATCGGAGGAGTGGAAGCCGCCTGTACCTATCTGACCGATCACGGCATTGTGATGCTTCGCGACACGAGTGTGGTGATTGATAATGCCTTTGTCATTGTCGGAAGGGAAGATGCGAGCCGCAGGCAGTTCGGCGGAAAGCATCGCAAGACATATGAGGAATTACTGAGCGGCGTCAAAACGACAATGCCGATTATCTCAATGGACCACCAGCCGATGCATTTGAATGAAGCTGAACAGGCGGGAATCGATCTGCAGCTTTCCGGGCATACTCATAACGGGCAGATATGGCCTTTCAATTACATCGCGCGCGCCGTTTATGAATTGAGCTGGGGCTATTTGAAAAAAGGGAATACGCAGTATTATGTATCTTGCGGCGTCGGTACATGGGGACCGCCTATGCGCTCGGGAAACCGTCCGGAAATCGTAGATCTCAGGATAACGTTCGAATAACGAAGGGAAGCAATATGAAGAAATTCATAAGACCGGAATTTGTTTTAGTTTTGCTGTGCATCCTTTTTTTTGCCGCCGGTCTGATCTCTCTCAATACGATGCTTGTCTATAATCCGGACAGTGCGCGGTATTTGATATGGGCAAATTCGCTGGCGAAGTTTTCCGGGTTTGCAGATGCCAGTGCGCCGGAACTTTCCCGGTATGTCGTTCATGCGCCTCTGTATTCGGTCCTGCTCGCCCCTTCACAAATGATCTGTCCCGGGAGTATTGAAGCGGCAAAAGTTGCAACGCTCCTCTTCGGCGTTCTGGCAATTCTGATCCTGTTTTTCTGGCTCAAAGAAAAAACATCCGAATGGTACGCGCTTCTCGGATGCGCTCTCTTCGCAGTCAATCCGATGACGTTCTTTTATTCGACGCAAATACTCTCCGAGATTCCGTTCATCGTTTGTCTGCTCCTGTTCTTTATTGCCGGCGAAAAAACCATTCGAGAACCGGACGGAAATATAAAAACCACGGCGGCATTCACAGCGGCCGTTCTTCTTTCTGTGTTGATGCGGGAAGTAGGAATAACTCTTCTCTTTGCAGCGGTGCTCTTTTTGATCATAAAGAAAAAGAATAAATCTGCTGCAATTGCCTTCGGCGTTACGTTTTTGATGTACCTGTCGTGGTATATCAGAAACGAAATCCTCGTCGCTTCTTTTGAGCACCCTGTTTTGCAAAATTCAAAAGTGTTCGGAGGGCATTTGTACACAGCGACTGATGCATCCATGCTAACCGAATTCGCTGTCCGCTGTACGAGTAATGTGAAGGTTTATTCCGATTTTCTTTGGAGAGCTGTTTACTTCCCGGATTATTTCAATCGGACAAGCACTTTGATCCTGCAGAATAATCCTGTTTTTATTTTGACAAAAACAATCCTTCCGTACATCAGCATTGAACTTGTATGTTGTTCGATCGGATGTATTGTCCTGGGTCTCTGGAGTGCGATAAAATCGTTCCAAACATATGCCCTGATTTTCATTTCGTTCATATGTTTTCTCATTCCAATCCTTCTCTATCCCATTAACGATCATCGTTTTGTTTTTCCTCTGTTCGTCATTTTTCTGCTTGTTCTCATGCTCGGCTTCAAATATTTTATCGACCGGCTCAAGCAAAGCGCCCGTTTCCGAAAGTTCATCATTCCGGTAAGCGTTTGCCTCGCCGCCGGCTGGATACTCCCTCACGCTGCATGGGTTGAAAGCTATATGTCGATAAACTATGCGTTCGGTCAGTCGCCGAAGACATACAGCGAAGGTCTGCTTCATAAAGATGCTTATCCAGAGGTTTTTTCCAGACCGGTAGGCGCAGCGGGTGAGTGGATCGCCTGCCATTCGGATCCGTCTGCAATAGTTTTAGGCAGGTGGAAAGAGCTCGCCTTTTCACTCAAGGGGAGAAAACTGATTGAAACGGATGTCGATATTATGCCGGACGTTTTTGACAGATTCATCAGAGATTATCATGTTCGTTATTTGGTATCGGTGATTATGTATGGAGGAGTGGGAGAATTTGACAATTTGATGGCACGTTCCCGATACTTTCGGTTCCATCCGGTCTCTCGCACAGGAGCGGTCGAGGTCTACGAAATCGCTGAAAAGAACGGTGGAGAAAGGAGCGTGGAGTTTGATTCATTGTATTTCGGGAGCTTGAGAAAAAATTTTTCCGAGGCATGTCGAACGATGGAAGATTCTCCGCAGCTTGCATATGATGAAATTGACCGGTTAAAACAGAAATACGGCCCTTTCGGATTTTTTGTTTTTGAATCTGCGGTGGCCGAAGAGTTTATGGGACAGCTGGATGCGGCTGAGCACGGCTTTGAAGGGTTCAGATATGTGCAGCAAGCGGGAGCTTTTGTCCATCAGGGTTGGTATCATCAAGAAATTATTTCGAGGCTTAAGGCGGCAAACATTGCTGTAGCGCCGTACGACAGGGCGAACCGGTACTATATTGCCGCTATAAATTATTGGGAAATGGGATACCGCAGCCAGGCGCTCAAAACGTTGGAGCATTCTGTCCGGGAAGACACGGCGTTTTTTCCGGCGCTCATTTTTCAGTCTGTCTTTTCTCTTCAAAACGGGGATACGCTTGCTGCAAAAGAATTTTATAAAAAAGCAGTATCCCTGAATACGGGGAATGTGCTTATAAAGAGCTTACGGAACGTGTGGAACGCATTCGATTCGATTCATGCGCGGGAGGATAAACCTCTCGCAATTCGTCTGCATTTGAGGATCGCTGCTGTTTATCGCACCATGGGAATTAATGAAATGGCGATCGATGAATATGGGGAGATTTTAAAAGCAGAAAGCGGCAATATCGATGCTCTATCGGCGCTGGCAGAGCTTTACGAAATGAAACAAAGATGGTTCCCTGAATATCAATGCTGTAAACGATTGCTTCTTGCAGAGCCGAATAATATTACATGGAAGGGGAAATGCGCTGAACTGGAGAAAAGATTGTAAAGCGAAAATGAAATTAAAGTTCTTCCTGCGTAGTTCGTGGTGCTAAGTTAAGAGAGCTTACCAAGAACCAAGAACCAAGAACCAAGAACCAAGAACCAAGAACCAAGAACCAAGAACCAAGAACTAAGAACTAAGAACCAAGAACTAAGAACTAAGAACTAAGCACACGTTAGAATTCTATTTCAATTCCTCCGACGGGAAAGAATGCAAATTGATAGACTGTTTCCTTTGTGCCGTCGCTTCTGTATTCATAATAAAAAACATTCTTGGTATTGAATACATTCATGAGAGCAATATAGACATTGATGTTCCAGTTTTGCATATAAAATCTGCTGATCCATTGAATGTCGAGTCTGCTGTAATCGGGATATCGTACGGAATTAACATCATTCGATGCAACCCATACGCCCTTCGACCATTTTATGTCTCCTTCCCAGACTTGCTGATTTGTCATAAATGTTTCCGGCGTATAAGGCCCGCCGGTTTGATAACGGTAGCGAAAACTGATTTCCATTTCATCGGATATGGGCAAAATATAACTTGGATATTTAATGAAGAAAGGCTGTTCATTGAGCCATGAACGAACGCCTTTTGTGATTTTTCCGTACACCAGATTTATAATCACCGGATAATCATACTGGGATGGATATGTGCTTACAAGCGGCGGTATACGTGGATCCGTTTCTTGTGTTTTGGAAAGCGAAATACTTGCCGTGCCGTAATAATCCGTTGCCTGTTTTTTCTGGAGAAAAAACTCTATTCCATACGATGTTCGTTTACCGATTGCCGAATTTGTGTCCGACCTAAACGTGGGATTTTCAGAATACATGAATTGGTCGCTGACACAGAGATTCCAGAATTTTTTATAATATGCCTCGATGCTGAATTTAATGCCTTCATCCATGATATGCTGCAGGCCTAAGACAATATGATCCGATTTGGCATTCGCAAGTCTTTTGTTGTAGCCATGAGAACTATCGTCGGCATAGTATGGAAGCGGCTGAGTCTGACAGTATTCGCCGGCAGAGAGGGACAGGGTTGTCGACGGGGGAACGATATCGTAGGAAATGCTTCCGCGCGGACTCACTTGTCCCTGCTTTGAGTATGTAAAATAATCGCAGCGGAGGCCGAATGTGAAATGGAGCTGCGGGGCAATGGTATAATGATCGCCGGCATAAGCAGAATATTTACTTGCATCGCCGAATGATAAATCGTTCTTAATGTTCCCGTGAGGAGTAGATGGAGGCGTTGTCCAAATACCGTTCTTGTTAAGGTCATACCGGGTGGTCGTTCCTGAAAATGTCGTCAACCCTTCCCAGTGATCGGTCGTCTGAATCTGCGCACCCAGTGATATTTCATGCTGGGGATTAATCTTATAGAACATATCGGTACTTAAGTGCGATAAAAGATTCATCGTCGTCACTGTAAAAAACAGGATTGCTGTTGAGCGTTGAATAACTTACAACATTGCCGGAGGCATCATAAGCGCGTTTTGTAAAATCGTCCTGCACGTTGACATAATCTTGCGTACCGACGGTGTACAAGGACAGAACAGAATAACCATCCTTGCCCCACAGCTGCTTAATATTCATGCCAAGTACGTATTGTTTGCTGTGATCGTCGATATTATCGATGCTGCTCGAATCCGTAATGCCGGCCTTTTGGGAATTGCTTTCTTTCGGATCGCCGGCAATATATATTTTGCTGTCACCGTATAAGCCGCTGATCGATAATTTTGTCGACGGCGACAGATCGTAAACGATTTTTGCCTGTGTATCCCAGTATTTCGGTATGGCAGTGAGCGAAATTGCAGACATACCGACAAGTTTGTCGACCAATTCAAGAAGACTCTGCCGTGCGGAAAAAATCCATGATCCTTTTCCATCGGCAAGTTTTCCTTCCATTAATGTGCCGTAGCCGGCCATATTGAATCCTGTGTTCGATGCAAAATTCTTTTCGCGGTCGCCTTCACGAATCGCAATATCCATCACCGAAGACATTTTATCCCCGTATTGCACGGGAAAGCCGCCCGCAGAAAATTGGACGTCATCGACCAGGTCGATATTGATCATGCTGATAGGACCCGCAGAATTGAATTGATTCGGATAATGATTGATCGATGGGATTTCCATATAATCCATCACGGTAAGATTTTCATAAGGCGCGCCGCCGCGGACAATAAGCTCGTTCACATTATCATTCGAGCTTGCGATACCGGGCAGGTTTTGAACCACTCGCTGCACATCCTGGATGGATCCCGGCTGCCGCTTCACCTCGGCACGGTCGTAATCGTTTACACTGAGCGGCGCTATATCGTTCGTGCGGCTGAAATAGGATGCCTGAACCGTAACGCCGTTCGTTTGGACTGCCTGTTCCGATAGTTTGATTGTAACTTTCGTGCTGCGGCCTGTGGAAACAACGACATTGGTTACGATTGTCCCATCGTAGCCGATAATTGCTGCCTTGAGACTGTAGGTTCCGACAGGGATGTTCTTGATTGAAAAAAAACCGTTCGTATCTGTAGAGGCGCCCAATGAGTGCAATTCCATGATTTGTACATTAACAGCGGGAAGCGGCTCCTTGGTTCTGCCGTCAATAATTGAACCGGCAATTTCGCCTTTATATTGCTGTCCAAACAGAGGTGCGCTGCAAATTATGGCGATAAGAAATATGAAAAAGCGTTTCATACAATCCTTTATAGAGATATATTGGAATAATGATTCATGGTACGAAGCATCATGAATCAATTCCTGCTGTTTTCGGTGAATGAAGGTGTCGCTGCGGCTAATGACGTTGAAAATCATACAGCATATTCAATATAAAAAATAATTCTGATTCAACATATTGTCGTTTCATCAGGCACCTTGCGAAGGTGTAGACCTTCGCAAGGTGTCAAGGGGTTTAAAGCTCGACAGTCAATAAACTTAGGATTTTATATAATGCAAAAAATAATTTGAGTAAATTGAAGGAAAGAAAGAGCAAATATCTCAAGGATAGAGAAAGAATTAGTTTCATAAAAAAATATTTCAAATTAGTTTGATTGATACGCAATGACACAAAAAGATTCTGCAAACCGGATCACTGTCAAAGTAAATACTGATGAGATCATTCATAGAATGCGCGGGGGCATCGGGGCGTCGTGGCATGCGATGTCTCAAGAGATTCCGCTCGAAAATGAGAAATATGATTATCCGGTCAGGTATCGGAACCCGCGCGGCAGTTCGTACGGAGGGAATCCCCCGGTTTCAGAAAAGAAGACGTGGGAACAGATTTGCAAACATGCATCATGGCTTGGATTGAACTTTATCCGTGTCGAGTTGAGTCAGAGAATGTACGAGCCCCAACGCGGTGTCTTCGATTGGAACAACGAGGAGATGCAGGCTCTTTACAAGATTCTTGATTGGTGCCGAATCGAAAAACGCCGATGTATTTTTGCAGCAGATGTGGGGTCATGTAGAATGGAATGCTTTCTCCGGAGTTCATCCTCTTTTAAGCGCACCGCGCTCGCTTGACGACTTTGCTGCCGGTATCACCGTTCTGCTTGAACATTTACTGCATAAAAAAGGATATACATGCATCAAGTTTATTTGCATCGCCAATGAACCTCCCGGAGGCACGTGGGGATACTGGTGGTCGTTCGGTGAGGGCTCCGGAACAATTACACTCGCTTTGAAGAAAGTGAGAGAATGTTTAGATAAGGCGGGTATCAAGATTCCGTTATCCGGCCCGGATTGGACAACTCTGCCGCCGCTCAATCCGAAGCAAATAGATTTTGACAAATCGCTTGGAGCTTATGATATTCATTCTTACGGAGGCATTGATGCAAATGGCTCGAAAATAATCCGGGATTGGGCCCGGTGGGCGCATAACCGTAAGAAACCATTCTTTTTGACGGAGTTCGGCAACATGAACCTCGGCTGGGGAGGGGACAATCCAGGGCCTAAAAGTTTCGAGGCGGCATTGTCGAACACTTCCGATATGATACGCTGTCTCAACGAAGGTGTTGACGGCCTGAACCGCTGGAGCTTTTGTAACAGGGGGGACATCGACGGTCAGTGGCAGCTCATTCAAACCTGGGATCGAAAGAATAAAAAGTATTTGAAAAAGGTAAAACCTGAGAATTCGGCTTATTATAGCTTCGCGATAATGAGCAGATACATGGGAAAGTATGCCGCAGTTATTCGATCATCCGTTAAGCCGGTGCGGCCTGATATGCGGTCTGCGGCAGTGTTGAATAAAACCGGAGAGTTAAGCATTTTCCTTCTGAATAAGGGAGGGCTATCAGAACGTGTGTCGATTGATATAAAAGGACATCATGCGGACAGTAAATTGTATCTCTACCAGGTTTCGCAGAAGACTATTTCCGATGCTGGCTTTCGTCTTGAACCGGTTGAAATTCAGCCGGAAGAACGAGGACGCCGATTGATAACGCTGCCCGGGAAAAGCATATCGGTTTTGACAAATTATTATCTGACTTCAAAAGATCCCGGCATTATAGAATGATCATGGAGTTTAGCCGCCCGGAAGTATTACTTCAACAGCAGCAATTTTTTCGTCTCGACAAAGCGAATATTTGGATTATCTATCGAAACTGCTTCGATGCGATAAAAATATATTCCAGACGCCGCATTTGCATTCCAAACCACGGATTGATATCCTGCCTGCTGCTCAGCATTGGTCAGAACTTTCACAACCTGACCAAGCATATTGTAGATAACAATCCGCACGAAACTTCGTGCCGGCAGTCCATATCGGATCGTTGTGGATGGATTAAAAGGATCGGGATAGTTTTGATTTAAAGAAAAGTTTGAAGGAATATCCCTGCTTATCTTTCCTATTCCATTGCCGGTTACAATCGTCTGTGCACAGCGGAATCCATATGTGCCGTAGCTTCGGTAGTTTGACATGACGAAGTCGTCGCCGCGATAGGTATTGCGCTGGCTGCCGTCGTCGTAATAGAACGATCCGCCTCGCATAACACGATTGCTTCCGATTGCAGGGCCTTTCGGGTCGGTTTGTGCTCCGCTCGAATATGCTCCATACCAATCAAAACACCATTCATAAATATTACCGCTCATATCGTAAATGCCGAGTTCGTTTGCATTCTTTGTGCCGACAGTATGTGTACCAAAGCCCGAATTGGCAGCATACCACGCTACATCTCCTTTCGTATTACTGCCGCTGTAAGTATATCCTAAACTGTTGTTTCCACCCTTTGCTGCAAATTCCCATTCCGCTTCTGTCGGCAATCGATAGCCGTTTGCATTCCATTTTACTGCATCTGCGGACAGATCTCTATCACCTATCCGATATACTGTGTCTAATGTGCTGCTTGTATAATATACGGGAGGGAAACCATTCTTTTCTGAACGTGCGTTGCACCACTTTACAATATCGTACCAGTTCACACCTGTGATCGGATTGTTTGTTCCGGAGTGATTGAATCCGTTGGTCCCCGCCACTAAATCGGTGTAGCCGTGCGTCAGTGCCCAATTGTAAACCTCCGTCCACTTTTCGTATGTTACCTCATATTCGTCGATAGTAAATGAGCCAAGTGTGACCGAATGCGGAGGAATTGCCCCATTATCAAGGGAATCCGTGCTACCCATTTGAAATGTGCCGGCGGTGACTTCTACCATATCCTGGCCCAATGATAATGAAGCAAATATTGAACACAGCATGCAAACAAATAATTTTTTCATATTGTGTCCTCCAAAAACGATGAAATGATGAAAATTAAAAAGTTGCAGGATTGCATTTATATCTGCCGTTTGAAATTTATTTCAGGTCTCTTCTCCAAGTGATCTCCGATACAAGAAAGTGCATAAGTAAGTATTCCCTGAACCGAAAGAACCTACGCTTTATTCATTCCAATTCCAACAACGATGTGAGTCTTGCAGCACGGAATGTGCGATCGAATAGAAACAGTTATTTAAAGACGTTAAAGACCAATGCAATGAATGCAAAGATTGAGTTGGTTTTTTTTGCCATTCAACTGCAATTTTATCGTAAATGTTCTATTTTACACAAAAAACAACATGCCGTTTAATTCAACAAATTTATTGAAGCCGATTTTTAGCCCGCAAAAAACTTCATTATTCTGCACTATCGAATTATCAATATCCACTGAAGATCATTTCGTTTATGACATTGGCGGAGCTCTGATGACATATTAATGGGTAGATTCAGCAGTTAAATTGTCCTACTCTACAGTATCACCTGATACTCATGAATCACCGAAGCCATGAGCGGATTGCGGGAGAATAGCGCGTCGTTATTTTTTACAATACGGTTCGATCGAATCAACAAAAATCGTTCTTTGACGCAGCAAATCGGACTGTAGTTGACTGCAGCCCATTTGAAGCGGGACATTTGATTCGACGGGGGAAAATTCGTAAATTAGATTTGTTGATGTAATGATAGTGTGTAATTCATTGGGGCCCTTAGCTCAGTTGGTTAGAGCAGCAGACTCATAATCTGCGGGTCGTAGGTTCGAGCCCTACAGGGCCCACTCCATGCAAGGAATTGGCAGACTTTATACCAAGTCCTTTTTTTAATTTTCTTATCCTCATTGACGCACATCATATTGCTTTCGTATCTCAATCTGTGATGGAGATTTAATATCATTCACAATCAGGAGGTCATTGCAATGAAATTAAAGCGCGCTCTTCTAATCGGTATGTTCGTTGTCTCGGCCGCGGCAGGACAGCCCGCTTTAGACAACTTGCTTTCTCCTTCACGGCTGCCATTTCTTAAGTCGAGCAAATTGGTACAGATTTCCAGTAATGACACTACGGGAGGAAACGACGACTTCATAAGCATTCCTGCAGGCGCAACTGCACGGCTTGCGGATATCCAGGGACCCGGAGTCATTACGATGTTCTGGACGACGATTGCATCGTCCGATAAATATTTTCTCCGGCATATCGTTCTCCGGATGTATTGGGACGGGGAAAAGGATCCGTCGGTTGAAGTCCCTATCGGAGATTTTTTCGGCACCGGGTTCCAGTACAAAGAATATGTCACGCCATTTGTCGGTATGTCGAGCGGAGGGTACTATTGTTATTTCCCGATGCCTTTCAATATCTCTGCACGGGTCGAGGTGACGAATGAGACCGGTCAGGCAATCCCCTCATTGTACTACCACATCGACTATCATAAACTTCCCGGACCAATGGATTCCACAGTTGCATACTTCCATGCTTCATGGCATCGAGAGATCCGGACTGACCCTTCGCATTATTATACGCTTCTTGAAGCGGAAGGGGAAGGTCATCTTGTAGGAATCAATATGAGCATGCAGAGTTATGACGGCGGGCTCAGGTTTCTTGAGGGGGACGAGAATATATATGTGGACGGGGAAGAGCGGGCATCTGTGAAGGGGACAGGCACTGAGGATTACTTCAACAGCGGCTGGTATTTCAACCAGGGAGAGTTCAATGCACCCTATCATGGGTTGATTCTCAAGGACGAAACGCTCGGACGGATTGCCGCATACCGTTTCCATATACTCGATTGTATACCTTTTAAAAAATCGATCCGGGCACTTATCGAGCACGGAGACCGGAATGTTGAGATTGCCGACTATAGTAACACTGCTTATTGGTATCAGAAGGAACCGCATCGTCCCTTTGCACCTATGCTTCCTCCCGGACTCCGTATTCCGCTCAGAGTTCAAGTGCCGAACGGCGCCCTGGAGGCAGAGTCGCTTACGCCGCAAGCAACGATGCTTTCTTCTTCGGTCGAAGACATGTCGGCGTACGGCGCCGATTGGAGCGGTTTTAAACAGTTGAAAGTGAAAGCAGAGAAAAAAGGCGATAAGTTTTCTCTGCTTCTGCCGGCGCGTGAAGGCCGGTACGATGTGGATGTGTACTTCTCGAAAGGTCCTTCGTACGGCAATGTCGATGTTCTTCCAGCGGGCGCCGCAGGTGCGAGTTATAGCGGATACAACGAGTCGATCCTTCCCGGAGGGAAAATTTCTTTGAAGAATCTCCATCCGCTTCATGGAAAAATTGCGCTGCAATTCGTTGTAAGGGGTAAAGATCCGGGGTCGGCTGGATATGATGTCGGCTTAGATGCATTTGCATTGCATCCCTATCGTGCATTCATATCGACTTGGAATATTTGCGGCCCGTTTCCTCTTGCACAGGATTCCTTGCGCGGCCGGCATGGCCTTGATATCGTCTATCCGCCCGAGCAGGAGATAAACCTGAAGAAAACGTACCGCGGTGCAGGCGGGCAGGAAGTTCGCTGGCATTTGGTCAAGACTGAAAAGTCCGGATTTTTAGACCTGACCATATTCCATCCCTCCGACTTTGTTATTGCATACGCACTGAGCTATGTCTATTCGCCGCGCGAGCAGACGCTGCCCCTTTACCTCGGGAGCGATGACGGCATAAAGGTTTTCCTGAATGGAAAAGAGATTTATTGTTTGTTTAAGATCAGGCCTGCGGTTCCCGATCAGGATACAGTTTCGGTAAAATTTCAGAAAGGGTGGAATACACTTCTTCTGAAAATCGAAAACAATCTTGGCGGATACGGATGTTATGCCCGTCTATCTGATCCGGAAGATTCTCTCGTATACAGAACATCGAAACGAAAATAATCGTGTGCGTATATACTTGGAGTAAGATGCTCTGCACGGCTTGGAAATTTTTATTATAAAAAAACTGTCTGAAGCCGTGCAGCGCAAAAAAAAGCTCCGAAGAATCGGAGCTTTTTTGTCATTTGATTCAAGTCTACCAAATAGTGATTCGTGCTTCTACCGCCCGCCACATCGGGTCGCCGGCTTTGATGCCGAACGTGGAAAAGAATTCCGGCATATTGCTCAGAGGTCCGAGAACGCGGAACTTTGAGGGAGAGTGTTCGTTGCTTCGCACCTGATTAGCCACCGCTTCCGGGCGCTCATTTTCCATCCATGCCATCGCATATCCGAGGAAGAACCGCTGATCCGGATTTAATCCGCCGATTGTAATTTTATTCCGGTATTGATCCGTTTTCTTAAATGCCTCGTATCCCATCATAATGCCGCCGAGGTCGGCTATATTTTCACCCTGAGTAAGTTCTCCGTTTATATGCAGACTGTCGACGGCAATATATCCGTTGAATTGTTCGACGATCTTTTTTGTTTTGTCTGTAAACTTGATGCTGTCTTCCGTCGTCCACCAATTATCGAGATTTCCCTCCGCATTATATTTGCTTCCCTGATCGTCGAACCCATGCGTCATTTCGTGCCCGAATGTCGATCCGCCGATGACCGAATAGAGCAATGCATCGTCAGCCATAACATGTTCATAACCGGGAACAAGAATATTGCACCCCGGAACAACAATTTCATTGTTGGAAGGATTATAATATGCATTGTAGGTTTGCGGTTCCATATCCCATTCCGTGCGGTCGACCGGTTTGCCGTATTTCGACATCCTATAATCGGAATACCATTGGTTCACTGCTAGAATGTTGCGGACATAGGATGCACGGTCGATGTTCAATGAACTCATGTCCTTCCATTTATCGGGATACCCGACCTTCATGATAATTGCATCGAGCTTCTTCACGGCCTTTAACTTCGTTCCCTCGCTCATCCAGTCCAGTTTCTTCATCCGTTCCGCATAGACCGTTTTTATGGCGTTGCCGATTTCGAGTAATTTTTCTTTTGTTCCTTTGGGCAGGTATTCCTTTACATATACCTGTCCGACCAGATCGCCGAGAGAGCCGTCAGTCTGCTCTACCACACGCTTCCAGCGCGGCTTTGGTTCCGGTATGCCACGCAAAGCGGTCCCGTAAAAGCTAAAGACCTCCCGGTACGTTTTGTCGTCGACGTACGAAGCTACTCCGCGAACGAAATGATAAGTGAGATATTTCTTCCATTCATCGAGAGAATACGTTTTCAGATAACCGTTGAGGGCGGTGAAAAATTCCGGCTGGCCGACGATGACCGTATCGATGTTTTTCAAACCGACGCCTTTCATAAAAATATTCCAATCGATATCGGCAGTCGAGGCAATCAACTGCGAATAGGATATCTTGTTATAGTTTTTCAGCGGATCACGTGTTTCTTCACGCTTGCGGCTGGTTTGGGCGATAGCCGTTTCCAGTTTGAGCACGGTACCGGCGGCCTGGCGGGCTTGTGCGGTATCATAACCGATCAAGATAAACATGCGGTTCAAATGTGCTGAGAATTTATTCCGGGTTTCGACGGCACGCGCATCGGTGTCGAAGTAATAGTTCCTGTCCGGCAGACTCAAGCCGCCCTGCCAAAGAAAGATCGCATTTTTGCTGCTGATTTTATCGTCCTGGCCGACGCCGATGGAAAAGAGTGGCGAGCCCGCTGTTGTATGGAGATATGCAGATACAGTGATGAGGTCAGCTATGCTGCGGATTGCTTCGATTTTGGCAATGTCCTGACGGATACCGGAGATTCCATCCTTGTTCAATGTTACGCTGTCCATACCCGAAAAGAAAAAATCGCCGATTTTTTGTTTCTCGCTCCCTTTGGGATTCGCCGCCGAAGAAGCTGAAGATTCGCAGACCGTTCTGATCTGAGCATTGATCGTATCCTGAATCAATTGAAAAATTCCGTAACTTTGCTGGTCGGCCGGAATGGGATGCTGTCTAAACCATGTTCCGTTGGCATACAGGAAAAAATCATTTCCCGGTTTAACGGATGGATCGATATGGGAGACCAGCGGATCGATGAAAGAATCCTTTGATTGGCCGACAAGAAAGAGAACAAGAAAAGGAAACAAAAGCAAAGTCCGTGTAAAGCGCATTGTGTGTTTTTTCATTGCAGTGCCTCCGCGAATATTTTTTAGCTTTTTCTATGTACTGCTTAAAATTTTTTGGAAAAAAAGATTTTTACGCAAATTCTAATCTTGCAGTCCTACGGGAAATCACCCGCGACGACCCGTCGGCGAGCTTGCAGATTATATTGTTGTTAAGCTTTATTATAAAAAGGAAAGCCCAAAAAGAATTTGGGCTTTCATGAATGTATTATAAACCGTTACGGCAAGTTCCATATCAAAGCGCGTTTCGCAGGAGCAAGGTACATTGTGCTGGTGGAATCGCCGCCGAAAGCATCGAAGAATGTCTGGAGATTCGGGAGCGAGCCGTTCACGCGGTATTCTGCCGGCGAGTGCACGTCGGTTTTCAACTGCCGGCGAAGCTGCTCCGGACGGACATTCCTTCGCCATATCTGCGCAAAGGAAATATAAAACCTTTGGTTCGGCGTGAAACCGTCGATCAATTCTGTTTTCTTGCCTTTCAGCGAATTCTGTAACGCGGTGTAAGCGATGGCAAGACCGCCAAGGTCGCCTATATTTTCACCAAGCGTGGCTTTTCCGTTGATATGGAGTGAATCGATAGGCATAAACGTGTCGAATTGATTTGCCAGAGTGCCCGTACGCTCGTCGAATTGCTTCCGCGTTTCCGGACTCCACCATTCTTTAAGATTCCCTTCGGCATCGAATTTACTCCCTTCGTCGTCGAAGCCGTGAGAAATTTCATGTCCAATCACAACTCCGATGCCTCCGTAATTTACCGCATCGTCTGCTGTGAAATCGAAGAAAGGCGGCTGCAAAATACCGGCGGGGAAGACAATCTCATTCATCGATGGATTATAATAAGCATTGACGGTAGGAGGCGTCATACCCCATTCCGTTCGGTCGACCGGTTTGCCGATTTTGCTGATTTCAAAGTCTCTCCGGAATTTCGTAGCACGCGCTAAATTCTCCGCGTACGACGTTCTGTCGATTGTCAGAGACGAATAATCCCGCCACTTATCCGGATATCCTATCTTGATCATAATCGCATCGAGTTTTTTCAAAGCGGCCTTCTTCGTTGCATTGTCCATCCATGACAGCGCATTGATATGCTGGCCCAGCGCTATCTTGATATTTTTGATCATATCCATCGCACGCGCTTTGGCTTCGGGAGGAAATGCTTTTGCTACATACACTTCGCCAAGAGCTTCGCCTAACAGATAGTCGATAACTCCGCGGATCCGCTTCCATCGCGGCTGCATTTCTTTAACGCCGCTGAGGATAGTGCTGTTGAAATGAAAACTTTCCGTCACAAAGGGAGAACTGAGTTCGTTGGCGGAAGCGCTGATGATCTTCCATCGAAGGTAATTTTTCCAATCGGCGACGGCTGTGCTGTCGAGCATGCTGCCGACCTCCTTGATAAATTCAGGCTGCCCTACATCGACAGCGCCCGGATTTTTCCAGCCGATATCGACAAAGAACCGTTTCCACTCCAGCGAAGGGCAGAGTGACGCAAGCTGCTCCTGCGTCATCTTATTATAATTTTTTTCGGGATCGCGAAGTTCGACCAGGGGACGCGATGCTTTAGCCATACGTGTTTCAAATGCAAAAACCGACTCTGCCGCCGTTGAAGCAGCGGCTTCGTCCTGGCCGATCAGCCGGAACATCGCCGCTATATGTTTGATATACTCTTCACGAATGGTTTTGGAGCGCGGATCTTCGGCAAAATAATAATTCCGTTCGGGCAATCCGAGCCCGCCCTGATGCAGTTCACCGATGACCTCTGTACTGTTTTTCGGATCCTGTTCAGATCCGAACCTGAAGAGAATAGGATAGGTCTCCGAATAGAGGAATGATATTACCGCCTTGAGATCGGCCGCATTGTTAACGGCGTCGACTCGATGCAGATCTTCTGCGATCGGTTTCCACCCCAATGCCTCGATTGCGGCAGAATCCATACCGCTCGCGTACAAATCTCCAATTTTGCGTTTATTGCTTCCGGCGGGAGCCGCGGCATCATTCTTCGCATCTTCAAGGATTGCATGAAGAACTTCGCCGTTATTTTCCTGCAGGATATTGAAACTTCCCCATTGGTTGTAAGCTGCCGGAATGGGATTCTTCTTCAGCCAATTGCCGTTTACATATCGGAAAAAATCATTGCACGGTTTAACGGTCGTGTCCATGTTGGCCGGATCGATTGGTTTGGTTTGAGCTTGCATATTCTGTCCTAAAACGAGGAAGAGAGCGGCGGTCAGAATGATGGTTTTCGGAACCGCAGAAAAATATTTCATGGGAATCGACTCCTTCATAAGGTGGGAAAAAATGTGGAATTCAAATTCATCCGTTTATTAATGAATCAATATAGACACAGTCATATTGAATGTCAATATTGAACGGATATACGTCGCGAGGAGAAGAAAATTGCCGGAAAAAACAAAATTGCACGTCTCTATTTAAAGAGCCATAACAAATATCCGTATCCCTCTTTTTCCATGTCCGATTTTGAGATGAATCGCAGCGATGCGGAATTGATGCAATAGCGCAGATGTGTCGGTTCAGGACCATCGCTGAAAACATGGCCGAGATGCGAATCGCCCGATTTGCTCCGGACTTCAATGCGGTCCATGGATAGTGTGGAGTCTTTTTCTTTTACAATATGGCGTGCATCGATTGGTTTGGTAAAACTCGGCCAGCCGGAGCCGGACTCGTATTTGTCCGTCGAACTAAAAAGAGGCTCGCCTGAAGCAATATCCACATAGATGCCTTCCCGATGGTTGTTCCAGTATTCATTGTGGAACGGAGGCTCCGTGCCGCATTGGGCCGCCACCGCGTACTGCGTGCCGGTCAATGTTTTTTTCAATTGTTCTTGAGACGGCTTTTTATATTTTCCGATGCCGACATCCCCCCAGACAGACTGCACAAATGCATCCCGTCCCGATGCGCTCCTGTAGCTGTAATAACGGACGGGACTTTTCTTGCAGAATTGCTGGTGATATTCTTCGGCCGCATAAAATTTTTCAAACGGACGAATGCTTGTTACGATCGGCCGGTCGAATATTTTTAAATCTTCGATATGACTCTTTGAGCTTTCGGCGGATTTGCGCTGAGATTCGTTATGATAGAAAATTGCAGACCGGTATTGGGAGCCGCGATCATGGAACGAACCCCCCGGATCCGTCGGATCGATTTGGCGCCAGAAAATATCGAGCAATTCTGCATAACTAATAATCTCCGGGTCGTATATAATTTGGATGGATTCCAAATGTCCAGTCTCACCGGAGCAAACTTGTTCATAGGTCGGATTTGGGACGTCTCCGCCGGAATAACCGGAAATTACTTTTTGAACTCCAGCTAATTCTTCGAAGGCTTCTTCCATACACCAAAAACATCCTCCGGCAAACGTCGCCGTATCGAGTGCGGCATTATTTTGTGTGATCAAAGGCATATTTTTATTCATCGAATCTGTATGATTGCATTGCAAGAAAAAAAAAGAACTGAACAGGATGCAAAAGGTTATTTTTTTCATATTGTGTCCGGCTGCTTTATGACCATACATAAAGAACATTTTGAATTCTTTTTTAGTTTCAGTATATAGTAAGGATTCAGGGAATAGATAATGAAATTCTTGACACGAACGATTTGGATTCTTTCTTTTATCAGCCTCTTTACGGATGTGGCGAGCGAAATGCTCTATCCGGTGATGCCGATGTATCTTACGAGCATAGGATTCTCTGTTGTGCTCATCGGCATGCTGGAAGGGATCGCCGAGGCAGCTGCCGGTCTGAGCAAAGGGTATTTTGGAAAGCTTTCGGATCGCTTAGGAAAAAGAAAATCATTCGTTCAAATAGGTTATTCTCTCAGCGCCGCCGCAAAGCCGCTTATGATTTTAAGCATGTCGCCTCTCTGGGTCTTTTGCATGCGAACATGCGATCGGATGGGAAAGGGCATCAGGACCGGCGCGCGTGATGCAATGCTTTCCGCCGAGACGACGCTGGAATACAAAGGACGTGTGTTCGGATTTCACCGCGCCTTCGATACGCTCGGAGCGGCTCTCGGGCCGTTGTTGGCGCTCCTCTTTTTATCATTCTCACCGGGGAAATATCAAACGCTTTTCATGATTGCGGTTATTCCGGGATTGGCAGCCGTCGGTCTGACTTTTTTGGTCAAAGAAAAGATTCATCTCACTTCGGGTAATTCTGAGAGGAAAGGGTTTTTATCATTTCTTCGATATTGGAAAAATGCTCCGGGCAGATATCGGATTGTTGTTGCCGGCTTGCTCATCTTTGCATTATTCAACAGCTCGGATATGTTCCTTCTTCTCATGGTCCGAATGCGCGGAATGTCCGATCAAGCGGTGATAGCTCTGTATATATTTTATAATTTTATCTTTGTTCTTGCTTCATATCCGATCGGTATGGCGGGGGATCGCTTTGGGCTGAAATCTATGTATATCTCCGGATTGCTGATTTTCTCTCTTGTCTATGCCGGGATAGGTTTTGCACATACAATGATAATGATGATTATTTTATTTCTGCTTTATGGATTGTATGCTGCCGCGACAGAAGGAATTTCCAAGGCATGGATATCTAACATTGCAGCGAAAGGCGAATTATCGACGGCGATAGGATTTTATTCGGGCTTGCAAAGCATAAGCACGCTGCTGGCAAGTCCAGTAACCGGATGGATATGGTTTGTGTTCGGACCGGCTGCTGCTTTCGCAGTTTCCGCAACTGGAACTTTGCTCGCAGCTCTCTACTTGTTTTTCTTTGCTTGACCCTGCCTGAACCGTCGTTCAAGAATATTCGGATTATCGATTCGTGTTTGTTCTTGCCGTTCTCGCGAAACTCATCTATCTTGAATATGAGAAAAAGATAATTCACTTTACATCCGTGAAAATTTTTTCAAACGTAAAATCGACAACTCACTAGAGCCGCAAAAAGTTTATCCCTAAAGGAATACTTATGCTTCTTCATCATATGTTTGTCCAAATAGCAAAGAAATACGAAAGCAAACTCGCTTTTGTCAGATCGAACGACCGGAGTGAGCCTGACGTATGGAAAGACGCTGATAGCCACACTCATATTGTCAGAAAAAATGAAGAAATATGAAGAGGGTCTGGTGGGCATTATGGTTCCCACATCTATCGGTTGTTCTCTTGCTATTTTAGGAGCGTTAATGAGCGGGCGGGTTCCTGTCATGCTCAATTACTCCACTGGAGCAGCACAGAACGCCGAATACGCTCAAAAGAAGTGCGGTTTTAAAACCATCATCACTTCAAAAGCGCTTCTGGAAAAAATCAATTGCCCCAGAGTTCATGGGATGGTTTTTCTCGAAGATATTATGGAAAGTATCGGCTTCATCGATAAGATCAAGGCGGCGATATGGTCAAAACTTCCTTTGGAACGTTTGATGAAAAAAATTCCTCATGGGCAGGAGGATGATAATGTTGTCATTCTTTTTACAAGCGGAAGCGAAAAAGACCCTAAAGCTGTTCAATTGACACATCGCAATATATCTGCAAATCTTGAAGGAATTTCCAGGGCATTCGACCTATCGTCTGAAGATATTTTTCTTGCCAATCTTCCGCTTTTCCATGTATTCGGGCTGACCGCAAATTTTTGGCTTCCACTGTCTTTCGGTATGAAGATTGTCACCTACGCCAATCCGCTGGATTTTAAAACAATATGCGAAATCATTCGGGAGGAAAAAATTACGTTTGTTGTCGGAACTCCTTCGTTTATGTCCGGCTATTTAAGAAAGTCGGAACCGGGTGATTTTACAACTTGCCGTATTATGCTGACAGGCGCCGATAAAACTCCGGATTCACTGCGTGAAGAGTATATGCGCAAACATAATATCGTCCTGTTGGAAGGATACGGATGCACCGAGACAGGTCCGGTTATAAGCATCAATTCACCCGGATCAAACCAGCCCGGAAGCGTCGGAAGACCTGTGTTCAATATGCGCGTCCGCATTGAAAATTATGAGACCGGCGAAGAAAGCGCCACAGGAGAGGTCGGGAGAATTCTTGTCCAGGGGGACAATGTCATGAAGGGATACTTCGATGATTTTGAATCTACATCGTTGAGCCTCCGTCATGGATGGTACGATACCGGCGATATGGGCTATATGGACCCGGAAGGATTTCTTTGGCATGTTGGGAGACTTAAACGCTTTGTGAAAATTGGCGGCGAAATGGTTTCATTGACACGGATCGAGAATGTGCTGGAACGTCTTCTGCCGAAAGACGCTTCATGTTGTATCGTAGAGGTTCCGGATCCTATCAAAGGAGCTAAAATCATTGCTGTTGTAACGCAGAAGATTAATGAAAAGCAAACTTTGAAGACGATGGGAGAAGAATTGCCGTCGATTTCAATGCCGAAACAATTTATTGTGATGCAAGAATTACCTAAAATGGGAAGCGGGAAGATAGACTTCCGCCGCCTGACAGACATCGTGCGGGATATGGTGCAGCAGGAGAGAAGAATTTAGAAAAAAATAAATTGTGAATGAGTTCTTGGTTCGTAGTTCTTAGTTCGTAGTTGGCACGTTTCATAAGATCGTTTACACTTTAATGAAGGCCATTAGATACAATACAACTTAGTTTACAGTTTGACATTTTCGCTATTATATTCATCTTTCGCTGTAACTTAGTATGTCGCTCATGTTCTTAAATCCCCCTGCAAAAAGGAGAAATAAGTATCATGCTTCCGCATGATTCATTTTGACGTTTCCAACTCCCCTTTGCAAAGGCGCCGGAGGCCTGAAAATGAATCACATTTATGTGATACTAATTTCAGGGGGATTTTTACTACGACCAAAACAATGTCTTTTTCTTGTGAGATTGTCCCGAGAATGTAATTAATATTGTGACTCTTTTTCTGTAAACGATGTTATGAGATTTACCACGTAGTTGTTTTGATTTGTCACTTATCGGTACCATTTTGTATCATGCTAACGTATGATGATATTTTCAGGCCTGCCTGCGTGACTGTGTCAGCAGTCGGCGTCGCCGCAATGCGGGCAGGCCTCCGGCTAGTTCACAGTTTACAGTTTTCCGTTTGCAGTTTACGGTTCACCGTTCACTGTTTATCGTTACTCTCTGCACTCTTCCCAGCTTTGTTCCCAGAAATCTTTCACCGACTTCCGAAAATTTATGAGGAACGTCGCTGACAAAGAATTGCAAGTTCGGTTTCAGCGCGCTGTCGTTTTTCAATCCTTCTTTTTCAAGTAATTGTTTGACCGCTGCTGCTGCGGCCTTTCCGGAATCGATCATGGTCACGTTGGATGGAATAACCTTTGCAATAATGGGCGACAGGAGAGGGTAATGCGTGCATCCAAGCACCAGTGTATCGATTTTTTCCAGTGTCAGGGGGAAGAGATATTCTTTTGCGATAAGTTCGGTCGCTTTGTGATCGATCCATCCCTCTTCCGCAAGAGGAACAAACAATGGACATGCCTGTCCGAAAACTTTGACGCTGGCATCGATAAGATGGATAGCAGTCGTATAAGCGTTGCTTGCAATTGTCCCGACCGTTCCGATAACGCCGATTCGTTTTTTCTTCGATGTCTGCACGGCTGCTTCCGCTCCGGGAAGAATGACGCCGATGACAGGAATTTTTGCCCGTTTTTGCACCACATCCAGCGCGACTGCAGACACGGTGTTGCATGCGACGACAATCATTTTCACGTTGTGCTGAAGCAGTATCTCGGTATCCTGAAGGGCGTATTCCCTGACGACCTGAGGAGACTTTGGTCCGTATGGAACGCGTGCCGTATCGCCGAAGTAGACAATGTTTTCATTCGGCAATTCCTGCAATAATGCCCGGACAACAGTCATGCCGCCGATTCCGGAATCAAATACTCCTATTGATTGTCCATTGCTCATATTTGCCTCGATTTCAACTTGGTCAAGGTTTGGCAGCTCATCTGCTTTATTAAAATTCTAAAAGTTCATTCATACTCTTAAGAAGCGCCTGCCGTATTAGTTCAAGTTTTTCCGGTTCCGTTATCTTTTTTCCGGATCCGTCCAGAACATAAAAGGTATCGACGATGCCGTCGACGCGGGTTGCGATTTTTGCAAATGTAATATTGAGCCCGAGTTCAGAAAGAGTCGTCGTGATTTTATGCAAAAATCCGAGAGTATCGGCTGCATAGATATCGACAAGCGTGAAGTTCGGATGCTCTTCAAATGCAACGTCATGCCGTATGTTCGGGTTCGGCGGCTGAATACGCCGTTTCCATTTTAACCGGTGTCTTTCCAGCAGGGCGGAAACTCCAGTCGTTCCCTGCATGACATCGAGGAGCTCTTTGGCTATTTTTTGACAAACATGATCCGGTAAAGCGGCTTTTGAGAAATAATCGACGACCCGGAATTTGTCTATGATAATTCCATCAGTCCGCGTGATAATCTGTGCATCGAAAATATTGGCATCGTTGGCCGTCAGGATGCCGCAAAATTTTGACAGTGCATACGGCGCATCCGGGGCAAGGACGGTCACCTCGGTGAATTTCTCCGTGCTATTAAACAGGACCGCAACGGAGTCGAGCGTTCGTAAAGCTGTAATATGTCTGCCGATTTCTTCGGGAGAAAAAAGAGTATAATATCCGAATTCTTCGATCTGCTGCAGATGCGAATGGATTTCCGATTCCTCAAAATCCGGACGCAGCTTCTCGATAACATTCGTCATACGATCTGCATGCTGCTCAACGGACTGCTTTTGAAGTTCTTCCTCCGTCAGGTGCTGATCGAGTATACGTTTGCTCTTTGTATACAATTCCGATAATAATGTTTCCTTCCATTGTGTCAGGACGGAACGGTTCACGGCCGAAAGGTCTGCATACGTGAGCACATATAAATAGGAAAGAAGATCCGAGTCTTTGAACATCGACGAGTACTGCATGATTGTAAGCGTATCGTTAAGATTGCGGCGGAATGCTACCTGCTCCATGGAAAGATGATGCCGCACCAGAAAGCTTACATCGGCAAGGATATCTCCGTACTGCAAGCGGTCGAGTATTTGTTTTGCAATCTTGACTCCCGTGATTTCATGTTTACCGATATGCAGCGGTTTTGCGATGTCATGAATAAGGCAGGACAGGTACAGAATGTCTCTGCCCGGCAATTGACGCATGACAGCGCCGAACTGCGTGGTCGAAGAAGTAAGGGCCTCCGCTGCGGCTATGACCAGAAGCGTGTGCTCATCTGCGGTATAAAAATGATATTGATTATGCTGAAAGAATGATACCATCGGCTTCCATTCCGGAATCCATCGTTCGAGAATCCCAAGATCTGCCATCGAACGGAATGACCGGGCGACTCCCTGTTCCTGATTGAGAAGCGTCCGGAAGAGAGCGGCTTCTTCTTTCGTCCGCATTGGCTTTAATTTCGATGCATTGCGGTAAATGGTATCTTCCAGCTCGAACGAAAAGCGCAAATCGAGCTGACAGCATGCGATGTATGCCTCGAGAATCATCGTTGTCGTTATTCGGCCCGGGTGTGCATGGAGATATAATTTTTTGGAGCGGATAAAATAATCCTTGTTGAGCGCGCGGATCGCTGTCGAGTGTTTTTCCAGTTTCCATTCGTCCTTTGCCCATTCTAAAATTCTGGAAGAAAAACGGGCGATTGTTTTCGCAGAAGAATGGTAGTCCTGCATAAAATGTTCGACGTTCGTCCGTCGTGCCGTCGTCTTATAATGCAATCCCTCAGCCACTCTCCGCTGAAAACCGAACTCAAGTATATCATGAATCGAACCCGATTGTAAATGCATTTCATTGCGCACGCGCAGAATAAAATCGAAGGCGGTCAATATCTGACGCGAGAATGCGCGCGTGAAAATATAAAGTATCGCCGGGGAAAAGAGCAATGTCGAAATTGCTGTTGTTTTTTCGATATGATCCGGAATGTCGCAATAGCCGGTGCCGTAGAGCAGCCAAAGAACCGTGTGAAGGTCGCGGAGGCCTCCCGCGCTGTTTTTAAGATTCGGTTCGAGCAGCTTGACGGAGCTGCCGTATTTAGCATGCCGTGCATCCTGAACTCCGGAAAGCAATCGAATAAAATCTTCCGGATTGCGTTCCTGAATGAGAATGCGCATTTGTTTTTGAAATTCTTTGAAGACAAATATGTTTCCGCAAACAAGCCGCGCTTCCATAAGCGACATCATCGGTTCGATTGCAGTCTTTGTAATATCGAGACATTCCTGAATAGTGCGGAAACTGTGTCCGACATCCACCCCGATATCCAGAAGGAGATGAAGAAAGTCTTTCGCTGCGAGCGCGCCGGTCGATTTTGTTGTTTCGTTGCCTACAAGAAAAAGGATATCCGCATCGGATGCGAAACAGAGTTCGTTTCTTCCATAGCCGCCAAGTGCAACGACCGCAAGCGGGGCCTGCTGCTCCACCGTGAGCGTATCAAAAAGCGATTTAAGCAGCCAATCCAAACGCTCGGCCAGCGCAAGCGAAATGCGTATTCCGCCCGCACCGGCCTTATGAAGCTCAATGATGCTTTCACGTTTTTCTTCGTATCGATTTTTCAGTTCTTTAACAGATTTCATAGTTCACCGCCGTCTACCATTCAAGAATGCCTTTAATATAAGCAAAAATGCCGTAATCAATACCAATGACTCATGATCAATGATCTCTAACTTTGCACAAGGAGAGCGGCAAATGTCAAAAAAAATGTTTAAGTTCCGTCAATGAACATTTATCGATATTTGGAAAGGTCAGAAGATGCCTCCGACGATATTTAAAAATGAGCCGTTGACGGATTTTTCGAAACCGAAAAATAGAAAAGGTATGGAACGTGCGCTTGCCGCGGTCAAGGCGGGACTCGGAAAAACATATCCGTTGGTTATCGGAAAACAGGAATTTTTTACAGAAGAGACGTTTCCATCGATCAACCCGTCCAGGCCTGAAGAACAGGTTGGTGTTTTTTCAAAGGCGGAGCCCTGAAATGGCGAACAGAGCTGTCGAAACTGCCGCCGCGAAATTTGAAGAATGGAAATGGGTAAGTCCGCGGAAACGAGCGGATTATCTTTTGAAAGCCGCAAAATTGATGCGAAGACGGAAAGCATGAATTCAGCGCGGTGATGATTGAAGAGGTCGGCAAGACCTGGCCGGAAGCGGATGCCGATACAGCGGAGGCGATAGACTTTTTGGAATTTTACGCGCGTGAGATGCTTCGCTATGCCGCAAAGCAGCCGGTGACGAAGATACCTTCGGAAAAAAATGAACTGATCTATATACCGCTCGGCGTCGGCGTGGTTCGTTCCGCCGTGGAATTTTGCGCTTGCCATCCTTGCCGGAATGACATCAGCGGCGGTTGTGGCAGGCAATACGGTGGTGCTGAAACCATCGAGCGATTCTCCGCTGACCGGCTGGATGTTCTTTCAACTGATGCGGGAAGCCGGTCTCCCGGATGGAGTGATTAATTTCGTTACCGGTTCCGGCAGCGCGATCGGTGATTTGCTTGTTGAACATCCAAAGACGCGCTTTGTTTCTTTTACCGGATCCAAGGAAGTGGGTATGCATATCAATGAACTTGCCGCCCGCGTTCAGCCCGGACAGCGCTGGCTCAAACGAGTAGTTGCGGAAATGGGAGGAAAAGATGCGGTCATCATCGACGAAAAAACAGATTTGAACGCTGCAGTCCAGGCGACGATGGTTTCCGCTTTCGGATTTCAGGGACAAAAATGTTCGGCAGCATCGCGTGCAATCGTGGTCGAACAGGTCTACGACAGGTTCCTGGAACTTCTGGGTGAAAAAACGAAGACTCTCAAGGTCGGAGTTTCGGATGATCCGTCGAATACGATCGGGCCTGTCGTGAATAGATCTTCAGAGGAAAAAATATTTACCTTCATTCAGAAGGGAATAGCAGAAGGAGGACGCCTTATTGCCGGGGGGAAAAAAGCGGCTGGAAACGGATATTTTATTGAACCGACCATTATTGCGGACGTCGATCCAAACGGAACGATTGCGCAGGAAGAAATATTCGGTCCCGTGCTGGCTGTCCTGAAAGCGAAAAATTTCGACGATGCTCTTGCCATTGCGAATAATACAGAGTTCGGTCTGACCGGCGGAGTCTGGACAAAGAACAGGAAAAATGCGGAAAAAGCAAAACGGCTTTTCCATGTCGGAAATTTTTATGTGAATCGAAAAATAACGGGAGCTTTGGTCGGTGTGCATCCCTTCGGCGGTTTCAATATGAGCGGCACGGATTCCAAAGCAGGCGGACGCGACTATCTTTTGCTCTTCCTGCAGGCGAAGTCGATTTCAGAAAAAATCAAATGAAGACTGCATCAAGCAGAATGAAACAGTATGCCTGAATACATCAATTGTTCGAGTTGTTCGGAAGAGATTACGGAAGACAGCGATTATTGCCCTCATTGCGGCATTATCTTTCGGGAAACGGAAAATACCATTTGTGAACGGCATGCAGCCGCGCCAGGCATCCGGCGTTTGCATTATCTGCCATAAAGTGATGTGCCCCGAATGCTGCGTGAAGAGTCAGAATAAAATATTTTGCTCCGAACATGCAGAGATAGAAGTTCAACAGGATTGGGCCCTGGTTTACCAATCGACGGAGATTAGTGATTCAGAATTGATAAAATCGATTCTTGAATCTTCCGGACATAAGGTGCTCGGACAGAATTTTAATTCGATTGGCTTTGTCTGGGATGGCGGCGGTGACTCTCCAGTTTCGCGCAGCAATATCAATAAACCGGCAAAAGTCTTTGTACCGATTCCGGAATATTTTGATGCGATCTCTGCAATTGAAGAATGGAAGAGCGGGCAATCCCCCCTGTGACACCTTGCGAAGGTCCCCACCTTCGCAAGGTGTCTGATAAAAAAAAATAGATAGAGGAGTTGTGGAGTCTATATGAAAATTCATGAATATCAAGCAAAAGAAATTTTAAGAAAATACGGAGTAGCGCTTCCGAAAGGCGAGGTCGCTTTTTCAATCGATGAAGCGGTAAAAGCGGCCGAAAAAATCGGCGGCAGCCGGTGGGTTGTGAAAGCCCAAATTCATGCCGGAGGTCGCGGAAAAGGCGGGGGTGTGAAGCTGGCAGATTCGCTGGAAGATGTGCGGGAAAAAGCCGGAGAAATTCTCGGTATGCGGCTTGTCACTCATCAGACCGGGCCAGAAGGACGTATTGTGCGCAGATTGCTTATCGAACAGGGAATTGCCATTGCTAAAGAAATGTATGTCGGTATCACACTGGATCGGCAGAGATCGCAAAATGTCGTTATGGCGTCGACAGAAGGGGGCGTGGAAATCGAAAAGGTGGCGGCAGAGATGCCGGAAAAAATATTGAAAGAATATATAGATCCCATGCTGGGTTTTCAGACCTATCAAGCGCGCCGTCTCTGTTTCGGTCTGGGACTTACCGGTGAAGCCCTAAAAAACGGCGTAAAATTCCTCCTCGCTTTGTCGAGGGCATATGATGCTTCGGATGCATCGCTTGCCGAAATAAATCCGCTTGTTCTAACAGAAGAAGGGCATGTACTGGCGCTGGATGCAAAGATAAATTTTGAGGATAATGCGCTTTTTCGCCATCCGGAATACGAAACCATGCGCGACATTGAAGAAGTAGATTCTCTTGAAGTAGAAGCATCTGCATCAAATCTTAATTATATTAAGCTGGATGGAAATGTAGGATGCATGGTCAACGGCGCCGGACTTGCAATGGCGACGATGGATATCATTAAAATTGCAGGAGGCATGCCGGCAAATTTCCTGGATGTCGGCGGCGGCGCTAATGCACAGACGGTCGAGGCAGGCTTCAAAATTATTCTCAAAGATCCGAATGTAAAAGCCATTCTGATCAATATTTTCGGAGGCATTGTGCGCTGCGACCGTGTGGCAGCAGGCGTGGTCGAAGCTGCGAAGAATGTGGAAGTTCAAATACCTGTCGTCATACGCCTTGCCGGAACCAATGCCGAGCTTGCCGCTGATATTTTACAAAAATCGGGGCTTCGGTTTCTCGTTGCGCGCGACCTGCAGGATGCTGCGGAACAAGTGACGCAGGCGATCTCGGAATAAATATTTTTCAGTAAATATAAAATCAACAAATCAATCTATGTCATGGAATGAAATCTACGAACCCGTCATCGGGCTGGAAGTTCATGCGCAGCTGCTGACACAGTCGAAGGCATTTTGTTCCTGTTCGACAAAATTCGGGAACAACCCGAATACAAATGTGTGTCCCGTTTGTCTCGGTATGCCCGGCGTTTTACCGGTACTGAATAAACAGGTTGTCGATTATACGATCCGCATGGGTTTGGCGACGCATTGCACGATTGCTCCGAAGTCCGTATTTGCTCGGAAAAATTATTTCTACCCCGATCTGCCGAAAGGGTATCAAATATCGCAATACGAAGAGCCGCAGTGTCAAAACGGTTTCGTTGACGTCGAGCTGCCGGATGGAATCATCAAAAGGGTCGGCCTGACGCGAATTCATATCGAAGAAGACGCGGGGAAATCCATACACGATCTCGATATCGATACATACGTGGATGTCAACCGATGCGGCGTACCGCTCATGGAAATTGTCAGCGAACCGGACATCCGTTCGCCCCAGGAAGCTGCATGCTATCTTATCAAGATACGGCAGATAGCGACCTACCTCGGCATTTGCGACGGCAACATGGAAGAAGGAAGCTTACGCTGCGATGCAAACGTTTCAGTAAGGAAAAAAGGCGATACGAAACTCGGGACAAAGGTCGAAGTGAAAAACATGAACTCCTTCCGGTTTGTCGAAAAAGCGATTGAGTATGAAATCAACCGTCAGATCGATACTCTGGAACGGGGAGAAACGATCATTCAGCAGACGATGCTCTGGGATTCGGTCAAAGGAATCTGTCTTCCAATGCGCAGTAAAGAGGAGGCACACGATTACCGATATTTTCCGGATCCCGACCTTGTACCCGTGCTCGTTTCGGAGGAATGGATCGAAGAAGTTCGAACGTCGCTGCCGGAATTACCCGATATGCGCCGCCATCGGTATATGAGCGATTTTCAACTGCCCAAGTATGATGCGGATGTTTTAACTGCAGAATGCAGCCTGTCGGATTATTTCGAAGGCGTCGTGGGAGGATTGAAAACAAAAAAAATAGATTCTGTACAAGATGGCGAGCAATTGGACTATGGGAGATGTCCTGCGCGTTCAGCATGAACGGCAAGAATCCCTGGACGATTTTCCGATTTCGCCTAAAAATCTTGCTGCGCTCATCGATGCAATTCTTGACGGGACGATCAGCGGAAAAATCGCAAAAGATGTATTTGAAGAAATGGTACCAACACATGAGCCTCCCGATGAAATTATTAAAAGACTGGGACTTGTTCAGGTCAGTGATCCGGCTCTCCTGGAGAAAGTCATCGATGAAATTCTGGAAAAACAAAGCGGTCAGGTCGAGGCCTATAAGAGCGGCAAGACACAGCTCTTCGGTTTCTTTGTCGGAGAGACCATGAAGGCGATGAAGGGAAAAGCTAACCCGAAAATTGTAAACGAACTTTTAAAAAAGAAGCTGGAATAGGCATTATAGGGATTCAACGATTACTTAAAACATAAATTGAAAGAGAGCATCTGACATGAGAATAAAAATAATAGCTGGAAATTGGAAAATGAATAAGGATGCCGCTGGAACGGCGGATCTTATCGGGGGATTGAAAGCGAAGTGTCCTTCGATTCCTGATGGCGTCAAGGCGATCCTTTGTCCGCCGTTTACATCTCTGGCATTAGCCAAGAGTTTACTGGCGGGCACGCAGTTTGAACTTGGTGCACAAAATATGTATCCTGAGAATGAAGGGGCATTCACTGGTGAAATTTCTCCCCTTATGCTGAAGTCCGCCGGCTGTACGTACGTTATTCTCGGGCATTCGGAGCGCCGGCAGTATTTTGCCGAGTCCGACAGTTTCATCAATACAAAAGTGAAAAAAGCATTTGCAGAAGGATTGATTCCCATTCTCTGCGTCGGTGAGACGCTTGCAGAGAGGGAGAAGAATATTACGGATCAGGTCGTGACAACTCAGGTCAAAGGAGGGCTCGCCGGTATCCCTGTTTCCGATGCGGAACGGATCATCATTGCTTATGAACCGGTTTGGGCGATCGGAACCGGCAAGGTTGCAACTCCCGCGCAGGCTCAGGAAGTGCATAAACGGATTAGATCGATTGCTGCGGAATTGTACGGCCGTGAAACTGCTGAAAAAATAATTATTCAATACGGCGGAAGCGTAAAGCCGGATAATGCTGAGGAATTACTGCATCAATCCGATATCGACGGGGCGCTCGTCGGGGGCGCATGTTTGAAAGCAGAGTCTTTTTCTGCTATTATTCTAGCAGCCCGCTGATGTATTGCATGAGAATGAAGCTGAAGAGGAGTTGAGAATTTTAATGGAATAAGAAGCGATACCGCTGACACGTATCGGTATCGCTTCTCAGAAAAACCGGTGTAAAAGGAAATCAGGTTGCATAAAAAAGGGACAACCCCTAAAAAGAGGCCGTTATGTTAAAATCCCGCTTGTACTGGAAAGTCTTTGCAAATTTTGCATTGCTGCTTGCAATTTTAACGGCAATGACTCTGCTGACATTGACGATTATCAATCAGATTCAGGAACGGTTCGATGTCTCTACTTCCGATCTGAGGATGCTTGCTGTAGTCGAGCAGATGCGTTCCACTCTCGATGATGTGCCTCCTCTTGCCTTGAAATGCGCATATACAAAATCTCCGGAAGCGCGGTCTGCCTATTCCCAAAAAGTTCGCGATTTTGCGCTTGTCCTCGGAGACCTTCAGGATAAAATAAAAGATACCGTAACGCTTCGGACAATGCGCGATGTCCATGATTTATTTTTTTCCTGGATAGAGAATGTCGGTACCAGAATGGTCGCGTTGAGCGAAAAAACTCTTAAACCGGAAGATTTTCAAAAAGAGATGCAGGATATTTACGACAGCGATCAGAAAGCGCAATACCTGGAGAATGCCCGGCGCACTATTCAGGCCTTCTACCGTGCCAAGCTTCGAGCGCAGCCGTACAATATCGAACGTGCGCAAAAGTTAAGCCGTGATTTGACTTTCTTTATCACGCTGGTCAATGTCTTGTTTGCCGTTTTTGCGATTGCACTCGGTTTGTTCCTTACAAGTTCGATAACGAAACCCGTCCGGCTTGTGCGCAAGGGCGCTGAAGATATCATGGCGGGCAAATACAGTCAAATAGATCTGCAGCGTTCAGATGAACTCGGGGAGCTTGCTAAAGTATTCAACCAGATGTCCAAAATGCTTGGGGAAAACTATACCCGTCTGGGAGCATATTCGGAATTGGTAACCACGCTGAACAATTTGAAAGGATTGGAAGAAGTCCCGATGAAAAGCCTGCAGCTGCTCTGCACGCATACGCATTCTTCGATCGGAGCACTGTATCTGGTGAACAAAAAGAAGGACTCTCTCGACCTTATTGCAACGTATGGATTGGCCAATAGGAACCTAAAAAAATTGAAATTCGGGGAAGGGCTGCCGGGTCAATGCGCAATCGATAAAAAGGCGATCGAAATTCATGACATACCGCCGTCTTCACCTTATACCATCGATACCGGGATTGTCGGTGTAGTTCCGAAAGCCATTATCGCACAGCCGATTCTCTTTCAGGATCAGCTCTTGGGGGTTCTTGTCCTTGGATCCATGCATGAGTTTGAAGACTTTGAGCTGGAGATATTGAACAATTCTATTCCGCAGCTGGCTGTGGCAATCACCAATACATTGAACGATGATTCTGCACGCAAATTGTCCCTGGAAATAGCGCAGCGGAACGAAGAGCTCAATGCAAAGAATTCGGAATTGCAGGATGCATATCGAGTCAAGTCCGATTTTCTTGCAAGCATGTCGCATGAATTGCGAACGCCGATGAATTCCATCATAGGGTTTAGTTCCGTTCTTCTTGCGGAAAATGCAGAGCCGTTGACAGCAGATCAGCGCATGGCGATTGAAAAAGTGCTGAAAAACGGAAAACATCTGCTGCAGTTGATCAACGATATCCTGGATCTTTCCAAGATCGAAGCCGGACGCATGACGATCAATGTGGAGACGGAAGATATTCAAACTGTCGTATCCAATAGTTTGATGACAGTTGAGCCGATGCTGAAGGCGAAAAATTTGAGTCATTCCGTAGAATCGACAACCGCTGCTGCGACGCTGACAACCGATACCGTGAAAGTCGGACAGATACTAACGAACTTGTTAAGCAACGCCGTAAAATTCACTGAAACCGGCGGCATTACCGTCCGCGTTTTTGATAAAGATGATTTTCTTGCTTTTGCCGTTCGAGATTCCGGTATCGGAATCGAAAAGAAAAACCTGGAATTGATCTTTAAAGAATTTCAGCAGGTTGACAGCAGCAACACAAGAAAGTATAAGGGCACGGGACTCGGATTAGCTATCGCCCGGCGCCTTGCAAGGATGCTGGGAGGCGATTTGAATGTTGAGAGTATTGTCGGGCAGGGCACGACCTTTACGCTGACCGTGCCTCAGGTTTACACCGAGCAAAAAGAAAGCCGGGAAACTGGAGGCGACGAAACTGCCAAGATGCCGCAGCAGGAGACGCATGCTCCGGCCAGGATGGAACTGCAAGCGGGAAAGGGCGTTCACGTACTTTGTATCGATGACGATCCTGATGTTTTGGAAATTCTAAAAAAATATCTCGTTCCTGAAGGATATGCAGTCGATATCGCCTTGAGCGGTGAGGAAGGCATCCAGCTTGCCATCAAACAGAAACCGGCCCTTATTACGCTGGATATTATGATGCCGCAGAAAGACGGCTGGCAGGTGCTTCGTGAACTTAAACAGCATGATGAAACAAAGGATATTCCGGTCATTATCCATTCGATTGTCGACAACAAGCCGCAGGCGCTTTCGCTGGGGGCGGTCGATTTTATCACAAAACCGACGGAAGCGAAACAGCTTCTCGAAGTAGTCCGGCGTTACTGCTCCTCATCCGGGAAATCGATATTGATTGTTGACGATAATGAGGATTTTGCTCTTTCCATCAAACAAATGCTTGGGAGGGATTACCATGATATTCGAATTGCGGAGAACGGCAAAGAAGCTCTTGAAATCTTAAAGACATTCGCGCCGTCGTTGATCTTTCTCGATCTGATTATGCCTGAGATGAACGGATTCGAAGTCGTTCGCCGGCTGCAGCAAGACAAAAATTTGCAATCCATTCCGGTCGTTATTCTTTCCGGAGCGGATGTAAACAAAGAAGAAATGAATATTCTCAATACACATATTGTCGACTTTATTCGCAAAGGCGATCTGCCGGCAATTGATCTTTCCACGATGGTCAAACGATTCATGAATGCATAGGGGACTTATGGGAGAAGAAAATGAAAATCTGAATCCGACCATTCTTGTGGTCGATGATACTCAAGACAATCTCGATTTGCTTGAGTTCGCCTTGCGGCGGAAACCGGTAAAAATGCTAAGAGCATCAAGCGGCTTTGAATGTCTCGATGTAGCCCGCGATCAGAATCCGGATGTGATCCTTCTCGATATTCAAATGCCTGGAATGGATGGCTTTGAGACGTTGAAAAGGCTGCGCGAAGGGGAATTAACTGCCAAGATTCCCGTCATCTTGCTGACTGCTCAAAAGAAAGACCCTGTCAGCATTGAAAAAGGGCTCCAATTAGGAGCGGATTTGTATCTTACCAAACCCATAGATACTGAAGAATTGCTGGTGCGCACTCGCATGCTGGTTCGTATCCGGCGGGCAGAGACCGAATTAGAGCGCATCAAAGCTGATTTTATGGCCATGCTTGTGCATGACATGCGAAATCCGATTTTAATTATCAAGTCTTTCTTAGAGCTTTTGCTGGAAGACGAAAATATGAAATTTCTTTCCGAAGATTTAAAGATGATCGCGGGATCTGCGCTGAATTCTTCCAGTACGATGCTGAACCTTATTAACGACATACTCGATCTTTCGAAGTACGAATCGGGGAATGTACCGCTGCAGAAACTGCCTCAGCAGATCGTCAATGTCGTGGACGATGTACTTCAGCAAATGGTCATTCAGTGCCGGCAGAAAAACATTACTGTAAAAAAACATATAATGAAAGATTTGCCGCAAGTTTTGATCGACGGTGCGAAGATGGGACAGGCGCTGATGAATATCGTCGGCAATGCGTTGAAGTTTACTCCGCCGGGAGGCACTATTGCAGTTTCTGCCGAGTATACGAATGAAGCCGTTTCGGAGGAAGGAATCGGCGGGCAAATGGTTCAGATCATCGTTTCGGATTCTGGTATCGGAATTCCACAGGCGGAAATACCCCATGTTTTTGACCGTTATAAACAGCTCTCGACAGCAGGATTGATAAGACAAAAGGGAACAGGGCTTGGTCTGGCGATTTGCAAGCTTATTATCGATGCGCATGGTGGAAAAATTAAAATCACGAGCGAAGTGGGAAAAGGAACTACAGTAAGAATTTTTGTTCCTCTCGCAAGCGCATCGGGGCATTGACAGTGGCATCCCGCGCAGGCCATTTATACGAAAATGCATTCGGCATAAAGTCTGCGATGAAGTCCGCAGGCACGCTTGCACAGTGCCGGGAAAAGAAAATATAAGAGACAGCTTGGCATCTGATTTTCTCGTGGTCATCCCGAAGGTGTCTGGTGACGTATCCGGAAAAATCCCCCCCTGGGATAAGCCGAGCGCGGCTGCAGAGGCACAGAATTAATACTGTTGGAAAATACGATTTTTCAAAAGATATTATCGCTGCGTGAAAAGAGCCATTCCTTTGCTTGACAATTTTTATAGTTTTCGGTATTTTAAGACCACAGTAATGGCTATACGGAAAAAAACACAAATCTTTATCTTTCTTTTTGCGGCAGCAATAACTATTTCTTCAGCGCAGCGTAAATCCGATCTCGATCAGAATCAGTCAGCTTCCTCTTCGTTTCTTGCACCGAGCACAGGCGGCCTCATGTTCGGATGGTTCGATCCAAACCGGCTTTTAATGAATCAAAGTATCTCATTCAGTTATGCAACGAACGGCGCCAGGGGCTATTCGCTTGCGGCCTATACGAATAGTCTCCTGTACCAGATCAGCGATCCATTATCATTTCGATGCGATATCAGTCTTCTTGGTTCGCCGTTCAATTCTTTGGGAGATGCTTTCGCGAAGAACATTTCCGGTCTTTATTTAACGAGGGCGGAAATAAATTACCGGCCTTCCGATAATGTCCTCCTTCAACTTCAGTACCGGCAAGTGCCGGCCTTTCTTGGAGATGGTTACGGCGATTTTTTCCCGGGCGATTTGAGGGAGCGGAACACAGAATGAGGATGCGAAATTATTTGGGCTGGTATTCGCCGGGCATGCCCGCTGATTGTCTGAACTGATGGAAGACCGACCGAATTATTATTCCGTTCAATCTGTACCGGCCGATAAACAGAAAAAGAATCGTTCATTTCTGCGCGGGAAAATATTCTTAACCATTCTCTTGACAATCGTTGCTGCCCTTTTATATTTCGCCGCAATCAAAATGCCTGCTGCTCTCCAGAAGAAAGACGCTGACCAGAGGATTATCGATGCCAAAAGCGCTGTCGAGGTAGAAGTGGTCGACGCGAGCGGGAATCAGAAACAGGCGGAGTTACTTATCGACCAGCTGAGAAAAAACGGATTTGATGTCGTAGAGTATCATCGCGTCACGGGGCGCCAGGTCGATTATTCTTATGTCGTCGATCATACCGTCAATCGGGATGCTTCACAGAAAATTGCAGAATGTATCGGTATTCAAAAGACGAAGATTTATGCAAAGCAGGCTGCCGAGCTCATGGTCGATGTTTCCATTGTGCTGGGCAATGATATCAATAAACTGAAACCTTATCAAACCCATTAAAAGGAGAATGCTTTGACGTCAAAAACCCTGGCGAAAAACATTGCCCGCCTTATGCTGTCAAAAAAAGGGAGCGATGTTGTTCTTTTGGATCTTAAGAAGCTGTCCAGTGCCACGGATTATTTTGTCATTTGTGCTGCAGATTCGGATACCGCAGGTGCGGGCTATTGCTGATGCGGTTCGCGGCGGGATGGAAGAAAAAGGGATACATCTCTACCATGATGAAGGTTATCATGCACTCATGTGGGTGATTTTGGATTATGTCGATGTTGTTGCGCATGTATTCCATAAAGAATCGAGATCGTTTTATAATCTTGAGCGGCTTTGGAGCGATGCAAAGAGGACAGATATTCAGGATGAACCTGCATTGCCGCCGGCTTTGACACGCAAGTATACGGCGGGAAGGAAAAAACCGGCAGCGTCCTCGGCACGAAAAAAGAAAACGGGAAAAGCGAAATAGACCATGAAGCGATATCTCTCAGAAATAATAGGCAAGGCATTGAAAGCGCTGCCGTATGAACACTCTCTCCCTTTGGTTTTCGAGAAACCGAAGAATGAACAGCATGGCGATCTTACGACGAACATAGCAATGCTTCTGGCAAAACAAATTAAAAAAAATCCGCGCCTCGTTGCGCAGGAGATTATTGAAAAAGCGCATATCGATCCCCGCTCAGTCGTTGCGGTCGAGATTGCCGGTCCCGGTTTTATTAATTTCAAATTCGCAAATACATTCTTTACAGATCAGTTAGTCGAAATTCTGAGAAATCCCGGTTCTTACGGAAAAAGTTCACTGGGCGGCGGGAAAAAAACTCAGGTAGAATTTGTCAGCGCCAATCCGACAGGCCCGCTCAGTGTCGGTCACGGCAGGCAAGCGGCGATCGGCGATACCATTGCCAATCTGCTTCAATGGACAGGTTACGATGTCACGCGCGAATACTACTATAATGACGCCGGCCGGCAAATGCGAGTCCTTGCAGAGTCGACGTATGCACGATACCGGCAATTGTTCGAACCGGATGAGCCCTTTCCGGAGGACGGATATCAGGGAGATTACATTTGCGAGATAGCGCGAGGTGTTCGGGAAAAAGAAACGGACCGGCTTCTTTCACTTCCAAAGGAAGAGGCGTTGACGTGCTGCAGGGAATATGCAGAGGGACAGCTTTTTTCATCGATTAAAAAGGTTCTGGCGCGCATGGGCATTGTCCACGACGTTTTCTATAATGAAAACTCTTTGTATACAACGGGGAAGATAGACGAGGTGATTCAAGAATTCCGGAAGCTGGATCTTGTCTATGAAAAAGACGGCGCGCTCTGGCTGAAAGCGACAGCCCTGGGTTTGGAACAGGATCGTGTCATTGTCAAATCGAGCGGAGAGCCGACATATCGCCTGCCGGATATAGCATATCACCGTGAAAAATTTCGCAGAGGATTCGATCTGATCGTCGATGTTTTCGGCGCCGACCATATCGCGACGATACCGGATGTTCTTGCCGGCATCAAAGCGCTCGGGTACGATCCAGAAAAAGTCAAAGTCGTTATTCATCAATTTGTAACGCTGCTTCGGGATGGGGAGCAGGTAAAGATGTCGAAGCGGCTTGCGAATTTTGTTACACTTGACGAATTAATCGACGAGGTCGGTTCCGATGCGGTTCGGTTTTTCTTTCTCATGCGTTCGATTTCAAGCCATCTGGAGTTCGATCTGAATCTTGCCAAAGAACAATCGGAAAAAAATCCGGTGTATTATCTGCAGTATGCGCATGCTCGTATTGCGAGCATTCTGCGCTTTGCCGAGAGCCAGGGTTCATTTTCTCCGGAGAATGCCGATTTCCAGTTGTTGAAAGAGGAATCGGAAATTGCACTGGTAAAGCTTCTTCTCGATTTTCCCGAGACGGTTGCTTCAGCGGCGCAGAGCTGCGAACCGCACCGTTTGACGACATATTTACGTGAAGTTGCCGAAGGATTTCATCGGTTTTATCACGATCACCGTGTTGTGCTTCCCGATGCCGAACTTTCCAAAGCCCGTTTGGGTTTGTGTCTTGCATCAAAAACTGTTATTGCCAATGGCTGCAGGATACTCGGAATCTCAGCGCCGGAAAAAATGTAAAAAAAATGCGACCAGTGTTGACAATGATGCGATTTATTTTTTAGTTTTCTAATAATCTCAATAACTTATTGAAGGCGAACACGTCACCACAATTGTTACCTCTTGATACCTGCGCATAAAAGTCCGGAAGATTCGCTCTCATTCTCATTCCGGCATTCGGTTTTTTCTTTTCGAGTATCAGCATTAAAATTTTTTGATATACGGCATTTTCTTTCTTAAATTAAAGGCTTGTCATTATGCAATTTAACGATGGAAATATAGACGGTGTTGTCCTTATACCGTATAAGAAGAATACGGACAAACGCGGATGGCTTGTCGAGATATTCCGTACCGATGAACTTGATGCGGCGTTATGCCGGCCATGGCGTACATTTCTGCGACCATTCCGGGTGTTACCCGCGGTACCGCATGAACACGTCGACCAAACGGATTTTTTCGGATTTATTGGACCCTCCACATTTCAAAGTATATCTCTGGGATGCGCGGAAGAATTCTGCCACCTTCGGTAAACGAATGGTTTTTTTGGCAGGAGAAACCGATCCAATGGCCGTTGTTATTCCTCCGGGCGTCGTTCATGCGTATCGTAATGTCGGGAACGGAAAACGGATGGGTTTTCAACGGTCCGAATCGTCTTTACGCCGGAAAGGGAAAGAAAGAAAAGGTCGATGAGATTCGTCATGAGGAAGAAGTGAACTCACCGTATATTTTAGACTGAAGGGATATCTATGAATATGCTTGTTACCGGCGGAGCCGGTTTTATAGGTAGTAATTTTGTACGGTATTGTTTGAATCGCTATCCGGATTATCGGATTATCAATTACGATAAATTGACCTATGCCGGAAATTTAGAGAACCTGTCGGGCATTGAGAAGGATCCGCATTATATTTTTGAAAAAGGAGATATCTGCGATAAACAGAATGTTCTCCGCTGCTTGAAGGATTATAGTGCAGACATGCTCGTGCATTTTGCAGCGGAATCGCATGTGGATCGGAGCATTTTAGGCGCGGCGGAATTCGTTCAGACCAATATCGTCGGAACGAGTGTTTTGCTTGATGCTGTAAAAGAGTTCGGCATCAAGCGTTATCTTCAGGTTTCTACCGATGAAGTATACGGCTCGCTCGGGGATTCGGGATTCTTTACGGAAACAACTCCGCTGCATCCAAACAGCCCGTATTCGGCAAGTAAAGCTTCGGCTGATATGCTGGTACTCGCATACCACCATACGTTTGGATTGCCGGTGCTCGTGACCCGTTGCTCAAATAATTACGGGCCGTACCAATTCCCTGAAAAACTCATTCCATTGATGATTGCTAATGCTTTGAACGATAAACCTCTGCCGGTGTATGGTGACGGCCTGAATGTTCGGGATTGGCTGCATGTCTATGATCATTGTTCCGCTATCGATGCCGTTTTACACCAGGGGACTCCTGGTGAAGTGTATAATATCGGCGGCAACAATGAAAAGCCGAATCTTGAAATTGTAAAATTGATTTTAAGCCACCTTGGAAAATCGGAATCATTGATTACGTACGTAAAAGACCGTCCTGGGCACGACCGGCGCTATGCCATTGATTCAAGCAAAATTCAACGCGAACTCGGATGGAATCCATCGTACACCTTTGAACGCGGTATAGCAGAAACCATTGATTGGTATATACAAAACCGGCAATGGTGGGGGCGAATTGTTTCCGGCGAATACAAAGAATATTACCAAAAGTTATATGGGAACAGATGATGAAAATGAACGATAGTGTTTCAATAGGAATGATAATTATGATCAGAAAACAGCTTGCTGTTATCTCTTTCTTAATTGGCATCATGAGCGTCGCTCTTCCGATGGCTTCGTTGGGACAGACAACAATGACGAATCAAGGCTTGGAAGCCGATACGAAGAAGCTTCCGGAAAAAAATCAGACATCCTATGGCAATTCGATGTCGGGTAATATTACCACGCCTGCATTGGAGGGGGCAATAAATCCCGAGATGTATTATGTCGGTCCTTCCGATATTATGTCGGTGAATATCTGGCTCAGTCCGCCGTTAAGTTTTATTCTTACAGTAACCCCGGAAGGGACGCTGGTAATTCCCACAGTCGGCGAAGTAAAAATTGCCGATATGAGTTTGGCGGAAGCAAAGAAGCAAATTCTACGAGAGATCAAAAAAAAATATTTGACAGGAGAACCGACCGTAACGCTCATTTCACCGCGTCGCGTATTAATTATGGTGAAGGGTAATGTTCCAAAGGTTGGACTGGTAACGCTTTTGGCGACAGATCGAGTGGAAGCTGCTATTCGCCAGGCAGAGAAAACTATCGCCAATAGAAATATTATGATCAACCATAAAGACGGAACGTCCCAGCGTATCGACGTTCCGAAATATTATGCGACAAAAGATGATCGATGGAATCCGCTTGTGCGTGACGGCGACGAAGTGTTTATTCCCAAAGTCGATGCCAATAAAAATGTAATCTCCATTTGGGGCGGAGTGAATGTTGAAGGCACGTATGAGTGACGTGGAGGGGGATACATTTTTGGATTTGCTGCAATTAGCGCAAGGATTTACGCGTCGCGCCATTCAGGACAGTGTGTTGTTATACCGGTATGATAACACGGGGACCGAATTATCTATGAGCGTGGTGAATGCCGCTGCCGTTGTCGGAGGCAAGAGCGAAAACTTTTCCTTATATCGATTTGATAAGGTGGTTGTTATTCAGCAATACGATGCACGTGAAGATTACGGCGTAACAATCTCCGGTGAAGTGATGTATCCCGGATACTATCCCATTGTGCGGGATGGAACAAAACTTTCGACGGTAATAGAACGTGCAGGCGGATTTACGTCGTATGCGACCTTGCACGCAGCGCAATTATTCCGTTCTTCTATTCCGACAAAAGAAATTGAAACTGAACGGTTGTTAAGTTTGCGTGGAAATGTAACAACGGACGATACGTTATATTATAATATGGAAACCGCATTACGTATGATGCACGAGATCGTTCAGGTAGATTTTGTAAAATTGTTTATTCAAAAAGACAGCACGCAAGATGTGATTTTGCATAAGGATGATAAAATTGTCATTCCATCGAAACTTAAAACTATTTATGTGTTTGGGCAGGTGGCGATTCCCGGCGATGTTCAATTTGTGGAGGGCAGGGATGTGGATTATTACATTAGGGTTGCCGGCTCATTTACCGATGATGCCCGCCGCGGTGATGTGATGATTATCAAGCGCGCAACACATCAGTGGCTTGCACCTTCCGAGACAACAATCGAAGAAGGCGATCAGGTTTGGGTGCCGAAGAAACCGGAACGTTCATTTGCATATTATATGAGCATTATAAGTCAGACTGCCACCATCCTTACGGCGGCAGCGAGTGTTGTGCTATTGGTTATACAGTTAAAATAATGATAGTAAAGTGAAAAGGTCGAACAAATGAATGATACGAATGAATTCCATCTCGTCGAATGCTTGAATTTTGTAGTCAAGAGGAAAGAGCTGCTTCTCATTGTCTTTTTATCAGCTCTTGTTCTGACGTATCTTTCCATCTACTTTTTTGTGGAAGAACAATTCGAAGCTACAGCGACCGTTATTCCAAGACAGGATGACGCTTCATCTTTATCCAGTGGATTGATGCGAGGCCTAAAGGGAATGTCATTGGGAGGTCTGGCAAAATCTTCCGGTTCTGAAACAGATATTTATAAAACGATTATTTACAGCCGGTCAATGATGGAGTATCTAATTCATAAATTCGATCTCGCGCGGTGGTATCGAATGGATACAACAAAAGTCGATTGCATGGAAATGGCCATAAAAAAGGCTGAAGAAAGAAATCGCGACGGAAGAAACGGAGGAATCTGCTTTGGTGATAACCGTCAGAGCGGCATCACGTCAGCGTGCTGCGGATATGGTCAACGAGATTCTTGCCAAGATGAGCGAACGAATCGTCGAACTAAAAGTGAGTCGTTCGAAGGAAAATCGCGTATTTTTGGGAAAGCGGGTGGAAGAGATTCAAAGCACCCTCAGGCAGGTAGAGGATTCGATGCGAACGTTTCAGGAAAGAACGGGATTGCTGGATGTGAAGTCGCAAGTGCAAGGAATTGTAACAGCGCATGCTACTCTGGAAGCGGATATTGCCGCAAAAAATGTTCAGAAAGGAATTCTTGAGAAACTGTACAATGAAGATTCTCCCCAGATAAAAGAAGTGGATTTGCAGGTTCAAGAACTTCAGAAAAGAATAGTACAGTTACGATCGGAGGGCGATCGTGGGGGAGTAATTCTTTCTTTAAAAAAACTTCCAAAAACATCGATTGAGTTTATCCGTTTATACCGCGAAATAGAAATCAATACTATGCTTTTAGAGTACGTGATTCCTTTGTATGAACAATCAAAGATCGAAGAAAAGAAAGATTATCCAGTCATACAAGTCATCGACTACGCTATTCCTCCGTCAAAAAAAAGCTATCCACCGAGAATCCTTTTTGCATTGATCGGCAGTATCTCTATTTCGTTGTGTTGTCTCATGCTTTTATATTTCCGTGCTATTCTACCGCAAGACCGTTTTTCAAAGGTACGGGCATTATGTCATGATTTGTTGACCTGGAAATTAAAATAATTTATCCCTGTGTATAGATACTTTAATCCATGATATTATCGGCAGAGAAAAAAGAATATTTGTTCGCTTTAGGTGCGACGATGATTCTGGTGTTTGTTTACCTGTTTCTAATGTATGAAGTAGGAGGGAAAACAAGTTTTGTCGCCATGTTTCCCTTGGTTACAATTGTTCTCTTTTCGCTGTTGAGTTTCCATTTTTCAGTTTTGATCCTTCTTCTCTCTCTCTTCATTGATAATAATGTGTTTAATTATAGTGCCGGTGTTTGGGCGTCCCTAGTAGTAGGATTATCATTTCTTCTCCATTATCGAAAAGAAATGTCCCATTATCGCAATCCTATTTTTCTTCCCTTGGTCGTCTATGGATGTTGTGTCGTTCCTTCTTTGATAAATTCAATTGTTCCGCTAATGTCGATGGCTGGTTTACTGAATGTTGTCGCCTTTATCATTGTTGAATATACTGTGTTCGTTATGATAAGATCTTTTAAAGATGTTCAGATTATATTTATTATCGCTCTTGCATTGGCTCTCTTAAATTCTCTAAATATCTTTTATTTAGCCAGTATTGGCGTGAGGAGACCATTTGGCATAACAGGGATTGTTTTTGTCGATTTATCTGCACTGTTGATTAGTCTTTCCGTGATTCAAAGTTTCTTTTCCAAGGGTCTTTATCGCATACTATTGCTAACGATTGCACTTATATTATCGATTGCACTCACTCTTACGAAAACCAGGAATACGATTGCTTCTATATTTATTACTCTCGTTCTTACTGGTCTTATTCTTTTCATTAATCCCGCGCTTATGCAGGTTACACGAAGACAAATTGTGAAAACGATAGGATGGGGGGCTGTTATTCTAAGCATCGTTGTGGGGGTCGTGATGCTTGTCAATCCTTCCATGAAAGGACGAATAGCAGAGCTGTTTGTTAACCCGCGATATGGATTGGACGCGAGCAATGGTAATGTTGAAAATTCTCTTCTTTCGCGTTTAATGATATGGGATACGGCATTCAATGGATTTAAGGCCCATCCTTTTATCGGCATCGGTGTATATGCATTTCCGTACTCCTCACATCTTTATTATCGATTACCCAAGATGTTTTTTAAGCCGATTGTCAAGGGGCTTACCGCTCATGAAGCGTATCTTTCCGTTTTATCGGAAACCGGAATACTTGGCATGGTCGGATTTTTATTTTTTTTAATTTTCTGCATTTATACTGCGAGTCATGTGTTACATGGAGTAAAGGGAACAAAAAATGGACATTTTAAGCTTGGAAGTTTTATTGCTGTTGTCTATTGTTATATTTCGATGATTTTCTCAGATGCATGGCTTTTCGGACAACTTATTGTTATTCTTGGGATAGTATTTGGAATAAACTTTGGTCTACAAAAAATAATACGTGAAACGCCCGGTATTATATGAAACGTGTTTTTTTGATGAATGCTTTTTCTGGAATTTTTCAGATTGTTGTTAATACAGGTCTTGTTCTTCTGATCATACCACTTTTTATATCAAAAATGGGCGGACGAGTTTATGGTCTATATGCGTTAATTACCTCCATTGGTGGGCTTGGAGTATTTGTGAATTTTGGATTCAATACTTCTTTATTGAAATATGTTGCGGAACAAGGTAAATGTCGAGAATCGGATTATGAGATTATTATTGTCACGTCTCTTGTCGCCATCATGGCGTTCGTACTATCTGTGATAGCGATTGGGTTTCATTCATATGTTTTAGAACAGGTATTTCAGCTTCCGTTAGAATTTCGGACAAACGAAGTACGTTGGTTCTATATTCTCTGCGTTGTGGCGTTTTTTTTTCAAACGGTCACTCAAATGCCATGTGCTGTCTTGGACGCACAACAATATGTTTATATGTCCAATATGATTCAACTTGTCGTGGGAATTATTAATAAGCTGCTGACAGTAGCGATCATTATCATTTGGCCAAGTTTAGTGATGATTGGCCTTGCTTTGACAATATCTATGCTTGTCGGGTTTTGTCTTGTATGGATGCTTGTTTTTAGGACATGGGGCTGTTTTGATATGAAAGGAATAAGCAGAAGCATCAATGTGATCACAAAAAAACATATCCTATACAGCCGAGGCATTTATGGAAGTGCATTAATCGGTTTTTTTTATGAGCCGCTTACGAAAATACTCCTCAGTAGATACGTGGGAATTGCAGAAGTTGGGTTTTTTGATATTGCTCTTCGTCTTCGAGGACTTATGTCGAGTTTTTTTGAACGATTATTGTATCCGATTGTTCCTTTTTTAGCGAAGATCTCGGATCGTACGGCAATTCGTTCTATAATACATGAGATACAGAGTAAAATACTGATTGTCATTATTCCTGTGTTCTGTATGACCTTTTTTTTAACAGAGCCCATTATCACCCTTTGGATAAAGAAAAATATAGATATTGTTTCTTTTGGTGTCGTATGTGTTGTTATACCACAACTTATTTCTGTAGTGTTTTCTGCTGCATATCAGTTTCTTGTTGTGAAAGGATATCCAATGCATGTTCTTCTTCTACAGTTGGACAATGTTGTCATAAACATCCTCCTTTTTATTTGTTTTGTGCCGTTCTGGGGATATCGTGGAGCAGTTCTCGCTTATGGATTTGCATTGCTTTCCTCTGTTGTGTTGTGTGGATATTTTCAATATAAATACCTCCGGAGCTTTGCTGTTGTGACATGGGAGCAATTAAAAAATATTGCGTGGTATGGTGGAACGTTGGTTTTACTGAGTAGCATTTTGCATCAATTGATCACAAGTGCCTGGCTGCAAGTTGTTGTAATTTGCCCTGTTGTCATTTTCAGTTCTTTTATTTTAATACGAATAATGCGATTGATTAACATCGATGATGTTCAGCGGTATTTTGGAAATGACAATTTATTGGCAAAATCGGTTCGATATATATTTATTTCATAGCTTGGAAAAGGTTGCTTAATGCCCAGTGTTTCAGCAATTATTTCGACGTATAATTCCGAACGGTTTATTCAAGGACGATTAGACGATCTTGTCCAACAAACGATATTTAAGGATATTGAGATAATAATTGTCAATAGCGGATCTGTCCAAAATGAAAGAAGAATCGCCGATTCATATCGTAAACGATATTCCAATATAATCTATATAGAAACAAAAGAACGAGAGACTATTTATAAAGCATGGAATCGTGCGATTCGGATTGCAAAGGGAACATATATTACTAATGCGAATACGGATGACCGGCTTCGGCATGACGCATTAGAACTCATGGTGGCTGTTCTCGAAGCTCATACATCTGCAGCGATGGTATATGGAGATCAATATTTAACCTGCACTCCTAATTCAACATATTTAGAGAATATCCGCGGAAAACATTTACAAAGACTACCGTACACACGTCTTCGATTGTTGGGTGGATATATTTTCGGTTCGCAGCCTATGTGGAGAAAAATGCTTCATTCGGATATGAATATTTGGTTTGATGAACATTATGAAGTGGCCGGCGACTACGACTTTGCTCTTCGGGTAGCAGAACATTTTAGTGTTTATTACCTGCCTGTCGTTCTTGGGACATACTACTGCGCGTCTGATAATTCAAATAAAGAACATCAGAATGCTCAACAAACAGGACGGGAGGCTGATGAAATTAAAGAGAAGTATATGCGAAGATATATTGCATCGTTAAACTCTCATGAATATAAATTGCTCTATCGAACGATGCGTCGTTGGATAGCACTACCACAACTTCTGTATTCAATGATTCATCATAGTCTTGAGCTGCTTGATAAACGAAAACAGATAAATAATAAAATATTTTGGTGTTGGCTGGGATCTCTATGGAAGAGAGCCGCGGAAATATGAATGCCGCTATTCGTCTGTGTTGTCCGTATTTAAAAAATCCATCTGCTGAAGTTTTGAGAAGACAATACCGGCATCTGACATTTTTGGATTAATTATGAACGACTTAAAAGAAAAGATAGGAATCGGTGTTATAACATATAATCGGTCCAGCTATTCCGGAAGTGTATCGCGAGCATTCCTGTTTGTGATATGATTGTCGTTGTCAATGATGGATATCCGTATCCGTCGGAAACATACCCATCCACCGTTGAGGTGGTTATTCAGCATAAACGGAATAAAGGAATAGGGCAGTCTAAGAATGATGCGTTACAATATTTGCTTAAATCCGGGTGTGAACACATCTTTCTTTGTGAGGACGATATAGCTATCTCGGATTCCACAATATTCGAACAGTATATTCATGCTTCAAAGTTGTCAGGGATTATGCATCTAAATTTTGCTTACCATGATCCGAGAAATAAAACAGAAAATGGTCAATGTCTATCGCCGAGAAAATCCATTGTATATCCCGACGGAACCGGTCTTGCATTGCACCGACACATCGTTGGGGCATTTCAATACTTCCGGCGCGAAGTTCTTGAACAATGCGGTTTGATGGACCCGATGTACAAAAATATGTGGGAGCATCTCGATCATACATACCGAATTATTAAGAAAGGATACCACCCGCCGTTTTGGTGGTTCGCAGATATTGCTCATAGTGAACGATTCATAAAAGATTTAGATCCCATGCTTCAAGAAGTACAATTCGAAATACTTCATGGTGGCATCAAGCGAAGCTGATAATAGGACATTGGTATTTTATAAGTAAACATCACACGAGGATATTTAAAATACCGGATGCTGCTGAAGAGGATGTGAGTCAAATTCTAAGTGCCATTCAAAATAAACATACAACAAGCTAAAATGCACAAAGCCGGGCAAAAAATTGCGGGAGGAGTGACGGTTTTTTACCCGCCGATAGAATTACTGTCGAATATTCAAACATATCTTAATGATGTTGAAGTATTATACGTTATCGATAATTCGCCTGGAGTATCCGACGCATTGATAAAAGAGGTTCAACGTATTCCCAGTGTGCGATATATAACGAAAGGAATAAACATAGGAAGTGCGGCTGCATTAAATCTTATAGCGAAGAAGGCGATCGATGAGGGGTATGAACTGCTCTTAACAATGGATCAAGATAGTGCTGCAAGTCCCGGTATGGTCGGTCTGATGCTGGACTATGCCGTTAGAAATCCCGAAGTAGGTGTTGTTAGTCCGTTTCAGAGTGAATCTCATTTTCCTCAAACGATTCCTTCAGTGGAAAGTGAGCGTATTGTTACGGCAATGACGTCGGGTACTCTTCTCTGTTTAGAAGCTTTTCAAAAGATCGGCGGCTATCGGGATGATTGGTTCATTGATTATGTTGATTGTGAATATTGTTTACGTCTTCAATTGAACGGCTATAGTATCGTCCGTTTAAATAAAGCGGTTTTAAAACATGCGGTCGGAACGACCACAGAGCGTAGATTCTTAGGAAAAAAAGTTTATCCTTCAAATCATCGTTCGGAACGTTTATTCTACAGAACTCGAAATCGATTTTATTTGCGTCAGTTGTACGGGAAACAATTTCCTGAATATTTTAAAAACGACCGGAAAGCCTTTTTTAAGGAACTGATTAAAATACTCTTCTATGAAAATAAAAAGACAATAAAGATTGTCACGATTATTCGTGGATTTCTTGCATATCGGAAAAATGATTTTTCACAAGTTCTTATATAATAAGTTTCGGATTAAGAAATGTTTCTGAAGATGAATTGTTTCAATGCCAATGTCGCCAAAACAAGTTGAGCAAGATTTTGTTTATGATTTCTGTTATTATCGTACAATTTAATAAATATCGCCTAACTGAAAGAGCAATTTGTTCGTTTCAGAAGTTTTACAAAGGCGACTATGAAATCATCGTTGTCGATAATGCATCTACCGACGGGAGCAGGGAGGTGCTGCGAAGATTATTTCCTGCAATCGAGATTATATCAAGTGAAAAGAACCGGGGATTTGGCAATGCGAACAATACCGGGGTTCAAAAAACATCGGGAGAATATTTATTGTTTCTAAACAATGACACCGAAACAACTATGGATTTTGTTTCACCAATGATTGAATATTTGAACACTCATACATCTGTTGGAATAATGGGACCGCGGTTGCTTAACGATGACACAACGTTTCAATTATCATATGGACGATTTCCCGCATTCTTTAATGAATATTATAATCGTCGAAGACAGCGATGGACGGCGGAGAATATCGATATCTCTGAAAAGAATTCCCAGAAAGTACAACAAATAGATTGGGTTTCCGGTGCGGCTTTGTTGACTCGGAGGTCGTTATTTCAAAAACTCGGAGGATTCGACCATCATTACTTCATGTATTATGAGGATTCTGATCTTTGTTTCAGGGCTCAGAAACTTGGGTATTCTACAAGTTGGTTTCCCTCGGTATCATTGATACACCATAGAGGTAAAAGTTGCATGTCGATGAGCGCAATGGTATTAGCAGAATATCGCAAAGGCCAATTATACTATTATCGGCAACATCGACCTTTAAGGGAACAATGGATGTTGAAACTATTTTTATTGATTAAGTATTCTATCCTAAGTCTCGACAAGAAAAAACGAATTCTTTCTTGTATGGTTTTAAAGGCGGCACTCTCTCGTTGAGGTGCAGAAGAAAACAAATGAAAGTCATTCTTGTCATAAAGCATTGCGCTATTGGTGACGCCGTTTTTATTGCCCCCGTGATGCAGGCATTGCGTTCGAAGTATCCTGCATCAAGGATCGTGTTTCTCACCTCAACCGTAGGGAAGGCATTGGCTCCATGTATTCCCGGTGTGAACGATGCCATATCTTTTGAATTTATATTTGACCATTCATTACTGAAGAAAATTATTTCGACGCTTCAAATAATGCAACAACTTCGATCAATAAAGCCGGATATGGTTATTGTCGGTCATCGACACAGTTTCTTTGGTATGTTAGCTTGGTTCAGCGGTGCACGCTATTGTCTTGGATTCAGAGGGACAAAATTTATTACACATCCAACGCCATTTCATACTTCAGATTATGAAGTAGATCGTTATCTTGATATCCTGAAGTCTTTTGGAATTAACGCTACAAACAATAATCCTCAAATGGAAGCCCCTTATTATGCAATCGAAAGTTTGGATCGGCAATTGATAAAAAATGCGGTTCCATTCGATAAGCCATACATTATAATTTTCCCCGGCGGTGGGGAGAATTCTATTACAACAATGCTTATTAAGCGGTGGCGTCCGGATCGATATAAGGAATTGGTCCGCAACTTTTCCGAACACTATAATTTTCCGATTGTTCTTATTGGGAGTAAACAGGATGCTTTTCTATGCGAGGAGATTCTTTCTGGAATAAAACATGGCTACAATCTTGCCGGGAAATTGTCACTACAGGAATTGGTAGCTCTTGGGAAACGCTGCCGTCTTTTTATAGGAGCGGATTCCGGCCCGACGCACTTGATTGCGGCTACTGGCGCACCTATCCTTTCAATATTTGGACCTTCCGATCCTCGTTTAATCGCGCCGAGGGGAAATCGTCAATTATATATGTGGAAGCAACCTCAGTGTTCCCCCTGCTATACTCCGGAAACGGTGCGCCAAAAGAAATATTTTAACGGAAGAACATTTATTTGCCATACAGGAACGCACGAATGTATGGAAGAGTTGCATGTTGCTGAAGTATGGGAAAAGGCCGTGTATCTTTTAGAAGGCGATAAACAATAGGGATTGTTCGATCATATTTGAAAATGACAGAAATGAGAATCGTACAAACAAATAAAGCCTATTATCCCAAAGTCGGCGGCATGGAAACAACAACTATGAATCTCTCAGAAGGGTTGATGAGGCAGTACAATGATGTTGTTGTGAATGTTCTCTCCTGCAATGATAAGTGTTCGTATAAAACAATTCGGAAGAGAATAAATAATGTCGAAATAACGTACGTGCCGACGTTCGGTTTCTTATCCTCGCTACCGATTAGTCCAAGCTACGTAACGGCTTTGAAAAAAATGAGGGGAGAAATATTACATATTCATGAACCATTTCCGTTGGCGGATCTTTCGTTAGTAGTATTTCCTTGGCTGCGAAAAAATTTTTCAAAAATTGTCGTTTCATGGCATAGCGATATTGTTCGACAAAAATGGGCGCTGTCGTTATATCGTCCGGTCTTGCATCGATTCCTTCAGGAAGTCGATAGCATTCTTGTGAGTAACCCTAATCTTCTCGAATATTCGGAATTTTTGCCTCGGTATAAAGACAAGTGCAAAATAGTGCCGCACGGAATTAATCTTGACTGGGTCGGAAACAGGATGCATCGCATTCAAAACATTGAAAAAATTCAAAAACAATACGGTAATCCGTTGGTTTTGTTCGTCGGGAGATTGGTCTACTACAAAGGCCTTCAGTATCTCATTGATGCTATGGATATATTACATAATGCCTCTCTGATTATTATCGGCTCCGGCCCGTTGGAAATGCAAATGAAACGGCAGATCATTCGTCTCGGGTTGGAAAAGAGAATTACGATTCTTCCCCCTCTTACCGAAGAAGAGTTGCATTCGTTCTATGATGCATGTGATGTCTTTGTCCTTCCTTCAGTGGAAAAAAGTGAGGCGTATGGACTGGTTCAAATCGAAGCAATGGCGTGTGGTAAGCCGGTGATCTCTACGGAACTGCATACGGGAACCTCTTATATCAATCAACATGAAAAGACCGGTTTTGTCGTTCCACCGCGTGATTCTCGATCGATTGCTTCTGCAATACAAACATTAACAGAAAATGAATCTTTAAAAATCTCCATGGGTGAAAAAGCAAAGGTAAGGGCGTTCCAGGAATTTACGAACGAGAAAATGGTGAAGAGAACGTATGATATATACAAAGAACTTTTATCTTCATGAAGTATTGGAAAATTAAAACATGAAAAATATTCTTCTTATAGCCGGAACCAGACCGGAAATCATTAAAACCGCGCCGATTGCTATGGAGGCGAACAAGCGAAATGATTGCAATATTTATTATTGCCTCACCGGTCAGCATAAAACGATGGCTGCAGAAGCGTTGGCTATTTTTGGTATTGCAGCCCGACGATGACCTGAAATCATGCGTCCGAATCAAACCTTGAATACAATCTCAGAATCGGTCTTTGCAAAACTTCCTGCAATCATCGACAAAGTCAAGCCCGATGTTCTGTTCGTGCAAGGCGATACGACGACGGCAGCTATGGCGGCTCTCACTGCGTTCAATATGAAGGTTCCGGTGGGGCATATCGAAGCGGGACTCAGAAGCTATAACCTCGATGCTCCTTACCCTGAAGAACTGAATCGCAAGGTGATTTCTTGTTTGGCAAAATATAATTTCTGTCCGACAGAAACGGCCAAGGCAAATCTTATACGGGAATCGGTGCTCGAACATACCTTGTATGTCACGGGAAACACCGCTATCGATGCAATCCGGTTTCTTTTGGAAAAGAAGTCCCTTAATTCCGTGGAACAAGTGGTGCCGGGCTTAAAAAAGCCGTATGTACTTGTAACCGCCCACCGTCGTGAAAGCTTTGGAGACGGTTTCAGGAATATTTGCGAAGCCTTGCGAAAATGTGCCGAAACGTATCCCCACTATCACTTTGTGTATCCGGTGCATTTGAATCCGAATGTGACCGGGCCTGTCCATCAACTCTTAGGCAAGATTTCCAACATTCATCTTGTTGCACCGGTTCCGTATATGGAAATGACGACATTATTGAAAAATTGCGATTTTGTCTTAACCGATTCCGGTGGAGTTCAGGAGGAAGCACCATCGTTTGGAAAATATGCTATCGTGATGCGCGATGTTACCGAACGCATGGAAAGTGTTCTTTTAGGATTTTCCGAACTCGTCGGCACATCTACAGAACGCATTATCAGGGCAGTTACTAATCAAATTCTCCATGCCCAGTCAAAGTGAATCCGGAAAAAAATCCATATGGTGATGGATATACATCAAAACGTATTCTCGATATTCTGACGCGGGAAGCATCATGTTGAAATCGAAAGAACGTATTGCAACGATACTTGTAGATTTTCTCGGCATAAACGTTGCCTATATATTGTTTTATATGGTTCGTTTGCATAGGGACGAAGCCATAGCACTTGCGGATATCCCCCTGCTTATTTCTGCTACAACAACTTTCTTTTATTGGTTTATTGTTTTTGCTTTCTTCGGCTTATATCGTCTCTGGTATGAACAATCGAGAATCGATGAAATCCTGACAATTTTTCGCGCCACGGTGAGCGGTGTTTTGATTTTGTTTTTTCATCAATGCTCCGGGATCTCCTCCACTGCAAGCCGGAATTCATTCTCGATTCTTTATTCTCGGATATTGGGTTATTCTCGTTGCGTTTGTGACAATCGGACGCCAGACGCTTCGTTCTGCACAGCGGCGATTGTTGCTTGCGGGGATTGGTCTGAAAAATACGTTGATTGTCGGGTGGTCGGAAAAAGCATTCGAATTATGCGATATGGTGCAGAATAATCCTGCCCTAGGGCATAAAATCGTCGGATTCATCAGAATGGAGCAGAAAAAAGGAACGGTCTCGATCAGAAACCGGAATCGTATCAGGGAATTCCCGTTATCGGCTATCTTAGATCGGGTTTCCGATATTATTGTCGAAAAGCAGATTCGTTCCGTTCTTATAGGACTCGATTCAACTCATCACGAAGCACTCATGGAAATTATTCATCGATGCGATTCTCCGAATGTCCATGTAAGAATTATGCCGGATCTTTACGATATCGTCAGCGGACAGGCGAGGATCAATTCAATTTATGGATTACCGCTTATGGAAGTGCATCCGGAGTTGTTGAAAACATGGGAATCTTTTGCAAAAAGATTTCTCGATCTGCTGACATCATTGAGCATTCTCATCCTGACCCTCCCTCTATGGATGATTATCGCGATCATGATAAAGCTCAATTCTCACGGCCCCGTCCTCTATCGGCAGATAAGAGTCGGCAAAGACGGCAGACATTTCAAAATGTTAAAATTCCGATCCATGAAGACCGATGCGGAAAAACATACAGGTCCCGTATGGGCAGGCAGAAACGATCCGCGTGTGACAAAGGTCGGACGGTTTTTACGCAGAACGCATTTGGATGAATTGCCCCAATTTCTCAACGTCGTCAAAGGGGATATGAGTCTCGTCGGGCCGCGTCCGGAACGCCCGTTCTTTGTAGAAAAACTTTCAAAGGAAATTCCACTCTATAAACACCGGCACCGGGTAAAGCCGGGGATAACCGGATGGGCACAGGTAAAATACAAGTATGACGAAAATATCGAAGATGTGCGCAATAAAATTAAATATGATTTATTCTATATTGAAAATAACTCGTGGAGATTGGATTTAAAGATTCTTTTTAATACGGTGTATGTTATGGTTGCCGGAAAGGGACATGTGTAGCATGGAATCAGCAATACACATGGTCGATGTCGTCGGCCAGTATAAAAAAATAAAACCGGAAATTGATACAGCCATTCAGCGTGTTATGAACTCCGGACAGTACATTATGGGTAAAGAAGTGTCCGAGTTTGAAAATGAAATTGCTGCATATCTTGGAGTCCGACATGCCGTTGGTTGCGCATCCGGAACCGATGCGCTGCAAGCGGCTATGATGGCTTTAGGAGTTCAAACTGATGACGAGGTCATAACAACGCCGTTCACATTTGTAGCGACAACGGAAACGATTGTCCTTCTCGGGGCAAAGCCCGTCTATGTAGATATCGACCCGCGAACGTTCAATCTCGACCCCTCCGCAGTGGAATCCGTCATTACAAAAAAAACAAAAGCCATTATACCTGTTCATCTCTACGGACAATCCGGTCGACATGGATCCGCTTCTCGCCATCTCAAAAAAATACGGTATTCCAATCATCGAAGATATGTGCCAGGCAATCGGCACGGAATACAAAGGGAAAAAAGTAGGCGGTTTGGGTGCGATCGGATGTCTAAGTTTCTTCCCGAGTAAGAATCTGGGAGCGTTCGGCGACGGAGGAATGATGGTTACCAATGATGCCTCTCTTGCCGACCGTCTGCGGATGATAGTCGCGCATGGATCGCGTGTCCGCTATAAACATGAGGTTTTAGGCGTCAACAGCCGTCTCGATACGCTGCAAGCCGCAATGCTGCGTGTTAAACTGAGATATCTCGATAACTGGACCGAAGCTCGGCGCGCCGCAGCAGCAGTATACACCAGGTCTTTTCCAGGATTCTGCGGTTGTAACTCCCGTCGAGGAACCATACGGGAAACATGTATTTCATCAATATACGATTCGTTTAAAAAATCGTGATGCTGTGGCGCAGCATCTATCGGATTTGAAAATTCCGTACGGAATTTATTACCCGATTCCATTGCATCTGCAAGAAGCGTACCGTTCGGTGAGCATCTGTCATGGACCATTAACGGCCACGGATCAGGCAGTTCAAGAAGTGTTGTCGCTGCCCATGCATACGGAACTCGACTGAAGAGCAGCAGCGATATATTGCCGGGCATATCTTAGAAATAGCAAAAAAATCTGCATGAAAAGGATACGCATGAAACGCGCACTTGTTGTCATTCCGACATATAATGAAGCGGAAAATATTGAGAAAATTATTCCGAGGATTTTAGAAAAAGACAAATGTTTCCAGGTTCTGGTTGTTGATGATAATTCCCCGGACGGGACGGCTGCACTTGTGAAAGCCATCCAGAAGAAAAACAAACGGGTGCATATCATTGAACGGCGGGGGAAAATGGGATTGGGTACGGCATACGTTGCAGGCTTCAAATACGGTATTGAAGAAGGATTCGATTATGTACTCGAGATGGATGCCGATTTTTCACACGATCCGGATGCTCTCCCTGTTCTTTTAAAAAAGGCAGAGGATTATGATCTTGTCATAGGTTCGCGCTACTTCAACGGCGTCAATGTGGTCAACTGGCCCATGCGGCGGCTGCTGTTAAGTTATTTTGCTAACATCTATACACGGATTATCACCGGCATTCCCATTCATGACACAACCGGCGGTTTTAAATGTTATAAACGTGCGGTCCTCGAATCTCTCGACCTCGATTCCATCAAATCGAACGGGTACAGCTTCCAGATTGAAACAAATTTCCTTGCATGGAAAAAAGGATTTACTCTTTTGGAAGTGCCTATCGTTTTCGTGGACCGCCGGGCGGGTGTTTCAAAAATGTCGAAGCATATCGTTCATGAAGCCGCATTGATGGTATGGAAGCTGAAATTTAGAAGTCTTTTTGGACGCTTATAACCTAATGCCAGTTACAAAATGATATTGTATTCCATGAGGCACAGTGCCGCGAAAACATTGACATTTCTATCATTGAAATACAATTTTATTTATTTGAAGCGGCATTAGAGGCATGAAAACTCGTCCGTCAAAATCCCGCATTCAAATCTCCGTCATCATTGTCAATTACAATGTCCGTGAATTTCTCCGTCAATCGATCGTTTCGCTCAAAAAGTCTCTCCGGGGCATAGCTTCAGAAATTATAGTCGTCGATAATGCATCGGACGATGGTTCTGCCGACATGGTGCGGAAGAACTTTCCCGGAATCCGGTTGATTGTAATGGAATCAAATTCCGGCTTTGCCGCTGCCAACAATGCTGCATTGAAAATTGCAAGAGGGAAGTATTTGTTTCTTCTCAATCCGGACACGGTCGTGCAGGAAGACACTGCGCGTGTTTTACTCGACTTCATGGAGCAGCATCGCGATGCAGGCATGGCGGGTTGCAAAGTCCTTAATCCTGACGGATCATTTCAGCTTCCATGCCGACGCGGGTTTCCATCGCCATGGATCGCCTTCGCGAAAATAATCGGATTGAGTTCTCTTTTCCCCTCGTTGAAAATATTCGGAGGTTATAACGTGACCTACCGAAGCACGGAAGAAACATATCCGGTCGATGCCGTCAGCGGCTCTTGTATGTTCGTCCGCCGCGAGGCATACGAAAATGCCGGAGGGCTGGATGAGTCTTATTTTATGTACGGGGAAGATCTCGATTGGTGCTACAGGATTCTTGAAGCAGGGTGGAAGGTTTATTATGTCCATTCGACTCAGATCATTCATTATCGAGGAGAAAGTACGAAGCGGAGCAATATCGATGAATTAAAAATGTTCTATGAGGCAATGCACATATTCGTGCGGAAACATTACCATTCGTCTCCGCTTACGCTCGCGCTTCTGCGCCTTTCTATTGTTGCCGTTTCCTGGGCTGCATTCTTTTCATCCCTGTTGCGCCCATGGAGAGCAGCTCTTATCGACTGGTTTCTTATCGACGGCAGTCTCATTCTTGCGGAATATGTGCGACGCGGCGAAATATTTGATTATCCGAATTATGCATATCCGGTCGTGTTTACAATTCCGGCTATCGTCGTTATAGCGAATTTGTATTCGATGGGGGTGTACACGACAAGGAAAATGTCGATTTCCCGGACAATACTTGCCGTCGGATCGGGATACATTCTTCTTTCTGCTCTTACTGCTTTTTTCAAAACATATGCATTCAGCAGAATTATTATTCTCATTTCCGGATTGTTCGTTATGATTTTACTGCCGCTGTGGCGGCTCCTTTTACTCTGGAGCGGCAAACGTTCAGCACATGCCGGGCTGCTGGGAATGAGAACCGCTCTTGTTGGGACTGATGCAAAAGCCCGGGAATTATTAAAAAAACTTCGTGCAACTCCGCAGAGCGGATACGAGATGATAGGATTCATTGGAACAACACATAAGGAAGTCGGAGAAAAAATAGCGGGAGTTCCAGTCCTTGCCAGTATAGAGAATATCAACAAGGCAGTTCGCGAACATCGATTGAGCGATATTATCTTCGCCCCCGATTCGATATCGTATTCTCAAATTCTTTCCGTTATGAGCCATACCTACGAATCCGGAGTTGCTTTCCATCTTGTTCCAAATACGATGGACGTTGTGGTCGGAAAAGCAAGCATCGATGTGCTGGATCAACTGCCGCTCGTACAGCTTTCTTTTAATATCAGCAAGCCCTTCAACCGCTTTACGAAAAGAATTTTCGATATCCTCCTTTCGGGATTGCTCTTCATCATTGTTTGTCCTATTTTATATCTGTTCCGTCTCAAGAAACCGCATCACCCGTTGATTTCCCGGCTTGCCGACGTCTTGAAGGGAACACGCAGTTTTGTGGGTCCGTCAATCGAGTCAAAAACATCTGATGCTCATGATGTGTTTATAGGCAAACCGGGACTGACAGGGCTGGCGCAGTTGAAAGGGATTCAGCATCTGACGGTGGAAGAAATTGCGCAGTATAATTTGTATTATGCGCGCCACCAATCGATGCTGACCGATGGAGAGATTCTCCTCCGGACATTTTTTAAAGGCCGGTGGAGTGTGTAAGGCGGGGGCAATCAAGTTTTGGAGAGTATCGGATGGCAAAAGTAATATTGGATTTTGAAAAACCAATTATAGAGCTGGAACAAAAAATCGCAGAGATGCGAAAATATGCGGACAACCTCGATATTTCCGATGAAATTGGAACACTCGAAGGAAAGGTGGATCAATTGCGAAATTCCGTGTATCAAAATTTGACCCGATGGCAGCGCGTTCAGCTTGCCAGACATCCCGACCGGCCGTATACGCTCGATTATATACAATATATGACCGAAGATTTTGTCGAACTTCACGGCGATCGCCGCTATGCGGACGATAAGGCAATCATCGGCGGATTCGGACGGCTGGACAAGGACACTGTGTTGATTCTCGGCCATCAAAAAGGACGCGACACAAAATCCAATATCTACCGGAATTTCGGAATGGCGAATCCGGAGGGATACAGGAAAGCGCTGCGTCTGATGCTGCTTGCCGCAAAGTTCGGCAAACCGATTATTACGCTGCTCGATACTCCCGGCGCCTATCCGGGGCTCGGGGCAGAAGAGCGCGGGCAGGGAGAGGCGATCGCCCGCAACCTTTTTGAAATGTCCCATCTGCCTGTGCCGATCATCGTCGTTGTTATCGGTGAAGGGGCATCCGGCGGTGCGCTTGGTATGGGGGTCGGCGATAGAATAATGATGCTTGAGAATTCATGGTATTCTGTAATTTCTCCGGAATCGTGTTCCAGCATTCTCTGGCGGAGCTGGGAATTTAAAGAACAGGCGGCAGAAGCGCTTAAACTAACGGCAAAAGATTTGCTTGAACAAAAGATTATCGACCGAATTATTCCGGAACCGATGGGAGGAGCGCATCGCGATCCGTTGATTGCAGCTGCGACGCTCAAGAGGACTCTGATCGAAGAGTTGAAAGCGTTGAAGAAGATCAAACCCGATCGTCTTGTGCAGCTGCGTATCGAAAAGTTTTCCGCTATGGGTGAATGGAAGAGTGCATAATGCCCCTCCCGCTCGCGCAGCATCATTCTTCGATACGCGTCCGTTATGCAGATACGGATCAAATGCGTGTTGTTCATCACAGCAAGTACTTCGAATATTTTGAAATGGGACGCTCAGATCTCATTCGAGCGCTGGGCATGCCGTACGGAGATATGGAAGCAAAGGGTATATTCCTTCCGGTTATTCAGGCGGATGCAAAATTTATTAAACCGGCTCAGTATGACGAAGTCCTCATTGTCGAGACTTCGATTCGTGAAATGCCGGTCGTTACGCTGACGATCGAGTACAGGATTCTCAGGGAGAATAAGGAAGAATGTCTTGCGGAAGGACGGACCGTCCACGGTTTTCTCAATGCAAAGACAGGAAAGCCGACTCGCGCACCCAAAGAATTTCTGCAGCTTTTTAACAAGTAAACCTCATCATGCAGGGAAAAATAGCTCAACTCGGTAAAGATACCGCAATCTATGGATTGAGCACCATCCTCGGCAGGCTGATCAATTTTCTCATTGTACCCTTTTATGCCAATGTTCTTTTTCCTGCAGAGAACGGCGTTATCTCGAATCTCTATGCTTATATTGCGTTTGCTTTTGTCGTCTACTGCTACGGCATGGAAGCGGCATATATGCGGTTTGTATCCACACTCGATGTCGGCGATAAAAAACAAAACTTCAGCGTGCCGTTCCTTTCCCTTTTTGTAACATCGCTTCTCCTATCGCTGACAATTCATTTTCAAGCGCCGTTCATAAGCCGGTGTATCGGTATGAAGAGCGCAGAGAGCGGACTGATACAATATGCGGGATGGATCTTATGCTTCGATACGCTTTCCGTCATTCCGTTTGCTTCGCTGAGAATGGAGCGTAAAGCAAAAGTCTTTGCATCGCTGAAGCTGTTTAATATCATGACAAACGTTGCCCTGAATCTTGTTCTTATACTCGGATTTCATTTCAGGGCGGATGGAGTATTTCTGGCAAATCTCTGCGCATCGGCCGCGACATTCCTTATCGCAATGATCATTGTCGCAAAAAATGTAACATGGAAATTGCCCAAAGGACTGTATGGTCAGATCTTGAAATTCGGACTCCCGTACATCCCGGCCGGATTGGCGGGCATGGCTATGCAGGTGATCGACAGGCCGATCGTCAAGGCATTGACCAACGACGCTACACTCGGTATTTATCAATTGAACTACCGGCTGGGGATATTTATGATGCTCGTTGTCGGAATGTTCGATTATGCATGGAGGCCGTTTTTTCTCAATCATGCTCACGATGAAGATGCAAAGAAATTGTTTTCAAAAGTGTTTACATATTTTACTCTGGCGATGATGATTATATTTCTGACGGTATCGCTTTTTATCGACGATATCGTTCGCATGAGAATAGGCGGAAAACAGTTTTTTCCTCCGGTGTATTGGCAGGGAACACCGATCGTTCCATGGGTGCTTCTTGCGTATGTTTTTACAGGCGCTTATACCTGCTTTGTGGTGGGAGTCTATCTGGAAAAAAAGACAAAGTACCTTCCTTTTGTGACGGGAGCCGGGGCATTCATGAACGTTGGAGCGAACCTTATCCTTATACCATTGCTCGGCATACTCGGAGCCGCACTTTCGACGCTTTTGAGCTATATCGTCATGGCCGTCGGGATGTATTATGCATCGCAGAAATATTACCGGATAGATTACGAATGGAAGATCATTGCAAAAATATCGGGTTCAGCTTTGATCCTGTTTTTCCTGTCCAGAAGTTTGGGCCTTGAGCCTCTCCGGATCTCCTCGCTGGCTGTCAAACTGCTTCTTCTCGGGGTATTCGGAATTACACTGGTTGTTATCGATGTTGTGAAAAAAGAAGATATTCGCAGTTCGGTCGTCATGCTGAAAAATATTATCAAAAAGTCCGCTTCAAGATCGGCTGAAGAATAAAAGGAACTTTCTGCTTGCATATGTGTTGTACTTTCTATATAATAAGACAAAATAGTCCGAATATATGAGCATCATTTTCAGCCGGCAATGTGAATACGCCCTTCAAGCGGTCAGCTATATGGCTCTCCTGCCGAAAGGGGATTTGATATCGATCAAAGAACTTTCAAAAAGATTGGATATCCCCTATCATTTTTTAGCAAAAATTCTGCAGGGCCTCAGTTCCAAAAAACTCCTCCATTCTCAAAAAGGGAAGAACGGCGGATTTGGATTGGCACGAAATCCGTCAAGTATAACGTTGTTTCATATCGTTGAAGCGCTCGACGGGACGGATATTATGACAACATGCGTCATGGGTTTCCCGCAATGTTCGGGACAAAGGCCGTGTTCTGCGCATAAGGACTGGGAAGCTATCAGGGAAAGTGTTTATAAAATGCTGTGCGAAAAAAATATTGCTGAAATGTCCAAAGAAATGAAGCGGCCGGAATATTCGCGTATCCATTAACTTATCTTACAAAAATATTCTCGCATTATTGAGTATCATGAATGCAGGTAACTGCTCAGTGTATTTTGATATACCGTTGTTTTTGTAGCCGACGGCGCCCTGCCCGACTGATGACTCAGTCATTCAGGCGGGTGACGTCGGGAATCCTCCGCGGTCACCGCCCGCGGCTACAGGGAAAATCATGAACAGCAAGAACATGCTGAATAAATACGAATGCAGAAAGAAAGGAAAGGAAGATTTGCACGTATCAAACGCAGTCTCTCAATCGCTGAAAATCAGTCCCCGGTCAAATTCCGATAAACAGACGGACAACATGTCTAAAAAAGTTCCTTTTCAATTGCGAAAGGAAAAACCGTCCTACTGTTCGGGAAAAACGAATCGTCTATCGTATTCTCCTCCGTCTGCGCGAAGACTCACAATTTCTGCGTTCAACGTTTCAGTTTGCATTTGCTGCATTGTGCCTGTGGATCGGTCTGGAGTTTACCTTCTTTGTCCGATGGGGGTTATCCGGGGGCAAAGATCACTTTATCTCTCGCCCGCCAGGTGTCGAGGGTTTTCTTCCGATCAGCTCGTTGATGAGTTTAAAATACATGCTGCAAACGGGTATTTGGCATTCTGTTCATCCTGCCGGATTGGCAATTCTGATCGCTCTTCTGATCATGGGCGCTTTACTGAAGAAATCATTCTGCAGCTGGCTCTGCCCTGTGGGAACAATAAGCGAGTCACTGTGGAGATTCGGGCGAGTATTATGGAAAAGAAATTATCATTTACCGATCTGGATCGATCGGCCGCTGCGAGGAGTGAAATATTTACTGCTTTTGTTTTTTCTCTATGCAGTATTCACGATGGATGTTCCAGCTTTGAAAATGTTTATGGAAAGTCCGTATAACAAATTAGCCGATGTAAAAATGTATCTGTTTTTTGCGCAGATCTCATTTTTTGCACTGACAGTCATTTTGATCCTGACGCTTCTTTCCACGTTTATTCAAAACTTTTGGTGCCGGTACTGCTGTCCGTACGGCGCTCTCCTCGGAATAGGGAGCCTGCTGAGTCCATTCAAGGTGACCCGGAATCTCTCAAGCTGCATAGATTGTGAACTCTGTTCAAAAGAATGTCCGGCAAATATTCAGGTGCATACGCTCACGCGGGTTCGGAGCGATGAATGTTCAGGATGCTATGCATGTATAGAGGCATGTCCTGTTAAATATACGCTGCAGATGAAAAGCGGAAAAAGCAATAAGAGCATCTCTTCGTGGGTTTTTGGTCTTCTCCTTGCCGGAATATTTACGGCGATCACAGGATTTGCTATGCTGACCGGCCATTGGAGAAATTCAATTTCTTCGGGTGAATATCTCCAGAGAATCAAAAATATCGATTCGCCGCTCTACCAGCACAATCGGGGTAAAGTGCCTTCCTATAAAGATAATGAATAACGCCGTATTCGAAGAAAAACAATTTTATAATATCTTGGCGCGACAGTATGATGCAATGATCGGCTTCGATAAGCGTTTCGATCTTGAATATGAATCGATGCATGCTCTTCTCAGCCGCTTTAACATTCGGTACTGCGCTCGATGCAGGGGCCGGAACCGGTTTCTATTCGCTGCTCATGGCTCAAAGCGGTGTTCAGGTCTCTGCGCTCGATGTTTCTTCCGAGATGATCCGGCATTTAAAGGCCAACGCAAAGAAGAAAAAGCTTTCTCTCAATGCAAGAGTCGGACGGTTTAGTGATATCCGCAAGATTTTCACTCGGAAATACGATGCGGTCTTTTGTCTCGGTAATTCTTTGCCTCATCTCCGCACAAAACGTGAACTCTACAGGTCGATCAAGAATTTTATCCATGTATTAAAGCCCGGCGGTGTGCTTATTCTCCAACTTCTTAATTATGACCATATCTTGAAGAATCGGGAGCGCATCCTGAGTGTTAAAGAGAATGATAAACAGATCGTCGTTCGTTTTTATGATTATGGAAAAACAAATATACTCTTTAATGTCCTTTCTTTAGAACGCAAAGGAACTGTATGGCTTCCTGCGCTCCAATCGATATGGCTGCATCCATGGCGCCTTGCTGAATTAAAAAAGCTCCTTACAGAGACGGGATGCTGCAAAATCCAAGTGTATAATTCTTTACTGCTCGATCGGTTTCAGCCCTCGCTTTTAAAAGATTTGATTCTCATCTGCAGCGTTCGGTAGACCGGAAAATATTTCAAAAGAACATACCATAATTATTTTTTCGATATGAAAATATATTGGACGGGTATTGTCTTGGTCTTTATAAATAATGAGAGAACAAAATAAATAATTAAGGCGTGCATAAAGAACTTCTGATTGAGATCACGAAAAATAGCGAGCGGCAAAATATTCGCATGAGAAAAAAAAGGAAAAGAACAAATTGGAGAAATACTTGCTGCCGGTCATTGAAGAAAAAAAATGCGTTCAAAAGCTCAAAAAACTTGACAACGAATTATAAACACGTATATTAGTATCAGTATTTGTTGTTCATTGATACAACATGACGATCAGTTCACAGATGAAAGGTTAATCATCCCGCTTGTTTAAGCGATTGAACGTAGCTCTCGTCTACAACATGAAAAAAGAAAATTCAGATGATGCCACATCTGAAGACGGCGAACCGAAAAGAAGAAATCACAATCGGAAAACGGAAGCTGTCACTGCTCCAGCGAAAGAGACGAAAGCGGATACATACGCAGAATGGGACAGCAAAGAAACCATTCTTGCCGTCAAAACGGCTCTCGAACAAAACCACAATGTCAAACTCATCGAAGCCAATGAGGAAGCGTACGGGAATATCTGCGAAGTGAAACCGGATATTGTCTTTAACATCGCAGAAGGCTGGAGAGGACCGTCGCGAGAAGCGCAAATTCCAGCGCTGCTGGAAATGCTCGGTATACCATACACAGGATCCGATCCGCTGACGCTGGCCCTCTGTCTCGATAAATCCCGCGCAAAAGAAATTCTTTCCTATCATAAAATTCCAACGCCTAAATTTTCTGTCATTGAGGACGAGTCGCAGATAAAAAATCTTGATTTCGGCTTTCCTCTCATAGTCAAACCGCTCTATGAAGGATCAAGTAAGGGAATTTATGACGCATCGGTCGTGAAAAACGATGACGACCTCGAAAAGCAAATCAAAAAGGTCCTTGCAGAATACAATCAGCCCGCGCTTGTCGAAGAATTCCTGAGCGGAAGAGAATTTACCGTAGCTATGCTCGGCAATGACGGCGACCTGAAAACACTGCCTATTGTAGAAATTTGTTTTCATTCTCTGCCTGCGGGTGTCAATCCTATTTATTCATACGAGGCAAAATGGATATGGGATACGATAGAAAACCCGATCGATGTCCATGAATGTCCAGCTAAAATAGTTCCCGAATTGGAGCAAAAAATAGAAAAAATCTGCCTGGATACTTATAGAATTCTTAAATGCAGAGATTGGTGCCGTATTGACATACGTCTCGATGAAAATGGAGAGCCCCATGTTCTGGAGCTAAATCCGCTTCCAGGTATATTGCCGAATCCTGAAGAACATTCTTGCTTTCCTCAGGCTGCCAGAGCGGCAGGACTTGATTATTCGACTCTTATAAATTCTGTCCTCAATGCAGCCATTAAGCGATACGGCCTCAATTAGTGTGAATATGACCAAAAATGAAATTCATATTGCTGTAATATTTAATGAACCGATTGCCGAATTGAACGAGGCAAAGAGGGTCTTACGGGAAATAGCGAATCATGGTACCGTCAGGGGCGGCACGAGGGAAATGCCAGGTATTATCGATCTATCCGAGGTTGGAGTAATTGAAGAACGTGCACATGTGGAAAAAGCGCTGCATGATAAGGGTTTTAGGACTTCCTTATTCAACGTAAACGGTGATATCAAGCGCCTTATTCATTTCCTGGAGAAGGAAAAGCCGACAATCGTTTTCAATCTTTGCGAATCCTTATTGGGACAGGCCATTCATGAAATGCACGTTGCAGGCATCTATGAATTGTTGGGAGTGCCGTATACGGGAACGGGAACTGTTGCGCTGGGCACATGCTTGAATAAAGTGCGGACAAAAGAAATCTTAAACTATCACCGTATTCCAACCGCCCCTTATGAGCTTGTAGAAAAAGGCGATAAGCTTTCTCCCAAAACCTTTTCTTTGCGATTTCCTATGATCGTCAAACCGCTTCATGAAGATGCAAGTTCCGGAATTGAAAACTCATCCGTAGTTTATGATTTTGCCTCCCTCGCAGAACGCACTGCAAAGGTGATAAAAGCATTTGAGCAGCCCGCTTTGGTGGAGGAGTATATTGCCGGCCGCGAGTTGAATGTTGCCGTCATGGGAAATAATCCTCCTGTAGCACTGCCGATATCGGAAATCGATTTTTCCGGTCTGCCGGAGTCGTATCCTAAAATTGTTACTTATAATGCCAAATGGGTCGAAAGTTCACCGGAATATATGGGGACGGTCGGGACCTGCCCTGCAGTTTTACCGAGGGATGTTGAACATGCCGTCAAAGAAATTGCCTTGCAGGCGTATCGCATTATGGAAATCCGGGATTATGCTCGAATCGATATACGCCTGGATATAAATAACAAGCCGTACGTTCTTGAGGTTAATCCGAATCCGGACATATCGCGTGACGGCGGCTTTGCGCGTTCGGCTTGTGCGGCAGGTATGACATTCGAGGAAATGATCGCCAAAATTGTGGAACACACACTGGAACGATGCCGCATATTGTAAAATGCCCATACGGAAATTGGAAAAACAAGATTTTCCGGCGATTCTTGAACTCGTTCGAGAGACCGGAGTCTTTAAAGAGAATGAAATTCAGGTCGCACAGGAATTGCTGGAAATAGCCGTGGACAATCCTGATCAAAAAGATTATATCATCTATTCGTACGTAACGGAAAATGGAACGATAGCAGGATATTATTGCTGCGGGCCGACGCCGATGACAGTGTCGACATTCGATCTGTACTGGATTGCTGTCCATCCAGCGCAGCAGGGTAAAGGTATCGGATATGAACTGCTTCGGCATTGTGAGGATCTCATTCGATCGAGCAGCGGTTCGTTGATCATGGTCGAAACATCTTCGCTTCCGAAGTACGACGCAACGCGAAAATTTTATCTGCGCAACCGTTATATCGAGGCTGCGCATGTCCGGGACTATTACGCCCCGGGCGACGATCTTGTAGTCTATTCCAAACACATTCAGGAGGTCTGAGAAGCTTTATGGAACTGTGGCAAGAGATGCTGAGACAAAGCATCGACAGCGGTAAAGATTTAGTCGAACGTTTTGGCTTTGATACAGAAACAGCGGAGAAACTAAATAAATTTTTCCATATCCGTGTCAATCCTTATTATATGAGTCTCATTCGTTATCCCGGCGATCCGATCTGGCGGCAATGCATCCCGGATGCGATAGAACTGCAGGACGAGCACGCCCCGGAAGATCCTCTGAATGAAGAAGGAGACAGCCCGGTTAAAAGCATTACGCATCGTTATCCGGACCGTGTTTTGTTTCTGATCACGAGTCAATGCTCGATGTATTGCCGATTCTGCACACGCAAGCGCAAGGTCAGCGACTCAACGAAGATTAACTCAAAATATATCCAGGACGGGCTGGCATATATTGCTGCGCATCCTGAAGTACGGGACGTTATCATTTCCGGCGGCGATCCGCTGATGGTCACCGATTACGCGCTCGAGCGCGTACTGGCCGGACTTCGGGAGATTCCGCATGTGGAAATTATCCGTATCGGCACGAAAATGCCATGCGTTCTCCCGCAGCGCATTACGCCGAAATTATGCAAGATGCTGAAAAAATATCATCCGCTGTACATCAATACTCATTTTAACCATCCGTGGGAATGCACGCCGGAAGCGACGCGCGCATGTTCGCTGCTGGCTGATGCCGGCATTCCGCTCGGAAATCAGGCAGTGTTGATGAAAGGGGTCAATGATGATCCCGATATTATGCTGGAACTGCACCGCAAATTGCTCCAGATGCGCGTGAAGCCGTATTATATTTATCAGGCAGACCTGACAAAAGGCACGAATCATTTTCGGACTCCGGTACGCGTCGGTCTGGAAATTATGGACAAGCTTCGCGGCCATACATCCGGTTTGGCAATTCCGTATTACGTTATCGATGCACCGGGCGGCGGCGGAAAAATTCCTTTACTCCCGCAATATGTTCTGGGGAGGAACGGAAAAGACATCATTCTCCGCAATTTCAAGTACGAAATCTACACCTATCCCGATGTGGAGGAGCCGGCGGTTGAGCAGCATCCGGTGGAACAGAAATATCTGCGCAAACGCCAGAACGGAAGACGAAAACAGGTAACGGTTCCGGAAGTCGGCGGAAGAAAATGCAGAGAACGCAGAAGTACTCATGCGGATTGAAAAGTAAATGGCGGACAGGTACATAAAAAACCCGTAGAAGCCGGCTTCACGGGTTTTTTTATTTTATCGACGAGGCAGAGCTATGAAAACAATGGAAAAAACAATCGAGAGAATTCAGGAAGCGCTCAGAACTGAAGGTATGGACGGCTGGCTGCTGTACAATTTTCGGGATTCGAACGTATTTGCTACAAAGATATTATCCCTTCCGCCGCATATCATGTGCACACGCAGATATTATTATTTATATTCCATCTCAAAGGAGAACCGCGCAAGCTTGTGCATCGCATCGAAGAATGGAACCTCGATACTCTGCCCGGAGAGAAAACGGTTTACCTGAGCTGGCAATCGCTGCAGGAGGGGTTAAAGAAAATACTGGACGGAGCGAAAACAATCGCGATGGAATATTCGCCTTTATGTGCCATTCCGTATGTAGCCACAGTCGATGCCGGGACGATTGAACTGGTTCAATCTACAGGTGTACAGCTCGTTTCTTCTGCGAACCTGATACAGCGCTTTGAATCGATCTGGGATGATGAACAAAGAGAAGGATGCTTCGAATCGGCAAAACATTTAAGACAGATTGTCGATGTCGCATTCGGATTCATTCGTGCAAAATTGCAGTCAGGGGTTCCGGTAACGGAATATGACGTTCAGCAATGCATGGTTTCGGAATTCGGCAAGCGAGGAATTATAAGCGGCGATGCTCCGAATTGTTCTGTGAATGCAAATGCAGCAAATCCTCATTATGAACCCACGAAGGATATTTTCACAGAGATAAAAAAAGGGGATATCGTCTTATTGGATCTCTGGGCTAAGAAGAATGTGTCCCATTCTGTCTATGCGGATATCACATGGATGGGGTATGCAGGGGAGAGCGTGCCGGATGAATACGAAAAGATTTTTCAGATCGTCAAAGGAGCGCGCGATGCGGCATTAAATTTTATTCGCTCTTCCTTTGCAGCGGGAAAAACAATACACGGTTATGAGGTCGATGATGCTGCGCGTAATTTTATTACCGCAAAAGGTTTTGGTGAATATTTTGTGCATCGGACGGGACATTCTATCGGTGAAGAAGTTCATGGCACCGGCGCGAACATGGACAATCTGGAAACTCACGATGAGCGTATACTTATCCCGGAGACTTGTTTTTCTATAGAACCTGGAATTTATTTCCGCGATCGGTTCGGCGTCCGAAGCGAAATAGACGTCTATATCTCCAGGGAAAAAAAAATTATCGTTCCGGGATCGCCGATACAGGAGACAATCGTTAAGATTTTGTGAGTGTTGCTGTGCTGCAGTGCTGCAGTGCTGCGGTTCTGCAGCTTTTGCCTGCCATTTTAAAAACAATGTAGAGACGCAGGCGTTTACTGTTGCAGTTCAAAGACGGATAAAACTATCACTTGATACTCTTTAGCCTTCAGCGGTCGGATGCGAAAGCCCCGGAATAAATATACGATATTTGAGACAGGCTGGAAATTTTGAATGGAATAAAAAGGAGATCAATTCTTGAATCTAAAATATTTATCTCTCACAGGATATCTAATCTTGGTGCTTGCGATGTCTGCTTTAATAATTGAACATTCAATTCTGGCTGCAGGTTGCGCATTTGTCTCTATTCAAATCGCCGCTGTTGTACTCATGGTTTGGGCGAGAATAACATTTGGCCGAAGAAGTTTCCACGCTTCTGCCGATACGACTGAAGGCGGTTTGGTGACCACGGGTCCCTATAGATTTATTCGTCATCCAATCTACGCGTCGATTTTGTTTTTTCTGGGTGCAGCAGAGCTTTCTCGCATCTCAGCAATCAATCTGATAATAGCAGTGATCGGAAGCATCGGTATAGTAATCCGGATATATACAGAAGAACATTTTCTTATGCTCCGATATCCGGAGTACGCGCAATATGCAGCACGAACAAAGCGGATTATTCCATTCATTCTATAACCGAAAAAACCCTTATGAAGCACTCAGAGTTGAAAAGCGAATCCGCGAACCGGTTAAAATGAGATACGAACATCAACGAAATCGGCTTTTTGTGCCGGTTTCTATAGAGGAGTGCTTTCGGCAAAAAGCGTATGACAGGACGAATATAGAAAAGATTCTTTTATGCCGACAGATGAAGAGTTAAAATATCCAATCGGAAAATTTCAGCCGGTCCAACCGACGCCGGAACTTCGGACTCGTTGCATTCTCCAATTCCGAGCTGCACCGAATGCTCTATATGAAGCTGTTAAGGGTCTTAAAGAAAATCATCTTATCACTCCATACCGGCCCGGCGGCTGGTCTCTTGCCCAGGTTGTGCATCATTTAGTAGAGTCGGATATCAATGCTTACCCCCGCTTAAAGTACGCCCTTACTGAGGATGTACCGGATGTTAAGGTAGCACAGCAAGGTTTGTGGGCTGAAGTGCCCGATGCACGATCTGCCGATATCAATTCTTCACTCATTCTTTTTGAGGCAATACGCAATCGATGGGCAGATGCATTTGAATCGCTCAAGCCTGAAGATTATTGCCGGCAATGGCGGCACAACCGTTATGGTCTTTTGACAATCGACAATTTGTTGCAGCAATATGTATGGCATGCCCGGCACCATACCGCTCAAATAGCCGGGCATCGCAAGCGTATGGGCTGGTAGTAATGTTGCAGACAAAAATGATCGATAAGACCAATGCGGAACATTATACATGGAGCCGGAACTGCGGTGGCTGGCATTTTGTCAAATCGGATTCGTTGAGTGTCATTCAGGAGTTCATGCCGCCGCACACATCCGAGATGCGCCATAAGCATATCCATTCCCGGCAATTCTTTTTCGTTCTCTCCGGTGAAGCGACAATTGAAATTGAAGGCGAAAATCAACTTCTTACAAAGGAACAAGGACTTGAAATTTCTCCGGGTATGGCGCATCAAATTTTCAATAATTCAGACATAGATTTACATTTTCTGGTTATATCATGTCCTCCAACTCATGCTGACCGGATCAATATCGGGACAATAATGGATTGACCCATGGGAGAATTGATTATAAGATTCCTCAGACGAGCGACGTTTATTTTAATGATTCCGGCTTGTCACATCACGGCTGCTCCAAATGCAATGCATGTGTGGGAGAAGCAGGAATTGACTTTTATTGCTGCGAATTCTTATAAGAACTCATATATAGATGTCACTTTATGGGTAGACCTTGTCGGGCCAGGGTTCAATAAACGGATTTATGGATTCTGGGATGGAGGGCAGACATTTCATCTTCGACTTGTCGCAACCCAGTCCGGCCTCTGGACTTGGAAAAGCGGATCGATTCCGGAGGATCCCGGATTAGCAGGAAAGTCGGGTTCCTTTACGGCTGTTGATTGGAATGATTCGGAAAAAACCGAAAATCCACTGCGCCGCGGTTTTTTGCGTGCGAGCGCCAATCAACATGCACTAGAGTTTGCCGACGGAACACCGTTCTTTATCATCGGTGACACATGGTACTCGCTTGGAACCAACCGCTTCCGCTGGTACGATGACGAGAGGGAACGTCCCATCGGTCCATCGGCAGGATTCAAAGATTATGTGCGCTATCGCAAAGCACAAGGTTATAACTGGATCAATGTTATTGCCGCATTCCCGAATTGGATAACGGATGGAAAATCCTGGCATATTGTTATGGACGATTCGGCAAAGACGACAGTCCGTTCTGCATGGCTTGAATTCGGAACGGGCAGCGCTAAGAATATGGACAACGAAGGGGGACGGCCGTTTTTCTTTCCGGGCAAAGTACCCGGTTACGAGAACGAGTTCCCCGACATGGATCGAATCAATCCCGATTACTTCAAATATCTGGACAGGAAAATCGACTACCTCAATGCCAATGGCTTCATTCCGTTTATCGAAGTTTCGCGGCGCGATGCAGGCCTGTGCTGGTACAAATATTACGGCTGGCCGGATTCCTATATGCGGTTTATACAGTACATTTTTTCGAGATATCAGGCAAATAATACCGTCCTGAGTCCGATCCATCTCGATATTATCGACGAGACTGTAAGTCCCGACGATTACACTGATGCAATTCATCTTATGGAAAAGAAATTCGGGCCGCCGCCGTTCGGTACGCTGCTTTCCGCAAATGCGAATCCATCGACGCTTGAAAATTGGGGGGAAGATTCTTGGGTGACGCTTCACCAGATCGGTAATATGCGAGAACATAACAATTACTGGTATCTCACGGAGATTTTCAATCTGAAGAATCCGAAGCCGGCGCTCAATGGCGAGCCATATTATGCAGGTTATAGGGATGCACGAGGCCCGGGGTCAGCCAACTATACACGCGGCGCTGTCGGCGGTTCAGATCGCGATAACGAATTAGTCCGATCAGGAATGTATGGAAGTTTTCTTTCCGGCGGATTGGCCGGGCACGTCTATGGCGCTGAGGGAATCTGGGGAGCAGATATAGAACCGACCGCACCGGTGCATATGTGGGATGCGTTCCAATGGAAATCGGGAGCCGAAATGCAGCATCTCAGGACATTTGCTTTTTCTATCGGCAGAAGGTATCAGGAACTCGTGCCGTTGGCCGACCTTGTATCGCCCAATAAAACGCACGAAACGCTTGGTTATGAAGGCTGGGCTTATTGCGCGCGTAGCGATGACAAGCAGATATTTCTTGCATACTTTGAAAAAGGGTGCCCGCCGTCTCAAATTCGCGGCGCGCGGCTCAATAGTATCTATCGAGCACAATGGTTTGATCCGCGCGACGGCACCTGGCGGGATATCGGAAGCGGCAAACTCATATCGAACAAAATAGGCATCATAACCCTGCCCGTTTTTCCAGATGACACGGACTGGGGTCTCCGGCTGATCTACGAAAGTCCGGTCCACGGAAATATACCGAACTGACAAATGTCGAATGAAGCGTAAAGACAGGATGGAATCTCATACAATCGAGGTCCTGAACAAGCGTCCGTTAGACAGCGGATGTATATTTTCATTCAGGACAATAATCTGCAATTTATCGGTATGCAATTGATATGATGACGTTTCTTTTGCTTCTTCAAAAGAAGTGTCTTAACTTAACTTCTGCATAAAAACCAAAAAAAGGATAATCATAATGAAATATTGCTTTGGCCTAAAATCTCTTTTCATTTTTGCCGGTATTTTACTCCAAACTGTTCTTCTGTTTTCACAGAAACAATCTCTTGGAATATTTGAAGCAAGCGGCGATATCGGCGATGTTCTGAAGAAAGGTTCGGTGACCTTCGACTCGGTGAAGAAGAGTTATATAATCGTCGGAGGAGGAGAGAATATGTGGTATGCCAAAGATGCATTCCATTACGTCTGGAAAAAAGCAGCGGGTGATATTTCCATTTCTTCGGATATCAGTTTTCCAGATACAGGCGGTAATGAACATCGGAAAGCAGGACTCATCATCCGTCAGAATCTTGAAGCGGATGCGCCGTATGTTGACGCTGTTATTCATGGTGACGGCCTTACATCCATGCAATATCGTGAATTCAAAGGCGGGCCGACGCGCGAGATTCAATCCAGCATGAAGAGGCCGGGCAGAATCAAACTGGAAAAACAAGGCGATTACGTTTTTATGTACGTTGCTCCGGCAAATGCGAACCTTCGCCCTTCCGGCGGATCATTTAAAATTAAATTTGAAGAACCTTTTTTCATAGGACTCGGTGTTTGCTCCCACGATAATAATGTATCGGAAAAGGCGGTGTTTTCAAATGTCGAAATTGCAGTCGGTTTAAAAACCGTCTCTGGTGAACCAACGATAGAAAGCACATTGGAAACAGTGTCCATTGAATCAAAGGACCGAAAAGCTGTTTATACTGCTGAAAACTTTTTTGAGGGCGCATTCTGGTCGGGAGATGGGGAGCATCTTTTCTTCAGCAATAAAGGTCAGTTATATATATTGGCAAAAGGCGGCGGAAAGCCGGAACTGGTTAACACTGGGTCGTTAAAAAATATTGGAAGCTGCAATGGTTTTTCTCCCGATCGAAAGCAATTGGCGTTAAGTAATTACATCGGCGAACATCAATCCCTGATTTACGTTGTGCCGGCGGAAGGCGGCGAGCCAAAACTGCTGACTCCCGTGGTATCGTCATGGTGGCACGGCTGGTCTCCAGATGGCGCTGTAATACTCTATTCCGGCCTGCGATCCAATAACTTGGATATTTACATTACTCCTGTTCAAGGCGGAAAAGAAGTTCGGCTTACCGAACAGAAGGGAATTGATGACGGTCCGGAATTCTCGCCGGACGGCAAATATATTTATTTCAATTCAGACCGGTCAGGTTCAAGTGAAATCTGGCGCATGAAACCGGACGGAAGTTCTCAAGAGCAGATTACTTTCGACGAATATAACAACTGGTTTCCGCATATTTCACCGGACGGCAAATGGATCGTTTTCCTGTCCTATAATAAGGATATAAAGGGGCATCCGGCGAATCAGGATGTTATGCTGAGACTTATGCCTGCCGCAGGCGGTAGCATCGAAGTAGTTGCAAAACTATTAGGCGGGCAGGGAACATTTGATGTAAATCCATGGGCGCCGGACAGCAAGAATCTGACTTTTATCAGCTATAGAGTGGTGCATGAGTAATGCATGAAACGTATTTTGACGGAGCCGTCAAAATATGCAGATGAAAAGTCGATTTCGCGGGAATTCATATATCTTTTTTAGATAGATCCGCGGTTTCAATCTCCAAATCGTGAGTTTGCATCCACGTTTCAAGGAGGCAGTGTAAATCTAAAGAGAAGTTGACCGGAAAGCTTGTTTGCTCGGGAAAAGATAGACAAGCTTTCCAGAAAATTGTACACATCCAGTGTGAATCAATTGTCCATCGTAAATGAATCTGGAGTCATGGATAAACACAAGCAATATTCCGAAGTTATACTAAATCTTAAAAATCTTCTCAACGATGAAGAAGACTCAATTGCCATGATGGCCACCATTTCGTGCGAGTTGAAACATTCGTTCGAGACGTTTTCATGGGTTGGATTCTATAGGGTTGTCAAGCCGGGACTCCTGAAGGTTGGGCCGTATCAGGGTTCACATGGGTGTATCGACATATCGTTTGAAAGGGGAGTATGCGGGAAATGCGCCTCCGAAAGAAAAACTCAGATTGTTCAAGATGTGGAAAAAATTCCCTATCATATCGCATGTTCAAGTGAAACCAAATCCGAAATCGTTGTTCCCGTTTTCGATTCAGAAAAGGCTCTTATCGGCGTTCTCGATATCGACAGCATTTTTAAGGAATGTTTCGATGAAGTCGATCAATTTTATTTGGAAGAAATTTGTTCGATGTTTAAAAATTGCATAAAAAGGACTTGACAAATATCTAAAACATTTTTAACTTATACACTAAGGAAACGATAATAGTTTCCATTATCGACTTATAAAATGCCGTTTTTTTATATACGGCCTTATTTTTCATATATCGGAAACTATGGAAACAATAATAGTTTCTAAGGTAATGATAAAATGTCAGACCAAATAGAAAAACAAAGAATCCTGGCCGCCGCTTCGATAAGATTTTTTGAACTTGGAATTTCCAAGGTTACTGTCGACGAACTAGCGGCAGACCTCGGCATGAGCAAAAAAACGATTTATAAATATTTTCCGAGCAAAGACGATCTGCTGCTGGCGGCTGTCCGAGTAAACATAGAACACGTCGGCAAAGAAGTTTCCAGTATTATCCATTCCACAGAGCCATTCGAGAAAAAGATTGCTGTTTTTTTAACCGTTATCGGAAGACAAATTCGCCGTATCAGTCCGCAATTCCAATCGGACATGAGACGCTTCTCGCCCCTTGTCTGGGATGAAATCGATACATTCCGGCGCGTAGTCGTAATCGGTCAATTGAAAAATCTATTTCTTCAGGCAAAGCAGGAAGGACTCTTCCGGGAAGATCTCAATGTTGAAATATTCCAGCTTATTTTGGTAAATGCGGCACAGGGCATTGTGAATCCAAAAACGCTTGCCGATCACCCTTTCTCAGCAGCCGAGGCGTATCAGGAAATTATTAAGGTTCTCTTTACCGGCGCTTTAACGGAAGAAGGGAAAAAACATGTACATCTCTTCGATGCACAATTTGAACAACAACTCTCTCAGAGGATGATATGAAATATTTGTCTTTCGTCGCGATTACTGCCGCTGCAGTCTTTTTTGGATGCGGGAAGAACAATAATGCAACCGTAGTATCGACAGGCACGATCGAAGCGACTGATGTTATCGTCAGTGCGCAAGCAGGCGGTATTGTCGGGCGCCTCTTTGTGGAAGAAGGAGCGGCAGTGCACGCCGGCGATACGCTTCTGATCATCGATGATGTGGACTGGAGATTTCAGTACCGATCAGGCCGCTGCGGGATTCGTCATGGCAGAATCACAATACCAGCTGGCTGTCAAAGGCTCGCGTGTTGAAGATATCGTGCAATCGGAAGCGAATTATCGAAACGCCGAGTCCGATCTTAAACGCATTGAAGAATTGTGGCAGACAAAAAGCGTTACGGAAAAGCAATTGGACGATGCCCGCACACGCTTCACGGTTGCCCAGCAAACTTGGGAAAAAACGAAGCGCGGATCGAGGCCGGAGGAAATCGATCTGGCTCGCGGGAGGCGGGATCAGGCAAAAGCCCAGATGTCTTCATTGAAGAAAAAACTGGAGGATTGCATTGTCCGGGCGCCGATCAGCGGAATTGTTACGAAACGGTTCATCGAAGCGGGAGAACTTGTTGGATCGGGCGCTTCGCTTATCCGGCTTGACGATCTTTCTTCGCTGGATATCACGATCTATGTCCCGGAGGCGGATCTGCCAAAAATAGTCCTCGGCCAGAGCGCATCTGTTCAGGTCGACGCATTTCAAAGCAGAACATTCGAAGGGCACGTTATCTTCATCTCGCCGATAGCGGAATTTACGCCGAAAAACATTCAAACCAACGACGAGCGGACAAAACTTGTTTTTGCCGTAAAAATAAAAGTTCTGAATCCGGACGGCACACTCAAAGCGGGCATTCCGGCAGATGTAACTTTACATGTTGCTCAATCATAGATGGAAATGAGCATGTCCGGCGCAATAGAGCTGAAAAATGTCGTTAAAGTATACGGGATCGGCAGAAAGGAAGATTCCGTCGCCGCTGTCGATGATATTTCTTTGAATGTCCGGCGCGGAGAAATTTTCAGTCTCGTTGGGCCTGATGGTGCAGGAAAAACGACCGCCATACGCATGATGTGCGGCGTACTGCCTGCAACCGCGGGCAGCATACATGTGCTCGGCTACGATATGAAAACGGAAAAAGCTGAAATAAAAAAACATATAGGATATCTCTCTCAGAGATTCAGCCTCTATCAGGATCTCACGATTGATGAGAATCTCGACTTCTTCGCTGAAATTCATGCCATTCACAATTTTAAAATCCGCAAAGAAGAACTTCTTGAATTCACGCGTCTGACTAAATTTCGGGATCGGCTTGCCGGGAAATTGTCGGGAGGGATGAAACAAAAACTGGCGCTCGCCTGCACGCTTATTCACACTCCCGATATTCTTTTGCTTGATGAACCGACGACGGGCGTCGATCCCGTCTCTCGCCGCGATTTTTGGAAGATTCTTTCCAGTCTTTTGAAAAACGGAATTACCATCATCGTCAGCACTCCTTATCTGGATGAAGCGGAACGGAGCAATCGCGTGGCGCTTATGAACGAAGGGAAAATTATGCAATGCGATACTCCGAATGCAATCCGCAGTTCGTTTCCCCTCAAAGTCATGGAGCTGCTCTGCAGTGATATCCGGCGCGGCGCTTCAGTTCTTTCACTCCTCCGGGGTAAAGAACGAATTCAAATGTTCGGCGACCGCCTGCATGTAATGATGAAAGATTCATCCATGGAAGTTCAGCAAATACTCGAGTGTCTGGAAAAAGCAAAGATCGAGGTAACGGGATACCGTGTTCTTCCGCCTTCATTAGAAGACGTATTTATTGCACGATTAGGTTCATGAGGAACAGTATGAAATATATGATCACAGCGCTGCTTTTGATTCAACTTGCGATGGCACAGAATCAGCCGGCATCTGTTTCGCTTGCAGATTGTATTGCAAAAGCTCTCGGCCGGAATCCATCGATGAAAATAAGCGAGGCAAAGGCGGAAAATGCTGAAGCGCATGCACGTGAAACCGGAGCTGCTTTGCTGCCTCAGCTGCGACTGACGGGAAGCGCTATGGAATTCAGCAATGTTCCGGCATATACGTTAGTGCTGCCGGCGCCGTTCAACATCTCCAAAATGATTTTTCCGGACATTACAGAAAACTATTCAATGAAGCTCTCGCTGCAGCAGCCGCTCTTTACCGGATTTAAACTCAGCAGGAACAAAGAGATGTCCGATCTCAGCGCGCAGGCAGCAAGAGAAGACTATTCAGAAGAACAGGCCGACCTTATTGTTGCTGTGACAACGGCGTATTGGAATCTTTTCCGCGCGACGGAATCGGAACGTGTGATCGGTCAAACTGTTGAACAGGTGAGCGAGCATCTGAAAAATGTTCAAAGTTCCGCCAAACAAGGCATGGCGACCGATGCCGATGTCATGAAAGTGCAGGTCCAACTTTCGGATGTGAGGGTAAAACACGTACAGGCACGGAACAGCATCCGGATTGCCGCGATGACGCTCAACTCATTGATGGGCAATCCACTGACGGAGGACATCATTTCCACGGACGATCCGCAGGAGAACAATCGCGACGCTGACGATATGATAAAGGGCAGTCTGACGGTTTTAACCGATCGTGCGGCTGAAAAACGTCCTGAGATAAAATCGATGATGCTGCGTACTCAAATAAGCGATGCCGGCGTAAAGGCAGCGAAAGGAGGATGGTATCCTCAGCTCTATTTCGGAGCAGATTATAATTATGCGCGGCCAAATCCGCGCATACTCCCCCCATTAGATGAATGGAATGGAACGTGGGATGTCGGGATCACAGTTCAGTGGACGATTTGGGACTGGTTCACAACGCAGCACCAGACCGCCCAAGCAGAAGCATCGCTGAAACAATCGGAAGCCAGTCTGATTCAAATGCGGGATGCTATAAAATTAGAAGTGGCGCAGGAATATTATACGGCTCAAACAGCGGAGGAAGAAGTCAGCGTCGCTCGAGCCGGTGCGGAACAGGCTCAGGAAGCGTATCGCATGACGCACGAGAAATTCAAGAATGGAATGGCCAGCAACAGCGATCTGCTTGATGCTGAGACAGCGCTGCTGCAGGCAAAGCTGACCTTGACGCAAACCAAAGTGGATTTTAAAGTGGCGGCAGCAAAACTGAAACGTGCAGTCGGAGCGTTGCAATGACCGCTGGTGTGCAGTTAAAGGTTCAAAGCAAGGAGAACTTTGCAGTCGAGGTAAAGGGATTAACAAAAATGTTCGGTTCTTTTCGTGCCGTTGATAATATTTCTTTTTCCGTGCGGCGCGGAGAAGTATTCGGATTTTTAGGTCCCAATGGAGCGGGCAAATCGACCACGATACGCATGCTGTGCGGTCTTCTCTCTCCAACAAGCGGAAATGCAACGGTCGCAGGATACGATATATCCGGCAATCCGGATGCGGTCAAAGAAAACATCGGATACATGTCGCAGCGTTTTTCCCTCTACGAGGATCTTACCGTTGAACAAAATATAAATTTTTACGGCGGTATTTACGGATTAGAAGGGGCCCGATTGAAGGAACGCAAAGAATGGGCGATCGCAATGGCGGGATTGCGCGGAAAAGAAAGGATGCTGACGCATGCGCTTTCCGGCGGATGGAAGCAGCGGCTTGCGCTGGGATGCTCTATACTTCATGAGCCGCCGATCGTGTTCCTGGATGAACCGACAGGCGGCGTAGATCCGGTTTCCCGGAGAAATTTCTGGGAATTGATTTATGAATTATCCAGTCACGGAACTACAGTATTCGTAACGACCCATTATATGGATGAAGCCGAACATTGCAATACAATCGGTTTTATTTACAACGGCAAATTAGTGGCTCTCGGATCGCCGACAGAACTGAAACGTCGTTTGGACCGCTATACGGTATATGAAGTACACTGCAGCGATCCGGTCGAGGCGATGGAAATATTGCGGCAGCAGCCATGGACAGCAGAGACCTCAATTTTCGGCTCTGCTTTTCACATCAGCGTAGAAAGAAGCGATCGGGCGCAATCGATGATTAAACAAACGCTTGCACAGAATAAGATCGAATTAACTCAGATAGAAAAAATAGTTCCGTCGCTGGAAGATGTGTTTCTGCATCTCATTGCGGCGGAAGATGGTAAATAAAATAGTTCGTAGTTTTTAGTGCGTGGTGCTTAGTCAAAGATATTTCGACGTAGCACTTCGAACCAAGAACGAAGAACCAAACATAGAGAACTAAGAACCAAGCATAGAGAACTAAGAACCAAGCATAGAGAACTAAGAACCAAGCACCAAGAACTAAGAACTAAAAAATATGTCCTTAAACATTCTACCCATCGTTCGAAAAGAATTTCGTCAGATTAAACGCGATAAACGCGTACTCGGAGTGATGCTGTTCATTCCGGCTTTGATGCTGTTTTTGTTCGGCTATGCATTAAACTTCGATATTAAACACACCGCGACGGCGGTGTATGATGAAGACAACAGCCGTATAAGCAGAGACTTTATCGATCAATTTTTCAGGAATGATTACTTCGATTATACGCTCCGGCTGCAAAGCAAGTCGGAAATTGACGGACTTCTGGACGGCGGCGCGGTCAAAGTGGTTTTAGTGATTCCTTCTGATTTTTCCGAACATCTTGCCCGCGGAAAGGAAGCGGCTGTACAGGTGATCATCGACGGTTCAAATTCCAACACGGGCTCAATGCTGCTGGGGTATATCAATATGATTATCCAGCAGTACTCGATGAATATTATCGCAGAAACTTATTCGTCGCAAGGCAGTCATGCGCTTGCAGTACCGATCGATTATCAGCCGAGAGTGTGGTACAATCCGGAATTGAAAAGCGCAAAATTTCTTGTGCCGGGTCTGATTGCATTTATCCTTATGGTAACGGCGGTCATCTCGACTGCACTTGCCATTGTCCGCGAGCGGGAAATGGGAACGATCGAGCAAATAATGGTCTCTCCCGTAAAGCCGCTCCAGCTCATCCTTGGCAAAACCATTCCGTATACGGTCATTTCACTCGCAGCAACAGTCATGATTCTCGTGCTCGGATATGTCCTTTTCGACGTCAGCATCAAAGGAAGTGTATTACTCCTTGTCTCTGGTAACAATCGTTTTTCTCGTCGGTGCACTTGGTATGGGATTGCTGATTTCCACGATTGCGGATACGCAGCAGGTGGCGTTTATGATCGCCGTTCTTACAACCATGCTGCCGACCTTTATTCTTTCCGGTTTTGTCTTTCCGATTCGTAATATGCCGTGGATTATTCAAATTATAACCTATCTGATTCCGGCGCGTTATTTTCTGGTTGCACTGCGCGCTATTGTTCTTAAAGGCGTAGGTATCGCCGCATTTTGGGAACAACTGCTCTTGATGAGCTTGTTCGCGGCAGTTGTGCTTGCCGTGAGTTCAGTGACGGCTGAAGAAACTTATTTCATGAGTTCCCCTAAAAAATGAAAATTATTCTCAATATTATCCGGAAAGAATTTATTCAGTTTCGCCAGGACAAGAAAATGTTCGGCATCAGTTTTCTTGCGCCGATGCTTCAATTGCTGGTACTGGGATATGCGGCATCGCTCGATGTCTCAGAAATTCCTCTGGTTGTCTGTGATATGGACCGTTCTGCCGAAAGCAGGAACTTGATCGATCATTTTACTGCAAATGGTTCTTTTAAAGTCCAGGGATATACCGAGCGACTTCAAGATATTGACGCATGGCTGGATAACGGCCGGGCATCCGTCGCTCTTGTTATTCCGGAGGAATTCGCAAACAAACTGGGCGAAGGAACTCCGGCACCGCTTCAGGTTATTGCCGATGGAACCGAAAGCAGCTCTGCCAGTATCGGCTTCTCCTATGCATCCATGATCGTCATGGAGTATTCGCAGAACATTGTTCTCGAAACGATGCTGCAGCACGGCGTTCGCGGGATGCCCGCCCGGGTTGCACCGCAGATCCGTGTCTGGTATAATCCGGAATTAAAAAGCCGGAATTTTATGGTTCCGGGAGTGCTCGGTCTGCTGTTAATGGTCATGACTATGATTTTGACCTCGTTGGCGATTGTCAAGGAAAAAGAACTCGGAACTCTGGAACAATTAATCGTAACACCGATCCGTCCCTTCCAGCTTATTATCGGAAAATTAGCGCCGTTCTTTATCATAGGTGTTATCGATGTTGTTCTCGTCATTCTTGTCGCGTTGCTGGTTTTTGCTCTTCCGGTCAAAGGCGGAATATTGTTGTTGATTGCATTGAGTATCGTTTTTCTCATGACGACCCTGGGTCTGGGGCTCTTTATTTCAACGATATCCCGCACACAGCAGCAGGCAATGATGACAGCGATATTCTTTTTCATGCTGCCGATGATCTTTTTCTCGGGATTCGTTTTTCCGATAGAAAACATGCCATCGGTGATTCAAGCCGTTTCCTATGTGATACCTTTACGATATTATTTTGTCATTGTCAGAGGACTTTTCCTTAAAGGTGTCGGCATCGATGTTTTATGGACACAGGCAGCGGCGCTTCTCGCACTGGGAACGGGAATCCTTTCCCTGAGCGTCTTGAGATTTCACAAAAGAATAAGCTGACAGCTTTCGAATTCTTGAATAAAAGCCTAAAATAAAGGAATCTGCATTGTGAGAGGATAAAGACGAATTTTAAAAAATATTATCCCTCTTGTAACTCTGGAAAAAAATCACATACTTATTGTCAGAAGCATAAATGAAGTCGATTAATCGTCAAGATAAAACATACATTAAATCATATGAAACTTAAAGTTTTCATTGTCGACGATATCCCATCCATGCGGATGCTTGTTATCCAGTTTCTTAAAAGACATAAGGAAGTCGAAGTTGTGGGAGAGGCGGATGGCTGCTCGGAGGCGATTCAAAAAATAAAACAGCTTCACCCTGATGTTGTCATTACTGATTTAAGTCTCTCCGACGGGAACGGCGTGGATGTGGTAAAGCAGGTCAAAGCAATATTTCCCGAATACTTCAGTATATCTTTTTTCTGCATATGAAGTGGACGAAATTCGCGATCTTCGGACTCTCAGATCGTCCATCGGATGGATTTATTCAGAAGTCCAATTTGAAGCTCGAATTGAACATAATGATTCTCAAAGAACTGGAACGGCAGAAAAAGACACAAAAATAGTTTTTCGACGCCATTCACCGTCATCTGCTCATCCGCATCGCACATCCGCAGCATCGGTTTTCTCCGGGACATGAATGTTCGCCGCATAGCGCGGTTCGCGAACCGTGAACGAGTATGCCGGGCGCTAGAAAACAGCCGGACATATTCATTCGAACGGCATGCAGGACATTCGATATCCTCCGGCTCTTTCTTTTCCTCTATGAAGCACATCGAATAAGAGCGCCGCATTGTTTGCAGCGATAATCATACATCGGCACTAGAATTTTCCTTTCTAAAAAAAATCCGAATTGGCGTGACTCCCTCGCTGAACCGGTGTCCTGCCGGGATATAAACTCTTCCGGCGGCACAAGATCGTCCGGAGAAATCTGAAGATGAAGGACTTGTTGATACATCGCTCTTGTTGATGCTTTGGAAAGTTCTTCAAAAGAAGACAGATCGCAGAGGCCGGTGTGTCGGCTTGCAGGAGCGGCTGCTTTTTTGAAGGAGCGATGCTGTTGAAGCCGTTCATCAAGCGGCTGCTGCGGTTGAAATCCGCTCTTTCCGGTATCTTTCATCAATTGATTTTTTCCTTTCGCATCCTTCGCTTGAAGGATGTACTGGATGTATTCTGGAAAATTATCGGGCAGCGAGTTATCGTTCGGACTTGCGCTGGACATGTAAGCTTGAAAACGCTTCCCGCGAAGCTGCAGCAGCAAGATGCTGTTTCGTCAGGGCCGAGCGAAAAACATCCAGTCCGACGAGAGAGACTGCACAGTTGTCGGCGGCGAAATCGAGCGATCGCATGCTTTTTTTGCAGAGAAAACGCGCAGCGGCAAGGAAAAGCTTGAGAATAAAGGAAGCCAGTCGAAATAAAACAAGTGCAATGAGAACATGCAAGCTTGATAAAAACATTGCCCGCCGTATTCCGAAGGAGAGCGATTTTCGCATCGATATTGTCTTGGTCTTCCGCAGATCGCTTCAGCCATGTGCCGAGCGCAGTGATACAATAAAAAAGGCGCGTATCGAACGTGTTCGTATAATGTCCTACATCGGCCGCAATGAGCGCTCCGAGTTCGGAAAGAGTCAATTCGGAAAGCGCCCCGAGTCCGATTGTCAGCGTCAATTCATTTTCAAGAAATCCTACAATACCCCTGTCGATACTGTGTGCGGATATCGGTGCCGCAATCGACTTCGAATGCGCCCGGTATCTGTGCATGAAGAGCTTTGCAGATTTTTTCCACAAAGGAAAAAATCGCCGGATCTTTCTTGCGGGACAGGGAAAGAGGCGCGTTTTCGGGAGAAGAGCGCACGAAGAACGGTTTTATGAATGCTCCGGCAAGCATGAGACCGAAAAGGACAGGAAGAAAATAAGCGAGTGGACCAATGATGACGGGAAGATCGTTAAGCCAATTTGAATGGTCGTCAAGATGCGCAAGAATTGTATTGAGAAGAAAGAAAATCAAAAAAATATAAAAACCTATAACGGCAAGAATACCGCCGGCGGCGAGCAAATGGGGAATGCGATGGTCTGAATGGATATTCCGATAGCCCCCGGTGCGGCAGGGAGGGTTTCTTCATTTTGCCTGGAGCTGCCGGTAGGTCGTCAGGCATCGATTCCATAGAACAGATGATTCCCGTATCGCGCAGCTGTGTAATATAGAGGCTCGGCCGTTTCTTTATTCAGATGATGATTGAGAACGATCGATTTTCCCGCAAAAAGTTTTTCTATCCGGTCGGGCGTGGTTTTAAATAATTCCCGCAGCCGCTCTTTTACTTCTGCTTTATCCCTGCCTTCTTCGATGGCACCGAAAAAAATGATTCGATACTTCTGTTCGTTTATATTCGTCATAGAGTTTACGGAGAAAAAATTATTCGTTCTTCGGGAGAAGCGACCGGAGGACGAATTGTAAAATTCCTTGATGTTTGTAATAGTCGATTTCATTCGGCGTATCGATGCGGCAAATTGCCATGAACGATTTAACCATGCCGTTGCCGGATACTGCCGTTATCTTCAATTGTTTGCCGGGTGCAAGGTTTTGCGCAATTCCTTCGATTGTATATCGTTCGAACCCGGTAAGGCCAAGAATCTTTGCACTCTGCCCTGCGAGAAATTGCATCGGCAGAATTCCCATCCCTATAAGATTGCTTCGGTGAATGCGCTCGAAACTTTCGGCGATCACTGCCTTAACACCGAGAAGAGCGGGCCCTTTTGCGGCCCAGTCCCTTGAAGAGCCGTGACCGTATTCTTTGCCGGCAATAATCAGCAGCGGCGTTCCTTCCTGCTTGTATTTCATCGCTGCATCGAAGATGGAAACCGGTTCGGGCGAAGAAGGATGCAATGTAACTCCGCCTTCGATTCCTGGAACGAGAAAATTTTTCAGGCGAATGTTGGCGAAAGTCCCGCGCATCATAATTTCATGATTGCCCCGGCGTGCGCCGTACTGATTGAAATCTTTTTTTTGAACACCAAGCGAAAGCAGATATTTTCCCGCCGGACTCTTTTCATTAAACGAACCGGCCGGAGATATATGATCGGTGGTTACAGAATCTCCCAGAAATGCCAGAACACGGGCTTCCTGAATATCATGGAGCGGATTGGGTTCGCCGGACAGGTTCTCAAAATAGGGAGCAGCTTTGATGTATGTGGAATCTCTCTCCCACGGAAATTGAGAACCGGAAGGAGTCGGCAGGTTTTTCCACTGTGTTTCGCCCGTCGAACACATTTGCATATTCTTTTGTGAACATTTCCGATTTCAAGCCGTTGAGAACTGCTTCTTCAATTTCATGCGGAGCAGGCCAGATATCCTTTAAAAAGACAGGATCGCCGCGACTGATCTGTGCCGATTGCGTTTTTTGCAAAATCGATATCCATAGTTCCGGCAAGAGCGTATGCGACAACCAGCGGCGGAGAGGCGAGATAATTTGCTCTCACATGCGGATTTACTCTGCCTTCAAAATTCCTGTTGCCGGAAAGAACTGCAGCGGCAACAAGTTCGTTTTCCTGAATGGCTTTTACGATATGCTCCGGCAGCGGCCCGCTGTTGCCGATACATGTTGTGCAGCCGTATCCGACAAGATGAAATCCGAGCGCTTCAAGCGATGGTGTCAGTCCCGCAGCTTTTAAATACTCGGTGACGACTTTTGAGCCGGGAGCAAGACTGGTCTTGACCCACGGCTTCGTTTTCAATCCTTTCTCAGCGGCTTTCTTTGCCAGGAGCCCGGCGGCGATGAGGACCGAAGGATTGGATGTGTTCGTGCAGCTTGTAATGGCAGCAATGACGACCGAACCGTGATGGAGAGTGAATGAAGTCGTATCCTTGACTTCGATATTTTTCATAAAGGAAGGAAGGATATCGGTAGCTTCATTGTTTAACCATGGTGCGATCGATGCTTTGTCGATAACTGTTCTTTTTTCTGAATGGACGGATTTCCGGCTTTCGAGCATGTCGACAAGAGAAGAACGAAAAGAAATTTTAGCTTTCGACAGAGGCACTCGATCATGCGGCCGCTGCGGGCCTGCAATGCTCGGCTCTACTGTCGAAAGATCGAGTTCGACAATATCAGAAAACTCAGGTTCCGGCGTACTCTTCATTTTGAAAGAGTGCCCTGCGCTTTGAGATATGATTCCACAAGAGCCGTTTGTTCTTCGCTTCGTCCGGTAAAGCGTAAGTAATGAATGAGTTTCCATGTCGACGGGGAAGAATCCCATGGTGGCGCCGTATTCCGGCGCCATATTGGCAATCGTCGCCCGATCGGCAAGCGAAAGAGCAGAAACACCGTTTCCGAAAAATTCGACAAATTTTCCGACGACTCCTTTCTTCCGAAGAAGCTGTGTGATGGTCAAGACAAGATCTGTTGCCGTTGCTTGCGGCTGCAGTTTTCCCTTGAGTTTGAAACCGACAACCTGCGGAATCAGCATGGAAATGGGTTGTCCGAGCATCGCTGCTTCTGCTTCAATGCCGCCGACTCCCCAGCCGAGAACGCCGAGACCGTTAATCATTGTCGTATGGGAATCGGTTCCGACAAGTGTGTCCGGACAGTGCAAGTGTCTCGCCGTTCTGCACGGTGCTGATCACTCCTTGGGCGAGATATTCAAGATTGACCTGATGTACGATTCCGGTGTCGGGAGGAACGACGCGAAAATTTTTAAATGCTTGTTGTCCCCAGCGCAAGAAAGAGTACCGTTCTTTATTGCGTTCGAATTCAAAGATTGCGTTGTTCCGGAATGCATCAGGTGTTCCGAACTCATCTACCTGAACCGAATGGTCGATGACCAGATCGACCGGCTGGAGCGGGTTAATTTTTTCCGGATCGCCGCCAAGGGCTATCATAGCGTCGCGCATCAGCGCAAGATCGACGATGCATGGGACTCCCGTAAAGTCCTGCAGGAGCACTCGGGCGGGCATGAATGCTATTTCTGTCTCCGGTGCCGCGTAGGGATTCCATCGCGCCAGCGCTTCGATTTCCTCTTTGCGCACAATCCTTCCGTCTTCTCTTCGGAGAAGGTTTTCCAGGAGTATCCTCAGCGAGACCGGCAGCCGGGAGAGCGGTGTCTTCAGACTCTTTTCAAGAAGCGGAAGAGAATAGAGAGAATACGACCGGGAACCGATTGAGATCGTTGTTTTGGAATCGAAGCTGTTCTTCATAGGCGGTCCCTTCATTGCAAAGATGACTGCACCATCTAAATATACAAAAAACCGATGAGCAAAAAATGGTTCGAAGAAAGAAAAGAAGGGATTTACAAAATAATAATTGAATCGCAAGACACTTCTGTCTATATTTAAACGAAGAAATATAACATTCATGAAAGAAATGAAAAGAAGTGCCAAGACGTAATGATATTAAGTCGATTCTCATTATTGGTTCCGGCCCGATTGTCATAGGACAGGCCTGTGAATTTGATTATTCCGGGACTCAGGCTTGCCGTGTTTTGAGGCAGGAAGGGTATCGTGTTACACTTGTGAACAGCAATCCTGCGACTATTATGACCGACCCGGAATTTGCCGATGCGACCTATATCGAGCCGATAACACCGGAATTCGTGGAAAAAATAATAGAACGCGAACGTCCCGATGTCCTTCTTCCCACGATGGGAGGACAAACGGCTTTGAATGTTGCTGTTGAGCTGGCTGATCGAGGTGTCCTAAAAAAATACGGCGTGGAATTGATCGGCGCGAAACTCGAAGCAATTAAAATGGCGGAAGACCGCGAGTTGTTCCGAAAAGCGATGGATCGTGCAGGACTCGAATGTGCGCGGGGCGGGTTCGTCAACACGCTGGATGAGGGGCTTAAAATCGCCGAGTCGATCGGATTTCCGCTTATCATACGCCCTTCATTCACGCTCGGGGGCACAGGGGGCGGTACGGCCTACAACTTCGAAGAATTCACGGAGAAAGTTCAGCACGGTCTTGGAGCAAGTCCTATTACTCAAGTGCTCATCGAGGAATCCGTTATCGGCTGGAAAGAATACGAACTTGAGGTGATGCGCGATATGAAGGACAATGTCGTCATCATTTGTTCGATAGAAAATTTCGATCCGATGGGTGTTCATACGGGCGATTCCATTACGGTTGCTCCCGCCCAGACCCTGACCGATAAAGAATATCAGCAAATGCGCGACTCTGCAATGCGGATTATCCGCGAGATCGGCGTTGAGACAGGCGGATCGAACATTCAATTTGCCGTCGATCCGAAGGACGGGCGCGTGCTTGTTATCGAAATGAATCCGCGAGTCTCCCGCTCCTCGGCGCTTGCGTCGAAGGCGACCGGATTTCCGATTGCTAAAATGGCTGCGAAACTCGCCGTCGGTTACACGCTCGATGAAATTCCCAACGATATTACAAAATTGACTCCCGCATCGTTCGAGCCGACTATCGACTATTGCGTCGTAAAAATTCCGCGCTGGGATTTCGAAAAATTCAAAGGTGTCGACGATACGCTCGGCGTCCAGATGAAATCGGTCGGTGAAGCGATGGCAATCGGGCGCACATTTAAAGAAGCTCTTCAAAAAGCTCTGCGTTCGCTCGAGCAGGGGAGATTCGGCCTCGGTTCGGATGGAAAGGATATAATCGAGGTCGACAGTCTCTCGGAAATGGAAAAAATCGGAATGGCGGAAAAAAGTTTTGGACCGGATTAAAATACCGCGCCCCGGGAATATCTTTTATCTTCGTTACGGTCTGCAGCTCGGCATCAGCATCGATGAACTCTATCAGGCGACCGGCATCGATCCGTGGTTCTTGCACAATATCAAACAAATTGTCGAATGTGAAAAAGAGTTACAGACCTATGGGGTCTAAATGGAAGGACGGATCATGATACGCAGTACTAAAAATATTTATTCTATCGGCCGCTCTTGGCGGCCCTGCTTTCCGCTCAAAATAAAGTCACTTTTCCAGCCGATCGCGATAGCCTTGCGAAAGGACAACCGATGGGAACGACTCTCGTTGCCGAAAAAAATCTCTATCCATCTCCGCAGAAAGTTCTTGTCTATAAAGACCAGCTGGGATTGACAAAGGATCAAATTCAAAAAATCACGGAGATTGTCAGCATCACGACAGTTTCTGCCGCGGTCAAAGGTTCCGAAATTATTGAAGCGGAAGACGGTTTGAATCAGATGTTTGAAAACGGAACGATGAACGATAAAACGCTCAGAGCAAAATTGGAGCGGATCGGTATACTGCGGGCGGATTATTGTCTCCTTCATCTGCAGGTCTACGTCAAGATCAAACAGGTGCTTACCCCGAATCAATACGAGCGCTACAAGGAATTGGTGAAAAGTGAAGTCAAGTAATTCAACGGAAACCGGACGAAGTCCGATAACACGGGAAATTCTTCGCAAGGCAAAGGAGTATGGTTTCTCCGACCGGCAGCTCGCCGAGATATGGGGAATGAAAGAAGCCGATGTCCGGCTGCTGCGGAAAAAAATGGATGTCATTCCCGTTTTCAAAACCGTCGATACATGTGCTGCAGAGTTTGCCGCGTCGACGCCGTACCATTATTCGACGTACGAGCGGGAAAATGAATCGATAAAAAGCGAAAAGAAGAAAATTATCATTCTTGGCGGCGGGCCGAACCGTATCGGACAGGGCATCGAATTCGATTACTGCTGCGTGCATGGAGTCATGGCCCTGCGCGAAGAAGGATACGAAATGATCATGATCAATTGTAATCCGGAAACAGTCTCAACGGATTACGATACAACGGACAAATTGTACTTTGAACCGTTGACGCTCGAAGATGTTTTGAATATTTGCGACCATGAACAGCCGTACGGCGTTATCGTGAGCTTCGGCGGCCAAACTCCGCTGAAAATTGCAAAAGCTCTCGAAGCAAACGGAGTTCCTATTCTAGGAACTACCCCGGAGGGAATCGACATTGCAGAAGACCGCGAACGGTTCGGGCTGCTGCTGCGGAAGCTGAACATTAAACATCCGAAATACGGAACAGCTCATACGGTCGATCATGCCGTTCAGGTTGCCGAGCAGGTCGGATTTCCCGTACTTATCCGCCCCTCCTATGTCCTTGGAGGACGGGCGATGGAAGTTTGTTACACTTCGTCTGCGGTCAAGGATTATATGAAGAAAGCGGTCGATGTTTCGCCCGATCATCCGGTTCTCATCGATCGATTTTTGGAAGATGCGTTTGAATTCGATGTCGACTGTGTTTGTGACGGCAAAGATGTGGTGATCGGCGGCGTGATGGAGCATATCGAAGAAGCCGGAATTCATTCAGGCGACAGCTCGTGCGTACTGCCTCCGTATATGATATCGGATAAAAGCTATTCGGAGATGATCGATTATACGATTAAACTGGCTAAGGGTCTGAATGTTGTAGGGCTTATGAATGTGCAATTCGCAGTCAAGGACGATACGGTATACGTTCTGGAAGTCAACCCCCGCGCATCAAGAACTGTTCCGTTTGTCAGCAAAGCGACCGGATTGCCGCTTGCAAAAATCGCCGCAAAAGTGATGGCCGGCAAAACATTGGAAGAACTCGGCTGCAAGGATTTTGATTTCCGGAAGATGGAACATGTCGCCGTTAAGGAAGCAGTATTTCCATTTGCAAAGTTTCCGCGCACTCCGGTTTTTCTCGGACCCGAAATGCGTTCAACGGGCGAAGTTATGGGAATTTCAAAAAACTTCGGAGAATCGATTGCAAAGTCGCAAATCGCAGCAGGCAACACGCTGCCGACGGAGGGAACCGCATTCTTTAGCGTCAACGATAACGATAAATCCGGAACGGCTGTGGCAATTGCACGGGGATTGATGAACCTCGGTTTCAATATTCTTGCGACTGAAGGCACAGCGGCATTTTTCAGAAAAAATAACGTGCCCTGCGTAAAAATTTTTAAAGTCAACGAAGGACGTCCGAATTCGGTCGACTATATCAAGAACGGAAAGATTCAGTTGATCATCAATACGCCTCTCGGCGAAGTATCGAGAACCGATGAATTTGCAATCGGATGGGCGGCATTGGAACATAAGGTATCGTTTATCACCACGCTTTCCGCAGCCGCAGCTGCGGTCAAGGCGATCGAGACCGAGAAAGCCGGCGGAATGTCGGTGAAAAGCATTCAGGAATATCTCGGAATGCAAAAGAGAGCGTAAGACCGGATTGCGTCACCCGGACCGCACATCTTGTTCCTTTTCATCCTGCAGGATGAGAAGAGAAGCGATCCAATCGAAAAAATCACAACGGCACAAATGATGGAGGCATTATGAGGTCGTCTGTTTTACTCGTTGTTTTCTTAGCTGTTCTTCGTTCAACACTTCATTTCCCAAACGAAACAGTCAGTCCGGGCAAAGCCGCCGGGCAAGGTCGACAAGGGAACCATTCTTTTTCTTTTCCAGAACCGGATTTATAAGTCATTGACTGAAAAGCTTGAAGAGATACAGCGGGCTTACGAACAGGATTTCACGGAAGAATCCAATATTGTTAAAGCCTATGACGTTTTTGCAAAAACAGATCCTCTGTATGAGAGTCTCTTCAATGAATGGATTGCCGCATATCCGGCTGTTTCTTCGCCGTATGCGGCGCGGGCGGAGTATTATTGCAAATGCGCGTTCAGTTCCCGTGGGACAGGATGGGCAAAGAATACGTCGGAAAAACAGTTTGCTGAAATGGAGCGGTATTTTGCGCTGGCCATGGAAGATATTAAAAAAGCATTAGGCATCAATCCGAAAATCGATGTTTGTTATGGCATGTTGATAAACATCGGAATGGCAATGGGCGACGATGCCTCTGAAATTCAATTCGATGAAGGAATCTTTGAAGAACAATCCCTACGGATATGAAGTTCGCTCAATCTATATCACAACAAAACACCAATACTTCCATCTTTGTTTGCAAAGACTTGTTTGGCCAGCAAAAGCGGGAAATCTACTCCTTCAAGATAGATTTCCATAGTGCTTTGTTCTGTCATGGTCACGGTGTCAACAGACTGATACTTTCCTTGTCGCTTATCGGTCTTGGAAAAGGCTACCTTACGATTGTTTTTCAGCGGCATTATAAAATGTTTCTTCAACGTATGCTTGACAAACATCATGTTATCGGCAGAAGCATACCAAACATCGTTCAAAACATAGCAAAATTGAATGCAATTCTTGATACAGGCTTGTAACAGGCGCTGATAATACGTGTTCTTTGAAACAGGACTTCGTCTTCGGTCTTTCTTGGTGGCTGGATCAATATAGTGCTCCGTTTTCGCGATAATCTCGAAACCGACAGGTAGAGAGACACCATCGTGTACCGGACAATGGTATAATGCTGTCATAAAATTAATCCCTTTGACTTGGCTACCCTTGGTATGATCATAATGGTTATTCAGTCTGACCCCGCGCTGGGGCGGCTCGTACAATCAAATGCAGGAATTTGTCAATGATGCGGAACGTTTTGCATCCCAAAATCCGGATCTCATAAAATTGAAAGCGATCATTCTTGCCGATAAAGCAAGCATGCTTTTAAATGAGGATCAGTACGATGACGCGATTCAATTGTACACGGAGGCCCTTCGGATCTCCGAAAAATCGAAATATTATGCGCGGCGCGGCGATTGTTATTATGAGAAGTCAGAGTATGAGAAGGCGATGGAAGATTATGATCATGCTTTGGCGCTCGATCCGATGAATCCGGATTTTTTAAGGGAAAAATCCGCCGTTTTGTATACGCAAAACCGCCTTGCAGATGCACAGAAATTGATCGAACAGTCGGAAAAGCTCGATCCGAACAACCAAAGCACCAAGGAAAACAAAAAATTGTATGAAAGCAACGGCGCTCAAGCGTACGCGCACGCAGCGAAAGCATATGAACTTCTGCAGCAGGAACAGTACAGTGAAGCGCTCAAGGAATATAATGAAGCTCTGCGTCTGGATGGGGATGACTGTAACAGCTACTACAGCCGGGGTGTTTGTTTATATTACCTTCACCGTCCGAACGAGGCTTATGCGGATCTGCGTCAGGTGATTGCGCGCAAACGGGAATTTCCCGAAGCATACAAACTCATGGCGGCTATAGAATGGATCGGGAAAATTACGAAAACGCGCTTGAAGAAATAAATTATTTTGTGAAAATCGATCCGCAGGAAAGCGAAGGATATTATATGAGGGCATTGATTTATTTGAAAAAAGGTCAGAGGAACGAAGCATTGGACGATGCCCAGCGAAGCTGCGATATGGGATCCCAGAAAGCCTGTGTGCTGCATGAACAAATAAAAAAAAAGGGATAAAATGACCATCTGTAAAAAACGAAAAGCGTCTTGAAATACTTATGCAGATTCCGTACAAAACAATAGTTGAAACCTGCGGCTATGATTCGATTTGAATGCGTACAAAGGAATAACTCTTGGGGCCATCCTGCCGCGCTCTATGTATACAGATGAGGCCGCATCCATGCACAGGAACGAATATGACGGCCGCAAGCGGGAAAACTTTTTGCTGTTTCATCGTTATTTTTTCCATCTGTGCTTCTCAGCCGGGCTTTAAAGATTTCCACACGGATGCCGATCGGCTTTTTCTTGCAACTCTTGACCTGTATTGCGATAGCGTCTATCAATATGCCTATCGGGAATGCTCGAATGTGCTCTCTGAAAATCTCACAGATCTGAAAAGTCAGGACATCGCTTGGATCAAAGCGGACTGTTCCTGCCGTGAAGGCGATTCCTCGAAGCGATAAAAAATTATGAATCCTATCTCCGGTCGGTTCCGGCAGGGGGCATGTCGAACGCGGCGCTTTTTCGTATTGCTCTGTGTTATGAAAAAGCCGGTGAATTGCCTGCCTCGATGGAAATATTTAAAAAAGTGCTGGGAAACACAGAAGACCCGGAAGCCGCGGCTTCTTCTGCAGTACATCATTGGCGAAATATTTCTGAGACAGGAAGACAGCCAAAATGCCGAAAAATATTTTTTATTGGCTTATGAAAATTACCCCGCTCATGCGCAGCGGGAATACGCATTGCTTTCCCTTGCACGGATACTGCAAAAAGAAAAAAGATATGAAGCCGCTGAAAAGCGGTACGAAGAATATCGATTGATATTTCCTTGCGGAAGGTATGAAGTCTATGCAGTCCTGCAGGCGGTGCGATGTTTGTTTAATGCACGGGAATACAAAGAAGCCGATCTCGAACTTGAAACATTAAAGTCCGCATCTCTTACAGATGACGAACGATCGATGGCGGACTGCCTTCATGCCGCTTCTTTCTATCAACAGGGAAAATACGACGAATCCGAACGATGGTACAAAAATGTTCTCGAAGGGTACATCCAAGGCATCGCTTAAACTACAAATACAATATGCACTCGGCTGGGCATATTTTAAGGGAAAAAATTATTCCGAAGCAGCGGAATATTGGAGGAAGGCTGCCGAGGAAAACAATCGATCTATCGGCTGAAGATGTTTATTTATTATCGGTTGCGCTGGAGCGGGAAGGTATAATCGATTCAGCATTTGCAGCGATTGCGGCAGCATTAGAACAAGCAGGCCGGAGAATGTCGATGATCGGCTGATGTTTCAAGCGGGAACGCTGAGCTATCAAAAGCGGAACTATAAACCGGGCTGATGAATATTTCCAAAAAATCAGGGATATTTTTCCGGCGTCTGAATTAGCCCCGTCTGCCTGTTTTATGAGAGGGGAATGCAGCTTTGCAGCTGGCACAATACACCGAAGCAAAAAAATATTATGCAACAGCCGAACAATGCGGAAAAGCGAAGGATGAACTGCCGGCAAGAATATTATTCAAAATGGGTCTTACGGCATATCATTCCGGCAATTATCGAACAGCAGATTCGCTCTTTACGGACTACATCAAGCGCTATCCAGCCGATTCTCTTGCCGGCGATGCAGCGTTCATTTGTGCGGAGGCAGATTATCGTTTCGGATCATTCGAAAAAGCGGAACATTTGTTCGCCCAACAAGCGGAAAGAAACGAGCGGCGATAGAGCAGGAATGGTGTTTTTTTCGATGGGGATTGTCGCTCTTTCGGCAGAACAAATATGAAGCGGCATGTTCCGTCCTTAAGGAATATTTGGCCGGGTCATCCCGGAGCAAAATATGAATGGAGCATATCCCTTAATTTGGCCGATATATCTTCTCTGATGACACAATGATCAAACGCTTATAGATCGGTACCGATCTCTTTTCAATTTAGCTCAAGACAGCTTGTTCAGATCTATAACGGCATACAGGCTTGCAGTATGTTTCCTTAGAATCGGAGAAAGAAGCGAGAGCGTATAAATCTTTCGAAGATGCCTTGCGCGAGAATCCGCATTCGGAGTCTGCCGATCGGGCTCAGTTTGCATTGGCATGGATAAACTATCGAGCAAAGAATATCATGATGCGCTTCAGGATGTTCGGACATGTATTCGGATGTATCCGGCCGAGCCGGTTAGGTTCCGCATGCATGGATTCTTGCCGGAGACTGCCTCGCCATTCTTAAGCGATGGACAGAAGCAGAGGATGCTTACACGGCGGTTCTTGAAGAATATCCGCAAAGTAATTGAGACCATCTCCGCCGCGCAGGGAATGCAGTATTGCCTGCATGAGGAAAACAAAAAGAAGGAGGCGCTGGATTTTGCAGATCATTATATCAGCCGGCATCCCCGCATTTGCCTTTTGCAGATGCAATTCTCGCAAAGAAGGCTGATACCGTATTGAAGACAGGAGTCGGGGATGCCGCAATCCGGAGATACTGCAATGCTCTTCGACCTGCCGGCCGCGCCGGAAAATGAAATTCCACTTTCCGACATATTCCATGCCGGTTCGTCTCAACGAGAAAGAAATCGACGTTGAAGCAGTGCTGCCGGAACTGGAAGAAGCAAACAGAGTCTCTTCGGACACTGCAGTTGAAAAACGATTCCGCGGTTTCGCGGAAATGAGTATGGGCAGTTTTTTCTACTCCCCAGGCTTCTCTTTGGTACGGACAAAATTATGGGAATTATTCTTTTGAGAGCAGAGCAGCATACTATCGCACGGACGGTTATGCTCCGCATACGGATCGATCCGGCGAAAATTTTTATGCTCTGGCAAAAACATCGCTGCTTTCGGAGAATTTATTTTTGAAGAGTGCCGTTGCGGAGGAAATGCTGGAAGCTGCATCTCAAAAATTTTCATTCTACGGTTCGGCTGTGCCTGAACAGGAACGAAGAATATCGACATTTATTTTGACGTCGTCCATAGAAAATATGCGGTCGCCGCTTTTGCCGTTCACAATTGCAGTTTCTCTCCAGTCGACATCCGTTGTGGATTCAAGCGCAACTTCGACCGAAAATAATATAGAGGCCGTGCTGACGCTTCCGTATACTCTCTGGAGCCGGCCGATGGAGACGCATGTCGATATTCTCATGTCATCATGGGGGACTTCATATATACAACTCAAAACCGGAATTTCAAGTTATTCCTGGAACGGCGTCCTTTTTGACGCTTCGCTTCACATCTATCGGCTGGAAGTCAAATCCCGACAAAATACACTCATTCTTTTGCCCCAATGCCGGCTCTCGTTCGCATTTTCCCCGGAACATACTATCTTTGCCGGTTATATACCCGATGCCGATAAAACGACTTTTTCACGGCTTTTAGAAATAAATCGGTATCTTCCTGCATCAATTTCATTTGAACAACCGGTCGTTCCTGAACGTGGAGAAGCCGGTATAGAATCGCAATGGAGTTCGCAGTTCAAAAGCCGAATAACAGCGGGCGTCGAATTTTCTTCCAACGAGCTTCTTTTTGCAGAATCCCCGCAAGGAGCATGGGAAGTAATTCCAAGCGGAAGAACGACTTTGTTGACTTTTCGTGCGGAAATGGTTGCAAAGTTCCTTGCAAATGATTATTTTGCTTCAGGCATTATTTTTCGTTCGACAGAAAATTCGACTTTTGGATCGAGTCTTCCATACAAAGCGAAAATTGAATGGAAGGGTTTGGCAGAGCATACATTTATGCCTGCGTTTAAAGTCTCGGCGACTTTCCGCTTTCTGGGAGCAAGAAGATCGGATATTATAAACGAAGAATATCTGCCTGCTTTTTTCGTGTTGAATGTTTCGGGCGAATATTATTTTCTTCAAACATTTGTCATGCAATTGGATTTGATGAATGTAACGAATGAAAGATACGAACTCTGGAGAGGATATCAAGAATTTCCATTCACGTGTTCGATCGGTTTGAAGTATAAATGGTAACGATTCTGTATCATCATAAAGAAAAATGAATATTGCTAGTGCCGCTTCGATGAAGTAATATTGCGTTTGCCATGCAGAAGTGCATTATTTCCGCGGCACTTGGCCGCATGGAATACAATATCATTTTTTAGAACTTGCACTAGGATTCCTTAACTCCCAAAACACTTGGAGGAAATATCAATGCCAGATCTCAACCTTATTGATGAAGGCGAATTCGAAGAAACTCCAGCGCCTGCTGCTCCACCAGTTGTAAAGAAAAAGAAAGTGCAAAGCAGCGGCGGCGGCGGAAAGATCGTCATTGTCTTGTTGCTGATCTTGATTATCGGAGGGGGAGCTTTCTACGTGCTCAATCGCCGCGGTCTTATCAACATTAAATCGTTATGGAAGAAAAAACCTCCGGTTCAGCAGGTGCAGGAAGAAACATTCCCGCCTGTAGAAACCCAGCAGGCCGTCCCGCAGCAAACTGCTCCGGATAGTTCGCAAGTAGCCCTGTTAGAAACACCTCCGGCAGAAGAATCGAAAAATGCCAATGCAGCAGAGGCGCAAAAGCAAAGCGCGTCTGCGGAAGCGGCAGCCGCATGTCTCGAAACATTCAAAATTGGACGAGATGAACGGCGGATATACGATTCAGGTAATCGCATTTCATGAAAAAAAGAAAGCGGAAGAGATTCGCGTGAATTTAGAAGCTGCGGACTATCCTGCATTTGTAGAAAAAGTTCCGATGAAAGGCGGTTCATGGTACCGGGTATGTATCGGGCGCTATGGTTCGAGAGATGCGGCTAAGAAAGCGGTAAAATCGTTCGCTTCCCAGCTTCAATCGAGTTATATCGTCGACAAGGTGAGAGAAAATTAGAAAAGCTGGTCCCGCTTCAAATAAATAAAGTTATATTTCATTGATAGAAATGTCAATGTTTTTGAGGTGATGCGCCTGACGGAATACGATATCATTTTTTTAGAATGGCGCTAGGTTTTGGGAGTTTGTGAAGGCTCGTCGTGAGACGGGCCTTTTTTTGTGCCGAGCGCAAAATAAAAATAATAAAAAAGAAACTCGCCCCCGTCAAGATAAGCAGCGAAAGAGTATCTCTGTTGATTTCTTTTCGGACAGTTTTCCAGAATAAAGAATCGAGCGGTTGATAATACCAGCGGATGAACCAGTCCGGCATAAATAGTAGATTGGTCAGCATCGTTGCGATTGTCCAGCCGACGGCAAAAACGATTCCCATGAGCGCAACAGCAAGGAATCCTTCGCTCAGAGCGGTTTTTTTGAATGTAAAAAAAGCATAGACAACTGCAAGAAAATGAAAAAGAAAAATAAAGGCGGCTACCATAGTTTTTTTGAATGTAGAAAAAAACAGAATGACCGATACGGCTGCTGACGGTTGTGAGCGCTGAGAGACGATGTCGGGAATTCACGTGTTGAAGATAAAAATCGGGATTCCTGTTCGGAAGGGGATACGAATTTCCGCACAAACGACTTTCTGTCCACGTCCTTAATATGCATCATCGCCGAAAATCACCGCATGAATTGTTTTAAGTATAATTTTAAGATCAAAGACAAGCGACCAATTTTCAATGTAATAGAGGTCGTATTTTGTCCGTTCGGAGATCGGAGCATTGCCGCGCAAACCGCTGACCTGCGCCCAGCCCGTCATGCCGGATTTTACCCGGTGCCGGTCGAGATAATTTGGAATTTCCTTTTTGAATTTTTCGACGAAATAAGACCGTTCGGGCCGCGGACCGACAATGCTCATCTCGCCCCGAAGCACGTTTATGAGCTGCGGAAGTTCATCGAGACTGAAGCGACGCAAAATTTTCCCCATCCTTGTCGTGCGCAAGTCATTTTTGGCTGCCCAAACCGGACCGGTTCGCTTTTCGGCATCCACTTTCATAGACCGGAACTTCATCACTTGGAAAGGCCGGGCGTCGAGTCCGACGCGTTCTTGATAATAAAAAACAGACCCGCGGGAATCCAATTTGACAAGAATCATAATGAGCAGGAAAAACGGGCTGATACAAAGAAAAATAAGAGAAGCGAACACGATATCGAATATCCTCTTGACTATGACCTTCCATGCCGAGAGCGCCGGAATTTTAATCCCGAGAAGAAGAATGTTGTCGAAATGTTTGATGCGGACATTGCTCGTCATGACTTCGAGTATGTCGGGTATCATCATCATTTCGACATCGAATCCCTGACATTCGCGAACAAGCTGCGAAAGCAACGAGTGCTCGGATTGGGAAAAAGTCAGCAGGAGGACGTCGACAGGATGGGTTTCCAAATAATGCGGCAGGCTCCGAAATGAACCGAGAAGAGGCGCCTCATGCATCCCGCGAGATTTTTTTCCTGAGACGGAAAAGTATCCCGTTGCATGGTATCCGATTTTTTTTTGCTGATGGAAAAATGAAAACAGCCGAAATGCAGCCGGATGAGAACCGACAATGACGACATTCTTAAGGTCATTTCCTTTGGTGTACCAAAAATGTTCGAAATGAAAGAGAAGGAATCGTTCAAGGGAGACGAAAATAATCGAGGCTAAAGTAATGAGACTGAAGACAACGCGCGAATAGGAAAACGACCGATAGAAAAAGGTGCCCGCCAGAACGAACACCATGCCGATGAGGACAAGGCGGATAATGGAAAAAAATTCGTCAGAAAAATAGAGGATGCGCCGGGGAGAATACATCCCTTCGCGCAGGAAAAGAAATATCCAGACCGGGAGGACGCAGAGAGAACTGAAAAGATACGCTTTGAACGGAGGGAACCCGAACGTTACGGGAACATACGCCGTGAAAGACGAATAAAAGCGAAGCCAGTAGCAAAAAATAAAAGAGGCCTCCATGGCAAAAGCATCGCCGGCCACTTTCAGCAATGGAATGAAGAAATCTTTCTGTTTTTTGTGATGCATGCTTGTCCGAACGATGCCCTGATTTATCCGAAGAGCTCGTCTTCCACTTCCTGAAAAATAATATGTCCGATCGTAATATGTCCTTCCTGAATGCGCTGCGTATCGTTCGACGGCATGATAATGGCGAGATCGACCAGATCTTTCGACCGGCCGCCGTCCTTGCCCAGGAATCCGATCGTTGTCACGCCCATTTCGCGGGCTTTTTCAAAAGCGAGATTGATGCTCTCCGAAGCGCCGCTCGTCGATATCCCGATCAAAACGTCTCCTTTGCGGCCGAGCGCTTCAACGGAACGGGCAAAGATGCTGTTATAGCCGAAATCGTTGGCGCCTGCAGTGAGAATCGACGTATCTGTCGTCAGAGCGATCGCCGGCAGTCCTTTGCGCTTGATGCGCGGGCTGAGACGGATGATAAATTCAGCCGCAAGATGCTGGGCATCGGCTGCGCTTCCGCCGTTGCCGCAGAGCATCACTTTGTTACCCTCCCGCATTGCATCGAGAAGGATATCGATCGCTCTGGAAATTTCCGAAGAGCATTTTTCAAGAATGCGAAGTTTTATTTCGCTGCTTGCCTTCAAGGACTCGGTGATAAATTTGTTCCGGTAAATGAGAGTGATGGGAAGGTTTGACATACGTATCCTATTGGAGATGTATCGCATCGGCGAATTCTTTGATGATCGCCGTTTGCGATTGTTCTTCGATTATTGTTCCGGTAACTATAAAAGATGCGCCCGCTTTGGCTTTTTCACGAGCTTCATCCGGCGTACGAATGCCTCCGCCGGCTATAATGGGCAGGGAACAATATGCTGCTATTTTCTTTATCATTTCCGGAGGGAACGGATGTCCGCGCGCCGCTGCCCGCTTCAAGATAGAGTGTCTTGAGCCCGAGCATTTCTCCTGCAAGCGCATGGGCGACTGCAATGTCGATTTTGTCGCGCGGAATCGGCTTTGTGTTGCTCATAAATTCTGCCGATGTTATGCATCCTCCGTCGATAAGCATGTAGCCGGTAGAAATTGTTTCCAGTCCCATTCTTTTTATAATCGGAGCTGAAACGACATGGTTGCCGATGAGCATTTCCGGGTTTCGTCCGCTGATGAGCATGAGAAAAAGCAATGCGTCGGCGACAGGGGAGATTTGTAAAATGTTGCCTGGAAAAATAATGACGGGTTTGTCGGAATTGGACTTGATGAGTTTCAGAACCTGCTCGAATTCGTTCGAGACGACAAGGCTCCCGCCGACGAGGAATGCATCGACGCCCGACTTGCGATGCCTGCTGCACGAAATCCGGAAATCGTTTGGGGATCGATCTTATCGGGATCGATGAGAAGCAGGTAGCCGCATCCGTGCTGCTGTTTGACCTGCATGAGCTTTTCGTATGTAGTCATAGGTTTATTTTATAAACGATTCAATGATTGACGGCGTCTTTGCCAAGACCTCGTTTAATTTATCAATATCTTTTCCTCCGGCAGTTGCAAGATGAGGCCGCCCGCCCCCTCCGCCGCCCAGCAGCTTTGCAACCGCGCCCACGATCCTGCCTGCTTCGGCTCTCTTTGCCTGCAACGAGATCGTCAGTAACAACACAAACAAGCTGCACTTTGTTTTCGATAACAGTTGCAAGCAGTCCGATTCCGCTGCCCAATTTGGAACGGAGAGAATCGCCGAGCGATTTCAATTCATCCGCTGAACTCGCATTGACTTTGGAAACGGCCACTTTGATGCTGCCGATTGCCGCTGGCGGAAGAAACCAGCGTGTCGATAGAACCGGAAAGCGATTGGAGACGGGATTTTGCAATTTCTTTTTCCAAAGATTTTTTTGCTTCGGCAATCTTAAAATAAATCTCATCCAGTTTTATTTCATGAGCGTTCTAGTTGCGTGAAGCACACGAGCTAATTCCGAAGAAACTATGGTCTGAGCCGGATATAATTGTTTCAGAGCGTTTAGCGTTCCTTCTAATTCAAGAATATATTCTATTGAAATTGCAGGTTTCTGTTTCAGAAAGGACTATGGTGTTATAATAATCCAGCAATTCTTTACTCTGAGCTGATTGCAATATTAAGACGATGAGAGAATTCTTGTTCCTGCTCTTTTAAAAGATCGAGAACTTTATTCCCGGTCACCGCTTCAATGCGCCGGACGCCGCTTGCAACGCTTCCTTCGCTGCGGATTTTAAAATAGCCGATTTCGCCTGTGTTGTTCACATGTGTTCCGCCGCAGAATTCCGTGCTGAAATCGCCGAATTGAATCACGTTCACCCGGTCGCCGTACTTATCGCCGAAGAACATGAGCGCCCCTAACTTTTTTGCATCGTCAAATGGAATGTCGTTAAGGTCCGGAGTACGCTGAATATTTTCTTGTGATTTTTTCGTTTACCAATGTTTCGATTTTTTGCAGCTCTTCATTCGGTGACTTTTGCAAAATGAGCGAAATCGAATCTTAAATAATCCGGTCCGACAAATGAGCCCGCCTGATGCACGTGTGTCCCGAGAATTCTGCGCAGAGCATTATGCAGCAGATGTGTAGCCGAGTGATTCCGCATAATTGCAAGCCGGCGTTCTATATCGACTTGTGCTTTTACTTTTTGTCCGATCTGTAAATTGCCATTTTCAATTTTATGTCCGAAGACCGACCGGTCTTTTTGAGTGTCAACGACGGCAATCGTACTTCCGTCGACAGAAAATGTTCCCGTATCGCCGATCTGTCCTCCGGATTCGGCATAAAATGGCGTCTTATCCAGCACGGCATAACTATCTGATGAAATCGACAACCGTTGCGTCTGCTTCAAATGCGGAATAGCCCAGAAATTCTGTAGCCGCAGCTTTGACGGATTCTGCAGAAAATTTTAAGCCGGCGTACGCCGCATCTTTTCCCGACGTTCGCGACCGTTCTTTTTGTTCTCCCATTAATTTGTTGAAAGCATCAACATCGACTTTCAGTCCTCGCTCGGCAGCCATGAGTTCCGTGAGATCAAGGGGGAAACCGAATGTGTCGTATAATTTGAAAGCGCCCTCGCCTGAAATAATTTTTGTATCACGAGTTCCGATTTTTGCGACAAGCTCTTCAAAAATTTCCAATCCCCGGTCCAATGTCGCGTTGAAACTTTCTTCTTCGCCTTTGATCACTTTTTGGATGTGATCATGCTGCGTTTTTATTTCGGGGAAAATGTAGCTCATCGTATCGACAAGCGTCGGGACAATGAGATATAAAAACGGTTCGCGCATGCCGAGATTTCGTCCGAAGCGCGCCGCGCGGCGCAAAATACGCCGCAGAACATATCCGCGTCCTTCATTGCCCGGCACGGCTCCGTCGCCGACAGCGAATGTCAACGTGCGGATATGATCCGCGATGACACGCATCGACGTATCGATTTCAGATTGGCGAGTGCCCGTTGCCGGTTGCAGAGTGCCGTCGTACGGCTGTTTGGTAATTTTGGCGATTGTTTGTATGATAGGCGTAAAAACATCCGTGTCGTAATTGGAAGTTTTATTTTGCAGAACAGCGCAAACGCGTTCGAATCCCATACCCGTATCGACATGTTTTGAAGGCAGGGGAGTAAGTTTTCCTGTTTCGTCCCGGTTAAATTGAATGAAGACGAGATTCCAAATTTCTATAACATCCGGCGTTCCTGCATTGACCTGTGCTGCCGCGGCTGTTCCTTCCGGTGTTCGATCGATATGAATTTCCGAACAGGGCCCGCATGGCCCGGTTTCGCCCATTTCCCAAAAATTATCTTTCTCGCCGAACCGCAGGACATGCCGCGGATCGATGTCCGTTGCGGATTTCCATAGCTGTTCTGCTTCCTCATCATTTTTATAAACGGTCGCCCAGAGCCGGTCTTTGGGCAGGCCCCACACCTTCGTGAGTAATTCCCACGCCCAGATAATCGCTTCCTTTTTATAATAATCGCCGAACGACCAATTGCCGAGCATTTCAAAGAATGTGTGATGGTAAGTATCGCGGCCGACTTCTTCCAGATCGTTATGTTTCCCGCTGACACGTATGCATTTTTGAGTGTCTGCTGCGCGGGTATAACTGCGTTTGCCCGTATTGAGGAAGACGTCTTTGAATTGATTCATACCGGCATTTGCAAAGAGAAGTGTCGGATCGTCGTAGGGGATAACCGGAGAACTGGGAACAATCGTATGTCCATGCTCTTCAAAAAAATGCAGAAAACTGTTTCGGATTTCTTGTGATGTCATGAATATCGGTTCTGCAATAGCAACAACGGTGGGGAATTATACTTCAATTTGTGTATGCAATGAAATTTCTTCGAGAATACCGGAAACACGCAGGCATTCGGTCATAGACCCTTCAAAAACTGCTGCTTGTCCGGTATTATGGACTTCAAAAGTGAGCGCTTCGGCCTTCGTGCTGTCACAGCCGGTTGCCTTCATAATTTGATGAATGACTTCCTCAAATGTATGCTGTTCGTCATTAAAGAGAACGACGACCGAGGGCTGGTCGATCAGAACCTCGACCTCTTTTTGTTCCTGCTTAAGCGGTTTTCTTTCCATATCTGTATCTATACCTGTCTAAAATATTATAATACTGAAAAATAGGGCCGAATTCAAGATGAAAGAAAGGGAGCCGTTTTGTTGATCTTCTCTTCAAAGATAAGATTTAAAGCGGTGAGGATCATTAAAGAAACGCAGCCGGTGTCCGTGCCCTACTGCGCCGGAACCTACTGCGCCGGAATTGACTGCGCCGGAACCGGCTGTGCCGGAGCCCGGCTGTGCCGGTTCATTTATAGCTTTGCCCAGTGAATGAGTCCTTCGCGGTAAGGGGCGCCAAGATCGGGATGTTTCGGCAGAACCCGGACTGTATGTCCTATGCGTCCGCTGAATTCCAGCTTGATCGTACCGATAAATTCATATATCTGACCTTCGTGCACTCCGCCGTCTTTCATAGCAATTGCGAGCGGGTTATCGATCTCTCCGCTTGCATCCAGAACGCCGTAGTATACTTGAACCGAAACATCTTCCGGTTTCAATTCGCCCAGATATACTTTTGCACGTACGATGCAATTGTCGCCGACTTTTAAACCGGCGGCAGTATCGACAGAAATATGATCGATGCGGATGTTCTGCCACTGTTTATGCACGCGCTGCTGCCATTCTACAAATTTATGCGTGCGGTCATAATTCTTTTCTTCAAGTTCTCCCGAACGGCTGGAAGCCTGCAAGTACATTTCTTCCGTATACTGGCGCACCATGCGGTTGGTATTGAACTCCGGGCCGATTGCGCGCATGTTCGATTTCATTTTAGCAATCCAGCCGCGAGGCAGGTCGTCTCCCGCACGGTTATAGAAAAGAGGAATAATTTCCTTTTCCAGCAAATCGAAAAGAGCGTTCGATTCAACTTCATTCTGGTATTCTTCGTCATTGTATTCTTCTCCCCGCCCGATGGCCCATCCGGTGTTGGTGTTGTATGCTTCAGCCCACCATCCGTCGAGTATGCTCAAATTGATCGCACCATTGAGCGAAGCTTTCATGCCGCTTGTTCCGCTTGCCTCCATGGGCCGCTGCGGAGTATTCAGCCAGACATCCACGCCCTGTACAAGATAACGGGCAACGATGATATCATAGTCTTCAATGAACACCATGCGCCGCCGAACTTCAGGCCGCCTTTCAAAATGAATAATCTGCCGGATCAGTTCTTTGCCGGGATTATCATGCGGGTGCGCTTTGCCCGAAAAAAGAATTTGAACCGGACGATCTTTGTTCATAAGAATTTTATCGAGCCGTTCGGGATTGCGCAGGAGAAGGGTTGAACGTTTGTACGTGGCAAACCGCCGGGAGAAGCCGATGGTTAATGCTTCGGGATTGAGTATTTCATCGGCCTGCGCTACTTCAGATGCTGTTGCACCGCGCGCTTCGAGCTGCGTACGCAGCCGGCTTCTCGCAAATGCAACAAGGCGTTCGCGCCTTCGCTCGTGCGTACGCCATAATTCTTCGTCCGGAATGTGATGGATACGGCTCCAGAGAGCATATTGATTTTCATCATCCCGCCAATTGGGGCCGAGATAGCGGTCGAGAAGACCGGCCATTTCACGACTGACCCATGACGGCGCATGCACACCGTTTGTGATGGATATGATAGGAATCTCTGAAGTCGGCACGCCGGGCCAGACATTTTTCCACATCGAGCGGGATACTTTTCCGTGCAGCTTGCTTACACCGTTGGCGTGCTCCGCCATTTTCAGCGCAAGGATAGTCATACAGAAACTCTCGCCGTCGTTAAAGGGATTTTCTCTTCCGAGTCCGAGAAATTCTTTCATGGATATGCCGAAGTTCTGCGCGTAATCCGATAAATATTTTTCTATTAATTGGGGTTCAAAGTAATCGTTGCCGGCAGGAACGGGTGTATGCGTTGTAAAGACCGTGCTTGCTGTCGTCATCGCCCGCGCTTCTGCAAAGGATAATTTTTTTGTTTGCATCAAATCAAGGCAATGTTCGAGCGTGAGGAATGCAGAATGTCCTTCGTTCAGATGATAGATGGACGGCTGCATGCCGACAGCTTTCAATGCTCGGTAGCCGCCGATGCCGAGGAGTATTTCCTGCAGGATGCGAAGCTCGCGGTCTCCACCGTACAATTGATCGGTGATGTTTTGATCTTCCGGCGAATTTTGTGAAATATTCGTATCGAGAAGGAACAGCGGTACACGTCCGACCTGGACCCGCCAGATTTGCGCACTCAGCGTACGTCCCGGAAGATCAACCGTAATGATCAGAGGTTTGCCGTTTTTATCAGTTTCCGTCTGAATGGGAAGCATGTAAAAATCGTTTTCCGGATATCGTTCCTGCTGCCAGCCGTCTGCATTCAAATACTGGCGAAAATATCCTTGCTGGTAAAGCAAGCCGACACCTATGAGGGGAACTCCTAAATCACTCGCCGCTTTTAAATGATCCCCGGAAAGAATTCCCAATCCTCCGGAATAATTTTGAAGACACTCTGTAATGCCGAATTCTGCCGAGAAATATGCAAAACGAGTATCCTTGGATTCTTTATGGAATTTTGAATACCAGCTTAATGAAACATCCTGATATTCATGAAAGCGGTTCATTTGCCCGTTCAAGCTGTGCTAAAAAGGATTCATCCCTGGCGAGCGTATTCAGTCTTTCCTGCTTAATTTTGCCAAGCATCTCCACAGGATTATGGTTTGTCTCTTCCCACAAATCCGGATCGATTCGGATAAAAAGTTCCATCAGTTCGTGGTCCCATGACCAGATAAGATTGTACGCAATAGGAAAGAGAGATCTCAGCTCTTTAGGAATCGACGGTGCGACAATCATTGAAATAATGGGTTTTGTCATGTAACGATTCCTCTTCATTCGGTCATGCTTTTGAATGCGTTTCGTTCGGCGCTCTATTCAGTGATAATCATAGCAAAGAATCTATAAAAAAGCTACAAAATGGAGAACTCAAAACGTGAGAATTCATTGCATTCGCTGACTTTATGTATTATATTACTAATCAACTATAGGAATCCGCCTTATTTTAGGGTATTTACATACAAGCAGATATTCAATTGATAAAAGATAAACATATCCATTCTATTTTATTAATTTGTTTTTCGGTTTTTTTTGCCATTCTCGACCAGAATAATGCATTTGCCCGCAATCCTGCTGTTTTTCCGGGGGAGGGTCTGCGCAAATCGGTATGGATATCGGATATCACAACGATACACCGACACGAACCAAAATAGATCTCTCAGGAACATGGCAGCTTTCCTATGATCATGAATTGTGGCATGATATCGCTATTCCTTCGTCGATAGATTTTGAAGGATGGACGGTTTTGAAGCGGGACATTGCGATTGATGAGCAAGCCATGCATTCTTCTGTCTTTAAAATCGTTGCCCTCGGCATCAACTACGATTGTGAAATATTCATCAACGATATTCTTATCGGAAAGCACAGCGGGGGATATACAAGCTTTGAAATTGAAATACCTGAAGGAGTACTTCATTCCGGGGAAGGAAACCGCCTCCAAATTTTTGCACAAAACCAGCTGAATGTCCGGACTACTATTCCGCCATGCACACAGGTTTCAGGCTGGAAAAATTTTAACGGAATCATCCGGGACATCTATCTGCTTGCGACTCCGAAATTTTGGATGAACACAATAAATGTACATGCATTTCTCAATGAAGAAATGACACAGGGAACTATCCAGATAAAAACGGTTCTCCAGAGCCGGGATTTTTTTACGGTCAAGGATTCGGCCGAGAAAAAGGAAGACCCGCCCGCCTATATGTTGACGGCGGAAGTGTATAACAGATTTTCCGATGCTCTTGCCGCGCAAGCCGTTTCACAGGCGATCGATCTCCACGCGGATGGAGAATCGGCGATGGATCTTTCCATACCGATTGATGCGCCGAAATTGTGGAGTCCCGAAACGCCGGAATTATATCAGGTAAAAATGAGCATCACGGCGATTGAAGGCAAGCAAAAGACATTGGTCGATCAGTATATCCAGAATGTCGGTTTTACGAAAATAGTCCTGAAAAAAGAAACAATCATCATAAATGGAGTTCCCGTGTTGATCAAGGGAATCGTCTGGCACGAGGATTCTCCCGATCACGGCGTTTCTCTCACCCGCGAACAAATGGAAAAGGATGTGATCGCTATCAAATCGCTGGGTGCTAATGCAGTTCGATGCGCCTTCCATCCGCCGCATCCGTATTTCCTGAGTCTGTGCAGCCGCTACGGGCTGTTTGTTCTGGAAGAATTGCCGGTATGGAATGTAACGGGGGATATACTTGCGGACGGTCAGTATCTCGCCCGGGCTCAGGATCAAGCTCTCGAAATGGTTGCCCGCGATGAAGCAAACCCATGTATACTTGCATGGGGTATCGGAAATCAATTCGATTCTGCCGATCAACGAGCACAGGCGTTTGTTCAGGCGATAGCAGCGGCGATAAAACAAATCGATGGACGTCCTGTTTATTTCGGTTCGGTCATGACGCACAACGACGTGCTGTACCGGTGATGCAGATTTTGCCGCCTTAACGCTTCCACGCGTCGACATTAAAGATTTTCGGATGCTGCTGACGGAATGGAAGAAGGCACATTCAGGGCAGCCCGTTCTTCTGCTGGGCTACGGGAAGGAAGTTGATCAGCGGAATCATAACGGCTACAGCGATCCGATGTCCCAGGAATCGCAGGCGCGTTTCTTTTTGCAGTATTATACCGCCGTAAAAGATGCAGGTATCGCCGGGAGCTTCATCGACTCATATAACGATTGGCGGGGAAGCCGTCCGCTTATGACCGTTTCACAGCCGGATCCGTACAGCCATCCGTGCGGACTTGTCAATGAACATCGTGAAAAACGCCTGGCATTCGAAGTCGTTCATGCCTTATATTCCAGCGAAAAAATCAATCCGCTGCCGATTGGAAGTTATCATTCGAGCCTGCCGTTCGTGTATATTTTTGCGGGTTTTTTTGTGATTCTTTTCATGGGATATCAGTATAGTTATAACAGGCGTTTCAGCGAAGCATTACAGCGCGCCCTCTTCCGTCTCCATAATTTTTTTGTAGATTTGCGCGATCTTCACACGGTTTCAGTCATACACACGCTGATCCTGGCTCTTGCGCTGTCCGTTTCTCTGGCTATTCTGTTCTCAAGCGTTCTCTATCATTACCGGAGCGACTGGCTGTTCGATTACATTTTGACATTTTTTATCATGTACGATCCTCTCAAAGAATATCTCATCCGTATTGTCTGGAATCCGCTCCTCGGAATTGTAACTGTCACAGCGGTTTTTTTTGCAGCAGCATTCATCCTCTCCTTTTTATTGAAGTTTCTTGCGTTTGTACTCCGCATCAGAATTTCATGGTTCGATATGTATTCAATGACCGTTTGGGGATCTGCGCCGCTCATTTTCTTAAGTCCGCTGGCTATGTGTCTCTTCAAGGTTTTACAGACTCCGGATTATGTGCTTCCGTCTTTCGGAATCGTGTTCATCTTCTTTGTGTGGACACTGACACGGCTGCTCAAGGGAATTTCGGTTCTTTTTGATATTCGCCCCCTCAAAGCATATGTCGGCGGAGCAGCATTGATGATTCTTGTCATCGGAGGAATATTCTTGTATTACGATTCTCTTTACGGACTGATTTCGTATATAAAATTTATCGCTCACTTAGCAAATAATCTTGGTTGATGTACCTCTCCAAGCTCGAAATATTCGGTTTTAAATCGTTTGCCCAGAAAGTCAATCTTACTTTTGATGCAGGAATGACTGCGATTGTCGGTCCCAATGGATGCGGAAAAACCAATGTGGTCGACGCGATACGCTGGGCATTAGGAGAGCAGCGGCCGACGACTCTCCGCAGCGATAAAATGGAAGATGTTATTTTTAACGGCACCAAATCGCGCAAACCGCTCAATGTCGCAGAAGTTTCCCTTACCGTCGAAAACACAAAAAACATTCTGCCCACGGAATATTCTGAGGTCACGATTACGCGGCGCGTCTTCCGTTCCGGAGAAAGCGAATATTATTTAAATAAAAATCTCTGCCGTCTCAAAGACATACGGGATCTTTTTATGGATACCGGCATGGGTTCCGATGCGTACTCGGTCATCGAACTGAAAATGGTGGAGAGTATCTTAAGCGATAATTCCGATGAACGCCGCCGCTTGTTTGAGGAATCGGCCGGTGTCACAAAATATAAACACCGGCGAAGGGAAGCATCCCGGAGACTCGATGCCGTTCGCCAGGATTTGACGCGTGTGAATGATATACTGCGCGGAGTGGAAAAAGCGGTCAACTCACTGGAACGGCAGGCGCAAAAAGCGGAAAAATTCAACGCGCTTACTCAAGAACTTCAAACGGTAGAAATTGAATTACTGCAGCGTGAATATTCGGGCATCATGAGCCGCATTGAACCTTTGAAGCAGGAATTAAACGTCGCCGTCGACGAAAAGAATAAAATAGAAGTTGAAGTGCATCAGGAGGAATCGCTGCTCGATGTTCTGCGGCAGGAAACAGCAGAGATAGAAACGCAAATTGCAAGGACACAGGACGAACTGAACAGCCGGCAGAATGCACTGCATGAACTGGAGCAGAAAAAAGCCACGGCGCTTGAACGCTGCAGGTCGCTGGCAGTAAATATCGAACGTTTTGAAAAAGAAAAAATCGATTTGCAAATGCAAAGCGGCGATCTGGAAAAAAGGCAGGTGGAACTGACCAAGAACCTGGAAGAATTCCGCATCCGTACATCTGATGCCGAAGAACTCTATCGGCGGAAAAAGAGTCAGCTTGATAAATTCGAAGAACAGTTAAACGTAAAAAAAGGGGAGCTGAAGACGAGTCAGGATCAGGTGCTGATCCTTCTGCATGAGCTATCCGGTCTGCGCAACCGGGAAAATCAGGTGAAAGCGCACGTAGAGAACCTTCGCGGCCGGGCCGGCTATATGAGCGAAGAGAATGACGGATATGTAAAAGATGTTGAAAAAAACGAAGAACTCGTTGCAAGACTAACATCGGAAAACCGGCAATTGCGGCTGGCATTTGCCGAAGCGGAAGTCCGGACGCATCAGATGGAAGATTATAAGGCGAAGCTGCAGAGCGATATCGAAGATTTTCGCAGCCGGGATCATGCGATTCTCGGCGATATCGAAAGAAAACAGGCCCGGATCGATTTTCTTAAAGGTCTTGTAGAAAGTTTCGACGGTTATTCCGAAGGGCGCAAAATTTCTTATTACAAGCGGAGAATGGAGTTCAAAATTTCAGAATACGGTTGGTGAAGCGATTACAACACAGCCCAAGTATCGTGTTGCCGTTGAAACAGCCCTTGGAGAAGCGTCGGGATATATTGTCGTGGAAAATGTTGAAGAAGCATATGCCGCCATGGATTTTCTCAAGCGCAACAACAAAGGCAAAGCCACCTTTATTTGTCTTAACCGGCTTCCGGAAAAAACCAGCCCAAGGCCAAAAATCGATCGTCCCGGCGTTATCGACTGGGCGGATACTGTTGTAGAGTACGAACCAAAACTTCAGCGCTTGTTCGGATTTATTTTGGACGAGACGCTGCTTGTGAATGATGTTGCGACAGCGTTGGTTGTTATCAACGAAGATCCGGGTCTCCGGTGCGTGACGCTTGACGGCGAGATTGTTACCGGTAATGGAGTGGTTCGAGGCGGCAGCGTGCGGCAGGATGAAGGCGGGCATATCAGTAAAAGATCTCAGCTGGACGAATTGAGTTCCATGGTCGGGCAGATGCGCGAACAACAGGAACACATCGAAAGCGAGCTGCAGAAGAAGACAGCGGAATTGGAGAATGTCGATTTGAAAAAGCTGGCCAATGAAGCGAGGACGATCGAACAGGAAAAAACGAGCATAGAAATTCGGATTGCACAAATCGAATTCGAAAAGAAACGAGCGCAGGAAAATATCGACCGCAACAGTGCAGAATCACTGCGCCTGACAAAGGAAGCCGAATCGCTTGCAGTTGAATTGCAGATACTCAGTGCATCGATTGCGGATGCGGAATCGCGGCAGTCTGCCTCGGAACAGCGTGTCGGCGCGCTTACGAGCGAGGTGGAAGCCATGGAATCGCTCTGGAATGAATTTTCAAAAACGGCTAACGATGCAAATCTTACGGTTGTGAATTTGAAAAACGAAGAGCGGAGCACGCTGCAGGCGATTGAACACGCCGAGACGACGCTGCAGTCGATTGCGGCAACAACAGAGCAGCGGACATCGGATATCGAACTTGCCAGGGGAGACATTACTTCCTCGACAACACAAGTGCAGGAGATGGATTCAGCGCTCTCGGAATTGCACGAGGAGTACGACGATATTCTGGGCCGGAAAAAAGCAGTCGATCAAGAACATTCTTTAAAACGCTCTCATATGCACGTCATCGAATTGAAATTAAAAGATGAACGCCTGCGGCAGGAAGGTTCGCTGAAGGCCGCATACGATCTTGAAATGAAAATACAAGAACTAACGATGAAAGCGGAAAATCTCAAATCCCGCGCACAGGAAGATTTTCATTTCACGCTCGATGTGCGCCAGTACGATCCTCAGGATGGGTATGATATCAATACGGAACGGGAACGACAGCAAGATCTGAAGAATAAGGTTCAGGCGCTCGGCGCAGTGAATTTTGCCGCTTTTGATGAATATAAGAGCGAAAAGGAACGGCTGGATTTTATGTCCGCACAGCTTGACGACCTGGAACAGTCGGAACAAACCTTGCTCAGTACGATCGATGAAATCAATACGACGGCTCAGACGCAGTTCATGAATATTTACGATCAGATCCGGGATAATTTTATCACGACATTCAAAGGATTGTTCGATGAAGGGGATGAATGCGATTTAAGACTGGAGGAAGACGTCGATCCGCTGGAGGCGAAAATTGAGATTATTGCAAAGCCAAGAGGCAAGCGCCCTACGTCGATCGACCTTCTTTCCGGCGGTGAAAAAACCCTCACAGCAATCGCACTGCTCTTTGCGATCTATTTGGTGAAACCGAGCCCGTTTTGTATTCTGGATGAAGTCGATGCACCGCTGGACGACACCAATATCGATCGTTTTACGCGCATCATCAGAAAATTTTCCGACAATACCCAGTTCATTATCGTTACGCATAACAAACGAACGATGGAATCCGCTAATGCTATGTACGGCGTAACGATGGAAGAAGAAGGAATTTCGAAATTAGTTTCGGTCCGCTTTAACGAGACCATTGAAAAGAATTAAGCAGTATGATACGAGTATTTTGCGATTTTGACGGGACCGTGTGTCCTCAAGATATCGGAGAAGAGTTTTTCCGGGCATTCGCAGGCGATGCGGTTCAGAAAATCGTTGATGAATTACTGTGCGGGGAAATCAACTCGCAGCAATGGCTGCAGCGCGTATGCGATGCAGTGCCGTCTATGAGCCGCGCACAATTTGATGCGTATGTCGATCAATTTGCCGCCGATCCGCACTTTACAGAATTCGTGCACTTTGCCGAAGAACGAGGTGCGGCGGTTGCAGTCGTAAGCGACGGTCTCGATGCCTATGTCGCCCGAATTCTTTTCAAAGCAGGATTGCAGCGCGTCCCTTTTTTTGCAAATCATGCGGAATTCGTAAATATCAATGGAACGCCGAAGCTTGCGGTTTCTTTTCCGTCGACTGATGCGGAATGTTCGGAGTGCGGCAACTGCAAGCGCAATCACATTCTGTCGCAATCGGCAGACGACGATGTGATTGTCTATGCCGGCGATGGTTTTTCCGACCGGTGTCCGGTCCGGTATGCAGATATTGTGTTTGCTAAGAGGCAGCTCATCAAGTATTGTCAGGATCAGAATATTACATATTATGAATTCAATCACTTCGGCGATGTACAAAAGAAAATGGAAGAAATCGTTCAGCGCAAACGCATACGGCACAGGCAGGAAGCAGCCATGGCGCGGCGCGAAGTGTACATGCAGGGATAATCTATGAAAGAGTTTCGGCAAAAATTATTCACACTGCGAAGTTATACGCCGCTCCCGTTTCTGCTGGCTATGATCGTTTACGGTCGCCCTGCCGCTGTGACGATGCTCTGTGGAGCAATGATTGTTGCATGCGGAGAGTTTATGCGGTTCTGGGGCGTTGCGTATGCGGGAAGCTTGACTCGGGTCACCGGATCTGTCGGAGCGCCGGAAGTGATCGTTGCGGGACCGTTTGCCCATGTCCGCAATCCGCTTTATGCCGGCAACATTCTTACGTACATTGGCATAGGAATCATGGCCAATGCAGCATTCCCATGGCTGCTCTGCGCAGCCTTTGCATGGTTTGCATTCCAATACAGTCAGATCGTCGCTCTGGAGGAAGAATTTTTGACGGTCGCCTTCGGCGCTTCCTATGCGGAATACGCTAAAAATGTACCGCGATTCATACCGCGAATCGAACCGTATAAAAATACGGCTCAGGAAAATCAAAAACCGAATTGGAATGAAGCGGTTCGATCGGAACGCCGCACGTTCCAAGCGCTGATCCTGTGCTGGCGATTGTCGTTCTTCTTTGGCTGAGGCAATAAATCGATGCAGCGAGTGATGATCATAGCGGGAGAAGCCTCCGGCGATTTACATGGTTCCGGTGTTGTGCGCGAGCTTAAACGCCTGCAGCCGGGTATCGATGTATACGGCGTGGGCGGAGATAAAATGCAAAATGCCGGCATGGAAATCATCTATCACATTCGGGATCTGGGTTTTATGGGCTTTTTTGAAGTGCTTCAGCACCTGCCGTTCATCAAAACAATGGAACGAACGCTCGAACAGGTAGTCAAATTCAAAAGACCCGATGTGCTCGTGCTTATTGATTATCCGGGATTTAATCTTCGCTTTGCGCGTATTGCGAAACGATATAACGTGAAGATCGTTTATTATATCAGCCCGCAGATTTGGGCGTGGCATAAATCGAGAGTTAAAACGATTCGGCAGTTCGTCGATTTGATGCTCGTTATCTTCCCGTTCGAGGAAAAATTTTATCGGGAAGAACGCGTTCCTGTGGAATTTGTCGGACATCCGCTCCTGGAGGTTATAGCTTCCAGTCTCAGCCGGAAAGAGTTTTGTAAAAAATTCAGTCTCGATGAGCAGAAAAAGATCATTGCTTTGCTGCCCGGCAGCCGGAAGCAGGAAATTGAAAATATTTTTCCGGCCATGCTTGATGCAGCCCGGCTCATTGAAGCGAAAACCGAATGCGAGATTGTTGTCGGTGTTGCACCGACGCTTGATGAACAATATCTGAAGACGCTGTATCGGCTCGGGAGCGTTCATTTGATCAAAGGATGGACCTACGATATCATGGCCAATGCAGATCTTGCTGTCGTGACTTCAGGGACGGCCACGCTGGAAACGGCATGTTTCGGAACTCCGATGGTGGTCGTCTATAAAACGTCGTGGCCGACATACTGGATCGGACGAATGGTTGTGAGGGTAAAGAATATCGGTCTTGTGAATATTGTTGCAGGGGAAAAAATTGTTCCTGAATTTATTCAATACCGCGCTTCGCCTCGTCGCTTAGCAAGCGAAGTTCTTGCCATGCTGGAAAATACATCGGCCCTCGGCGAAATGCGGTCGAAGCTTGCCGGTGTACGCGGGAAAACTCGGCAAACCCGGCGCTTCGGAACGCACGGCAAAACGCATTTTGACAATGGTGTAAAAAGATGCGAAAACTCCTGATACCTTTCTCATTTCTCTATTGGATCGGAGTAACGCTTCGAAATTGGTTCTTTGATATGCAAGTATTCCGGACGGCTTATGTCGGCGTACCAGTCGTTTCTGTCGGCAACATTTCTGCGGGCGGGTCGGGAAAAACTCCGCTTGTTGAAATGCTGATTCGACGGTTCTCGGAAAGCCGAAGGGTTGCCGTTGTGAGCCGAGGTTATAAACGCCTATCTTCGGGTCAGGTCGTCGTAAGCGATGGAACAGGAATACATGCGCAGGTGGAGCAAGCAGGAGATGAGCTGTCGCAGGTCGCACAAAAATTTCCCGGAACTATCGTCATTGCCGATGCAGTGCGTGTCCGTGGTGCTCAAAAAGCGGTTGAGCTCGGCGCGGAGGTGATACTTCTGGACGATGGATTCCAGCATCGTGCATTGGGCCGGAATTCGAATATTGCGGTTGTAACGGCTGAAGACTTGTTCCAAGGTGATCTGCCTGCTGCCGGCTGGCAACAGGCGCGAACCTTTGTCCGCTCTGGAAAGGGCAGACCTCATCGCAATTTCCGGCTGCAGGGGAAGGGAAGATTTCGAACGGGCATTCGCAATTGTCAAAGGATTTCAAAAGCCCGTCGTTGGAATGTATGTCAACGTCCGCGTTGTTCGCGATGCGGCAACAGGAAGAGAGATAGCACGGGATTCGTTCATACAAAAGAAAGCCATGTTATTTTCCGGCATCGGAAATCCGGAATCATTTGCGCGAACGGTACGGAAATTGGAAATTGTGATCGTGGGGCACAAAGTGTTTCGGGATCACCACTGGTACAGCGAACATGATGTTCAGACCATCATGGCAGATCCTGCGGTGAGGAAGGCGGAACTGCTGATGACGACAGAAAAGGATTTTATACGGCTGCGCGGACGTTCCGATATGTTTTCAGCGGTCAATCTGCCGGTTATGATCGTCGAAATAGAACAGCGAATTCTTTACGGAAACGAGATTATAGATTCTTTGATACAGTATATTGGATAGGAAATGAAGATTGGAATTACCGATACATTGAGCGGGGATAACTACGAAAGTTATGAAGAATGGATTCGTTCTGCCGATTCCAACGTGGAAATCATGAAATTATCAATCGATTCCGGTAACAGCGAGGACGTGGAAAACCTTTCGGGGCTGGTGCTCTCAGGAGGAGGAGATGTCGACCCCTGTTTGTATCATAAACATGACGATGCGGCAAAAGCGAAAGGAGTCGATACGCGGCGGGATAATTTTGAATTCGAGCTTCTCTGCCGTGCTCTCGACGCAGATATACCTATTCTCGGAATATGCCGCGGCATGCAGCTTATGAATGTCTATCTCGGCGGTTCACTGGTGACGGATTTGGTTTCTTCGCGCTTTGAAGATCATGATGCCCCGGAGAATGAAGTGAGAGAACATCCTGTTTCTTTCGTTCCCCATACGCTCCTTTCGGCATTGACGAATGTCGCTGAAGGACGGGTAAATTCCTACCATCATCAATCGATCGACCGGCTCGGACGGGGATTGATGGTGACGGCCGTTTCGCGCGACGGAGTGCCGGAAGCATCGGAATGGTCGCTGAAAGATGGAATGCCGTTTCTTTTGTTGACGCAATGGCATCCGGAACGAAACCCTCAGAATTTGTTATCGGAAAAAATAGCACTGATTGTTTTTACGCGAAGCTCATATTTATAAAAATAAGAAAAAAATAATTCACAACTGACAACTGAAAGGATTAACTCGATATGGCAAAGATTAAACATGTATATTTTTTTGGCGCCCGCAAAGCTGAGGCAAAAGGTGCCGAACTTTCGAAAGAAGTTCTCGGCGGCAAAGGTGTAGGACTTATGGAAATGACCTCGATAGGTCTTCCCGTGCCGGCCGGATTTACAATCACGATTCAAACATGTGCGGAGTATTACAAGATCGGCCGAAAGCTTCCGAAAGGCCTCGAGCAGGAAGTTCTGATCGCGTTGAAGAAACTCGAAAAGTCGACGGGAAAGAAACTGGGCGATTCGAAAGATCCGCTGCTGGTCTCCGTGCGCTCCGGTGCCGCACGTTCGATGCCCGGCATGCTGGAAACCATTCTCAATCTCGGTCTTAATGATCAATCCGTAGAAGGCCTTGCCAAAAAAACCAACAATCCCCGTTTTGCATACGACAGCTATCGCCGTTTTATTCAAATGTACAGTACAACGGCCATGGGACTTTCCAAAGAGCCGATGGAAGACATGCTGCACAAGGTGAAGCATGATCTCGGTGTCAAGACGGATCCGGAAATTCCCGCAGAGCAATTGAAAGAACTCTGCAATCGTTTTAAGGCGTTTTATAAGGAGAAAAAGGGAGAACCATTTCCGCAGGATCCCTTGAAGCAGCTCTGGGGAGCCGTTATGGCCGTCTTCAACAGCTGGGAAGCTGAAAAAGCTGTTACCTACCGCCGGGTGGAAAAGATAACCGACCTGATCGGAACCGCGGTGAACGTTGTTCAGATGGTGTTCGGAAATAAAGGCGATAATTCCGGTACGGGTGTGTGTTTTACACGGGACCCGAACAGCGGTGAAAATATTTTCTACGGCGACTGTCTCATCAATGCACAGGGCGAAGATGTCGTTGCTGGAATTCGTACGCCGATGAAACTCATCGAACTGGAAGATCGTCTTCCGGTTGCTTATAAACAGCTGACAAAAGTACGGAAGCAGCTCGAGTCGTACTATAAAGAAATGCAGGACCTCGAGTTCACCATTGAAGATGAAAAGCTGTATATGCTGCAATGCCGTACCGGCAAGCGGTTGCCGTCCGCAGCATTCAAGATGGCTGTCGATATGGTCAATGAAAAATTGATCACCAAGGAACAGGCCGTTTCGCGCATTACACCGGAACAGATCGAAGGAGTGTTTTATCCCGTGATCGACCTCAAGGCCGTCGGCGGGCAGAAATTGAAAGAACTCTATCTGGCAAAGGGCATCGACGCTGTTCCGGGCGCCGCTGTCGGCAAAGCGGTGTTCACTGCTGCAGAAGCGGAGGAAATGGAAAAAGCCGGCTTGAAGGTTATTCTGATTCGCAAAGAAACTTCTCCGGAAGATGTCGGCGGTATGCATGCCGCACAGGGTATTCTGACTGCGACAGGCGGAAAAACCAGCCATGCTGCAGTTGTCGCCCGCGGCTGGGGCAAATGCTGCGTCGTCGGCTGCGAGGCTCTGGACATCGATTATACCACCAAGCAGATGAAAGTCGGCGGAAAAGTCATCAAGCAGGGCGATGAAATTACGCTCAACGGCACAACGGGCGAAGTGTTCCTCAGCGGCTTGCCTTTGATCAAACCCGAACAGTCGGAAGAATTCCGCACGCTGCTGAAATGGTGCGATGAAATTCGTACGATGAAAGTCCGTACGAACGCGGATACGCCGTACGATGCACAAAACGCAATCACGCTGGGCGCAGAAGGTATCGGTCTTTGCCGGACTGAACATATGTTCTTCGATACCGAGGAACGCCGTTTGGCCATTCAGGAAATGATCGTTGCCGAAAATCTCGAAACGCGCAAGAAGGCGCTGGCAAAACTGCTTCCCTTCCAGCGGCACGGACTTCGAAGGCATTTTTAAAGCGATGAACAACAAGCCGGTAACGATTCGTCTGATCGATCCGCCGCTCCATGAGTTCACGCCGAAAGACGATGCAGGCGTCAATAAGCTTTCCGCAATCACCGGATTGAGCCCCGAAAAAATTCGACACCGCTGCGAACAGCTCCATGAAAGCAACCCGATGCTCGGTCATCGCGGCTGCCGTCTCTGCATTACCTATCCTGAAATCCTGGACATGCAGGTGACCGCTATTATCGAAGCGGCGATCAACTGCGCAAAGAAGGGATTCAAGGTCGAACCGGAAATTATGATTCCGCTCACCATCGATCCGAAGGAATTTAAAATCCTGGAAGTGCAGACACGCGGCGTAGCCGATGCATTGATCGCACATGCCGGACTCAAGGGCAAATTGAAATATCTTGTCGGCACGATGATCGAAATTCCGCGAGCAGCGCTTCTGGCAGATAAAATTGCCGAACATGCGGAATTCTTCTCCTGCGGCACCAACGACCTGACTCAGATGACCCTGGGCTTGTCCCGTGACGATGCAGGCCGATTCCTGCCGGACTACGTCATGAGCGAGAAAGACGGCGGCAAGGCAATCTTTAGCGACGATCCGTTCCAATCGCTGGATCAGAGCGGCGTCGGCGCGCTTGTCAAGATGGCGATTGAAAAAGGCCGCTCCACACGCAAGAACCTGAAGGTAGGCATTTGCGGCGAGCATGGCGGAGAATCAAAGAGCGTTAAATTCTGCCATAGGGCAGGCATGAACTACGTGAGCTGCTCGCCGTTCCGGGTTCCGATTGCGCGGTTGGCAGCAGCGCAGGCGGTTCTGGAAGATAAAGCAGCCGCAAAGAAGGCCGGTGCGAAAAAAACAGCGCGCAAGAGGAAATAAACTGCGCGTTCATTAATTAACGGGAAGCGTCCCGACGGGACCGTAAGTCCGCCGGGACCGCCTCCCTCTCTCTTCATTAACGAAAGGATATGAGCATGAAGCTCTCCGATTTCAAATATCCGCTTCCACGAAATCTGGTCGCGAAAACGCCGGCAAATCCGCGCGATCATTCACGGATGATGATATTGAACCGGGCCGGCCAGACGATCGATGATCGGAAGTTTTATGAAATCGCCGGTTTTTTTCAGCGAGGCGACTGTTTAGTCGTGAACGAGACAAAAGTCTTTCAAGCGCGTCTTCTCGGAAAAAAGGAAAAAACCAACGCAAGGATTGAAGTGTTCCTCCTGCGTGAACTGAATGCGGAAGAAAATATCTGGGATGTTATTGTCGACCCGGCGCGAAAAGTTCGGATCGGAAATAAAATTTATTTTGACGATGGAAAACTCTGGTGTGAGGTGATCGACAACACCACTTCGCGTGGAAGGACGGTTCGGTTCAATCATAAAGGAGATTTTTTCAAGATTATCGACCGTATCGGGCTTACTCCGCTGCCGCCGTATATCAAGAGAGATGCCACAGAGAAGGACAAGGACAGCTATCAAACCGTCTATGCGAAAACGGTCGGAGCCGTTGCGGCCCCGACTGCCGGACTGCATTTTACTAAGGCGCTCCTCAAAAAACTTGAAGCTAAAGGAGTGAAAATTGTTCCCGTGATTCTTCACATCGGCATCGGAACGTTCCGTTCCGTTGAAGTCGAAGATCTGACTAAACATAAAATGGATTCCGAATATTTCGAAATACCGATGGACACGGTCACGACGGTCAATAAGACTATCGATGCGAAAAAGAATGTGTTTGTCGTCGGAACGAGTACATGCCGGGCGCTCGAATCGAGCGTGACGGCGGACGGTCATTTGAAACCGGCTAAAGGCTGGACAGACAAATTTATTTTTCCTCCGTACGATTTTAAAGTAACCGACAGGCTTCTTACGAATTTTCACCTGCCGGAATCTACGCTTCTTATGCTTGTCAGCGCTTTTGCGGGACATGATTTTATGACCCATGCTTACAAGAAAGCCATCAAAGACGGCTATCGATTCTATAGTTACGGCGATGCAATGCTTATCGTCTAGAGACGTGGACGGGAACTCATGAGTTGAAAAGAGATGTCGCAAACCCGTCTTAGAATGAGATACGAATTCCCGCGGAACCGACTTTTCGTCCACGTCTTTAGGCAAAAGGATCCGTTCTCTTGGAAAGGGAGGCGCGCACTCCCTCTCTTTATATTATATTATGAAACGTATTCGGTCCAAAGTCTATGCAGTCATTCCTGCAGCGGGATCCGGAACGCGAATCGGCGGAGAAGTCAAAAAGCAATTTCTGCCCCTTCAGCATAAACCGATTCTCGTACATACACTGCAGAGGTTCGAACGATGCCCCGACGTCGATGAGATAGCTATTGCCGTTCCGGAATCTTCAATCGTTGAAATGGAAAAGATCCTTTCGCAATTCCGTTTCCATAAAGTCAGCAAGGTGATTGTCGGAGGAGCAAAACGCCAGGACTCGGTCGCCAATGTTTTGCAGCGGCTCGATCTGAAGGACAGCGATATCATTCTCATTCATGACGGTGTGCGTCCGTTCATCGAACCGAAACGTATTTCTCATCTAGTGAAAATGTGCAAGGAACATGATGCTGCGGTACTGGCAGTGCAGCCGAAAGATACGGTAAGACGTTCGGCCGGAGGCGGATTTTTTGACAGCACGCTGGACCGGACTGCATTGTGGCTGATTCAAACGCCGCAGGCTTTTCGCGCTTCCGTTCTGCTGAGGGCTTTTGAAAAAGCTCGAAAGGATAGATTTTCTTCCACTGATGAAGCGGCGCTGGTCGAACGGCTCGGCATCAAAGCGCGTATTGTTGAAGGAAGCTACGATAACATCAAGATTACGACGCCGGAAGACCTTGAACTGGGCAAATTGATTCTTGAACGTTGGCAGTCGAAAGGGTTGATATAGCTTGCTTTTTGCCCGTGAAGTTCATATTATATAAGGTAGAGTTTTAGTTTTATTTGTGAAAAGGAAAGATCTATGGTGAATCTCGCAATCGTCGTTTTTTTGAGCTATATCATCGGCTCTATCCCGACTGCAATTATCTTCTCAAAGTGGCGGCATGGATTCGATATTCGTACTCAAGGAAGCGGCAATGCCGGAGGAACGAATGTCTTTCGCGTTCTGGGCTGGAAGTCGGGATTATTCGTTATGGTTGTCGATTTAACAAAAGGATTGATTGCCACATCCGTTATTTCGCGCCTTTTTTGGGATCCGACTCTTCCTTTTTACAATCATACGCCATTCGACGATTTAACGATTATTCAAATGATTTGCGGCGGAGCTGCTATCATCGGTCATGTCTGGACGGTCTTTGCCGGCTTTAAAGGCGGCAAAGGAATCGCTACGGCTGCCGGAATGCTGCTGGGAATAGCTTCGACAGAATTCATCGTTTCAATACTCGTATTTTTAATATTTTTTTCCGCCTTTCGCTATGTCTCGCTCGGCTCGATCATGGCTGCTATTGCTTTTCCGCTGACCCTCATCATCCGGTATAATATTCTTTCGGACGAAATTCATAGTTATAAAACACTCGTTTTTTTCAGCCTGGGAATTGCTGTTTTTCTTCTCTATTCGCATCGTGCAAATATCAAGCGGCTGATTCAAGGCAGTGAAAAGAAGATTACCAGCTTGAAGGGAAAAACTGAAGTTGTTCCTTCGAGTGTCGATTCCAAAGAATAACAGTTTTTTAAACCGATAGACGCAGACTATTCAACAATGAAAGTGACCGTTCTTGGCGCCGGAAGCTGGGGCACAACTCTCTCGCTCGTCTTGCTTGACAACCATCACGATGTACGTCTGTGGACATTCAGCGCTGAAGAAGCAGAAGGACTTCGTGAAAAACACGAATGCCAATTTCTTCCAGGACTCAAACTTCCCCAAGAACTTACTATCTCGACAGAGATAGAAGAATCGTGTATCGGCCGCGATATGATAGTAGCTGCCGTGCCTTCTCAGTTCCTTCGCTCGGTTCTTCAGCGAATTTCTCACCTCGATTTAACCGATACCATCATTTGCAACGTCGCAAAGGGAATTGAAAACGGGTCGCTCATGACTATGTCCGAGGTGCTGCTCGACGTCCTGATGCATGAAAGAAAAGAGAATCTTGCCATTCTGTCCGGCCCGAGCCATGCTGAAGAAGTGAGTATTAGGATTCCGACTATGGTCGTTGCGGCTGCATTCAAACCGAAAATTGCCCGTGTCGTTCAGGATGCATTTATTACCGATTATTTTAGGGTGTATGTAAACGATGATCTCCGCGGCGTGGAACTTGGCGGCGCGATTAAAAACGTCATTGCGGTTGCGGCGGGATTGAGCGATGGCGCCGGGTTCGGGGACAATACGAAAGCCGCCATTATGACGCGCGGTATTTTCGAAATTACGCGGCTGGGTTCAAAAATGGGCGCCCTCCCGGTCACATTTGCCGGTCTCTCCGGCGTAGGTGATTTAATTGTCACATGCATGAGCCGCCACAGCCGTAACCGTTATGTCGGGGAGGAAATCGGTAAAGGGCGCGCGGTCAGCGACGTCTTGAGCGAAATGAAAATGGTCGCAGAAGGAGTCCCGACTGCAAAATCCGTGCATCAACTGGCGAAAAAAAATCATATCGATATGCCAATGGCAGAAGAGGTTTATAAAGTTCTCTATGAAGAGAAAAACGCAAGGCAGGCAACGCTCGATCTCATGGGACGCGATACACGGGGAGAAGGGGCGCATTAATTTTATTCCTCAATGCATTTCCAGCTTACCAATCCGCAAAAAAGCCGTATCGTAAAGCGAAAATGATACTCTTCCGGGAAAGACCATGCGAGTTGCGTCATAAATCAAGGTAACCATAAATTATGGAGTAGGAGTATTCTTTTTGAGACGATAACGAGGTAAAGGATCGGCCTGCTTGACGATAGCATGGATTTTTTTCATCATTTTCTGGAGAATAAAAGGATTGAGTTTGAATAAGTGTCCTGCAACTCGTTTTTCGAGGCACCACCTTGCGAAGGTCCCCACCTTCGCAAGGTGGATATGTTTCTTTCTTCTCTGTTCAATCTCAATTGCCGTAAATATAAAATACGTGTAATGTCCGCTCCAACTCTGTTTCTATAATCCCATAATGAAAGAATGGAAAATAATTTGCTCAAATGATGACTTTTTTCAGAGAATCAGCTCAAGACCGGTATGAAGGCATGTATGCCCGGTGCTTCCGATCCGATAACGATAAAAGAATGCTGAAAAATATCCTTTTTTCTGAAAAATGGAATGAAAAAATACCGGCATTCCGAAGAATTAAAACGTGAATTTGTTTTTAAGAGAATTCTTCACATTTTGTAAGTAAAGAAGCTTCCTTTCCATAATAAGACAGGTCGAATTGGAGAGGAGTATGCTTTTCTAAGGTCTGCATCTGCCTCGCATAATGACGGATCAGGCCGGGCGTTTTATGAGATTCGATGATCGGAAAACAATTGTTGGACTATAGAAAGGCATATCGTTGAAGAATATTAAAGAAGTGCTTATCGGCAAACCTCGCGATATTCACGATCCAAAGCTCTTCCATAAAATTTCGCTTATAGCATTCATGGCCTGGGTCGGACTTGGTGCAGACGGATTAAGCTCATCTGCTTACGGTCCCGATGAAGCATTTCGTTCACTTCTGCAGCATCCGGAAATGGCTGTTTTATTAGCTCTTGCTACTGCAATGACGGTTTTTATTATCTCGTATGCTTACAGCCGAATTATCGAACATTTTCCGAGCGGCGGCGGCGGATATGTTGTGGCGACGAAATTACTCGGACCCTCGTTCGGTGTCGTCTCCGGATGCGCGCTTCTTGTCGATTATATTCTGACTATCACCGTTTCCATTGCCTCCGGTGCCGATCAAATATTCAGCTTCCTGCCCATGGTGTGGCTTTCGTGGAAAGTTCCAGTGGAAGCGATTGCAATCCTGCTCCTCGTTGTTTTAAATTTACGAGGCGTCAAAGAGTCGATAACGGTTCTCGTACCGATTTTTTTATTGTTCTTGTGTACTCATATTACCGTTCTCATCACGGCACTTATTAATCATGTTCAGGACATTCCGCATATAGCCGCTGTAACTTCATTGAATCTGCATCATGATGTTTCTACTCTCGGTATGCTCGGAATGTTTTTCATCTTTGCGAGGGCATATTCCCGCGGCGCAGGAACTTATACCGGTATCGAAGCGGTATCGAACGGAATTCAGATGATGCGCGAGCCCCGTGTGCCGACTGCGAAGCGTACCTATGGTCTATTTGGCAGTTTCGCTGGCCATTACGGCAGGATCGATTCTTTTACTGTATTTATTGCTCGGTGTCACGGAGGAACCGGGAAAAACTCTCAATGCAGTGATGATCGAGAGATTGAATATCGGCCCTTGGTTTATCGTGCTGACCCTGATATCGGAAGCCGCACTTTTATTTGTTGCAGCCCAGACGGGTTTTCTGGACGGCCCGCGCGTGATGGCAAACATGGCGAATGACCGCTGGCTGCCTCATCGTTTAAGCTTTTTATCCGACCGCCTGACGATGTACTACGGCATTGTCATTATCGGTGCGGCTTCGATGGCAACACTCTTTTATACGGGCGGCAATATCGATGCCCTGGTGACCATGTATTCCATCAACGTGTTTATTACCTTCTCGCTGACCGAGATCGGCATGGTGCGATTCTGGATAACGGAGCGAAAAAAATATCCGGAGTGGAAAAAATCTTTGCCTGTGCACATTACCGGTCTTATTCTTTGCTTATCGATTCTGACAATCGTCCTCATCGAAAAATTCCAGATGGGAGCATGGCTTACCGTTGTTATTACGACCGCTTTGATCATGCTGTGTATTCTTATTCGCCGCCATTATCAGACCGTTCTCACAAAACTGCGTTCTCTGGAAGATATTCTCACCGGCCTGCCCGTCGATGAATCGGCGGCTGCATCGTGCGGAGTGATCGACGCACGCAAGCCTACGGCTGTGCTGCTCGTCCAAAGTTACGGCGGACTCGGCATTCACTCGTTCCTGACCATTGTGAAACAATTCCCCGGATATTTTAAACAAGTGGTTTTTGTTTCGGTTGCCGTTCTTGACTCGGGCAATTTTAAGGGAGCAGCGGAAGTGGAGAAGATGGAAGAAAAAGTGCAGGCGGATTTGGCTCAATATGTGAAACTTGCCAACGGACTTGGATTCCCGGCGGAATCAAGAATGACTGTCGGGACGGAGCCGGTTGTCGAAGCGGAGAGAATTTGCGTAGAACTATCCAAGCAATTCAAACAGTCTGTCTTTTTCTCGGCAAAATTGGTCTTTCAAAAGGAAAAATGGTATCAGCGCATACTTCACAGCGAAACGGCAAATGCGATTCAAAACCGGCTGCAGTTTCTCGGTCTCTCCATGGTCGTTCTTCCGATTCGTGTTTGGAATTAGAAGAACAATCCGCACTTCATGACCTCAAGAGGCGAATTTAAATAATTCGCCTCTTTTTTTCTGTTCTTCCTGTTGTCTAAAGCACATGCGCCGGGATAAACACTTGTGGATTGAGATGTGTCAAAGTCAAAGCCGGTGCATGTTTGTGATGCAGCACACTCGGCACGGGAGAAGCGGAAAAAATAAATACATCCTTTTCTTGACACAGAAAATGAAAAAGTGTATTATCGTATATAGTTGATAATACTATTTCTTTAAAAATAGGTTTTTTTTATGCCTGAATATCGAATTGAGGGAGTAACTCTTTCGGGGAAAGTAGTATCGGGTTCGATTTCTGCCGATACGAAAAGTATTGCAAAAAAAAGAGCGCAGGAATTAGGACGCGATAAAAAGTTTAAAATAACCGACATTCATGAACGCGTCTCTTATATTTACCGTGTGCAGAAGGGCACGGACAAACCCATCGACGGGGAACAAAAAGCTTTTACCGCCAGCGAGGTGCGTTCTGCGCTTGAAAAAATGGGCTTCAAGGTTCTCTACGTCCGCAGGAAATTATTCGGGACGAAACAAAGAGCAGCTCCGGCAACCGAAATAATTACTTTTGTCCGCGTGAGCACCGACCTGATGCGGCAGAAACTGCCGTTCAACGAAGTGATGCAGCTTCTCATCAACGATATTACGAATACCACACTGCGTGATGCAGTGAAAGAAATTAATACGGAGTTAAAACAGGGAAAAGACAGCGAAAAAGTATTTCAAAAACAAACGACAGTGTTCGGAAAGTTTGCTGCAAACATGCTCGGCCTTGCCTCGAAAAGCGGCAATATGGTGGAAATCTATGAAAGCACGGCAAAGTTTTTAGAACGAAATGCGGAATTCAAGCGCAGCCTCAAAAGCGCCCTCGTTACTCCGATGATTACATTATTTGTCCTCTTTCTCGCAGTCCTGTTTTATGTCGCTTATATATTTCCCAAAACGGCGGAAATGTTTGTCAAGTTTCATATCAAACTTCCTCCCATGACTTCAGCAACGCTGAAATTCAGCAAATGGCTTATGGCCAATGCAACGGTTCTCACGATACTGACCCTGGGTCCCATCATCGGTCTTTATATGTATGCTCAGGACCGAACGGGGACAGTTTTACATGGATAAATACATGATTAGAATTCCCGTTCTTGGCACGCTCTTTCACAAAATGGCGATTGAGATATTCTGCCGTGTTTTCTATGCGCTGTACAGCGGCTCCGGCGAGAATATAGAAATTATTCGTATGGCAGCGGAAGCATGCGGCAATCGATATATGGAACATCAGATAAAAACGGTTGCTATTCCTATGATGCTGGAACGTGGCCGCGGCTTGACGGAAGCCTTTGAAGCGTCAGGTGTGTTTACAAGAACCGCTATCTCGAGATTTAATTCCGGGGCGGAAACCGGAACGGTTAAAACTACCGCGCTCCAATTGGCAGAATATTATGAAAAGGAAACTTCTTATAAACTTAAAAATGCTGTCGAAGCAATTTCATTGTCGGTCAATATGATCATTATGCTCGTTTTGACTGCACTGACGCTGGTCTCTTCGGAAACGGCAACGGTCAAGGTGGAGTCGCCGCATATGATCATGCCTGTTGGAATATTCCTGCGATAGGGCAACCTTTTAGCGATAAGGAAGAGGATATGCCGGAAATAGATATAACTGATAAGATCGGTTATACACTTCTAAAAAAAGGAATCATCGATTTTGAGACGCTGGAAAAATCTCTCAAGATGAAAGATTCCGAGGAGAACAAGAAAAACCGAAAAAATCTCGGTCAAATTCTTGTAACCGAATTTGGCGCCGATCACGATGCGGTTTTTCGTGAAGTCGCAAACTTGTATGCTTTTCGTGAGGTCTTTCTTGCCGACGAAAAAGTAGACGATTCAAGAATTGCATTCATCAAGAAAATCGTCGATCAACTCAGCGATCAGCAGCGGGAGATGATGACACAGTCGAAAGTGCTTCCGCTGAAGTTCGATGAACGTCAGACTGATAAGCTGATTATTATTGCGGCAGATCCGACCGACAGAAATTTGCCGGTCGTTGCGCGAAGTTTCAACGTCAAAAAATACGAAATTTGCTATGTTCGCCTCAAAGATTTACAGATGCTCATGGAGCGCGTTGCTCCTGCGCAGAATGAATTTCTCAAGCTGCTGGAAGATAATAAAATTACGGTAGACGATGCCGGCGGCACCGACGATGAGAATGTCGATGAACAAGCTCTTGAAGCGGAAATAAGCAAAAGCGCGCTTGTCAATCTTTTCGAAGGATGTCTGGTCGAAGCGGTACGCCGGGGCGTAAGCGACGTTCATGTCGTTGCAGCTGAAGGCAATCGTACCAATTTTTTATTCCGCGTCGACGGAAACCTTCAAGTCTGGCATTGCCAGGAAAACACAACTCCCGAAGCGGTTATGGCGGTTGTCAAGGACAGAACCAAGAACGTCGACCGGTTTGAGCGGGAAATGACGCAGGATGGATTTATTCAGCGCGTGATCGACGGGCACCAGCTGCGTTTCCGTGTTTCTATTATGCCGATCGTTACAACTGAGTTCAAACATAAGTTCGAAAGTATCGTCATTCGTGTTCTCGACGACCGAAAGGTTATCACGGATTTGGAAAAACTCGGCCTTCAAGGGCCGGCCCGGGCATTTTTTTACAAGGCTATCAACAAACCGCAGGGAATTATTATTCTTACGGGGCCTACAGGATCAGGAAAATCAACAACCCTTATCGCCGCCCTTTATCAGGTCATCGATCCTACCGTAAACGTGCTGACCATCGAAGAACCGGTGGAGTATATTATCAAAGGCGCCCGTCAGTTAAAGATCGGGCCGAAAATGGGGTTTGAAGAAGCAATCCGCGGCATACTTCGTCACGACCCGGATATCGTGCTGGTCGGTGAAATGCGCGATAAAATAACGGCAGAAACGGCAATCAAAATGGCAAACACGGGCCACCTGGTGTTTTCCACGCTGCACACGAACGATGCGCCGAGTGCAATTGCCCGTTTGTATAAAATGGGAGTCGAGCCATTCCTTCTTGCTTACGCTATTAATATTATTGTGGCGCAGCGGCTTATCCGGACTCTCTGCAAAATATGCAAGCAGCCGCTCGATACCGATGAACTTGAGCATTTGTTGAAATTTGGATTTTCTGAAGAAGAAGTTAAGAAACATACTTTTTACAAGGCGGTCGGATGCGAAAAATGCAGCGGGGGGTACAAAGGGAGAGCTGCCATTCATGAAGCGCTATTTTTCTCAAAAGCTATCAAGAACATTATATTAAATGCCGGAGAAAAAGTGGATGAAAATGCCGTCCGTGAACAGGCTTCAAAAGACGGCATGTGGACATTGCGCCGATCTGGAATGGAACGGATGATGGAGGGAACTACGACATTGGAAGAAGTAGTTGCCACGACTACGGAAGAAGATTAAAAAAGCGTAAACAGGTCCGATGTGCCATATGAATCTGCAGATTTTGTTGGGATTGAAGCAGGAGATAAGGTGATAAGCCCTCAATTTTAGCGGATCTAGAGAACTTTTTGAATTTTCTTCTTGAAGTGATTTGCTTTTTGTGTTGTTGTTCATTATAATTTATCCAATTCATTAGTGTTTCTTGAGTATATTGAGCAAAAGAACAATGCGAGCAACAAAGAAAGTATGACGGCTCAAAACCCATCTCTTCAACATACTAATACTCCTTCGATTACAGTAACGGACGATCGTCCGAAAGCCGTTCTTGAGGCACAAAAAATCCTCAAAGTGATCGCCGATGGTATATCATCGACTGTTCAAGGATTAGAACGGCAGATGTTCATCAGTGATATGATGTCGAGAACCGATGATACCGTCAGGGCGAAATTGCAATCACTCATGAATTATTTATTATCGAGGATGATTTCGCTCGGCGCTTCTGACATCGACATCGGCGGATATCGGATCTCAGGGATGTATCTGGTATCGTATTTTCGGATCGAAGAAACCTGATCCGGTTTTAGGGACTTTTTCGCCTGACGAAACCAATATTCTTATCCAATGCATACTGGGAGAACGGCAGCGTTCTTTCCTTTTTGAAAATCGGAGTCTGGATTTTTCGCACATGCTTTACGGGACGGGAGATGATTTCCGCCGCTTCCGTGCCAATGCATATTTTGACCTGGATCAGCTTGCTATGAATATGCGGGCGATCAATAATGTCATACGTCCATACAAGACGCTGGAGCTTCATGCCAATGTAACAAAGGTATTGAGTCTCGCCCATACGAAGGAAGGCCTTTGTCTGGTTACGGGAATTACGGGATCCGGGAAAAGTTCGACTCTGGATTCGATCATCGATGCGAACAATCGACACCGTGGAAGGTCACATCGTCATTATCGCCTCGCCTATTGAATATGTTCACAGATCGGATAAATGCATTTTACGCCATCGGGAAGTCGGGCGCGATGTGTTATCTTTTAAAGACGGAGCTATACAGGCTCTTCGCCAGGATCCCGATATCATCATGCTCGGTGAATTGCGCGACCCCGAAACGATTATGACGGCGTTGGAAATTACCGACTCAGGGCATAAAGTATTTTCGACGCTTCATACAGGATCTGCAGTGGAAAGCATCGATAGAATTATCGGAGAAACACCTCCCATCGAACAGGAACGGGTTCGATATCGATTGGCAGATACATTGCGATGTGTGATTTCGCAAAAATTAGTACCGAGTTTCGACGGTAAACGTATTCTTGCAAAAGAAATATTGTTGGGTACGCCAAGCGTTCGTGCAGCAATTAAAAATAATAATACAAGCGAAATTTATCAGATGCTGAATGAAGGATTCGAACATGGAATGACAACGCTGGAGCAGGATCTCAAACGGCTGTATATGCAGAAAAAAATTTCACTCGAGAATGCCATGAATTATTCAAACAACAAACGCCGTCTGCAGCAATTGCTTCAGATTCAGCAGACAGATTAACGGACAGAACGGATTCGATAGAAAAAAATGCCTATTCGATCAAGTGACGGAAAAACTGCGGTAGCGGTATTTGTAGACGGATTGGAACTCAAATTCGTCCGCATGTCTATCAAAGGGGGAAGAACAATTCTCCGCGATTGCAAAACCGTTGCGCTCCAGAAAAAACTTGATGAAAAAAATGCCATGGCCGCTGAAGAGAGGCGCATAAGCGATCTTTCCATCGCCGATGCTTTCTCGACGCAGAATATAGACATGGCCGGCGATACGGAAGGAACGACCAATTCATCTGTTCTTTTGGGGCTGTTGAGTGAGCTTGGATCTTCCAGGAAGTATACTCTTTCCTACGCTATTTCCGAACCGGCTGTAACATATCAGGAAATCGAAAGCAATTTCGGTCTTAAAGGAGAAAAACTCAATAAGCGCATACTCCAGGATCTCAAAACGTCTCGGTACTGTCATACCATCAATTGATGCAGTTGGAACCATTCCGACAGCGACCGACGGTTTGCTGACTCTTATCCGCGAAGACGGAGATTCATATCTATAGTCTGCTGTCGGAATTGAAACCCTTTATGGGGGGGAGAGTCCCGACCGTCAAATTGGTTGAAAGTTCCGATGTAGCCTTGCTGGAGATGGTGCGCTCTCAATATGAACTGCAGGAGGAAGAAGTAAGCGTTATCGTCTACGTCGGATATGATTTCAGCCGTCTTATTTTTATGCAGGGAGAGCACTATCTCCATTTTGCGCCGATCATCAGCGAAGGTTTTGGATCTCCCAATATTGAAAATACGCTATACAGCCGTATTCTTCTGGAACAGGATAATATTGCATTAACGCGCATCGACCGGATTTTGCTGATCGGAGAAAGCCACAAGGTAAACCTTTTGGATTCTCTTGCACCGCAGTTTTCAAGCGCTCAGGTGGAATATCTCAAGGCCCCGACGATAGATCTCGATGAATTCGAGGGAGCTTCGGCGGAAATTGTCTCCGAATATGCAATTCCAATTCTTACGGCATGGAAGACGCTTGACCCGAAGAATCCCAGCTTCTACGATCTCAATCTTCTTCCTCAGAAAATCATAGAAGGGCAGCGAGTCCTTGCCATTGCATGGCATGGAGGCCTTGTCGCGATTCTTATCATTATTTCCATCGTCTATTACTGGACTGCCATATCCACCCGGCAAACGGATATTCACAGGGCCAATGAAGAACTCAAACGGCTGCAGGGGCGCCTGGCGGAATTGGATGTCTTCCGTCAAAGGAAAGATGCACTGACTTCCGATATTAACCGGTATAGCGATGCCACCACGGTCTACGATGAATTGGCTCCGGGAAGCGATCGATGGAGCCGCATACTGCACTATATCGCTAACAGCGTCGAAGATTTGAATTCCATTTGGATCTACAGCATCAGGCCGGATAATTCTACTCCCGGATCGATTATGATTTCGGGAAGAGCTATTTACAAGACGCGCATTCCACGGCTGGCCGGTGTTTTTGAAAAAGCCACGCTGAGAGAAGTGCGCACAGTGACAATTCGCAATAAAGTCCTTTACGAATTCGACATTCTCATCGAGAAGATCGATAAGTACGACCAGCATTAAAAAGAAAGACGACTCGTGTCCTTTAAAGTAAAAAATACGATCTATCTTGCATGCGTGTGGTTCGTTGTCATGGTACTGGGAATCGGCATTAATAAAGTGTGGCAGCCCAGGCAGCTCAAGGTTGTGGATAAAAAGACCGTCGAAGTCAAACGTCAACTTGAAGATCTTCCGGGATTGACGGAAGAAGTGCAGCAGCTCACTGAAAAATATCAGGATGTCAAGCGCAGGTACGATTCCCGCAGCAAAGAAATTCCGCTCACCGATGCGTCGTCGCAAACGTACAGCTATATGAGCAGCGGGGAAGATCAGGCAGGCGCTATTAAGTTCGACATGAGATTTACCGGCGGAGAAAACAAAGACCGCTGGGGATTCAACATTTACAAGCTAACGTCGGGTGAATCGACATTCGAGGATCTTTTTAAGTTTGTCTACTTCCTCGAAAATGGACGACGGCTATATAAGATTTCTTCCATGACCATCGATACGCATGAAGCGATCGATGAACTGACAAAAGAAACCGTGCAAAGCGTGACATTTCAAATGGACCTGCAGGCATACTATGTGAACAATATTCCGGAATTAGGTACCTCGCTTGCAGCAAAGACATTGACGATGATTCCCGGTATATTCAATCCGTGCAAGCCGATCGTTTCGCAAGTTTTGGCGACAACACCGCCGGTTGGTGAAATTGATGCGGATAATTCCGATGTCAAAGCAGTTCTGCACGGGAAGGCATTCGTTCTGGTCGAAGGCGAATTGCTTATTCTTCATATCGGCGACAAAGTTTGGCACGGAAGCGTCACCTCGATCGACCCGTCGACAAGCTCCGTGGAATATACGCTCGATGAAGGCGGTATTGTTCGAAAACTGATCAAGCGGATTAAATTCGATAAGAAATTTAAGTAACGAGGTATCATATGAGCAAACATATCCTTCTTCTTTTCGGCTGCATAGTTCTTTCCGTGCAGCTTTTTGCTCAGTCTGCTCAGTCCGTCCTTCGTGCTGCGCAGACCGGCAAGGAAGGGGCATCTTCGGAAGAAATCGTCTCTTTCAAGTCCGATTTGCCGTATTCGCGTGCAATGCAGGCGCTATCGGAGCTGTCAAAAAAACTGACCAATAAAATTATTATTGATCACTCTCCCATGCGGGATAAAGAAACGGGAATAGGCATCAATATCGAATCGATGTATTGGAAGGACGCCTTTGAACTTATTTTGCGCACCAACCAGTTGTGGTATAACGATAATCCCGAATATATGGAAATTATATCGCTTTCCGATCTGAATAAGCCTGCTTCCGGAGATCTTTCGGTCAATACTCAGGATAATAAAAAGACACAGACCGGCCAGCAGGAAGCCCCGCCGCTCGCGATTCAGCGTCTGCCTCTCCCAACGGCTCTTCCTGCTCCACTCGATTCCGGACAAATCATCGGACAATTGCGCGAGGTCACAATCTCGTCGATCTTCTTTGAGATCGATAGATCAAAAGCCGATCAAATTGGAATCAGCTGGAGTATTTTCCGCGGAAGTAACTCGAATCTCGGCGTTGCATTCACCGGAGCCAACCTTGTAACAAATGCAGGTACTTCGACGATCAATGCTAGTGCATCGAGCACAGCAAGTGCGATCAATACGAACAGTGCGGGAGGTTCATCGAGCGGCACGCCTCTCTTTGGTGCAACCGCTTCGCCGAGCGGATTGAGCGTCGATATAAATACGGCGCTGTCAGTTTTTCAAAACGAGCAGATCGGCGAAATTATTGCGCGACCGGAAGTTACAGTTCGGTCGGGAAGCACGGCGCATATTCAAATCGGGCAGGACTTTTCCGTCCAGGGAAAAAGATTTTTCCGGAAATACTGTGGAAAAATTCTATCCGAGCGGCACGATTCTTTCAGTAACGCCAAAAGTTATGAAAGTGGGAGATACCGAATTCATCGATCTCGATTATCACGTGGAACGAAGCGCGGTAACCGTAGGAGATGTCAGCACCATTGTTAATAAAACATTGACATCGGGACGCTTGTCTCTTCTCAATCATGAAGAAAGCTATATCGGCGGATTATACGAAAACACTGTCACGGTCGTACGTGAAGGCATACCGGTTCTCAAAGATTTGCCATGGTGGGTATTCGGCCTGCGGTATCTCTTCGGCTATAATTCCAACAGTACCACGCGTAAGGAATTGATCGTCCTTTTGAAAGCTGAATTTGTCCCGACTATCGAAGAAAGGGCGGCAGCGATAACGAAAGAACAAGATGTAATCAAAGACAAACTTGGAGAAATCAGAAAAGATATTAATGACAAGAAATACGGTAAAATAGCGATACGTTAATTTTAGCCGGTCATCTGCACCGGGGAGTTTATTATGAAAAAGCATATCATCAAGAGCGGTATATTTTTTAATCGCGCATTTTGGACCCTGCAGCACAGCACAAAAATACAGATAGTCGTTTTTCTGACCATCATAACCGGAATCATAATTCTTTATTCCTGCCAGGAAGCGCCGACACAAGTCGTCACAGGATCGACGACATCGACCATTGTCGGAACGGTTACTTATAATAATCAGGCACTTCCCGGTATTAAAATCGTTGATGTCAATTCGGCAACTCAAACGACGTATACGACGGATTCAACCGGAACTTTTACTATAACGCTTAAGCTGACGGCTCAGTATACGGCATCTTTGGTTCTATCGGATCCATCTTTGGTGTATAATAACGATACCGTTTCGGTTACTCTCAACCCGGGCGATACAAAAACACTCCCAACCATAGCGTTAACGCAAAAACCTAAAACTACCACGTCTATAACAGGCCGTCATAAGTGACGGCACTCAATTGCTCCCCGGCATGAAAGTGATTGATATCAATTCGATAACTCAAAATGTCTATACCACGGATTCAACCGGAAGTTTTACTCTGACGTTTAAACTAACGGCTAAATATACTGCGTTGCTCATGATAACGGATCCGACGGGCGCTTATAATAGCGATACCGTTGCAGTTGCGGTAAATCCGGGGAAAGACACAACATTGTCACAAATATATCTAACGAAGAAGCCTAAAATTACAACTACTATTTCCGGATCCGTAAGCTACAGCGGTCAATTGCTCTCCGGCATAAATATCGTTGATATAAATTCGGCAAATGGCGGCACTGCAGGTCCTACGGATGCGTACGGGAGTTTCACCTATACAATTCAATTATCATCTCAAGATACTGCACGTCTGGTATTATCAGACCCGTTGTCGGTATATAATCCTGATACAATATCGGTTCCGCTCATTCCAGGAGACAAAAAAAATCTTGGATTAATCATCTTAACAAAGAATGCGAATCCGAAACTGACGGCTACGATCACAGGAACGGTCAGCGACAGCAGTCAACTGCTGGCAGGCATGAATGTTGTCGATATAAGCTCGGCAAACCAAACAGTCTATACGACAAATGCATACGGGAGTTTTACTGTAACACTGCAGCTCACATCTACGTATGTAGCACATTTGGTTATATCGGATCCCAATTCCATATATACTAATTATATGGATACGGTCACTATCAACCCCGGCGTCGCAATGACGCTTCCGTTGATTGTATTAAAGAAATCTAAAACTGCAACGACAATAACGACAATAACCGGAACTGTTAGCGATAGCACCCACCAGCTCCTCTCCGGCATGAAAGTCGTCGATATTAATTCAGTAAATCAAACGACTAAAATAACGGATGCATTCGGCAGTTTTACCGATACACTTAAATTGACGGCTCCCTATACGGCGAAATTTGTCATCTCGGATCCCAATTTATTGTATAATAATGACACAGTCTTGGTCACCGTTAATCCCGGTGAGGCGAAAACAATTGCGACCCAGATTTTGTCATTATCGAAAAATTTTAGCAACACGACCACTATCATAGGAAGCGTAAGCGATAGCAGCCAATATCTCTCTGGAATGAAGGTCGTCGACATTACTTCTGCTAATCAAGCGATATATACGACGGATGTGAATGGGATTTTTACCGTTACACTTAAACTGGCTTCTGCATATACTGCACATCTGGTCATTTCGGATCCTTCATCGGTCTATAATAGCGCTGCCGTTGCGGTTCCTGTTAATCCGGGCGATACAAAAACACTTCCAATGATAATATTGACGAAGAATACAAATCCTAAGGTCACAACGACCATCAGCGGAACCGTAAGTTATAACGGTCAATTGCTCTCCGGTATGAAGGTCGTCGATATAAATTCGGCAAATCCGACAGCATATTATACAAGTACATCCGGGTATTTTACAATTTCGCTTCAATTGTCGCGCTCAATATACTGCGCGTTTGGTCATAACAGATCCCACAGCAACATATAATCCCGATACGACGGCTCTGATTCTACTCAATCCGGGTGACGCAAAAGCAGTTCCGGTCACATTGACAAAGAATGCAAGCGCTGTTCGCACTGCGAATCAGGTTTCAGTTATAAGCATGTCAACGAACCATATTTATTCAAAAGGCGTAGGATTGCTTGAAGGCAACAGTCAATTGGAAAATTGCCAGTATGTTTTGCAGGTAAAAGATTCTGCAGGTAATGCGATTGCAGGTTCACCGAGTTACAAGGCAAAATTCTCATTGATCTTTTATCCGGCAGACGGCGCTTATGGAACATTGCCAAGCTGCAATCCGGATTCTTCAACAACGGATGAGAATGGACAATTGACAGTAAGCGTAGCCAGCGGCACATGCCCCGGAGCTGTGCAATTAGTTGTTCAAGTCCTTTTGAATAACGGCAATACTGTTAATTTTACACAAACTTACATAACAAGACTTGATCATCTTACAGCGGATTTGCGGATCAATCTCATTTTTCCATAGCGCCAACAGAGACTTATCCAAATGGATGGGTTATTCCATATTGGGGTGTATACCAGACGCATAATTACAGCGCTTCTGTAGCGGATACTTTTGGCTATGCTGTTCCGTCCGGGACATGCTGTAGATTTTATTTCAACACCGGGAGGAGCCGGTAAAATCGGTAATAACGGCATATCGGTTACCGATGTAAATGGAGAAGCGTCGGAGTTGCTTGGATCGCAAGTTCATCCAACACCTTCAGAGACTGGATATTATACAACTTCAGATCCTCTCACGAGCGGAAGAAGAGGCTATACCTGGCTGCAAGCGCAGACAATGGGTAAAAACGGGACATCCCATCAGGGATAGTATTTTAATTCTCTGGAACGAAGGTGCTATGATTCCCAATCAACCGGCCGCCATTTCAATGGCAAATCATTCACATTCAGGAATTGTAGACACATTGACTCTATGGGATTCTAACGGAAATCCAATCAATGGAACTATTACTGCCACCGTTGATCTTGGTTCTAACCCGGTGCAGGGTGAAGGCTTTGAGGTAGAAGGTGATATAGGCGGCACTGCAATTACTATCCCACAAGGGGATTACAGATTGCTGGGACGAGGGAAATACTAAATTTGCATTCGGTGTTTATGATAATTCGAGCGCCGCTATCATTACTGGCCGGATCAGCAGTAACGATAGACATAACTATCACGAGTCCAAATTATGCATCAGCTATCGTTGTCTATGTTCCTGTTACGGTGAATTAAAGTTTTGAAAGATATGATACGTAAAACCTTGTCAAGGTTCTGAACCTTGACAAGGCTTTTTTATTGTAAAAGTAATTATGATTTCTGCAGCGCTTTATAGTTTGCTGTAATTGTTTTTTGTATAATCTGTTCCGTATGAGCGGTTGAAATAAATGCCGCTTCGAACTGCGATGGGGGCAGGTAAACTCCTTGTTCCAGCATGGCGTTAAAATATTTTCCAAATTTATCAGTATCGGCTTTTTTTGCGGTGTTGTAATCGATAACCTGTTTTCGGCAAAGAAAAGCGTAAACATCGATCCGACGCGGTTGACGGTGTGTGCTAAACCGAGCCGGTGAAGATTTTCCCGAATTCCTTCTTCCAGTTGTAATGAACGCTGCTCCAGCTTTTTGTAAATCATCGTATTGGAATACAAAATCTTCAGCATCTGAAATCCGGCCGCCATTGCGAGCGGATTTCCGGAAAGCGTGCCGGCCTGATAAACCGGACCGGCTGGAGAGATGAGTCCCATGAGTTCCCTTTTTCCGCCGTAAGCGCCTACCGGCAAACCGCCGCCGATAATTTTTCCAAGCGTCGTCAGGTCGGGGGTTACATTGTACAATTCCTGCGCGCCGCCGAGCGATACGCGAAAACCGGTCATCACTTCATCGAATATCAAAAGGGCATTTTGCTCCGTGCACAGCGAACGTAATCCCTCCAGAAAACCGGGCTGAGGCGGAACACATCCCATATTGCCGGCTATCGGCTCCACAATGACTGCAGCGATCTGATTCGCATTTTTCTCGAAGAGCGTCTTAACCGATTGCAGGTCGTTATATGCTGCGGTCAATGTATCGGCTGCCACCGATGCAGGTACGCCGGGACTATCCGGTACGCCGAATGTCATTGCACCGGATCCGGCTTTGATAAGAAATGAATCGGCATGGCCGTGATAGCATCCTTCGAATTTGATAATTTTATCTTTCCCTGTAAAGGCGCGGGCAAGCCGGAGTGCGCTCATGGTTGCTTCCGTTCCGGAGTTCACCATCCGCACCATTTCGATCGAGGGGACTGCCTTGACGATCAATTCACCCAGTTTTACTTCCATGCGTGTCGGCGCCCCGAAACTTGTTCCGGATCGGACGGCAGTGCGGACGGCTTTAACGATGGAAGGATTTGCATGTCCCAGAATCATCGGTCCCCACGAACCGACATAATCGATGTATTTGTTATGGTCTTCGTCCCAGACGTATGCGGCGCTCGCTTTTCTTATAAAGAGCGGTGCGCGTCCGACCGCCTTAAAAGCGCGAACCGGGGAATTGACTCCTCCCGGAAGAATGCTCTGTGCTTTGGTAAAAAGTTTATTCGATTTGACAGTTCGAAGTGTTTTTCTCAATAATCGTGGCCTCATCCTTTATTCCTCAACATAGTTGTCAGCTTAAAAAAGATGTTTTCGTTCTTAAGTTCGTGGTTAGGTCGTAGTTCTTGGTTCTTAGTTCTTAGTTCGCTACGTTCTTTTTAAATTCATAGTCCAATCATTAGGGCTGTCATATTTCATACTTCAGCTACTCACCAGCACTACGAACTTTTACTATTTACCATTCACTATTTTCGCCGCCTCTTTCGCAAAATAGGTTAATATCAAATCGGCGCCTGCACGTTTAATACTGGTAAGAACTTCCATCATTACACGCTGTTCATCGATCCAGCCGTTTTTTCCCGCCGCTTTGATCATAGCATATTCGCCGCTTACATTATATGCTGCTGTCGGCATACCGAAACGGTCTTTGACACGGCGGATAACGTCCAAATATGAAAGCGCCGGTTTGACCATGACAATATCGGCTCCTTCCAGAATATCCTGCTCGACTTCACGCAGAGCTTCATTGCTGTTGGCAGGATCCATCTGATGCGAGCGCCTGTCTCCGAATTTCGGCGTACTTTCTGCCGCTTCACGGAATGGTCCGTAAAATCCGGAGGCGTATTTGGCAGCATACGACATAATGGGAATGTTCTGAAAATTATTCGCATCTAATATTGTGCGGATAGCCTGGACACGTCCGTCGAACATATCCGATGGCGCTACCATGTCGGCCCCGGCCTGCACATGGGTCAGCGCTTCTTTTGCAAGCAGTTTTATCGATTCATCGTTTAAAATGTCGTTTCCCCGTACAATGCCGCAATGTCCGTGCGATGTATATTCGCAAAGACAGACATCGGTAATAACAAGAAGTCCCGGAACGCTCTTTTTGATTGCACGAATCGCCTCTTGAACAATTCCATGTTCATCGTACGCGCTGCTGCCGACTTCATCCTTTGTTTCAGGAATACCGAAGAGGATCACGGCCGGAATACCGAGCAATTGCACTTCTCACATTCGCGGATAAGCTGGTCGATGGAGAGTTGAAACACTCCAGGCATGGAACCGATTTCTTTTCGGAAGTTCTTTCCGGGAACGACGAACTGAGGGTAAATAAAATCGTTCACGGAAAGTTCGGTTTCCCTCACCAAAGAACGCAGCGCCTCCGTCATGCGGGTCCGGCGCAGGCGCCGAATCGGATCTGGGGAAATATTTTCTTCACTCATAACAACTCCTTTAGAGCGGTGAACTGTAAACTGTAAATGTAAATGGATAAAAGTTCGTAGTTCTTAGTTCGTCGTTCGTAGTTAAGAACCAAGAACTAAGAACCAAGTAACTAAGAACCAAGAACCAAGAACCAAGAACTACGAACCAAGAACTACGAACTAATTAAAATGTTAATTATAACGCTTTTTCACTTCTGAGTCTATTATTATGCTTGTAACACAAAGAGTCCAAATATCTCCGGAATTGACCGTTTTGAGGAGATTCCCCAATGGCCCGTTCCGCAGCATCGAAAGCTTCCATAGGAAGTTCGATACCGTCATAAGCTGAAGAAATTTCTTCAAAAAATTTTCCGCGTGTATTGGGGTCGGTACTGCGGGTTAATGAATCCTGAAGCAACGATATAATAGTGGAAAGTCTGGACGACGGGATTAGCCGCATCGAGAGCGTCGAGACGTTTTAAATATTCTTTGGATTCCGGCGCTTGGAGCTGATTCCCGAAATGCCAAGCCCAGAGGAGACAGTTAAACGATAAAGGAGTCGAGCTCGAACGGCTTTCTGTAAAAAATGATATGCCTGAATATTGCAGCCCAAATCCCAGAGCATTTTTCCGGCATTATAAAGGTCCTCGGCTTTTATGCCGGGATCCGAGCGTGTGCCTGCATCATATAAAATCTGAGCAGCTCGTAGGAAGACATTCGAAGAAGAAATATACGTGTTCGCTGATAACGTATAGATGTGCTGAAGGTCGGCATGTGGCGGAAGCCCTGTCCGCCATCAATGCATGGAGAATAAGTTTTTGATACTGAATTTCCGGTTGATACGGATATTGCTGTTCAAGCTTTGCAAAAATTTCTAAAGCTTCGGGATATCGTTCGGTGCGCAGCATGTGCCTCGCTTGAACAAAAAAATCGGCTGCAGTGCCGGATGCCAGAAGAATCGATTTCTGGCATTAGACCGGAATCCGGGCTCTGTCAGCCTGTTATGAATTGCATAAACCCGCAGAGATCCGATCGTTGTCAAAAGCTCAAATCGGAATCGTCCGGATTCGGTTATGGCGGTAAAATATTCGGGAATGTTTCCAAAGATGTTCGATGTCAATAAATAATTTGCACCTTCTTCGCGTAAAAGCGACTCGAACATCGGAAGCGGGACTGCCCGGTTAATTTCCAAAAATTTGCATCTTTGGGGCAAAGGGAGCAATATCTTTATACGGAGTTGCAACCACAGAACCTTCCGGTATATGCTCTTCAAACCATGTTTCCATACAGCGACCATGGAGTTGAAAAAAATGAAACAGACGCAGAAGAAGAGTTCGAGACTTTGAAAGGAGGCCGGTGTCAATCGGTAATGCTGATTGGTGCGTATAATTTCGGCAATGCAGATCAAGTTCGGAAATGCAAGAAGCAAAAAACCGGCCGTGCTGATCCAGCGGGTCCATCGATATTGAAAGATGCGTTCTGCGACACACTTCCCGGAGTCCAAGGAAGACATAGAACAGTGCAAAAGGAAAGATCGGGAAAAGAAACCGGATGTCGAGAACGGGGTACAGGAAAACGATGCACAAGATAGAAAACAAGGAAGAGCAGACGAAGCAAACCTTTCCGGAGGTCGGAAAAAATCCCAAATGCAAAGAGAGCAGAAAATATAGGAATAATGAAATATTTTCCGGCGCCAACTGCCGATAAAACGATATTGGAAAAATTGCCCGGGCTGGCGAGTAGTGTGCCCGGAAAGGCATAAGCGATCATGCCTCCCAGCTCGGCAAGATGCCTGCTTCCGTTGATGAAGAGTCTCTGCACCAACTCCGTCATAAATGAAGCGTCCGGAGGCGTCACAAAGTGTTCAAATGTGTATTGGATATTATTGGACTGAGATGTTATGGGCATTTGTGCCGTGTTATATCGTATCCAGAAAAAATATGGCAGGGCGGCGGCTAGCAAAAACGGCAATGCTTTCCTTGAATTTTTTGGAAATAGCAGTGTAAGAATAATCGCAGCGGCCGCAAGGCAAATCCTATCTCCCGCACAAGCGGAAGAACGGCAATCAAGAGCAGGAACAGCGATTTTTGCAGAGGAGTCGGGTGAATTCTCAGAATAACGGTCCGCTAAAATGAGAATAAGAAAAAGCAGCACGAGGAAAGAAGTTTCGGAAAGAACTTCTGTCGAAAGAACGAGTGTAAACGGGTTGAAGCGCAAAAAGGAATGAAAGAAAAAGCGCTCCGTTCTCGCCGAGATGTTTGCGAGACCAGATGAAGAGAAGAAAAACAGCGAGTGAAGCCAATGTAAGTGTCACGATTTTTGCCGCGAGCGACGGAAAGCGGAAAGAAAAGAAAGACGGGAGAGAGAATAACGGCAAAAAATGGAGCATTGACGATATAGGACTCGGTCTCCGGCTGCGTGTTGTCGACAAGACCAGGCCATGAGCAAAAGCATTTCCCCAGATTACATACCGTGTGCTATCGGTATAAATCGAGAGGTCGTTCAGGCGCAAGAGCCCCAGAATAAAAAAGACGGAGATAATCCCAAAAGGATAAAATAATTCTTTTGAATATTCATGGTTTTATGGTAACTGCTCAGCGAATTATGAAAGCCAATTTACAATTAGTTTTTAGATATCCCATTGCAGATGTTCATCGCGGACGACGTCCAATATCATTCTGTAGCCGCGACCGCTGGTCGCGGGATGTTCCGACACCACCCTGCCCGCAATGGTTCATCTTGTGTCGGGCGGTGTCGGCTACAGAAGTTCGTTGCGATAATTTAATTTACAAAGATAAAACTCACGCTGAATAATTACATTTTATGAATATATGTCATATTTCTTTTATTTGCATTCTAAGACAAGAGCTTCTTCGCTTTTTCAAAAACAGCATCGAACATCGGTTCGGTCAGGCGTTTGGTAAATGTGTTCTGCTGGCTTGGATGGAATGAACCTATAAGAGTAATGCTGTCATTCAGATGAAAACAGGCGCCGTGGCTGAACTTGAGGTTTGCACTTAGCGCTGTAGAAGGCCAAGTTCCCGATAACTTGCATGTAATGGCATCGAATCCGATTTTGCCGAGTCCGATGATGACCCTGACACTTTTTAAGTAATGTAATTTCTTCCAGCAAAAATGGGCGGCAGTTTCTTATTTCTTCTGGAAGCAGTTTATTCCGGGGCGGTGCGCATCGACAGCAGGCAGTAATAAAACAGTTCATAAGATGCATACCGTCGAGGCGGGAAATCGATTCTGGCTGCGACGCAAATCCGGCCTTCCAAAGAGCACGGAAAAGCCAGTCCCCGCTTTTATCGCCGGTAAACATGCGTCCAGTCCGGTTGCCCCCATGCGCTGCGGGGGCCAGCCCGACAATCAAGACTTCAGCATGTGCATCGCCGAAACCGGGCAGCGGTTTTCCCCAATAATCGCAATCGGCAAAGCGCCGCACTTTTTCCTTTGCGATTTTTTTGCGCCATAGAAGTAGGCGCGGGCATTTACGGCAGGCAATAATCGATGTCTGAAGTTCTTTGAGCGTTCTGTTTAAACGTGCCAATGTTTTTTCAGGAATTCTAAAAGTATCCGGTTGAATTCATCTGTGTCTTCAAGATTGCTCATATGGGCGGAATGGGGCAGAATATGGAATTCCGAACCCGGACTTTTTCATGAAGAGTTTTCATAACGCTCGGCGGAGCGATGAGATCGCGCGCGCCGGCGAAAAAAAGGACGGGAATTATGAGAGAAGGAAACAGTGAAGTCGTGTCGGTCCTTGCTGCCAAAGCCAGTTGAGTGCCGCATAATCCCAGCGGTGAAGTGCTTTCAATGATATTTTTAATAAGTATGACCGCTTCGGGATTATTCTACCACTGTCTCCGGAGAAAATATTTTTTTCAAATATTCTTCAGCAAACAAAGGTATGCCGTTGAGCTTAACATTCCGGATTGAATTTGCACGGTTAATTTTTGCTTCGTTTGTATCGGCTTCGCTTTTTGTGTTGCAGAGAATCAGTCCCTGCACGAGATCAGGGCGGCATTGAAGCGCTCTCTGCGCTATATATCCTCCCATGGAAAGTCCGCAAAGGACTGCTTTTGAAATTTGAAGATAATCAAGCAAGGCGATCAGGTCGTCGACAAAGAGGTCGATCGTATATTGTCCGTCGCCGACATCGCTTGCCCCCGATCCACGGATATCGGGAGCAATAGCACGCACAGAATCAGGCAAAAAATTCAACTGCGGCTGCCACATAGCCCCGCTGAAAGGGAAGCCGTGAAGGAAAACCAACGGCAAGCCGTCCGAATGGCCATGCTCGATGTAATGAATAAATGTTCCGTTGACGTTGACAAGCATATCTTTAGTTCGTAGTTCTTAGTTCGTAGTTCGTAGTTCGTAGTCGTGCTGTGGTGCTGTCGTGTTGAAGTTCAAGGTTGTTGAGTTATTTGGTTACTTGGTCATTTGGCTTAGTTCATTTAAGTTGACAATTCTCAGATTACGAATTAAGCACTAAGTCACTAAGAACCTTTATCCATTCACCGTTTATGACTTTTAAGTTCTCTGATTCTTCGTAACTATGCACTAAGAACTACGCACTACGAACTTTTCTCACCGTTCTACTTCCTCTCATTCATTGCAACATAGTTTCTCTCACCGTTTCCGAGATAAATCTGGCGCGGACGCGCGATTTTTTGTTCCGTATCGGTAATATGTTCATGCCATTGTGTCAGCCAGCCGATAGTACGCCCGATTGCGAAAAGTACCGTGAAGAATTCCGTAGGGAAACCCATAGCTTGATATATAAGCCCTGAGTAGAAATCTACGTTCGGATAAAGTTTACGTTTGATAAAATATTCGTCTTCGAGAGCTATTTTTTCCAGAGCTAATGCGAGATCGAGTTTTGGATTGCTTCCTGTGATTTTAAAAACATCATATGCAAGCTTCTTGATCACTTTTGCACGAGGATCGTAATTTTTATATACACGATGCCCGAATCCCATCAGTTTTCCTTTGCCTTCTTTTATATTTTTGATAAAGTCTGGAACATTTTCCAGGTGATCGATCTCGTCCAGCATTTTAAGTACTTCTTCATTTGCTCCGCCGTGAAGCGGACCCGACAAGGCAGCGGCAGCGCCTGCCGCCGCAGCATACGGATTGGCATGCGAACTGCCGATGCTTCTCATGACATTAGCGCTGCAGTTTTGTTCGTGATCTGCATGAAGAATAAACAAAACAGTCATGGCATGTTCGAGAACCGGATTGACATTCGGAGCGGCAGTGCCCGGATTGAACATCATATTGAGAAAATTTTCAGCATAGGTCAGTTTGGTATCCGGATATATATACGGCATTCCTATGGAATGACGATACACCCATGCTGCGATCGTCGGAACCTGACCCATGAAACGGTAAACCTGCTGCATACGGATTTCCGGATCATGTATATTCTGCGCTTCGGGATAAAACGTAGAAAGAGCGGCAAGAGCGCTGGTAAAGACTCCCATCGGATGCGCTTCCCTGTAAAATCCTTCGATAATTTTTTTTACATTGTCATGAACCAGACTGTGCGTCTTGATGTTCAAACGCCATTTTTCGAGCTGCGCTTTAGTCGGCAATTCGCCGTAAAAGAGGAGGTATGCAGTTTCAAGAAACGATGTGCTGTTTTCGGCAAGCTGTTCGATGGGATAGCCGCGGTACCGGAGGATTCCTTTGTCGCCGTCGATAAATGTGATCTTGCTTTTTACGGATGAAGTATTCATAAATGCAGGATCATAGGTCATCAAACCGAAATCTTCCTCGTTGACTTTTATTTTGCGCAGATCCGTTGCACGTATCGTTTCGTTTTCGATAGGGATGTCGTATTGTTTCCCGGTTCGATTGTCGGTAATGGTGATCGTATCTGCCATCGAAATATCTCCTTATGATAAGCGTTAAAAGTATCCCAACAAATGAATAATAAACAAATAATATTGAAAATCTCCAAAGAATATTAATGAATATGCGTTTATTTATAATAATTATTCCGGCTGCTTTGAATATGGATATAAAAGTATTGACAATTGCACAAGAAATCTTTAAATAGAAATGAAGGCAAGGCGGATATCGCGGGGCAATGTCTCTTCAAACTCATACTTATTAAAAAAAGAAGCAGTAATGCAGGTGAACAACGGAATGGCGAAGAATATCCTGACGCTCAACTGACGTTATAACGCATCAAAAGGACAACATCATGAGGACAGTCATCTTACTTTTAATGCTTATGCCAATAATGCCAAGTTATGCACAGGAACATGACTCGATTTCCAGACTGATCATCGGAATGGAAAAGTCAGCTTTGGAAAGATGGAATCAGGGTGACCCGTCCGGATTTCTTGAAATATCTGCAAATGATGTCGTCTATTTCGACCCGATGAGGGATCAGAGATTGGATGGACTCGATCAATTGACGCCCTTATATGAGAAAATACGAGGAAAAATCCGTGCAGAGAAATATGAGATGATCAATCCCAAAGTCCAAGCGGTCGATAGCATGGCCGTCCTGACCTATAATTTGATCTCCTATTCCGGAGAGTCGCAGCATAAGTGGAATTGTACGGAAGTATACCGTCTGGAGAAGGACGGCAGGTGGAGAATTATTCAGACCCATTGGTCCTTTACGAATCTGAACATCAAGCAATGAGCAATACGCCGTTTCCACGAAGTCTCGATCCGTATTCATAAGGGGACAAAATAATATGAATCATCAAAACATTCCGTTTCAAACAATCGATTGGACGTCGATCCCCAAAGAAGAACATCCTGGAGAGATTGGAAAAGCATATTGGCAGACCGTTCAATTCCAGGGATTGAGAATCAGAATCGTCGAATATTCGAAGGGCTATAGAGCCGACCATTGGTGTCAAAAAGGACATATTGTCCATTGTCTGGAAGGTGAATTTATAAGTGAACTTCAGGACGGTAAAAGATTCTCTCTGACCAAAGGAATGACGTACATCGTATCGGATGAATTGAGCGCACATCGTTCAATTTCAAAAACCAGCGTCAAATTGATGATTATCGATGGGGATTTTTTAAAGCTTAAAACCGAATAAAAAATACATACAATCAAATCGGAGGGTTGAGCGATGTCTTTCCTGTCTTATTTCGATTTAAATAAACGTTCATCGCGAAAAAATATCTTTCAAGATGCCGAGATCTCCCAATCGATGAACGCAGCCGGAGAGAACGCGCCTGAATCTGCTGATTTTAAAAAAAAGAGTGCAACTGAAACGGATGAGCGCTCCATGTCGCTTTGGGAACAAGCAGTGATCTACCTCGGAATTGTTGCCGGCGTGCTTTTCAGCTCCGCGGCCATGCAAATGAAATCGGATACTCCTATAAACATAAATATTTCTGCTTCAAGTATATTGGTGTCTCTGATTATTGCCTTTGTCATTTTGCCCGCCGCATATGAAAAGCTCGATGTCAATCCGGCGTCTCCTCTCCTGATCCGAATCGGATTGGCCGTTCAGCATGGCGTTTTTTGGCAGGTCCTCTTCGGCTCCATAGGGAAAATGCTCTGCTAAGAATTAATATCTGTCGACTTGCGAACTGCCGTGCAGTAAAAAAATACGCTTTGAGCGTGTTGCATTTTAATTCTTCAGCCGCTTTGCGAATGTCTACTTTTTTGCTGCGGCAGTCATTCAGTCAGATTCTTCGTTCCTCATCTCTCGTCCTTCTGCAAGGTTGAATTCCGAGTATTATTTCGAGACATTGTTCAGAGTCAAAGAGCATCGAAGGTTTCTCGTGGACGAATGAATAACCGTTGACAGGAGTGATATAAGATCATCTGAATTGTTACGAACAAAGGTTATGGAACCGAATCAGGAAATAAAGGAATTCATATACGAACTTGAACGTCATTCCGGCCGCGATTTGCATTTTCCCCGCGAACTCGGAATCCTTCTGGAAACTGTCAGACAGACCGGCTTGGTCGGCGATGTTGACGATATTCTTATGAGAAGTAAGTTTACCGTTAAAACAATTGAATTAATCAAACGGATCGGGCCAAATGCCGAAGGGGCGGATAAACTCGAAGCGGAGTTTCAAGCAGGGATGAGAGATATCAAGGCATCGATTAAAAAAATCACAGCTCGTCTTCCTGAGCGTGATGCAGAAACAATGCATGACACTTTTTTTTCAGTGAATGAAGCATGTTTTGAGAATTTTATCGGCTTGCTTGCCGATTTTGCACTCATGAAAAATTGGACGCTGGACGGCAAACCACTGCCTTTTGGAGATGAGGCGCTTCCTTCCGATAAAAGAAAAAGAGACATTGAAAAATTGAAAGAGCAGACTGCAGGATTGAACCGTATTGAAAAGAGTTCGATTTTAGTCGCATTCATGTTCATTATGTTTCTGCTGCTCGATCCTCCGGCAACGTCGATTGCATGGATTTTTATCTTCGGAATTCTGCTTTCTCTTTCATATATTTTTATACAGAGCCGTTTCTTAAAGCGGGTATCATCATCTATAGATCGCGGTAAAAAATGAAAATCAGCGTAATTCAAAAAACAGCAATCTTCTTTTTGATTATCATTTGCCATTCATTTGCCGGCAACGGTAAAGTCAAAACGGGCATCGATGTGCTGCGGGATCACAACTATGACGTTTTACAGGGAAAACGCATCGGTCTGATTACGAATGCAACGGGTATTACGGCAGACTTGCAAAGCACAATCGATGTTCTCTTTTCCGCACCGGATGTAAAACTCGTGGCGCTTTTTAGCCCCGAACACGGCATACGCGGCGACGTCGATGCAGGTAAAGCCCTGGACATGTATACCGACCAGCGGACAGGATTGCCGGTCTACTCTCTCTTCGGAAAAACACGAAAACCGACACGGGAAATGCTGCAGGGAATCGATGTGCTTGTCTACGATATTCAGGATATCGGCGTCCGGTCATATACCTTTATCTCGACAATGGGACTCGCAATGGAGGCAGCCGCGGAGAATAAAATTCAATTCGTCGTCCTCGACCGTCCTGATCCGTTGACCGGAGACCGGGTGGAAGGGGCGATGGTGGATCAGCAATATAAATCATTTGTCAGCGCTTATTCGATTCCCTATGTGTACGGCATGACGGCGGGGGAACTGGCAGAAATGATCAACGGCGAGCATTGGCTGAATGGTTCCGGAATTTGCAGCCTGACTGTTGTTCCGATGCAGGGATGGAAACGTTCGATGTGGTGGGATGAAACAGGATTGGTCTGGGTGCCGACCTCGCCTCATATCCCTCATTCGTTTACGACAATGTTTTATGTATTGACAGGCCTGCTGGGGGAACTCGGAACAGCCAATCAAGGAATCGGCTATACGCTTCCGTTTGAATTGGTCGGTGCGCCGTGGATGGATGGTTATGTCCTTGCTCGGTATCTCAACAGTCTCAATATGCCCGGCGTTGAATTCCGGACTATTTCCTATATTCCATTCTATAAAGACACAACCGGAATCCGCTATAAGGGGGTTCAGATTCATGTGGTCGACAGAGACAGGATGAACATGACACAGATACAGATGAATATCCTGGAAGCTCTTATCCAGCTGTTTCCGGACTACAATATTTTTTCCCGGGCCAAACCTGACCGCCTCCTGGCGTTCGACAAAGTTGTCGGGTCGGACGATATTCGGCGCCATCTTCAAAGCGGGATAGGTGTACAGGAGATACTGCGGCAGATCGATCTGCAGGTAAAGGAATTCAAGAAGAGCCGCTCTAAGTATCTGATGTACCAGTGAAACACATGTTCTTGATGTTCATGATTTTTCCTGTAGTCCCGGAAATATTGAAGATATTTTCGGGATGCCCGCGGAGGATTCCCGACGTCATCTTGCCCGCCGCAGGAGCGCGCCGTTGGCTACAAAAACAACGGTACATCAAAATACACTGGGTAGCTACTAAAAATGAGCATTGCATTTCAGCGATTGCTTTTTTATCTTAAGTAAACCACTATGTGCTTATCGAATCTATTATTGTTTAATTGTGATGGAGAAAAAAACTGCGGGTCAATACGACCGTAACGCAAGACCGCTGAGCGCAGAAAAAAAACTCAAGGTCGAAAAGTCTCCTCTCGCATCATTCCTCTCATTCTTCCAAAATAGTGACGGCACCGCAGGGCTTCACGCCGGTGTGAAAGGCATGGCATGTTTCTTTCCGTCATGAAAATACTCTACCTGATGCCGGTTTCGATTGTGCTGTCGACTCTTGCATTTTTCAGCATTCCTTTCGATCGAGAGGGGGATGTATACCGCTGGATTTCCGTCGTTTGGTCAAAATTTATTTTACGAACATTCGGCATCCGTGTTCATGTATCGGGACTGGAGCATATCGATCTGACGAAGCATTATGTCTATGTGACCAATCATGCGAGCATGTTTGATATTCCGGCTGTTCTGGCTTCGATTCCGGACAAAATAAACATTGTGTTCAAAAAGGAGCTGTCGATAGTTCCCATCTGGGGCTGGGCGCTCCGGTACGGACATTTTATTATGATCGACCGTTCCAACCCGCGTGCAGCAATGCAGAGCATCGACCGTGCTGCTGCGGCTATCAGGAACGGAAAGTCGGTACTTCTTTTTGCGGAAGGCACAAGAACCAGGGACGGCAAATTGCAGGATTTTAAACGAGGTGCGTTTTCAATTGCCGTAAAAGCTAAAACGCCCGTTGTTCCTGTAACGATCAATAACACCTTTAAAATTATGCCGAAAGGATCGTTGAATATCCGTCCAGCCGATATTTTCCTGATCCTGGAAAAACCGATTTCCACCGACCACATTACCGATAAATCCGGAGAGCAGCTTCTCATGACGGAAGTCCAAAAGGCAATCGAAAATCATTATGTCGATCAATCACAAGGATAACCATGCCGGTCACCATACACGATGTTGAACATATAGCACAGTTGGCGCATCTCGAATTTTCCCCCGATGAAAAACAAAAACTCATGCAGGAAATGAATCAGATACTCGAGTATATGGAACAGCTCAATAAACTCGATACGGATTCCGTAGAACCGCTTTCGCATGTTATCGATTTGAAGAACGTTTTCCGTGAAGATGCCGCAAAGCCGGGTCTGCCGGCCGGGGATGCATTGAAAAATGCTCCTTCGAAAACGGATGAATTCTTTAGAGTGCCGAAAGTTATCGGAGAGAAAGAATGATGTCTGCAAAACAGCTTGTCATAGGGGTCATTCCTGCACGGTATGCGTCTCAACGGCTTCCGGCAAAACCGCTTGTGGATTTGCTGGGAAAAACGATGATCCAGCGCGTTTATGAACAGGCGAAAAAAGCTTCCCTGCTGGACCGAGTCCTCGTTGCGACCGATGACGAGCGTATTGCAAATGTTGTCCGTGGTTTCGGCGGCGAAGCCGTGCTGACCTCGCCGGCTCTACAGAGCGGGAGCGACCGCGTTGCAGCCGCAGCAGATCTGGCCGGAGGAGATATTATCGTAAATGTGCAGGGAGACGAGCCATTGATAGACCCGCACATGATCGACCAGGCAATCCAGCTTCTCCTGGACGATCCGTCGGTTTCGATGGGAACATTGGCAAAGCAAATCCATCTCTCGCAAGAACTTTTAAATCCAGCGGTTGTAAAAGTAATATTTAATCGCAGCATGGAAGCTCTCTATTTTTCCCGTGCAATTATTCCGTTCGTACGGGATCAGAAAGATGCCCTTCGGTGGTTGGAGGAGCATACGTTCTTTAAGCATATAGGCCTCTACGTCTATCGGAGAGAATTTCTTGCACTCTATTCACGCTTGCCGGAAGGAGTCTTGGAGCGCGCAGAACGCCTGGAGCAGTTGAGGGTCTTAGAAAACGGCTATCGGATTAAAATCGGCATTACGGAATATGATAGCATTCCGATCGATACCAAAGACGATGTAACGCGCGTTATCGCTTTGCTGCAGTCCAAAATTTGAAGAAGAAAAGGAAGGTCAATGGCTAAAAATAATGTCAAATTCATTTTTGTAACCGGAGGAGTCGTTTCATCGCTGGGAAAAGGAATTTCGGCTTCGTCCCTCGGACTGCTGCTGAAGTCGCGCGGTCTTCGAGTGACGATTATGAAATGCGATCCGTATATCAACGTAGATCCCGGAACGATGAATCCGTTTCAGCACGGCGAAGTCTACGTAACGGAAGACGGCGCGGAGACCGATCTTGATCTCGGGCATTACGAGCGTTTTCTGAACGAGAATATGAGCCGCTCGAATAGCACGACGACGGGTCAGGTATATTATGAAGTGATCTCACGGGAACGCCGCGGCGACTATCTCGGAGCCACCGTGCAGGTGATTCCGCATATCACCGACGAAATCAAACGCCGTATCTGGGCTGTAGCTAAAACCGGACGATACGATGTCGTTCTCGTCGAGGTAGGAGGGACGGTCGGCGATATTGAAAGCCTGCCGTATCTGGAATCCATCCGCCAAATTATGCTGGAGGTCGGTCACCGCAATGCACTGAGTATCCACGTCACGCTCATTCCCTATATCCGTTCGGCAGGAGAAATAAAAACCAAACCGACCCAGCATAGCGTCAAAATGCTGCTGGAAATAGGCGTGCAGCCGGATTTGCTTATTTGCCGGACGGAATATCCGCTCTCAAAGGAATTGAAGCAAAAAATTGCATTGTTCTGCAACGTGGAATCCGATTCCGTGATCGAAGGACGCGACGTCGAATCCATCTATGAAGCGCCGCTGGCATTCGAGCATGAAGGACTTGCTTCCATCGTCATCGATAAGCTTAATTTGAAATGCGGAAAACCCGATTTGCGAAACTGGGTCAGGTTTGTTAATAAGGTCAAGCACCCCAAAGGGAAAGTCCGCATTGCAGTATGTGGAAAGTACATCGAATTGAAAGATGCCTATAAAAGCATTTCCGAAGCGTTCGTTCATGCTGGCGCGGAAAATGAGGTTGAAGTCGAGCTCGATTGGATTCGTGCAGAGGATGTGGAACTGAACGGTGCGGAAAAATACCTGAACGGTGCGACCGGTCTGCTGGTTCCCATGGGGATTCGGCAACCGCGGAATTGAAGGAAAAATTGCCGCTATTCAATATGTCCGCGAGCATAAAATTCCATTCTTCGGAATTTGTCTCGGACTTCAATGCGCCGTTATCGAATTTGCGCGCCATGTGTGCGGAATGAAGGATGCCAACAGCACGGAATTTAGAAAGACCAAGCATAATGTCATCGATATGATGCTCGAGCAAAAGTCGATCAGAAATCTTGGCGGCACGATGCGTCTCGGCGCATACCCGTGCACGCTTCAAAAAGGAACGAAAGCGTATGCAGCATACAAGAAGGAATTGATTACCGAACGTCACCGGCACCGTTTTGAAGTCAACAACAAGTTCCGCAGGCGGCTTGCCGAGGAAGGCATGATATTCAGCGGCACCTATGTGAATAATGACCTTGTTGAAATTATAGAATTGCAGGATCACCCGTGGTTTCTCGCCGTGCAGTTTCATCCGGAATTAAAATCTCGTCCAGTCGTTCCGCATCCATTATTCCGGGATTTTGTAAAGGCCGTAAAAAAATTCACTACGGCTGAAGAACCGGTTTCAAAAAAATAAGAGGCCGGATAGTTAAAAGGATAATTTATGGAACTCTATCGAAGATTCGCTCTTTTGGCATTAATCGCTGCCCAAAGTCTTATTATCGCCGCATGTGTGCCGGCTGTTCAGCAGCAAATCACAGCGGACGAGTATTTTCCTCCTGTCGGAAGAAGCGAGACCGCCGACACTCTTGCTGCAGGAATCGGCCGCCGGTTGTTCTGAAACATTCTTTCAGATTGAACAAGCCGGAAACGGTTCAGGATTTGGCGGAATTGATCCGCCAGCAGAATGCCAGGCTGGATGAAGTGCTCAATCAAATTACGGTCCTTGCAGTCCGGCAGGATACTAAAATGAACGAAGCGGAACAAAATCCGAAAAAAAAGACCGTCCTCGATTCGATGATGAACAATAACGATCGTGTGACTGTCGATCTGCTGATGGAAATGATTAAAGAGCAGAATCAGCGGCTGAACGAAGTCATAGCTCAATTGAAATCACTGGCTTTGAATCAAAACTCTGCACTGCCGCAGCGCTTCGGCAGTTCCCTGTCTGTTCCGATGCGCGTAACACATAAGGAACCGCCGGCTTTGACGTTATGAGGAAGCGATACGTTTATATGAATCGAATAGATATAAAAAGGCAAAACAGGCATTTCAGGCGCTGCGCGACGGCGGGGAAAAAGCAGGTCTTGCAGATCATTGCTGTTTCTGGATCGGTGTATGTGATTTTCAGTTGAACCGCGTTAAGGATGCTTTGCACGAATTTCAAAATGTTTTTCAGTATGAAGGATCGGAAAAAATTGCCGGAACATATTTCATGATCGGGCAATGCTATGAACGCCTCGGACAGAAGAAACAAGCCGCAGAGATATTCCGGAAATTTCTCAGCTTATATCCGAATTCTTATCTCAAATCTATTACTCAGCAAAAATTGCTTGCTTTGCAAGAGAGATAGGGCTGCTGCAGAATCCCGAATTGCTTGATTCGGGATTCTGTAGATCAAATCTTTTTCCTGCGTACCGGTTTTTTTGGGAGCACACGTTTGCGTCTTGGTGCCGGCTCAACTTCCGTGTTTTGTGGAACCGGTTCGGCTTGATGCTCGTCTTCAGGCGGAAACGGATTCTTTGGAATAGGAATTTCTTTTTGTGCTTGCTGCAGCGCTGAAAATTCTTTTTTCAATCGCGTATAGACAACAAACATTACAATTAAAGCAACGGCAAGAAGTGCAATAAAGATGTACAACAGCAAAAACTGTGCATCGATCTGCGACAGGGATTGTGCAATGGAAATTTGCATTTCTTTGTGCTTACGCGCAAAAAGAACAAACTGACTGTCGTGTGACGCGAGGATACTGTCGTATTGAATAAACGGAGAAGACGTTTTTGCGGGAACTATGTACACCGGAATCGGCGGTTCCTTTTCGCGGATTGCATCCTGTCCGTAGAGTGATATCCATGCACCTGTAAAAGTGATAAGTATCAAAATGCGTTTGTAGAAATGTTTCATCGTGCTGCCTCTCCTTCTCTGATTTAAGTGAAATCATGAATGAATAAAAATAGAGAGACCCTTCGTGAAAGTCAATGAAAAATGACTGGGAATCGTTGAATTTGCATCTCTCTTTGCCTATCTTTTTGAATTCCATTGCCATTGCGAGGCCTGAACATCTAAAAAGAGAATATGCTCGACAGAACAGGAACCGTACATACTCCGCTTCAGTATATCAAAGGGGTTGGGCCTAAACGCGCCGCAGCTCTCGAAGAGATTGGAATACACGAGGTGTCGGATCTCTTTTACTATTATCCGCGGGGATATTTGGATAGAAGCCAGATTGTGCGTATTTCCGACCTTCGATCCGGCCTTGCAAAAACCGAACCGGTGACGATCATCGCGGAAGTTTTTCGCCAGGAGGCCCGGAGAGTGCGCAAATCGAACCGGCTTCTCTTTTTGCTGAGCGTGAAAGATGAAAGCGGCATTCTGACCTGCGTATGGTTCGAAGGATACCAATGGTATAAAGATGCATTTGAAATCGGCGAGCTGCTCGCCCTTTCCGCTGTTCCGACGCTCGATAAAATGGGACGACCGCAATTTGTCCATCCTCAATTCGACCGCCTGAAGAGTGTGGAAGAAGATGAGCCCGATTGGGGAAAACTGTTTAATACCGGAGGCATCATACCGAAATATCGGTCGGGAGCGGTTTTGGAGAAGGCGGGACTCGACAGCCGGGGATTCCGCCGCATCATACGTAATGCGCTGAAGACGCACATCGATACGATTACGGAAACGCTTCCTGAAAAAATTCAGCAGAAACATGATCTCTCGCCCCTCAGGGATGCCGTACAGGCAATTCATTTTCCTGAATCTTTTCAGGAACTGGAACGTGCCCGTATGCGGCTAAAATTCGAAGAACTATTTTTTTTGCAGTTGATCCTGGCGATACGCAAAAATATTTCACGTCAGGAAGTCCGCGGCTTTCATTATGATGCGCCATGCCTGCTCTCTCATCGCCTCATCGAGTCGCTTCCTTTCAAGCTGACCGATGCGCAGAAGCGTGTGTGGAAAGAAATCGAGAAGGATTTTCAGTCCGTCTCTCCTATGAATCGTCTCCTGCAGGGAGATGTAGGGAGCGGGAAAACGATTATTGCCTTGTTTGCGGCATTTCAGGGCTATTGAGAACGGGCTGCAGGTGGCTTTTATGGCGCCGACGGAAATATTAGCGGAACAGCATTATCAAACAATCGTGCAATTTCTGCAGAAGATGCCGGTGAATGTCCGGCTGCTTATCGGCGGCCAGCGCAAAAAATTGCGCGAAGATATTCTGGAGGATATACGGACAGGCAGCACGCAGCTTGTTATCGGTACGCATGCACTCGTCGAAGGCAAAGTTGAATTTGCCCGGCTCGGACTGGTTATCGTCGACGAACAGCACCGCTTCGGCGTGATGCAGCGTGCAGAACTTCGCGGAAAGGGAATCAATCCGGACGTGCTCGTGATGACCGCTACTCCCATACCGCGAACGCTTGCGATGACATTGTACGGAGACCTCGAAGTGTCGGTCATCGATGAGCTTCCAGCAAGCCGGATACCGATCAGGACCGGATTGCGGACGGAAAAGGAAAAACCGAAGGTGTTCGATTTCATCAAACAGGAAATCCGAAAAGGAAGGCAGGCATATATTGTTTTCCCGTTGGTTGAAGAATCGGAAAAGATAGATTTGAAAGCGGCGATACAGGAATACGAATATCTTCAGAAGGAGATTTTTCCGGAATTCAAACTGGGACTGCTCCACGGACGCATGAAAACCGAGGAAAAGGATGCCGTCATGCAGAAGTTCAAGAAGAACGAATACCAGATTCTCGTAGCGACTACCGTTATTGAAGTCGGCATCGATATCCCTAATGCTACGATTATGCTCGTCGAAAACGCGGAACGTTTCGGCCTTTCGCAGCTGCATCAATTAAGAGGAAGAGTGGGACGAGGTGCGGAACAATCGTATTGTATTCTTATCGCGAATTACGGATGGTACGAAAAACCGCAGAGAGGCCGCACAGGTCAGGATGTCACAGAGGATAAAGCGCTGGCCGCAAGACGGCTCGAGACCATGGCTGCAACCACGGACGGATTTAAAATTGCGGAAGTCGATTTGCAGCTGCGGGGACCCGGAGAGTTTTTCGGAACACGGCAGAGCGGCATTCCCGAACTGAGGATTGCCGATTTGGCGAAGGATGCGGAAATCGTTTCAGCAGCACGCAAGGAAGCTTTTGCATTGATTCAGGACGATCCCCAGTTGAGACATCCCGGCAATGCATGCGTGCGGAATCAGTTTGAAATGAAATTCAAATCAGTGCTGGAATTAGGAAAAATAGGATAAAAAGAGGTATTTACTCAACATGTTCTTGATGTTCAAGATTTTCACTGTAGCCGCGGGCGGTGACCGCGGAGGGTTCCCGACGTCACCCGCCTGAATGACTGAGTCATCAGTCGGGCAGGGCGCCGTCGGCTACAAAAACAACGGTACATTAAAATACACTGGGAGTTACAAATAGTGAAGGATAAAATAATGCCCGAAAATGAAAAACATTTAGAGGAACATGTGCTGGTCGTTCCGAGAGCTTTGCTGGAAAAAGCGGGAATGTTTCAAGGACTGCAATACAAAATGGAAGGATATTCGGATATTCTGACTGATCCGAAACATCATTCCTTCCGGCGCCGGAAGGAAGTGGAAACGGATCCGTCATGGAAACAAATTATTCCGTACGCAATTCTCAAATGCAAAGACGAAGTGTTCGTCTATCGGCGCGGAAAATTCGAGGGAGAAAAACGACTCTACGGTAATTATTCGCTCGGAGTGGGAGGACATATATCGATATCCGATGCGAATCTTCTCGGCATCACGTACGAAGAAGGGCTGCTCCGTGAAGTGAACGAAGAGGTAACGATTGGATCGGCGTATACAATAAGATTGGCAGCATTGCTCAACGACGATTCAAATGAGGTCGGCAAAGGTGCATCTGGGGGTTGTGCATGTATTCGATCTGGAACGTCCGGCCATAACTTCAAACGAGCCGTCGCTTGTGGAAACATGTTTCATGAAACCGGCAGAACTCGCGCGAAAATCGATCAATTTGAGAACTGGTCGAAAATATGCATCGAACATATCGAGAAACTCATCTTTTAAGTCATAAATTCCAAATCTGCGGATTTGCCAGCAATCGTGGAAGTTCTTAGTTCGTCGTTCTTGGTTCGTTGTTCTTAGTTCGTAGAGCATTCAAAGTGCTGCGGTTAAGAAGTTATTTCGTTCGTGGTTATTAGCGCGTAGTTCTTGGTTCTTGGTTCGTAGTTCTTAGTGCTTTTTACTATTCACCATTTACTATTCACTGTTTACTATTTACTTTTCACAGTTCGCAGTTCGCAGTTTACCATTTACAATTCACCATTCACTATTCACCATTTCTTCCGTATATTGAAGCATGAACAAGGAGAAAATGATTGGAAAATAAGAAAAGCGATTGGGTGCCGACAAATCCAAGATATGACCCGGAAAAGCCGATGCAGGTCGGCGGTCAGGCGGTTATCGAAGGCGTGATGATGCGTTCGGCAAACGGGATTGCGACCGCAGTTCGGAGAGCCAACGGTGATATTGTTGTGCAAAAAAAAGAGCATAGAGCGATTACAGAGCGTTCACCATTGCTTGCGCTGCCGATTATCCGCGGCGCTGTCGGCTTGATAGACATGATGTATCTCGGCATTAAAACCTTGAACTGGTCTGCCGAAATTGCGATGATCGATGAAGAAATGAAGACAAAGGGTTCGGTGTCGCCCTCAAAAAAGAAAAAAGGGGAAGCTACTCTTGTAACTGCTTTGACTCTTATTGTCGCTCTTCTTCTGGGTATCGGGTTGTTTTTTGCGCTTCCTTTATTTGTCGCTTCAAGACTTTTCGCCGTGGAACAGACGGCGCTGGCATTCAATCTTGTCGCTGGCGGTATAAGAATGAGTCTATTGCTGGTATATATGTTTGCCATTTCTATGCTGGAGGATGTTAAGCGGCTGTTTCGCTATCATGGAGCCGAGCATAAATCTGTCTTTGCTTTTGAATTGAAATCTGAACTCATTCCCGGAAAGGTAAAGGAATTCAGCCGCTTTCATCCGCGGTGCGGAACGAGTTTTCTTTTGATTGTCGTATTTGTCGCTATTTTATCGTTTTCTCTTATCGATGCTGTTTGGCTGACATTTATCGGGCCCATCACGCTTGCCACGCGTCTATTCGTGCATCTGCCGTTTGTTCCCGTTGTCGGCGGGCTGGCATACGAAATGATCCGATTTTCCGCAAAACACAGCAGCTCGCGGTGGGGGAAAATCGTTATAGCTCCGGGATTATGGCTTCAAAAAATAACGACGAAAGAACCCGATGAGGCGCAAATTGAGGTCGCCATTGTGGCTCTTCGATGCGCATTGGGAGATCTGGATGCTTCTGCCTATACATTCAAAGAAACTGTAAGCGACGGGACACCTGTGAACGCGTGAATATATGATCGATAAACTGGCAAAAATATTCCATCGGTATGAAGAAGTAAGCCGGCTCATGAGCGATCCGGCAGTCGCATCGGATCAGCAAAAAAGCAAAGAGCTGGGAAAAGAGCTGCGCTCGCTCGAACAGATTGTAAAGACAGGCCGTTTGTACACGAAAGTTTTCAACGATTTGAACGGGAGCAAAGAATTGCTCGATACCGCAAACGATCCGGAGATAAAAACGCTCGCGCTGGAAGAATATGAATTGCTGAAAAAAGAAGCTGTCCGTCTCGAAGATGATTTGAAATATCTTTTAGTCCCGCAGGATCCGAATGATACGAAGAATTTTATTATGGAAATCCGGGCAGGCACGGGGGGAGAGGAAGCAGCGCTTTTTGCTTCCGATTTGTATCGCATGTATACACGATATGCGGAGCGGAAAGGCTGGAAAGCCGAACTCATGGACTGGAACGAAACAGGCAAAGGAGGATTTAAGGAAGTGGTCTTTGCAGTTTCCGGCGAGGGAGCATACGGTACCATGAAATATGAAAGCGGTGTGCATCGTGTCCAGCGTGTGCCGGAAACGGAAGCTCAAGGCCGGGTTCATACATCTGCAGCCACAGTCGTCGTGCTGCCGGAAGTGGAAGAAGTTGAGGTAGAAATCAATCCCGCCGATTTGCAGTTCGACACGTACCGTTCAGGCGGCAAGGGAGGACAGAACGTCAATAAGGTTGAAACTGCAGTGCGTATAACGCACAGGCCAAGCGGGATTATCGTCGCATGCCAGCAGGAACGTTCTCAGTTTCAGAATAAGGAACGTGCGATGAAAATGCTGCGTGCGAAATTGTACGAGGTCAAGCTGGAAGCACAAAATAGTGAAGTCGCTGCACAGAGGAAGTCCATGGTAAAATCGGGAGATCGCAGCGATAAAATCCGTACGTATAATTTTCCGCAAAACCGCCTGACCGATCACCGCATCGGATTTACAATTTACAGTCTGGATCGAGTGATTGATGGGGATCTGGATGGATTGATTGAACAGCTCCGGATTGCGGAAAGAGCGGAAAAACTTCAGAATACTGCAGTATAATATACCTTCCGATATCTGCGTGGGAGTCGATCGGGAAGATTATCGATCATGACAGCCATGACGGTTTCAAGAATTTTCTTTTCTCTTTTCTTTAAAAAAACTCTTCAATAATGCTTCGCATTGCACATCTAAAACTCCGCTGACGACATGCGGATGATGATTCAAGCGTTTATCGGCGGGAAGATTGAAGAGCGTTCCACAAGCACCTGCTTTCGGGTCGAATGTGCCGAAAACAAGCGTCGGAATACGCGCTAAAACGATGGCCCCTGCACACATCGGACACGGCTCCAGTGTCACATACAAAGTGCATTCTTCAAGCCGGCGTGACTGCAGATGCGAAGCTGCGGCGGTAATTGCGATCATCTCTGCATGGGCAGTCGGATCCTGCAGTTTTTCGATCTGATTGAATCCCTTGGCGATAATCGTATTCTGATGGATGATCAAAGCCCCCACAGGGACTTCGTTCAACTCGTAAGCTCGCTCCGCCTCTTTAAGAGCCAATTGCATCCAATTTTCATGTTGTGTAGGCATGATGATTTAAGAATATAGAATGAAGAATGCAGAATTAAGGAAACGGAATTCAGAAGAATAATATTCTCATTCTTCACTCTTAAATCTTCATTCTTAATTTTGTTTGGTGCACCCAGAGAGCCGGAGGCCTGAGAATGAAATCACGCGATAGCGTGAATCAAATCGGGAAAAGGTCAACAAAGGAAATAAAAAATTATTGAACCCTAAAATTCTGCCTTCTGCCTTCTAACTTCATACTTCTTACTTCTGTTCTTGTGCACCCAGGGGGACTCGAACCCCCAACCCTCAGATTCGAAGTCTGATGCTCTATCCAATTGAGCTATGGGTGCATGTGTAAATATTAAAAGAACCGTTTTGTTTATTAATAATTTTTTTGTATCCAGGGGGAGTCCCCGCCTGCGTGACTGCGTCAGCAGTCGGGCAGGGAACCCCCAACCCTCAGATTCGAAGTCTGATGCTCTATCCAATTGAGCTATGGGTGCTTATAGAATTCAGAATAAAGAATGAAGAATACAGAATGAAAAATAAAGATTTATTCTGGCTCCCGTCTTCACAATGTAACCAATTTGGTAACCACTGCAATCATTAAAAACGTCCAGCGAAATGGGCTTCCGGTTCCTGAACACTTGGCGTTTAATCTTACGAGAAAATTCTTTGTCTACCCGGAAGCGAATATCATTAATTCCTTTCATAAATTACGAAAGAATGTGAATGAAGACAAGATGTTTATTCAGACAGTTTCGATTGTTAATACAAATATACCATCGCCTGCAACCTAAACAATTACATTCAGAAAAAGGCAAAATATCATTGAATATTTTGCTTTGATCACTATTCGTGAGATATTATACTGTGAAGATAGAAACAAAGAACAAATGGTAAGAAAAATTTCAATTTATTGAATATCAATAGAACATGGACGATGAAATACGAACGTAAAGCATTGTTTAATTTTGTCGTTGAACGAATTCGTTAACCATGCATTGATTTTGATCTGTATTTTGCTATTTTAATCTATATCACTGAAATGAAATAAGTTTTTTTATAATTCAATTTGACGTGGTAATTTGAATTAGAAGCGTAGTTAATTCAATTTGGCTCTCATAAACGAAGAATACAGAACCACCAGGATAATTTCTATGAATCTTGAAAATTTTAAGGCCGGTACCTATCGTCAGCAGAATCAATATAAAAGTTTTTCCCCTTCCAAAGTAAATGAGAATTGGTTTTGGAATAATCAGAAGTTGAATACTCTTCTTGCGGAGGCAAACTATAAGTTAGGATCGCTCAATGCATTTTCGCTCCATGTGCCCGATGTCGATTTCTATATCCAGATGCACAAGACAAAGGAGGCTACTGCCTCCAGCCGAATAGAAGGAACGAAAACTGAGGTTGAAGATGCGTTGCTGCGGAAAGCGGATGTTCTGCCTGAGCGGCGTGATGATTGGCAGGAAGTGCAAAACTACATCGATGCATTGAATTTTGCAGTCTGTCAATTGGAAACGCTTCCTGTCTCTACACGGTTACTGAAAGAGACCCATCGGATACTCTTATGCAAAGGACGCGGCGAGAGGAAAGACCCCGGAGAATATCGTCACAGTCAGAATTGGATTGGCGGTACAAATCCAGGTAATGCAGCTTTTGTGCCTCCGCATCATGAAGAAATCCCGGAGTTGATGGGAGATTTGGAAAACTTTTTGCACAATGATTCAATCGACGTGCCTGACCTTGTCCGTATTGCCATCGGTCATTATCAGTTTGAAACGATCCATCCATTCTTAGATGGCAATGGTCGCATCGGGCGGCTGATGATCACACTCTATCTTGTCAATAAGGGTTTACTGTCGAAGCCAACATTGTATCTTTCGGACTATTTTGAGAGACATCGAACGGAATATATTGACGCATTAGCTCGAGTGCGAATAAAAGATGATATTCTTCCGTGGATCAGGTTCTTCATGGAGGCAGTTATTGCTACGGCGACAAAGGGAGTGGATACATTTGGAAAGATACAAAAGCTTCGGGATGAAGTAGAGGGAGCAAAGCTGGTAACACTTGGCAAGAGATTCCCGAGAGCGAAAGAATTAGTGAATGCCTTGTATCGGAAACCTACTGTTACATCTGCTGACGTTTCTGAGATATTGGATGTAGTACAGGGAACCGCCAATACGTTGATAGATGATTTTGTGAAGCTCGGTATACTTGTCGAAATTACAGGCAGCAGACGTAATAGAATATTTACTTTTGCGGAATACGTGAAGTTGTTTACGTCATAGAAAGGTTTGAACGTGCCCTCCCGCATAAATTGCAGGATTCTCAAAATGGCAGCCACTCGCAAAAAACGCTCTTGGGCCATTTTTGCCCTCCCGCATAAATTGCGGGATTCTCAAAATGGCAGCTGCTCGCAAAAAACGCTCTTGGGCCATTTTTGCCCTCCCGCATAAATTGCGGGATTCTCAAAATGGCAGCTGCTCGCAAAAAACCCTCTTGGGCCATTTTTACCCTCCCGCATAAATCGCGGGATTCTCAAAATGGCAACTGCTCGATAAAAACTCTCGCAGGCCATTTTGGAATATGGGTGCGTAAAATTGCAGATTTCAAAATGCAAATTGTTCCGGTATCTCTATTTATCTGCTGTGAGCAATCGCTTTTTAGGCTCACAATGTAACAAATTTGGTAACCGCTGTAATTATTAGAAACGCCCAGCGAATTTCATTAAGTCCTTTCACAAATTACAAAACAATGTGAATGAAGACAAGATGTTTCTTCGAGTAGTTTCAATAGTAGTATCGCAGATATACAGCCATTTACAGCCCGGAAAATCGCATTCTAAAGTGAATAAAATATCGTTTGTTTCCAATTAAGAATCAAAATTGTTGGATTGCATTCAGTATAAAATATTAGTAACCTTGCTTTACAGATAAAACTGGATCGGGAGGATTTAGACTTTCATCCCGTTCCGGGAAAATGATTCAATCTCAATATCTTTACATTTACAGCAAATCAATAATTTATCCGTTAAAACCCATATTGGATGGACAGGGTTCTATTTAATAGATAGGCCGTTTGCCGATAGAAAAAATGCCAAGGCATTATACATATCGAATGGATCACGATTTAGGTTTTGCGCCGAATCCTTCTGGAGGTATATGTCACTTTATGCGGTTGTAAAACTACTTCGATTGAACAGTGGGCTACCAATGGAAGTTGGGTTGTTGGCATCGGTGGTAACAATACAGGGTGTTCTGATAAGCTGATCTATGCAATGAAAGTTGACGAAACACTCTCCTATAAAGATTATAAAATTCAATACCCGAAACGCAGTCGTTACTTAGTCGGGCACGAAATTGATTCTGCTGCTCATGTCTTGGTGTCCAGACATTTTTACTATTTGGGCTCAAGTAGTATAAAATTGCCAAGGTCTCTCAAATCGATTCTTCATCGTCGATGGGGATGCAAATCTCTCTCTGACGATCAAGCTGAGCAAATCCAACAATGGCTATCAAAAACATTTAGCAAGATGGGTAAACTGGGTGTACCTGCCAATTTATCAGCTCAGAATTGTTAAATAATGGCAAATGGTCAAACCAGGCACGACTAGTTGACGATAAGAACCTTAGTGCAATTAATCGCGCGAATAAGTTTATGTAAGGATTAGATGTACGCGCGTAGATGTTAAAATGTGGTAGTTATCGTCGACTCAGCTTAGTGCCAATCTATTGATGGAGAAAAAATAGTAATGGATATAACCAGAAAGTGTCGAGACTGCGGTTACTCCTATGACCCATCTAAAGACGAAAATGTAAAATATTGTCCGAATTGTGGCCATGAAAGCTGGGATGGATCTGTGCATGCCTCAGGCGCGACGTACACTGAATTGGATGTTAGCGCCCTGAGTCAACAAAGACAAATCGAAGGAGAGCGAATCAAAAAAACGGATCTTAATACAAATGCTAATCTATCCACAGATCGCTGTGGCCCATCGAAGATTTCTATCGATCGCAAGGAGCGAGTTCCCGGGTTTGAACAAGAAGGTGAGGTAGCAGAAACGCTACTCAATTCTTACAACAAATTGCGCAACACGGGCTATCAGATAAAAGATAAGATTGAAGAAGACAGCGATTATGCTGATCGCATTTTTGTTTCTGTAAAAGATATACCGGCTTGCATATATATCCAAATTCGACATCTTGATCCTAAGATGGCTGCTGATGTCGCTAGAAAGGGCGCATATCAAAGTGCCCACACAACTGAGGATTTCATATTATCGATAAAAGGCGCAATCGCTGATAAAGCAAGGGTTGATCCGGATATCAAAAGAAAAACGTTGCTTCAATTAATTCTTATCACACCATTGGATGCTAAGATCAGTCGCGATATCGAAAATAGTAAATTTGACTTCAAGGACTTCAAAGAGATATGGATTTCACCGTTTCACCAAGACTCGTTTCCTTTAAATCATCTGTAAAGCCAGAGTTCTCGATTCGCTGACCATCTTCAAAGGGAAAAAGCCAAAGTATACGTTTTTTAAAGAGGACTGATCTACATTAAAAGAATCGTTTACAAAATTATTTTCGTAATCCGATATAGAAAACATAAGGTGCATTAAACAATAAACTGGGAACATCCATGGCTTTACTTTTCAATACAGGTATAGAGAATAAAATATTAGGTGTTTCTTTGGACACCATCTTTACAACCCTAGTGACTATTAGCATATTCATCCTCGGTTATCTATTCAACAGAGTCTATGAATGGCGAAAGGAAATGCGCCACTTCAAAGATGTCCGTAATTTAATTTGCTCACATCTAGAATCATTGATAGAACATATCGACAAGCAAATAGGACAGTATAAGAAATTCGGAGAGCATCTTGCTAGCCATAAACTTGAAGAATATACTTTTAATGAATCCCTTATCCAAACTGATTTTCTGAGTAATCTGCCTTATCTCGACATTTTTCAAGCCTTCAAGCTCGGCCCAAGAAGCCAACGCAGCCAACGCATTGAAGCCTACAACTCTATGTTTCAAGCGATAAAATTTATCGAAAGACAAAATTTAATAACAAAAACACAATTCTTTGAACTCGATAGAATACGTAGTGTGCATATTGCAACTTGGAACAGTAATAATGATAGTATACTGCGTTTTCATGACCAGCTTCTAGGATTAGTTCGTAGAAATCGTGTGACCCCCAACGATGACGCTTTCTTTACAGAATTAAATGCCATTGTTCATGATCTTGCTCAACAGGCAAACAGTTCTGACCTTGAAATTATCTTTACGCATTTCGTCGAACCAATTATAGATTTGGTAAAAAGATTCAATTCTGATCAACGTACTGACATACTTTCGCCTCTCGTCCTCAAATCCTCGAAAGCTCATGAGGATTTAATCCGTTTACTTGATTCATATAGCAGATTGTACTTGGAGCAATCGTCTAATTTAGAAAAGAGAAAGGAAATTATTGTCAGAGTAATATCATCATTAAAATTTTATTTACAGCAGAAATCATAAAACCTTTATGGCAATAAAAAAATCTGAATTATACAGTTCACTTTGGGCGAGTTGCGATGAACTGCGCGGCGGGATGGATGCTTCGCAATACAAAGATTACGTTCTCGTTCTCTTGTTTATGAAATATGTTTCTGACAAGGCGGCGAGTCAAGCTGGATACCTGCTTGATGTACCAAAGGGCGGCAGCTTTGCAGATATGGTCGCATTGAAAGGTGACAAGGAAATTGGGGATAAGATAAATAAGATCATCGGCAAGCTTGCAGCAAAGAATGATCTCAAAGGTGTAATTGACGTTGCAGACTTTAATGATGATGACAAGTTGGGCAAGGGAAAAGAGATGGTGGACCGTCTTTCCAATCTTGTCTCTATCTTCAATACTCCTGCCCTCGACTTCCGGAGCAACCGTGCTGAAGGAGATGATATACTTGGAGATGCCTACGAATATTTAATGCGCCACTTTGCTACGGAATCAGGGAAAAGCAAGGGACAATTCTACACCCCTGCTGAAGTTTCTCGTATTATGGCAAAGGTTATCGGCATTGGGAACGCAACAAGCTCCAGCCAAACAATCCACGATCCGACATGCGGTTCAGGTTCACTGCTGCTCAAAGCTCATGATGAGGCGAAGGGAAGCACAGGGAAAGACCTTACGCTCTATGGACAGGAAATGGATAATGCCACCGCTGCATTAGCCAAGATGAATATGATCCTGCATGATTGCCCGACTGCGGAAATTTGGAAGGATAATACTCTCTCAAGTCCACATTTCAAATCTAATAGCGGCCTCAAGACATTCGATTTCGTTGTTGCCAATCCACCATTCTCGACCAAGGCGTGGAGCAATGGTTTCAATCCCGCAGAGGATGAGTTTAAACGTTTTGAATACGGTATACCACCGATGAAGAACGGGGACTATGCATTTCTGCTGCACATACTTGCAACGCTCAAGAGCACGGGCAAAGGTGCTTGCATTCTCCCGCATGGCGTACTGTTCCGGGGCGGAGCTGAGGGAATCATTCGGAAAAATATTGTTCAGCGCGGTTACATTAAAGGGATCATCGGACTGCCGGCAAATCTGTTTTATGGTACAGGTATTCCCGCTTGCATCGTTGTGGTGGATAAGGAACACGCTTCAGCCCGTAAGGGTATCTTCATGATTGATGCATCGAAGGGATACATCAAGGACGGCAATAAGAATCGTCTGCGAACACAGGATATTCATCGCATTGTAGATACTTTCAATCGGCAGGTAGAAGACAAACGATACTCCCGTATGGTGCCATTGGCAGAGATCAGCGATGCAAAGAACGACTTTAATCTCAATCTTCCGCGTTACATCGACAGCACCGAACCGGAAGACTTACAGGATATTGATGCACATCTCAATGGAGGGATTCCTAATCGGGATATTGATGACCTTGAACGTTACTGGGAGGTTTTTCCCGGTGTGCGTGCCACACTATTCAAAAAGGGAGATCGTTCGGGCTACTCACAACTCAAAGTTCCGATTGGCGAGGTAAAGGCGGCTATCTTTGGTCATTCAGAGTTCACCACATTCAATCAATCCGTTACGAAGTTGTTTGCAAAATGGAAGACAGCAAACATGCCGCGCCTTACCGGTATCAAGAAAGGGGACCATCCCAAGGAATTGATTGAAACACTCTCGGAAGAATTATTGGAGACTTTTAAAAAAGCAAAGCTACTCAACCCGTATGATGTATATCAGCACTTGATGGATTACTGGGCGGAGACGATGCAGGATGATGTGTATATGCTCGTGCAGGATGGATGGAAGGCCGTGCTGGATGGCAAGCCCAACATAGACCTCATACCTCAACAGCTTCTTGTGAGCCGATACTTCCAGACAGAAGCCAAGGCGATTGTGCAATTAGAAGCAGACCGTGATGCGATTACCCGGCAAATGGAAGAGATGGATGAAGAGCACGGCGGTGAAGATGGATTATTGGCAGAGGCGAAGAACGACAAAGGGAAACTCACAAAGGCGAGTGTTAAAGCTCGGCTCAGTGGGATAGAAGATGACAAAGATGTTGCCGATGAGTGCAAGCTGCTAAAGGCATACCAAGCCCTTATCGAAAAAGAAGCTGATGCAGGGAGGCAGGTAAAGGAAGCACAAAAGGAGCTTGATGCCAAGGTTACGGCAAAATACTCCAAGCTTTCCACAGACGAGATTAAAACGCTGGTGGTGGATGATAAATGGCTGACAAAGCTTGGTGGCGATGTGCAAAGTGAGCTTGACCGCGTTTCCCAGGCGCTTACCGGACGTATACGTGAGCTTGGAGAACGATATGATGCACCGCTGCCACAGCTCAAGAGCGAGGTTGACAGGCTCGCTGCCCGCGTAGATGAGCACCTCAAGAAAATGGGAATGGCATGGAAGTAAAAGCTGGATATAAGCAATATGAGGAGAGTGTGGTCCCAAAAGATTGGAGTATCAAACCACTTTGCGATGTTGTTGACTTCTTAGATGGAAAGAGACGGCCTGTGAAGGACAGCGACCGTGCGAAAATGAAAGGTGACATTCCATACTATGGAGCTTCTGGCGTTGTCGATTTTGTCAATGATTTCTTGTTCAACGAAGATTTAATTTTGCTTGGTGAAGATGGCGAAAATATCCTCAGTCGGAATTGTCCGCTTGCGTTCAAAATATCGGGTAAGACATGGGTAAACAATCATGCGCATGTTTTGAGACCTAAACCAGGAATGGCAATCGAATATTTAACGGAGTTCTTGGAAAGTCGAGATTATGTCCAATATAACACTGGGACAGCACAGCCAAAATTAAACAAGTTCGTCTGTTCTGGAATACCAGTACACTGTCCACCACTTCCCGAACAGCGCGCCATCGCAACAGCACTAAGCGATGTGGATGCACTGATCGGCTCACTGGATAAGCTCATCGCCAAGAAAATCAACCTCAAACAGGCCGCTATGCAGAATTTGCTGACCGGCAAGAAACGACTGCCGGGGTTTAAGGGAGAGTGGGAAGTGAAGTGCCTTGATCAACTCGGCGAAGTATCTGGTGCTGGTGTTGATAAGAAAATTCGTCCAAATGAAGTTCCTGTTAGACTTGTTAACTACCTCGATATTTATCGAAGAGACTTTATTTATTCAAGAGACCTAAATCACGTTGTTAGCGCGCCACCTGATCAGGCATATCGGTGTTCGGTTAAGAAAGGCGATGTATTTTTCACACCTTCTTCGGAAGTGCCAAATGACATTGGTATTTCGGCTGTCGCTATGGAGGATATTCCTGATGCAGTATATAGCTACCATGTCGTTCGCCTTCGACTTCCTGAGGATTGGGATCTCAAATATCGTGCTTATGCCTTCAAATCGCGTCAATTTTTAGATGAAGCTGAGCGTCTTTGCGAGGGTAGTGGAATCCGATACGTTCTAACCCAAGCTCGATTTCGACAACTCAAAGTTCTTGTTCCGCCAACAATTCAAGAACAAGCTGCTATCGGGGATGTTCTCTACGACATAGATGCAGAGATTGCAGCATTGGAACAGCGTCGGGACAAGACCCGCGCACTCAAGCAGGGAATGATGCAGGAATTACTAACGGGAAGGATTAGGTTGGTTTGAAAAGATTTTGCATACACTGTGTGCAGCATTAAGCTGGCCTCAAATCCGGCAGCCAGAGTTATTGGTATGAGCAGAAAGTATAGGAAGTTATATATAGTTATAGCTATATTACTGTATAACCGTGTATAATTATGTATAACTTGTTGTAAAGGATTAACCGATGGATAATATTAAAAATCCCTTTTCACCAGGAGCGGGTTCGCCTCCTCCGGAACTTGCCGGTCGAGGTTCCATCCTTGAAGAAGCTCGAATATTATTGGGTAGAGTGAGAGAAGGAAGGCCTGAAAAGAGCATTATGATGACAGGACTTCGCGGTGTAGGCAAGACAGTTCTATTGGTGGAAGTTGAAAAAATTGCACAACAAGAAGGATATAGGACACTCTTTATTGAAGCGTATGAAGATAAAAAACTTGCACTCTTGATTGTCCCTCATCTGAGAAGACTTCTCTTTGATTTGGATCGTATCAAAGGTGCTGGAGACAAAGTAAAACGGGGAATACGCGTATTGAAAAGTTTCCTCAGTGGTATAAAAATCAAAGTCGGTGAAGTAGAAATGGGTATCGATGTCGATCCTGAAAAAGGTACCGCTGATAGTGGTGATTTAGAAATTGACCTTCCAGAGTTGTTTTGTGTTGTTGCTGAAGCGGCGGCGGAACGAAACACAGCGGTAGCAGTCTTGATCGATGAAATACAATATTTTACACAATCGGAATTGAGTGCATTAATTATGGCTATGCACAAACTTCAACAGCGCAGCTTGCCATTGGTTCTCATTGGTGCAGGACTCCCAATACTTCCAGGATTGGCAGGTGAATCGAAATCATATGCTGAACGACTTTTCAATTTTCCTGACATTGGCCCGCTCTCTGATGCAGATGCCACGAAAGCGCTCCAGGATCCAGTGAAAGCTGTTGGAGAAGAGTTTGACCAGACTGCGTTGCAAGAGATTTATCGTTTGACAAAGGGTTATCCGTATTTCATTCAGGAATGGGGTTACCAGACATGGAATCTTGCTCCGACTTCTCCGATTACATTCGCTATAACTCAAAAGGCAACATCTATCGTAAGAAAGCGATTGGATGAAAATTTTTTTCGCGTGCGATTTGACCGATTGACGGCTAAGGAAAAGGAATATCTTAGGGCGATGGCTGAACTTGGTCCGGGTCCACATCGTACAGCAAAAATTGCAAAAGCGCTTGGATCAAAGTTAACAACATTGGGGCCATTAAGGGCAAGTCTTATTGGCAAAGGAATGATTTATAGTCCATCTTACGGTGATATGGCTTTTACTGTTCCACTTTTTGATGAGTTTATGCACCGATCTATGCCGCAATTCAAAACAAAGAAATCAAAGCCGACGAAGAAGAAAAATAAAAAAGCATGAGTAAGGTTGGTCAAATAGAACGTGCAACGCAGAACCGCATTGTAAAACTGTTGCACACCAAACTTGGATACGACTATCTCGGCAACTGGGAAGAGCGACCGGATAATCAAAACATCGAAGAAGGATACCTTCGGCCTTTTCTGAAAAGACAGGGATATAGCGAAACTCTCATCACCCGTGCGCTCTATGAATTGAACAAGATTGCAGGGGATCAGACAAAAAGTCTTTACGACAATAATAAAGAAGTATATGGGCTTCTCCGATATGGTGTGAAGGTCAAAGAAGAGGCGGGAGAAAATACAAGCACCGTTTGGTTGATCGATTGGAAGAATCCGGGTAAGAACGATTTCGGAGTGGCAGAGGAAGTCACAGTCAGCGGCAAGCACGATAAACGTCCGGATGTTGTCTTATATGTAAACGGTATTGCTTTGGGCGTACTGGAGCTAAAGCGTTCAACTGTGTCTGTAAGTGAAGGAATCCGTCAAAACCTGGATAACCAGAAGGATACATTTATCGAGCGTTTCTTTACTACTATGCAGCTCGTAATGGCAGGAAACGATACTGAGGGGTTACGTTACGGCGTGATCGGTACACCTGAAAAATATTATTTGAATTGGAAAGAAGAAAGTAATATCGAGAATCTGCTCGACCGGTCGCTTACTCAGCTTTGCGAGAAGAACCGCTTTTTGGAAATCATTCACGACTTCATTCTTTTTGACGCAGGGATAAAGAAACCATGCCGACATAGCCAATATTTCGCCGTAAGAGCTGCACAAGCTCGTATCAAGAAACGCGAGGGGGGCATAATATGGCATAGCCAGGGAAGCGGAAAGAGCTTGGTTATGGTATGGTTGGCCAAATGGCTGCGTGAACACCTCAACGATGCCCGAGTCCTTATTATCACCGACCGTACCGAATTGGATGAACAGATTGAGAAGGTATTCAAGGGTGTCAGTGAAAATATCTATCGGACGAAAAGCGGTTCTGATCTAATTGCAAAACTGAATGACACAACGCCGTGGCTTTTATGTTCCCTCATCCATAAATTCGGCGGGAAAGAAGAGGGAGAAGAGGTCGGAGATATACCGGCCTACATAGAGGAGGTGAAGAATGCGCTGCCTCCCGGATTCAAGCCGAAGGGAGATCTGGTCGTGTTTGTTGACGAGTGTCATAGAACTCAATCAGGTGAACTGAACAAAGCAATGAAGGCCATTCTGCCGAATGCTCTCTTTATCGGTTTTACAGGCACACCGCTCTTGAGAGCCGATAAGCAGAGAAGTATTGAAGTGTTTGGGGGTTACATCCATACCTATAAGTTTGATGAAGCGGTGAAAGACAAAGTAGTGTTGGATCTCCGGTATGAAGCGCGCAACATTGAGCAGAACATCACATCACAGCAAAAAATCGATCTCTGGTTCGATGCAAAGACAAAGGGTTTGAATGATGTTGCTCTTACCCAACTGAAGAAAAAATGGGGCACTATGAATATGGTGCTCTCCAGCCAATCGCGTCTTGAAAAGATCGTCGCTGATATACTTCTGGACATGGAGACAAAAGACCGTCTGAAAAGCGGTCATGGCAATGCAATGCTCATCTCCGGCAGCATCTACCAAGCTTGCAAACTTTATGAGTTGTTCACATCTCACGGCTTCGATAAATGTGCCATTGTCACCTCATATCAACCATACATCGCCGATGTGAAAGGTGAAGAGAGCGGCGAAGGATTGACCGAGAAGCTGCGGAAGTACCGATATCTACAAAAAAATGCTCTCCAACTGGTTCAGGCAGGATCCTGAGAAAGCAGTTAATCGAGTTGAAGAATTTGAAAAAGATGTAAAGAAAAAGTTTGTCAACGAACCGGGCCAAATGAAACTGCTGATCGTTGTGGACAAGCTGCTGACAGGATTTGATGCACCTCCGGCGACGTATCTTTACATCGACAAACAGATGCAGGATCACGGATTATTCCAGGCAATCTGCCGTGTGAACCGCTTGCATGACGATGATAAGGAATACGGCTACATCATCGACTATAAGGATCTGTTCAATAGCTTGAAAGGAGCCGTTGAAGATTACACATCGGGCGCTCTCGATGGTTACGACAAGAAAGATGTAGCAGGTCTGCTCTCAGGCCGGTTGGAGAAAGCGAAGGAACGTCTCGAAGAGTCACGGGAAGCAATCAAGGTCCTCTGCGAAGCAGTAGATCCGCCAAAGGACACTCCTGATTATTTGCGATACTTCTGTGCAAAGGACACTGCGAACAAAGACCAGTTAAAAGAAAACGAGCCCAGACGTGTGGCATTGTACAAACTTACGGTGTCGCTGATACGGTCATACGCGGATGTTGCCAATGAGATGGTGGAAGCAGGCTACTCTCCTGATGAGACAGAAAAAATTAAACAGGAAGTGGATCATTTTGAAAAGGCTCGCACAGAAGTAAAAATGGCGAGCGGCGACTACATCGACTTGAAGATGTTTGAGCCGGCCATGAGGCATCTGATTGATACCTACATACGTGCGGAAGATAGCAAAAAAATTTCCACCTTTGACGATATGAGTTTGGTTCAACTTATCGTGGAACGTGGTGCGGATGCGATTGATGCACTCCCGGCAGGTATTCGAAATAATAAGAAAGCTGTAGCAGAGACGATTGAGAACAATTTGCGCAGGGTTATTATCGACGAGCAGCCGATCAATCCAAAATACTTTGAGAAAATGTCCGAGTTGCTGGATGCGCTGATAAAGGAGCGCAAGGCGGAATCCTTAGCGTATGAGAAATATCTTGAGAAGATTGTCGAGTTGGCAAAGAAAGTGAAAAATTCCACATTTGGAACTGTCTATCCTATGGCTCTTCATACTAATGCGATGCGAGCTCTCTACGATAATCTCGAAAAGAATGAATCGCTTGCCTTAGCAGTTCATGAAGCAGTTGTTGATAACAAACAGGATGATTGGCGCGGTAATACTATAAAAACAAAGAAAGTCCGCTATGCAGTATTAAAAGTACTGAAGAACGAACAACAAACGGATCATGTTATAGAAATTGTTAAGAAACAGGCCGAATACTAGTGCCAGTCCTAATAAATGATATTGTATTCCATCTGGCCTAGTGCCGCGAAAATAATGTACTTCTGCATGATAAAACACATTATTACTTAATTGGAGCGGCATTAGGATGCACAGAATACGAGTTTCCGGACTTTTAGTCGATGTTGTCCGCAAAAACATAAAGCACATGCATTTGGCCGTTTATCCTCCGGACGGCCGTGTGCGTGTAGCCGTACCGGTGCATATCGGCGATGAGGCCATACGTCTTGCCGTTATTGTCCGATTACCATGGATACATAAGCATCAGCAGAAATATACCAATCAGGTAAGACAATCTCCTCGCGAATACATCTCACGGGAGAGCCATTACTTCAAAGGTCGAAGGTATTTGTTGAATGTTATAGAACACGATGGATTCGCTAAAGTTGTTTTAAATGGAAAACCCACTATTGACCTCTACGTTCCCATAGGATCCGGACACGCGAAACGAGAAAGGACTCTCCAGGAATGGTATCGGCAGGAACTGAAAGTCCAAATTCCTCCTCTCATCGAAAAATGGCAGAAGATCATGCATGTAGGCGTGTCCGATTGGAAGATTAAAAGGATGAAGACCAAATGGGGGACATGCAACATACGAGAACGAAGGATATGGGTAAATCTCGAGATTGTAAAAAAACCGGTCCAATGCCTCGATTATATAATCGTCCACGAGATGGCGCATCTCATGGAACGCACACACAACGCAAATTTCATTGCCTTGATGGACAAGTTCCTGCCAAACTGGAAATCACTTCGCCAGACGTTGAACAGTTATCCTCTGCAGCATGAGAATTGGGAGTATTGAGAAAAAAATCTACCGGATGCAGAAGAGCGAAATTACCTTTTCTATGAAAAGCCGGAAGTATAACGACATGGCGACTATTTTATCATGACGAAAATATATTTATTTCGATGAAGAATAAAACAGCTATAGAACTTCTTGCACCCGCAAAAGATCTCGAATGCGGGATGGCGGCAATTAATTCCGGAGCAGATGCAGTCTATATCGGCGCTCCAAAATTCAGTGCGCGATCGGCGGCGGGAAATTCGCTTGCAGACATTGAAAAACTAATTTCCTATGCCCACAAGTATTGGGTAAAAGTTTATATTGCCCTGAATACAATACTTTTTGATAATGAACTTGAATCCGCCCGCAAAATCATCCGGTCTGTCTATGATAGCGGCGCAGACGGCCTTATAATACAAGACATGGGACTGCTGGAAATGGACATTCCGCCGATTCCGCTCATCGCCAGCACACAAACCCATAATTATGAAATCGATAAAATTCAATTTTTGGAGCGTGTTGGCTTTCAGCGGGTTATACTTGCGAGGGAACTTTCGCTGAAACAGATCGAAGAGATCAGATCGAAAACCGAAATTGAACTTGAGTTTTTTGTCCACGGCGCCCTCTGCGTCTGCTACAGCGGACAATGCTATCTGAGCGAGGCAACACAAGGACGCAGCGCCAACAGGGGAGAATGTGCACAGCCGTGCCGGCTTCCCTATACATTGACCGATGCCGGCGGGTCTGTCATCGCAGATAACAAGTATCTCCTTTCTCTCAAAGATTTAAATTTGTCTCGCGAGATTCCTGCATTGCTGAAGGCAGGAATCACAGCATTCAAAATAGAAGGACGTTTAAAGGACGTCGAGTATGTTAAAAATATTACAGCATTTTATAGAAATAGGATCGACAAGGCGTTAACAGGCGATATGCAGCGTGCATCCTCAGGAACGGTCATAAGTGAATTTACACCCGATCCCGGAAAAACATTCAATAGAGGATTCACGACTTATTTCATTCATAAGCGAAGTAAGGAAAATCTTTCCCGGTCGCCGAAGTCCATCGGTGTGCTGATAGGAAAAGTTTTGCACGTTGGAAAGGATTTCTTTAAGCTGGATGGCACAGAATTACTTTCCAATGGAGATGGTATATGTTTCTTCGACGAGCTTGACCTGCTGCACGGTACGAATATCAATACGGTCGACGGCGGTAAAATTTATCCAGCAAGCATGGAAGGGATTACGGCCGGAATGGAAATCTATCGGAATCATGATCATCAGTTTATTAAGACATTGAATCAGGGCAAGGCAAACCGTAGGATTTCAGCCTCGATTGAATTCTTTGAATTGAAAAATGGATATAGTCTGAAAGCAAAGGATAAGAACGGGATTGCTGCAGAATACGTTTGTCTCTGCAAAAATATAAAAGCGGAAAAACCGGATAAAGCAGAGGCGGCAGTCAAAAATCAGCTCTCAAAAAGCGGAGAATCGATTTATGAAATATCTGAAATTCGAATTCATTGGGAAGAGCCGATGTTTCTGCCGGTTGCAGTACTCAATGACATGCGGCGGGAGCTTTTGAAGCGATTGGACGCAGAACGTGTCAAAGCCTATCCTCGTAAAATACAAGAAATAGTCCCAACTGAAATTCCGTATCCGCAAAAAAATCTCGATTATCGGGCGAATGTGGTCAATGAGAAAGCGAAGGAATTTTATAAACGTCACGGCGTGGAATTGGTAGATGCAGGGTTTTGAAAAACGGAAACAAAAAGAAGGGACGCTCATGACGATGAAGCATTGTCTGCGTTTTCAGTTCGGTTTGTGTGAAGGAAGGGGAAAAAACCCGGAACCGCTCTTTTTAAGCGATCGCCAAAATAATTATCGATTGGAATTCGATTGTGACCGGTGTGAAATGCAAGTAGTGCTGGAATCAAAGAAAAAGGCAAAAAAATGATTTATTCTTCTTACTTCTTACTTCTTACTTCTTACTTCTGAATTCTTTTTGTGCACCCAGGGGGACTCGAACCCCCAACCTACAGCTTCGTAGGCTGCCGCCTCTATCCAATTGAGCTATATATAAAAAAAAAATAAATATTCTATTGTTTATGTCCAGACCCCCCCTCCCCGCTTAGGCTGCCGCTCTATCCAATTGAGCTATAGGTGCATAAAATTGCAAATTTCAAAATGCAAATTGAAAAGAACTTTTAGAACTCTCCAATCCACACAAAACGCGTTCGTATGCGACTTCGGAACTCCTGCATAAATCGCGGGATTCTCAAAATGGCAGCCACTCGCAAAAAACGCTCTTGGGCCATTTTGGAATATGAGCGCAAAAAAAAACTACTAATTCCGGCATTTTCTTCTTCGCATGAGTGAAGTTCTAATTTCACTCCACTCTGACAGTCGCCAATTTGGTAATGACCTGCCACGAATAAGAAATGCTAAGCAAAACGGGCTTCCTGTCTCAAAGCAATCGGCATTCTACTCTTTCGAGTAACAGTCATTGTTAATATTTCAGAAGCATGTTTCTTTAAATCCGTTATAATGTACTAAACAATGACAGGGAAGGCAAGATATTTTTCCGATAAAGTCCGGGAAAATATATTTGAAAATTTTTATAATTATTGTTTCAATGCCTCTGACGATATCTTTAATATCTTCTCTATGTAGCTTGGGCATCTTCATTCAGTTTGTTCAATATATCCAGTTAATGCCCCCTTGGTTAGTCAGAATATACATCCGCTGAACCGCTCTTAATCTTGTCCAATTTTAAATGCATCATCGATCATATTTGCAAAATAGATATTCATTTCAATTCAAAAATACCGGAATCTTGTTTACCTCAGAATGACCAAGAAATTCCATCACTCAAACAAGTCTGTATGTGTCCCTGTGCGAACAAGTATTAATTCGTTTTCAGTCAGTTTGTAAATAAGAAACCAATCAGGTCTAATGTGGCACTCTCGGCAATCCCTGTAATCTCCAAGTAAAGAATGGTCTCTATACTTTGCGCCTAACTTCTTGCTCTTTGCCAGCGCTTCAATAACGGTGTGCAATTGCTCGATATCTTCTCCGCGCTTAAGACACCGCTTGTAGTCTTTTTTAAATTGCGATACCCTGCGGAGTGCCAGCATTACTTACCAAGCTCCGCTAACAGGGCCTTTGTAGAATTGAATGTACTTCCTTTTCCTTTTCTTGCCTCTGCAATCGCTTTGCGTGTCTCTTCATTCGGTATCCTGACATCGAACGGTATTCCATTCGCATGCTGCACCTGTTTAAAGAAAATATTGATTGCATCCGTCGTGTTTATCCCCAACGCGTTGAGAATGTTCTCTACTTTGCTTTTTAGTTCTGGCTCCATACGTGCCTGCACCATTGCTGTTCTTGCCATGTCATTTGTCCTTTCTTTGAGCTCCTTGAATGTATTACATTCGCAATACAAAAGCAAATAATGCCTGCACAAGTCTTCACAAGCGGCACATCCCGCCCGATAGACCTTATAAAACACTATTCATTCGCTCATATTTGCGTTGTGGGCTGCTTTCTCAGTTTGCCTCAGAATACCCACCTTTCTGTCTGCAAATGACTGTAAATCGGTGTTGTTTTTATGCCCAAATGTCAGAGTAGGTTTTTAATTACTTAAACCGAAGTTCCATCTTGTATAAGACTTGAAGCGAACGAATGCTGGAGAGGCCGAAATTGCTATGGTTTGAAGTCCAAACATATCGCTTGAATAGGCGAGTAATCTAATCGGAAAACATTGGTTTGCCATTCAATAAAAACACAAATCTGAAAATGAGTAATTTGACATTCTAATATTAGTTTCATATAATCATTTAAACAGAGGCAGAATAATTAAACCGCCAAAAATTATCAACCACAATATAAAGGGCTCACGATGAAACACATATTGACCGCAGCATTATGTATTCTTGTTTTGTTTGCGCTTGGATCAGTTGCATACAGTCAAGAAATACAAACCGGAACAGTCGAGGTATCAGCAACCACTCCAGGTTATGCGTCGCTTCAGAAAGGGAATGGAGAGAGAGCCGTAATGATAGATGTGGCTTTTGCAAAATCGTTTGAAGTAAAGCCAGATATAATAATCAGCGTGAATTCAATCGATATACCAAAAGAATCCAGTATACGGATATCTGCAAAAGCTATTTCCATATCACGAGATGGTTTTACGATCATCGTTAAAACGTGGGAAGACAGCAAAATCAACGGAGTTACTGTAAGCTGGATTGCAATTTCTCAAAAGAAGTAAGCAATCTTTTCTTTTCCTTTTAGAACCAGAGGGTCGTCATAATATAATGACGCCCTTTTTATTTCTAAAATAACCCGGATTTACCAATAAAATAAAAGGCAGCCATTTGGCTGCCTTTTATTTTTGCGGGGCCGAAGGGACTCGAACCCTCGACCTTCTGCGTGACAGGCAGACGCTCTAACCAAGCTGAGCTACGACCCCGATTGATTTTACTCTGTTTTCGCCGATTATCAGTCCCTCTGTACCAGTTGCTCCCTCAGAAAGTGTAGGGTGAGCTGTAAGGTGAATTATCAACTTTATAAATATAGGGAAAATCAATTTCATCTCCAAATTATTTCTATTTTTGGTTAGGAAAGAAGCTTTGAATGCTCAACTGCCGAAGTGCTTTCGCCTTATCTTCTTCGAGGGCTTCAATATATCGTTCAGTTCGTCTCAGTGAATGAAGTGTTATATCATTACATAATTCTCCTGCAAGCCACCATATTCTTTATTCCATTTATAATATGCTGCGTCGTTAATGTCCAATTGTCGGACTATCTCTTCGATTGTTTGTCCGTTGATCCAATCCATAATGCCTTACATGATTTTCAGGAGTTGCTTCTACATCGATAGATGTCTGTGGATCGATTGTTTATTCAGTTTTTTGTAATCCGTTTCATCAAAAAGAGCCCCTTATTAATGAATACGGCTCTTGATTAATCATTATAATTGTGTTTAATTGTGCCATGATTTAGATTCTTCCTCTCACCCTGATTTCATCATAAGTCATTGATGAGAAAGGCGATGATCCTAAAGGTCGGATGTCATTTTTCATAAATGCATTATTAAAAAAAATGTATGAGCATGTGTAGGGAACAACACAAACTCTGTGGTAGAATCAGGGCCCCACATCGTTAGAATAATTCATATACTCAGAGATAGAGTATATCTTTGACCATCAAGATAAAGATACGGGTTAGTGTAATTGTTTTTCATAATTAAATGAAAGATGAAACAAATAAAAAACGGTTTACGATTCCCATGAGTAGTGTTTTGTCTGTCTTTATAGCTTTTAATTAGGAGTGTATTATGAAAACTATTTTTCGTCTGTACATTGCTATCCTTACCACCGCATTCTTTCTCTTTACCCCATCCCAGTCTCTTTGCCCAGGGAGACGGTACGGCTCTGCAATTTAATGGGAGCAATTATGTCCAGATTCCTAAAACTTCACAGTGGGATTTAGGGCAAAGTAGTTTCACCCTTGCAGCCTGGTTTAAAACTTCCATGAGCGGCGGTTATGGGAATATTATTCGTTACGATGGTCCTACTTCAGGTTCTTTATACTTAGTGCGAATAAATCCGGGAAACCAGATTGAATTTCTTTTAGCCGGCGGGGGGAGAGCCAGTGTTGCCCTTGCAACTCCTCTCACATATACTGATAATCAATGGCATCACGTCGCTGCAGTGCGAGATTCTGCAAACGATATAATGAAAATATTTATTGATGGAAATCTTGTAGCAAGTGTAGCCGGACAAGGGGAAAAAATATTATCGGATCAAGCGATGCAAACCTGGCAATCGGTGCGACAGCATGGGGTGTTGAATATTTTGCAGGAAGCATTGACGAAGTCTCTTTATGGAATGTAGCACGAACAGAAACTGAAATTCGCGAAACAATGTACCACCAACCCACAGGAAACGAAATAGGATTAATAGGCAACTGGCGGTTTGACGAAGGAACCGGAACGACTGCAAGCGATATAAGCAGCAACCATAATACCGGCACACTGATTAATGGTCCTCTATGGGTGCCGTCGACGCCTTCAGGATCGGGAACATCAGGCGATCCGTATCTCATTGCTACATTTGACAACCTCAATTGGATTGCCGAAGATGCCGCGAGATGGAATAAGGTGTACAAGCAGACAGCGGATATTGATGCATCCTCTACTTCCACATGGGAAGCTGGTGCAGGGTATTTACCTATTGGAGATGGCACGACGGCATTCAGCGGCTCGTATGATGGACAGACGTACAGAATTACACATTTATTTATAAACCGAGGCACAACGGACAACATTGGCCTCTTTGGAAATGTGAGCGGTGCAACAATCACAAATGTAAATCTCGATAGTGTGAAGATAACTGGAAACAATAATGTCGGCGGCTTGATTGGGACAACAGAGTACTTCTATCGCCGCAAACTGTAAGAGCGCCGGCTCAGTGACAGGTGCCGGCACTAATATCGGCGGATTGATTGGAAACCAATTAAATGGTTCCACTGCTAAGAACTGCAAGAACGCTGGTTGTGTAACTGGTTCTGGTACTAATGTTGGTGGCTTGATTGGGCAGGAAAGTTCTTCCAACGACAGTACCTGCTGCAGCGTTGGCAGTGTCAATGTCAATGTTAATGGTCAGAATGCTGGCGGCTTGATTGGGAATCAATATTATTCCACTGCTACCAACTGCTACAGTACAGACACTGTCAGATCTACTGGCCAGACTGCTGGCGGCTTGTTCGCATCTCAAATTTATTCCACCGCTACAAATTGCTACAGTACTGGTTTTGTCACTGGTAATGGTAATGTCGGCGGCTTGATTGGATATCTATATGGTTCCACCGCCGCAAACTGTTTTTGGGATGTACAAACTTCCGGTCAAGCGAGCAGTGCTGGTGGAACAGGTAAAAGCACTGCCGATATGAAAGACTACTTAACATTCAGTGTCAGAGGATGGCCATTGAAAGGAATAAACTGCACTATATGGAATATGGGGAATGGGAGAAACAATGGGTATCCGTATTTAGATTGGCAATATCCGGGTGATCCTGCTCTAGCAGCGCCGGCTCAGCCTTCGGGTTCAGGAACGTCAGGTGATCCATATCTCATTGCTACATTAAGTGATCTCAATTGGATTATACAAGATGCCTCAAGATGGAGTATGGTGTACAAGCAGATAGCGAATATAGACGCAACATCAAGTTCTTCGTTAAACGGCGGTGCCGGGTATTTACCTATAGGAGATGCCACGACAGCATTCAGCGGCTCGTATGATGGACAAACGTACAAAATCATACATCTATTTATAAACCGGGGCACAACAGACAACATTGGCCTCTTTGGATATGTGAGTGGTGCAACAATCACAAACGTAAAGTTAGATAGTGTAAAGATAACTGGAAACAATAATGTAGGCGGCTTGATTGGGACTCAACAGAATAATTCTTCCGTCGCAAACTGCTTCAGCGCTGGTTCTGTAACGGGTGCTGGAAATAATGTAGGCGGCTTGATTGGGACTCAACAGAATACTTCTATCGCCGCAAACTGCAAGAGCGCCGGCTCTGTGACAGGTGCCGGCACTAATGTCGGCGGATTGATTGGGTATCAATATAATGGTTCCACTGCCAGGAACTGCAAGAACGCTGGTTGTGTAACGGGTAGTATTAATGTTGGCGGCTTGATCGGGCAGGAAAATAATTCCAACGACAGTACGTGCTACAGCGTTGGCAGTGTCAATGGTTCTGGTCAGAATGCAGGCGGCTTGATCGGGACTCAATATGGTTCCACCGCTGCGAATTGCTACAGGTACAGACACTGTCAAAGGCTCTGCCCAGAATGCCGGCGGCTTGATCGCGAATCAAGTTTATTCCACCGCTACCAATTGCTACAGTGCTGGCCCTGTAACGGGAGCTGGTTCTATCGGTGGCTTGATTGGGTATGTATATTCGAGTAGTGACGTAAACTGTTTTTGGGATGTGCAAACTTCCGGTCAAACGGGCAGTCACTCTTGGAACCGGCAAAAACACTGCCGATATGAAAAACTACTTAACGTTCAGTGTCAGAGGATGGCCATTGAAAGGAATAAACGGCACTATTTGGAATATTGGAAATAGCAGAAACAATGGGTATCCGTATTTAGATTGGCAATATCCGGGTGATCCTGCTCTAGCAGCGCCGGCTCAGCCTTCGGGTTCAGGAACGTCAGGCGATCCATATCTCATAGCTACATTAAGTGATCTCAATTGGATTATACAAGATGCCTCAAGATGGAGTATGGTGTACAAGCAGATAGCGAATATAGACGCAACATCAAGTTCTTCGTTAAACGGCGGTGCCGGGTATTTACCTATAGGAGATGCCACGACAGCATTCAGCGGCTCGTATGATGGACAAACGTACAAAATCATACATCTATTTATAAACCGGGGCACAACAGACAACATTGGCCTCTTTGGATATGTGAGTGGTGCAACAATCACAAACGTAAAGTTAGATAGTGTAAAGATAACTGGAAACAATAATGTAGGCGGCTTGATTGGGACTCAACAGAATAATTCTTCCGTCGCAAACTGCTTCAGCGCTGGTTCTGTAACGGGTGCTGGAAATAATGTAGGCGGCTTGATTGGGACTCAACAGAATACTTCTATCGCCGCAAACTGCAAGAGCGCCGGCTCTGTGACAGGTGCCGGCACTAATGTCGGCGGATTGATTGGGTATCAATATAATGGTTCCACTGCCAGGAACTGCAAGAACGCTGGTTGTGTAACGGGTAGTATTAATGTTGGCGGCTTGATCGGGCAGGAAAATAATTCCAACGACAGGTACGTGCTACAGCGTTGGCAGTGTCAATGGTTCTGGTCAGAATGCAGGCGGCTTGATCGGGACTCAATATGGTTCCACCGCTGCGAATTGCTACAGGTACAGACACTGTCAAAGGCTCTGCCCAGAATGCCGGCGGCTTGATCGCGAATCAAGTTTATTCCACCGCTACCAATTGCTACAGTGCTGGCCCTGTAACGGGAGCTGGTTCTATCGGTGGCTTGATTGGGTATGTATATTCGAGTAGTGACGTAAACTGTTTTTGGGATGTGCAAACTTCCGGTCAAACGGGCAGTACTCTTGGAACCGGCAAAAACACTGCCGATATGAAAAACTACTTAACGTTCAGTGTCAGAGGATGGCCATTGAAAGGAATAAACGGCACTATTTGGAATATTGGAAATAGCAGAAACAATGGGTATCCGTATTTAGATTGGCAATATCCGGGTGATCCTGCTCTAGCAGCGCCGGCTCAGCCTTCGGGTTCAGGAACGTCAGGCGATCCATATCTCATAGCTACATTAAGTGATCTCAATTGGATTATACAAGATGCCTCAAGATGGAGTATGGTGTACAAGCAGATAGCGAATATAGACGCAACATCAAGTTCTTCGTTAAACGGCGGTGCCGGGTATTTACCTATAGGAGATGCCACGACAGCATTCAGCGGCTCGTATGATGGGCAGATGTACAAAATCACAGGTTTGTTTATAAACCGAAGTGGAAATGACAACATAGGTCTTTTTGGATTGGTCAGCGGCGCTGTAATCAAGAATGTAAAGCTCGAGAATATACACATCACTGGAAACAATAATGTAGGCGGCTTGATCGGGATTCAACAGAATACATCCACGGCGACGAATTGCACCAGCAGTGGTTCTGTAACGGGATCTGGTCAGTATGTAGGCGGCTTGATCGGGATTCAACAGAATACATCCATGGCGACGAATTGCACCAGCAGTGACACGGTCACGGGTGCTGGTTCTGTTGGCGGCTTGATTGGGTATCAATATAATGGTTCCACCGACAGTACCTGCTGCAGCAGTGGCACTGTTATGGGCTCTGGTCAATTTATCGGCGGCTTGATTGGTCAACAATACTCATCTACCGCTGCGAACTGCTACAGCATAGACTCTGTCACGGGCTCTGGTCAGTATGTTGGAGGCCTGGTTGGGTATCAATATTACGGTCACTGTTGCGAACTGCTACAGCGCTGGCTTTGTCACGGGTGCGAGCGTTGTGGGCGGCTTGATTGGTGGTCAAAGTTCTTCAGCCGCTGCTAACTGTTTTTGGGATACGACATCCTCCGGTCAACAAAGCAGTGCCGGCGGAACCGGAAAAAGCACAGTTGAGATGAAAAGCTATTTAACATTCACAGGATGGTCATTTAAGGGAATAGGCGGCGGCGCTCTTTGGAATATTGGATATGGCAGAAACAATGGCTATCCATATTTCGATTGGCAATATCCAGGAGATATTTCTATTGCAGGAGCTTCAGTTCAGCCTTCAGAAGGGGATGGTAGTTCAGGCAATCCTTATAAAATTGCTATACTTGGCAACATCATTTGGGTTGCACAGGATACCGCGAGATGGAACAAGGTGTATAAGCAGACAGCGAATATTGATGCCACAATAAGTTCTTCGTTAGACGGTAGTGCAGGGTTTCCTCCGATTGGAGATGTCACGAGACCATTTACCGGCTCGTACGATGGGCAGACCTATAAAATCACCGGTTTGTTTATAAGCCGGAGCACAAAAGACAACATTGGTCTTTTTGGCAATATCAGTAGTGCAACAATCAAGAATGTAAAGCTCGCAAATGTGCAGATAACTGGAAGCAATTATGTCGGCGGCTTGATCGGGGCTCAACAGAATACTTCGCCTGCATCGAACTGCAGCAGCAGTGGTTTTGTAACCGGTGTTAGTAATGTCGGCGGCTTGATAGGGTATCAATATAATGGTTCCAGCGCCGCGAACTGCTACAGCACAGTTTCCGTAACGGGATCTGGTACGCATATCGGCGGCTTGATTGGGCAGCAAAATTCCTGTACCGACAGTACCTGCTACAGCGCAGGATCTGTAACTGGGTCTAATCAGCATGTTGGCGGTTTGATTGGGTATCAAGTTTCTTCCCATGCTGTGAACTGCTACAGCACTGACTCTGTAAAGGGTGATTCTTATGTCGGTGGCTTTATTGGGTATCAAAGTTCTTCCAACACTGCGAACTGCTACAGCAATGGCTCTGTAATGGGTAATAGTTATACCGGCGGCTTTATTGGAGTTCAAAGTTCTTCCGTCGCCACTCACTGTTTTTGGGATACGGCATCCTCCGGTCAACAAAGCAGTGCCGGCGGAACCGGAAAAAGCACAGCGGAGATGAAAAGCTATTTAACATTCACAGGATGGTCATTTAAAGGAATAGGCAGTGATACTATTTGGAATATTGGGCATAGTAGAAACAGCGGGTATCCATATCTCAATTGGCAATTTCCAGGTGATACTATTGTTACAAGCGTGAGAACAAATTCACAGGACCTCGTACCAAGAGGTACTATCGTTGAAACAAAATTATCCCAACCCGTTTAATCCGACAACGACGATAGAATTTACTGTGCCGGAAGACGGCCGGGTAACGTTGAAGATTTTTGATATGCTTGGGCGTGAAGTCGCGATTGCGTATGATGGATATGTCAAGGCCGGGTATCTCCAAAGAGCAGTATTTAACGCATCGCGGTTATCAAGCGGTGTGTATTTCTCGCGTTTGCAGTACAAGGATAAATCGCTTTTCAAGAAATTATTATTGCTTAAGTGAGTGCCAAGGTAAACTGTTCCTGAACTGGTCGGATGAGGAGAGAGGGCGCCTGCCTGCCGGCAGGCAGGCTCTACTCCAAGTCCCGACGATGGCGATACTCTGAGCACCATACAGCGAGGAGTCGATTTCAAGCTGGAAACGGTTTGAGGCTAAGCGACTCGACAACGTAATCAGACCAGACGGATAAAATGTCTGGGGGGAAGAGTGCAACGCAAACGATCAGGTCGTAACTGACAGTTTATGCGAGGCACACCAAAGGTCGGAGCTATTTGTCCGCCAGCGGCAAAAATCTACTTGAATTCTGTCGATAAGGTGTTCAAGAGGGAAAGAATTGGCAACATCAGTAAAGCTTCGATCCATCTCGTGCAATACGCGGAGGACATGATTATCCATGCACAAAAGAATCTGAAGAAAGGCATAGACCTGCTGGAGCATTACACACAAAGGTTAGGAATAGGTCTGGATCAGGAGAAGATACGCCGCCTTGAACTTTCTATCAGCAGGAGTTGTATAGTTCTTTTGTTCCTCTAATATCTCTTCATTATCTTCTATTCACCGTTTACAGTAGAAAAAGATGGAGTCCATCTTGTAGATGGGCTCCATCTGACATCCTTTAACTTGACTCATCTTTAACACTTTAAAAACATAAGTCATTGTAAAACAACGACATATAGTTGTTGGAAAAACTCTTGGCACTACATTCTCTTTGAATTATTAGACCTGCATTCGCAGCATTATAATACTCTGATCGTGGGAGGCAATGCAACACCAACTGCCCGGAATATATTCCCACAATTGCCGATGCACTCCGTCCTTATCAACAATTTCTTTCCCTTTTCTTCTATTGTGATTTCCTTTAATGCTTTTAAATCCTGTTTTACATCTTTCCATTCAAAATCATAACCCGATATCTCCAGTCGTCTCTCTAATTCTTTCAACAATACCAATGCTAAGAAACTGCAAAAGACATGTCCGGTTATCGTATCATCTCTCTGATGAAAAATGGGTCTGGTCATTAGAATAGATTTCATATTCCGGAATACTTGCTCTACCTGCCATAGTTCTTTGTACTTTAATGCTACTTGTTCTGCCGTCAAATCTGTGTTCGTCCTTAACACCCACTTCCCGTCGAATCGTTCTTCATCGGCTGCTTTTTCTAAATCTATCGTTACACTACCTTTGGCAATTTTTAGATACCTTTGATAGCCTGTGTTACCAATCATTGATTTTGTGCCCTGTTTCAATTTGTCTTCCAATGAACTGATAATGGCTTCTCTGTCTGAAGCATCTTTGTGTGCCTGCCTTGAATTATAACATACGATATATCTCGTCTTGTTATAAACAACTTCTTTTACTTTCAATGGTGAAGGATCTTTGACCTTTATGCCCTCGGCATATACTTCTCTATACCGACCGCCTCTTGTCAAGACTTCTTCTTTGACCTCCTTTACTCTGCGCATCCTTACACCGAGTATGTACTTAATTTTGCAATCAGATCTTTCAAGTAATTCCAGTGTCTCCGCGCATATCATTCCACGATCAGCTACTATACAAAATTCATTGATCCCAAATCGTTTTGTTACTTTTTCCATTATTGGAATGATCGTCTTTACGTCTGCCGTATTGCCCGGCCACATCTCACAGCATAACGGCCTGCCATTGTTGTCTATGATCACTCCTACTATCATTTGATTCAAATCCGGACGACTATCCTTGCTGTATCCGCGCTTTCCGATTGTCTCTCCTCCTGCTCCTTCAAAATATATTGACGTTGTATCGAAAAACACCATCTCCACGGCAGTGAATAAATCTCTTTGACTAAAAAATATCCCTTCTTCTATTTTGTCTTTTATCCTTATAGGCGATATTCTCTTGCTTGCTCTACCGTCCTCTAAGGCTTCTCCTAAAAATGCCATTGACCGGTATAAGTGATGCAGTGTAATGTTTGCATGACCGCTTATTCTGTAATCTCTTTGCCATCTATCGCAATATCGGTCCGAACCAGAAACCATTAATCGATGAAGCACCGTCGTAAATATCGCCCTTTCAACACTGAACTTGTATCGTCTGTTTTTCAACAATCCCTTGATCACTTCTCCTATCCCCGTTTGTTTCCACAACCTTTCAAATATGAGCGATGGTCCTATCTTTATGGCGCCTGCCTTGATATCGCTTTTACCGGTAAGGATCAACAGTGTCTCTTCTGAAAATCGTGACAGCGATCTGATTAACGATTCTATCTCTCCTTTTGATTGGAGTTCGTCTAACCGTCCAAGGGTGATCATGACCCTTTGCTTTATTTTTCTCCCTTCTCGTTTATTCTCAACCAACTGAAGATATTGATATTTACCAGACTTCTTTACTCGTGCAAACATTAAAGCTCCTGCTTTTTAGGACACTTTAATATCTTCCTTTCCTACTGATAGATCAAGCTTTTTGCTCTCTTTCTGTGGCACTACATTTTCCGTCTTTTAAAATTTTCTCCTCGCTAACTTACTCGATTATAATAACTTAACTTTTTACTCCCTCTCAAAGTGTTAAAGAAAAGCTTGACATTTGCCGGCGGATATGGTAGATTTTAATATGATTTTGAAATTAAGATATTTCGGTTGTTTTCCTTCCCGGGCAGATGGAATGAGGACGCGTTGCTGTTGTACCGCTGCGTGTTGACTCTCAACGTTCCGGCACGTCTTCCACTTTTATAAAATAATTATTCTTTCAATAAATGCTGCAACATTGTTGCAAAAACTATTGTTATAGAGAGAGAATGGAAAATGGATAATCTTATGGATAACAAATTAATCAACCTGAAGCCGATCCTCGACAGCTTTTCGCAGGAATTACGGAAACAGCACGATCATCCCCTTGTCGACATCGAATTAAAGCGTCAAACACAATTCTTTGTCGAAAATCTTCTCGGTATTCTTTTTCCGCATTTCCGAAAAGAGGGATATTCGACAACGGAAGAAATTTCATCGCGCCTCGTCCTGCTAGAGCGCGATCTCAAGCAGCTTCTGACGCCGCTCGTGCACGGTGTGAATGCGAACATCGAAAAAATCGCAAATCGATTTATTTCAGTTTTGCCGGATATCTATAAAAAATTATGGCTGGATGGAGATGCAATCACCAGCGGCGACCCGGCTGCAGAAAGCGTCGATGAGGTCATTCTGGCATATCCCGGTTTTTTGGCAATAGCCATTTACCGCTTTGCGCATGAATTTTATTCGATGCATGTACCGATCTTCCCGCGCCTTCTGACCGAATATGCGCATGAGAAAACCGGAATAGACATTCATCCGGGAGCACAGATCGGCCTTTCGTTTGCAATCGATCACGGAACAGGAATCGTTATCGGCGAATCGACCATCATCGGCGAGAATGTAAAAATTTATCAGGGTGTAACGCTCGGAGCCTTAAGTGTGGCAAAAGATATGGCAAAATCGAAACGGCATCCGACCATAGAAGACAATGTTGTCATCTATGCGCAGTCCGTTATACTCGGCGGGGAAACGATCGTCGGCCACCACAGCGTTATCGGCGGCAACGTGTGGCTTACACATTCTGTCGCACCGTATTCTATTGTCTATCAGGAACAAAAAACAATCGTGCAAAACAGGGACGAGCGGGATGGAATAATTAATTTCTTCATTTAACAATAATAAAGGGTGATTGTATGAAAGCATCGAATATTCTCGGCACCATCGGCAATACTCCGCATGTCCGGATACAAAGACTGTTCGGAAATACAGAGGTATGGATAAAACTGGAACGGGCAAATCCGGGAGGAAGCATCAAAGACCGCATCGGCCTGTCGATGGTTGAGGACGCAGAAAGGCGCGGAATTTTGACAAAGGAAAGTGTTATCATCGAACCGACTTCCGGCAACACGGGAATCGGCCTGGCGATAGCAGCAGCCGTCAAAGGATACAAATTAATTATCGTAATGCCGGAATCTATGTCCCTCGAACGACGCAGGCTTTTAAAAGCATACGGTGCGGAACTGGAATTGACGCCGAGGGAAAAAGGGATGAAGGGAGCCATCGAACGGGTCAGGAACTTGCATCCCAAACGCCGCATGCATGGATTCCGCAGCAATTCGAAAATGAGGCGAATATAGAAATTCACCGCAAAACGACAGCACAAGAAATTCTTCAGGATTTTCCCGAAGGATTCGATATGCTTATATCCGGTGTCGGTACAGGCGGGCATATTACCGGCTGTGCGGAAGTTCTGAAAAAGATATTCCCGAAATTGAAAGTTTTTGCCGTAGAACCTGCCGCCTCGCCCGTAATCAGCGGAGGCAAGCCCGGACCGCATCCGCTGCAAGGACTTGGTGCAGGATTTATTCCTAAAAATCTTCATACCGATCTTCTCGATGGGGCTGTTCAAATTACAAAAGAAGAGGCATTCGAATATACCCTTCGCTGCGCACGCGAAGAAGGCATTTTGATCGGAATTTCCAGCGGCGCCGCGCTTGCAGCAGTTGCCAAGAAAATCCCGGAATTGCCGAAAGGAGGGCGAATTCTTACCTTTTGCTACGATACCGGTGAGCGATACCTGTCCGTCGAGGGTCTCTTCCCCTAAAAGAAGCGATTTTAATTCGTTTCTATTTTGAAAAGACTTTTCATTGTCTTATTTTGTGTTAATCACAAGAGGCAAAGAAGAGTCTTTTTTATTTATCCAATCACATTCCGGAGGCACTCATGGATCTGAAGGGGAAAAAATGCTGTCGTCACAGGCGGGGCAATGGGAATCGGTCTTGCAACATGCAAACGGCTCTTGCAGGAAGGAGCTGTTGTTACGGTGTGGGACCTCAATCGGCCTGCGCTTAAAAAAGCAAAAGAGGAATTATCCTCTCTCGGAAAAGTGTTTGTTCACCCATGCGATGTTACCGATAAAGTAACAATCGGGAAACTTGTTAAGACAGCCCGTAAGGAAATGGGACGCATTGATATTCTCGTGAACAACGCGGGTTATGTTTCCGGCGGAGACTTTTTGGAACGTCCGCTGAAGAACTGGGAAAAAACGGTCGATGTAAATTTGAATGCACTCCTGTTTACGATGTATGAAATATTGCCTGAAATGTACGAACGCGACTGCGGCTTTATCGTGAATATTTCTTCCGCGGCCGGAACGATCGGCGTTCCGAATCTTGCAGTTTATTGTGCGACGAAATGGGGAGTTTGGGGATTGACCGAGTCGCTGCGCTTTGAAGCGCTGAGCCGCGGCAAGAAGGGAGTAAAATTTGCTTCGATCCATCCCGGATACATTGCCACGGGAATGTTTGAGGGTGCGAAACTCGGCATACCGGGCAGGTGGATTGTCCCGACGGTAAAAAATCACGATGTTATTGCCAGGGCAATTGTGGAGTCTGCACTGAAGAAAGAAAAATATTCTCCCAAGCGTCCGCAGACAATAAACATGAATCTCCGCTTTCGTGCGCTCATGCCCGACTCGTGGTTCCAGAAATTTTTAATCGTCATGGGTGTAACCGGCAGCATGAAAACATGGGAAGGAAGAAAAACTGAAAAACAGTAAATGGTGAATGGTAAACTGTAAACAGTGAACTGCAAACAGTAAACAGTAAAAAGTAAAAAGATAACAGATAACTGAAGAACTAAAGAACTCTTTAACATTAAACCGCAGCACGGCAGAACGATGAACGGGTAAAAATATGGCAAAACGAAAAGTAACCATCTCTACGAATCCCGCAACGGGAGAAGTAATCGGCAAAACGCCGGAACAGACAGTCGATGAACTGGAGCATGCTGTCGTTCGTGCAAAAATTGCACAGGCAATGTGGGCATCCTTAAACTTTCAAGAACGCAAAAAACATTTATTGAAAATCCGCGATTATATCGTAGAGCATACGGACCGGATTGCGGAAGTCATAGCAAAAGACACAGGCAAGACAAAAATGGATGCACTCAGCACGGAAGTTCTGACCGTTCCGATGGCGCTGACCTATTACGTATCGCATGCGAATAAAATATTGAAAAGGAAAAAACTCCACGGCGGAAGCATTCTTACGATCAATAAACGATCCTATGTGGATCGGGTGCCGGTCGGCGTTGTGGGTATATATCAGCCCGTGCGAATTATCCATTTGCCATTCC
>CAVZWL010000010.1:0-32539 GCA_963778945.1 Ignavibacteriota bacterium
CACTACTGTCCAACTGTTGAATTTTGAGAAAGCTATAACTTAAATATAATAAACATGTTAGAGAGAAAAATGACCGTTTTCGATTTGAAATTAGAATCGATAAAATGCTATCCTATGAAGGACTCAATCATTCATAAGGAAGCACATGAACACTGGACGGACAATATTTTCTCAATTAATGGATCACATTCCCATGCACGAATTTCACCGTTGTGTTGAACGATACCATGGATCATATAAAGTTCAACAGTTTTCATGCTGGGATCATTTTCTTTGTATGGCATTTGCACAATTAACATATCGTGAGCTTCTCCGAGACATCGTCCATTGTTTAGGTGCTAAACAATCCAAGATGTATCATCTTGGATTTCGTAGCCCTATAACAAAAAGCACTTTGTCATATGCAAACAATACGCGAGATTGGCGTATTTATGGGGACTCTCTTGCTGCCGTGCTGACCAAGACAGCAAAAGAGTTGTACCGTGACGAACCATTTTCTGTCGAGATTAATAATGCCGTCTACGCTTCAATTCTACAACCATCGATTTGTGTTTATCCATGTTTCCTTGGGCAAAGTTTCGCCAGAAAAAAGGAGCCGTCAAAATTCATACTCTGTTAGATCTACGAGACAATATTCCTTCCATTTTGGCCATTTCTAACGGGAAAATGCACGATATTAACGCACTTGGTCTCTTGAATGCACAAGCTGGTGCTTTCTATATTTTCGATAGAGCCTATATCGACTTTGGTCGTTTGCATAACCTGGCGCTTTCTTGTTCCTATTTTGTTACAAGAGCTAAATCAAATATGCAATTCAACAGACTTTATTCTCAAAGAGTCGACAGATCCCTTGGAACAATTTGTGATCAGACAATTCGGCTCACGGGTTTCTCTACATCGAAAGATTATCCCGATACATTGCGTCGCATTAAATATCGTGACACCAAACACGAGAGAAGCTTGGTTTTCATCACGAACAATTTCTTTTTACCGTCTCTGACTATCGCTCAACTTTATAAATCTCGTTGGCAAGTAGAACTCTTTTTTAAATGGATCAAGCAGCATCTGAGAATCAAAGCTTTTTACGGTACATCAATCAATGCCGTTAAAACTCAAATTTGGATCGCTCTTTCTGTTTTTCTTATTGTCGCTATCATTAAAAAACGTCTCAAGCTCGAATTGAGTCTTTACACAATTCTACAGATATTGAGCGTTTCTCTATTTGAGAAAACTCCCATCTATCAGGCACTTTCTGATGTTTCGACTTCTTTCCAACAATGTGAAATCGATAACCAATTGTATCTATTCAACTTATAGTTGGACACTAGTGAAACAAACTCTATTCTTATGAAACGATTCACCAATTTCAATTTAATTCAATCTCAGTTAATTGTCAATAAAGGTGACTCTTTCTTTTTTAAGAAGTTTTGTGTGTTGAGCGGCTTCAATAAGAATGAGATTGGCGATTCAAAAAAATCAAAGCGTAGGAGCAAGGTTTCTTTCGACGAGTTGAAGTGTATAAGGTCACTTCAGCAGACCAAGCAAAAAAGAAACGCTAAGCTCTCAACACAATAATAATCTCATAAAAGATGATCCTCTGCAATGCAAGAGTTATGAGGATAAGCTCGCGATTCGAGTGGAGATGCCGAATCACAGGAAGAGTAAAATCAAACGCGCAAATTGGACATCATAAATTAAAGTCTTATTACTGCTTTGAACGGCTCATATATCGATGTTTCAGTGTTTACGAGTCTTCTATAATAGTATAAAATGAAGAAAGGAGGTACTACAGGAAGAAAAAAATCGGTTTTAGTGAAGAGAAGAATGATGTCCGGAGATAGGCAGTCCTATGCTGCAGCTTTAGAATATCATGTGTGAAAAACTCTTCACTCCACATTATAATAAAGGATTGTTATTATGAATTGAGAATAACGATTCTTTAATACTAACTCAACAAACCTTCAATTGGAGGAACTATGAAAAAGTGTGCACTTCTTTTTATCGGGTTATTGTTGCTGTTCAGTTATGCTGGCGCACAGACCATCTCTGATTTTAACACCAGTATTTCGGGATGGGAAAAATCGGGCGACAGCGGTTATGGCATAGATTCGATGTATCAAACGGCAGATCCCGCGAACAGCGCTCTGAAATGTTTAGCCATTCATTTTACGTTCAATGATGCCATTGCGGATACCACTCCGGGTCTCCACGGCCGTATCGATTATGGCACGATCGGCAATGCTGCATATCTTCCGACGAACGGCGCTCTCTATATGACGTATTGGGTATATTTAGACAGCGCACAGCATATTCCTGACAGCCTTGGATTGACAACCTATACAATGGATAATAAAAATTGGGGCTGGAACGATAATCATTTCGTAGCAATGAATATTCCAAAGAATGTTTGGTACCCATTGCAATATCCGTTGGCTGAACGAGCTACAGCCGACGCCGGTATTCTGACTGGTTCCATTATGTTCGGTATGCAATTTCAGCCGGTACATCCGGATTGGAACGGCATTATTTATATCCAAAAGGTTCAGTGGATAGGCGTGAAGCCGACGGTCATTAGTGATTTTAACACCAGCATAGCCAACTGGGAAAAATCAGGCGACAGCGGTTATGGTATAGATTCATTGTATCAAACGGCTGACCCTGCAGCCAGCGGTTTGAAATGTATGGGTATTCATTTTACGTTCAATGATGCCATTGCAGACACCACTCCAGGTCTCCACGGTCGAATCGATTATGGTACGATCGGCAATGCTGCGTACCTGTCCCTCGGTACATATCAATACATGACGTATTGGGTATATTTAGACAGCACACAGCATATTCCTGACAGCCTTGGATTGACAACCTATACAATGGATAATAAAAATTGGGGCTGGAACGATAATCATTTCGTAGCGATGGATATTCCAAAGAATGTTTGGTTCCCATTGCCATATCCGCTGGCACAGCGCGCTACGGCCAATGCTGGTATCCTGACTGGCGGTACGATGTTCGGTATGCAATTCCAGCCGGCACATCCGGATTGGAACGGCGTTATCTATATCCAAAAGGTAGCGTTATCGAATGAAGTGCTTAGTCTGCCTCCAGTATGGGATGCTGCAGACTTTGAAGGAGGCAAGCTGCAGAACTTCCGTGTTCCAAGCTACGGCACGGGAGCATTGTCTGTGGTTCCGGATCTCAGTACGAGTAATGGGTCAAATGTGCTTCAAGATAATGTGAATCTGGCAAATGCACCTCACCGGCTTGCAGTAGTCCGTGATTCCATTCCCATGGAATGGAATTCAGATTCTGCAGCAACAGCCGTCTCCCTTGACATTTATCTCCCGTCAACTGGCAAAGCTCCGAATGGCGGAATTGTGAAATTCTTCATATCCGGCGGAGCCGGCGATAGTCTTGCAATTGTCGATACCATAGGAAAGCAAATCAGCGCCGGATGGACGACGCTCACCATCGGTCATCTGGATTCTCTTGCAGGGCTCGGACAGTTCGATCCGACCAAGAAGGCGACCGTCGGTGTCATACTTTCTTATCCCACTGATTCATCAACCTGGAAGGGAAAAGTCTGGTTCGATAATCTGGTGATTGCCGGAGACTACAATACTGCACAGCTTCCCACTGGAGTTAAACCTGCCAGCGGTGTTATCAAGGCATATGCACTCTATAATAACTATCCGAATCCGTTCAATCCATCGACAAAGATTAAGTATGATATTGTCAAGGATTCCAAAGTTCAGATCAAAGTATACGATATTCTCGGAAGAGAAATCGCGACCTTGGTGAATGAACAAAAGAGTGCCGGGTCTTACATTGTTGAATTCAATGCAGCGAGGTTTACCAGCGGCGTCTATTTCTTTAGAATGACTGCCGGCAGCTTTACAAAAACACAAAAGATGATGCTTCTTAAGTAAGCTCATCGTTTTCAGTATTACTGCTCCTGATAGGCGGAAGAATATTCCGCCTTTCAGGATGTTGTTCAAAAAACTTACAACCAATTTATCGCTCGTGAACGCATGAACTATGTGAAAAACCGAGAGGAATGAAAATGCATATTGAAACTTCTTCTAAGATGAGATTATTTATTTTATTCGTCGTTGTATTTGCAGCATTGTTCCAATGTGCCTTTGGACAGGGTTCCGGGATTGTCAAAGGCCTTATTCTGGATAAAGAAAGCGGAGAACCGCTCATAGGGGCAAATGCTATTGTGGTCAATACGAGTTTAGGAGCAGCGGCAGATATCGATGGGAAATTTATCATTTATCATATTCCAGCCGGCGAACAAACGATTAGAGTTTCATATATCGGTTATTCTCCAATCGATGTTAAGATCAGCGTGATTAGTGATCAAACCGTTGAAAAAGAGTTCCGTTTATCCGCTCAGGCCATCATGGGCGAAGCCGTCACTGTTACGGCGCAGGCAAAAGGCCAGATGGATGCTATTAACCAGCAATTAAGCTCAGATAAAATCGTCAACATGGTCTCTGAAGATAAGATAAAAGAATTACCCGATGCAAATGCTGCCGAAGCCATCGGGCGCCTTCCCGGAATTTCAACGCTCAGAAGCTCGGGTGAAGCGGACAAAATTGTGATCAGAGGTCTTGCCCCGCAGTATAACTTAGTGGCAGTCAATGACATTACCATGGCCGGCACATCAAAGTATGATAGAAGCGTCGACCTGACGATGATTACGCCGTTAATGCTGAAATCTATAGAAGTAAGCAAATCCTTAACTCCTGATATGGAAGCGAATGCTATCGGCGGATCGGTCAATATGCAATTGCGCGAGGCCCCCTCTGGTTTACATACTGATGTCATGTGGCAATCGGGATACACCGCAAAAAATAATATTTACAGCAACTATAAGGCCTATGGAGCAGTGAGCGATCGTTTCTTGGACGATAAGGTCGGTGTATACTTTCTTCTCAGTGCGGAAAAATATGATCGTGATGCAGATAATATGTCCGCAGGCACAATCATAGCAAGCGAAAACCCCGGCGGAATTGCGCCGATCAGAATAACGAACGTGAACCTTGACCGGCATTTTGAAACACGCAGCCGGTACGGCGGGAACCTGATCTTAGATTACAAGCTGACTAACGGAAGTATACAATTCATCAATATGATTAGCCGCTTGAGTTCCGATTACAAAGATTATACAACGCAATATAATTATACCGGAAGCTCCCTGGGTTGGAACTATCAGGACGGCGTATCGAAAACAGACCAGGCGATTGATGCATTGCAGGGAAAATATGATTTTGGATTTCTCTCGATGGATTTGAGCGCTGCCAGCACATATTCCCGAAGCTACAATCCTTATGTGCCGAACTATCAATTTGATGAAGGAACTTCAAATGATACGACGTATGGGTTTGTGGGAATCAGAGGCCCTATTCCCGTCAATACGCCGCCCGAACAGCTGTTTCAGTTAGCTTCATTTGTACCTCAGAGAGCGTATATCGATCAACTTGGGTACAATTCATACGATTATAAAGAAAACGATCAGACATTATCGGCAAATTTTAAAATTCCGTATAATTTCTTGTCCACATTTCTCTCCGGATTCCTGAAATTCGGAGGCAAATACCGGTACTACCATCGCGTAAACGATGAGAATGCACCTTATTTGCAGCTGCGATATCAAGGAAACGACGTCGTTCCTTTGTTAAGATCTGCATTCCCCAATCTTGTCTATGACGCAAGCAAGCAGGGTTTTGATGCAACCAATTTTACCGATCCAAATCCGAATTTAATGTCTTCTTTCCTGGGCAATCGATATGGAACGCTGCTCTGGGCGCCGAGGGTCGATTTACCCACGGAAATGCTCAATTATGTCAGGACGAATTGTGCTAATGCGATTAACTGGCATGACGGAGCCTACGAAGATTTGATCAACGATTATAACAACGTCGAACGATATACTGCTACTTATTTAATGACCGAATTAAATGTCGGTTCCGATTTGTTGATTGTCGGCGGCGCCCGCTATGAAAAAGACGTTATGGAATTTACCGCATACGATGTAAAGCAAGCGGCCACATCTCAATCGGCTGTGGCGACAACGGCACATTCGAATCCATCGAACGAATACTGGCTGCCGATGATGCAGGCAAAATACAATTTCTTCACGTGGGCCGATATTCGATTTGCCTATACGAAGACCTTAGCGCGGCCTAATTTTGACCAGCTTTCGCCTTATGAAAATTCCGACATGAACGGAAATTACCTCAACGCAGGGAATTCCAATTTGCAGCCGGCTATTGCCTACAACAGGGATTTGATGCTTACCACACATGGTGATGAATTGGGATTGTTGTCTGTAGGCGTGTTTTCAAAGACTATTTCTAATTTCTCATATTATATACAATACCCGCTTTATAAGAATTCTACAGTTCCCGGTTTCGACACGCTGGCGCAGCATCCCATGGCCGTACAAGGCGGAAAAATCAGCACGTTCTACAACAATCCGTATGAGGCGACGGTACAGGGAATCGAATGCGATTACCAAACTCACTTCTGGTTCGCTCCGGTGCCGTTCAACGGAATAGTCCTGGGTATCAACTATACGCATATTAAATCGAATACGAATTATCCTATGATTCTTATCAGTAGTCATATAGTTACTCCTACAACGGGCAGACCGTATTCCGTACCTTATATCTATGATTCAACGCGTGCTGGACGTCTGATAAATCAGCCGAATGATATTCTGAACGCAATTGTCGGTTATGATTTTAGAGGATTCTCAGGAAGAGTATCGTTCCTCTACCAGGGAAATGCAGTGAGCGGAATCGGTATTCGAGACGAGCAGGACAGCTTTACGAGGGATTATTTCCGTATCGATGCTTCTCTCAAGCAAACATTACCGATCGAAGGATTGGAAGTATTCTTGAATATTAATAATATCAACCAGCGGGCCGATATCTCTGCTCAGAAAACAATCGGTGCATTTACATCGGAACAGTTTTACGGGCTCACTGCTGATTTAGGGATTCGATATGCGTTTTAAACGGATGAAACACAACCGTGTGAATAAGCTTTCTCAATAATTCATCATTCTAGACTTCATGGCCTAAGCAAAATAGTTGAAAGGAGGGTGTCCATAAAAAGCAGTCAACACTCATTCAGAATTGTCTTGTAAAGGTTTTATTAACCATTTGGAGGAGATGTATCATGAAAAAGTTGATTTTATGTTTGCTGTTCATTGCCGCCGTTGCGCCGATGTCTCTCTATGCGACGGTGGACACCGTTGTCGTTCCTAATGATTATACTGCTGGAACTATTAATAACGTTATCCAAGGCGATACGACGTCTTCCGGCGCCCGTGTGAATCCGGATCGTGTGTATAAACTGCTCAGAGGCGGTCTTTACATGTTGAACGGCGCAATGGTCTTCAACGCCGGCACGAATATCACCATCATCGGAGAAGATGCGCCTGCAACGGGCAAAGATTTAGGAATGCCGCAGATCATTCCGAATCCGATCGCGGGAGGATATTATTTCTTTAATATCCAGTCCTATGGCAGTTTAAAAATGAAAAATGTGTGGCTGGTCTATGCGTATACCGATGGAACGCAGGACTGGATGTGCCTTCAGTTTGAACAGAACTCTCTTCCGCAGGCATTAGGCGATTTTGAAAATTGCATTTTCGACTGTACGCGTGCAATTGCGGTAACGTCCAACCGTACCGGTTTCAAAGGCGCATTTCGAAATTGTATCTTCAGAAACTGTGTCGATGCGGGACAATGGTGGGCAGGACGGATGTTCGCGACCATTTCGGCCAGTGCATCCGTAGACACGATTGGTGCGGAAAATTGCTCGTTTGAAAACATGGGTTTCGGTTTTCAGACGGACTATGTCACACCCGTGCGCTGCTGGTTCAACCATAATACATTCGTCAACATTGCGAAGTTTCCATTCAAATTCTATTATATGACGCATCTTGTTTGCACGAACAGCATTTTCGTGAATTGCCATTTCACCGGCGAACGGTACGCAGATCGTATCGGACAGGATCCGGACAACTTTTTGTGGGGCACCACCATCGATATCGATACTCTTCCTTCCTCGCTTAACTACAATAATGTTGTGGAAAACGACCGCGTGGTCATCTTCTATAATAACAGCAACTATCTACAGCCGAATTTTGCCGCATGGTTCCCGAATTATAACGACACGGTAACAACGGGAAATAGGGGCAAAATTCAAGCTGAGCCGATGATGAATGACCGTACCATCGATATGTTCACGTGGCATCCGTACATGAAGATGGGCAACATTTATGATGCTACGGATCCGGGATTTATCAATCCTCCGACAATGATGGACAGCATCATAGCATTTCTGAAGGCTCGATATCAGATCGGCGGAAGCGTGTTCTGGGGAACACCGATCGATTCCGTGCTGCAAGGCGTGTGGCCGCTTCCGGAAAACCTGACCTATACGAACGCAACGCTCCTGACCGCCGGCATGGGCGGATTCCCGCTGGGTGATCTGTTCCACTGGTTCCCGTCGCAATACACAACATGGAGCGCACAGCGCCTGTCGGAGAACACGGCAATCTACAGTATTGCACCGCCTCCTCCCGGCAACGCGGCTGTCGTAAGTGTAAACAAATCCAATAACCTTCCTTATGCGTTTGCGCTTCATCAGAATTATCCTAATCCCTTCAACCCGACCTCGACCATTGCATATACCATTGCTGAAAGAGGATTTGTCGAGTTAAAGGTTTATAATATTTTAGGACAAGAAGTGCAGACCTTGTTCTCCGGCATTCAAAACGCCGGCAATCATGAAGTAACCTTTGACGGCAGCCGATTATCAAGCGGTGTTTATTTCTACCGCTTAAAGTCGGACAATCAAACCATGACAAAGAAAATGGTGATGATGAAGTAAAAGACTGTTCTCCTCGCTTTCATTCTGCCAGTTGTGCAGGAACTCAAAACTGGGGTCGGAGCTCTCAATGGGCTTCGGCTCCAGAAGAGGAGGGATGCAAGAAAGACGGACGGTTGTAGAATCAATCTGAGCTGCAAAACTGCAATCATATTCGATGTAATTCCCCGGTTCATCGCTTCCATTGTTCGCGCTCAAGGAATGTATTATGAAGATAAGAAGGGCATATCCTCTTCTCTTGAGGTTTGTTTTTTTCCCAAATAAGAATATATTGTTGCACTGCAGATCATGAACAACGCAAAAATATCAATCCGATGCGGGAATTCCAAATCATAGGATAGGAGATAAGAAAAATGAAAACGATTCTTGGCTTTGTCTCTTTAGCGGCGATAATGTTTTTATCGCCCGTATCGGCTGTGGCACAGTATGCATTGATCAATCAGGCCGGCTATTTGCCGGACCAGGTGAAATACGTCTATTTCATTATGCCCGAGGACAGCTTCTATGTCGTTGATAAAGCGAGCGGGGAAATCCAGTTTCGAGCTGCAATGCAGATGACGTCTGCAAAAGATCCCGCAACGGGATTGGCGACGTATCGCGGAGACTTTTCAGTATTCACTCGGGCAGGTGCATATCAGATATCGACGCCGGGCGGGGATACCTCGTTTTCTTTTTCCATCTCCAGCACCGTGTACGAATCTGTGTATAAAAAAACACTCAAGGGGTATTATTTCCAGCGCTGCGGACAGGCATTGCTTTCGCAAAATGCCGGCGTCTATGCGCGAAGCACATGCCACACCAACGACGGCACGTACCATTCAACGACCGGGAAAACCGGCACCTTGGAAACTACCGGAGGATGGCACGATGCAGGCGATTACGGGAAATATGTCGTGAATGCCGGAGTATCGGTCGGAACATTATTGTATGCATACGAACTGTTCCCGGGAAAGTTTACATACGACAATCTCAATATTCCTGAAAGCGGAAATTCCGTTCCGGATATTCTCGATGAGGTCAGGTATGAATTGGAATGGCTTTTAAAAATGCAGGACACTTCTGACGGCGGTATTTATTTTAAGGTCACAACGGAAAATTTCGACGGGTTCGAAATGCCTAGTTCGGACGGTTCCACAAGGTATATCTACCAAAAGTCGTCTACCGCTGCGGGAGATTTTGCGGCGATTACCGCACAAGCAGGACGTATTTACGAGCAGTTCGATACAGCATTTGCGTCACGCTGCTTGAAAGCATCCCGGCTGGCGTGGCAATATTTACAGGCGAATCCATCGATCGTTCCTGCCGGTGGCTTTTCAAATCCTCCGGGAACCGGGACGGGAGTGTATGGAGATAACACGGACAGCGATGAACGCCTTTGGGCGGCAGCTGAATTGTACGTTACCACCGGCGAAGATGCGTATCATTCTTATTTTAAAGCGCATTACAACGATTATTCTTTGTTCAGTTCCACTATGGGGTGGGCTAATGTTAGGACCATGGCTCACATTGCATATCTTATGGGAAACCAACCGAATCGCGATCTTACTATTCAATCCAATTTAAAAACAGCGCTTGCTTCTTATTGCAATGGCCTTCTAAGCATTGTTTCGGCGGATGGACTCAATGTATCGATGCTTCCTTCGGATTATGGATGGGGAAGCAACAGTGTCGCACTTAATAATGCAGTCCTTTTAATCATCGGTTCCGTAACATCGAATAACGATAGTTATGCTGTTGCGGCGCTTCAGCAGCTGAATTATATTCTCGGATGCAACCGGCTTAACATGACATTTGTTACGGGAGTAGGAAGTGTCTATCCGATGCACATTCACCACAGGCCTTCTGCTTCCGATGGAATCGTTGAACCGATTCCCGGACTGATGGCGGGGGGACCCGATAAGTATTTGGACGATGCGGTGCTTCAATCTCTCTTCACTTCGTCGACTCCGCCGGCCCGATGCTATGCGGACAATGAGGGAAGTTATGCTTCAAATGAAATAGCAATAAATTGGAATGCACCGCTGGTTTTCGTGTCGGGATATTTTAACGAATCGCCGGCAACTTCCGTACAACAGCCATCGGCAGCAGCCGTACCGTCCCATTTCTTGCTTCATCAGAATTATCCGAACCCATTTAATCCCTCCACGGTGATCAGCTATGAACTGCCGGGAAATTCTTTTGTCAATCTCAAGGTCTTCGATATTCTCGGCAGGGAAATAATAACTCTCGTCGACCAGCGTCAGGCGGCCGGCAATCATGCCGTTACATTTAATGCATCCTTGCTGCCGAGCGGCGTTTATTTCTATCGGCTTCAGACCAGCGGCGGATCGATGACAAGGAAAATGGTCTTACTCAAATAAACAGAATCATTGAACATCAGATCTGAATTTATCGAATGAAGAACGGATCATTCGTTTATTCTTAAAAATTGGCGGAGGTGCGATTGTCACGGATTATCTCACTCATACTGGCAGTATTTTTAACGACAAGCTGCACTTTTGCGGTGACGGTTGTAAAGGGCAGGATTCTCGGCGGCGACGGCAAGGCGATGCAGGCGGCACATGTATCTCTTCTTCATCCCAATAATACGAAAATAATTAAAATCGTTCGTGCAGGGAAGTCCGGGCAGTTCTCCATGCGTATCGATACGCCGGGTTTATGGATGCTTCATGCTGCGGGCGTCGGCTACCGCGATCAATGGATCGCTTTGTATATCGAAAAAGAAAAAAGCGTTCAAATCGAAGTCCGCTTGGGCGGGTATCGGTATCTTTCAACTTTCGATCGTGCTGCGATTGTCGGCGATTTCAATTCCTGGCATATTTTGACGGCCGTTCCCTTGAAAGCATCACCCGGCGGCATGCCGAGCGCTGAAGTAACGTCTCTAGCAGATACCGTCGCATACAGGATAATCAATGTACGTGACGGCGATGCTGTTGAAGGAATGCAGGCGGATCGGTATGTTTATGATCCTGTAAAAGGATATATCAGCGTCCTTTCCGTGAAAAAGGGGGAAAAAATAAAAATTGCGCTTGATCTTAAAAGACTGGCCAGGATGGAAGCTCCGTCGAAATTAATTTTTGTACAGTCCGGTGAAGTCATTTCAAGATTTGCAATGATAATGGACTCTCTGCAGCAAAATCAAGATCAAGCGTTGGCCGCATTGATCGATTACCGCAGGTCATTTGGAAATAATACTGAATTTTCCTTCAATTGGGCGTCGCATATTGAGCATGTTGAGAACCAAATAAAGGATGAGAAAGCCGGTATTGTACGCCAGGCTCTATTTATGAGTTATCTCACGATGTCGATGGCCGCAAAACACATCGATGCGGCAGTTTATAAAAAAGCTCTCGATGAAATACCGCCGACATCGATTGTCTGGGAACTGAAGCCCCACAATTTGTTTTATGCAGTTTGCCATTCCGGAATGTCGGATGCACAGCAGGAAAAGTATATGCAGCAGGTCATCGACCGCAATTCGTCTCAGAGCGTAAAAATCGCGGCTCTCTTCGATATGTATATGGCGTCCAAACTTTCAGATCAGAAAGAAAAGGCATCTATGTATTATAATCTCCTGGTGAAACGCTTCGGGAGCACAGAAGAAGGGAAAACCATCATCACCCAGTATCCGCTTCATTGAAATCCACCGGCCCAAAATCTTGAAGAAAGAGTGCAGCATTAAAAGAGCGAATAAATAAACGGAGCCAGCGCTGAACCCTGCGTGAGGATGATAAAGAGTCCAAGGAGGAGCAGCACCATGAATATCGGTCCGAGCCACCATTTTTTCCGGACTCGCATGAATGCCCAGAGTTCGCCAAATATAGCTAATTTACTCTTCAGATTTTTTATTGCCGACATAATAGTCCTCAATCTAATTCAATTTTATCTTCTATCGTTTCGCTGTAGTTCCCCAGTTTTTCTTTCTCAATAATATAACTTCCCAGCACCAGCACATCCATTTCCGTCCTCATAAAGCACCGCCATGCATCGAGCGGCGTACAGACAATCGGCTCTCCCCGAACATTGAAAGAAGTATTGATGATGACGGGGCATCCGGTGAGGCGATCGAACTCCGCAATGAGATCGTAATAGAGCGGATTCTGCGCTCGGGAGATTGTCTGCAGCCGTGCGGAGCCGTCGACGTGGGTGACTGCCGGTATGCTGCGCCGGTCTTCGCGGACGCGGGCCACAAACAGCATATAGGGACTCGCGCGGTCGAAGTCAAAATATTCTTTTGTTTTTTCTTCCAGCACCGTAGGGGCAAACGGCCTGAAACTTTCCCGGAATTTTATTTTTAAATTCACGATCGATTGATTTTTAGGATTGCGGGCATCTGCGATAATGCTGCGGCCGCCCAGCGCGCGCGGCCCGAATTCCATGCGGCCCTGAAACCATCCTATGACTTTCTGACCGGCAATATGCTGTGCCGTTTCAACAAGCAGCTCTTCCCTCGAATATTTGCCGAACGGAATGCCTTTCGATTTTAAAAGCGTTTCAATCTCCTGGTCAGAAAATTCCGGACCCAGGAAAACATGATCCATACAATATGAACGCGGGTTGCCGAGCACCGTGTTATAGACATAGTATGCTGCCCCGACCGCTCCGCCGGCATCTCCGGCTGCCGGCTGGACAAAGATATCTTTGAAAGACGTATTTTCCAAAATCTGACTGTTCGAGACGCAATTTAGCGCGACACCGCCGGCCATGCACAGGTATTGCATTCCGGTTTGTTGTTCGACATGCCGTGCCATTCGCACCATGATCGTATCGGTGACTTTCTGGAGCGAGGCAGCAACATCTTTATGCACCTGTGTGAGTTCCGATTCCCTCTCCCGCACCGGGCTTCCGAAAAGCCGTGCAAACCTCTTTCCCACCATTGTCAGGCCGGATTCGTATGTAAAGTATTTCATGTTCAGCCGAAAACTTCCGTCGGCAGAGATGGAAATCAGTTCTTGCAGAATAAGTTCATAGAAACGGGGTTCGCCGTACGGTGCAAGCCCCATCACCTTGTATTCAGCGCTGTTTACTCTAAATCCAAGATAATACGTAAAAGCGGAGTAGAAAAGTCCCAGTGAATGGGGAAACTCGATTGTCCGCGTCAGCTGGATATCGCTGCCGTGCCCTGTGCCGTATGTTGTCGTATCCCATTCGCCGACGCCGTCCGTTGTGATGATGGCAGCTTCTTCAAAGGGCGAGACCAAAAAAGCGCTGGCGGCATGCGCAATATGATGTTCCGTAAAAAAAATATCTCGATCAAAATTTAGTTCGCTTTTGATATTCTGCGGAATCCAGATTTTTTCCTTGATCCATACCGGCATCGCTTTCAAGAAGGAGAGAAGACCGCCGGGCCATGTCGCTATATATGTCTGGAGAATTCGGTCAAATTTAACAAGAGGCTTGTCATAAAAGACGATATAATCTAAATCCTGAGGATGCAGACCGGCAAACTGAAGGCAAAAATCGATAGCGTGTTTGGGAAAGTTCTGGTCCTGTTTCTTGCGGGTGAAGCGCTCTTCCTGAGCTGCGGCTGTGAGTTTTCCATTTTGTAGAAGTGCAGCAGCGGCATCATGATAGAAATACGAAAGGCCGAGGATATTCATGAGAGCTCAGAATTGATGTCTGGATTGTTCTAAAGTATGGGCAACAGGGGCTTTCGGCTGCCAAAAAGAACCGGCTTTGAGCATTCTATGCCGAAGAAGATCTTTTCCGAGCAGGCGGGCGATGATATTTGCCGCTCCAATAAAAAAAACATAGACAAGTGTAAGGAGGATTGTTGTTTGCACAACGCCGAGTATATGGGCAAAAGCCATCCAGGCCTTGCGTAAAGACTGTACAAATATTTTGAGAGACTTCATAGAAGGCAAAGAATTTTTATTCAATATATCGATAAATGCGCAGAAATCCAACGAATTGCAGAAAGCATGCCGGAGTGTCTCAATTCAAAAAAATCTTGAATGCGCTTGGAATTTCCTTCCTGCAAAGTTCGGTTTTATCCGAAATGCAAATCCCGGCAGTGCTATTCCGTGGTATCGAGAATAACAGAGAAGAATGAAATTTTAGTGTTTTAATCCTATATTTAAAAAAGATTTTAAAAGAAAGACAGAATGAAAAAGCAGAGGCCTCAAGAAATTCGATTGACACCGATGAAAAAGCGCATCTTTTTTATCCTGATACTTTTGTTTCCTTTTGTATTCTTTATTGGACTTGAGTTTGGGCTCCGCTGGTACGGTTACGGCCCGGATTTGTCTCTGTTCAGGCGGCAGGAAATCCGTCATCAGACTTTTTTGACGATTAATCCGGATGTAAAATTCCGTTATTTCGGAACAATGAAGTTTGCTCCATCTACTTCCATAGATTATTTCCAGATGCCTAAGCCGCCGGGAGCTTTCCGGGTTTTTTGTCTGGGCGGTTCAACAACGGTGGGTTACCCGTTCCTGTTCAATGGTTCGTTTGCTGCTTTTCTTCGGGATAGGCTAAAGTACACTTTCCCGTCTAAGAATATTGAAATTATCAATCTCGGTATGACTGCTACAAATAGTTTTACCGTGCTCGATATTGCACGGGAGCTGACTGTCTATCAGCCGGACATTCTCATTGTGTACGACGGTCATAATGAATTCTACGGTGCGCTCGGCGCGGCTTCTCATCAATCATTGGGATCTTCCCGAACGGCTTCACTTCTGTATTTACGGCTCATACATATCAGGACGTTCCAATTCGTGCGAGATATGATGCAGAAGGCAGCAGGGTTTTTCCGCCATACTGAAAATGCGGAATCGCGCGGAACGGTGATGGAAACACTTGCCCGGGGCCAGTACGTGCCCAGTGACAGTCGGATATACAATGCGGCGTATTCTATATTTCGAGAGAATCTTCAGGATCTCAAAAACATTTGTTCATCAGCAGGAATACCGCTTATCCTTGGGACACAAGTATCGAATCTTCGGGATCTGCCTCCCTTTGTATCAAATCATCCTGCCGATTTTTCGCAAGCCCGCAAGGAACAGTTCTCTCAATTATTCAAACGCGGCGCATCTCTCCAAATGTCCCAATGTCTTGATTCTGCAACTGCAGTTTATCAATCGGCGGAAATGCTGGATTCACTCTATGCAGAGGTGCATTACAGATTGGCTCAATGTTATGAAGCGACCATGCAGCCGGGCAAAGCGCTCTGCGAATATCGACTTGCGAGGGATATGGATGAACTGCGTTTCAGGACAGACAGCAAATTCAATCAGCTCATACGATCGATGGAAGAACCCGGACATTGCTTTGTGGCAGATCATGAGAAGATCTTCCAGTCGGTATCCGGAGATTCGCTCATTGGGCATAATCTCATTATCGAACACCTCCATCCAAATTCGCGCGGCTATTATCTCCTTGCCAGGGATTATGCTCAAGTGATGCGCGCACAGGGGCTCTTGGCCTCGCAGCAGGAATGGAAATCGGCTGACTCCGTGAACGAGGATATTCTGTGGGATCGCAGGAGTATCACCGATCTCGATGAAGAGATTGCCGGCCAGAATACAGCAGAGCTGACCTCGGGCTGGCCGTTTAAAAATCAATTGCCAGTCTATGAAGAATTTCCGGAAACAGATACGCTCAAACGAATTGCCCGGCAAATTGTCACGAATCAGATCGATTGGAGGAAAGGGCATGAACAGGCTATCGCGTTTTATCAGCGCCGGGGAGATTGGAATCATGTTGTGCAGGAGTATCAGGCCCTCTTAAGTCAGATTCCATTGGATCTCGAACTCTACATGAATTTAGCACGGATCTATTTTCGTGAAAAAAATTATAACGGTATTAAAACGACCATGCTGCGGTCCATTGAAGTCTACCCGATGATTCAATCATACCGGACATTGGGAGATGTCATGATGCAAGAAGGGGATGCAGCAGGAGCGCTGCGCTGTTATGAAAAGATGGACGAATTCTCTCAGGACCCGAATGAAAGATTCCAGAACGGACTCGCTCTGAGTTATGCCTATTTCAAAGCCGGCGAGCTGCAAAAGGCAAAATCCAGGCTTCTCGGATTACTTGCGATAAACCCGAAATTCCAGCCGGCCCGGCAAATGCTTAACGATGTGACAAAAGAACTGGAAAAGAAAGAAAAATCCAAAAGATAGCATCCGGTCATACACTGGAAGATGCTGTCCCGCAACGAGTCCGCACTTTATTATTTGAGCAGTACCAGTTTTCTTGTTTCGGTAAAATCGTCTGCCAGCAGCTTGTAAAAATATACTCCGCTCGCCAGGTTTGTCGTGCTGAAGAGAACCATATGATTGCCCGCGGATTCTTTGCCGTCATGAATAAGCGATGCGACCCTGCGTCCCGCTATATCGTACACATTTAACGTGACCGTGCTTTCTTTCGGCAGTGAATACGAAATGGTCGTTAATGGGTTAAACGGATTCGGGTAGTTTTGATAGAGTGCAAATCCTTTCACAGAATTCGCCGGCAGCCGATTGACAGATGTCAGAGCAGCTGCTGTGTACATGGAAAGACTGTTCGCTGATGCCGTCGTGTCGAATCCATTCGTGACTATTCCCGTAAGCGTGTAAAGGCTCGCACCTTGAATATTCCCCGCTGAAAATACTATGCTGGTATCGGTACTCGACAATGTTGTATCGATGCCGGGACCGAAGAAATGCAGTATGTATGTCATCAAACTGCCGCGTGAATCTGAAGATCTTGTCCAGCTTAGCGTCAGCAATTGAGAAATATTGGAAAGGCTGTCGGCTGGACCAGGTGCGAAATTAAAAGTCTTTGGATTGATTGTCGTATCGCTCGCAACGATATCGCTGTACTGTATCCCGCGTCCTTCTGCCGAGACATAACATCTTCCATAAACACGCAAGTCTCCTGATATTTGATGGATCCATCCGAATTGATGATTGTCGTCATTGATGCGCGTCCATGTAACGGTATAATCATCCGAACGGAAGATTCCTAATGTTCCGTTAACGATACCGTATAAAAAGATAGAAGGAAAAACTTCCTGCGGCTGCGGTTTGCCAAATCCCAGGCGGTAAGCTGCTGTCACTGTGCTGACCTTAGATGCGGATTGACCGGAATTCGCAGAGCGGTACAATCCGCCTTCTCCGCAGCAGATCCATACGCGGCCTTCATATCCGGGCACAGCAGTTGCATTTCCGTCTTGGGTATTAGAGGGAACCGGTAATCCACCGGCGCCTTTATTGAATGTCTGCCCGCCATCCGATGAAACCCACATCTGACCGGCGCTGCCGTCGTATGCATAGAATATATTCGGATTAACTCTATCGGCAACGGGAGGAATAAGAGGTACTCCTCCTCCGCATGTTGTCCATGTTTTCCCGAGGTTTTTTGTATAAGAGAGAGAAGCTCCGGTCGGTCCCCAAACGACCGTATTCCCATCGGCAGAGAGTGCGATGGACCATGTGCCGCCTGCCGTTGCTCCTGACGGATAACTCGCCAAACCTCTGCTTGTTCTAAAATTCCGCCATGTAGTTCCGCCGTCAGTCGAGTAGGATGCGTACGGCGAGGCATTGAATGCTTTGACAATTTTTGACGGCACAATTCCGGCGTATGCAAGCGACAGGGTTGTTCCCTCTACAGGGCTGAATCTTCCTTGCCGCGGTGATACGTCAAGGTCGTCATGCCTGAAGCCGTCATAATCTCCCATCGCGGATAATAAATTTGTAAATGAGGGACTGATGAGCTGCATCGGAACAGTTTCTTCAAGATTATTATCTTTAAAATACCATCCAGGAGTCGACGCCGTAATATTATCGCTTGCCCAGATTCCATAACCGGTGCCGAACATTGCTTTGCTCGAATCGAAAGGATCCATAGACAGACATCCGAGCCAATGCGGTTTGAGGCCGCCGCTGGAGGTATAAGGCGCAAAACTATAATCCAGTGTTCCGGTGGTAAGCCGCGTACTCCACGTGGAACCGCCATCCGTTGTGAGATAGACTTCATCTTGTGGCGACCACCGGTCGAGTGTGCTGACGATGACAATTTTCGGATTTTTAGGATAGACAGAAACACCGCTGAAGCCGTATGACCCGGCGGAAGGAGTAATATTGGTCCAGATGCCGCTCTGGATATAATACTTCCAAACGGCTCCGGAAGCAGCTCCGTTGGGGCCCGATACGTTGGCGTATGTTATATAGAGAGTGGTATCTGCAAGCGCTGCTCTTACTGCCATGAGTCCCGACGGCTGGCCTGCAGCTGGAGACCATGTAGTGCCGCCGTCGTCGCTTCTGTAAAGAGTCTGGCCGCTTGTGTTTGAAACGCCGACGAATATTCGCCGTGAACCAATTCCGGCGCTGTCGCTTTTCGGGTCGATAAGGACAAAGTTGATAACGGAAGGTGAAAAAGAGGGGACATAAGTCCATGATGCAGCGTAATCTATCGATTTCCACAGGCCGTTTGTGTTCGTTCCCATAAACAGCGTTGAACTCAAATTCGGATCGACCTGAAGGCGTTCTCCAGCACCCCGTCCGTCTTCATTGCCGCCGACTTTCACAGAAAGAGGCACGATGGTCCATGAATTTCCTTGATTCGTTGAGACGAGCACTGCCCCCAATCCGGCCCACGATTGGATGTATTTGCCGCACATCAAATATACGCGGTTAGTGTCCGCCGGATCAAGCGCTATTGAAAGAATTCCCATGTAATCGGAATTTGTCCGATCCATCATGTCGGTTAACGGAATCCACCTGCCGGCGGTATTGTCCCAGCGATATGCTCCTCCCATATCGGTGCGGGCGTACACTAATCCCTGTTTCGACGGATGATAAATAATGCCCGGGACGAAACCTCCGCCCCCGACGATAACGCTTTTCCATGTTAAGGGCGTTTGTGCCGGCGATATTTCTGTTATTAAAAACATAGCCAGAAGAACCATGATGAAATGAACTTCACATCGTCGAACAAATTGACCTTGGTTGTATTTCGGCATCGTCGTATCCTTCATATTTCAGTTTCCTTTTGACAAATATTTATTCTTCCGGCCCGCTCATTTTAAGAGAAGCATTTGTTTGGTCTGAACTCCGCGGCCTGTATGGAGTGTGTAGTAATAGACTCCGCTGGAAAGTGAGGATGCATTGAAGCGTACTTCATATGTTCCTGCGGATTTGTATTCATTCACCAATGTGGCAATTTCCCGTCCCAGTATATCATAGACCTTGAGAACGACATGATCCCGCTGTGTTATTGAAAATGAAATAGTTGTTTGCGGGTTAAACGGATTCGGATAATTCTGTCTGAGAATATATTGTTCTGCGATCTCAGCGCTGCCATTTCCTTTGACCGATGTCAGGACATGCGTTCCGGGTTCAACAAGAACAAATTGGATGGAACGTGCAGGTGAAGCGAACTTTATTTCATTTCCGATCGTGTATGCCGTTGCCGGGATCTTCTCAAGGAGGTCGATTGGACCGCCGGTTGCATAACTCGGGGGTATGTTGTTCACAATGACCGATGGTGAAAATTCTCCGTTATCTGTGTCGCCCAGAAGCGAATAGATATAGAATCTATTCCCGATGCCATAATTATCGATATTCACGCTCGCCACCTGGTTTGAAGTTCCCTTGTTTACGAGCATGATGCCGAGATGGCCCGAATGGAAAAGCGACGCGAAAGCGAGCATGGTTGGAATCCTGCTGCCGCCCCCAACTGCAGTTGCATCGACGGCATGATCGCCGAAAAATTTCTGGAAATAATATTGATAAAAATATACAGGACGCGGATTCCATTTGGGCACAAGCGGTTCGTCGCCGATATTAAAAAGGCCAAGGTCGTTTCCGGCATCGGTGCCGGTACCGTAGCCGTTGGCCAAATCCCACCGGCTTGCCATACTGAATCCTGTCTTTGCCATTTCTCCAAGGACGATAGCGGCGTGCATGCCGTCGATAAACGATACCATTTGTTGTGAACCGACTGCAAAAATATTCCATTCCGTAAGCGCTACGGGTTTCATGACTGCTTGATTTTTGCTGATCTCGTTTTTTACGTAATTGATAATAAGATCGGTATTCGATGTGCCGGAATTGAGAATAGTCGATGCTGGAGAATTTGCATTATAAGGGGTATAATATGAATGGACGATAAAGAAGTCCGCGGCATTTCCGGCTTGTTTAAAGAAGCCGCTGTTCCAGCTCAAACCGGGTTCAGAGGCCGCTGAGGCGGCCGATTCGATTAATTGTGCACCGATATAAATTGCCGATCCGATTTCGCCGGCAGCTTTGCGCATGGAATCGGCAAAGATTAAAAAATGCCTGCCGTAAACATCGCCGGTAATAATTCGCGGCTGGCCGTCTTTATTAAGCAGCGTATCGATCTCATATCCGGCCTGCCATGACCCGGCGCTTTCATTCCCAATTTCCCAAAATTGAGTGCGTCCGCGGTCGTAGCGCACCCAATCGGCGGCAAGATGTGCGGCAGCAGCTGCAGGGTTAAGTCCGGTGCCGTAACGGGCATAGCTGTAATTAAGAGTTATGATGCCGGTACAGTTTGTCGAATCCAGCATCGCATAGTAATTGTCTACGGAGAGAGTCCAGGAGTCGGAGTTCTGGCCGTAACTCCAATAGCTCGTTCCGGCGGCGATTTTCAATCCGTTTGAATCGAACATACTGTCGGGTATGTCGGAAGGAGGATGGTTGTTGGGAGCATTCCAGAAATACTGGCTGCTGGAATTTCCGCCTGGATAGCGCAGAATTTTTGGTTCGAGTGTTCTGATATACCGAAGGAGCTTGGACTCAGTTACCATCTGCCCCATCCAGATATTTGCATTATTGCCGAAGAGGTACGGTGAGACCTTTCCCAATGTATCGGACGGATTTACTGTTATCGCAACGGTGGCAGCATCTGATATCGCAGACGTGTCGCGGTAGAGAGGAGTCGCAGCGTCTTTTACAGTAAAGTCCTTGAGAAAACAATCCTGCAGCGATTGTCCGTGAGCTAAAAAACAAACTGCAAACAATTGACAGGATATGATCAGCCGAATTTTTAAAGGAATATTTTTAATATGTTATTTATCCTGTCCATTATTTTGATTCAACGACAAGGGATGCGTCCGGCAATCCTTCTGAAGCTGCATGGAGGGTTATTGTACCGGCTTTTTCATTGGAGCGAACAACAGCAAGACACATTCCATGATACGCTTTACGATTGTCCGCTTTGAACGATTCCATGCTTGTCTGGAGTCCGTTGTCGACCCCGGCTAATGCGCCTTCACCTGTCACCTGGAATCGGACAAGATTGTCCGCGAACGGAACAACGGTTCCATTTTTGTCGAGTAATTTTACTGTTACGAACGATAGATCGTTTCCGTCTGCCGTTATAAGCGTTCTGTCGGCCTCGAGTACGATTTTAGCAGGCGCGCCGGCTGTCTTGATTTCCTGAATGAGGACTTCTTTGCCGCCGGTTCGTCCGATTGCTTTGAGTGTTCCGGGCGTATAGGTCAGACGCCAAGCCAGATGGAGTGCGTCGCCGGTTTTTTTCTTCGCTCCCTGAGATTTCCCGTTCAGGAAGAGCTCTACTTCTTCGCAGTTCGTATAAGTCCATACATCGATAGTTTGACCTTCCTTCCAATTCCAGTGCGGAAAGACATGCAAAACCGGTTTGTTCGTCCATTCGCTTTGATACAAATAATAAGCATCTTTCGGGAAACCGGCTAAATCCACAATGCCGAAATATGAACTGCGTGCCGGCCACGAATAGGGAGTTGGCTCGCCGAGATAATCGAAACCTGTCCAGATGAACTGACCGGGAATAAAATCGAATTTTTTCATCAGTTTCCAAGTCTCTTCGTGCGTCGATCCCCATGGTGCGCTGCAGTTGTCGTAGGAAGAGCAGCTTAAGTCCGCATTTCCTTCGCTCAGGTGAAGATCCCAGCGTGTCGGCCACCGCCGTATGCTGTCGGAGGGCATATCATAACTGCCGCGCGAATTCAATGAAGAAACCGTTTCTGAGCCGATAAGTCTTTTACCGGGATGCGTCTGCCGAAATTGAGCATAGTCGTCCTGGTGATAACTATAGCCGATAATATCGAGCGCGTCGGCGCGCAGAACGGGATTCAATGTATCGTCTGAATTGCAGTTGGCTGTAACAGGACGCGTGCGGTCAAGCGCCTTAATGAGTGAGACCAGCTCTTTGGCAATGACAGTTCCGCTGCTGTCTTTTGTGTCCCACTGCTCGCTGACTTCATTGCCGATGCTCCAGAGAAAGATGCTGGGATGATTCCGATCGCGCAGAACCATATCTTGAATATCCCGCTGGTGCCATTTATCCCAATCCAATGAATAGTCAAATTGTGTTTTTCCTTTTTTCCACATATCGAATGCTTCATCCATAACCATAAAACCCATCCGGTCGCAAAGCTCGAGAAGTTCGGGAGCCGGCGGATTATGTGATGTCCGTATGCCGTTCACACCCATCGCTTTTAAAATTTCCAATTGACGTTCTAAGGCGCGCCGGTTTACGGCGGTGCCGAGACAGCCGAGGTCATGATGGTTGCATACGCCGTTAATCTTTATATGCTTTCCATTGAGCAGAAGGCCTTTTGTGGTATCAAAAACAAACGTGCGTATACCGAGCGTTGTCTCGTACGTGTCTTGCTCTTTTCCGTTTGCAAGAACCGTTGTAAGGACTTTATAAAGATATGGATTATCTACAGACCATAGGACAGGATTCACGACTATAAGTTCCTGATCGATATTGCCGGCGGATGCCGTTAAGAGTTTGCTCTTTGTCTCTATGGCGGCGATTGTTTTTCCCCGTGAATCCAGAATCTCGGTTCTTAACGCGATTGGCTGATCCTGCTGCGATGCATTTGTGACCTTTGTTTGAACGGCAACTCTGGCAGATTGTTCTGTTGCTTCAGGTACGGTCACATATGTTCCCCAATGGTCTACATGAATTTTCTCTGTCGTGACGAGCCAGACATTGCGGTAAATACCGGAACCGGAATACCAGCGCGAATTCGGCTGTTTGGAATTGTCGACCTTGACTGCCAGAACATTTTTATCTTTTCCATATTTAATGTAAGGGGTTAACTCATAGCGGAAAGAACTATATCCGTACGGCCGCAGTCCTAAGGAGTGACCGTTGATCCACACTTCGCTGTTCCTGTACACGCCGTCGAAATCGATGAATACCAGACGGTCTTTCTCTGATAGGGGGAGCGTAAAGGTCTTCCGATACCAGCCGATGCCGCCCGGCAGAGCTCCGCCGCCCGGAGTGGCAGGATTATCTTTGCTGAATTTTCCCTCGATGCTCCAATCGTGCGGCAGGTCAAGAACCCGCCATAGGGAATCGTTAAAGCCGGGCGACTGTCGAATCGGTCACGTCTCCCAGATTGAACTTCCAGCCCTTATCGAAATTTTCGGTCTTTCTGGTTCCGCTTGGAGAACCTGCTAAAGAAATTGATAGAGGCAGGATGAGAGCGGTACAACAAATGCCCAATATGAGCTTCTTGAATAAAAATGTATTCATAGTAAGAATCCCTTCTAAGAAAAATTGCGGCTTTTTATTTATTATGTACCTGCTCAAGTATTTGAAATAAATTATTTTTTCTCAATGCACAACATGAGGGATGGAACGATTTGTTTTGTAAATCCGGGTCCATCAAAACTTACATCAAGAGTTTTCCCTCCGGAACCCTGGAAGAACCCGACCTGAATTTTATGGAAACCGGATTTTAGCATTATCGTGCCGGATTGTTCCTGCGGGGCATGCCGCCCGTCATTATCAACCACAAGAGTATTGTCAATCGTTAGGATTGAACCGTCGTCGGAATGAGTATAAAATGTATATAAACCGTCTGCCGGTATTTTTATATATCCGTCGTATCGAACCGCAAAATTCACATCGGAATTTTTTTCAGGAATCGTAAATTGTCCGATGACACCCGATCGTTGAGCGGTCAGGGAGTCGAAATTTGGAATATGTTTCCATTCACCCTCAAAATATTCATAACGAATACCGGGATTTGTCGTTTTCAATTGCAATGACGGCGACGGCTCAAATGTTCCATCAAATTCCAGAACGACGATAGACTTCGGAGGCATCATGACTTCCACGCCCGATGTCGATAGTGCGGCGCCGGAAAAGTCCGATGGATAGACGCCGTCTGGTGTGTCGAATGTGTTGTGTGCATTCATCTCCTTTGCGGTCAGGATCTTTCCCGAAACTGCGGTCGCGGAATATTTGACGAACTTGCAAAAGATCCGCTGCCGGGACTTTGGATCGATATTGCACAATGTTATATGAAGCTTCCCCTGGTCGTCGATGGAAGCGGACGAATTGACAGCAGGAATATGATCTTTTCCAAAAATATATTCTTGAGATTTGACGGTCGTTTTAACCCAAAGTGCATTCTGATGAACTTTAAACATGTCAAAGACATGGTATGTAGGAGTCAAAACAATTTTCTCATCCTTGGTGAGGATCATGGCCTGCAATACATTGATCATTTGAGCTATGTTGGCCATTTTCACGCGCTCACAGTGATTATTGAAGATATTCAAACTGCTTGCTGAGGTCAATGCATCGCGCAGCGTATTCTGTTGAAAAAGGAATCCCGGATTTGTTCCGGGTTCCACTCCATGCCAGGTTCCCCATTCATCCACAACGAGCGCAATCCGTTTCTGCGGATCGTATCTATCCATAATCGCGCTGTGCCTTGATATTAATTCTTCTAACTTCAGAGATTTCTTTAAAACATCGAACCATCCGGATTCATCAAAATCAGCCGCTGTCCTCCCGTCATTAAAAGAATAATAATGAAGCGACAAACCGTTTATTTGATCGGCTGCATTTTTCATAATTGTTTCGGTCCAGGCGTAGTCGTCATCGGAAGGGCCGCATGCAATTTTGAAAACTTTATTCTTGCCATAATCGCGCATGTACGTTCCGTACCGCTTTGCCTGATCAGCATAGAACTCCGGTCTCATATTGCCGCCGCAGCCCCAGCTTTCATTCCCAATTCCCCAGTAATTAACTCCCCACGAACTATCCCGGCCGTTCTTTTTTCTGAGGTCTGTCAGGGGACTGACATTATCCGAGTTAACGTATTCAACCCATTGCGAAAGCTCCTGAACTGTTCCGCTGCCGATATTTCCGGTAAAGTAAGGTTCGCATCCGACCTGCCGGCAGAATTCCAAAAATTCATGCGTGCCAAAGCTATTATCTTCCGTTACACCGCCCCAGTTAGTGTTGACCATCGATGGGCGGTTTCCGCGGGGACCGATTCCGTCTTTCCAGTGATATTCATCTGCAAAGCAGCCGCCCGGCCAGCGAAGAACGGGGATTTTAAGGCGCTTCAAAGCTTCGACTACATCTTTCCGGATGCCGTTCGTATTCGGAATTTTGGAATTCTCGCCGACCCAAATACCGCCGTAGATGCAGTTCCCCAGATGTTCCGAGAACTGACCGTAAATGTTCTTGTTGATTTTTGTCCGAAGATTCGAAGCATCGATAGTTATAGAATCGGTTTGAATTTGTGCGTGTAAAGAAAAAGAAAGAAAAGCGAAGATGAATGCAATGAGCTTTTTCATGAGTTTTGTGCTTCTATAAATGATGAGGATAATACCTTACAATTCGGTCACCTGACAATTAAAGTATCGCATAAAACTTCGACGGAACTTTTTCCGGCAAGAATTTCATAAGCGCCGGTCGGGACGATTCGTTTCATCTCCATGCCGATGGCTGCGAGTTTATCGGGAGTCAGTTTAAAATGCACCGTTTTCGTTTCGCCAGGATTGAGTGTAACACGCACAAAATCTTTAAGTTCCTTCACGGGACGGGTTGGAAGGCTGATAAGAGCGTGAATGTAAAGCTGTACAATTTCATCACCTTTCATCGATCCGGTATTGCTTACCTCAAGGGTAATGTCTGCAGTCTCATTTGTTGCGATATTTTTTGGAGAAATCTGCAGATGGGAATACTCAAATGTAGTATAACTCAGTCCAAAACCGAAAGGATAAAGAGGGGAAGAGTCGCTCAGGACATACTCCCGGTAGCGGGAAGGTTTATGGTCGTAATAGCAGGGCAATTGACCGACGGAGCGCGGAATCGTAACGGTAAGCTTGCCGGAAGGATTTACTTTACCAAAAATCGCATCCACAATTGCAAGTCCGGTTTCCTGGCCGAGATACCAGCATTCGACGATTGCAGGCGCTTTTTTGCTTACTTCATTGATCGTCAGCGGCCGTCCGTTGAAGAGCAGCACCACGGTCGGTTTGCCGAGTTGAAGAATCGCATCCGCAAGTTCATTTTGTAGACCCGCCAGATCCAGATCATCCCGGTCTCCCAGATGTTTCTCACTCCATGCTTCACGGCAGATCAATTCGTTTTCGCCTAATACTAGAACAATTGCATCGGATTGCTTTGCTGTTTTCACTGCTTCCGCAATTAGTTTTCTATCGTCTTCCGGATTGCTCGGAATAGGATTTTCATTCACCTGCCAGTTGACTGCTTTATTCAAAGTCAATTTGCACCCTTCAGCATAGAGCACACGGAATTTATTCCCTGCGAATTCGCGGAGTCCCTCCAGGACGCTTACACCGTGCATGGGAACTGCCGAGTAGCCGCCCAGATGAATGTCTGCGGCATTGGGTCCGATGACGGCAAGAGTTTTAATTTTTAGGGAATCAAAAGGAAGCGTCTTGTTCTCATTTTTCAGCAGAACCATTGCTTCATGTGCCGCCTTAAGGGCGAGAGCTTTGTGTTCTTTGGATTGTGTCACACGTTCCAACAAATCGATATCGGCGTAGGGATGTTCAAACAAGCCGCATTCAAATTTAACCCGCAGCACATCGGCTGCAGCATGGCGTATAACCAATGCAGAGAGCTTTCCCTGTTTCACTTGCTCGGCAAGCGACCCGAAACAACTCCCGTTTCCAAGTTCATAATCTATTCCTGCGTTGATAGAAAGAATTCCGGATTCTATTGAATCTGCTGCTGCATTGTGTACACGATATGTCACATTCATACCGCCGCCGTCGCTCATAACGAATCCGTCAAATCCCCACTCGGTCCGCAAAATTTCGGTCAGGAGTTTATGATTCACATGGTTCGGAACTCCATCCCATTCATTGTATGATGCCATAATTGATCGTGTGTGCGCTCTCGTGACGGCCATCTCGAAAGGATAAAGATGATTCTCGCGGAATTCCCGTTCGGAATAATTCACAGGAGCAATATTGCGTCCGCCTTCAGGCTGCCCGTGACCTGCAAAATGTTTCATCGTAGCGGCAACATGATGATTGCCGATGAGCGAATCGCGTCCCTGGAAGCCGTAGACTGCGGCCATGCCGAGCCGCGATACTAAATATGGATCCTCGCCGTAACATTCTTCCGTGCGTCCCCATCGCGGATCGCGGGCCAGATCTACGACGGGCGAGAGAACCTGACGGGTTCCTCGCGAACTCGCTTCAAGAGCTGCAGCGGTAAAAACCTGTTCGATGAGTGCTGTATCCCATGTGCATCCAAGCGCAATGGCCTGCGGAAATGAAGTGGCGCTGTCCGCCATAAATCCATGGAGCGATTCTCCGAAAGTAAACATGGGAATTCCGAGACGGGTTTTTTCGATCATGTATCGCTGAATGCCGTTGATGCACTGTGCCTGACGGCGGATAGAACCATTCCGTCAGAATCCCCATGAAGCGTAGCTTCCAATACCGTGATTGAGCATGGCAGTATCCCGGGTTCCGATAAAATTTCCATTCTCGTCGAATGCAAGAGTGTCACGGGAAAACATGCCATAGAGCTGGGCTGCCTGTTCCTCCAGCGTCATACGCTGCAGAAGGTCGTTGACTCGTACTTCAACCGGCAGGGTAGGATTTTTATAGAGGGGCTGCTGGGCAAAGCAGGTTGTTAAAATCGATACTGATAAAAAGATGAGGATTGATTTCATAATCGGAGTTCTCATAGAATGAGTGAGTAATCGCAAATTCTTACGTATATCAATTATAGATTTATTAATTTTCTGTAGCCGCGGGCGGCTCGCCCGCCTCGGGAGGGTGACCGCGGATTATTATCATATCATTCATCACTGGGGAATCACTCGGTCATGTTTCGAGAGGGTCGGCATGACTCTCGGGCTTGTTCCGCAGCATCGACACGATATGAACATAGTAAAAAATAGATCACGGATCAAAGGAGCCAGTAAAACATAAAAAGTGATGGAGAACAGACTCAGATGTAGCAATAACGAAAATCGTAAAAGGTGAGCAGAGAACGGCTTTATGTATTATTCTCCCAAAAACCGCTGAAGTCAGTGGCATTCGACCCCTATGGTTGGATGCTGTCATAGAATGTTTTTTCCTTTGCGCAGTTTTACCACCGGCTGTTCATCTGCTGGAAGCTCTTATCCAAATCTGCTCTCGAAGCTTTGAGAAATCCACCTGACATTCCGTAACCGATTTCGAAGACATTGTTTTTCAGATCTTTCATGACCGATTCCACAAATTCTTTCGGTTTGAGATCCACTTTAAAATTCCCTCGTTTGGCTCTTCCCTCAGGATTTAATTCCGTGTCGACTGCAGGCGGGACGACTTCAAAAACTTTGATTCCGGACTTAATGAGCTGGTGCCTGAGCGCCATGGAAAAGGCATGCAGTCCGGCTTTTGTTGCGCTGTAGACCGGCATCCGGGCTGCAGGCACAAAACCCAATCCGGAAGAAACATTGATAATGGCGGCTTCTTTCTTTCCGGTCAAAGAGGGAATAAACAATCCGGATAAAATAATCGGCGCTTCCAGATTGATTTTAATTTCATTTTCTCCGGCAAGATATTCCGCAATTCCTTTCGTGAAATCAATATCTCTCTGCACGCCTGCATTGTTAATCAGAATGTTGAGAGCGCTGAAATTGGCGGTTATCCATTTTAAAAGTTCGGTTCGATCCGTTTCTTCAGCCACATCGCATACTTTAATATGAAGATCTGTATGTTTTTCCTGTGCTTCCCGAAGTCTTTTTTCTCTGCGGCCGCAAATGATGACCTCATTCTTAGCTTCTAAGAAAGCCTCGGCCAGTGCATAGCCGATACCCATAGATCCGCCTGTAATAAGAACTGTGTTTCCTGAAATTTCCATTGAGTATCTCCTCTATATCTCGCGCGAATAAATTGCCTTTAATGTTCTTGATATACGGGCATGTTCATCTGTAGCCGCTGTCAGTGACCGCGGAATATTCCCCGGCGTAAACGAAATCGGCTTATAAAATGAAGTCACCGACTCATTGCGAAAATATTGTTATTTCTTTAAAGGATATCCGACTGTCTGTCCGAAGAGCACACGCTGCTCGGGACGCAATTTTAATTTCGATGCGAGTCCGGATTTATTGCAATTATGGAACCATGATGCCAGGCCGTGAGATGCGGCAAACAAATATACGTTCCCGGCAATAAGACCCGTGTCGACAAAATAATATGACTTTTGAACTTCCGGATCCTGCAAACCGGGTTCCTGAAAACCGGATGTATGTGTAAGTCTATGAATATCCGCAATATAAATCAGCCGAACCGGAGCGGTTGCTCCAAAATTCATTTGACCTGCGCCGATTGCCAAAGCACGCAAATCACCTGTAACTTCTGGAATTAACTTGTGATGAAATGCATCGTATAAATAAATTCCTTCCTGCAGAGCAACGTAAAGATCGATTTCCTGCGAGTTGCTCGCCGATGCAGCAGTTCTTCCGGGAGTACCAAAAGGACCGTTTTTGCGATTGACCCCGTATGCGGCCCAGAGCAGATTTGAAAGCACTTGCAAAGGAAGTTTTTTGTCGCTTATTTCGCGCGTGGTCTTTCTTTGCTGCAATGCCTTTGATATTGATGTTTTGCGGTCAAGCGCTGGTTTAGGCAGTTTCATCGGCAACAACTCCTGTGAAGAAACACTATTTCCAGATTTTGACACAAATCGAGATTTATTTTCTTTATGAGGCATCAGAAACTCCTCTCTTTCAAGCTTTCTACTTCGAATAGGAAACATAATAATATCGTTCACTCCAATCAATTTATTTGTGAAATATCGAGTTTTCCAAACCTCGTCAAATAAAAGTGTACATACGAAATCAATCTTATTCAAAATTCTCTATCGTATCGGAATATTTTCCACTGCCTCCAAATTCGGATCATCTATGGTTGGCTTGATATTCTCTAATCACGGTGGATAGAGTTCATCACGATCAAGTAATTCATTCGGCGGAAGTGGTGGCTCCAAAGGCAGAACATGCTTTGGATAACGGATATTCATAAATTCTATGTATGGGTATGATAATCCGTATGCGATACAAAGAAAATCAAGATTGTCTTCAATAATTTTTGAAGATCGCTTATTGAGCAAATGAATTTCATCTCTTGGTAAGATTTCAATTGGATGCACGCTTTCAATAAAATCACGCGGGGGAGTCTTTAAGAATTGCTGTAACCGATCAAGTCTGGTTCCACCTCCTAAAAAGACTAAGTTGTATTTTTTCCAACGATCCATTCGTTTCTCTTTCTTGAAAGCTCCAATCCAAGCATTTTCGTATGTTTCAAATATTTTTTGAAAACTATCTGAACAAACTCTCTGAACATCAAACTGACTTAATTCCACCTCCAGCCCATTTATTGGAACGCTACCATATTCTTGGGTTGAAAGGTTATGTTTCATTTCACGAACAGAAATCAACAAACTATTATTCTCTGCTATAGTTACTTGCCTTTGTTCCCCTGATCTCTTTGCAAGTATCCATTGCAGTATATCCAAGTCAATATTGTCTCCACCTACAGATTTAGTTTTTGCAAAATAGAAGCTCATTTGCCTCGGCAAGAACGGTCCTGATCTAAAGAATGACACATCGGTTGTGCCTGCACCAATATCGACAATTGCATAGAGACCTTCTTCTGCATTCACGGCACGAGTATAGGGCATAACAGCTGCGACGGTTTCCGGTTGGACAAATACATTTCGATTGGCTTCATCGGGAAGCATAGGAAAACGTTCTTTAGCGTCATTATAGCTTTCAATCCAAGACTGAAGTGATATCCCCTGTATAATGTCTCTGGATAACTTTTCAGCCAAATAGAAATAGTAGTTGTATTCTTTTTCTTTATCCGTCACGTTTAACTGGTCGAGTGGTACAGATATATTAAACGTGATTGATTTTTCCTCTTCTGTGAAATGCTTATTAACCCAGGCGTATATAAGATTCATTATATAGGCAATGTATGCTACGACTAATATTTCACTGGAGATAGGAGAAGAATTGTTCTCAAATTCGAGAAGCCGGAAATAACCGTTTCTTAATCCAATTATTTCTTTCTGAGGTTCACAGCCTCGACATTCGACCAATTGCATTTGACAAGCTAAGCATATTTTGAGCGAGTGGAATTTTCTACCACGATCCATCAATTCAGCCTCTCTTGCAAAATAAAGTCTACCGTCACAAAATGTGACAGTAGATGGAATAACAAAAGGAGGCAACTTGTCGAAAGGTTCATCAAGAAAAGCTACTATTGATTTCGATTTTAGTAAATCGCGGACGACTATTTTGGTTGAACTTGTTCCAAAATCGAGACCCACATTGAGGAGTATTATTTCAGGTTGAGCTTCCTTTTTTTGCACGCTTGTTATAATTGCGCGAGATAATGTCCTTAAC
>CAVZWL010000011.1:0-50972 GCA_963778945.1 Ignavibacteriota bacterium
AGTTTGTTTTTTAAAAAGTCAAGCATTATTTCATTTTTTTGTTTTTTTCTTTCTGGGAGCTAATGAAAACACGTCTGAAAAGAACTACTATAACCGATATCTCTCATTATGTGGGTGTTTCAGTCGGTACTGTATCCGCAGTACTCAATGGAAAAAACACCGTCAATCCAGAGATAAGAAAAGCCGTTCTCGAGGCAATGAAGAAACTGAATTATAGACCTCATGGAAGCGCTCGAAATTTAAAATCCATAACACCATCCCCTGACAGTATCGGATTGCTTATTCGTGAGATGGACAATCCCTTCTATACAGCGATTGCTTTGGGAGTTATGGAATACGCCCGCAGTAAAGGCTATTTGGTCAGCATTGCCAGTTCAGAAGGCAGCCATAAATCTGAAGAAAATATTACAAAGAGTTTTTCAAGCAAAGATATAAAAGGAGCAATCATTGCCCCGGTCCTGGAAGGAACAAGCGAAATCGAACATCTCTTCAGTTTAAGGATGATCAACTTCCCGTTTGTGCTGCTTGAGAATGTCCAGGGAATCCAGGCAAATACGGTGAGCATCAATAACATCAAAGCGATGAAAGAATTAATGAAGTATTTGATGGACAACGGTCATTCAAGAATCGTCCATTTCGCCGGACCAAAACATTCTTCTCATACGTATGAAAGAATTGACGGTTTCCGCCGAGCATACGGTGAAAGTCATTTTGCATTCAGCAGCGACATGATTATTCCAACCGGCGCTCATCTGGACGACGGTTATAAAAAATGCATCGAATATTTTCGCGATAGAAGCCGCCGCGATTTCCCGACAGCGATTGTTTGCTACAACGATCTCGTCGCTCTCGGTGTTATGGCGGCTTTAAGTGAATTGGATATAAATGTACCGGATGAGATTTCCGTCATAGGCAATGACGACATTCCGTTTTCCAGACACGTCCCGGTACAACTTACTACAATTCACGCACCCATGTTTGAATTGGGGAAAAAAGCGACGGAGATTCTCATCAGAAACATCGAATCCACGAAACTTTTGCCTGTAGAAAGTATCGTTCTCGATGCAGAGTTAATTATACGACAATCCACAAAAGCGCTGCAGCCGATTCATGCCGATAAACTCCATGGAAGCATTCAAGTATTGAGATAGAACGAGAATGTTGGTCCGGAGATCGCAGAAGAGTTCGCCGAAGAATGTTTGCTGCCTCTTCTTGAATGAAAAGGTGTCGTAAAAATATTAATGGAACTATAAGAGGAACATTAAAATCTGAAGCACTATGTACACACTCGGTTACGATATCGGAAGTTCCTCGATTAAAGCTGCTCTGCTCAATTTGGAAACGGGGAAAGTTGAAGCCGGCGCTTTCTCTCCCAGGAATGAAATGCCTATTACAGCACTTCGATCCGGATGGGCTGAGCAAGACCCAAACATGTGGTGGAAAAATCTCCGGATTGCCACAGCGGAAGTTCTTGCAGCTTCCGGCATCAAAAAAGAGAGCATCATCGCCATCGGCATTTCGTACCAAATGCATGGGCTTGTTATCCTCGATAAAAAACATCAAACTCTCCGCCCCTCTATTATATGGTGTGACAGCAGAGCCGTAGAAATCGGCCGGAAGACTTTTCTCAGCATCGGCGCCGAACATTGCCTCCGTTCGCTCCTGAACTCCCCTGGAAATTTTACCGCATCGAAGCTGCGCTGGGTAAAAGAGAATGAGCCCAAATTATATGAAAAAATCGATGCGTTTATGCTGCCGGGGGATTATATTGCCATGCGGCTGACCGGTGAAGCAGCCACAACTCTGTCCGGTTTATCTGAAGGAATCTTGTGGGATTTTAGCTCCAATTCAGTCGCATCTTTTTTGCTGCAAGAATACGGTATCAGTGCTGATCTTATACCTCCGATCACGCCGACATTTGGAGAACAAGGCCGGCTGGAACGAACGGCATCTCAAGAACTCGGTTTGCCGCAAGGCATACCCGTGACCTACAGGGCCGGGGACCAGCCCAACAATGCGCTCTCATTGAACGTAATGGAGCCGGGTGAGATAGCGGCAACGGCCGGAACTTCGGGTGTTGTATACGGCGTGAGCGATACGCTCAAATATGATCACGCCTCGCGTGTGAATTCGTTCGCTCATGTAAACCATTCTGCCGGGTCGAATCGGATCGGAGTACTGCTCTGTATCAACGGAACAGGCATTGCGAACAGCTGGATCCGCCGTATGACAGGCCAACAATCGATAGAATATGCCAGAATGAATGAACTCGCGTCGGCCGCTTCAGCCGGATCGGATGGAGCCGTCGTTCTGCCTTTCGGCAACGGTGCAGAACGGATGCTGGAGAATCGCAATATCGGCGCTCAAATTCTTCATGTGCAGTTCAACACGCATTCGCAAGCGCAGCTTGTTCGCGCCACTCATGAAGGAATTGCCTTTGCATTTAACTACGGCATCGGTATCATGCATGAAATAGATGTAAAGCCGGCAGTGATACGTGCCGGGCATGCCAATTTATTCCTCAGTCAGATCTTTACCGAAACCTTGGCAGAGACTGCCGGCATCAACATTGAATTGTACAGCACAGACGGTGCGCAGGGCGCTGCTCGCGGAGCCGCGCTCGGAATTAAATATTTCACGTCGCGGCAGGAAGCTTTCAAAGGCCTCGAGCGTCTTCGGACAATCGAACCTCACGCCTCCCGTTCTGCCGAATATTCGGAATTATACCAACACTGGTATTCTGCATTGAATCAAATTCTTCAATTCAAAGGATAAAACAATGAGCACAACCGTAACACTCGGCGACAAGGAATATTTCCCTCAGGTCGGAAAAATTTCTTATGAAGGGCCCGGATCAAAAAACCCTCTTGCCTTCAAGTATTATGATGAAACCAAAGTCGTTGCCGGTAAAACATTAAAAGACCACCTCCGCTTTGCAGTTGCCTATTGGCACTCATTCTGCGGAACCGGCAGCGACCCGTTCGGAAGCGGTACAAGGATCTTTCCGTGGGATACTCCGGAAGACCCTCTCCAGAGCGGAAAAACAAAAATGGATGCTGCATTCGAATTTATAACAAAGCTCGGCGCTCCCTTCTATTGCTTTCATGATTTCGATTTGGTGAGCGAAGGGACAACCCTTCCGGAATCTGAAAAGCGGCTGTCTGCAATGGTTGACTATGCAAAGGAAAAACAAAGGACTTCGGGTGTGAAGCTTCTTTGGGGTACTGCAAATCTTTTTTCACATCCGCGCTATATGAACGGATCCGGAACCAATCCGGATTTTGCCGTCGTTGCCCATGCCGCTGCACAGTTAAAAAGCGCTCTCGATGCAACGATCGCTCTGGGCGGGGCGAATTATGTTTTTTGGGGAGGACGTGAAGGTTATATGACTCTTTTGAACACCGATATGAAACGCGAACGGGAACACATGGCACGGCTCCTGACACTGGCGCGGGATTACGCTCGGAAGCACGGCTTCCAAGGAACATTTTTTATCGAGCCCAAACCAATGGAACCAATGAAGCACCAGTATGACTTCGATGCTGCAACAGTAATCGGATTTTTACGCGAATTCAATTTACAGAGCGATTTCAAATTAAATATCGAGGTCAATCATGCCACGCTTGCAAGTCACACCTTCCAGCATGAACTCCAGACGGCTGCTGACAGCGGATTGCTCGGGAGCATCGATGCAAACAGAGGGGACAGTCAGAATGGCTGGGACACGGATCAATTCCCAATGGATGTCTATGAACTTGCACAGGCGATGCTCGTGTTCCTCCAAGCAGGCGGATTGACTTCCGGCGGAATCAATTTCGATGCAAAACTTCGCCGGAACTCAATCGATCCTGAAGACCTTTTTGTCGCTCACATCGCCGGTATGGATACCATTGCACGGGCGCTCCTCATCGCCGATATGATCCTTGAAAAATCTCCCTATACGAAACTCCGCACACAGAGGTATGCGTCGTTCGATAGCGGCGCCGGCGCAGTATTTGAGCAGGGAAAATTGACTCTCGAAGACCTGCGTGCAATTGCATTGAAGAACGGCGAACCGAAACAGATCAGCGGAAAACAGGAATTGTTCGAGACATTTATAAACGACTATATTTAAGCTCTAAGATTGTTATCTTCATGAAACAAAATATACCGGTTTGGGTTATACTCTAAAACCTCTAATGAGAAAGGAAGTCGTATGAATTTTCTTGGCGTTATCGATTGGGCCGTTGTCGGCGTCTATTTCCTGCTTATCGGCGGCATCTCCATATGGTCGATCAGAAGAAAAAAAGATTCTCCGACCGATTATTTTCTCGCAAACAGAAACCTGGGATGGTTTGTCATCGGAGCTTCCATCCTTGCATCCAATGTCGGTTCGGAACATATTGTCGGACTAGCCGGCACAGGAGCAAAATCCGGACTTGCAATGGGACACTATGAACTCCATTCATGGATCGTTTTGATGCTGGGCTGGGTGTTTGTTCCGTTCTATATGCGCAGCAAAGTTTTTACAATGCCGGAATTTTTGGAACGCCGATATAACAGCAAGACCCGATGGCTGCTTTCCATCGTACAGCTGCTGAGTTATGTCATTGCAAAAGTCTCCGTTACGATATACGCAGGCGCTGTCGTGTTCAACTCGTTTTTAGGAGTGGATTTCTGGACGGGAGCGATTGTCCTTATCGTCATAACGGGACTCTACACAATTTTCGGGGGACTTCATGCCGTCATGTATACTGAGGCGCTTCAAGCAATCGTCCTTCTCGGCGGCTCGATCGTCCTTACGATTTCAGGCCTCATACAAATCGGAGGATGGAATAATCTTATGGGTGCGGTTACCAAGGATCACCTGAACATGTTTCTCCCGCTCTCGGATCCGAATTTTCCATGGATAGGAATTCTCCTTGCGTCTCCGATTGTGGGTATCTGGTACTGGTGTACTGACCAACACATCGTGCAGCGCTGCCTTGCGGGCCGCAACGAACAGCAGGCACGAAGAGGAACGATCTTTGCCGCATATTTGAAACTCCTTCCCTTCTTTATTTTTTTAATCCCCGGACTTATGGCGTATGCTCTGGCAAGTAGCGGAAAAATTCAGCTCGCGAATGCCGATCAGGCATTTCCCACGCTCGTCAAAACTCTTTTGCCGGTAGGAATACGCGGCCTTCTGGCCGGCGGAATTCTTGCGGCACTCATGAGTTCCCTTGCCGCAGTGTACAATGCATGCTCAACGCTGTTTACGCTGGATATTTATAGAAAAATCAAACCGCAGACAACCGACAAGGAATTAGTAAAAATAGGCCGTATCACGACTGCAGTTGTCGTTATTCTCGGTATGGCGTGGATACCGGTTATGCGGGGAATCTCCGATACTCTCTATCAATACCTGCAGAGCGTTCAATCCTATCTTGCCCCGCCGATTGCCGCTGTTTTTCTTCTGGGTGTTTTTTCAAAACGTATCAACGGCAAGGGAGCCATAACCACGATGGTCGTCGGATTCTTTATCGGGGTGCTTCGTATCGTTCTTGAATTGACAAAAAACCATCTCAGCGGGATATTGTATACTTTCGCGACGGTAAATTTTCTCTATTTCTGCATTTTCCTTTTTGTTTTTTCCGTCGCCCTGCTGATCGTCGTCAGCATTTCGTCGGAAAAACCGTCCGAGGTACAGCTGAACGGCCTGACCTATGCAACGACAGTAGCAGAAGACAAAGCGACTTCCCGCGCAAGCTGGAATATAACGGATGTCATTCTTTCGGCAATCGTTGTCGTCATTATTGTGTGCGTGTTCCTGTACTTCTCGCCGTTCGGCATTGCAGGTTAAAAGGATTGAAGTTTGACCTCAGCGAAACATTGAATGTTTCGCTGAGGCGGTCGAAAGTGTAATCCATACAACATGAAAGCAAGCAATGAAAAATAGTATATTTCGTTTTTTCTGTGCAGCACTTCTTGCAAACTGCTGTCAGGTATCGTTCTGCAGCGAGGATGTACGACATATTCAAAACGGCGTTCAGATCGAGACTGCCGTTTATCGTATGAGTTTTCAGTTTTATTCAGATCATACTGTTCGCATCCTTAAATGGCTGCCGGAAGCATCGCCGGATTCGACAAGTCTGGTGGTGATTCAAAAAGAGCTGCCGAAAATAAATCTTCATGTGGAAGAGAATGATACGGCCGTTCTTCTAAGATCGGATAAATTGCAGCTTAAAATTTCAAAGGCCGGCGGCATCGTCGAATTCCTGACCATCGATCATAAGACGATCCTCAAAGAACATGGAAAGGGAAGCATACTTCCGGCCGATAGAAGAAACGAGAAAGCATTCAGTATCAAACAGCAGTTTGAATTAACGCATGATGAGGGAATTTACGGACTCGGCCAGCATCAAAACGGGTGGATGAATTATCGAGGACACACTGTAAAACTCGTGCAGGCCAATACAGATGCCGTGACTCCCTTCCTCGTTTCCACTATGAATTACGGAATCCTGTGGGACAACTATTCAAAGACAATATTCACCGACGACAAAAATGAAACCTCACTCTGGTCCGACGTTGCGAACTGTATAGATTATTACTTCATCTATGGAAACACGATGGACAGCGTCATTGCAGGTTATAGAGACCTTACCGGCCAGGCGCCCATGTACGGCAAATGGGCTTATGGATACTGGCAAAGCAAAGAACATTATGCAACCAGGGATGAATTGCTCGGCGTTGCGGAGGAGTATCGCAAACGTCAAATTCCTATCGATAATATCGTTCAGGATTGGGACTACTGGAACGGATCGGAAAATTGGAGTCAATTGTTTTTCGATGAAAAATTATATCCAAATCCTAAAGAAATGATAGATCGTCTTCATGAGAAAAATTTCCACCTCATGATTTCAGTCTGGCCCGGATTGGGCCCGAATACCCCGGTCTACAAAGAGATGCAGCAAAAAGGTTTTCTTTACAAACCGGTCGGCTGGGCGGGTTTTAAATATTACGATGCCTACAATCCGGCTGCGAACGATCTCTACTGGAAGCATATGGACAAAGGATTGTTTTCCAAGGGTATCGATGCATGGTGGTTCGATTCAACGGAACCGGATCTTATTAACGCCAGCACCAAAGAATCGACAGAATATGAACTGAAACGAATGGACAATAATTATCTCGGTTCCTTTGCCAGATATCTCAATCCCTATTCCCTTCTCATTACAGATGCAGTCTATAAGAACCTGCGCAAAGCAACGGATCAGAAACGCGTGTACATACTTACGCGATCTACTTTTGCAGGCCAGCAGCGGGCTGCGGCAACTACATGGTCGGGCGATATCGGTGCAAGCTGGAGCATTTATAAAAATCAGATACCTGCCGGATTGAATCACAGCATGGCCGGCATTCCTTACTGGACATTCGATATAGGCGCATTTGTACTGGGAAGTTACGGCGGAGTTTTCTCTCATGGCGGCAAAGATCCTGCCTATCAGGAACTCTATACGCGGATGTTTCAATTCGGTTCATTCTGCCCGATCTTCAGGTCGCATGGTTCGGAAACTCCGCGTGAGATATGGGAATTCGGAGATTTTACACCTGTTCTCGTGAAATTTGATAATCTCCGGTACCGTCTGATCCCCTATATTTATTCGCTGGCACATCAGGTAACGGAGGACGGATACAGCATTATGCGCGGCTTGCCGATGGATTTTGAATATGATAAAGCTACATATTCCATCGATGATCAATTCATGTTCGGCCCGGCGCTGATGGTCTGCCCCGTAACCGAATATATGCTTCACCGTCCGCCCGAACAAAGCATTCCCGTCACTGCCGAACATTTCAGGACGACCGACGGCAAGCCGGGATTGCGCGCAAAGTACTATAACGACGCGCATTATAAAAATCTGACACTCGAAAAAATAGATTCCACCATCGATGTGTACTGGTATGATCACGGACGGCCTGATTATGTGACCGATTCGACATTGTCCATACGCTGGGAAGGAAAACTCATACCGACAGAGACAGGGAAACATCAATTTCATATTAAATGCTTCGGACCCAAGCACATTTTCCTCGACGGCAAAGAACTCCCGTATGTTTATACAAGCGTTGAAGCGTATACGGATTCCGTAGAATTGACGGCCGGGAAAGAGTATAAATTCACCTTAGAAACTGAAAATTTAACCAGCGGCGCTTTAAGAGTTTTACTCTATTGGAAAACACCGTCAATATTGGCAAAGGAACAAACGACAGAAAACAAACTGCAAACAAGAAAAGTATATCTGCCTGCTCATTGTCAATGGTACGATTTCTGGACGGGTGATACTCTCTCCGGCGGCCAAACCATTACGCCGGCAGCACCTATCGATAAAATACCTTTGCTTGTAAAAGCCGGCTCCATCATACCGATGGGACCGTTCGTTCAGTATGCCGCCGAGAAACCTTCGGCCCCGATTGAAGTGCGCATTTACACCGGCGCGGACGGGCGCTTTACTCTCTATGAAGATGAAAACGACAATTACAATTATGAAAAAGGCCTTTACTCGACAATTTCATTTTCATGGAACGATGCAAAACGGCAGCTGACCATCGGCAAGCGTCAAGGATCTTATCCCGGCATGCCGCAGGAACGTACGTTTCAAATTGTTATTGTAAAGAAAGATGAGAGGAATGGAGTTGAACCCGCAGGAAAACCGGACAAAATTCTTCCTTATCAAGGCAGCGAACAGATCGTACAATTTTAACGAAATGGACGGATATATTTTCCATCCATGGACGGTAAAAAACGGTTTACCGAACGTTGCAGGAAAATAATTCTATTGTTTTAAGGAGAATGGAGATGCGTATAAGACGAATATTGACCGGCATGCTTTTAGCAGCAGTCCTGTCTGTTGTTGATGCCCAACAAACGGAAATAACCGGTACATACACTGTCCCGGATTCTCCTGAATGGGTACATCATGCAGTCTTTTACCAGATCTATCCTCAAACCTATTATGATTCAAACGGCGACGGCATAGGCGATCTGAACGGCATCATTCAAAAGCTGGATTATATTAAGAGTCTCGGTGTGACTGCCATTTGGCTTAATCCATTTTTTGACTCGCCGTTTCATGATGCAGGCTATGATATTCGGGATTATTACAAAGTGGCACCCAGATACGGAACCAACGAAGATGCAAAACGGCTTTTCCAGGAAGCGCACAAACGCGGCCTCAAAGTAATTTTCGATTATGTTATTTCGTACACGGCCATCGATAATCCGTGGTTTCTTGAGTCCTGCAAAGAGCCGCCGAATAAATATTCCAATTGGTATATCTGGAACAATAATGCATGGAAGACGGATGACGGCGAATTTGCCAACCGGTTTATCCAGGGATATGGACAGCGGAACGGGAATTTCATGTTTAATTTTTTTTGGTCGGAACCGGCATTGAATTTCGGCTTCGGCAAACCCGATCCGGCGAAACAGTGGCAGCTGCCGGTCAATCATCCGGATGTTCTTGCTTTGCGTGAAGAATTAAAAAAGATTTTTTGTTACTGGATGGACATGGGCGCCGACGGCATACGCGCCGACATGGCAGGCGCGCTGGTAAAAGGAATCGATGTGAGCGGAGGCACAAAAGATTTTTGGAAAGAGATTCGCCGGATTGTCAAAGAAAAATATCCGCAGGCATTTATGGTATCCGAATGGTCGTACCCGAAAGATGCGCTCGATGCATTCCATGCCGATTTTTTCCATTGGTTCGACGGATATAACGATCTTACACAAAAAGAAAGCTGGCGTATTCTCAACGGATTTTCCGAAGGACACAGTTTTTTTGATAAAGAGGGGAAAGGCAATATTGCGTACTTTCTCTCGAAGTACATGGAACAATACAACGAAACAAAATCCAGAGGATATATCATCCTGCCGCTCGGCAATCACGATAATGCACGAATGAATGTAAACCGGAGTACCGATGAGCTTGAGCTGATTATGGTTTTCGGAATGACCATGCCGGGCGTACCATTCCTTTATTACGGGAATGAAATCGGAATGCGCCAGCTGTATCATATGCCTCAAATCGAAGGAGCGTATCAGCCTCGTGCCGGTGCACGCACGCCTATGCAATGGACATCCGGCAAAAACTGCGGATTTTCCACGGCCGATTTCTCCCGGCTTTATCTGCCCGTCGATACAAGCAGCGATGCGCCGAACGTCGAAACCGAACAGGCGGACACGGCTTCACTGCTGAATCGTGTAAAGAGACTCATTGCATTAAAGCAGGCCGAGCCGGCGCTTGCAGGATATGCTGAATTCATTCCGCTCTACGCAAAAGAAAACACTTATCCTTTTGTCTATGCCCGAGCCAGCGGAAAGGATGTCCTGCTGGTTATCATCAATCCGTCTGAAAAGACTGCACCGGCTGAGTTCCAGTTGAATGTACCTTCGCCAAAGCTTCAGTTGCTGGCCGGAAAAAAAGCTGATGTACACATCAATGGCAGGATGGTTAGCATACATGCTCCCGGAATTTCATTTGCAATATATAAAGTGAATTAAACGCTCAAGTGTTTGACAACAGATAAGAGAGGTGCACCATGGATTTTCCGCTTGACGGTGCCGCAAGAAACAGATCAGGAGGTTTTCTTATATCGATTTCCTGCTGCTTGAAAAGAAAATTATTAACGATCTTTGATTTTGAAACTGGATCAGATTCTCGTTGACGCGCAATCCGTAGACGGAGGATGTTGAAGAGTTTCATGATCAAGAGATGTTGACTTCATTCACATAAAACACGAAGGTTTCTTCATGAAAAATATTTTTACAATTTTAGTATTAATGCTCTTTTGCATGATCGTGGATTTGGAGGCCCAGCTAACGCCGAAAGATGCCGCCAAAGCTATGGGAAGAGGCATTAACATGGGCAATACGTTCGAAGCACCGACCGAAACTGCCTGGGGCAACCCCGTCGTTACATCGAGTAATTTTTCAGATTACGTAACAGCCGGTTTTAGCTGCGTAAGGTTGCCGGTCACATGGGATACGCATACATTATCGGTCCCTCCCTATACGATTGATACGACCTGGCTTAACCGCATCGAACAGGTCGTTGATTGGGGATTGAGCCGCGGTTTGATCATGATCATCAACGCACATCATGAGACATGGCTCAAAACCTCCTATACCACCGATCATAAAGCGCGTTTCGACAGCATCTGGACACAAATAGCCGCGCGCTTTCAAAATAAATCGAGCAATTTGCTGTTCGAAGTGATCAATGAACCTTACCCGTTATCGATGGCAAATGTGAACGACCTGAACGCCAGAATCATCCCGATCATGAGGAAAACAAATCCGACCCGCATTATCCTATTTTCGGGTTACGAGTGGTCAAATTCATACGATCTTACAGCTGCTGCCATTCCGAATGACAGTCTGCTTATCGGCTATTACCATTCCTACGATCCGTATCCTTTCGGTTTGATCGGGACGGGCTCCTACGGCTCAGCGTCAGACATTAATACCACAATACAAAAATTCAATCAGGTTACATCATGGTCCATACAGCATCATATACCGGCGGTCTTGAGCGAATTCGGAGCTATGGATACATGCGACTACAATTCGAGGATGTGTTACTATGCGACGGTCACGCGTCAGGCTCTTGCTCATTCTATGCCGTTTGAAGCTTGGGAGGACGGCGGTGATTTCAAAATCTATAACCGGGCCCAGCACACGTGGACCGAAGTCAAAGACATTCTTATTTACACCTACGCAGAGTCGCCCAATAATTTACGAATCGGGATGGCAGACCAGAACTCGGTTAAAATTCAATGGCACAACAATACGTCCGCGAACGACAGCATCTTTATAGAACGGCGGACAGCAAACACCGCGTTCTCTCCTCTCGGTGTATCTGCACCGGCGGATTCCGTTTATGTCGATTCGGCAGTGGCAGCCGGAACGGCATATTATTATCGTTTGAAAGAAAATATAAAAGATTCCATACTGGCCGAATCATATCCGATCATGATTAAAGTTCCGCTCTCCACGACATTCGTTGCTCAGGAGAGCGCTCCGTTTCGCTTCGAACTCTCTCATAATTATCCCAATCCATTTAACCCTTCGACCGTCATACCATTCCAGATTGGACAGAGATCTCATGTATCTCTGAAAATTTACGATATCATTGGAAGAGAAGTTGCGACCCTTGTCTCCGGAGAATTAGAAGCAGGCAAATATACGCGTCAGTGGAATGCGGCAGCTTTCTCAAGCGGCGTCTATTTCTATAGATTGGAAGCCGGCAGTTTTATAAGTGTAAAAAAACTGATTCTGTTGAAGTAGGTTTTCTATAAAAGGACTACGTCCTGCATGAAGGAGTGCTGCAATGAAAATCTTTTACGTGCAGATATCCGTGCTGCTTATCTTGAGTTTTTTCCCGGTCAGGGCGGAAGAAACAAAATGGATTCTTCCCAATTCAGAAGGAACATTGAGTTTCTCGCTGCTGCTTAAAGATTCTGTTCTCACCTACCGGATAACCGCACCATTGAAAGACGGAGGTGAAACGGATATCGTTCGGTTTTCACCGCTGGGCCTCACGCGGAAAGACCAGGATTTTAAGCGCGGGTTGTCTTTTGTTTCAGCATCCAAAGTAAAAATCATCGATGAGACATATCGCTTACTGGCAGGCAAACAACGGGATATCCACAACCACGGGGTAGAACAAACCTACACATTCGAGAATCCCGGCAAAGCCAGACTGGAAATTGTGGTGCGGGTCTCGACAGACGGTGCGGCATTCCGATACCGGTTCCCGGGAAAATCCAAAAAAAAATATACTGTCACGAATGAATCCACCGGGTTCGACATACCGGACAGCGGCAAAGCATGGCTGCTCCCTTATTCGAAAGTCGACACCTGGGCGCCGGCATATGAAGCCGAATGGAAAAATGCACTGGATATCGGCACGGCCGCACCTGATTCTGCCGGCTGGTCATTCCCTGCCCTGTTCAATTCGAACGACTGGTGGATCATGCTCACCGAATCCGACGCAAGTTCCGACTTTTACTCTGCCCATCTTGAACAACAATGTCAAAAGGGGCTCTATCGCATACGCATGCCCGAATCCGACGAGACCTATGGTGTTGCACCTCAGTTTCCATCTTCCACGCTTCCCTGGCAGACTCCCTGGCGAACTTTGATCATCGGCAAAAGTCCGGGCGTTATCCAGGAATCCAATCTGGTGAACGATCTCAGCAGACCCTGCAAACTGAAGGACACCTCATGGATCCGGCCCGGCCGCGTATCATGGAGCTGGTGGAGCAACCCAAGCAGCCCGAATGATTACAACAAACTCGTCCCCTTTATTGATCTGGCTGCAGCTATGAGCTGGGAGTATTCTCTCATCGATCTGGGCTGGCACGATATGAAGAATGGAACTATCAAACAATTGATCAATTATGCCGGATCCAAGAACGTCGGTATTATCGTATGGTATAATTCCGGCGGACCGCACAATCATGTGATGGACGCATGGCATGTCGGCATCATGGATAATCCCGTCAAGCGAAAAGCAGAAATGAAAAAGCTGGAAAGCTGGGGTGTAAAGGGAATTAAAGTGGACTTCATGCAAAGCGATAAGCAGTACATCATGAAGCTGTATGAAGATATTTTAAAAGATGCAGCCGATCATCACCTCTTCGTAGATTTTCATGGAGCCACAATTCCCAGAGGGTGGGCGCGCACGTATCCGAATATGCTGAGCATGGAAGCTGTCCGGGGCGCCGAACAGTACCTGGGATACGAATTTCGCAGAGAACGCTCATACGTTTCATACTATCTATACCTTCACGCGAAACGTCGTCGGGTCGATGGACTATACGCCGGTAGTATTCGGAGATGTGCCCCGGAAACAATCGCACAAAACAACCAACGCACATGAACTTGCGACATCGGTCGCCTTCGAAAGCGGCTTGCAGCATTTTATAGATACACCGGAATCGTATCTGTCCCAGCCGGATTATGTAATCGACTTTTTAAAAACCGTTCCGGTGGTCTGGGATGAAATAAAATATATAAACGGCAGACCCGGCGAATTGTCCATTCTGGCCAGGCGTAGCGGACAAAATTGGTACGTAGCCGGGTTAAACGGAGAAGTCAAAGTAAAAACAATTTCAGTGCCTTTGACATTTCTCGGTGAAGGCACGTACGATTGCCTGCTGATCACCGATGGAAAAACTCCGCGCAGTTTTGAAAGTAAAACTCTGCAAGTCGGAAAAGAGAGTGTCCTTTCATTGGATATGGCTGAGCGCGGCGGATTTGCTGCCAGGATAATATTGAAGAAATAGCGATTGAATCTCGATCCGGAGACGGAGATCATGAATGCGAATTTCATGGGATTTTTAGATCTTGTCTGTTCCACATAATCCGGATCCGCCGTGGAGGAATTGAATTCGTGAAAAAGACCGATACGAATACCTGACATGATCAACAGGCGGCGGGAATTTGTTGCTCAAAACATATGCATTGAAAAAACAGGAATATTGAAAGCTCTTGAGATATGGGGACAGTGGACTTCGAATCGAAACATGAATTTTTATATCTGCTGGAGACTGCTGTAATGTTCCCCGCGGCACCGACTTTTCAAACGGATTTTATAAACCGTCCAATCGAAAGGCCATAGGAATGATTAAAACAAAAAAAATCTTTGTATTGCTGTTCACTGTTTTTGTGAATATCACGGCCCTTCCGAAAAAAGACGCCGTCGCTCAAAAAGACGACGGTATAGCGGTTTCAGTCGACTCGCTGAATATCCAGATTCACATTCTTGGAGATAAAATTATCAGAATTGAGTGCAGGCCAATCAGGGAGACCCAAAAGCACCGGAGCATTATCATTGTGGACTCTGCTCTTGAACAGTCAAAATGGTCGATGAGGGAAGAACCGGGATATGTTCTGCTCTCCACATCCTCCCTTCAATTGAAAGTCGAGTTGTCTTCCGGAAAAATACAATTCCTCGATCCTTTAGGAAATACACTGCTTCAGGAAAACGGAAGAGAATTCATTCCCGCAAATGTTATCGGTGAAAAGACCAGCAACATCAGTCAAAATTTTGTCCTTACAGACGATGAGGCGATCTACGGATTGGGGCAGCACCAGGAGGGCAATATGAACCTTCGGGGTAAAACCGTCGATCTCTACCAGTTCAATATGACTGTCTCCGTTCCGATGCTGCTCTCTACGAAAGGATATGGAATTCTCTGGGATAATTATTCTTTTTCCAAATTCACTGATAATTCGAAAGGTATGCAGTTATGGTCGGAAGTCGGCGATGAAATCGACTACTACTTTATTGCCGGCCAAAATACGGATGAAGTCATATCCGGCTATCGCAAACTGACCGGTCAGGCTCCGCTTTATCCTAAATGGGCGTATGGTTTTATCCAGTCAAAGGAACGATATAAATCCCAGCAAGAAATACTCGGAATTGTCGGCGAGCTTCGGCGCCGGCAAATTCCGCTCGATGTGATTGTTCAGGATTGGCACTACTGGGACCCGCAGGCATGGGGTTCGCATTACATGAACAGAAAACGCTTTCCCGATCCGGTGAAGATGACCGACGATGTCCATAAGAATAATGCAAAGATTATCATTTCAATATGGGGAAAATTCGAACCGGGAAGCACAAATTTTGCCGAATTAAATAAGAATGGTTTTTTATGGAAGGCGCCATCCTGGGATAGCGCCAGGTATTACGACCCATACAGTCCGGAAGCCCGCTCATTGTATTGGAAGCAGATTAACGATTCATTATATAGCAAGGGATTTGACGGCTGGTGGCTCGACGCATCAGAACCCGATATAGGCGACCTGAGAAACGATGCGACCAAGCAGCTCATGAGCAATAACATGGGTACCGGGGCTCGATATTTTAATACATACCCGCTCATGACGACAAAAGCCGTATACGATGGGCAGCGCCAGGCCACCTCAGACAAACGCGTGTATATCCTCACACGATCGGCATTTCCCGGCCAGCAGCGCAACGCAGCGACGACATGGTCGGGCGACATTACCGCGAGCTGGGATGTTTTTCACAAACAAATTCCTGCCGGTCTTAATTTTTGCTTCACAGGAATACCTTACTGGACAACGGATATCGGCGGATATACGGTCTTAGTTCCCGGAGGATGCGACAATGATATGTACAAGGAGTTATTCACACGCTGGTATCAATACGGCGCATTCTGTCCGATCTTCCGTGTCCACGGCAGCAGCACTCCGCGTGAGATCTGGCGATTCGGCGACAAAGGTTCATGGTCGTACGACACACAGTTGAAATTCGACAACCTTCGTTACAGGCTGATGCCCTATATTTATTCGCTTGGATGGAAAGTAACGCACGACAATTATACGATCATGCGCGGACTTGCGTTTGATTTTGCAAGCGACAAAAAGGTCTATAATATCGACGACCAATTTATGTTCGGTCCTTCCATACTCGTGAATCCGGTAACACAGGCGATGTATTATCCATGGGGCGAAACAGATTCCGGAAGAGTTATTCCTTCTCAAAACCTGCTTGATCTCAACGGAAAACCTGGCATGACCGGCGAATATTATGAAGGCATGAATTTCGATAGACTTTTTACAACCCGCACGGATCAGAAAATTGATTTCGACTGGGGCGAGGGTGCACCTATGGAAGGAATGACTCAGGATACATTCTCGGTCCGATGGAAAGGTCGGATCATTGCCCCGGAAACGGGAGAATATACTTTTAATACGCGGACAGACGACGGCGTACGCCTCTTTGTAGACAACAAATTAATAGTTGATTATTGGCAGGATCAGGCGCCGCTCATTCAATCCGGAAAAATCGCACTCCAAGCAGGGAAAAAATACGATATAAAGTTTGAATATTACGAAAATGCTATGGGAGCAGTTGCACAGTTACGATGGATTCTTCCTTCCGAAAAAAAAGTCTCGGACGTTAAACTTCCCGACAAAACGCGGAAAGTTTATTTGCCCGCTTCGGCACAATGGATCGATTTTTGGACGGGCAAAACATTTGCGGGCGGACAGACCATAACCGCCCCCGCCCCGATCGAAATAATACCTTTGTATGTAAAGGCCGGCTCAATAATTCCAATGGGTCCATTTCTTCAATCGACGTCGGAAAAACCAGCCGACCCGATCGAACTGCGAATTTATCCCGGGGCTGACGGAAAATTTGAATTGTATGAAGATGAGAGCGACAATTATAATTATGAAAAAGGAAAATTTGCAATCATACCGTTTTCCTGGAACGATAAAGAAAAGACTGTGACCATCGGCGAACGCCGGGGAGAGTTCCTTGGAATGCTGAAAGAAAGAACTTTCAATATTGTACTGGTCAATCCTTCTTCCGGCATCGGATTAGAACCTTCGAATATTTTTAAAACAATACACTATTCCGGAAACAGTATGAAGATAGTAATGGAATAACCATGACAACAACAAAAGCAAGAGCCCTGATAGCAGCTGCAGCCATCCTTTCGTTTGCAGCCGTGCATACAACAACAGCTTCCATAGTATCATATGCGAAAAACTCCGATGGAGTTACCTTTATATTGGATAAAGGCAGCATGAAAGTGAAAATCTGCAAAGAGGATATTATTGAAGTTAAGTATACAATTTTTCCTGATATCCCTTTAAAAAATTCATTGGTTATAAGCAACGAATGGGCAGCAGCGCCGAAATTTCGAAGTCACTGAAAGCCCGGATGAAATTATCATTTCTACCGGCAGGATAAAAATTAAAGTGAACAGAGTCGACAAATTCAATCAGATACACTGATCTGAACGATGTTGCGATTCTTGCTGAAGATGCTGCAGATGGAAAAAAAATGGCTGCGGATACGGTTGCCGGCCTGAGCACATACAAGTGTGAAACCGAGTTTTTGTCTCCTGCAGACGAAGCGTTGTTTGGACTCGGCTGCCATCCCCTGGATTCACTGGCTATGAATTATAAAGGGACGCAATCAGGATATGGCGATAAAATATATGACAGGCGCTATTCCTGTTTTACTTATCGACCAAAGGCTACGGGCTTATGTGGGACAATTACGCGGCATCTAATTTTTACGGCGCCGAGGCGGGCAATACAAAATTCAAATATGTATCGGAAAGCGGAACCATGGTCGATTATTATTTTTTCTACGGGCCGGAATTCGATCATATTATAGCGCTCTACCGAAATGCAACGGGACAGGCTCCGATGTTCCCCAAATGGTCTTTTGGGTTGTTTCAGTCGCAGGACAGGTACAAGAGCCAGGCAGAAGTGTTGTCGGTAAAAGATAATTACCGGAACAATAATATTCCGGTGGACTGTATCGTTCAGGATTGGTTTTACTGGGAGCCCGATGTTATCGGCTCGCATATTATGTGGCCGGAAAGGTATCCCGATCCGAAGGCAATGGTCGATGAATTGCATAAAGCGAATGTGCATGCCATGATATCTATATGGCCGGTTTTTGCCAAAGGCACGAAAAATTACGATGCGATGGCAAAGGCCGGGAACTTGACCACAATTTTGTGGGATAATGCGATGACCCATACGCTCGATAATTATTATGATGCTCATAGTCCGAAAGCGCGGGAAATGTACTGGCAGCAGGCACGCGATGCTTTGATTGCACCATACGGATGGGATGCATGGTGGGTCGATCAATGTGAACCCGACAACGGCGATCTCCTTGATCTCAGAAAACAAAGCAATTTTTCCATCGGCAGGGGCATCGATTACTTCAATACATATTCCCTTATGCACTCAACCGGCTTATACAATAACTGGCGAAATGACGTTCCCGGGAAAGCGGGCGTTCTTCCTCATTCGCCAGGCCTTTGCCGGACAGCAGCGGAATTCTATTACCCTGTGGTCGTCGGATATTACTTGCACATGGCGGGCATACAAAAGTCAGGTGCCTCAGGCAATTAATTCCTGTGCATCGGGGATTCCCTACTGGACTTCCGATATCGGAGGATATCATTTCAACTGGATGCCTCCCGATTGGTCGGCTCCTGCGAACAGGGAAATGTTTACACGCTGGTTTCAGTTCGGAACATTCAGTCCGGTTTTCAGGATACATGGAAAAGGTGAAAGAGCGCTCTTCTCAGAAAACTGGGATGCAAACACCAAAGTCAATATTATTGAAATACGATAATTTACGTTATCGCCTCATGCCGTACATCTATTCGCTTTCATGGAAAGTTACACATGAATCCTATACGATACTGCGCGCGCTGGCATTTGACTTCAGAACAGATGCAGCGATCAACGATATACGGGATCAGTACATGTTCGGTCCCGCATTCATGGTAAATCCGGTGACCGAACAAATGTACAGCTTAAGCGTCAATGTCCCCGCTGAGAAAACCAGAAAAGTATATCTTCCGAAAGCGGCCGATTGGTACGATTTCTGGACAGGTAAAACTCTTGCGGGCGGGCAGACTCTTGATGCGCCTGCACCTATTGAAACCCTGCCCCTCTACATCAGAGCCGGCTCGATAATTCCGATGGGACCGTTTCTCCAATATGCGACCGAGAAACCTGCCGATCCGATTGAATTGCGGATTTACACCGGAGCCGATGGAGAGTTCACGCTCTACGAAGATGAGAATGATAACTACAATTATGAAAAAGGTATGTATTCCATTATACCGATTCAATGGAATGAATCCGCGACAGACATTGACATTTGGCACGCGAACGGGTGCTTTCCCGGGCATGCTTGAAAAACGAACATTTCGAGATCGTCTGGGTTCACGACGGACACGGTTCGGGATTGGATCCGGAAGATAATCCCGATAAGATCATTCTTTACGACGGCAGACAAATGACGGTAAATCGGCAATAGAAAAACAGTCCATAATTTGGCTTCGCGGGAATTCGCGCTTCATTCGAAGACGGATGAGCAGATTCTCTTTTCAACTTGCGAGTTTTCATCGACATATTTCAGAGAATAAAAGATACAAGATGATACAATGAAAAAAACAACATTCTTATTCTGTTTTCTTTTCATTGGCATGGACGTTTTGTCACAGCCAATTGCCTATTACGGCCAATTCAAATCCATACCTGCCAACGCGATTACTCCTAAGGGCTGGCTAAGGCAGTATTTGATAGTTCAAAAAAATGGATTAACAGGTCATTTGGAAAATGCCGGGTATCCGTTTAATACTGTCGGATGGGCGGCAGACAGTATCCCCGGCAATAAAAGCATCGAAAAATGGTGGCCGTACGAACAAAATGCGTATTGGGTGGATGGAATGATGCGATGCGGATTATTATTAAACGATACGTTCCTCTTGAACAAAGCCCGCAAGAGCATTTACTATGTGCTGGCACATCCCGACAGTACAGGATTTTTGGGACCGAAATTTCTCAAGCCCAACGATGAAGGGGATAGATGGGTATACGTTGTATTTTTCAGGGCCTGGATGGCGGAATATGAAGCCACTCACAATCCGGCAATATTAGCGGCCATTAAAAAACACTATCTGGGAGATCGTTTTCCGCATACAGGCATCAGGGAATCCATCAATGCAGAGATTGTTTTATGGGCTTACGCCGAATCGAAAGATACGGCGCTGCTGAATTTTGCAAAAGAAATTTATAAGAATTCCAACGAACTCAATAAAAATTCAATGGTTTCCGATGTCGCCTTTTTAAAAGACGACATTGCTGTCGAGCATGGAGTGACGTATTTAGAAAAATCGAAACTTGGAGCTATTTTATACCTTTCGACGGGTGATTCGACATATCTAAAACCCAGCATTGCCGCATTTAAAAAACTCGATAAATATCACATGCTGATAGACGGTGTAAACGTTTCATCGGAGCATATACAGATACCCACGACCCAGGAGTCGCACGAGATTTGCGATATTTCCGATTATACATGGAATATATCCTATCTGTTAAAAGCTACCGGTGATGCTGCGTATGCCGATAAGATAGAACGGGCTGCTTTTAACGCTGCGCCCGGATCGGTCACAAAGGATTTTAAGGCTCTGCAATATTTTTCCGCACCGAATCAGGTCATAGCATCGAGAAAAAGCTTTATCCGGGACGGCGGCGGTTCGATGCGCTACGCCCCCAATCCGGGCACCGAATGCTGCCCCGGCAATGTAAACAGGATGATGCCGAATTTTGCCATCAATGCATGGATGACAGACGGCAAAGGCGGACTGGCGGCAGCCATGTATGCACCGTCTTCTGTTACGTACGCTGCCGGTGATCACCATACCATTGTTACGATTGATGAAGATACGCGTTATCCGTTTTCCGACAGCATTCATTTTACTTTTCATCTTCGAAAAAAAAACAGCTTTAATTTTTACATCAGGATACCCGGCTGGTGCAATGACGCCCGCGTGCTGGTCGATGGCGTTGACTTGAAAAGACAATTGAATCCGGGGACATATCTGCCGCTGCAGCAGGAGTATAAAGAAGGCGACATAGTAACGGTTATTTTACCGTCTACATTTAAACTGACGCCCGGTCCCGAGGATGGAATATCCATTGAAAAAGGCCCGTTGGTGTACTCTCTAAAAATAAAAGAAGACTGGAAAGTGGATTCCAGCGACAATCGGTCTACAACAGACTTTCCTGCTTATGAATTATTTGCCAAAAGTCCATGGAATTATGCATTATGCGTAACAAGAGACAGCTTACAACAGCAGATAAAAATGGTGAAGAATGTTTATTCCGACAATCCCTGGAGTATAGAGCATGCACCTCTCGAGTTAAGAGTTCCGGCGCGTTTGCTCAATGGCTGGACGCTGGAGAATAAGAATGAAATGAAATTTGAGAATTGGGGTGTGAAAAGAAATGAACGGGGCAAAGTGATCGATTGGTATGTTACCGATACAGGCATCAAAAAAGGTTCATGGTCGTTTACTCCCCTCCTGCCTGATTCAGCAATGTTAAAAAACGGACTGGCAGAAAAAATCGACACGGTAACGCTGGTACCTTATGGCTGCAGTAAATTAAGGATTACCGTATTTCCAAAAGGCATTTAAAGCCGGGTATATAATATCAACATAATTCTTTCATTCCTTCAATAAAAAGAAAGAACGAACCGATGAAAACAAAAATACGCTCGACGATAAGGATTGGAGCTCTGGCTTGCATCCTGCTGACCATTCATTTATACGGGGGCGATCTTCAACAAGGACAAAAGTCCGAAGGTATGCCGCAGCTTGTGCGGCACGGAAGTGTCGCTCAACTTTACATTGACGGGAAACCGTTCCTCATCATCGGCGGGGAATTAAATAATTCAACCTCGTCAAGCCTCGACTATATGAAACCGATGTGGCGGCAAGCGAGCGATCTGAATTTCAACACCGTGCTGACTCCCCTTTCGTGGGAATTGATCGAACCCAAAGAAGGACAATTCGATTTCAGCCTTGTTGACGGCCTTATTACAGAGGCCCGGCAGAATAAAATGCATCTGGTTTTCTTATGGCTGGCAAGCTGGAAGAACGGCATGTCCAGCTATACGCCGCTCTGGGTAAAAGAAAATGAGAATAAATACCCGCGTGTAAAAATGAAAGACGGCTCGACGGTGGAAATATTGTCCACATTTTCCGAAAAAAACAGCGATGCGGACTCAAAAGCATTTTCGGCGCTTATGAAACACATCGGGGAATTCGATGGCGCCGATCACACAGTCCTGATGATGCAGATTGAAAATGAAGTCGGCATACTCGGCGATTCCCGTGATCATTCGGAAATTGCCGATGCAGCATTTACATCGCAGGTGCCTAAATATTTAATGGAATACCTGGTTAAAAATAAAGCTGACCTGGTTCCGGAACTCAAAGAACGCTGGGGAATAAACGGTTTTAAGACCTCCGGCAACTGGGAAGAAGTTTTCGGAAAAGGCGAACAATGCGATGAAATATTTATGGCCTGGAATTACGCCCGATATGTTCAGAAAGTGACTTTATCCGGAAAAAAGGAATATCCGCTTCCAATGTATGCCAATGCATGGCTCGATCAGGAAGGCTGTCCCAAACCCGGCTCGTATCCCAGCGGCGGGCCGCTGGCTCACCTGCTCGATATATGGCAGGCCGGCGCGCCGGCTGTCGATATTTTTGCTCCGGATATTTATGTTCCTGACTATGAAAATCGGTGCAAGAAATTTACGCAGCGCGGAAATCCTCTTTTTATCCCTGAAATGAACAGCAGTGATGAAGGCGCCCGGAATGTTTTTATAGCTGTCGGACAGTACCATGCTATCTGTGTTTCTCCGTTCGGCATAGACATGCTGGGCAAAATATCTTTTGGTCCCGAGCAAGCAAAAGGTCCAAAAGAATCTGCAATAAGTAAGAGCTACGATATTCTTAAACAGTTAAGTCCGATTATTCTTGAAAAACAAGCATCAGGAGAAATTGCCGGTTTTGTGGTCGATGAAAAAAATCCTTCTGCAACGTATGATATGGGCGGTTATAAGGTAGAAGTCTCGCTTGATGAATTATTTGGGAATAAATCAAAGATCGGCTATGGAATTGTCATGGCGGACGGACCGAATAAATTTATTGGCGCCGGATGCGGGTTCAGGGTGCGTTTTTTCCCTCAATCAAATAAAAAAGAAATTATCGGTATCGGAAATGTCGACGAAGGAATTTATCGCGATGGTGTTTGGATTCCTGGACGGCGGCTGAATGGCGATGAAAACGACCAAGGGCGGGCATGGAGATTTTCATTCCGGAAACTTAGCATCGAAAAATGCACCGTGTATAGATATCAATAGCGCAAAAAGAAAATCACGATCATTCATGAACAATATTATCCGGACCATGGTAAACGGATTTTTTGCCGGTGTAACATTGGCCGCACAAAGTTATATAGCCTTTTATCATGAATTCATTAGTTTGACTCATAGAGCGCTTAACGAAGACAAGGACAATTATAATTTCGTGGAAATTTATAACCCAAATTCCGGAAAACCGGACGGCGATTATTAAGATTGGGAAGAATATCGTCCCAATGATGACTGGGAATCGTGTAAATTTCGAACCTGGCTGGCGACTGCCTATATTTCAGTGGTTTATGAGGCATGATATTTGATACAGAATGATTGTCGTTTGCTCCATTTTTGCCCGAGGAAATCGGCTTGATCGAGCTCAAAAAAATCGTTTATCGTGATTCTAAATTGGACATTTCACTCGAAGACAAAGAACATACAATTTAATTATCATGAATACAATCCTGACGGTACGATAGAAGCCGTCAAAATGATTCGGGATGAAAAAAGTCCGAAAAAAGCGAAAGGTCGTTGCTTATCAAATATAAAATAGTACTGCAGTATTGAACCTGCCATATTAACAACTCGTCCGGTTGTTTCTTTGGTATCCACCACTTGACGGCAGCTCGTGCCTCAAACGAATATTTTGATTCAGTGGCTCTTCAAGGTTTTGAACGTGTTGTTCCAAGAGTTCAACTGATACCTGCAATGCAGGAATAAATTCGGCTGCTTGCTCTGATTTGTTTTAGCATAGCTCAATAAGTTTTTGCATGTCCGTGTCGTTGCTTTCATGGACACAAATATAAACTATTCATGGAGGAACAAATATTGGATATAGTCTTTTTATATAATTTTTTATCTGTTGAATAGATGTTCATGGTTCGTCTATTCAAATGCTTGAATTATCATTCACATAAATTAAAGGACAAAATAATGGAACACATAAGATCTTCGGGGTGTCCTCATCATAATAAGAAATCGGAAAAACATAATAAAAATATATTCATGCGGCTTTTCTTTCCCGTCATGGGTCTTGCCAGCTTAATCTGGATGCTCATACGTATCATTCCCAAACCGAGCCGTGCGGAGTATCCTTGTATGAAGGTGGCAGCGCCTATTGCCAGCGGTTTTCTCGTCTACATTGTCACATTGCTTGCCGCAGTGTTTTCATTTCAAAAAGCAAGGACATATGTGCGTAAATCCCGATATGCCCTTGCGTCGATTTTTATTCTCGCAGCCATTGTGACCGGTATGTATTTCGTTTTCAGTTCAAATACACCGTCCTTTGCAGCAACTGCACCGGCTGATTCGCTGTTCGTACCAACAGACTCTGCCAACAGTCCGATGGGAACGGCACGCGGCATTTTCCCGGGCCGCGTTGTATGGATGAGGGACTCGACGGCGGCACACTGGAGCGGAACTTCGGGAAACTGGTGGAGCGATGCAAACACAAACCAAACTGCTGTCGACTCTATGCTCTCCCGCTCCCTCCAGTCTTTGACCGGACAATCTACTGATGCCGCATCATGGAATGCGTTGTTTGAGTATTTCAATGTGCAGCACGGCAAGGGAAGTGCCGGCTATACGGCAGGTGAAAAAATTGCGGTTAAAATCAATATAAACAACTCTTCGAGCATTTATAATCCAGGCAACGCATCGGTAGCTTCTCCCCAGATGGTATTTAGTTTGTTAAAACAGCTGGTTAACAATGCTGGAGTTCCGGACAGCAACATCACCTTCTACGACCTCATTCGGTTCATTCCTGATCCGATCTATTCAAAATGTAAGGCCGTATTTCCGAATGTGCATTTTATGGGCTGGATTGATACACTCGGACGGGAGAAATATGTACGGGATTCGACGACGTATTTACATTGGGCACAAAAGCTGATCATAGATAAAGATCCTTCTGTTTCCGCTCAAGGCGGCAATACCACATTTTTGCCGACTGCTGTTACCAAAGCAGCATATCTTATCAATCTCGCTAATTTAAAAGCTCACAGTTATGCCGGTATAACTTGTTGCGCCAAAAATCATTTCGGCTCGCTTAGTGTCGACGATGATTTCGGCAATGCATATCAATGGGCTCCGCATGCAGCCGGAGTGCATGGGTACGTTGTAGTTCATACTGGCGTTCAATGGAGCGATCAATTGGTCTATGCAAAAAGACCGATGGGTTCGTACAATGCACTCGTCGATCTTATGGGACATAAAGACCTCGGAGGTAAAACACTCCTCTTTTTAGTAGATGCACTTTATGCTGTAAAGAATGAGCACGGAGATAATCTGGACAATACAAGCCGGTGGAAATCCGCGCCGTTCAACACCAACTGGACATCGAGCTCTGTTTCTCTCTCAGGACAATGTAGCTATCGAATCGGTCTGTCTCGATTTTCTTCGTACTGAACAGGCAGCCAATCCGACGAACTACACATTAACCACCGGAGCTGTCGATAATTACCTTCATGAAGCTGCACTGGCTAATAATCCGCCATCGAGAACATATTATTCTCCTTCGGGCGACAGCGTACGCCTGCAAAGTCTCGGTGTGCATGAACATTGGAATAATGCCGTCGAGAAACAATACACAAGGAACCTGAATCCGGCAACCGGAACCGGCATCGAGCTGGTCAGTCTTCATCCGCCTGTTCCTCCTACATCTGTCGCATTGGGAAAAACCATTCCATCCTCTTTTGCCCTAAAGCAAAATTATCCGAATCCATTTAACCCAACGACAACGATCACCTATGAACTATCGAGCCGCGGTTCTGTTTCGTTGAAGATTTACGATGCGTTGGGACGGGAAGTAGCGACATTGGTAAATAAGGAACAAACAGCCGGCACGTATGCAGTTCCCTTCAATGCAATTCATCTTACGAGCGGAGTTTATTTCTATCGTCTGAAAGTCTCCGGCATGTATACTGAAACAAAGAAATTGGTCCTGTTGAAATAGTATCACCTGATATTCCTATTCTGCTGCCTGGCTCTACAATCTGCCGGGCAGCAGAATAGTCTTCTTGAAATGCCTCAGGATTGGCGGATGGATGAAATTATTAGAACGACCGTTCGATGTATATGTCACGAGAGCATTTCAAGGCAAAATATACGAAAGAACGATTCCATCAATCGAGTCCGGCCGGGAGGTCTACGGAATTCCTCGACGATAATATTTGTAATCTCATAGGATCAAAAATGAAAACGAAATTTTCGCTTTGTTCAATAATCCTTTTACTTGCTGCAAGCCGGTCATTCGGCGCACCGGGTGATACGACTATAATAGTCAATAGCGCTGCCGGCATACTCGAATCGACGATCAACGGCGATGTCACCAACAACGTAAGGAATAATCCCAACAGGGTTTATCTTCTGCAAAAGAATCAGATTTATGTCCAGCATGCTCCGATTGCAATCATCAACCCTGCAGGAACGTTGACGATTGTGGGCGAGTCCGGAGGAAGAAAACCGATCATCGTTATGGACCCCGTCAATGGACCCATCGGGCAGAATACGGTTCAGGGGAGTATTAAAATGGTGAATATCCATTATCAAGGGATGCAGTTGAACGGCACGCAGAACAATGAAAACTGGTTTATGACAACCGGCTCTGCCGTCCCGGGAGGACCGAAACTTCCCCAGTCATTGACCATCGACAGCTGTCTTTTTGAATTCACCAACATCGACTTTTTTGAATGCAACGGCTGGACGAACGGAGCGAAGTTTTTCATTAAAAACTCATACTTCCGCAACCTGTTCCATCCGCAGCAATGGTGGGGATCCAGAGTATACATGTGCAAGAACCCGGTCGATACGCTATGGGTCGAGAACGTCACGACGACCGGAGGCGGGCTGACTTTTCTCATGCAAAATTCCCTGACCATATTTGCCTATCTCAATCACAATACGATTGTCAATAACAAAAAGAACTGGCTTCAATCGCAGTTTTACATCACGTTCATCGTCACCAATAATATTTTCATCAACCACAACTGGGCCGGCGAAGATACCACTATTCTGTACAACGAGGATACGGACAGAAAAGAACATACGAGCACGATTAACATCGACACGACAAACTCCCCCGGCTCACAGATCATGGTGCAGCCGCAATTTCGAACGGCGAGCGGCGGCTATACGGCCGATGTCGGCCTTGACAGAATGAAAGTCTTTGTTTCGAACAACGTCAACTACAATGACACATTGATGAACAAGTATTATCTCAACGAGAACAATACGTACAATACCATTGGCCCCTATCCGGTGTCGTATCTGAATTGGTTTGGCTGGGGTCCCGGACCTTGGGTCGTGCATAATGTTCCGGGCGAATGGATGAATCGCCGGACACGGGCACTGTTTGCGGCATATCCTCAAGGTATGATCGAAGACAATACAATCACAGAGGATCCTCAGACTGTCACACCCGGCATAAAAGACGCGACCGTTGCGAATCTGATGGCGCTATGGGATGAATCCCAATGGCAGGTGCCGCTTGTCCCGGCTCATGATATCACGCACAGCGCATACATATTCGGCGACTATGACCCCACAACCATTCCCGGCATTGTCAATGGCGTGAAAACGGAAAATGCAGGATCGAATGCCGGAATTGTAAAATTCACGGATCTCATCGAAAATTTCAGCCAATCGTCCTATATCTCTGCAATTGACGATCTTCCTATAGGTTCTCTCATTTGGAATGACAGTCTTTTTGCTGGGTATAACTCGGCTGATGATTACCAGAAGGTCATTGCGAGATATATTGCACTCGGCGGATCGTTAACCGATGTAAAGGAATCTCCGGCTATTGCGCGCAGCTTCAATCTGTCGCAGAACTATCCCAATCCGTTTAACCCATCGACAACCATTGCATTCGCCCTTCCGTCGCGTTCTTTTGTGAAGCTGAAAATATATGATATATTAGGTAGAGAACTGGCAACACTTGTCTCTGAAGAGCTGCCGGCAGGCAATTACACACGGCAATGGAATGCGGCAAACTTGAGCAGCGGCGTTTACTTCTATCGTTTAGAGGCCGGATATTCTGCACAAACGAAGAAGCTCATTCTTTTAAAATAGTATCAAGTCATATAATCCATCTTTCAGATATGGTCCATCTGAAAATAAATCCATGAACAATGCTTACGATGGAAATTACTTATGAAAACACTGATTATTCTTATTGCCCTCGTTCTCACGGTTGACAGTATGCCGGCACAAACAGATACTCATACCGATACTCTTCCGATGAAAAACTTCAATTGCGGCTCCGACATCTATCAGATGGATTTAGTCTTCAAAGAATTCGATTTCCATTCAAAGAATATCGACGACAATCTGAAGATCGATATAACTTATTTGAACGGCTCTGAAAAGCTCACGGATGTACCTGTCATATATATCACGGACGGCTACTGGCGTCGGTTCGACTATAAGTATATTCATTATTTGACAAAGAAAAAAGTTATTCCTCCCGTAATTGTTGTCGGGATCGGATATCCGAAGAATTATGATTATGAAAAAACCCGTACACGAGACCTCAGCGAACAGCCCTGAAAACTTCAGACAATGTATTCTGAAAGAGGTTATTCCTTTCATCGAGAAGAATTTTCCTGCGACCCGCACAGACGAATATTATTCGGCGCTTCCAGAGGAGGACATTTTACACTTTATTCTTTCTTCCACGATGCCGCGGATTCGAACGATATTTTTTGCGCCTATATCGGAGCAAGTCCGTATCTCCCGGAAAAGGAAGCCGGCAAACTTTATGAATTCGAAGAACTTCTATCGAAGAAGAATAATTCTATTCATTCAAAATTGTATCCTTACTTACGGTTCGCTCGAGGGTTATGACTTTATGATCGGACCGGACGATAAAATGTTCCGGCTTTTAGATAAGAGGGGCTATCGGGGATTGGAATTTATCCATCACGTCTATCCCCAAAAAAATCATTATACAAATATGCGGCCTACGATGGTGGACGGAGTCCGGTTGTTTCTGGCTGACAACATCAATCGGGGAATCGGTTTTATGGATTTTCCTCAAAACAGCGCTTTTTATCATTTTAACAATTCTGCAGAAGTTTATGATTGGGATTATTCGCTGTACAATAAACAGCCGGCGATCAGGAATGTATGTTTGGATCCGGCACACAGTTCCGAACAGGACGGATCCGGGAGTCTGAAAGCTGTCTGTCATTTCGCAGGGGCCGATTCGAATGAGGCAAATATCGGGACTGTTTTCGATCATCTTGAAGACTTTTCAGGAAAAACACTTTCTGTAAAAGTATTTGTTCCCCAGGATCTTGCTGCTATGGATTGCTCTCTCAAAACGTATATTACTTCGACAGACAACTGGACCGATGATGAACAAAAAACCATCCTTCTCAAGAATGGATGGAACGATATCCGGTGGAATTTGTCCGGCGTGCAGGCCAAGGGGAACTTCAAAGAAGTTCGCCGTTTTGGATGGATCATTCTTCATCCGGAGTATAATCCTGCATGGGACGGGAATATATTGTTCGACGAAATCCGTTGGTAGCTTATCGAGAGATCAGAAAACAATCGAATAGGAATTATGAAAGATCATACCCGTCGCGATTTTTTAAAAAAAGCCGGACTTTCAAGCGTGGCTGCTTTTACGCTGCCTCAAATCGTTTCATCTCCCAAGCATAACGAAAATCCGCAGCGGTCCGATATCAAGAAACCGGCATCCCAAAAATTTACTTTTCTTTTCCAGGGTGATTCCATCACAGACGGCAACCGGACCCGCGATAACGATTGGAATCATATTATGGGACACGGGTATGCCTACCTTATCGCCAGCCGATTATGGTACGATAATGCCGACAAAGATCTCATGTTTATCAACAGGGGCGTGAGCGGCAATACGGTCTTTGACCTTGCCGCCCGATGGCAGACAGACGCGCTTGATCTTAAACCTGATGTCCTTAGTATTCTTATCGGCATTAACGATGTCTATGCAATAGTTAAAAACTTGAAGAAATCTACGCCCGATGATTTTCGAAGCGCTTATGCACAATTGCTCGAACGGAGCAGGAATGCTTTACCCGATACCTTGATTGTCCTTTGTGAACCCTTCATACTTCCCCTGGGCCGGACGCTCGAGGAACCGGAGATATGGAAAGCGGAATTGGAACCGCGCCGGAACATTGTCCGCGATCTTGCCGGCCAATTCGACGCGCTTTTTATAAATCTTCAGCAGCCTTTTATTGATGCCTGCCGGAAAGCTCCCGCCAAATACTGGATCTGGGATGGAATACACCCTATGCCCGCAGGACACGAACTCATTGCCCGCCAATGGTTGTCCATAGTCAAGAATGAAATGCAGTTTTTAAAAATCGAGGGAGTGAAAATATGAAAAAAGCATTCGTCATCCTCGCCATGTTGAATATCTGTATGCCGGGAAGTTCGATTTTCGCACAATCGGCAAATACGCTAAGGTATAAACAGCCGGCGCAGTATTTTGAAGAAAGTCTTGTACTCGGAAACGGTACGATGGGCGCCTCCGTCTTCGGCGGTGTGAACTCCGATAAAATATTCTTAAACGATGCAACACTCTGGTCAGGCGGACCCGTCAATGCCGATATGAATCCCGAAGCATGTAAAACGCTGCCGGCTTTGAGAGAAGCATTGAGAAATGATAATTACAAATTGGCGGATGAATTGAATAAAAAGCTGCAGGGCTCGTATTCCCAATCTTTTGCCCCGCTCGGAACATTATATATAGAATGCAAGCAAACTGCTGCAAACCGCAGCTATAGCCGGGAATTAAATATCGACGAGGCCGTTTTAAAAGTAAATTACGAAGCAGACGGTATTCAATATTCACGGGAGTATTTTGTCTCGAATCCCGATCATATCATGATTATAAAATTCACAAGCAGTCAAAAAGGGACTCTGAATTTTGATGTTAGATTTGAAAGTTTACTAAAGAACGCAGTATCTTCAACAGACAACATATTAAAAGCAAGGGGTTATGCCCCGGTCAGAGCTTTACCCAGTTACCTCGGGGATATTCCCAATGCAGTTGTCTTTGACGAGAACAAAGGAACAAGGTTTACAACACTCGTTAAAATCAAAAATACGGACGGAGAACTCTTCAGCACGGATACGACTCTGGCACTCAGAGGAGGAACCGAAGCCGTCATTTTTATTTCAATTGCGACCAGCTTCAACGGTTTTGATAAAGATCCGGCTGCCCAAGGATTGAATGACGAGGATCTTGCAAAGAATCAATTGATGAATGCTTTTTCTCAACCGTTTCAACAATTGAAGCGATCACATCAGAGTGATTATCAAAAATTGTTTAATCGTGTTAGTCTGGATCTGGGGAAAACAAATGCCCCGGACCTGCCGACCGACGAACGTTTGAAACGCTACGCGGAAGGAAAAGAAGACAAGAACCTGGAAATTCTGTATTTCCAATACGGGCGTTATTTATTGATCAGCAGTTCCCGAACGCCGGCTGTTCCGGCCAATTTGCAGGGTATCTGGAATCCGTATCTTCGCCCTCCCTGGAGCAGCAATTATACGACCAACATTAATCTTGAGGAGAATTATTGGCTCGCTGAGAATGCCAATCTTTCGGAAATGCATTTTCCGCTGTTGGGCTTTATAAAAAATATTTCGTCAACAGGAAAAATAACTGCGAAGAATTTTTATGGCGCCGGCGGATGGGCGGAATGCCATAATTCGGATATATGGGCAATGAGCAACCCAGTCGGCGATTTCGGGCATGGCGATCCCGTTTGGGCAAATTGGAACATGGGAGGGGCATGGCTTAGTACGCATTTATGGGAGCATTATTTGTATACACAGGACAAGGGTTTCTTGAAAAATGATGCATACGAAATAATGAAAGGGGCGGCTCAGTTTTGCATGGATTGGCTGGTTGAGGATAAAGAAGGGAAATTAATCACTTCCCCTTCTACCTCACCCGAAAACAAATATGTGACAGCCGCAGGTTATCATGGGGCAACATTGTACGGCGGGACTGCCGATCTGGCTATGATCCGTGAATGCCTGGAAAATACACTTGGAGCGTCAATAATTTTAAATGCAGATGCCGGCTTCAGGAAACAGCTTGAGCACACAATTGCCCGTCTGCATCCCTACAAAGTCGGCAAAAAGGGAAACCTTCAGGAATGGTACGAGGATTGGGAAGATGAGGATCCGCAGCATCGTCATCAGTCTCATCTTTTTGGATTATTTCCCGGTCACCAGGTTACACCTTCCGGCACACCCAAATTAGCCGATGCCTGCCGCAAAACTCTTGAGATTAAAGGCGATGAATCGACAGGATGGTCGAAAGCATGGCGTATCAACCTCTGGGCAAGACTTGGAGACGGCAATCACGCGTACAAGATGTACCGTGAATTGTTGAAATATGTGGATCCGGATGGATTACGCACGAACTATTCAGGCGGAGGCGGCACGTACCCGAATTTATTCGATGCGCATCCGCCTTTTCAAATCGACGGCAATTTTGGAGGTTCTGCTTCCGTCATTGAAATGCTTATGCAGTCAGGCGACAATTACATCAAACTCCTCCCTGCTTTGCCGGATTCATGGGAAAGCGGATCTGTCAGCGGTGTCTGTGCGCGGGGCGGTTTTGTCATTTCAATGGAATGGGAAAATAAAACTTTAAAAAGGATTTCTATCAGCGCAAAGGCGGACGGAAAAACCACACTTATGAGCGGGAATAAAGAAAAAGAGATTTTTTTAAAGAATGGACAAAAGATAGATATGGATTGGTAGGTGCAGGATATTCCGATATGAAAATAGCCGCCGAGTCTTTCTCTGTGACCATCCCTGTTCCATGAGAGCGGTTTTGTCTGCACAGCGCCTGCTCTGTCATCGATAGATGGAGCAATGTGGACACATGCCGCGTGTGCATGAGAGAAGAATGCAGACCGTGCCCGGCAATGGAGAAAGATAAAATGGAGTTTGGATTACAACGAAAAAATCATTATAGATCAATTAGTCTTTCATAAATTCCCCATCTGCAAGAACGCTCACTCGATGCGCAACGCCGGCTTTCGTCAACCGTTCGGTTAGATCCGCCCGTTTCAAGCGGCAATGATTGACGGCTTCCATGTGGACGGCAATTATTTTCGCTCGGGGAGCTGCCCGGCACACCTCTATCACATCATCGGCGGTCATCGTGATCGGAGCCCCTGCATTGAATTGTGCGGCTCCGGCGTTGAGAATAATGATATCCGGATGAAACCGATCGAAGGCATCCTGCACGTCCGGTCCCCATATCGTATCCCCGGCAATATAGAGCCGCGGTTCATGGCTCGCAGTAATAACAAATCCCGACACATGTCCCATCGCCTGCCCTATGAATCCTCGTCCATGCTTTCCTTTGGTTCGAATAAATTGCAGACTGCCCATATCGACCGGAGATGAACCAACCGCTGCCGCCTGCAGAAAACCATAGCTTTTGAACCGTTTGCGGTCGGACGGTTGACAGATAAGCGGCAAATGCTTTGGCAAAAACTTTCTGGCAGCCGAATCGAAATGATCGAAGTGAGAATGGGTCACAACGATCATATCCGGTTGAAGTAATGTCTCCACTGGACACGACAGCGGCACCATTGGATTACGTCCAGCCGATGTCCCCAGAGTCAGTGACCAATAAGCTCCCGGCTCTGCCAACATAGGATCAACCAACAAGTGCCGTCCGGCCATTTCGACTTGAAGTGTTGCATGTCGAATCAAACGCAGTCTCATTTGCTTCTAAATCCTTCCATGAGATCTCATACGGTTTTATTCCTCAAAGGATAGTGTAAAGGCACGATGTGTACAGCGCCCGCAATGACGACAATATCGATACTTCTAAACAGCATACAAATGTACTTATTTATGGAATTATGACCTTGCCGCATACTCTATGAAAATACCAAGCTTTCAGGTATTAAGCTATGGTAAATACAATTTTGAAAAGATTACAATGATTCTCATTGAGCAGGCATTATATCTTTGCATAGGGAAACCACAGAATTCTGCAGCATACAATCATAGGTCCAAAGCCCATAAGATGTTTTATCAATTTATTAAATGAGTTCTAATATCAAAAATAAATTACTATACTACGAATGAGTTGTTCTTCTATATCATGTTTAAAAGAATAAATCGAGATTTTTCCCTGTACAATTATTTTCGTTGAGAACAGACACGGGGGAGCTATAATGAATAGATGGTAAGAAAGCCCGGTCTCGCAGCATCTTTTTCCCATCCTATACGTTGTATATATTGAAAGGTATAGACGGACAATGATAAGTCGATTTTCTCATAATGATCATCTGCTTTCGAAGACAAGAAGGAGATCTACGATGAAATATTTATTGGTTGTATTTTTAGCCGGCTGGGCGACATTGCTTTACGCACAGGATTGGCCCCGCGAGGTACTGAGTTCCGAAGGCACAATCACGATGTACCAGCCTCAAATTGATTCGTATTCGGGAAATTCTTTGAAAGCCCGTGCCGCAGTATCCATCATACTGAACGGCAAAACTGAACCCGTGTTCGGTGCAATCTGGGTGGATTGCAGAGTCCTGACTGACCGCCCGACGCGGACAGTTAAACTTGTACAGATGGAAGTGCGAAGGACCAGATTCCCTTCCGGAACGGATGCAGACACGGCAAAGATAGCCGAAGCATTGGAAGAAATGATACCGCGTTTTGATCTGACTTTTTCTCTCGACCTGCTTCTGGAGAGCGCTGAGACCGCACAAAAAGAAAAAGAATCCGCTCATGAGCTTGATATGACTCCGCCAAAAATCATTATCATGGATCACCCTGCTGTTCTCGTCCAAATTGACGGCGATCCGATTCTCAGCGGAGCCGATGGATCATCGATTAAGCGCGTCATCAATACTCCATTTTTTTTGGTTCAATCTCTTGACGATAATAATTTTTATCTTCACGGAGGAGATTTTTGGTTCAGTGCAGCTTCAATCAAGGGGTCCTGGCATCAAATGGACGCTCCCCCGCAATCTGTCGTCGATCTTTTCGAACAAACTAAATCCGACGAAAACTCGAATGCAGATTCTTCAACAAACGACATCGTTTCGAAGACCGGAAAGGCGCCTGAAATAATTGTCAGTACAGAGCCGACCGAATTGATTGCGACAGACGGCCCTCTGCAGATTAGCGCCTATTCAGGGAACCGGACTTCTTTACGCAAGCAATACTCCAAGCCGGGTGTTTCTTGAAATTGATATGCAGCAATATTTTATACTCATATCCGGACGGTGGTTCACTTCAAAGGAATTGGCCGGCCCGTGGACGTTCACTGCCCCCGATAAACTCCCTGCTGATTTTAAGAATATTCCTCCCGGATCTGCCTGCGACGATGTGCTCGCAGATGTCGCCGGTACAGCGCCGGCAAAAGAAGCTGTCTATGATGCTCAGATTCCTCAGATGGCAGAAGTAGACCGTTCGGGAACGACGACTCAGGTTGAATATGACGGGCAACCCCAATTTGAACCGATTGATAATACCGGAATGGATTATGCAGTCAATACATCGACGGCAATCATTCGTTTGAACGGACAATATTACGCCTGCGATCGGGGAGTCTGGTTTATAAGCGGAACACCTTACGGCCCATGGGAAGTCTGCATCAGTGTCCCTGATGTTATTTATACGATTCCGCCGCGTTATCCCATATATGGTGTCCGTTATGTTCGCGTGTATACCTATACCCCCGACGTCGTCTACGTCGGATACACCGCAGGTTATACCGGCTGTTATGTTTACGGCAGAACCGTCGTGTACGGGACCGGATATCATTATCATCCGTGGCGCGGACATGCATATTATGCACGGCCATGGACATGGGGATTTAATGTTTGCTACGATCCGTGGACGGGCTGGTCTTGCAATGCAGGATGGGGCCGGCCGTATGGATGGTATGCACATCAAACGAGAGATGAACACGCAGGATGGTGGGGGCCGGCAGAAAACCATCCGGTATACCGATCAGCTGAAAGGCCCGTATATCGTGAAGGATACAATCCGGCATATCGCCGGCCGGCAGCAGCCGCACCTGCAGAAAATTCGCCCGGCAAAACAGGACGAACTTTCGGCGTACAACGCCCTGCAACACTCTATGATTCCAGGGGATCCAACATACGGCGTCCGATCGCAAGCGAGCAGCTAAAACCCGGAAGGACGCCTGTTCAACCAATGCAGCCAATTGCTCCAGCCGAAACTCGACCGATGGTCAGGCCGGTAACACCCCCTGTTCAACAAGTTGAAACTCGACCCATGGTCAGGCCGGCTACGCCTCCCGTTCAGCAAGTTGAAACTCGTCCCATGGTCAGGCCTGCGACGCCTCCCGTTCCGCAGGTTGAGCCGAGTCCTGCTTCAATTCCAGGGCCGCGGATTACGACACATCCATCACCAAACCAGAATAATGTATATGCGACTCCGGACGGCAGTATTTTACGCAGTACTCCGCAGGGCTGGCAGCAACGCACTCAGAATTCTTGGCAAAATACAGGCAATACACAGGCAAAACAGGCAGCCGTCCATGACAGTGAAGTAAGGCAGCGCACAGCCGAACGCACATCGAATTTTACGCCGCCTGCTCCTGCTCCTCGGCCTGCACCAAGCAATAACGGTAGAAAAGATGGAAGGAAATAGCAATTTATCCGCTCTGTCGAGCAGATAAATTTAGAATTTTAAAAATATCTAAGAGCATACAAGTCGTTTTTTAAATTCCTCTGCGAATTTAAAAAACGACTTTTTATTCGGTAGTGAACTCCCGCTGCCTACTCCAATGGGGCTTTTACTCTCCGCTCTGTATTGCTTCAATCTAAAGATTAAAACCAGGTCTCTGCTTTCAGCTATCAGCAAATTTCTTAATCGCCTCGAAATGCTTGACAATAGCTTTCGCTTTTGTTTTCCCGAAGGAGAGCCAGTGCCATGAGGTTTCTGTATTCGGATTATCGACAGTGGGAATACGAATAATCGGCTTCCCTTGATATTCTCCTATGACCGGTTGTGTTGCCTGTTTTTCTTCTTCCATTTTATCCTCTTTTTTTGTTTGTCGGCCGGTAAAGTATTAAGCATTTTCCCCGTTGTCAATCACCTGGATGAAGGAGATCTCAGTATATAAAGGGATAATCCTATACTAATCGTTAGCGGCATTTGATTTTTAGCCTACACTATTGCGTCATTTATTTTTGATATTGACATCGAAGAGGTCATTTATTCCCCCCTTCTGCCCTCTATGACTGGATACTGCCAAAAATATTATTGGGAATAATAAGAAGCATATCGATCGAGTAACTTTCTAATTACTTTTTGATATTGACTCCCGTGTTTATGCGCTATTCCTTTGAAAAATTTGACGCTTGATTTGCTCAAATTAAGCGTGATTTTCATTGTGTCTTCTTTAAAGATCAGATCTTCCGGTTTAGGTAAAAAATCATTTACAATTCCTATCTTCCCAATTTTTGCGTTACTATAAATTATTTTGTTTTTCATATATCTTTTTCCCTTTCCTCCAATAACCAGCTCCAATGATTCTGATTTTATTCTTTCTAAAAGTGAACCGAACCGTAACTATGTTCTCTTTCACTTTCCCAAAGCAATAATACCTTTCTTCGCTTTTGCTATGTTCAAGGTCTTTCGCAATGATTCTTTTCACATCAGAGAAAGCATATTGAGCCTCATCAAAAGAAATATTGTGTTTTTTGCGGTTAAGCTCATTTTTATTTTGATCCCATTCAATCGTTGCAGCTTCGATTATCATACTCCCCTTCCGCAGCTTCTACAATATACATATTTTTATATGGTTATTCAACCATATAAAAATCCCCATTGGATAAATTCTTTGTTATAAAATAATAATGACACAGTATTCACCCACCTGCACCGTTTATGGTTTTCGCGTTCCTGTGTTTCCTTATTCATGGTTACCATTACCAAGGAATTGCAATCCGCTTATTTCAACATTATCATCTTCTTCACGATACGCTGATTATTGTTTTCGATCGTATAATAAAATACTCCGGATGAAAGTCCAGCCCCGACAAATGTGACGGCGTAATTCTTTCCAGCTTGTGCAGCATCATCGTACAATGTCACCGCTTCACGCCCAAGCATAACGAAAACCTTTACTACGGTCATGCCATCCTTCTCGATAGTGAATTGTATTGTCGTTGCCGGGTTTTCTTTATCTCTTCTATGAAAATCGCCCTAACGGAGCAATACAAGTTTCTTTGTTTCTGTAAATGTCCCCGTTTGCAGTCTATAAAAATAAGCTCCGCTCGGCATGTTTGCTGCGTTCCATTGTTTTGAATAATTTCCTGCAGACATTTCTCCGGAGACGATAGCTGCGACTTCCCTCCCTAGAATATCAAACACCTTTAATGAGACAAATGACCGGGAAGGAAGTGTAAACGAAATAGTCGTCGATGGATTGAATGGATTGGGGTAATTCTGCGCCAGAGTGAATGTGAGAGGTGTTTTCCCGCTATTTTTTCCGACGGAAGTAATCTGTCCCGAAGTGCGATAAATAGAACTATCATCAAAACATCCAACAAACATATATCCGCGTGAGCTGATAACAAGAGCCATCGTCCAGGTGGTTAACATACCAGTATTTTGTCCTGACCAATGATTACCGTTATATGTCGTTTTTTGTATGCCTTGACCCGAAAAATCGGGGACTGAGCCGGAATATTGAGCCGCTGCATACATTGTACCGTCACTCGTATGTGCAAAATCTGAAACATAGGTATTATCTAAACCCTTAGGAACCCAGGTTTCGCCCTGATCTGTCGAACAATATACATTACTGCCATAAGTCCCTGCAAAGACATTTCCATTCGTATTGACATCAAGAGCGACGATCATTGAATCCGGCAGACCTTTCAGACCGGATCCCTTTTGGTACCAGTTCGATCCGTTATTGGTAGAGACATAAATGCCGGATCCATACGTCCCGGCATAAATATTTCCGCTTGCATCAAATGCAAAACATCGGACAATACTCGGGATGGCTTGCACCTGAGTCCAGGCATCGCCGTCATTTGTGGATTGAAATATGCCCAATGCGCCAGTCCCCGCATAGACATATCCGTTCGGAGCTACACCGACAGACCAAATTTGTTTTGTTGTGAGACCCGATTTAATTTGCGTCCATGAAACTCCAGTGTCGGTCGAACGCCAGGTCCAGCCCGCGTGAGTTGCCGCAAAGATGTGTCCATTGACAGGGCTGACGGCAAGGTCGTGAATATAATTTCCTAAACCGCCGCTGTCGCTGAGCGTCCATGTGCTGCCATCGTCGGTTGTTCGAAAAACGGAGTTTTGAGTCGTTCCTGCGAAAACATTTCCGTTTGCATCAGCTGTAAGACACGAAACATACTGGCTTGTAAAATTTGTTTTTTGCCACGTAATTTGAGCGTTGGCAATCTGCAGTATTGAAAAAAGAAAGCAAATTATTAAAAAATGTTTCATGGTGGATCCTCCTTTGGAATTTTTAGAAACAGTTATTAATGAATCTGGTTTATCTTTCTCAGTGAATTGACACTCTCCTATTTTATGCGGCTGTTAAAATAAATTCGAGTTAAAATAATTCCAATCCCTCATGTGAATTAAATTCAGTTGAATGAAACCGCCTGAGAATTCAATTATATGCTATGAACAATAATTCTCTTTAAATCATGCATTTTGAGCATGAAGCATAGACTTCTTAAAAGAGTATTTGTTCTTTGATCGTTTTTATTTCGGGATAAAGATTGCTCAACCTTGTGCACGTAACCTTATATTTCGATTAGATCAGCCACTGCACAGAAAAGTCAATTAACCAATGATTAAGCGGCACATTTTGTTCCGCAACAAAACCCCATCCGTTAAACTTTGGCGCATCCGCTGTGAGAGAGTACCTTACCTTTTTCGCCCAGGTAAAATATCTTTCTTTCTCAGCTCAAAATCAAGAGCCACCTTGCGAAGGTGCAGACCTTTGCAACTATTTCCAAACCCATTATCTTGGAGGAACGTATCATCTCGTCCCTGGAGCCCGGTATCTGCGGCTTCTGGATTCAACCTGCCTTTATGGACTTTGGAGTTCAGAAGTTATGTTTAGAATAATTATCTTACAGCGAATTCACCTAAACATAAGGAAATATTTTATGAATACCACACAGACAATCTCATTCGCCAACGCTCACTTTTTCGTTGGTATTGATGCACATCTCAAGAACTGGAAGGTCACCATACGTCTCGATGGCTTGGAACTCAAAACCTTCTCTATGAACCCGGCACCTCTTGAACTTATTGCTTATCTCAGGAATCATTACCCCGACGGCATCTACCATATCGTCTACGAAGCCGGTTTCTGTGGCTTCTGGGCGCTGCGCATCTTCCGGCAAAATAATGTCGATTGCATCGTCTGCAATCCTGCCGATGTTCCTACCACCAATAAAGAAAAAGTGAACAAGAGCGATCCGATTGATTCACGAAAACTTGCCCGAACACATGAAAACAAAGACCTCCACGGCATTTATATCCCCGATACCTTCCACGAAGAACTGCGCATGCTTATGCGGCTGCGCTATCGGATCATTCAATCACAAACTCGAATAAAGAACAGAATCAAAGGACTTCTGTATGCCCAAGGAATACAGATTCCTATCCAGTTTTCCGGCCGTGCCCGATGGTCACACAACTTCATTCTCTGGCTAAAGCAATTACATCTGAACACCGATGCCGGTAATTTTACGCTCCAGAATTTGATTATCCAACTTAAAGAAATCCGCGAACACAATAAGAACGTTCTCAAGCAGCTCCGCAAAGAAGCAAAACACCCGGACATTGCTCCCATTATGAAAGTTCTCCAAGGTGTTCCCGGCGTCGCCTTTGTTACAGCTATGTATCTTTACACAGAAATTATGGATATGAAACGATTCTCCAACGATGAACATCTTGTCAGTTTTGTCGGACTGGTCCCTTCGACGCAAAGCTCCGATGATACTGTGCACTCCAACGGCATATCCTTCAGACAAAATTCATTCCTGCGATCTATGATGATAGAAGTCGCATGGACCGCTGTCAGAGAAGATCCCGCCATAACATTAAAATTCAATGAACTCACTAAACGAATGAACAGTCAAAACGCTATTATTCGAATCGCAAAATAACTCTTAAAAAGAATCCACCACGCCTGCGTGCCGAAACACTTCGGTGTGCAGGCACGTATGGCTTAACCAAGATAACTATGTCTATGCTCTCGTCGCATAAAATAACAATCAAAGCATGATCCGTATATGGCGGAAAAGAATTTTGCAATACATCGGTGCGGACTGTTTGCTCTCCGAAGGAGTCCTATAGACAAGCTTGTCCTGCCTATGGCGGGATTGCCGTCAGATTTCTTTCTATCTCATTTTACTTCATGCAGTCCCGAGTCTTTCATCGGGAACTGTTTATAACAGAATGATTCTTTTTTATCGCCATGGATCCCTTCAGCCGCGCACTTATTTTTTAAAGGAGACAATAATTATTTAAAATATTTTTCACCTATATATTGACTTTTTACATAACAGCTTGAGCGCCTGGTTAGGGCGCAGCTTCATTTGATCTTTTTTCGAATTACAAAAACACAGTGCTACATACTACTGTTATGGAAATGTTTTTACTTCCTCTTCAATTTCCTTACGTAATTTGGCAGTAATGTTTTTTGCCATCTGCTCTTTTAATATTCTGACAGCTCTTTCACGAATGGCGATATCACTGCATGTCGAGTATACTTTCAATGTCGATGCAATTTGATCTGGCGTGCCAAGTATCTCGACGGCATAGAGCAATGGAAATGCCAGACCTTGTATCTCAGCCTTAGCTTTTGATGGATGGACCTCGGATGCACATGGGATGGATGTCCATCTTGCTATTTTGTCAAATCCTTTTGTGTAGCCAGATTCTCTCCATCCATCTATAACTGCGGACTTCAGCCAGTATTTTTTAACAGTATCGAGCAACGCCGAAGAAAATTCATCAGCTTCGCGAGTATGGAAAGAAGCAATGGTCTGGGCCATCGAATGCCGGTGCTGCAAATCCTGATCGATTAAAAATAAATGTATGAGCGATGGCACTACTGTCGAATCTCTAAATGAAGAAATAGTTTGCAGTATTGCATTTCTAACGTCATATTCTTCCATTTCGTAAAGTCCGAGCAACATCGGAGCCGCTATCTTCGCTCGAATCATACCTAATGACCCGATGATTTGGTACCGAACAACCTTTGCCTTTTCTGTTTGCAAACATTCCAAAAGGGCTTTTACGATACTATCAGCATGGAGATAGCCCAGCCCCAAAGCGGCTGAATATCGGATTTTCGAATCAGGATCATTCCGAAGCACCGCAATGAACGCTTCATCAGCCTTTTCGGATTTGAGATCAATCAGCGCTTCAATTGCGTTGTTACGTGTTTCCTTGCTGTTACTGTGGATCAACGAAAGCAATGAGTCAATCCTTGCTTCGGGGTCGTTTTCATATGCTCTCTTTAATAATTGCTCAATCTCCAGGATTCGGGAATCTTTGTCATCAGTGAATTCAAAAATAGTTTCCTTCGGATAATTGAGAACTTCATATTCGGTTTCTGCAGCGTGAGGATTATATTCATTCCGATGCCACTTCACGATGAGAGCCACATAGCGTTTTCCAACTTCAAATGACATTGGCATAGTCTCAGACACAGAAACCATCTCATTCTTTTTTCCTGTGGGCCAGCTTGTATAAACAAACGGGAGTTCTATCGAGTCACGATTGATTATGCCCTTAAAACTCCGTTCGACATGTGCAATAGCTTTTTCCCCATACGGTTCACCTGCTATACGATCAACCTTTATTATCAGGATATCTGTCGCACCCTTAATTAACGAGTAATAGCTTACTGCCGCCCACTGAGCATTTGCTTGTGAGTGGATTAAGAAGATGCTAACGAGAAGGAGAAATGTAAAATGAAGAAATGACCGTGATTTCATATGGCTTCAATTCCATCAGTTAATTTTTGTAATAACGAAATGCACTGCGCATCTTCCGACAAAACAACATCGATTGCATCGTCTGCAATCCTGCCGACGTTCCGACTATGAACAAAGAACGGGTCAACAAATGCGATCCCATTGATTCTCGCAAGCTCTCCCGTGAACTTGAAAATAAATCTCTCCACGGAATCTATATTCCCGATACTTTCCAAGAAGAATTACGTATGCTTATGCGGCTGCGATACAGGATCATTCAATCTCAAACTCGAATAAAAAACAGAATCAAAGGACTCCTCTATGCTCAAGGAATACCGATTCCTCTCCAATTCTCCGGCAATAACCGTTGGTCCCACGCCTTCATCCTATGGCTTGAGAAACTTCAACTGCTTACTCCCGCCGGCAATTTTACGCTCCAGAATTTGATTATCCAGCTCAAAGAAATCCGCGATCACAATAAGAACGTGCTTAAACAACTGCGCAAAGAAGCCCGGCAACAAAAAATAGCCCCCATTATGAATGTACTACAGGGCATTCCAGGCATTGCCTTCATTTCGGCAATGTCGCTCTACACCGAAATTATAGACATGAAACGTTTCCACAATGACGATGCTCTTGCCAATTTTGTCGGGCTTGTCCCTTCAACACAGACCTCTGATAAGAAGGTCTATGTAAACGGCATTTCTTACAGACAGAATAAATTCCTGCGATCTCTCATGATCGAATCCGCATGGGTTGCTGTCAAAGAAGATCCTGCTTTGACTCTCAAATTCAAAGAACTTACCAAGCGGATGAAGCCTCAAGACGCCATCATTCGCATTGCAAAGAAACTCCTAAAAAGAGTTCGCCATGTTTGGCTCAACCAAGAACAATATGTCTACGCTCTTGTCGCGTAAGTACTATGCAATTATAGAATAAAGGAATCCTATAAATATCGGTGCGGACTGTTTGCTCAAGCTTGTCCCGATGAACTTTGTTCGTCAGGATTACCGTCAGATTACAGCCGCACTTTTTTGAATCTCATTCACACTTCTTGCAGTCTCGTGTTTTATGCGGGAACTGTTTATAACAGGATGATTCTTTTATTATTCTATCTTGCATTCTATCCCAGAGAATGGAGACGAAATAATGTCCTAAATATTTTTATTGACCTCTTGACTTTTTACATAACAGCTTGAGCGCCTGGTTAGGGCGCAAACCCATTTTTACGAGTTTGTAATTTAATTAGTCTATTTATTAAAGAATCTTGATTAGCAATTTTTGTTTCAATGAAACGCCGCAGATCGGAATTCTCTTTAATGATATCGCTATATAATTGCTGAAAGGCAACACTGTTCTGTTGATGGATGAATAATAGTTATACTTGGTTGATCAAATTGGGTTCTGTTAATTGGCAGAAAACATGGTCGAAGGAGAAGCGATGACCACGCTAATATAAATATCATCGAAAGGATTATCATCATCAACGAAACGGATGGTTTTTTTAAGATAAGCCAATTAAGCGGTTTGAGGAGTTTCTTCTTCTCATATTCCAATGAAACCCTAACATCTGAAAATATTGTAGGCCAATCTGCGTCAAAGAATTGAAGTTTCGGTGTAATTGCGCGCTCCATAATCGTAAGTCTACGTTCCCATCTCGATTGCCAAAATTTGCCACCTAAGTTGACAAAAAACCAAAGAACTGAGACCAACAAACCCAGCACACTTAATCCAAAAGCATATACTGGATCCTTCACAGCAAAGAATCCGATAGCCAAAGACGAATTTAAGACAAGAAAATAATTTGATCTTTGCCAAAATAATTTTATTTCGAGATTACGTGTCTCGAATGCAAGTCGATAGGATTCTTCAGTTTTCATTCGGCTTTTTCTCATATTTGTTTGCGCCCTAACGGACTGGAGCTAAGCTGCGTGAAGCGTTTAGCGCGTAAGTCCAAATTTAATTAACTAAATAAAAAGGATAATGCGATGAAACAATTCTTAAACAAAATAAAAACCAAATTCGCCGCGCTGCTTCACGTCAGCTTGAGCGACTGGTTAGGCAACACATTGTATAAAAGTGGAGATGTTGTAGTTCACCTGCAAACGCAAACAAAAATGACAGTAGAATCTTCAACAAAAACATCTGTTGACTGTGTTTGGTTTGTTGGCGCACGGTTATATAGAAACACTTTTAATAATGTTGAAGTAAAATCAGCAACCTAACTTTTTAGTGGCATCGGTGGTGCAAGAGAATTTTTATCCGTTAATGCACCAACATCAAATGTATCATCATATTTTTTTGAACTATCGAACCACGTGCAGGCAACTTTATTATCTTCTTTGTGGACACCAACAAATGTTACTGTCATTGCAGGGCTTCCACTTTTTAAGTAAACGATGTCGCCTATTTTGAAATTTGTCATAATGACTCCAATAAGTAATTTAATGAATAGTGATTTTGTGTTGCCAACGGATGGCGGCTAAGCTGCCGCACACCAAACTTTTTATTTGTACCTACACGAAACAAGTCCATAATTTAAACGATAACATTCATTCAACAACACTTATTCGCCTTGCTAATTGCACTTCAGCTTTTCCGGTCAGAAGTTATGTTTAAAATAATTATCTTACAGCGAATTCAACTAAACATAAGGAAATATTTTATGAATATCGCACAGACAATCTCATTCGCCAACGCTCACTTTTTCGTTGGTATTGATGCACATCTCAAGAACTGGAAGGTCACCATACGTCTCGATGGCTTGGAACTCAAAACCTTCTCTATGAATCCAGCACCTCTTGAACTCATTACCTATCTCAAGAAACATTATCCCGACGGCATTTATCATATCGTCTACGAAGCCGGTTTCTGCGGTTTCTGGGCACTGCGCATCTTCCGACAAAACAACATCGATTGCATCGTCTGCAATCCTGCCGACGTTCCGACTATGAACAAAGAACGAGTCAACAAATGCGATCCCATTGATTCTCGCAAGCTCTCCCGTGAACTTGAAAATAAATCTCTCCACGGAATCTATATTCCCGATACTTTCCAAGAAGAATTACGTATGCTTATGCGGCTGCGATACAGGATCATTCAATCTCAAACTCGAATAAAAAACAGAATCAAAGGACTCCTCTATGCTCAAGGAATACCGATTCCTCTCCAATTCTCCGGCAATAACCGTTGGTCCCACGCCTTCATCCTATGGCTTGAGAAACTTCAACTGCTTACTCCCGCCGGCAATTTTACGCTCCAGAATTTGATTATCCAGCTCAAAGAAATCCGCGATCACAATAAGAACGTGCTTAAACAACTGCGCAAAGAAGCCCGGCAACAAAAAATAGCCCCCATTATGAATGTACTACAGGGCATTCCAGGCATTGCCTTCATTTCGGCAATGTCGCTCTACACCGAAATTATAGACATGAAACGTTTCCACAATGACGATGCTCTTGCCAATTTTGTCGGGCTTGTCCCTTCAACACAGACCTCTGATAAGAAGGTCTATGTAAACGGCATTTCTTACAGACAGAATAAATTCCTGCGATCTCTCATGATCGAATCCGCATGGGTTGCTGTCAAAGAAGATCCTGCTTTGACTCTCAAATTCAAAGAACTTACCAAGCGGATGAAGCCTCAAGACGCCATCATTCGCATTGCAAAGAAACTCCTAAAAAGAGTTCGCCATGTTTGGCTCAACCAAGAACAATATGTCTACGCTCTTGTCGCGTAAGTACTATGCAATTATAGAATAAAGGAATCCTATAAATATCGGTGCGGACTGTTTGCTCAAGCTTGTCCCGATGAACTTTGTTCGTCAGGATTACCGTCAGATTACAGCCGCACTTTTTTGAATCTCATTCACACTTCTTGCAGTCTCGTGTTTTATGCGGGAACTGTTTATAACAGGATGATTCTTTTATTATTCTATCTTGCATTCTATCCCAGAGAATGGAGACGAAATAATGTCCTAAATATTTTTATTGACCTCTTGACTTTTTACATAACAGCTTGAGCCGCTGGATATTACCAAAAAGGAATCTCCCGATTATGTACATTATCAATTATCTAAGTCAACAACATTCACAATCGAAGGAGATTCCCCATGTATTACTCAGGCATTGATTTGCATTCCGATAACTCTTATATCACAACGATGGATGATGATGGCACAATCGTAAAACGACAACGCGTTGCCAATGATGATAAACTTGTTCTCGAATACTTTCATTCCCTGCCTGATCCTCATAAGGCGGTTGTTGAATCCACAACCGGTTGGTACTGGCTCGATGATCTGCTCTCTGATAACGGCATCGAACTAACCCTTGCCCATGCCAAATATCTCAAAGCCATATGTTACGCTAAAGTTAAAACCGATAAAATTGATTCGAAAACTCTCGCTTTACTCTTACGACAAGGCCTCATTCCACGAGCTCATAAAATTAGTCGTGAACTGCGAGGACTGCGCGATACCATGCGTGTGCGCCTTCGCATTGTCCAGCAACGCTCCGATACTCTGCGGCGTATCAAGAGCATTCAGGCCAAATTTAACGGCTCTGTGCCCGATCCATACCACTTCCAACTTGCCGTTTCAGAACATATTCGAGATACCTTGAGCGATCAGATATTGGATCTCGAAAAATCATTACATCCTGTGCTTATCCCCAACGATGATATTCAACGCCTCTTGGACATTCCAGGGATCGGCAAGATATCTGCTTTTACCATCTATCTCGAAATCGACGGCATCGAACGCTTCGATTCGGATAAGAGGTTTGTCTCTTATTGCCGACTGGTGCCTGCTGCCGACAATTCCAACAGAACCGTACATCATCGTTCAAGTAAGGATGGCAACAAATATTTAAAAATCGCTTTCTCCGATGCTGCTGTTCGCGCCGTTCAGTATTATCCCGAATACAAACGCTTCTTCCTCAAACGTGCCAAGCGTTCAGGTGAAGCTGTCGCCCGTACCTGTATCGCAAAAGAGCTAGCAAAGATTGTCTATTACATCTTAAAGAACAAAACACAATATAAAGGATTCAAGGGTCAGCCGATTATCCGACAGAAATCGCAGCAATGGCCACGTGTGCAAAGCCCGCATGCCTAACTAAGCGCTTCGAGCCTTGCTCGCTGGATTGGGACTGCACACGTTGTGCCGTTATAATATCTGGGACTCAGTCGCTGAGAAGCGAATATCTTGTTCTGTTTTGCATGATCATTCGCGAACCCGTAAAATGGTTTGGACGCCTTGCTTATTGCTCGGTTTCCTTTCGATAGATTATCGGCTTTTGTCATCGCGTGCTTTCGGTCGAGTTTAGTCGTCAACAAATGTTGTCAATGAACTCAGCATTCCGCTATCGCGGAACGCATCGGGAGTATATTATTTACTTGACTCTGTCCTTTTTAAAATGGTTAGGCGGCAGTTACGGGTTATTTTATTTATTGTGCCCTGACTTTTCGAGTTTTCTGTTTTTAATTTCTAAAGACCATACAATTGAAAGTGTAACCACCGCGATTATTACAAGTGCAACAATCTTATATGAAAACCCTTTTATAAGTTCTAACTTTATTTGATATGCAGTTAAGAAAATAAAGATTGCAGTTGTTAAACCATAAACGATATACCGAAATGTTTTAATATTCATACTTTCTCCTTTTAATTGCCGCCTAACGGATCGGCGCTAAGCTGCGGCAACGAAAAGCCCAAGTTGCTGATAACGAAACAAGTTCACGCTGAAAAGTTTATTATTAAACATCTGAACCTCTACACGCCATGCTTAACGTACCCACGCTCATTCCGTCAGAAGTTATGTTTAAAATAATTATCTTACAGCGAATTCAACTAAACATAAGGAAATATTTTATGAATATCGCACAGACAATCTCATTCGCCAACGCTCACTTTTTCGTTGGTATTGATGCACATCTCAAGAACTGGAAGGTCACCATACGTCTCGATGGCTTGGAACTCAAAACCTTCTCTATGAATCCAGCACCTCTTGAACTCATTACCTATCTCAAGAAACATTATCCCGACGGCATTTATCATATCGTCTACGAAGCCGGTTTCTGCGGTTTCTGGGCACTGCGCATCTTCCGACAAAACAACATCGATTGCATCGTCTGCAATCCTGCCGACGTTCCGACTATGAACAAAGAACGAGTCAACAAATGCGATCCCATTGATTCTCGCAAGCTCTCCCGTGAACTTGAAAATAAATCTCTCCACGGAATCTATATTCCCGATACTTTCCAAGAAGAATTACGTATGCTTATGCGGCTGCGATACAGGATCATTCAATCTCAAACTCGAATAAAAAACAGAATCAAAGGACTCCTCTATGCTCAAGGAATACCGATTCCTCTCCAATTCTCCGGCAATAACCGTTGGTCCCACGCCTTCATCCTATGGCTTGAGAAACTTCAACTGCTTACTCCCGCCGGCAATTTTACGCTCCAGAATTTGATTATCCAGCTCAAAGAAATCCGCGATCACAATAAGAACGTGCTTAAACAACTGCGCAAAGAAGCCCGGCAACAAAAAATAGCCCCCATTATGAATGTACTACAGGGCATTCCAGGCATTGCCTTCATTTCGGCAATGTCGCTCTACACCGAAATTATAGACATGAAACGTTTCCACAATGACGATGCTCTTGCCAATTTTGTCGGGCTTGTCCCTTCAACACAGACCTCTGATAAGAAGGTCTATGTAAACGGCATTTCTTACAGACAGAATAAATTCCTGCGATCTCTCATGATCGAATCCGCATGGGTTGCTGTCAAAGAAGATCCTGCTTTGACTCTCAAATTCAAAGAACTTACCAAGCGGATGAAGCCTCAAGACGCCATCATTCGCATTGCAAAGAAACTCCTAAAAAGAGTTCGCCATGTTTGGCTCAACCAAGAACAATATGTCTACGCTCTTGTCGCGTAAGTACTATGCAATTATAGAATAAAGGAATCCTATAAATATCGGTGCGGACTGTTTGCTCAAGCTTGTCCCGATGAACTTTGTTCGTCAGGATTACCGTCAGATTACAGCCGCACTTTTTTGAATCTCATTCACACTTCTTGCAGTCTCGTGTTTTATGCGGGAACTGTTTATAACAGGATGATTCTTTTATTATTCTATCTTGCATTCTATCCCAGAGAATGGAGACGAAATAATGTCCTAAATATTTTTATTGACCTCTTGACTTTTTACATAACAGCT
>CAVZWL010000012.1:0-92897 GCA_963778945.1 Ignavibacteriota bacterium
TGTGGCCCTTGACAACTGACAATAGACTTTAACACTATCGAGGTGATGACCCGTTGAATCATATATAATCCCAGTTATACCTGCGACAATATCTGAATCTGGACTTGTTGGGATTTCTTTACATGCCCATTGAATCATTGCAAGTATAATTAAGCTGGAAAAAAGAATGTATCGTATAAAGATTTGAGAATAACTAAAATATTCATTGTAATGCATACAATACTCTTTTATTGAAAATATTTTTAAGCCATGTGTGGCGGCTAACTAATGAAATTATTCTATGGAAAGTTCGTGCGCTCTATAAAGGATTTTCTTAATCGGATTTTTATCCTCATACTTAAAAACACAAAACCCTCTTTCATCGTATTCAACGAATCCAGAGGATTGAAAATCGTAATACTACAACAGTCCCCGTGATCCGGTGTAGCCGCTACAATTGATTGGTGGAATAGTATAAAGCTAATGCAATTGGAAATTAAAAGCAATTGCCACAATGTATAGGGATTGGCAAGATGACAAAACGATGTGGTGGTGTTTTGTCATTCATTTCCCCTAATCGGTTGCGTCGATTTTTATACGACCCATAGGAACCAATGTCTTTAATCAACTTGCTATGGGAGTCTATTGCTTAACCCTTATCTGTGGCCTTTGGCGACCTAACAAAATTAGCTATGGATCGATACACGATGTACGAACCAAGAACCATAACGCCAACACTAAAGACACCATGCATGAGGCCATCAATATTGTATCCAGTTGGCTTTATATATTCCCCTGGTTTGGCTTTCGAGCCGTCCTGCAAATCCTCTCCTCCTTTAGCTGGTTGTGCCTCTTCACTAAAGTCGGTCACCAAAGGTTTTGATCCTATCATCTTAAGCGAAAAAAAACCCAACCATATGATCAGAGTGCCAGCCAAAAGCCCTTTAGTTAGCCGCGAAAAGGATCGGGGTTTTGCGTTAACATTACGAACCTTTTTTGCGTCTATAACCCTTACTTTCTTAACTTCTTTCAATTCAAACTCATAACCACAATCGCAATGCCATATATTTTTCGTATTATTTCTTCCACATTTAGGACATTTCATAAAATCACCTTTATTAATTTGACGCCGACTAACGAATTCAATATTGGATAAAATAACGGCAGTTTATTTCTGCACTGGAGATCGTTGCTCCAGCAACCGCTAAACTTGACTTTTTTCTGATTCCGACTAATCCTCCTGTGCTCGGTTCTTCATAAATTTATTACTTAGAGGGTGTTTTATTTATTTACCAATTCCCTTGATGATACTAAATATATTTTACCATTTGTAGAATACATATTCTCCCAAATCCAATTGTGATGATGCATTACTTGTTCAGCACTCAAATGAGGACGATTTGCCGTTGTATGACAATCTTTAACAACGACAATATTGTAGTCTTTGCTTAAAGCAGAATGGACTGTAGCATCGACGCAATAATCTGTCGCACAGCCGGTAATAAATAATTCTGCTATCCCATGTTTCTTTAATATCGCATCTAAATCCGAATTATAAAACGAATCATTCACCGTTTTGCTGACAATAATATCATTCGGATGCCGAATAAGAGTTGACAATATATTCCAATCAGTTGTGCCGGGAAGAAATAAGTTTTCTTTTGTTCCATCATGTTGGATAAAGATTACCTTGTCTCCATTCTGTCTGAAGTAATTTGATAATAAATTTATTCTTTGAACAACACCTTCAGCATCGAAACGCGGGGTTTCGGGTTTAAAAGAACCTGTCTGCATGTCGATGATTAATAATGCTTTCACTTATTTCCTCTTGATTGATATTTAAAACGCCTTCTGACGAATTCCATATTGGATTATTCCTGTAATGAGATCGTCGCTCCCTCAAGCCGCGAATGGCCCCGGGAGAATATTATTTACTTCTAATTTGTGTTGCACGTTGCAAAACAAAGTTTTTATGCTTCCAGTTTACCCGCCGTCTTTGTTGCGGGCTTTTTTAAAATGGCTAAGGCGCATTACCGCTAAAACCCATTAAATAATGAACTCGGTTTGCATTCTCTAAACTAGTCAATTCCGCCAATAGGTTAAATGCAACCTCAACTGCTGTAGCTGGTGAAGTTGAAGTAATAATATTGTTTGTAACGTACTATTGGTTCATCAATTACTTGTACACCAAATTCGGCTAATTGCCGTCTACGCTTTCCATCCATAATATGGTAGGTAGTTCCTCGTTGCCTGTTTAGAAGTCCCGTTTTCGCTACGGGCAGCGCACCAACACAAATAGAAGCGATTGGCTTCTTCAATTCGCCGAAATGCTTGATGAAACCTATAACTTGTTCTGAATATGCATCTTTATAAAAGCCAAATGCTTCGAAGCCGCCTGGAATTGCCAATGCGTCAAATTGTTTAACATCTATTTCTTGCAAGAGAGCATCGGGAATTATTTTCAAACCGAAGGAACAATTGACTTCCTTGTGCAATCCAGCAGTGATTACTTTTACAGGATCTAATCCAGAAGCACCTGACCAACCAAGAACATCGTAAAAAGCTGCTGCTTCTAAAACCTCTACACCTTCACAGAGTAATAATAATGCCTTTTTCATTTTCTTCTTTCGATAGCAATGTAAATAATTTGTAATGCCGCCGACCGTTAATGATTTTATCCGTGCATGGTCATCAGAACGATGCCCATTTCTTTACGCGTCAGTTACAAAAGAGGCGGCTGGAACTCAATAGATATTTTCTTCTCGAAGTCTTGATAATTTAAATAAATACTTACAAAGGTCTGAACTTTTCGATTTTCATTGTGTTTTTTGAGTTGGAAGATTGTTCGTCCATAATAATTTCTCCTAAATAATTAATGAGCGGTTTGCCTACAGCTAAGGATCTTATCCGTGCTTGGCCTCAACATAAAGTCGCTGAATGTCAGCTGCCATAGTTGTATTGGCCTTCAGGGTCTATCCATATCTTTATCAACTTCGATCAACCTCAAAGCATAATCCAATATCTCGTCTTTTTCAGTTAAAATATCATCATTTATCAAATAGTCGGGGATAACTCCATTTGCCATTGAAGAATCACCATAAAATGCTTCTGGAAACAGAACTGTTAATTGTGTGTTGGGCAGTTTGAATTGTCGTGCATTGGCATCGGTTAATGGTGCAGTTTGTTCACCTATTAATTTTCCAAATCCATAATGCTGAATCATTGCAGGCACTTCAATTGCTTGGGAACCGCTAAAACGATTTATCAAAACATAGACATTTCCTTTAAATTTTAAAGAATCTCTGCGAGGTGGATATTTATATTTAGCTGTTGACATTTCAAACCGAACGCCATTTTCTTTCGATAGTATCTCTTTTTTGATATCTCTAAAAAGTTGAGAAGTATCATTCATTTCTTTCCAAAATATTTTACTAATCTCACTTGATCTAATAAGAAACTTCGAGCCTACCGTAAAAGGTTCAGTAGCAAAAAAGGCAACCATTGGATTGCTAAAAATGCCGGATCCACCCGGGTTTCCCCGTAAATCGATGATTAACACTTGAGTATGTTTGTTATGAATCACGGTAAAACACGAATCCAGAAGATGGATGAATTCTTTATTGTCTAGCAGATCGCTATTTACTTTTAGTTGGGCCTTCTCGTCGTATTTTGAAGCATTAAAAAATGTACCCGGTCGTAAAAAAGCAATATCATCAATATATTGAAAAGTTCTTGCCTGATTTGAGAAAGGTAACGGTTTTCTTTTGGACATTAACCCTTCAAAGTTATAACCTGGAATCGATGAAATGTTTATGTCTATTTGTTTTCCATTCTGCTTTCTTAATCCTGCTTCAAAGTTTTTGATCTCATCGTTCACTATCCATAACATACGGGGAAATGAAATTGCCTCTATCATAGTATTTTTAGAATAATCGTTATCACCTGGAAGGTATCTGTATATACTTTTCATAACCTCTTTTATCGGTTTTCCGTTTATCGATATAATTTCATCACCAGGTGTAATTGTAGAATTGGCTGAATAATTATCCAGAACAAAAACATTGCTGCCCTTGAAAAATACGTTGAGTGGGAATAGTGTCCCTCCATTCTGAAGGTAAGTGCCATAAGAACTAAAGGGCAAGTCGATTGAACAATGACCCTCATGAGTGAGGGCGACAAATTGTAGAAACAATCTATCAATTTGTAGTAATGTCAGTGAATCTGTAATCGATTCCGAGATTTTTCTGTATTCTTTATCAAATACTTCCTTTTTCGTATGCGCATAGAGATCATAATGAGAAGCTTCTAGAGTATTATATAAGTATTTGAAATCTTCTTTCACTTGCTGCGCAGAGTACTTGCTTTGTTGCTGCCCAAAAGAAATCTGTGTGAAGATAACAGTCGTCAGGATGTACAATCGTATCTTATTCATTTTTCAACTCCTTTATTTGATAAAGTTAATTGCTGGTTTATAGATTACAGGCAGTTCTTTTTGAATCCGAATCGAATTTTTCACAATCATAATGATACTATATAAATAATACAATCCAAGACACCCAAGGAATATGAAGACAGCGACCACAGTAAAGAAGCTTGTATGACCGCCGTGTTCTGCCCAGCTTTTTGTAGATCCAAAAATAACCTCTTCAGGTCTGAATACAAAAATGGTGACGATAAAAAGAATGAGCACCGTTGAAATCAGAATCAACATGGTTAATTGGAAGTTGAGCAATTTTTTCCCGTTTCATCGAGATGTTCTATTTTATCCTTCTTGGTAATCCAGAGAACCAAAGGAATGATTGTTCCTAAAAATGGATTTATTAAAAATGTGAGCGCAGATAAATTCAAAAGGTTCAACTGTCCTTTGTCTTCCTGCTTTGACCAATCCACTAATTCATCAGGACCAACGTGCAAGGCCTGCGCCAATCTCGATAATGTATAACCATGAGGTATGGTGATGCCATTTTCAATTCTCTGAATTGTTCTTAAACTCACTTTGCATTCCTCTGCTAAAAACTCCTGCGAAAAACCGTTTTTCCCTCTTAGTTCTTTTACGCGTCTGCCTAATAATTCATTTTTCATAGATGTTGTCCTTTCAAATTTAGTATAAAGATACGAACTGGTAGTTTTACATGTTGCGTCTTTATTACGTCATTCTTACGACATTTGTGTCGAGAGGCTTTTTGGGGCAAATGGCAGGTTATTTGTTTAATTACGCTATATGCAATTTGTACGTTTTAAGGATGGCGACTAAGCTGTGGCAACTTATCTGTTTCGTTCCATCTTGTGGCAAATAAATAATTAAAGTTCCGATTGGAAATATTTTCCGGATATGCGCCCTTCACCATTGCTACAATGATTAGAATTTATGTCAATCCATAGCGATATGCAAGCGCCCATAAGGGGCATATTTTTCGAAAAACTAAAAAATCCAGAAATCGAATTCCCATATAGGAACCTGCTCGACATTGATTCCTCTCCTATCTTGGAGTAGAAGCAACCTTTGACCTCTATATACCGGTTATTCCGACGAGGCCTCATTTTGGGTCCCATATTTTTAGGCCAGTTAGGATAATAAAATATCAGGCAAGATTGTAAAACGACCAATTCCGACTTCGCCAGTTCGACATTCTGCCGAAGGTATATATGTATTTGGCGAAGTGGCAAAACATTTCATCTCTGACTTCGCCATTCCGCCACAGTTCCTAGAGAATAAATGGCAATGGCAAAGATCGCCAGTTTGACACAGTTCCCATATGAATACCGGCGATGGCAAAGCGTAGTTCGCCATGGAGAGTTTGCAATTCTGCCATCGTGTATAGGGAGTTGGCGAAGTGGCAAAATGGCAAAATATTCTTGCAGAAAGCTCAATTTAAGAGTTACATAATGTTGACAGCGCCTGATTTACAATTCGTATCGACTCATACATTTGTCTAGCCGTAGACTCTAAATATTCCTTTGACAATTCTTGTTTGATTTCAAGCCTAACTTCGTGATTAATGGGTTTTGAATATTTATGAACTGTTATAAGAAGATCATCTTTTGTAACCGTTCTGCCATGTGCCATAGAATCTCTAAAACGAATTATAATATCTCCCTTTGGTAGCATGAATTCAATTCTAACAATTTTGTTATATCTCTCAAGTAATTGCTGAAAGGTCATATAATTGGTTAAATAATCTTCTTGACATAACTCGCCTTCATCTATTTCAAGACCGGTGTGAGTTTGCTTTTCATAATTCATTAGATAAAACCGAATACTCGTCTCCAAAGAATTAAAGTTCAACCAAGCACATTCCGAGAAGATTTTGGTATTCTTCTAAATTCATTAAATGCTTCTTCCATTATTATATTATTTAGAATTTTATTCTTGGATAATTTCTTACAAGCCCTTCTGGTCTCGATTGCACTCCGCAATCCGCCGAACTTGGTTTTCTACTGACTCCGACTAATCTTCCTGTTCTCACATCTTCATGGCAATAGTTTTCCGGCAGCTTTCAAAGCATTGTATATTCTAATATCATTGCGGACATCTACAGTATCTTTATCAAATACAGACCCCGGCCTATTTTAAATCCGTTCGGGATTGGATTTGATGTTCGATTGCGTAGCGGTAAAAATATCTCAGGACTATCACTAATATATGAATCTGCAGCATCTATAAACATTCCCCAATATATTCGTTCGTCATTGGCAACAATGACGAATAAATGATCTACCAATGATTTTCTGTTTTCCAATCTATGTTTTATTTGTGTGGAAAATGAGATTAAGTGGGAATGCCATGCGTAACTTGTAATCGAATCCACCGTCAATAGAGGTATGCTATCCAAAACAAAATCCTTCAGCTTAGGTTTCTCCGAGGTATGATACATATTTGGATTCTTCGCAAGATAGATACTAAAAACATCTTTGTATTGTGAGATTGCTTTATCTGATTTCCATCCACATATAACCAATGAAGTTAATAGATAAATAAATATCTTATTTTTCATTATGCTTTCTAATGATTTCTACACGATGATACAATATTAGTATTCTCCCGCAAGCCGCGAATGGCCTCGCTATTTCAAAAGCATAAGCCGTTTCGTTTGTGTAAACGATCCTGCTTGCAATCGATAGAAATAAATTCCACTCGAAATCTTTGCTGCATTCCATTGGCGCGAATAGGTGCCTGCCGGTAATTCTTGCGAGACAATGGTTGCCACTTCTCTTCCTAATATATCGAATATTTTTAATGAGACTGATGAACGTGACGGAATAGTAAATGATATCGTCGTTGTTGGATTGAATGGATCGGGATAATTTTGATTAAGACAATAATGTGTCGGCAAACCAATCCAGGTTTTGTCCACTGATGTGATCATATCCGACAACGGTCGCCTCATTATGCCGTCTACGGGTATTGTTTGATTATTCTGATTTGTAATCGTATACGAAACTCCAATAAAAACATATGTATCACAAGCTGTGATCGACGTAATGGTTCGGCCAGTAAGTCCGGAGCTCTCATTGATCCAATTTGTCCCATTGTTGGTAGATAGAAACACTCTCCCATCAGAAGTTCCAGCAAATATGTTCGTGCCTGCGATGGCAAGATTATTAATAGTGATATACGGATTTGAACCTACGGACGTTAATCCTGAATCAACTTTAGCCCAGTTTTTTCCATTGTTGGTAGATAGAACACTCCACCATATGCGCCAGCAAATATATTCGAGCCATAAACAGCAAAAGCATTAACATTAACATAAGAGTATGTACCAACAGGTGTCAATCCAGAATCGACTTGAATCCAGCTCGTTCCCGTATTAGTGGTAAGAAAAACACCATGGTTTGTACCTGCGAATACATTACTGCCGGAGACGGCAAGAGCATAGATCTTACTAATGTTTGTCAACCCAGAATCAACCGTGCTCCAGCTTGTGCCATTGTTTGTGGATAGAAAAATGCCACTGTTTTCACTCTCACCTAAAAGATCATTGCCAAAAACGACAAGACTGTTGACACTAGTATTTGTCAAGCCATTATTAACTGCTGTCCAGTTTGCACCATTGTTCGTGGAAAGAAAAACACCACCGTTCGTCCCTGCAAAAAGATTATTGCCAGAAACGGCAAGAGAATATACATTGACTGCTCCGATGGTATTCGTCAGAGGAAGACTTTCTCCTGCCCAATTTGCGCCATTGTCAGTTGAGAATAATACGGTGGCCATAGTCCCGGCAAAGATATTGGAGCCGGAGACAGCAAAAGTATTAATGGTTTGTGATACTGAAGTTACACCTGAAGACCATTCATATGTCTGAACCCATTGGGCATGCAGCAGATTTATGCTGCTGAATAAGCAAAATATAATAAAGAGAATTCGGAAAATATTTTTCATTGCTTTTCCTTTCGGAACATAATAAAAATAAATTTCACTTAACGTCATTCGGCTGCGTGATGCAGCTCGTTATGCTAAGTGTTCGAGCCACTTTAGTTATAAAGCAGAAGCAAAATTGATTGAATTACCTTCCCGAAACGGGATTAAAGCCAAAATCCTCCCGATCCGGCTTATCTGAAAGCAATGTTAGTGATATTTTATATTGGAATCAATGACAAGATTGGGCCATAGGGAGGCAGATTATCCTAAAACTAAAAAATTACAGAAATCCATTTTCCATATAGGAACCTGTTCGATATTGATTCCTCTCCTATCTTGGAGTAGAAGCAACTCTTAGGCCTCTCATGGGGAATCACGGGTTGAGGCTCATTCTAAAAATCGTAATCGTAAAAATAAGACCATCAGATCACCCTGATACTAAAGGGAATTACGATTGATCCTTGGTCTTATCATGTTCAAGGAGAAGACTACCTTCAATGTTATGCAGTCCCATATTTATTTCTTCATGCAATTGCTGCGGCATTAAATGTGAATATATTTCTGTAGTCTTGCTGGTTGTGTGTCCAAGTAGCTTCTGAACTGCATATAATGATACACCAGACATTACGAGGGCGGAAGCAAAAGAGTGTCTGAGAGAATGAAAATGCAGTTTGTCATTAAGTCCGGCTTTTCGAACATACCTCTTGAAGGTATGCGAGACCCATATTTCTCGTAATTGTTTACCATAGCGATTATAAAAAACCGTCTCACATTCAAATCGGACTTTATCTTTCCTATCTTGAAGCAATCTACATAGGGCGTCACTCATCGGAATGACACGGTTTTTTCTTGTCTTGGTCGTAAAGGTGTTGGTATTCTTCACGTAGATCACTTTTGAAGCAAAATCAACATCATCCCATTTGAGAGCACTCAACTCTGATAATCGTAATCCGGATAACAATCCGGTAATGCATAAATCATGAAAATCCCTATCCTCTACAGCTGTAAGAAATATTCGAAAATCTCCTTCAGTAAAGAATATCGGCGCCAATTCTCGCCCTTTTGGCTTTGGCACATTCCGAAATGGATTCTTTTCAAGATAATTCCATTGAACTGCCTTTTCAAATGCCGCGGCTAATGAGCCGTAGTATTTACGTGCTGTCCATTCCGACGCTTCAAGCTTCTTCTTGCTAAGAAAATGCTCTATCTCTCGGATACCTATTGATTGCAGGGGACGATTCCCCTCAACTCTTTCGAACTCTTTGAATGCTGTTAGATTGGTTTTCTGAGTCTTTCGTGAATGAACGCCTGCAGAATATTCAATGAATTGATCTTTGAAATCAGAAAAAGGAATCTCTTTTAGTTTCTTACGTCTCTCGAATGCATCAATCTTGAAGTGATAGAGGAAGAGCATTGCATCAGATTTCTTCTTGCACATAGTTGTGACTTTGTGCCTTGCACCAGAATCATCTGAAAAGAACAGGTAGTAGACGTCACCAATTTTTGATAGGAACATACTGCACCTCGTTGTTTTGAGGTGTAGCACAGTAATTGAGTGCCAAATTGAGTGCCAAGTAAGCAGAAAAAGTCGTTTTTTAAAGGGGTTTTTTATGGAAAGGACGGGTTTTCAAGACCGCCGCTTTCGACCACTCAGCCAGCTCTCCGGATTTTTAAATTATCCTTTCCTTCTTTAGCCAGTTATAACCGTCTATCTTTTTAAAAAAAATCTCTCGTTTTCTTGTTGCGTACATATTATCATACTCTTCCGAATAATGCAAAACAAGCGGTCTTCTGCTTTTCGTTGATCTAACCTTTCCCGCATTATGTGCTTTTAGCCGCCGCACAAGATCCTTTGTGCATCCATAATAACATCTGCCATTCTTTGAACTTTTTAGGATATATACAAATGCCATCTGCTTTCCATTTTAGTCTTTGAATAGATGCAAAGCCATCGAGACAAAACCGACGTTTTTCCCGCAGGCACCACTCAGCCAGCTCTCCTCATCTTTTCATTTCAAAATGAGCGCTATAAGACCCTTCTTACACGATTTTTTATTCTTATTGCTTACTTTAATGTCCGCTTAAGCAGCAGGTGAACTGAAGTCATATTTACACCCGTGGAACGACGCTTATGATGCCCGGACACTGATAAATATAATTTAAAAGAAAACCTGCTTCATTAAATTCGAAGATAATTTACAAAACAATGAACGATAAGGCAAGGAATACATGCTCAAGAGCCGAAAGGACTAATCTTTTTCTTTTAACATAACTGGTTTCTTTGGGCTGCTTTTTTAAGAATTCAGTCTCCACTAATATTGCGACGCGTTTTTCTGGCTGCATTAATTTTATTCATTATATGAGATGCTTTAACTGTTGCGTAACGTCCATGGTTTTATCCGGATGCAGCCATTCGTGACCGTTTGATGACTCGCGATCTCTCTTCAGTACAAACACTGTGAAATCATCGGTCATCGGATTATTTCCTATAAACCCAAGCACATCTTTCACTAAAGATCTTTTTATCGCATCGGCTGTCCCGTCTAAGTTTTTGAGGACACATTCGCGCAATTTAGGTTCGCTATATTGCTGATGTTTTTTATTTGCCGCTTCTGTCACTCCATCGGTAAACAAAACCAATGTATCGCCATGTTTCATATCGATTTGATGAGCTTCATATTGCTGTTCCTTTACTATTCCCATAGGCAAACCGCTCGCAGCAAGTTCTACAATATCCTTTCCGTCGTTCCGAAAAAGAAGCGGCGGATTATGTCCTGCGTTGGCATAGGTGAACATATGTTGAACGGGATCGATAATCATGATAAAAAAGGTGATGAAGCGTTCTAAGGGACTATTATTGTAAACGAAAGTATTTAATTTTCTAACAAGTCCGACCAAATCTATTGGATATTGAAGGTACACCCGCAGTGATGCGTGCAAGGTCGACACGAGAAGAGCCGCCGGGATTCCTTTTCCCGAGACGTCAGCCATAGTGACGACAAATTTTCCATCCTTGAGCGGAATAATATCGTACGAATCACCGCCGATTGCCGTACAAGGTTGAACGGTTGCAGAGAGTTCATACGATGGGATTTGAATCGTTTCTTTGGGGAAAAGCTGCTGCTGCATCTCAGCGGCGATCTGCAATTCTTTATTCACTCGCGCATGTTCAAGGTCCGCATGAAAAAGTCTCGCATTTTCGATTGCGAGAGAAGCGTGTTCTGAGAACGCATCCAGGAAGAATTCATCATCCTGATTAAAAACACCGTGTTTTTTATTGATGATCTGGAAGACCCCTATAATGAGCCCATTTCTATCTCTCATCGGCCTGCAGAGCATCGTTTTTGTATGGAAACCCGATATTTTATCAATCGTCGAATAGAATCGCTTATCCTTGCTGGCATCTTTAAGGTTGATTGTTCTCCCTGTTTCAGCAACCGTTCCGGAGATCCCTGTTCCAATGGGTAATCTGATTTCGACCAGTCCGGTTCCCTTCACCACTTTTGACCAAAGTTCCCGTGTCCGTTCGTCGATAAGATAGATCGTTCCACGCGATGCATCGAGATTCTTCGTAGCATGATCGAGAATGATGGAGAGAAGTTTATCCAGGTCAAAAGTGGTGTTGAGTTGTTTCGCCGCATCAATGAGCGATTCCAGTTTCTGGATATACTGTCTCATTGCGGCGTTTTTTTTCTTTGCAGGAATCATGGAATATTTTATTTTTCCTGTTCGCGTTTATAGATACAGTGCCGCTTCAATTAAGTAATGTTATGTTTTGCCATGCAGAAGCGCATTATTTCCGCGGCACATGTTCCATCGCCATGGGAGGCGGGACGCATGGAATACAAAATTATTTTTTTGACCCAGCATTAGTTTCTATTCCACCTTAGTAGCAATCCACCATGTCGTTCCGCCCGAATCTTTCACGCCGCCGCGCTTGTTCTCATCATTTCTCTTAACCGGTTCCTGTACTGAAATGGCTCCCGCTTCTAATGCACGCTTGTAGACTGCATCTACATCGGCAGCGTAAATATGCACATGGGAGGGTACAGGCGGCCAGCCTTCTCCCCCGTCAGTAAGCATGAGCACCGTATCATCAATCCGTATCTCAGCGTGGATGAGTTTTCCATTTGCACCTTGAACTTGCCGCACTTGAACGGCGCCAAAAACCTTGACGAGGAATTCTATCGTCTGGGCCGCGCCATCAACGATGAGATAGGGTGAAACCGTGTTGTAATTGACGGGCTTGTAAAATGAACTCATTGTTTCTCCTGTCGAATGATTGCGTTATGCCTTTCGAAGCGGCATCCCATCGACCCAGCCGGAAAACTCTCTTCATATCTTGATAGAGGGCTGACGATCGTACTTCCGATAACTCCTTCGGCTTAAGCCGCCTTTCAGGCCGCGATGATGCGTCTGAATAAAACGCGCGCCCTATTTAAAATCCGGGTTTTCAATTAAGCCGAACACATTGCCAAACGGATCGATCACGGTCGCCAATTGTATATTTCCGCCGACATTTTGAATATCGCCATTTTTCTTTGCCCCAAGCGCAAGGATGTGATCGTATGCAATTTCAATTTTCTCGACACTCCAATAAGCAACAACATTGTTCCCTTTAGTTATCCCGGCTGCATCGGGATCCAAGCCCAGCTCATAACCACCGACATTAAATCCGACGTAATATGGTTGGTCGAAATATGGAGGTATTCCAAGAATTTTTGAATACCATTGTTTTGCCTTTTCAATGTCTTCCACATGGTATAGAACAGTCCGCAAACCTTGAAACACTATGTCCTCCGTCTATTATAAGATATGTGATAACGATAAATTTTTAACATCGCTCTATCTATTAATAGTTCCGGTATGTTTACTTTTCATTTTTATGTCTGTCAAAGCAATTTAATGCCATATTCGCCCATAAAGAGGCAATTGCTTCTATCGATGATGCGCTTAGAAAATCGATTTCCCATGGTCAAATAAAAATATATCAAAGACTAATTTCTGAAAACCTGTTTCGATAGTGATTTCTTGTTTTGCTCCAACGAGAATGGTTCGGCAGCTTATCGATGAGACAAAGAGATATGCAGCAATAATGGAAACTTTATTATAACTTGCGCCAGTCCTAAAAAATGATATTGTAATCTATGAGCCCACCGGCCGCGGAAATAATGCACTTCTGTATATAAAACACATTATTACTTAATTGGAGCGGCACAAGTTTACCGATACGATCATGTTCTATTTTTTTTATAGCAGGGCACAAATAATTATATTATTCGTTACCCGAAGCATGCAAATACATTGATTGAATCCCGATTCGCCCCGGGCCTGTAAATCGAATCATCGTTACATCCAATCCTGCCAATCCACCCGTTGATAAGCGTTGAGTATTTTCTTCCATCTTTACAGCCGCATCTTTATAGAGCCAGCTTCCCGGTTCGACATCGATCTGCTCATTTGCTGAAAGGTTTTTCTCAAAAACATTACCATATCCATATAACCATACTATACCATCCCCTTTTGAAGAATGGAATTTGTCTATGAATAGACCTGTACCCGCCCAAGCGTACATTTGAGCCTCCTTTTATTCGATCAAAGCGATAATCAATATTTTGTGTTGCAGCTAAAAATTGGCGTTCACGCACGTGCAGCTCCTGTCCTTGACTCATATGAAATGCGCAGATATGCCCGACACCATCGCGGCTGAATGCTATCTGGCCCTGACCAACTGCCTCAGTTACCATAATTTGCATACCCCCGGCTATCATTGGTTTAAATCCTGCCGAAAGAGGCTTGACTGCAAGTGTAATTTTTGGATATTTCCATAACAAAACATTATGTTCGAAATAGACAGAATGCCCTTGTGATATTTCAACGGTTAATGCCGGAATTAATCCGCCGTCTAAATGATAAGTGATGCCGGCATAAGTTTCATTTTGTTCGCTCATCGGAAGTAATACTGGCCTATCCATAAGTTCCTCTCAATAAATTAAATGAAGAATGTGCTATTGGGTCCTAACGATATCTCTATTGATAAAATAATAGTGCATAATATTCCTGCAATGGAGATTTCCGTTCCCGCCTCAGGCGGGTAAACCCGCAGGCTGCGAATGGCCTCGGTTGTATTGCTGCGAATCCAATGATCTTGGCTTTCAGCTAATTTCAGTGTGATGTCCCTGATTATAAGTAAATCAATAGAGGGCAATAAAATCCATTATACGATGTGCAGTATGAGTTCATTTTATCCACCCACTCTCAATAAATATTTCAGAAATCGAATTTCTGCAGAGAGTCAAAATAATTTTCCGAAGGTCTTCACCAGAATCAATTCCCTTCCTTCATCGAAAGAAATGCGCTCTTTGTTCTTATTGGGAATTACGGGTTTTCCTGGAGGACTATCCGGCGGCGCCCTTTTGCATTATCAATCGCATCTTTTCAATTTGCACCGATGTGCATGCCGGAGTCACAGAGCAGCATTGAGCTCACTTCCGCGATACAAATCTATTGCTCTATTCTGTAAATGAACGCTGCTTGATTTTTATTATGTTTCGGATTCAACCGGAAAAATACGTCATCCAGAAAGCTCGGATCAATTTGCTTTTCAAAAATAAGTTTCCGTCCAAAAGCGTTTTCCATCCGCGCATGGCGTGCATCAATGTCTTCGATCCCGAAGAATATCGCATAATTGGGTCGAATCTCCGCAAACCTCACCTGCTGAGAAACCGGCTGTACATCGGCTTCACTTTCAATCTGAAAAAGATTCGTCACATATTGATCGGAATAAAACTGCGGCGGCTGGATGGTTCCCACATTGCCTCCTACCAGCACAAGTCCCGTAATTTTTTTCCCGTAAAAATAGTACATCGATTCACAACGCGACCGCTTTGAATAGTAAAGAGAAAACGGTATCAAGAGGATAATATTCATAATCCAGAACCATATCCACAGCGCCCGGACCGCTCTGCGGTGCTTCTGCCAGAACTCCGAAACCGCTGTGATCTCCATCCAACCGATAACACTGAGAAGAAAAATCGGCGGCACAATGGAAAAAACAAACCGTTCCTGCTTATTCGGGAAGCAGGAAAGAAAAACGAAGAATGCCAAAGTAGAGAAGAAAACGACCGATGTTTTTCTCCAATTTTTAAACCAGCCGTAGAAAAGAAAAAAACTCACCGGAGGAATAAAGGCGCCCAGAAGCAGCAGCGTATAATTGTACCAGGGGCCAACTGTATAATCCATGCTGTGGGCCGAGTTATCTCTTACATATTCAACGAAAGCGGCAAAAGGTTTTCCCCAGGCAAAGATATCTGCGGAACCTTGGATAAGACATGCGGACACAAGAAAACCTGCCCCGATCAGCATACACTCTTTCCATTGCTTTTTAAAAAGCAGAACCAACCCCGCAACGCCGGCAACGATAAGAGTCTGATAGCGAAAGACAAACGCAAGTCCAAAACAGAGCCCGGCATAAAATGCGAATTTTCTTCTTTCTTCCGAGCGCATAATATAATACAGTCCGGCCATCATCGGCGGAATGCAAACGACCTCGATAAGATTATGGACGCTGATAAAGGGCAGCGGCCAAAAAAGGGCAAGCAGCAGTCCTGCTTTTTTTGCCGTCTCGCGCGAGGAGAGCTGCTCAGCTATGCGAAAACCGAAGTATACAACAAGCAGCGAATACAGTGCATGGAGCAGGCGCACGATAAGCATTTTATTCTGCGGGTCGTCGATCCCTACCGCCTGCATTCCCTTGAAAAGAATAAAATGAAGAGCAGGGTAGACGATGCTGTGCCCGTGGACGCCGGACCGGTCGTCCCAGTACGAATGATCGTGCATAATGATGAACGGCTGTTCGATGGGCCCGAAATGATCGTCGTGCATGCCGTATCCTTTGGAAAAGAATGCAGCTATAAGCCGCGGCAGCAGAGCAATGAGCAGAATCGATACAATCGGATGCTTTTCCCAGAATCGTCGAAGGAGGGCTGACATTATTGTTTCCTTTCTAGCAGAGATCTTTCATGATCTGGAAAGCAAAACTTTCCGGACTTCTTCCAGCTGATCGACCGTATTCACACCTTGAATTTCATCCGGATGTTCCGCCGGAAGAGCGTTCACGACCCATTGGTGTTTCCAAAAATATTCAAAGACATCTGTCAGATAATATTCTTTCTGAACATTATTCGGCCGGATAGTCTTGAGTGCATCGAACAATTTCCGGCAGTCAAAAATATAAATTCCTGAATTGATTTCATGAACGGCTTTTTCTTCCGCCGTCGCATCCTTATGCTCGACAATTTTTTTCACAGAGCCGTCGGCATTGCGTATGATTCTGCCGTATCCTGCCGGATCGTCGTATCGCGCACTCAAGATCGTGGCGGAAGCTCGAGATAATTGATGATGGTCAATCAATCCCTGTATCGTGCCCGCCGTCAGGAGCGGCACATCGCCGGAGAGTATAACGACACTGCCGTCATGCCCGGATAGAATGTCCTGCGTTTGCATAATTGCATGCCCCGTACCGAGCTGTTCTTCCTGAACGACAATTTCCGTCGCCGGATGGAAGCGCTCGATGTAGGCAGCAACGGCCTCGCGCTGATAACCGACGATTGCAAGAACGCGCTGCGAATGCACTTCAAACGCGACATCCAGAACATAGTGGATCATCGGTTTTCCCAAAACTTCATACATCACTTTTGCTTTGCCGGGATCTTTCATGCGGGTTCCTTTTCCCGCAGCCATAATAATCGTGAAGAGCTGTTTGCCAGGAGAATGAGAGGTCATTTTTTTTTAGAGAGTGATAAGAATGTTGTCGATAAGCCGCGTAGAACCGAAGCGCACGGCAAGGAGAAAAAGAATCTGCGATTTTTCAGCAGTCGGAAGAATCTCGAAAGTTACAGGATCCACACATGCGATATAATCAATCTGTGCAGGATTGCCGGAGAGAACGATGTTTTTCATTTCATGAAGAATAACATCGCAGCGCCGTTCGCCTTCTTGTATGCGTTTTTGTGCATGCAAAAGCGACTGTGAAAGAACAAGCGCCTGCTGCCGTTCCGCATTTGACAGATAGGTATTGCGCGAACTCATTGCCAGGCCGTCGGGTTCACGGACAATGGGAGCGACTAAAATTTCGATATTGAAATTCAACTCGCGTGCCATTTTTTTTATAAGAAAAACCTGCTGCGCATCCTTCTGGCCGAAGAGAGCCGTCTGAGGCCGAACAATATTGAATAATTTTGCTACGACCGTCGTGACGCCGCGAAAATGGTTCGGACGAAAAGCGCCTTCTAAGATTTTCGAGACTTGCTCCACTTCAACATAACTGGCGTACCCCGGTGCATACATTTCTTCATCGGTCGGTGCAAAAATAATATCGACGCCCGCTTCTTCGGCAAGATGAATGGTCATGCTCAAAGTCGCGCGGATACCGGCTGAAATCTTCGTTCGGACCGAATTGTGCGGGATTGACATAAATTGTCGCCGCAACGATATCGGCATGCGCACGCGCATAGTTTGAAGAGACTGGCGTGTCCCGCATGCAGATAACCCATGGTCGGAACAAGTCCAATTCTCTTGTGCGCTCAGACGCAGTTGTTCACATGCCTGCTGCATTTCTTGAGTTGAACGAATAACTTGAAGAGCCACGATAGGAACCTTACGGATTCAGATGCTGTAAAACTTTTGTTATGGTCTGTTTTAATTCTTTACGATGCACCACCATATCGACGAACCCCTTTTCCAGCAGAAATTCCGACCGCTGGAATCCTTTCGGCAGATCTTTGCCGATGGTCTGTTTGATAACGCGCGGACCCGCAAAACCGATAAATGCCGATGGCTCTGCAATTTGAACATCCCCCAGCATGGCAAAACTTGCCGTTACACCGCCCGCTGTAGGATCGGCGAGGACAGCAATATACGGTATTCCGGCATCGGAAAGCTGCGCTATTTTTGCGCTTGTCTTCGCCATTTGCATGAGTGAAAGAGCCGCTTCCTGCATCCGTGCGCCTCCGCTGGAGGAAATAACAAGCAGCGGATTGTTTCTTTTTCCGCGCCAGATCGGCCGCACGCGAAATTTTTTCGCCGACGACAGATCCCATACTCCCGCCGATAAAGGAAAAATCCATGCATGCAATAACTACAGGAATAGCCGTTGATTTCCCCTTCTCCCGTCCGCACGGCGTCATTCAAACCTGTTTTCTTTATCGACTCGTCGATGCGCTTCGTATACGGCTTCGTATCGACGAATTTGAGGGGATCCAGCGACCGCATTCTTTTTTCGGTCTCTTTGAATGTTGCCGTGATCTAAAAGAATCTCAAAATATTCTTTGCTTCCGATACGAAAATGATAGCTGCATTTGGCACAGGTAAAATAATTCTGTTCCAGCTGCTTTTTATGAATAATTTCTCCGCATCCGTCGCATTTCGTCCACATGCCGTCCGGAATATCTTTCTTTTGACCGTCGGAAGAAATATTTTCTTTTGACCGTTTAAACCACGCCATAAGAATCTCCTCACATTCTCCAAGCCGTTTTCCTGCCCGGCGGAAACGGCTTCTTTCATCATATTTTCGGCTGCGTCCGAACGATAAAATCTTTTAAATAGAACGGTTCACAGGAAGCCGCATCGGCACACTGGCCGCTCTCCAGCATTCTCCCTTCCAAGCTCGGCAACTATTGCACCGCTGCAGAATTGATGCACATCTTCGCCTTGAAGAGAAGCGTCGGCTTTTTGCAATGCACCTAAACAATCAGTCACAATCAAGGCAGAGCCGGTTATTATCCGCAACACATCCGGCATCGCAAGAATCTGCACGCTGCATTCAAGTTCCGTTCCTTCTGCATCATCATGCCAGGCCGCGGTATAATACTCGCCTTGCTTGGCATCGAGACAAATCGCAAGAGAATGAACTTCCTTTTTCCTTGAAGCACACCGGGCAATTGCCTGAAATGTGGGAACTGCCGAAAGCGGAATGCCCAAACCGAAACATAATCCTTTTGCCGTACTTAATCCGATACGAAGGCCGGTAAAAGAACCCGGTCCTATAGACACTGCGACACCCCGCAGTGATTTTAATGAGCCGCCGCAAACCTCGTCGATAAGCGTCAACAGCTTCTCCGAATGGATATGCGATTCGACAAGTGAACGCTCTCTCATGCTTCCATTCTCATCGACGATGCCCACCGAACAAACCGCTGTCGACGTTTCAATACCTAATATCGCCACAAATTATTCCTCAAGCAACTCGATCTTGATTGCGCGTTCGTTTTCCTTTTCGCCGTACGTGCAATGCACATCATAACGGCGTTTCGGCAGAAGTTCTCCAAGCTTATCCGCCCATTCGACGAACGTGATTCCTGTGCCGCCGAAAAATTCTTCGTATCCAAGGTCGTAGATCTCGTTCGGCGATTGGATACGATACAGGTCCACATGGTAAAGCAGCAGTTCTTCGCCCGCATGGTCGCGGCCTTCGTACCGATGGAGAATCACGAAAGTCGGACTTACAACAGACGCTGATGCATGCAGCGCCGTACAGGCTCCTTTGACAAATTGAGTCTTGCCGCTTCCCAGCTCGCCGTAGAGAGCGACGATATCCCCCCGCCGCAGGAACCGGGCAAACGATTGCGCAAATACGACGGTTTCCTGCACCGATTGTGTTGCCAGCTCTGCAGTCATTTGGGTTCCATTTTAATGACCGGCAGAATCATCTCTTCAAGAGATATTCCACCGTGCTGAAAACTATCGCGGTAATAATTCAAATACTTATGATAATCCGTCGGGTAAACGAAATAATAATCTTCTTTTGCAATAATATAGTTTGTCGTAACGCTGTCCTTCGGCAGGTTATACTCTTCGGGGTTTTTCATAATGAAAGCATTTTTTTCATCTACCTTCAAATTGCGCCCGTATTTAAACCGCAGATTCGCGGAAGCTTCGCGGTCGCCGAGAACTTTTGCACCGCGCAGGCAGCGCACGCTGCCATGATCCGTGGTAAGAATGATTTTGGCATTCCTCTGCCGGCTCAGCGTTTTCAGCATACCGAAGAGAGATGAATGCTGAAACCACGACCTTGTGAGCGTCCGATAGGCGGCTTCATCCGGAGCAATTTCCTTGAGGAGCGGAGAATCGGACCGTCCGTGCGCCAGCATATCGACGAAATTGACAACGATAGCGGTCAACCGGTTCGGGAGATACGAAAGAATATTCGATTCAATTTGTTTGCCAAACTCTGCGTCCAGGATTTTGACATATCTCGCTTCAATTTTAGACTTTACAAATTTTCGTTCAAGAAGCCGGTTCAGCAATTCGTGTTCATTTCGGTTTCGGCTGCTTTCATCGTCTTCCCCTTCCTGCCATATTTCGGGAAAACGTTTCTGAAGTTCAGACGGAAACAATCCGCTGAAAATAGCATTGCGCGAATACGGCGTCGCCGTCGGCAGGATGCTGAAATAAAAATTTTTCTCAAATGTAAAATATTCCGAAAGCATTTGTTCCATCACCAGCCACTGGTCGTACCGCAGGCAATCGACGACGATAAAAAAGAGCGAACAGGAATCGTTTATTTCCGGAAAAACGAACCGTTCGGCAACATCGGGCGAGAGCGCTATGGCACGATGGGGCTCATCGATCCATTTCCGATAGGAACTCTCGACATATTTTGCAAATTTCGCATTTGCTTCCCGCCGCTGGTCAAGCAGCGTCTGCCGCAGCCCAAGATCTGCATGCGCATCGAGTTCCCTGTCCCATTCCGTCATTTTTTTATAGATATCGATCCATTCTTCCTGATTGAGAGGATTGTACAGCAAACTGCTGATTTCATGGAATTCATCGATGTAACTTCGAGAAACGTGCGCATCGCCGATCTCTTTCGATTCGAATATTTTCTTGCATGCAAGAAGAATCTGACTCGGATTGACCGGTTTCGTCAGATAATCGGTGATCTTTCCGCCGATCGCTTCTTCCATCAGACTCTCCGCCTCATTCTTCGTTACCATGACCACCGGCAGCGACGGCTCCAGGTCCTTCAGGGCGCCGAGTGTCTGCAGTCCTCCGATTCCGGGCATCATTTCATCGAGAAAGACAAGATCGAAATCTTTTGTCCGCACGAGTTCTATTGCATCGTCGCCGTTGGTCGCCGTCTCGACTTCGTATCCCTTTTGTTCCAAAATGAGCAAGTGCGGGCGGAGCATATCGATTTCATCGTCCACCCATAATATTCTTTTAGTTTTTTTCATAATTTTAAAAGTATCGATTAAAGGAAAGAGAAGCAAACTCTCCATTTTTACTCCATCCTTACTGGATGGCAATATGCATATCGAGTCCCCCTTCATTGGACGTACTGCCCGGTGTTGTCGATCCGCTCGATGTCGGCGCAATCCGCGAATAGGTATAATAGATTGAAGCGGTGATGCGAGAGCTGAGTGTATATTTAATACGAGGTGTAACAATCGTCCGGATAGTGCCGCTCAACGGACTCCCTCCCGCTGTATAAGGTTCGAAGTTATACAAAACGCTCGAGCTGTTGCTCACGGAGTAAGACAAGCTTCCCTCCACATCATTCGAAAGAGATATTCCGAATAGCGGCAGACTAAATCCCTGCTGGCGGTACGAAAGTGTTGCGGTAATATCCGATTGATCTGTTTCTGTCGCATTTAAACTCGCGGGTGTGAGGTCGAAGGAACTGCCTGTACTATAGCGGCAGCTCGCGCTCATCGTACCTTTGCCCACTCCTTTGAAATCGATATTCACTCCGATGAGCGGTGAAAAAGCATAGGAGACGTTTTGACTTTGGATGATCTGTGCGCCCGCTGTGGTCGTGTTCCATTGTTCCCTGTAACTCGATGTATATGCATTTTCCAGTGAAATATTGGATGCAAACGATTTAAATAAAGAAAACTTTTCAAGACCGCTCCAGTGGAAGGTCCAATTCACTCGCGGCAGAATCGACCCGAAGAGCTGCGAAAGAAACGGAAAAGCTTCAAATCCCTGCTGGAATGCCGTCGAAAGCCGTTTAGGATTATCTATGAATGTCGAATCGCTTTTTAATCCTTCATAAATTTTATCGACATTACCGATGTTCGTATTGAATATTTTAAAAATAAATGCATCAGGAAAAGCAAAAAATGAGCGCTGGAATGTCCCGGTGATCGTCCTGCTGATTGTCGGATCCTCGACGCGCCCGAACGAATCTGTCTGCATCGTTTGATTTGAGGTGTACGACCAGCTGTAATTCCAGTTTAAATCGATTCGGGCTCCTTCCCAGAGAGTCCTGCCTGTCCCCAGCGAAATCATATTGTTTTGGGCAAAGACATCCGCAATCTGTCCTGTATCCGCGCGCAATCCCGGGATGGTATAGCCTGAAATAAACGGGAAGGAATTTTTAGTTCCCAGGACGACTCTTCCATTGGGATCCGAAGACACGCCGAGCTGATACAGGAGAGAAGGTCCGTTATCAGGCAAAGATGATTGGACAAACGGAACGCGGGCAAAAATATTAGCGAATCCGGTACCTCCTGTGATGCCCGTGTTCTGGATATTGTTGCCGTCGGTAAAACTGATTGTCACTTTATCGAAATCGAGGAACAGGTCTTTGAAGAGAAACCTGGTCAGCGATGAGAGCTGCTGCGAGGCCTTCTTCAATCCGCGGCCGCGGGCCGTATCATTCGGCATTGAAGACGGCTGCGCGTCCGGCGACCATATGGACTCGCTGATGGTGCGCAGACTGATATCCAGAGAAAAGCGAAACGAACTGTTCGCTCCGGCGCTTTTCCCCAATTCGCCGGAACTGATATTGTTCGACCAGCTATACTGGGTTGAATACTGAAAAGACGGCCGAAAAAGCTTGCCAAACCACGAAGTGGATGGAATTTTTACCTGCGGGCTCCACGATATGCCCTGCGAATAGCTTTGATCGATGCCGAAATCGATAAGCCGGTCGGTGAAGAAAATATCTTTCATAATATCGTAGAACGACCGCTGGTTTCCGAACCGGTCAGTCTCAAGATTATAAAGCGAACTGCCGACACTGACCTGATAGTTCGTCCCCAGGTCCAGATACCTGCCTTCAAACCATTGCCACGTAAAATTCAAAGACCGCGATGCAGTCAGATTATATGTAAGAGGGTTGGACACTGTCTGATATCGGGTCAGGCTCTGCGATTGGCTCCGGTTGAATGCAGCCGTCATATTTATATTCTTCGGCGTGAAATAGATCGTGAGATCCTGCCAGATACTTGTTAGGAAAAATTTGCCGAGCCATGCGAACGGCTTGAAATAATTCATCTTGGAAAACTGAATTGTATACGCTATATGCGCTTCCCATGTCCAGGATTTCGACCATTCGATCGTCGGCGAACGCTGGAACGTGGAACTGTACGAATAGCCGAACACCATTTGATTGATTGTCTTTGTAACAAGCCATGTATCCAGCGGAATGTTTAAATGAAGCGACGGAAGGGCGTAACTGTTCGTTACGTTCAGCGTCTGCGAGGCAATAAGAATATCGCTGGGCTTGCTGATCAGGGTATCCCCCTTCGCAATCGCATCGGCAGCCTGCTGTTGAGCCGATCCCACTAAAACATCCGACCCTGGAACATACTCCGGCCGCTGATAGTTTTCCGAATGCGAATACGTAAAAGGAAGCAGTGTGCCGGTCCAGCTCTCAGGCAGAAATTTATCGAAGTTCATTGTAGAAGTAAGATTCCATGAGAGCATATCCGTCCTGTTGCCGAATTGGTCCTCCAGCGAATGGAAGTTCGGACTTTGATGCATAAACGAAAAACCGATAGTCGCTACATCTGCAAGCTTGATGTTTGCATCCAGTTTATAAGCCGAGCCCGGCGAATTATCCACATCCGTCAGGCGCAGTTCATCCACCCATACCTCTCCCGTGATAATTTTCCCGGGATGTTTTGAAGGATTCGAAGCGTTCAGGACTTCGATAGCCAGATATTGTATGGAAGTCAATGTCGGAGATCCTTTGAGATAATACTTTGAGCCCGGCGGACCGCCCGGAACATTTCCGGAAACAATTTCGTTGCTGTCGCGCCTTGCCTTTAACGAGGAAAGATCGCCAAAATGAACGATCATATCGTTATGAGCGGGATCCCAATCCGGCCGCAGCGGTGCGCTGTATTCGTAATAATTTGAAGAATCCGTCCCGAATCGAAGACTTACAAGAACATCATAATCCGTCGTATCATTGAATACAAATGCATTGTACTGTTTGGCAGGATATCCCGTTTCGCCGTGAAGGAACATTCTCATGGTATGATAATTCAGGAGATCGATCGGGCGCGCACTGAGCAATTTAACCGCTCTCCGGGAATCTCCCTGCTTGAGCCCGCTCACAATAAGATTAAGAGACTGCTCGTTCTCGTATACCGGCGTCTGACTCGATTGCGTTTGTGTCGGATCCTGTATACGCGGAAGCGGGGAAATGTAGTTCGGATCGTCTTCATAGTTTATTGCGCTCACCTGCATCGTCGTATCGTCCTGTACTTCGGCTCTCCATTGGTTGCCGACAAGATTAAAATTCGCAATGCGGAACAATACTTTCCCGCTTGCCCCGGTCACCCAGACCCGCATACCCTGAATATTGGTAAGCGACGGGGATCCGATCTGGCGCGTAATATCTTTAAGCGGAATGCTGATTTGATGCCAGCCGTTTGCCCCTTGTCCCGTGATATATTTAGCAAAGACGGCATTGGTCGTATCCAGCGGTAATTCATATTCGAAATACGAATTCAGTGTGCTGAAAACGCCATCGCCGTTCAGATCTTCCGTATCGGGATAGCGCGCTCCAAGTTCGCTGGCATAATTGCCTTCCACGCCATTGCAGCCATCGAACGTTCTTGCGACCGCCGTGTCAAATGCAGAATTTCCAATACTCGTCGGAGGCGCTTTCCAGTCGTCACCCGAGGGGTCGGCATCATAATCAGTGTTGTTATGTTGATGAGCATAAGCAAGGAAGTCTGAATATCGGCTTTGTTCCTGTGCATCCCACGATCCGTCAATACCCATATCTTCATCCTTTTGCATAACGCCGGTCGGATGTCCTCCATTTGTTAGACCGTCTTCTGTGTTCAGCGTATCGCCGTAGGGAAAAGAATTTTCACTGATATATCCGAGATCAATATTGAGCTTTACGGTTGGCTGCCCTGCGACTATTTTCACCCACATCTGAATGTAATTGATATTTTGATCGGAGAGGTTCGTTGTGGTTGAGCCGAAAGCAAGCTGCGCTCCGCCCCATGCTTTCATCGGGTTCGGGAATAATTTGGTATATAAATTCCTTGAATAATTATATGTCCCACGCTTGCCCGGATCCATATACATATTCAGAACCGTGACCTGACTTTGTCCGGATATTGTGCTTTTTCTGCTTCCCCAAATATCCGTGGTTTGGACATCACTTGAGGCAATGGTAAACCAGGTCGTATGAGCTTTATACTCCATCTTTGTCGTATCCGGCATGATCGTAATGGTCGGAGCCGTAGGAATGGTTTTTGTGAACGGGTCCACGACATAGGCCGTATCTATCGTTGAGCTATAATACGGCGGGGCGGCTTCTTTCCACGAAGTATATGCAAGACTAATCGGCATGGTTTGAAGTGTTCCCTCAAAATCGTCGATATATGCAACGCTCTTGCCGTTGTCTTCAGGCACAGGACTCGATCCGTGTATTCGGATCGGGAGACATATAGGCATATTCTCCCCTCAGCGTGACCTTCGATTTTTCAATGGTATGGATTCCAGGCAGCCAATTCAGGGCTTTTGTTAAAAAGGGCGCGTCGAACGCCGTGCTTGCATCGAAACCGTAAATCGTATTATTACTCGGTTCGTCGCCTAAACGCACTTTATCGGTCAGCGATTGTTCATTGAGGTTCATAACGGTAAATCCGAGCGTCGTATTGCGGTCAATGGCAATCTCTCCGCGCGCGCCAAGGAGTGTCTTTGATGCAAGCTGGAAGAGGTCGTTCGCTTCATATTTTATCTGAACATTTCGTCCCGCTACAAGAAATGATGAGTTCCTGATGGTAACCGTTCCGGAGACATAATCGACCGTATAGTCGGAATTGAGGACAGCCGGCTGGTCGTCGACCGTCACAACCACGCTTCCCTCGACAATGTTCGTGCCGATACTGTACTGCGATTGAACGCTTGAGGTAGCCGAACCTGTAATAACAAAGCGGCTCCGCGGGTCCATATCGGCTGCCGAAGCCGTCGTGTCGTAGAGATTATTGAAATTCAAAGAGTCCGCGGCTTGTTGCAGATCCTGACCAGTTAATCCGCCGTACGTTTGTAAAAAATATGCTATGTTAGCGCTGTCAAACGGCTCCACGGTGGGGAAAATAATTTCCCCGAGGCTTTCGTTGACGGTATAATCATTGTTGTAATCAAAAACTTTGTCGGGTCCGCTGACGCCGTTATCGCCCGTATAAATATCCATGCCGAGTATCGTCATGACACCGATATTTTGCGTAAGAACGTTATCGACCGGGGTTTGCCCCGATGCTTGATATTGAATCTTCAGATTAAAAGTGCTCTGTGTAATACCGCCCCCGCTGACCGGATAATGGCTTTTGAGCATCATCTTCCATGCAGTTTTTAAAAATGGACTGGAAGCCAGATTGAGCGGCCGGACAAGTTTCATAACGAGCCAGTTTGAATCACTTGGTGTTTGAGAGCCGAAATTGCCTATCGCTGCCGTACTCTGACCCGGCGTTATATGCAACAGCTATCGCCTGATTTGTCTGCAATGAGGTTTTCAGATCTATAAGTCCTAAATAAGGATTATAAGTATAATCCGATCCGTTGACCAGCGGTACAAACGGTCCCGCTTCCATCTCTCCGTTCCCGTTCCCGCTGTAATTGACTGAGAGCGCGGGACGATGATTCTGATATTTGAAAAGCGTATCCGGATTCATAAACGCGATGACTTTTCTTTCTTTCGTAGAGACCGCCCCTATACGCGAGACCCATACTTCAATGTTCTGCACCATTTTATCCATGATGTTCATGATGAGGATGCTTGAGATAATAATCGCCATAGAGGGCGATATAGCTCGTATCGATGAAATAGTGATTTTGAGAATATGCGCTGGGACGTATGCTGAACGGAGTAGACGTAGCGCCATTGCTGACCGACAATGCCTTAATCTGACCCTTTTTCTGACTGGCTATGGCAGTCAATTTCAGCGGCCCGAACTGCATTCCCAATTTAATGCCGAATAATGCCTGACTGCTTGCTATAAATGAGGAATTAGTCTGCAGCGAGACGTTGCCGGCTTCAACGCTTTGTATAATTTCGTCATCGTAGCCCTTATAATTCAAGTGCATCTGGTTCTCGTAATCGAATGTACGTTGTGTGTTCCAGTCAGCAGTCACTTTTAACTTATCGCCTACTTCGCCGCTTAAGTTAAATTGCAGCTGCTGGGAAAACTCGGGAGTGCTCGTCGATTGGTTGGCCGCTGTCGTATAGAGGTCGTTTTTAACATTTTGGAACGCCGCATGGAGATCGATTCCCCCTGTGATTTGGAACCGGACGTAGTTCTTTCCAAAGATACTGAAGAGCGGGCTCTGCGGAATGGGAATTTCAATACTTGTCATCTTACTGAACAAGTTCGCAAGCGCATCTTGTTTTTGCAGCGTGGATTCCGAAGCTTGAAGGATCGATTCCCAATTCTTCTGAATTGCTTTCTTCATCCGCAGGCCGGTGTACTCCTCAAGAGGAATATCGAGCGGAATGCGGGTATCGACATCCTCAACGATGCGGCGGATACGATAGACCCATTTCGTCGTGTCTAATTCATCTTTATAATAGACGGCCAGCGGTTCATTGAGGAACAAGGGCATATTTTTGTGATATGTAGGGTCTACAACCGGATTGTCTTTGCGCACATAGATAAATTGTGCAACTCTGGCGGAAGAGTCCCGATGCGCCAGGAGTATGCTGTCGAAGCGTGCAGCAGAAGCATTTTGAGCAGACCGGAGTGCATTGAAATATGCGGCTCGTTCCCGTGCGGCACGAGCATGCCTTGCGGAATAGGCATTGGAGAAAACTGATTCCGCAGACGACGTATCACTCGCAAACGGCTGGTTCTCTCCAATTGCAGGAAGGCCTTCTGTCCGTAAACTGCGGGCACAGAAAACCGTCAGCAAAAGCGCAGCAGTACAACATAATGCGGCTCTTTTCGCCCAAAGAGATATATATTCTGTGTTTCTTGGCTTCACAGAAACTTTTCACCCACTGCAATATAAAAACGAACGCTTAATTACCGATTGGTATCAACAGGACCGATAGAGAACTCCATGGAAGGAAGGATTGCGATGAGATGCTATGTTGAGAGGCGTGTTCATAATGCGTGTAAAGTAGAGAAAATAAACCTTATTAGCAAGGAAAGAGAGGGAATTTGAGCGGCAGCGGCCGACCGATGGAAAACAGCCGAAAGACCGGTTTATAATGTTTCCTATTCAGAAACTCCTGCCGGGTCACCGGAATTCCATGCGGCATTCGTTTTTTGTGCTGTCCGGCCTGCCTTTTAAAAAACAGTTAATCTTTTTTTATATATGCTTCTAAAAGAGTCTGAACGGTATCAAACTCCGCCTTAAGGTTCTGAACATCGCCGTCTTCTTCCAGAGGCATTCCCGATTTGCCCATCTGTTCGAGCCGGAGGCATATCGAGCTCAGGCGGACAGCTCCGATATTGAGACTGCTCCCTTTTAACTTGTGTGCGGACTGAATGAGAGCTTCGGTTTTTTTCCCCCTTATTGCTTCTGCAATTGCTTCTATTTGCAAAGGAGCATCTTGAATGTAGAGCTGGGAAATTTCAACTGCAAAGTCATGATCGAGTTCCGAGGCAAGTTCATCCAAACGCTTATATATATTTTCTTTCGATGTCATAAGTTGCTCATCCGGACTCATCGCTTTTCTCCATTCAGGATATCTATCCATTTCTCAAGGCAACGCCGTACATCATTGATAAGAACCGGTTTGCTCAGATAATCATCCATCCCCGCCTCCAAACATCGTTCACGGTCTCCCTGAAGAGCATGTGCGGTCATCGCAATAATGACAGGTCTCCGATTCTTCGGGACTGTATGCAAAATATGCCGGGATGCTTCGTATCCATCCATCTCCGGCATCTGGACATCCATAAAAACAATATCATATCGTTCGGCCTGCACTTTAGAAAGAGCTTCCTTGCCGTTGCCGGCGATTTCCGATGCATAACCGAGCGACTTTAAGATACGCGAAATCAATTTCTGGTTGATGACATTATCTTCTGCAACAAGCACTCTACGGTCCGATACGGTGATCGGCGGCTTCTGTGCTTCTTGAACTTGAATTGTCGGAACATTTTTACCTGCCAAACCGGAAAAATGCTTTTTCAGAGCATCGAAAAGCTCCGCATGACGAAGCGGTTTAGTCAGCACAAGAGTGGTTTCCACATCGATGCCGTTGGTATGCTTGCCGTGAGAAGCGAGAAGAACGGCTTTGAGTTGTGAGAGTTTTTGATTTTTTCGCATATCGTTCAAAACGGATACGCCTGATACACCGTCCAGGATATTGTTGAGAACGATGCAGTCGTACGCCGGTTCGATTAATGCGCATTCCATTGCTCTCTGAGCGGACTCGGCACAATCCACCCTGCATCCCCATGAAGCCATCAATCGCTTGATAACCTGTATCTGAAACTGATTATTTGAGGCAAATAATACTCGCCGGCTAAGGAACTCATCCGCTTTTGAAGGTGCGCCGGGCGTATTGACCGGATTTCCCGTGCGCACACTGAACCGGAATGTGGAACCGGTTCCCTCTTTGCTTTCAAGCCAAATTTTCCCTCCCAGCAGTTCGACACTTCGCGTCGACAAAGCAAGTCCCAATCCGACACCGCCGTATTTTCTTGAGGGAGACGAATCTGCCTGGGAAAACGGTCTGAACAGCCGGTCGACTCGATCTGATGCAATGCCTATGCCCGAGTCCTTTACCGAGAACAGCAGCTCCATTTTACCGGATTTTTCCGCACCCCGCGTAACCGTAACGAGGACTCCTCCTTGCTCCGTGAATTTGACCGCATTGCTTACTAAATTTAAAAGTATCTGCCGAAGCCGGGCTGCATCAGTCAGAACCACCGACGGCACATCGTCGTCGATCCAATAATGAAGCTCGAGGTTTTTCTCTTCCGCTTGAAGGGCGACAATTTCGTACGTCTCTTCAATAAAGGGATCAAAAATTAAACTCGATACTTCTGCCTCCACAGTGCCGGATTCAAGCCGGGAAAGATCAAGGATGGCGTTGATGATTTTTAAAAGCGCGTCGCCGCTCACTTTGATCGTCTCCAGATATTCGCGCTGTTCCGCCGTCAAATTCGACTGAGCGAGCAATTGAATCGTTCCTAAAATTCCATTCATAGGCGTCCGGATTTCGTGGCTCATGTTGGACAGGAACTCGCTCTTTGCTGTATTCGCTTTTTCGGCCGCATCTTTGGCTTGCTGGACTTCCTGCTGAGTTCGCCTGATGTCCGTGATATCGCGTGCCACGACCAGAAGGGCTTTCCGCCCGCCAAAATGAAATTCATGCCAGGAGGTCTCTACCTCAATCACGCGTCCATCTTTGCATCGATGCTGAGATTCCATTTCCGTCGATTGGCGGGCCTGAATCAATTCCAGCGCGACCCGCATATGCGACATTGCATCGTGAGGCCGGATGTCCGTAATGCGCATCTCGAGAAATTCTTCACGTGAATAACCGTAATGTTTCAATGCCTGGTCGTTCACTTCCACAAATTTAAGAGTCTCAAGATCGCAAACCCATGCAGGCAAAGGAATCTTTCGGAACAAATCACGGAAGCGCTGTTCGCTCGCAAGCAGTTCAGCTTCGATTTTTTTCCGAGCTGTGACATCATGGACAATAGTCACCAGCGTTTCTTTTCCGTCGAGAAAAACAGCGCTGACAGCCGCTTCAACGTCAACAGTTCTCCCTCCGCGTGTTCGATATTGCATCTCCATGCGCACCGGCATGCGGAGCCGATTAAAATTATCCAAACGCTGATCGATATTTTCCGGAGAGTCCGCCGCCAGGTCGTAAATCGACAGCCCGCGCAGCTCATTCAAGCTGTAATCGAGCATCCCGGCGAATGCTGAATTGGCATCCAGGATGCGCTTCGTCGCGGGATCGGTCATATAAATCCCTTCGGCTGCATTTTCAATGATTGCCTGATATCGCTCCTGTCCCTCCCGCAATGCGGTTTCAAAATTTTTCCTTTCCGTAATATTGCGTGCAGCAATCGAAAATCCCTTTACACGGCCGCCCTCTTCGATCAAGCGTGCATCCTGCCCCAGCCATTGAACGCTGCCGTCTTTCGCGAGGAGGGGCAGTTCATAATACGTCGCTGTGGTCCGCCGTTGAAACTGGACATTATAGAAACGCTGCACGGTCGGACGGAAATCGGGATGGACAAAATCGAGATACGGATGATTTAAGATGTTCCGTTTCTTCATAACCGGATAATTGAAGGCATGCCGCATTACAAAGCGTAATGTTCCCCTCTGCGGAAATTTCATAACGAACGCCGGCGGCAGAGTCGGGCGGACTTTGAAACTTCCCTTGATGCATCAGGAGCAATTCCTCCATCCCCTGCGCCCGAATAACGGTCTGGCGCAGTTCCGTTTGTGCCGCCGCCAGACGGGCTAAGCAGAACAAGACTTGTTTATGTTCAGCCGAAAAGGAATGCGGAACGGTGTCGAAGACGGCAAGGATTCCCAGGATGCGGCCCTGAGAATCCTTAAGTGCAGAGCCCGCATAGGAACGAAGAGGTTTGCCGCCGCAAGTAAAAGGCGCAGGCTGAGGATACAAACCGCCGTCCATACTGCCGGTGACAAAGACATGTTCACTCTGAATTGTCTGAAGCCAGAGCGGATCGCCGGAATCGATTTCACAAGCATCGGTATGGCAGCGCGCTTCCTGGAATAATTTTTCTTCCAGCTTCAAAATAAGCACGGCACTGGAAACACCGCATGTATATGCCGCCATTGCGGTGATATCTTCCAGACCTTGAATCGGGTGAGCGAAGAAATCGCCGGGGTGCGAAAAAGGGCGTAAAATTTTCCCAGAAATGTTCATCGACGTCCCGCCCTCATGGGAACAGCCTGCTTAAGGACCATGTTTCTCCGTTCCTTTCGTACTTAACCCTGTCATGAAGACGGTAAGGTTTTCCCTGCCAGAATTCAAAGCTTTCAGGAACAAGGCGATATCCCCCCCAGAAATCCGGACATTGGATTTCCCGGCCGGAGAATTTTTTTTCAAGAGCAGCAGCGGATGCTTCCAGGTTGCAGCCGTCCGGGAGGATGGAGCTTTGACGGGAGACCCATGCGCTGATTTGACTTTCACGCGGGCGCGTTGCAAAATACTGCCGGGATTCTTCGCGGGAAATCCTTTGCACCCGCCCCTCGATACGCACCTGCCGCTCGAGCGCATCCCAAAAGAAGAGAACCGATGCGTACGGGTTTGTTTCCAATTCCGCCGCTTTTCGGCTTTCATAATTCGTATAAAACACAAAACCGCTGCGGTCAAATTCTTTGAGAAGAACCATACGCGCCGAAGGACGGCCATTGCCGGCGGCAGTGGCAATGACCATCGCATTCGAGTTCGGAATGTTTGCAATTCGGACTTCATCATACCATAAGCTGAACTGTTGAAACGGATCGGCAGGCATCATTGCAATATCAAACCGCCGCTTCCCTGCATCATCGATGTTCATAGAAAAATTCGAGACAATGCCGGACGATTATGCACGACAGCAAACACCATAAAATTTTACGAGCTTTCCTTCATCATTAAAATGTCCGATGATATTCATTTTTATTTTTTTCGATGTGCCGGCCACGGCGCCGAGTTCTATTTCGTAATTTTCTAACTTCTTTTCCTGTTCCAATCGCGTTAAAAATTGTTTTCGCTCTTTGACCGATTCAAAGAGCATTTTCCCCGCCAGGGCGGGCGAATTTTTTTTCGTCTCGGCCCGCAGAGCTTCTTCAAAAGCAGTGTTGCATTTTAAAAGAGAACCGTCTCTATCGGCAATGAAGGACGGCAGAGTATGTTGTTCAAAAAACCCTTCATACCATTCCTCTTTTTCCTTCAGATCCTCGATAGATACTCTATAATGAATAAACCGTACAATTTGTCCCGCAATAAATTCCAGAATCATTCGCTGTGCATTATTATAACTCGGCGTTGTGGAATAGTTATGGACGACCAAGGCGCCATAGACCTTTTCACCCAGCTTCAGCGGCACGCCAAGCCACATTGGAGATTCCGTACCGGAGAAATCTTTCTTCCCTTCTTGTTGAGAACGCAGAAGAAGTTCCGGAGTCAGTAAAAGCGATTGACCCTCCCGAATCACATATTCCAGCGCCTTGTTGTTCATTTTCAACGATTGTTCCTGCGTGCGAAGTTCGTCGATGTAATACGGATACGTTATTTTATTCTTGGAATCTGTCAATGCGATCGAGAAATTTTTTGCCGGCATTACTTCACGCAGCAGAGTATGAACCGTTTGCAAGAGCTCTTCCAGCGATTTCGAAGTTTCCGTAATCAGCGATATACGGTAAGCTACGCTGCTCATCAGTTTGTTTCTTTTCTGTTCCGTAATATCCAGCTGCGAACCCCATACGCGGACGACTTTGCCCCGTTCAAAAATGCCGGCGATGTTGTTTAAATAGAATTTATCGTTGCCTTCTTTGTCCAGTTCGTGTGTTTCCAAATTTTCCACCTGATATCTGGATGCGATCATTGCTTTAATCATCCTTAGGCCGAGCACTTCCGAATGCCCTGCAATATTTTTAAGCAATGTACCGATCATTTCATCGGCGGACCGGAAACCGTGATTGCGTGCAAGAAGATCGTTGCATTCCGAGATAAAGGCCGTATCAACGAATTGCTTGACTGCAGCATCGATCGGCAAATCGACATCGAGAGGAGGATTGCATTCTATAGCCCAAATCGATTCGATGCTGTATTTGGCAAATGCCCGGAAACGTTCTTCACTCTTCTTCAATGCTACTTGCGCCAGTTTCAACGCAGTAATATCGCGGATCGTTCCTTCAAAGAATAAAACTTCTCCATGCTTATTGCGGACGACGCGGGCATTTTCCAGTACATTGATGCTTTTTCCGTCTTTCCGTTTCATCGTAAGTTCGGCATTGATCATCTGCCCTTCTTTTTGAAGGCTTTCGAGAAACAGCTTTCTTTCAGTCCTGTCGGCATAAATTTCTTCAGCGTTAATGAGCAAAAGGTCCGCTTCGGACTCATACCCGAGCATTTGTGCAAATGCAGGATTGGTCGTCAGGATCTCCCCTTCCGGAGTGGTCTGGTATATACCGTCAAGAACATTTTCAAACAGCGTGCGGTACTTGGTTTCGGAAGCACGAATTGCCTGGTCAGCTCTTTTTCGTTCAGCCAGGTCGCGCATCATGACCTGTACAGCCGTTGATCCCTGCCAGAGGAACATAACGGCGGAAACCTCGGCTTCGAGGATCGTACCGTCCAGCCGAAGAAATTTCTCTTCGACGACCGGCACTTTTTCATACGCCTGCATTTTGCGCACCTGTTCGGCAACCGTAATCCGGTAGTCCGGGTGGACAAGATCCACCAGTTCTTTGCCGATCAATTCATCTGCGGATTCTGCCGCGAATGCTTTGATGGCAGCAGAATTCACAAACGCAATTTTGCCTCCGATATGGATTGCGATCGGATCCGGCATAAGCTCCACAATCGCGCGATATCGTTCCTCGCTTTCACGCAAAGCTTCCTGCGCACGCTTAACTTCCGTGATATCCCTTGAAACGCCCATCATGCCGATTGCCTTGCCGTCCACATTTTTTAACACCGATGCGGAGAGGAGGCTGCGGAACACTTCGCCATTTTTCCGGCAATTGTCGACTTCTTGAACGCATTTTCCGCTGCTGATTGTCGCTGCATGAATACGATCGGCTTCGCTTTGTTCATGATACAGGAGGCCGATCGGCTTGCCGAGAATTTCTTTTGCCGCATAGCCGAATGTCTCTTCCGCCGCACGGTTGAATTCAACGATACGCTGGTCCTTGTCGACAGCAATAATCATATCGAGCGAACTATTGACGATATTCTGGGCATATTCCTGCGCTGTCCGCAGCGTGACTTCCGCTTTGCGCAGCTCGGTGATGTCGCGTGAAACCCCCATAAATCCGATTTTTTCACCGCGGGAATTCTTGAGAACCGCAGACGAGAGGAGGGCGGGAAATGCCTCGCCGTTTTTCCTCCGATTAAAAATCTCCATCATAGCGTGTCCGTTGACTTCAGTCGTCTTATTGACGGACCTGCTGATATCATGATCGGCATACAGGATATCGATATGCTTGCCGAGCACTTCTTCTTTTTTATATCCGAATGTCAGCTCCGCCGCTTTATTGAATTCGATAATATTACGGTCAAGGTCCACAGCAACGATCATATCCAGCGAACTGCCGATAATATTCTGCGAATATTCCTGCGATGATCGAAGCGCTTCTTGAGTCCGTTTGCGTTCCGATACATCCTGGAACACCAGGACGACGCCGACCGTGCTTCCGCGTTCATCCTTGATCGGCGATGCGCTTTCGTCAATCGGAAATTCTTTTCCGTCGCGAGAAACGAGAACCGCATGGTTTTTAAGAACCGCCGTAACTTTATTTTTCAGTATTTGTTCGACCGGATTGACAATTTTCCCTTTTGCCGATTCTTCCAGGGTTTGAAAAACTTTAAAGAGGTCCTGTCCCTGCGCCTCGTTCAGTCTCCATCCTGTCAGAGACTCGGCTGTAGCATTCATAAATTTTATAATGCCGTTTGTATTCGTCGCAATAACGGCCTCGCCCAGACTGCGGAGCGTCGTACCGTACCATGTTTCATTATCTTTGATTTTATGTTCAAGCTCGTTGCGATACAACGCCATTTCGATTGTCGTGTGCAGTTCCCGCTCTTCGAACGGTTTCAAGATATAACCGAACGGTTCGGTCACGCTGGCGCGTTTCAATGTGTCGTTATCGGCATAAGCGCTCAGATAGATCGACGGAATACCGTAACGAAATCGTAATTTCCGTGGCCGCCTCAATACCGTCGATTTCGCCTTTGAGCCGAACGTCCATGAGAACCAAATCCGGCAGAAGGATGGATGCTTTTTTTATCGCCTCGTCTCCGGTAGGTACCGCACCGACGACATCGTAGCCCAAATGAATAAGCCGGCGCTGCAGGTCGCGCGCCACGATGCTTTCATCTTCAACAATTAATATTTTTGCTTGTGCCATATCCTATGTACCTTCCCTCCTGATGCGTCCTTTAAACAATAATGTTACCCGCGTACCTTCCTGGCGCTGAATGTCGAGTACCGGCAGAAATTTGATCGGATAATGTTTTTACAAGCTCCAAACCCAGCGCGGCGCTCTTCACATTTTCGCTGGTCTCTTTCATGCCGATGCCGTTATCGGCCACACTCATACGAATCGTCCGGGCGTCGAAATGCCCGACCGAAATCCAGACATGCCCTTCCGTCCGCCCGTGAAATGCATGTTTCAAACAGTTGGAAACCAGCTCTCCGACGATTAATCCGCAGGGAATGGCCGTATCTATATCGAAGTGAACATTGTCGGCATCGATGGAATATCCGATTGAAACGGCCGAAGTCTGATACGACTGGAACAAATGCGCCACAAGCGAATGAAGGTATGCGCCAAAATCGATTCGCGCCAGATCTGGGGATTGATAGAGTTTTTCGTGCAGCAGCGCCATTGCTTTTACGCGTGCCTGGCTTTGCTTGAACAATTCCGCATCATAGGGATCACGAAGGTAATCCGATTGAAGATTTAAAAGGCTTGAAATAATCTGCAAATTGTTCTTTACCCTGTGGTGGATTTCTTTTAAAAGAAGTTCCTTTTCCTGGTACGCTTCTTTAATCCGGGAATCCGCAATCTTCTCTTCGGACACATCCGCTATAGCTCCGTCGTAATGAAGAATAGTCCCGTCGGCAGCACGCATTGCATTGCAGCTCAGCCGGACCCAGATAACGGTTCCATCCAGGCGCTGAAGCTGCAATTCCAGATCGTATTCTCTGCGCACCTTTGCGGACTTCTGCCTTCCAGCGTTCCAGGTCCTCCCTCTTTGGATACAGTTCAAAGGCGTTCGTTGCAAGCAATGTTTCTCTGTCCGGATATCCCAGGATTTGAACCAATGCGGGATTGATGCGAAGAAGCTTGCCGTCGGGAGTGCCGCGGAAAAGGCCGATCGGCACCGCTTCAAAAAGCCGGAAATAGCTGTCTTCCGTGTCAAGCAAAAAATCCCGGGAAAGCTTTTGCTCGTTCAACTGGCGGATATTCTCAAGGACAAGCGCAACAAGTTCCGCAACAACCAGAATAGAACGAAATTTCCGGCCTGACAAATTGATGCTGGTACGAAGTATATTCCGAGACTTAAGACGCCGAATGTCCGGTCTTTCATCACGATAGGAACTGCAAGCAGCGATTGCAGACTGTGATCCATGCAATATTGCTTTGGAAGCAGGTCGGAAGATAGACAGTCTTCTATCGCAATAGGCACGCCTTCACGGAACGATTTTTTGAAAATATTCAACGTCGTCGACTGAGGATTGGAGAGCGATTTTTCATTGGCATGGAAGATTCCCGCATATCCCTTGTCGAGAAGAACGTCATGTGTCGGATCGTACAATAAAATGGTAACGGAGTCGACGCCGAAATACCGCGGAAACAATTCCTTGATTTTTCGCACAACAGATTCGATATCCGGAGACGCCAGAAGATGACGCTGCAACAATTGGATAAGCTGGAGTTGTCCGCTTGAATCCGGCTCGATAATTTTATCAACAGCCGACTTCTTCTCTTGTTGTGAAACCACCATAACCTCATGAAGATAATGTGATGAGGAAACGATTATTGTTTCTGGCGACATATGTATTAGTAAATTCAATAGGCCTAATATAGCGAGTGCAGGGCGTAAAGGCAACATCTTGTAAACGCACAACATTCTCATTATATTCAAGAGTCTATGATCATACTCTGGCGACATATTCTGCGAACACATATACTTCCTTTTCTTTTTTCCGTTTTACTCGTGATGTGTATATTTCCTTCTCCAGTTTTTGATGAAATATCTGGATCAGCTGGCAGGGAAAGGGCTTAGCCCTGCAATTATAGCCGAGCTTGTCCTTTTAAATCTTGCATGGATGCTTGTCCTTGCTGTTCCTATGGGAGTTCTTGTAGCCACGCTGATGTCATTCGGAAAACTTGCATCAACAAACGAGATAACCGCTATTCGTGCCAGTGGCGTCAGTCTCTACAAAATGATGGCCCCTGTGGCTGTCGCTTCCGTGTTCCTCTGTTATGCGATGATTCTTTTTAACAATGACGTTTTGCCGAACGCGAACCACCGGACCAGAACGCTGATGAACGACATTTCCCGGAAAAAACCGACACTCTACACTCGTCCCCGGTATGTTCACGCAGCTTATACAGGGGCATACAATTCTCGTGCATAAGACATTCGAGCATTCGAATGATCTCGAAGGGGTTTCTATTTTCGATTATTCCAGACCTTCTTTTTCAAACACGATTACCGCACAGAGAGGCACTATTTCCTTTTCACCGGATTATCAGAAACTTATTATGGACCTCTGGGACGGGGAAATTCATCAGGCCAATACCGGCATCAAAGGACAATATCGAATCATTCGTTTTCAAAAACACCGCATCGTCATGGAAGCGGAAGGTTTTAATTTTCAAAGAACAAATGAAAATTTTACTCATCGCGGCGACCGTGAACTCGAGTGCAGGCGATATGCGCATCAAAGTCGATAGTCTGCGGGACTTGCAGCACAAAGAAGAAAATGCGGCACAGCAAGCGCTTTCGCTGCTTAAAACAGGAGCTTCGCATTCTGCCGGTTCCGCCGCTTCATCCACTATGCTCAGACAGACGGTTGAAAATAAAAAATTTGTCGCGCATTTATACGAACTTGAAGCCGGGAAATATATGGTCGAGATTCACAAGAAATACTCCATCCCGTTTGCCTGCATCGTTTTCGTTCTGATCGGCGCCCCGCTTGGAATCATGGCGCGGCGCGGGACATTCGGAGTCGGCGCAAGTCTAAGCCTTGGTTTCTTTACGCTCTACTGGATATGCCTGCGCGGCGGAGAAACTCTTGCAGATCACGGGCTGATTGCTCCGTGGTTGAGCATGTGGATGGCAAATATTATTCTCGGCGTTGTCGGAATATATCTGACATACAAAATGGCAAACGAAAATGTGAATATCGATTGGTCCTGGTTTTCAAAATTGATTCCGAAGTCGTGGCGTACCGATGCAAAAACTCCGGAGCATGATCTATGAAACTTATCGACCGTTATATCATCCGCCAATTCCTCATTTCGTGGATGTTCGGAATCCTCGCCTTTCCTGATTATTTTTATCATCATCGATATGATGGAAAAACTGGACGACTTTATAGTGGCAAATGCTCCATCGGCCGTAATCTTTCAGTATTATCTCGCCTACTCTCCCGAGATCATCAAGCTTATGATCCCTGTTGCGGTGCTTCTTGCTGCGCTGTTTGTCGTGGGACGGCTTTCATCGCAAAACGAATTGGCCGCAATGAAAGCAAGCGGCATAAGCCTGTATCGTATTCTTGCGCCTTTTATGATCGTTGCATTGGTGATCAGTCTTCTTTCGATTTATGTCAACGGATGGCTCGTGCCGTATGCCAACCAGAAAAAATTCTACATCGAACGAACACATCTCAATCGGGGATACCAGCCCTCCGTAAAATTCAATCTGTTTTTTCAAGTCCGGTGCGACAGAAGTTATTTCAGTCAATTATTACGATACACAAACACAGATCGCCAACAGAGTCAGCATGCAGGATTTTTCCCCGAAGGATGAGACAAAACTCGTTAAACGCTTCGATGCGATGCAAATGCGATGGAGAACGGATGCACAGAAACATCCGACAGGTGCATGGGTTCTTCTGCGCGGGACCTACCGCCAATTTACGGATACGGGACAGACATTGACATCATTCAACGAGCTTCCGTTCGACGAACTTTCCCTTACTCCGGAGGATATCGAAAAAAAACAGCGCACGCCCGACGAGATGAATTATACGGATCTGAGGGAGTTTATTCAAAACCAGATGAAAGCCGGACAGGATATTTCCCGCTGGCTGGTGGAATACCATATGAAAATCGCATTCCCCTTTGCGAGCGTTATTATGGTGCTCTTTGCGGTTCCGTTCGCCTCGGCGCGGCCGCGCACGGGCGCCGCCCTCGGCTTCGGTATTGCCACCGCTGTCACGTTCCTTTATCTTGGATTCATGAAGGCAAGCCAGGTCTTCGGTTACAACGGCGATCTTGATCCCTTCATTACCGCCTGGATGGCAAACTTTATTTTCTTTGCGGCCGGAATTATAAACCTCTTCCGGGTTCAAAAATAATTATACTGCCTCCTGCTTAGGCCGCTCTCTTCTTTACCTCTGAATGAATTTCACCCATCATCTCTTCCACGTCATCATCCCAGTGATGAATGGAATCAAAGAACCGAATCAGCAAGAACAGTAAAAGACAATAGCCGATGACAATTGCAAGATAGACCATATTTTCTCCTTTCGGTCATTCTACCGTATAGATCATACAACAATTATGCCATGGGAAAAGATTCAATACAGTGGCTTACGCTATGAACTGTAAATCATGTGTTTTCTTCACAAGTTTTAATTTTTCCTGCAGAAATAGAATGATCGAGTCAGGATCCCAAAGTCAGCGAGAGAGAAAGAACATAAAAAAGCCCCGCCAATTCGCAGCGAGGCTTTGAAACCGCATTCCTGAGCGGTAAGTGTTATGCAATTTGATCAGGTGAAGCGGGTTTTTTCAGCGTGAGTTTTTTCCTTCGCATAAAGAGAACCAATCCGGCGAGAACTACGAGAACCACGACTGCGCCGATAGAGAGCCACAGAAACGATCCCGGTTTGACGGCAGCTCTCCACTCCACAATTTTTTCATCGATATTTTTCTTCTGGTCGGGAGTGATTTTCTGTGCATCAACAAGAGAAACCATCCACGGGCTTAATTCAGGCGTCCAGACGTTCTCATCAAAATTTTTAAAGAACGTATAACGCGCTTCCTGGGCCTGTCCCCCCTCATTCTTGATTTGTGCTTCGATAAAAGCAATGAAGTTCTCAGAAAATTCGTTTCCGTTCGTAAACTCTTTAATCCATATTTCTTTTTCTTTAAAAAGCGTATTGAGCGAACGCCATGTAGCGGCATCCACCTTACTCGACCATTGCTTGAGCATTGAGTCTACAAGCGCAACATCGTTCTTTTTTTGCTTGCCCGGGTACAAGCCTGCAAGCTTTGGGCCGATGCCGGTCCATTGCGTTCGGAACTGCTGCTGCTGCTTTATAATAGAGGCCATGTCGCTCTGCTTTAAAGTCGTTGCTTCTATGAATGACAGATTATCCTGCAGCGATCGTTTAATATTGGCGAATATTCCGTGGTGTTCTACTTTGCCGAGAAGCCCCTGCCGCTCAACATCTTTCATATCCGCGACATTTTTATCGTACTGTAAGAACAGGCTGTCGACAAGAGAAAATATAAGAGCGTCGCGTTCCGCAAGTCCCGCCCGCAATTGGACAATTTGGCGGCGGAGAGAATCGATCGGTGTCATAGCGGAAAAAGCGTCGCCTGTCAGCTTCTGCACATTTTGCGAAAGCCGTTGGACATCGGCCAGTATTTTTCCATTCTGCTCGTTCAGCTTTCCGATCTGCTCGGAGAGTTCCTTGATCTTCGCTTCCAATTCCGCGATATGCGTCACCTGTGTTTCGATAATTCCAAGATCCCGCTGACGTACAAGCAGTCTCCCATGCAAATCAGAGATCGTGGTCAGGTAATTGTCCGGATACAGGGAATTATCCAATAATTCTTTGTGCTCTTTGAATTCCTTCTCGGTAGCGTCAAGAATGTTGCTGATCTCTGCACACTCCTGAGCTGTGGTTGCAGTCTCAATCGATTTTGTGATAGATTTGACCGTATTCTGAAATTTCTCAACTGTTGCATAATCGGATTTCTGCTGGGCGCTCAGCGGCAGAATGGCAAGGAAACTAACGATCATCGAAGCGATAACGGTTTTCATTTTTTTGCTCCTTCGTGTATGCCTTCTTTGTTCAACAGCAGCGCTGGATCATTTCCATTCTCATTGACTAATTGTATATACGGCGCTCGTTGGTTAAAAGCGGGCGATTCAAGTCCCTGTTCTTTTATCGGAATGACCTTCTTCAATTGAAGGCTTCCTTCAGCATCTTCAAAAACATACACATTTTTAAATTTTGGCGCTGTGATGTAATAATATCCCTCTACATCCCGGATAACCCGCAGTAATGTTTTGATGGCGCTTGAGTCTTTAAACTCTGCAAAAGAAAGAGCTTTCACGTTTACGGAGAAACAGTGGCGGGCGTCTTGAATGACTTCCTTATCGCTCACTTTGAGTGCAGATTCTACAGGCCAGGAAAAATCACCCGGCTTGAGGGTCAGAGTATTGCATCCTGCTAAAAGGACAGCAAACAGTGAAAGAATCGCTCGAAAAACGTTTTTCATAGAACCTCCGGTTTCTGGATTGGCAAATGATTGCGGTAAATCAGATGCCGTAATGTAGAAAAGAAACGAATCTGATTCAAGCATCGATCATCGAAATCGCATTTATATTGATTTATTTTCTATGATTTTAACCGAAAAACCCATAAACCTCCATTTCTTGACACCCCTTTTAAAAATGGTTATATTAAAAAGAAACTTTCACGGAGCGGTATCCGTTTAACATTAAAGTGAAAATTTTCAAATTCTATATTAGCTAAGGAACACGATGGAAGGCAATTTTTCAAATAGGGTTCAAGACGTCATCCGGCTAAGCCGGGAGGAAGCTCTTCGGCTCGGCCACGATTATATAGGAACAGAACATCTGCTTCTTGGGATTATTCGCGAAGGCGAAGGCATTGCAGTAAAAATTCTCCGAAATCTCAATGTCGATCTTTATAAGCTTAAAAAAGCCATAGAAGATACCGTTCGGACTTCAGGCGGAACATTAACTATCGGCAATATCCCATTGACAAAGCAAGCGGAAAAGGTTTTAAAAATTACATACCTCGAAGCTAAATTGTATAAATCCGATGTTATCGGAACAGAGCATCTGCTTCTTTCCCTTTTGCGGGATGACGACAATATAGCGGCTCAAATTCTGCACCAATTCAATGTCCATTACGATATTGTGCGCAATGAGCTGGATAATATCATTTCCGGAAAACCCTCCGGAGCTGCTGCCCCGCAGCAGACCGCCCATTCGCAGCAGGAAAAGAAGCAGGACCGGTCGAAGACTCCTGTGCTCGATAATTTCGGACGCGATCTGACTAAACTTGCGATGGAAGATAAACTCGATCCTATCGTCGGACGTGAAAAAGAAATCGAGCGGGTTGCACAGGTACTCAGCCGGAGAAAGAAAAACAACCCTGTTCTCATCGGTGAACCTGGAGTGGGGAAATCCGCCATTGCAGAGGGACTTGCCATCAGGATAGTACAAAAGAAAGTCTCGCGCGTGCTCCATGAGAAACGCGTTGTTACGCTCGACCTGGCGGCGCTTGTTGCCGGAACGAAATACCGCGGCCAATTCGAAGAACGCATGAAAGCCGTTATGAACGAACTGGAAAAAGCAAAAGACGTTATTTTGTTCATCGATGAACTCCATACGATCGTCGGCGCCGGCGGGGCAAGCGGCTCCCTCGATGCTTCGAATATGTTCAAACCTGCGCTTGCGCGGGGAGACCTGCAATGCATCGGTGCAACGACGCTGGATGAATACCGCCAGTATATTGAAAAAGACGGAGCACTCGACCGGCGGTTTCAGAAGATCATGGTCGATGCCACTTCGGTCGATGAAACGATAAAAATTCTGCAGAACATAAAATCGAAATACGAAGAGCATCACAGCGTTCTCTATGACGATGAAGCGCTCGATGCGGCAGTACGGCTGAGCGATCGTTATATCACGGACCGGTTTCTGCCGGACAAAGCAATCGACGTTATGGATGAAGCCGGTTCGCGCGTTCACCTGGCGAATATCAAAGTACCGAAAGAAGTACTGCAGCTTGAGGAAGAGATAGAAAAAATACGCCAATCGAAAAATCAAGTCGTCAAGAATCAGAATTTTGAAGAAGCTGCGCGTTTGAGAGACCTGGAGAAGAAGCTCCTCAGCGATCTGGAGGCTGCAAAACGCGAATGGGACCTCAAGGAGGCGCATACTATTTACGATGTAACGGAAGACGATTGCGCAGCGGTCGTTTCTATGATGACGAATATTCCTGTGCAAAAGGTCGCCCAGAGCGAATCGGAGAAATTGCTCAAGATGGAAGAAGTCCTAAGAACGGTCATTATCGGACAGGATGAGGCGATTTCGAAATTAACCAAAGCAATACGCCGCGCCCGTGCCGGATTGAAAGATCCAAAACGCCCTATCGGTTCTTTTATTTTTCTCGGCCCCACAGGCGTTGGAAAAACGGAAATGGCAAAAGCTCTGGCACGGTACCTTTTCGATTCCGAAGATGCACTTGTACCGGATCGATATGAGCGAGTACATGGAAAAATTCTCTGTGTCCCGTCTTGTCGGCGCGCCTCCGGGCTACGTGGGATATGAAGAAGGAGGACAGTTGACGGAAAAAGTCCGGCGGAAACCGTATTCCGTCGTTCTCCTGGACGAAATCGAAAAAGCGCATCCCGATGTTTTCAATATTCTGCTTCAGGTGCTGGATGACGGACTTCTGACCGACAGCAACGGACGCCGTGTAGACTTTAAAAATACCATTTTGATTATGACATCGAATGTCGGTTCGAGAGATATAAAAGCCGGCGGCGGATTGGGATTCGGGATGGACACGCATGGCGATAAATACAAATCCATGAAGTCCGGCATAGAAGATGCATTGAAGCGTGTCTTCAATCCTGAATTTCTCAATCGTGTGGACGATACGCTTATTTTCCATCAGCTCGAGCGGGATCATATTATTCAGATTATTGAGATCACGGCGAAAGAACTTTTCAAACGAATGAATTCCATGGGCATTTCGATCGAACTCACGCGCGATGTAAAAGAATTCCTTGCAGATAAAGGATTCGATCCGTCCTTCGGAGCTCGTCCTCTGCGCCGTGCGGTTATGAAGTACGTCGAAGATCCGCTCGCTGAGGAAATCCTCAAAGGAACATTCATGAGCGGTTCCGTTGTCGTCGCACATCTCAATAAGGAAAAGGAAGAAGTTTACTTTGTCAACGCCTTACAGGAACAACACGACGAACCGCTGAATGAACCGACCGGCGAAGTCAATGGCGTGAATTAAAAAACCATCTTTATCGCTCAAGAATCCCTCATGAAAGAAAATTGATGAGGGATTTTTTTATTTTCATGAAGCATCTCACGTCTCTCTGCAAAACCGGCGGAGCGCCATGTCTCAGACTTCAGCAAAAACATTTATCCTGTTCTATAAGCCATTCGGGGTACTCTCACAGTTCACGAATCAAGCAGGATACCGGTCATTGAGGGAATTCGGCCCTTTTCCTCTGGATGTTTATCCGGTCGGAAGGCTCGACGCTGACAGTGAGGGTTTGCTGCTGCTTACAAACGACAATCGTATAAAACACCGGCTCCTGGATCCTTCATTTGAACACCCTAGAACATATTGGGTCCAAATCGAAGGAATTCCGACAGAAGAAGCGCTGCAAAGACTGCGAAACGGAGTCGATATCGAGAACAGCCGGACAAAGCCGGCTGAGGCAAAAATTCTCATACCGCCTCCTGTTGTTCCGCCTCGACTGAAACCTATCCGCTTTCGAAAAAATATACCCACGGCATGGATTGAATTGACACTTCGTGAAGGACGGAACAGGCAGGTACGCAAGATGACTGCAGCGGTCGGTTTCCCAACATTACGTCTTCTTCGAGTCGCTATCAGTTTCCTAAAAATCGACGGTCTCAAGCCGGGTGAATTCCGTATGTTAACGCCGGATGAGATAAATAAATTGACGGATATTGTGATTCGTCATGTTTAATGCGTCGTTTATTTTATCCGCTCTCTTCGTTTATTGATCTCATGAATTTCTCTTGACAATTTTCGGCAAAGGGTTGACTGCTTCCTGAACTCAGAACTAAGCACGACGCACTACGAACATTATATTTGTTATCAATCATTCACCTTTTACTCTTTACCATTTATCATTTTATTCTCATCTCTTACCGCAGCAGCACCATAGCTTTAGATATAGTCGACCCTTGAAAAGTCATTCTGTAAAAATAAGTGCCGGATGAGACATTACGGGAGTTCCAAACCGCCACATGATCGCCTGCATACAAATGATCGTTTACAAGAATTGCAATGCGGCTGCCCTTTATATCAAAAATCTCGACGAGAACATGCCCGGCCGCCGGAATATGGAACTGGATGGATGTGGAAGGATTGAACGGATTGGGAAAATTCTGTTGAAGCGCGAAAACATCCGGCCGGTTCAGGCTCGGCTTCGGCTTAGAAACCGCCGTTGAATCGTAAGTGTACGGTTGATTCACCATATGGTACTGATCTTCTCCGGCCTCCTGAAGATACGGCGTCCGTATCGGTGTTCGAGGAAAATCACTGAGAACGCTCCGAGTAGCCGTTCCGTCGATTTTCCATTCGTAGACCGGAATATCAGCGGGATTTAAATATTTGGACAAATTGCGTTCTTTTGCCAAATGGAAAAGCCCGAAATTCCCGGGTTCGTGCCCTGCAAGGTATGTCCCTATGATATCCACATGAAATGAATTTTTTCCGAACATTATAATATTGGTAAGGATATCGTCCCCGTAGCCGTTCACAGGCCCGGAGACAAACGGCCCTTCACGTCCGAACACTCCCTCCACGATATTGATAAGAGGCTTGAGCGCGGCGTTGTTATCCAGACAGCGCGAAGCCCATGTTTCCATCCAGATACCGCCGCTTCCGTCTCCCGGAATATCCCAGCGCGGAATACCTGCGTCTCTATGGCGGATATAATTGTCTTTGATTGCAGCAAAAGCGTCAGGGACTATCTCCTGAGGATCAACACCGGTCATTATCGTGTTCCATGCTGTACAATGGGCAACGTAGGGGCGCGCGATTGTTCCCTGGAGGTTCTTGGCGCACAGAGTCATACCCATTAAATGGGACTTAAATTTCGAAATATTAATGAGGCATGAATTTTCTGAATTGACCGGCCAGAGGTAGGGAATCCTTTTAAACCATATTCCATCCGTCACATCAACTCATTGAACGTCCGTGCTGCTGATCGCTCCGATGCCTGCATAGAGATTTTTCAGATTGATATTGGTCCGGGCCGCCAGTTCTCCATAAAGCTCTCCGTCAACTGAATCGGGTCCGTTATAATTGGCTTCCCGAATGAAAATATTGCTCGACGGTATTGAAAGCTCGTTGAGCCGTCCGATCATTCCTTCGACAAAATTCGGATCCGTATATATGCCCATAGTTTCTTCGATAGGAGTTTGATCCCACGACCACCATGTTATATTCGGCTTAATAACCACATTTGTGGCGGCGGGCAATCCGGAACCCCCTTCGGTTGCTGCATGAAACAGTGTAGTGCTCAATTGCTGTCCAACTTCCTTTATTGCAGATGCGTCTGTCTTTGAATCGACATTGGTGCGAAGGATAAAGACAGCATCGGGATTATTTTCGATAAACTCATTGAGCGCAAAATATGGAGTGGAAAGGCTCGATTGCAAAATACCCCGCAAATCAAGCATCAGAGCACCGCTCATCATGGAAAGTTTGCCGAGAAATTCACGACGACTATGCATACAGAGACCAAATCATGAATGGACTATTTTTTTGGTAAATTCCGTCGAGGAATTGCTTCACGATGACGCAAACAATCATACCTGATTTGAAGCAATTCTCCTTTCATCGGCCTACAAGCTTTGTGTAATTCAATTCGTTAAGTGAATGAGTCAATAAAACGATTTTTTATCGGCTAATCAAGGAGAAGTGAAAAACAGTGAATGGTAAATGGATAAAAGTCCGCATTATGGCATATGCTGAGTTCAATCGGTGCCGCCGGGCGGAGGGCGCTGCAATTTTACGTTCTTTGGCTGCTGGGCTTACGAATCGTTTTGTTCGTTCGTTACTTCTGAATCCTTACTTCTGTCTTCTTTTTCCATTCCCCATTTTTGCATCTCTGCCGAAGGCTCTTTACATTGCAACACACGTCAATGATAACTACGGTTTTACATATTCCGGTACCGCAAAAATTTAATTTCCAGCGCACCGTATTCAGTCACGGCTGGTGTGCGCTCCCGCCGTTTTCTACGAGCGAAGACCGGACGGTTTTAACCCGCATCGTACGGCTGATAGACAGAACGATTGTGAAAATCGACATCCGATCGCAGAATCGAGTCGAATTAACAGTGGAAGCACATGCGGCAAAGAGCTTGAGCAAAGCTCAGAAAGCGGATCTGAAGACACAAATTGCTTCTTGCATGCGCTTGAATGAAGATTTCGTCGAATTTTATAGATTTATCAAACCATCACCGCAATACCGATGGATTTTGAAAGCCGGCGCCGGCAGGCTGCTCCGCGCACCGACACTTTTCGAAGATATCGTTAAGATGATCTGCACGACAAATTGCAGCTGGGCGCTGACGGAAATTATGACCGGTAATTTAACGAAAATTTTCGGCCAGGAATTTGACGGGACTGCTTATACTTTTCCGGAACCCGAGACAATAGCCGGAAGCACGGAATCTTTCTTGCGAAAACATATCCGCGCCGGATACCGCTCTCCGTATATTCTGGAATTCGCAGAACGCGCAGCGGACAAAACGCTCGATGTGGAGTCCTGGCGCCGCGAGCCGCTGCCGACCGAAGAGTTATTCAAACGCCTGCGTTCGATCAAGGGAATCGGCGAATATGCAGCGGGTAATCTTTTACGGCTCCTCGGGCATTACGACCGCCTTGGATTGGATTCATGGGTGCGCGGAAAATATTACGAACTGCACCATGCCGGAAGAAAGGTCAGCGATTCGACAATTGAGAAGCATTACTCATCATTCGGCATGTGGCGCGGATTGGTTTTCTGGCTCGAAATGACGCAGCATTGGTTTAAAGATAAGTTTCCGTTTTGAAATATTGAAAGTTCTGCAGCACACAAAAGCTGGATTTGTTCTTGAGTTATTCGGTTCTTCCGTTGAATGGTTTTCGCATGACTCAAGAGGAAGGAAAAATGCTATTTTTCATAAAGCAAAACCCCTTAGACGAACCACAATAAGGAGCTTTGCTTCACTACTTGAAAAACTTATGTTATTGAACAATGTACGGAACACCCCATTCCTGTGAAGTCACCGCTGCAGTCGTATCAAAAAGCGATTTATTCGATAAGGCGCTTATCGTAACGGTATATCTTCCAGGTATATCGCCAAGCCAGCTTCGCGTATAGACATGAGTGTATGTTCCATTGCCGTTCGGCGTCACACTCACCTGTGCCATTCGTTCACGGATTCTCGCCACTCTGCTGTTCGGGTGATAAAGGACAACAACGTCGCTGTCAGGCGAACTGCTGAGGACGGTTGCTTGAACAATAAATTTTCTTGAAGCATTTCGCAGCATTTGCGGAAGCCCGTGCCGCCCGAGAAGTCCCGTCTGCAGATAATATTCGTCCGGCGGACTTGTAACATCGACTGTATCGTCCCCTATAAAGAATGTCAAATCCGTAATGGCGATCGTATCGGTTCCCGATGTCGTATTGCCCTGCATGACAGAGACGAATTTCTCGACCCATCGTGTGCTGTCTTTGACGAGCTCTTTTACAAATTTCACATTCCGCGTTGTCGTCATCGTAATCGGTTTCTGAAAAATGCCGATCGTCGAATAAATCCATAATTTTCCAGTCAGTGAGTCCGTTATGGTCGCAACGATAGTCGAATCGTCAATTTGATCGTATGTTTTATCAACCGTCCTTCGTGTAAACGTTCTTCCCCATGCGAGCGGCGTATACACCGTATCATTTGAGGAAGACGCAGAAGAACTCAGAAGTAATCCGGTCATACTATTGGAAATCAGCAGCGAGCGCGATGCGCTCCCGTCATCCAGCGTCGATGCATCGCTTGTAAAAAGAGGGTCCTGCGAAATAATATTATCCAGCGTCGCCTTGTCGATCTGTGAAACAGAACCGCTCTTCGTATTGGTATTCGTATTTGATTCTGTCGGCGATGGATTGCTGCATCCTATGATCCAGAGAGAAATAACAAAAGCTGTCCCCAATATAAAAAATATTTTTTTATTCATGTCGAAAACCTTGAAATAAATAACATTGTGTATTCTGCTGCTTTTCAGTATTCAATGTTTGACAACGCTTTTAAAAAATGGTTTAATGAAAAAGGACGGAGCAGGAATGGGTTCAAGATCCGCAATGAAAAGCTGCGGCATCATCGGATGCACCTTCGATGATGAGGACATATTCCCCCCGCGGCTGCTTGCCGGTTATTTCCACCATCACTGATTCGATTGGGCCGCGTGTAATTTCTTCGAATTTTTTGGTCAGTTCGCGCGCAACAACGATGTTCCGGTTCCCGAAATATATTTGAATATCCTTCAGCGTTCTGATAATTCTATGAGGCGATTCATACAGAACGATTGTGCGGGATTCGGTTTTCAGGGATTCGAATTTCGTTTTACGCCCTTTTTTCAAAGGCAGAAATCCCTCGAAGACAAAGCGATCGATCGGCAGGCCGCTGACAATCAAAGCGGAAAGGAAAGCGCTCGCGCCGGGGATCGGAATAAGAGGAATGCCGGCGGCGATTGCCTGCTGAACTATATGAAAAGCCGGATCGGAAATACCAGGAGTTCCCGCATCGGAAACGAGCGCAATGGACTGTCCCGCTTTCAGTTTTTCGATGAGCTGCGGTGCACGGATTTGTTCGTTATAACTGAAGTAGCTGATCATCGGCTTGCGAAGAGAGTAATGATCGAGCAATATTCTGGTCGTGCGCGTGTCTTCCGCTGCAATCAGATCGACCGAAGAAAGTATTTTCACTGCACGGTAGGTTATATCTTCCAGGTTGCCTATCGGCGTGGCGACAAGATAGAGCGTGCCGGGCTGAATGTTTTCGGACATAGCGGGCCGCTTTAAATTCCCCAGTCCCGCACATATCGGAAATCCACGTTAACCGTGCGGTAGGATATTTTGGCAATCACGGGAGGCCGGCGCTTGAATTGATTGCGCTGAATCGTTCCCCGGATTTTTTGAATCAATTCCTCCTTAAAGCCGTCGCTGACAAGTTCGGCATCGGAGCGGCGCTCGTCGATCATTTCGTAAAGCAAGGCATCGAGATCCGCATAGGTGACGCCCATTTCCTGTTCATCGGTCTGCCCTTCCCAGAGATCGGCAGAAGGGGCCTTGTCGATGATCTGTTTCGGAATGCCGAGTGTTTCCGCAAGCTGCCATATTTGCGATTTATAAAGATCGCCGACCGGATTGATTGCCGAAGCAAGATCGCCGTGCTGCGTCCCGTACCCGACCAGAATTTCGGTTTTATTGCTCGTTCCAATAACCAGTGCACGTTCACGTGCGGAAATATCGTATAACACTATCATACGCGTCCGCGCCATGACGTTTCCGCGCCGGAGTTGATCGGTTATTTTTTGTTCTGAACAATATCCGTCGACCATTTTATCGATGCCGATAAGTTCCGAGCGGATGCCGATTTTTTCCATCAGAAGACGCGCATCTTCGGAGCTCTGGGGACTGCTCGTGGTGTAAGGCATCATAACTCCGAGGACATTGTCTTTTCCCAGAGCTTCGGCAGCAAGAACCGCAGAAACGGCGGAATCCACGCCGCCGGAAACACCGAGAACCGCTTTCGTAAATCCGGCATTCGTTGTCTCATCATGAATAAATCGAACAAGCAGATCCCGTACAAGCTCTGCATTCAGTTTAAGATCTGCTCTCTTTGTTCTTCTCAGTGTTTCCATTTTTTTATGTATGAACTGTAAACTGTGAACTGCAAACAGTTAAAAGCAACATTATTCTATATTCTTAATTCTGAATTCTAATCTGCATTCTTAATTCTATATTCTGCATTCCTAATTCTGAATTCTGCATTCTTAATTCTATATTCTGTATTCTTAATTCATATCTGTATTCTTAATTCTATATTCTAAATTCTGCATTCTTAATTCTTATAGTCCCACCCGTTCAAACATTTCATCCAGATGTTTCAAACTGCGCCGATCATCGAACAATTCATTTATTTCTTTTTCTGAAAGATGTTCTTTGATATCGCTGTTCGCCAGCAGCAAATCCCTGAATTCTTTTCCTTCGCGCCATACGGTCATTGCCTGTTCCTGAACGATGCGGTATGCATCTTCCCGTTTCATCCCTTTTTTGGTCAATGCAAGCAGAACTTCCTGCGAAAAAATAAGTCCGTGTGTCGCATGGAGATTGCGCTGCATATTCTCCGGATAGACGAGCAGGTTCTCGATGATTTTTATCATATCGGCCAGAATAAAATCCAGGAGGATACAGCTGTCCGGCACAACGATACGCTCCACGGACGAATGAGAAATATCGCGCTCGTGCCAGAGTGCGATATTTTCCATACTGGCCAGGGCATTGGCCCGGAGGACACGGGAGAGTCCCGCGATGCGCTCGCAAACGATCGGATTGCGTTTATGCGGCATGGCGGAGGAACCCTTCTGTCCTTTGGAAAAATATTCTTCCGCTTCCAGCACTTCGGTTTTCTGCAGATGGCGGATTTCGACCGCAAATTTTTCCAGAGAACAGCCGCAGACAGCGAGTGTATTCATAAACTCTGCATGGCGGTCCCGCTGAATGATCTGAGTGGAAATCGGCGCAGGTTGAAGACCGAGTTTTTCGCAGACATACCGCTCGACAGAGGGATCAAGATGCTGAAAAGTCCCCACAGCGCCCGAAATTTTCCCCGCTGCAATCGATTTCTTTGCCGCCGTCAGGCGTTCAATATCGCGCCCGATCTCCGCATACCAGAGCGCAAGTTTCAAGCCGAATGTAATCGGCTCGGCGTGTATGCCGTGCGTGCGCCCGATCATAACCGTGTTTTTAAATTCCTTTGCACGGCGTCCAAGTACATCTTTCAGTTTTACCAGTCCTTCCAGCAGGAGATCCGCCGACTGCTTCATCTGCACGGAGAGCGCCGTATCGAGCACGTCGGAAGATGTCATGCCGAGATGAATAAAACGGGATTCCGGCCCTACATATTCTCCCACGCAGGTCAAAAAAGCAATCACATCGTGCTTGACCTCGTTTTCAATTTCCAGAATCCGCTGAACGCTGAAGTTTGCTTTTTCCCGGATAAGCCGGAGCGCATCTTTCGGTATCAGCCCCTGTTCGGCTTGAGCATCGCAGGCGAGCAGTTCTATGTCCAGCCAGATGCGAAATTTATTTTCATCTTCCCAAATTTTCCCCATTGCGGGGCGTGTATACCGATCGATCATTCTTTTTCCTATTCAGTTTTTTCCAGCACAAGTTTTGTTTCGAACGATTTCCGTTCCCTGTAAATCTTTAATGTAATGGCGTCACCCGGGCTCATATCCATCATCATGGAAAGGATATCATCTCCGGATTTCACTTTTTCTCCATTCGCTTCCAGTACCACATCGCCGACACGAATGCCTGCTTTAACGGCCGGACCGTTCGCTTTAATATCGCTGACGATGATTCCCTCCGGTTTTTGCAGGCCGAGGTAGCGTGCAATCCGCACATCGACCACCTGCCAATCGAATCCGGCCGTCATGTTGCGGGAAACTTTTCCTTTCCGTTTCAACTCGGCCACAATTTTTTTAATTTTATTGACCGGAATGGCAAAACCGTATCCGATGTAAGTGCTGCTCTGACCGCCGGTATAAATGAGCGTGTTCATGCCGATAACATCGCCGGCGCTGTTGACAAGCGGGCCGCCGCTGTTGCCGCCGTTGATCGCTGCATCCGTCTCTATCATGTCTCTGTAAAACCGATTTTCCAGCTGTCCCAGTTTCATTCCCGTGGAACTGACCACACCGACCGTAACCGTCGGCTTATCGTTAATTTCAAAAAGACCGAACGGATTGCCGAGCGCAATCGCCCATTCGCCGATGATGACATCGTCGGAATTCCCCAGACTGATAAAGGGCAGATTGGCTCCTTCGACTTTCAGCAGGCACACATCCGATGTTGGATCAGTCCCGACAAGTTTTGCCTTCATTTGTTTCCCCCCGACCAGTGTAACCGTAATATCGGTGGCATTCCCTGCAACGTGGTCGTTCGTCACGATATACCCGTCGGCCGAAATGATAAATCCGGAACCAAGCCCTTTGACCTCCTGTTTATAGGTCCGGTCGCCGAAGAATTGCTTGAAAAAAGGATCATCAAAATATTGTGAAAACGGATCGCGGTATTGAACCTGCTGTACGGCGATGACGTTAATACCGACAACGGCCGGACTGACTTTAAAGACGGCGCGTGTTATCGAGTTCTGACGAGAGACCATGATATCGTCGGACGTTTGTGCGTATTTTTCTTGCTGAGCGGGAGTGGCCGGCAGAACCTGGGCTGAATCATGTTCCTGTGCATGAGCCGCCTCGACACCGCTCGGTCTTAATGCATAACCGACACCGAAGCCGATAAACAGCGGAACAACAAGAATAACTATCAGACGAACATACGGATTATTCATAACTACTCCTCAGAAACTAAGAAACATGTCCTTTTCGTACAACAATACGGCTGCGGATTTCATCCCCGTGACTGAACAAATGAATCGCACTGATAAAAAAAACAAACAGCCTGTATTCGCCGGCCGAAATATTGCGAATCATGAGCAATTCAATCCACTCTCCCGGCAGGATCAGCAGAATAAAGGGCGATAACAATACGGCGATAAGATTTGCCGGGATGATTTGTTTTGCAATTCGGAATGCTGCGTACCAAACCGCGGACCATACGAGAGTGTAGCTTACTCCGATCGCGAAGAGCCCGCCGGCTGCCGCAGCCAATCCTCGTCCGCCGCGGAATTTCAGCCACAACGGATAATTATGCCCGATGATCGTTCCCAGCAAAGCGGTTGCCTGCAGCCAGAATACGCCGCCGAAAATTTGACCGGCTGCCAGGGCGACAAGAAATCCTTTCAATCCATCCAATAATCCTACGATGATGCCGGTCAGCTTCGATTGTGAGACATCATATGCATTAAATGCCCCGACTTTCCCGCTTCCGCTTTTCCGCACATCGCGCCCCCACTTTAAAAGCACAAAGAGATATGCCGTCGGAATAGAGCCGATAAGATATCCACTAAAAAAGAATATGCAATATTGAAAAATCATTGAAAAAAGGGAATAATTTATATGTCGATGAAAAGCGAATATGTAATATTATATGAAAATTAAACAAAATAGCTCCGGGAAGCAACCGCTTGACAAAAAAGCTCTTCTTTTTAAGCTGAAATCCGATCTTTTGGATAGGTTCAACATTTATCTTGTGAGTCCGATGAAAATATTTTACCATTCGTATCGGTTCAACAGCTCTCTACATCTTCAGACAAAAGGAAACTCTTGTGCGTTTAATGGCATTCATCAAGCAATTCCGAAAAAGCATTATATTCGCAGCTTCGCTTGTGCTGATCGAAAACCTTGCATGGATTGCGGAACCGACTGTTTTTGGGCGTGTTATCGATGCCTTTATCGACAAAGGCCTAAGCCATGTATCGATGGAATTCATCATTCCGCTGGCTATTTGGATCGGTGTCTTCCTGATCAATTCCGGCGTCGGTGCAATGCGCCGTTCCATCGAACCTCGTATTTATTTGAAAATATTTACGCGCATCGCGGTCGACGTTACACGTGAAAGCTTGAATAAGGGCCTGTCTGTTTCCAAAACTGCCGCGCGCGCAGACCTCATGCGCGAGTATATATCGTTTTTTCAATATCGAGTACCGGAAATTTTCGAACAGGCGATTTCTATCGGCGGGGCCATTATCGCTCTAACCATTTTCGATTACCGCATAGGAGTCGCATGTCTGACAGCAGTTTTTCCCCTTGCGTATCTGACCACAACATTCAGCAGGAAAATTGCAAAATTGCAGGTTGCACTTCATGATACGCGCGAAGAAGGATATGAAGCATTCGCCACTCGCAACATTGCGCGCATTGAAAGTTATTATAACCGGCTTTCTTCTTCTGAGAAAAAGATCGCTCACCTCGGAGGAATTAATTTCGGCATCGTTCGATTTTTTCTTCTCGGAATTTTCCTTGTTGTTCTTTTTATCTCTATCGACATGGACGATTTTACAACGGGCAACATTTACTCTATCGTTGCATACCTCTGGACATTTGTTACATCCACCGAATACCTGCCCGAACTCATGGAAAGCTGGACCTCGCTGCGCGAACTGAATCAAAGGATGAGAGATCCGGAGGCATGATGAAGAGAAGTTCTGAGTGCGTCGTGCTGAGTGCTGAAGTTAAAAAACGATAGGCGGAATTCCCTTTATGTTTTTCTGCGACCCGCCATCAAAATCTCGGGCAAGCAGCAGGAGTCCATATTTATAGCTCCAGTGGTACTGCGAACCAAGAACTAAGAACTACACACCAAGTCACTTCTTTTCTTTCCCTCCCATATGAATGACATCATTTCCGAATTTTTTTCGAATTCCATCCACTGCATGAAGGATATCCTGTTTTTTCGTATCGGCGGGAAAAAGCGGCAGGATGGCTTGTTCTTCATTTTCAAAATTTGAAAGCCGGACTCCGATCAGTCTCAGAGGAGCCGGTTCTGCGTATGATTCCGAAAAAAGCTTTAACACGGTGCTCCGCACAACAGCATCGTCATTCGTCGGTTCCACCGATTCCGCATGTGTGATCGTCGAAAAATCGCTTGAGCGAAGCTTGAGAGTAATCGTCGAGACACGCAGGCAGTTTCGGCGCAGCCGGAAACAAACATCTTCCACAAGCTCGAAAATAATCCGCTCCATTTCTTTCCTCAAGACAAGATCATGGTCGAACGTTTCTTCACGAGAAATACTTTTGGCTTCTGCTTCACCGCCGATCGTGTCGGAACCTCTGCCCCGCGCAGCCCGATAGATCCACAATCCATGTTTTCCGAGAATTTTTCGAATCTCATCTTCCGATTTCCGCTGGATATCCGCAACCGTTCTAAATCCTTTGGAGCGCAGATGTTCTTCCGTTTTTTTACCGATACCCGGGATAACGCCGATGCCGAGAGGCGCAAGATATTCCGCTTCTGTCCCGTGCGGAACAAAACACACACCGTTCGGCTTGACCTGATTAGCGGCAATTTTCGAGACAAGCGTGTTTGACGAAAGTGCAATTGTGCATGGAAGTTGAAATTCATCGAGAACGGTTTTTTGAATTATTTTCATGAATCCCGGCAGATCGTTGTTATACAATCCCTCGCAGCCGGTAAAATCCATATACATCTCGTCGATGGATGCCTGTTCGACCACTGGAGCAAGTTCTGCAATACGTTTATGCAAGCGCCGGGAAATAAGCGAGTATTCACTGTGATTCCCGCGGACCACAATGAGCCGGGGGCACAGGCGAAGAGCTCTTGCCGTTGCCATTGCTGAATGAACGCCGTATGCCCGTGCTTCGTAGGAAGCCGATGCGATAACACCGCGGCTCCGGGGGCTTCCGCCGACTGCAACGGGTTTTTCCTTCAGGGACGGATCTTTGATGCGCTCAACAGAGACGAAGAAACAATCGAGATCGAGGTGGGCAATATATTTTTTTTGTGCCGGCAGAGACAAACCTCTCTTACTTCGGCAGTACAAGATATCGTTTAATTTTCAGCGTTGTTGTTTTTTCAAATTCCTGTTCACGGATTGTGAACTTCCGAATCTGTTTGAAACCGGTAAGCTCGGCATTCGCCTTCTTGATTTCTTCAGCCATCACTTCATTGATCAATTCCGGCGTAATAGGAACGTGCCGCGCTTCTGACAGTTCGATGTATGCTTCCGCATCGACAACAATTTGTGCAGCAATAATTTCATCTAATTTGGGATCGTCTTCACCGTACACAAGACATTCTTGAATATACGGACTTCGCAGCAAAACGTCCTCGATTTCTTCCGGATACACGTTTTTCCCGCTGCGCGAAATGATGACATTTTTTTTCCTTCCGCAGATATGGAGAAATCCGTCGGCATCGATATATCCGAGATCCCCGGTCTTGAACCACCCGTCTTCGAATGCTTCCTTCGTTGCTTTTTCGTTCTTATAGATGCCGATCATCACGTTGCTGCCGCGTGCGAATATTTCACCGATTCCGTCGTCATTCGGCTTATTGATGCGGATCTCGGCGCACGGCATCGGCAGCCCCGCTGCATCGTCTTTAAATTCATCCAGCCGGTTCAGTGCAAGAATCGGCGATGTTTCAGTCAAACCATATCCCTGTAAAAAATTGAATCCGAGTTCGCGCAGTCCTTTGGCAACTGCCGGATCGGGCGCTGCCCCTCCTGCGATAAAGATACGTATCTGACCGCCGAATTTTTCATGGATTTCAGCAAAAACCAATCTCTTCGAGCTCTTCCATCCAAACCGCACTGCGACATCGGTGATTTTAATGAGCGGAGGAATCAGCAGCGAGATCAGCTTCTTTTCTTTGATTCCCTGATAGATCCGTTTGAAAATTTTATCGAACATGAGCGGAACGGCAAGCAGCATAGTTGCGCGGACATGCTGCAGGTCGTCCAGGACTGTTTTCAAAGAACGGGCATAATGCACGGAAGCGCCGGATAAGAGCGGGCAGAGAAACCCGCAGGTGCATTCATACGTATGGTGAATAGGCAGAACGGAAAGAAACCGGTCCGACGAAGGAATATGAATCATGCTGATCATCGCCATCAAGTCGGAGGCAAGATTTTGCTGGGTCAGCATTACGCCTTTTGCCCTTCCAAGAGTTCCCGAAGTAAAGATTATTTCCGCCATTTCGGCCGGATCGATTTTTGGCAAAGCATCGGATTCACAACCGCGGCTTTTCGCAATCAGCTCCGTCATTGAAAGAAATCCGTTCTTCTTTGCCGGAAGATCCATGCTGATAAAATATTTCAGATGCTTCAATGCATGCCGTTCATCCTGCAGCATTGTCGCGAACGAATCGGAAAACACAATCGCATGAGCGTCGGATTCATGAATGATATTGAGGATCTCGTTCGTACTCAAGTTCCGGTCGATCGGAACAACGACATAGTTAAAGCACATAGCCGTGAGGTATGCAAGAGCCCACTGAACCCTGTTTTCGCTCATCACGGCAATATGGCTCCGCGGCGGCAGTTTGAGATCCTGCAAAGCCGACCCGAACTTTAATACATTCCGGAGCAGGGAGTTATACGTCACTTTGGAGATGGGTGTCTCTTTTAAATCTTCTAAAGCAATTTTTTCTCCATAGGATGCCGTCGATTGAAGAAGCATGTCCTGTACGGATGTAATGCGCGGAACCGGGAATAATTTTAGCTGCCTCATAGAATACCTCGTATGAAATGGCCATTCATTCTGATCTAAGCGAAGAGCGATTCGAAAAAACGTGTTCCAATGTGGTTCATTTTCAGAAGAGAATCAAGAGCAGCAAAGAGAAGAGGTGAAAGAGAAAGTTGGCGGGTTTGTTAGTTTATTAGTTCGTGGTTCGTAGTGCTTAGTTCAACGTGCTGCAGTTCACTGTTTACAGTTCACCATTTACTCTTCACAGTTTACCGTTTGCTGTTCACTATCTCTTACTTCACCATCACCATAGACTTCGTCGCCACGGAAGTTTTGCCTGACTGATCCTTCCAGATAAGCCGGTAGATATACATACCGCTGGCATAATGCGAAGCATTCCATTGCTGCTCATAATAACCAGCCGGTTTTATCTGATTGTCTAACAGTATTGCTACTTCCCTGCCCAATAGATCATAAATCTTTAACGATACCTTGCTATCTGTCGGTAATTGATAACTGATTGTCGTGCTTGGATTGAAAGGATTGGGAAAATTATGATATAGCTCAAATTGATTCGGCACACCGGCCTTAACGGCTATTGTCTTTGTCCATTGCTGACCTCCGGAAGTAATCAGGAAGGTCAGGTTCTGCTGCTGTCCCGTTGGAGCTTTCTTATCGATGGAAAAAGAAAATGTCGCCGATTGCTCTGTTGTCCCCGCTATTTTTGCAATTGTGCATTTTGTTGAATCAAATTTGATCCAAGATGGAGAGCTTGTCAGCGTGACGGTGACATTTGAAGCCGCTATTGAGGCCATATTTGCCACCGTAAGATCTATCGTATTGCCTTTGGATGCAAACGGTACTGTATAGACGGTATCCGTTTGGGCAATTGACATGCTTACAAATAGCAATTGTATTACACATAGTTTCTTCATACATCCTCCCGGGATTACTGAACCGGCAATGTAATAGAAATTAGCGGATTGGCCGAAACATCCTGTGTCACCGATTGCTGTTTTGACCCATACGCGGCACGGAACTGTATCTTTGCAGGCAAGAACTCCTTTGTCACAATACCGTTTTTGGTTGTTCCTATTATATTCCACCCCGCCCCAATGGGGCCGCCTGAATTATAACTCACCGTGGCATTGTTTAATAAGCTGCCCGATGAGTTAGTCACGCTTACAGTGCATAAGACCGTTGAAAAAACAACGGTTGCAATAGAATCTACATTCTGAGCTATACTGACAGTGGAGCCGCAGTATGTTAAACGGAAAGTATATTTTACAGGAAGCAGTTCTTTCGATACTACGCCGTTTGATGTCGTTCCATAACTTTGCCAGCCTGCCCCTACGGGGCCTCCTGAATTAAACTGAACTACACCCGTATCAATCGGACTACCCTGGCTGTTATTGAATTGCACTAATGTTTTCCCCGTCTGGAATACGACTGTTGCATTGGAATCGATACTTTGCGCCTGACTGACCGTAGCGCCGTAATATGTCATACGAAAGTTATAGTTTGTCGGAAGCAGTTCTTTTGTTGCTATGCCGTTTGTTGTTGTTCCAAAAGACTTCCAGCCTGCCCCTATGGGGCCGCCGGCATTAAATTGGATAATGCCCGTATCAAGAGGATCGCCGGTGTTCGTTTGTAGTTGTACATTCGCAGGAACTGTTTGGAATACAACCGTTGCATTAGAATCAAGGCTTTGTGATTTAGTAACTGCTGCGCCGTTATACGTCATACGGAATGTATATTTTGTGGGGAGCAGTTCTTTTGAAACAACACCATTTAAAGTAATTCCATAATTTTGCCAGCTTGCCCCCACGGGGCCGGAGGTGCTATGATACTGCACAATTCCCGTATCTAATGGAGTGCCCTGGCTGTTTTGAAGGTTTACAGAAACATTTTTTGTCTGAAAGATAATCGTTGAATCATTCTTGATAATAACATTTGACTTCGTTTGTGTGCCATAATTGTAGGTCATACGCAGTGATAGTTTTTTCTTGATTGTATTAATTGTAAAGGTACCGTCGTTATTGTTTGCTGCATCCTTCCAAGTGGTATCACGATATTGAAGTGAACCGCCCATTAGTAATGATCCAGTACTGGAGAGAAGTTTCATCAAACATTGAGAAATATTTGGTAAGCTTTTGAGAAGTTGCTTCGTATCTGCATTAAGAAACTTATACGCATCACCGGATATTGCGGATCCACTATCAGCACGCAATTGATTTAGAACGGTATTAAGCGTGCTACGAGCATCTGGAGTATCGTTATTTGACATCTGCGAGCTAATGGTACTATATAATTGGATGTAATTTTGACATGTTGTCTGGCTTTGTATCCAACCAAGCTTTTGCATTGCATTGACATCCTGGATGAGAGTGCGTGGGGAAACAACTTTAATGAGACTTGATTTGGCTCCCAGAGCACCATGATAGTTAAAATGATATGTTACAACGCTATCATTATCGATAGGAATATTTTTAAGATCGTAACGGACTTTCTGGTACTTGACTATTTTTACTCAATGGGAATGATTCTACAAGAAAATCAAAGACCTCTAAAGTATCACCTATGAATTGAAAAGTATAATTACCATATGCATTAGAAGTGTCCATGCGAGATTCAAAAAGAACAATTGAAGGAGAGCCATCACCTATTCCTTCAAAGCCAATTGTTGCATTTGGTATTTCTTTATACCAAGTCCATTGATTATATGGCTTTGAATATCGAGAATCGATACCTGTCTTTTTACCATATGGATCTGTGACAATGAAATTAATATCTGATGAAACATCCATATAAACTTTTGTTTGAGAATTTATAGCTTGCATTAAACTTAAATTCAATAGAAGAATCGTAACTATTGTTTTCATGGCTTTATTCCCTTTATTTACCATTCGATCTTATTTCGGAATAATTTCTCTGTATTTCCAAATTGGTATCACAGAAGTATCGAGAAACACACGATCAGGATTGCCAGGATCTAAAATCGTGTATTGACCGTTGCCGATCTTACTCGTTATAAGCACCCAATGCTCATGACCATCATCTGGACTTATAATTTGTGCAATAGATGGATATCCCTGATTCAGATTGTAGTCTAAAGCATCTGTAAAGGCGGCAATCGGTGGGGGGAACATATGGCCGTTGCGATAAAGAAGACCTATTCCTACTGCTTCAGAAGCGCCAACTGGACTATTTGGAAAACCAAAAACTGTCGTTTCAAATTGAACATTTCCATGATTACCATATCCTTCGTTAAGTGGATCATCCATCCAAGTATTCAACATTGAAGGGTCAACATTACATCCAAACCCTTTCAGAGCCATTGCTACGTCAGACATAGCACAACCCTTCGCGCTAATATGATAATATGTCGTTTTGCCGTTTATTCTTGTTTTAGCGGTATCCTCATCTTTATCGTAATTTTGACCTGCCCAATAATCTTGCCATTGACAATAATATTCTCCAAGAGTATTGGCTCCTTTGAGCATAATACTTCTTGTGGGAGACACCAATGATGTACCGCTTGTTGCATAAAAGCTAATTCCTATCGGAAATCTTCCCTCAGAGTCGACACCATTTAATGCAAAAGAAACCAATCCATTATAAGCTTGTTTATAAGGAACATCAGTCAAATTCAATCCGTTTTGTCCATTACCTGTCAATTCCCCAAATTGCTCGGTCTCTCGTGAATAGAAGTTTATCGTAATCACTTTTGTGTTCGGAGAGATTGTTTTCCCGTTCTGATCTTTTAACGATACTGTTAGAGTAGTCGTTTGACCATGGATTACTTCTAAAGGGTTTGCTTTCAACAAGATATTGGTAGGAACGGAATGAACTACCATACAAGTGGCATTAGGCAAACTGCATGACTGACCATTTTGCGCTTCCGTCTCTTCGCTCAACTTCAGTACAGTTGCTTTTTGTGATGTTAAAAGACTGTCCTTATTCTTCACATTCGATCTTGACAGAAAAGCGGCATATCTGGATTTCGAGAATAATTCATCGACCATTTGCTTTCTTTTCTCTATTCTCTCTTGTTGTAATGCCCCGATTGTTTTTTTACTTGGCACAGGAGAATTATTCGTAATATTTTTATTTTTTGTCTTAGCGCCATTTATTATCGGGTTCATTGAATTGCTGATGACCGAGTAACAAGGATATTTCTGTACAACGTCTCCTAAAGATGCTGAGATTTGTACTGCAACGGAATCTGCAGTAATAGACTTTTTCGCAATAAAGTAAAATGGTCCCCAATCATTCTGTAGAGAGGATCCAGTTGCTCCGGTGAATTCCGATCGGATAAAGCCATAACTCGACATTCCATTGCCTAGCCAGACATTGAACTGTTGATCATCCGAATATGGAACGATTGAAGTACCGTCATAGCGTAACTGATTAAGCAATATTTGTGTCGAATCCCCCGGTACAATAGTCGAATCCTGGAGCGCTACATGAAAACAACCGAGTGAAACATCGATTGAACAAGATCCACAACGGTCCGGATAGTCGGTTCGGAGCGCCACAATGGGATCAATGACCTCGCTTGCAGTATTCGAGGGGTTAAATTCGACAAAGAATTTTACCGTTCCGCTTCGTGCAACGCTATAGGGCACTTGAGGATTAGAAAAGTAACCTAATTCCGCTCCATCATACAATGTTATGCTTGCGTTGCCGTCCAATGCCACTTCATTATTATTGACATCCTGTGCAATAACGGTGATATTTGTAGAATCGCCTCCCAGCATCATTGTACGATCCGATGTTACTAAAAAATGATCTGGCTTTGGCTTGTATAAAAGCACAACTGCTCTATTGCTTTGAAAACCAAATAAATTTGCAGTAATTGCCACAGAATCGACATCACCCACAAGATCACTGCCATCCCAATAGAGATTCGCATGAGAATCAGCAGGTTCTACGACGCTGATAGATGATCCTGCTACAGGAGCACCTACAGTAACGCCGTCATAATTGAAAAGATATACCTTGCCGAGAGGATTGTTATTAAGCCGGTCAAGTTTGTATGATGAAGCCTCGATTCCGCAAAATGGAATATAATTCAGATTCAAATCGTAAATGTATGGCCATGTATTTAATGTATTGGAATAATATGCGTTAATCATTCCAGGCCATCCCAAATTAAGTATACAAGTATCAGCCAGTCCCGTATTTAAGGGCACTGCCTGAAGATGTATTGTCACTGTAAAAGGATTTGCCTGCCACCATTGCCCATTCACCTGAAAATCTAAAGTTGTGGTAGTCATGGAGACGTTTGAATGAACGTCATAAACGGGATTAGCGTAACCATATCCATACGCTTCACATCCAAAAGTGCACCAAGATCCGCAACAAGGTATCTCAGTACCTGAACTAACATTTATAGAACCCGTGCTGTTGGTAACATCAGAACCGCCAATAAGGGCCGCCATGGGATTTGGGTTCACGCTTTGAAGCGTTGTTGTATAAATCACTTGACTGCAAGGCCGGCTGAGCCAGACAGTCAGATACGGGCTTGTTGGATCAAAATCACATTGAAAACAAGGGAAGTCTTTCGCTGCAGAATTTAAAATCCATGACGCAGGTTTTGTTTTATTAATTTTTGCAATTGGCGCTATCTCGACCCGCTCTTTAATGTTTATCTGTGGGAAAAGCTCGTTAATGGAAAGAAGAGAAAAAACGATCGTTAAAATAATGCGTAAATTACCGTTGCTTTGTCGTAACTTCATAGTGTTTCCCTAACTGTTATACACTTGAATTCCAACAACAGAACACCCCATGGGCGTACATTGGTACATTGATTTTTTTGAGTCGTTTATGAATCTGCGCGTTGAGAGAATATTCTGGTACCTGCGCATCGGAAAGATACTTTAAGAGATGGAAATTGTCAAGCTCAAATTTAGGTATGAACAGGCACGTTCGAACAAAGACTCGAAGGAACGCCGTTATTTATGCTTGTGCGGCTCCGGCTTGATGTCTTTCAACGCAGGCAGTTTGTCCGCAAGCTTATGCGGAGCATGGATGAGCGATGGAAGGCATTGCGGACAGATATATGTATGTCCGCCGTCGAATGCAAGTTGAATGAGCGGAATTTCATTTTCGGAAATTGCGCAGTTTAAGCATATTTTTTTCATTGAAATCCATTTTTGAATTTGTTTAATATTTCTCCTCGAACGGTGCCCGGGAGGAGCATGGTGCCGATGAGAATCCGTTTGGCTTACAGTTTACCGTTCACAGTTTACAGTTCACAGTTTACTGTTCACTATCTCTTAAAGCGACGCGGCACATTCGCCGCAAAAACGTTCGCTCTTGAGGTCGATCTCTTCGACCGAGGTCGACGTATGCATGACGCATTCCGGATTGTGGCAGTGAATAAGTCCGTATGTATGTCCGAGCTCATGCACTGTTTCTTTCAGCAAACGCTGCTGTTCCAGAACGGGATTCGGATCAAATCCGTAAAACGATTCATTCAGCCGGAACGAAGAAACAACGGCGCTCGTACCGTCGAGCTGCGCTTCCCCGAAGACATATGTCAACACAGGGACAAAAAGATCGACCGATGTTATACCGACCGCTTTTCCGCCTGCGGCAGGATACGTTTCGAGAATTTTTGCGAGCAGCAATGTCGAATTATATTGATTTCTGTATCCATCGAACGCAAACGCAGAATCTAAATATTTCATTTCCTCGATTGCGGCTGAAGCATAAAAAATTTCTTCCAGCGGCGCAAGAAGCTGCGTAAGGGCCGCATGATCGACGGGCCGTATGGGGACGATAAGGATGGAAGACATCGATCAAGGTCTCTTGAGTCCGTACTTCGAAATCTTGTTATAAAGCGTTACGCGGTCGATATCGAGTATTTCCGCCGAGCGGGAAATATTCCAATTTGACCGATGAAGAATCGTTTCAATATGCGCCCGTTCCAAAGATGCCAGTGAATCCGTTTTCAAACCAAGAGCCTGCGCTCCGAATTGGAACGGAAGGTCGTTCGGCTGAATCAGCGGAGGAACTGCAAGAACCATCGCGCGTTCGACGATATTTTCCAGTTCCCGCACGTTGCCCGGCCAGTCGTACCGGACCAGCATATCGAGCGCTGCGGGGGCGATTCCTTCCACCGCTTTATGCATAACGCCTGCGTATTTCTTTGTAAAGGCCTGCGCCAGCAGCGGTATATCGCTTTTGCGCTCGCGCAGCGGAGGAATTGTTATCGAAAATACATTCATCCTGTAGTAAAGGTCTTCGCGGAACGATCCGTCTTTGACAGCCGCTTCAAGATCGCGGTTTGTGGCGCAGATGACGCGGAAATCGCTTGACACAAGGTCGTTTCCGCCCACGCGCGAAAACTGTTTGGATTCGATAACGCGGAGCAATTGGACCTGCATCTTTTGACTGATGGTTCCGATTTCATCGAGAAATATGGTACCGCCGTCGGCAAGTTCAAATTTTCCTTTCCTGCGGTACTGCGCACCGGTAAATGCCCCTTTTTCATGGCCGAACAATTCGCTTTCCAGCAGGCTTTCTGCCAGCGCGCCGCAATTGACTGCAACTATCGGAAAATACCGGCGTGCACTGTTGGCATGAATCGTCCGGGCCACGAGTTCTTTTCCCGTTCCGCTTTCACCCCGCAGCATGACCGTCGTGTCCGTGGATGCGACTGTTTTTGAAAGTTCGATGACTCTCGATATTTGCGGACTAGCGCCGATAATTTCAAAAGCGCTTATGCCGGAGATTTGTTCGCGGAGCTGAACATTTTCTTCATGCAATTTCTTCTGTTTCAATGCATTGGCTACAAGATGGGAAAGATGGTCGGGATCGATCGGCTTGGTCACGTAATCGAATGCTCCATCCTTCAAGGCCTGAACCGCACTCTCCACCGAAGCGAATGCCGTAATCATGATGGTCACTGCCGACTTGTCGATTTCCCGCAGTCGCTTTTGCAGTTCCAATCCGCTCATACCCGGCATTTTGATATCGAGCAGCACGATATCCCATGGACCGGTATTCATCATCTTTAAGGCATGATTCGCATCTTCGGCAGATTCGACGCGGTATCCGTCCTGCCGGAACCATTTGGTCAAAGAATCGCGGACGATAAATTCGTCATCGACGATAAGAATGCTTTGCTGCTGATTCTTCGAGGGCATAGTTGTTTATCCTTTCGTGGATGCCTGTGTTTGTGCACCTTGTTGTACGACATGTTTGGGCAGGGTTATTGTAAATATGGTTCCGGCATTGACCCGTGTATCCACGGTGACCGTTCCGCCGTGACGTTCGATGATGCCGTAGACGACCGAAAGTCCGAGTCCCGTTCCTTTTCCGTCCTTCTTGGTTGTATAGAACGGCTCAAAAATATGAGGGATATCCTCTTCATGAATACCGCAGCCTGTATCGCGGAGCGTAATCTGAATCGAATTGAGATATCCGATTTCCCGGACGGCAAGAGCAAAGGTTCCGCCGCTTGCCATCGCTTCTACAGCATTGATCTCCAGCGCAAGCAGAGCTTCTTCCAATTGATGCGCATCGCAAAACAAGATCGCCGGCTCGCTGCCGAGATTGGTTTCGACTTTGATGTTGTGAATTTGCATGTGGTGTTCGATCAGCTTCAGGCTCTGTTCAATCACACTGCGCACATCGGCGTCTTTAAATTCTCCTACCTTCTCGCGCGAGAAGAGGAGCAGATTTTTTACAATGTTGCCGCATCTCGCCGTTTCGTCTGCAATCAATCCGAGTTCACCGGACATTTCCCTGGCTGCTTCTCCGGACGGAATACCGGCGTCGATTTTTTTACGCAGCAGTTTTGCATAGGTCAAAATTCCCTCCAGCGGGTTGTTCAGCTCATGAGCGACTGTCGCCGCCAACGTTCCGAGCGAAACCATTTTTTCTATCTGGACTAAATGTTTTTGTGCGCGCCGCAGCTCGTCGGTTTTTTCAGAAACACGTTTTTCCAGCGTTTGCGCCCATGTTGTCAATTCCATACGCGTGCGCTGCAGTTCCTGCGCCATACGATTGAAGGAAGCCGCCAGCGCGCCTATTTCGTCGCCGTTCGTAATGTCGATACGGTGCGATAAGTTTCCCCGTTCCAGTTCCAATGTCCCGACAGCAAGTTTCTTTACCGGAATTGTCACTTCGCGCCAGATAAATGTAACGACAAAACCGATCAGCACAACGACTAAAAAAACCGAACCGACGATCTGCGCTTGACGAAGTTCGGCAATATTGGCGTCCACATCTTTCAGGGGAATCATCACATCGAGAATGCCCAGAACTGTCTGCGTGGAATCGTGCGCGTGACAATCGTTCGATGAACAACTCGCTTCGTTGCGGATAGGAGTAATGATTCCCATCATGCGGTATCCTTTGGGAGAGTCGAAGATGCGCGTCAGTAATTTGGAATCCGGCTTCAGCGGCTTGAGACCGGCATGGCATACAGTGCACGCTTCCGCGGACATGTTGACATTCTTCCCGGTCTCCGATTCCTGAGTCGAGTAAGTAACCATTCCTTTCTTATTGTAGATGCGTATTCCTGCGATCCGCTCTTCGTTTCCGACAGTCTTCATGATTTGATCCACATCTTCGCGCCGATTGAGCAGCATGCTGTAGCGCATCGAACGTTCGATAACGTCGCTCATATCGGCGGCAAATCGGGTGGAATTGTCGAGAAATTTTTTGGTCTGCCAATCGACAGCAATGGAAACAAATATCGCCGTGCCGATGGACATAATTACGGCTATTCCGAGAAAGAGCCGGAATCCTAAGTAATGGAATAATTTCATAGCAAATAAACTAAAAGCCTGCTTTATACTGATTTTAGCAACGACTATGCCAACAACATAGCATAAAAATAGTTGATTTTTTCAACAATCACGAGTCGAAATTAAAACAAAGTCTTAATAAATGGAAAATTTCTTAAAAAATGGGAAAATCCCTTGGAAAGTGCCATCGGCCATGCCGGAATGAGCATCCCGCTGCTTTCGGGCCGGATAGAAATCGGCCAGATTGAGCGAGCAGTTCTATGTTCTTAGTGCGGGGTTTTTTAGTGAAAAGTGCTGATATGCTGCCGGAATGAGCATCCCGCTGCTTTCTAGCGGGATGGACATCGGCCATAATTAGAGAGTGAAGCGAAACTAAGTATGATAACTTACTGCGGAGCTGTTGTATAGTTGGTTATATAGTTCGTAGTTCTTAGTTCGTAGTTCTTAGTTCTTAGTTCTTAGTTCGTAGTTTAGTGTTAATCTGTTCCTTAGTTCATCGGTTCTTTGGTCTTAAGGTATTTGATATTCTGTTCGCCCATCCTATCTCCTGCCTTCTGTCTCCTGAATTCTGTCTTCTGCTTTTTCAAGTCAAAAAACAAATCCTGCTGACAATTTCAAAATAAGTTTTCGCACCAAGTACGTTTTCGATATCTTGAATCACAACACCGCCGTCATTCATAGTTATTCCTACCGATGCTCTGTTCTGAGCGTATGCTTCCTCAAAATTATTCCCCAGCGATGCAAGGAGATGCAGTTGTGTTTCCTGTATTTTTTCCGCTTGATAAAAATCGTTCATTCCCTTTGTACGATTCTTCATGGACATTTCCATTAACCATCCCCTGCCAAAGGGATCGGTCGTTATCAGAGATGGTTGTTGAATCATCTCCGGATTAAATCGCATCAGTAAACCATCGACCGGTGCATGCAAAGATATCGCACCTTCACTAAGAACGATCCAGCAACAAGGATCCATTCTCTTGACCTCGCTCGGGACGCGCGGGACAACGACGCTCATAATCGGCTGCCACAAATTCGCAGCAATTGCATCCAGTCCGAATCGGCAAATTCCCTTTTCTTTTGTTTCCATCCAAAAATGATTACGATGATAGATCCTATCATCCCGGAGAGGATATGTACTCAGAGCATCCAGTCGTCGTTTGACAATTTGATCGAATCGAAGCGGCTGCTCGGAATCGGAAGAAGCAGAAGCTATGATCGGAACAGATTGGCGTTCAGCCGAATGTCGATTGAATCGAATTTCCCCGTCAAATGCGCATTGATCGCATTGAAAATTTTTATCACAGAGTTTATATTCCACGACGCCTGCATCCATCCATTGGCATCGAAACTCATTTTCAGGGATGACGCTCTGTCCTGAAGCGTTACTCATTGCTTCATCTCCTCTTTTATCCAATTTTCCCAAATAGTTGTCCGTACAGCATTATTCTGTCTTTAAGAATTCTTTTTGGAAGGCACGCCACGTATTCTCATTGAACTGTGCCAGCACTCCATGATGCGGCAAACCGCCGTCGAACAATGTAGCGCCGACTGCTGCAGGAACACCCGCCTGCATCTGTGATGCTTGCATCTGCATACGGATAAAATCGCGGAATCGGCCGATCTCCGCTCTCATCCATTGACCCGCATCCTGGGCTGCTGAAAGCAAAAGAAGTTCGGGTGCAATGTTTTTCGGCGTAAGTACTGCAATCCAGCCGGAAATATAAGTATCTGTCTGCAAGGTTTTCGGTGAAGCTATCACTGCATCATTCAGTTTCGTGACGATTCCCGAAAGTGGAGCCGGAATCGTGAGCGTTCGGCCGCCGGAATGGACGATGAGCAAAGGATCTCCTTTTTTCAATTCGGTACCGGGTTTTACAGATTCCAAGCCGTCCACGCTGCCGATAATTTTCTGAAGAAAATCATCTATGCCGATTCGAGCTTCACCGCCGAAAATCATTTCTACCCAAACATGCGCCTTGCTTAAAAAATATCCTTTGGGAATAAGGATATGTTCGTCGGCTGAATTCGATGCCGGAACCGGTTTGCGCTTTCCAGCATGCTGCCGTAAAAGTTCGATTCCGATAAAAACCAGAATCGTTGCAATAACAAGTAATGCTACCATGACCCTTCTCCTTATATACAATCTCTATCGTTTTTGCACTTTATCATATCTCTCATTTCAATCGACTGCTCTTCTTAAGCTCCAATTGCCGTACCAAGAAAGAAAAACGACAAAGTAGATCAAGAAACAGCGATTATGAAACGATTTCGACAGAATTCCGTTTCTTTGATATTCAGGGATTGTTGTAAGTGTTGAAAAGCACAACAATAGATGTTGAAAGCTTACATTCGCTAAACTCAAGTGCGTAAGTGCTCGGTGCTGCAATGTGGAAGTTCATTCGTTCATTGGCTCTTGGTTCTAAGTTCGTAGTGCTTAGTTCGTGGTTCAAAGTGCTGCCGTTCGAAGTTTATCAGTTGATTCGTTTGTCAATTCTTTAATTCCATTCACCATTTTCCATTCACCATTTTCTATTCACTATTTACCTATTTACCGTTTACAGTGTGCAGTTCACAATTGACAATTGACAATTCGCGAATCGAAATTTATCATTTCCCATTCTCCCGCCACTCTGAATACCGGGAGGAGCGCTCGCAGTATTCTATTTCCGATGTGAAACGATCCGCCGGATGCAATTCATTCGCAAGTGAAAAAGCGGTCAGTGCTTTTTCATATTCGTTCGTACACTCATACGCCATTCCCAGATTATAATACGCTTTGTATAAAGCATTATGCTTCGGATAATTCTCGACGGCAGCCTGAAAACATACGGCCGCTTTTTTCCAATTCCCGAAGCGCGCCGAATCGATTCCTTCTTTCAATTCCGGTAAATCCATATCGTTGTACAAAATAATATTCCGCGTTTCTGTATGAATCTTTATTGAGCGGACAAATTCATCGATCGTTTGGCGTCTTCTGCGAGAGTCCTGAGATGTTATCAAATCGGCCAGGGCATGGAATATTCCACCGATAATCGATCCAAAAGAAGACGAGGAATGACCGGAAGTCGTTTCGGTGCACTTTACAACACCGGAAGAAAGTTCGTCCATCGACTCAGCATCTCTGAGGGTATACTGAAATTCACTCACATGATCGGTTTCCGAACGTTCACCGCCCCCATCTACCGATGCATCACGAACGATACGCGAGTCCTCTCGTGTATTATGAACACCGGAAATAACGATTCCCTGGATGGCAGATGAAGAATCGCCTGTTGAATCCGGCAGCACTCCATACGGCTCCAGGACAACATTCGAATCTTTGGATAATGCAGCGGAGAGCTCCTGCCTGAAGGTTTGCTCATCCGTGCCGGTAATTTCCGTAAGATATACTTTTATCTTCTGTTTGCCGATAAGGCCTTCGGTAACATTTGTTCTCAGCGATATTTCTCCCGAAGAACATCCGCCAAAGCACAATACGCCGGCAATCAAAGTGAACTGGACAATTTGAGATAATCTAAATCGCATTTGGGTCAGCATTCTTTTGTGTCTGTCAAATCCAGGATTGACGGTATATTAAAGAGAAGGCAGAGGAAAAGCAATCGAAATTGTTAAAAGTCAATTGCATCATGTTTTGGTTCTGAGTGCTTGGTTCGTAGTGCTGAGGTTAATAGAACTATGAACAAAGAACCACGAACTCTGAACCACGCACTACGAACCAAGCACTAAATGATAGACAATTAACCCCAAACTTCCTTATATTAAATCATGAAGAAAAGTGAAATCCTTGAAATTCGAGACGTTATCCGGCATGCACTTGATGAGGACATCGGTGATGGCGACATCACTTCTGAGAGCACGATTCCGCCTCAACAAATTCTCACCGGAACTTTTATCGCAAAGGCCCATGGAGATCATAGCCGGCCTGGCAGTCGTTTCCGAAACATTCAAACTGCTCGATCAAAATGCAATTTTTTCTCCAAAAATCATCGACGGCAGCGCTGTTCTTCAAGGACAAATTATCGCCAAGGTGCGAGGCAAGGGACGTGCATTGCTCGCCGCCGAACGAACTGCATTGAATTTTCTTCAGCGGATGTCCGGTATTGCTACATTGACCCGGTCTTTTGTCGATGCGGTTCGGGGAACAAATGCCGTCATATTGGACACGCGCAAGACCGCTCCCGGACTCCGCCTGCTGGATAAACAGGCAGTCGTTCTCGGAGGCGGAGTTAATCACCGCTTTCGGATTGTTCGATATGGTATTGATTAAGGACAATCATATTGCAGCGGCGGGTGGAATAACGGAAGCTGTGACACAAGTCTGGGCAGCGGATAAAAAAGACCGTCCAATAGAGGTCGAGGTTAAGAATCTTGCCGAGCTCCATGAAGCGCTTTTATTAAAGCCCGATCGGATTATGCTGGATAATATGGATTTGAAAACTATGCGCAAAGCAGTCGCCATAGCATCCGGACGCGTTTTACTCGAAGCCTCCGGCAACATCACATTGCGCAATGCCGCAGCCGTTGCGCGAACAGGCGTAGACATGATTTCCATCGGCGCGCTGACTCATTCCGTTTCCGCGCTCGATATAAGTTTTCTTTTAGAATGAAGAAGCCGGAATTGAGAAGACAGAAGAAAGAATCGAATATAAAAATGGCAAATGCAGAAGCCATATATCAAGATTTAAAAACAAAATTGCGGGATGTGGTTCCCGATGTTGAACTGAAGATCAAGTCGGAAATTGCCGCGCAGATTATCGAACTTAAGAAGCAGCGCAATGCGGTCATACTCGGACACAATTATATGGAACCGGCGCTGTATCATTCCATTCCGGACATGACAGGCGATTCCCTGGAACTTTCCCGTGCAGCGGCAAAAGCGACAGCCGATATTATAGTTTTCTGCGGTGTACGGTTCATGGCGGAGACTGCCAAAATTCTCTCTCCGCAGAAAACCGTCCTCCTGCCCGCAAAAAAAGCCGGCTGCTCGCTTGCAGACGGTATTACGGCGGAAGATGTCCGGAAACTGAAATCCCGTTTTCCCGGAGTTCCTGTCGTAACGTATGTCAACACCAGCGCAGAGGTTAAGGCGGAATCGGATATTTGCTGCACATCGAGCAATGCGGCGGCCGTCGTCGAATCGCTCAAAGACGAATCGGTCATTTTTCTTCCGGATGAATATCTTGCACGCAATGTTGCCCTGGAAACCGGGCGCCATATTATTTTCCCTTCCATGACGCCCGGCTCCGATACGGTAATCGATAAGGTTATGATCGGCTGGAATGCCCGCTGCGAAGTGCATGAAAAATATACTGTCGAAGATATCAGAAACGTCCGCAAACAATTTCCCGACGTCGTCATTCTTGCTCATCCGGAATGCAGTCCGGAAGTGACGGGTGCTTCCGATTTTTCCGGCAGCACATCGGCGATGATAAAATTCATACAGCATTCGAAGGCGCCGCGCTACCTGCTGCTCACGGAATGCTCGATGGGAGACAATATTGCCGCTGCAAATCCGGAGAAAAACATGCTCCGCATGTGTTCCATCCGATGTCCCCACATGAATGAAATTACTCTGGAAGACACGCTCGATTCTCTGCAGCATACGCGATACGTCATTGAAATTCCCGAGGAGATCCGCATCAAAGCTGTCCGGGCGCTCGAACGAATGCTCGCCATTGCACCAAGTGTTCCGAACAAAACTATCGACTAAAATATCATGGACACATACAATAATATCGAATGCGACGTTCTCATCATCGGCAGCGGAGTCGCCGGCAGCGTTGCGGCGCTCCAGCTTGCAGATGCCGGCATCGACGTCGTTGTCGTGACGCGATCCTCTACACCCGAAGAATCGAACACACAGTACGCTCAAGGGGGAATTATTTATACGGGCCCGGACGATTCCCCAAAACTTCTTGCCGAAGATATTACACGCGCGGGAGCCGGCTGCTGCAACCCGCGGGCAGTGGAAATTCTTGCAACCGAAGGGCCGAATCTTGTCAAATCGATACTCCTCGATAAAATAAAAATTCCATTCGATAAAACACGTAAAGGAGAATTGTCGCTCGTTCGGGAAGGGGGTCATTCCATCGCCCGCATCCTCCACGCCAGGGATGCAACGGGAAGTCTTATTGAAAAATATCTTATTCAAGCGATCCGGTCGCATCCCAACGTAAAGCTTCTGACGGGAAAAACTGCAATCGATCTTCTGACTCCCGCCCACCATGCCGTCAATCGATTGAATGTCTACGAACCGCTTACCTGCGTCGGCGCATATCTGCTCGATCAGGAAACAGGCAGCGTGCAGCGTGTTCTTTCGCGCACAACGATTCTCGCCACCGGCGGAGTGGGTCAAATATTTCTCCGCACAACAAATCCGCCCGGCGCACGCGGTGACGGACTTGCAATGGCTTCCCGCGCCGGAGCACGTCACTATCAATTGCGAATTCGTTCAATTCCATCCGACCGCATTCTATCAGGAAAACGGTCCCTGTTTTCTTATCACAGAAGCTATGCGCGGAGCCGGTGCAAGACTGGTCAACCATAAAATGGAACCGTTCATGCAGAAATACGCTCCGGAATGGAAAGACCTGGCCCCGCGCGATGTCGTCGCCCGCAGCATCCATCAGGAAATGCTCACACACAATATTCCGAACGTATTCCTGGACATTGCATCGTATCTCCCCGCTGACGATATCAAGAGAAGATTCCCTTCGGTTTATAGGATGTGCCTCCAGGCAGGAATCGATATTTCCAAAGAACCTGCACCGGTTGTCCCGGCCGCACATTTCTTTTGCGGCGGCGTCTGGGCGGATGAATGGGGCCGTCACCACACTCGGGCGGCTCTATGCTATCGGTGAAGTTTCCTGCACCGGACTCCACGGCGCCAACCGCCTGGCAAGCGCATCGCTCCTGGAAGGAGTTGTATGGGGACATCGATCTGCATTGCATATTAAAAATGCATTAAAAGAATTCCCCAAACCGAAACCCGATGACTTCCCTCAATGGGAGGAAACAGGTACCGAATATCCCGACGTTGCGCTCATCAGTCAGGATATGAGTTTGATTAAGAACATCATGTGGAATTATACCGGGCTTGTGCGAACGGTCGAACGGCTCCAGCGGGCCATACGTGAATTGCGCCATCTGGAATCGGAGATCCAGCGTTTTTACAGGACGGTCAAACTCACCGACAGCATTCTTGGGCTGCGCAACGCCGTCCGCTCAGCAGTCACCATCACCATAGCAGCGTGGGAAAACAACACAAGCGTCGGATGCCATTATCGCCAGTAACTTTAACCATTGTCTTTCTTCCCGTTCTCTTGTACATTGAAGCATGACCGAATCGTTCACGAAAAAAGAGCTTGCTGTTTTTGGGCGGCTCACATCTCCCCAAAATATTCAACACTTTCTGGACACGCTCGACTACAGCGATGAAGAACAGTACCGCTCTCCGCGAAGCGTGCTGCGAGACCGTAAGGCACATTGTTACGACGGGGCGCTGTTCGCAGCCGCAGCGCTCGAGCAGGCTCGGTTTTCCGCCGCTCATCACGGAAATTCTTCCGAATGAAAACGACGACGACCACATCATCGCTCTCTTCAAGCGGCAGCATCACTGGGGAGCTGTGGCAAAATCGAATTTTACCGGATTGCGTTACCGCGAGCCGGTTTATCGTAGCTTGCGCGAACTTATGATGACCTACTTCGAACCGTATTACAACATCAAAGGCGAACGGACGATGATCGGTTATACGGCGGCATTAAATCTCTGCCGATTCAAGTCCCTTAACTGGCAGGTCAACGATGCAGCAATGGAAATTATCGGGGACGCTCTGGACGATGCAAAGAAATTTTTTATACTGAGCCCGGCAATGAAGCGCCGGCTGACACCGGTGGATACCCGATCTGTAGAGGCGGGCCTGCACGGAGCGAAACAGTCCGGTCTTTATAAGCCATGATTGGCCGTAAATTTTTCCTGCATCCATTGCAGCCGCGGGCGGCTCGTCCCGCCTTGTTCGGGATTTTGGGGGTACGGAAATATCGAAGATATTTTCGGGATGACCGCGGATGTTTCTCCAGAAGAAATATTTTAAACAGGTCTATTATTTCAAAATAAAATAAGTAAGGAGCAATTGCATGACAAGCGACGAACGAAAAGCTTTGATCGACATTATCCGGAAACTTCCGGCAAGAGTCGAAGCGGCAGCCGCGACGCTGTCGGAACGGCAGCTCGACACACCGACAGCGGAACACAAATGGACCACGCGCCAAATTGTCCACCATATTGCAGACGCTCATATGAATGCGGTCATGCGCATGAAACTGATCGTCACTGAAGATAAGCCTCTTCTGAAACCGTACAATCAGGACTCATGGGCATTATTGGAAGACACGACCAAAGGTTCTCTGCGGGCTTCGCTCGATATTATACGGGGACTGCACGAACGCTGGGCGCAATTTTTAGAAGCGCTCCCGGAAGAAGCATGGACGCGCACAGGCATACATCTGGAAAACGGAAAAGTAATTCTTGAAGATTTGCTCAAAGTGTACTCCCGGCACAGCGAGAATCACCTGCAGCAAATTCTGAACTTTAAGCAAAAGAACGGAATCTCATGACCACGCCGTACAATCAGCATGAATGGCTCCGTTCGTTTCCCGGTTCCGTCGTCGTGTGCAGCAAAGATGGCATCATACTGGAAATGAATCCGCAGGCAGCCGAGGCATTCAAAGATGACGGAGGTTTGAAGCTTATCGGAACGAACCTCCTCGAATGCCATCCGGAACCGGCAAAAACCCGTGTTAAGGAAATGCTGGAAACGCATAAGCCGAATTATTATACGATAGAAAAGCGGGGCATAAAAAAACTTATTTATCAAGTGCCGTGGTTCGACAAACAAGGCGAGTATGCCGGATTTGTCGAACTCTCGCTGCCGATTCCGTTCGAGATGCAGCACTTTATAAGAAAAGAGAATTAGAATCCAGAATTCAGAAGTTAGAATACAGAAGTTAGAAGATAGAAAACTGAATGAAGACTGAAGACAACGACCAAAGTAAAGACCGCAGGCAAGTATGATAAACCCGATGCATTTATGGCATACCGCTTTCGGGCGGGAAGTAAGGAACGGGTTTTAGAGAAAGGAATTGCATATATGTCCACTCATCTTGAAGAATTTCGTTCCTACCGGGAAAAAATGAACGGCCGCATTGCTGAGATCGGACATCTCGGCATCAAACGATTTTTCAATCTGGATACTATGGCATATACCGACGGCGCTCTTACCGCAAAAACCAAAGAACTGCTCGGGCTTGCAGCTTCCTGCGTCCTGCGCTGCAATGACTGTATCGATTATCATCTGATCCAATGCGTTGAAGCCGGTTATACGGATGAAGAATTATACGATGCGCTTAATGTGGCATTGATCGTCGGCGGCAGCATTTTTATTCCGCACATGCGCCATGCCGTGGAGACGATTGATGAATTGCGAAAAAAGGCAAATGGTTAATGGCAGATGGCGATACAATCGTTCTTCGTTCTTAGTGCTTAGTGCTGAAGTTAAAGAAAGAATCAATCCGAAATTGGAGCCGGAAGCATGAAAATGTTATACACGTGTCAGTGGATTCATTTTGGAAAACGGCAAACAGAGATGAACGCTTCGTCTTGGCGGATGAGATCGGGAAATAAAAAACGGACAGAAAATTATTTTAATATTTTATAAGGCAGTGTCAAGGCAAGAACAATGATTTTTTTTATTACGTATTTTCAAACGCGGAGGTCTTTATGCGCACCAAACAAGTATATTCAATCCTATGCCTGGCAGTTCTCATTACAACAGCGATGACTGCACAGGTTCAAACTCTTCCCTGGCTGAAAAGTTCACAAGCCAAAATCGAAAACGAACTTTCAGCAAAATACGGCGAATCCCAGCATGCGCGTATCGTCAAAGGCATACAGCAGACGGCCGAATACTGGCGCGCTGAAGACGGTGATGCTCCGGTCTTTGAAGAATTTGTAAGGGAAAATTTTGCAGGGGATCAGCAGACACTCGACGTCATGTTCAACCGCTATCGAATATTTGCTGGAGCAATTGGGCGGCCACCTGCAGGAAATCAATCGCGAATTCCGGCAGCAATCCGACCTGGATCTCGGCAAAGTGTATCCCTTCGATGAAATGTTTGCGGCTTATTCTCCCGACGCCCATGTCACCGATGACTTTTTCCAGAACAAACTTGCATTCGTCGTTCTGCTGAATTTTCCGCTGACTACACTCGATGAACGGTTGACGCAAGGAGAACACTGGACACGGCGGCAATGGGCGGAAGCGCGCCTTGCGCTGCAGTTTTCCAGGCGCGTTCCGGCGGATGTGAATCAGGCCATTTCCACAGCCGGCGCCGATGCGGAACAATATATTTCCGAATATAATATTTATATGCATCACCTCGTCGATGCCAAAGGGAACCGCCTCTTCCCCGCCGAGATGCGGCTGCTTTCGCACTGGAATCTCAGGGATGAAATTAAAGCGGATTATGCCGATGCGACAAACGGACTTGCCAAGCAGCGTACGATCGTACAGGTGATGGAACGCATCGTCACACAGACGATTCCCGAAAGCGTTATCAATAATCCTGTATGCGGACTGGAATCCATTCGATAATACGGTCGTTCCGGCATCTGTTCACGATGCCGACGCTCCTGAAAAGGTCAATCTTCCTATTTCCTCTGCCGCGGAACCGGATACGCGCTATGCGACGCTGCTCAATGTGTATCTTGCTTCGCGTAAGGCGGATCCGTACTTCCCGACCGAACCGACGCTCATTGCACGGAAATTCGATATCGAGCGGGAAATTCCCGAAGCGCGCGTCAAGTCCATTTTTGAGAACATTCTCACGTCCCCGCTCGTGCCAAAAATGGCAAAGCTGATTCAAAAACGGCTCGGCAGGCCGCTCGAACCATTCGATATCTGGTACAATGGATTCAAGCCGCAGGGCAAATATTCGGAAGCGGAATTGGATAAAATTGTTTCCGCAAAATATCCCACCGCCGATGCGTACAAAGCGGACATTCCGAACATGCTTATGAAGCTCGGATTCAGCAAAGAACGTGCGGAGTATCTGGCCGCCAATATCATTGTCGACCCGGCACGCGGCTCCGGTCATGCAATGGGAGCCGGGATGAAATCTGCTCACGCACATTTGCGGACACGCGTCGGGAAATCGGGCATGGATTATAAAGGATTCAATATTGCGGTGCATGAAATGGGACATAACGTCGAACAGACGTTCTCGCTTAACATGATCGATCATTACCTGCTCAGCGGCGTTCCCAACACGGCGTTTACTGAAGCGATCGCATTCGTTTTTCAAGCGCACGATCTCGATCTGCTCGGCGTTACCTCGAACGATCCGCAAGCGGAAGCGATGAAAACACTCAACGACTTCTGGATGACGTACGAAATTGCCGGAGTCGGACTTGTCGATATGGGAGTATGGCATTGGATGTACGATCATCCCGATGCAACTCCGGCGCAGTTAAAAGAAGCGACAATCGCGATCGCCAAAGATATCTGGAACAAGTATTATGCGCCTGTTTTCGGCAGGAAAGATGTTCTGCTTCTTGGGATTTATTCGCACATGATAGATTCGTTTCTGTATCTCCCCGACTATACGATTCGGGTACTTGATCGCGAATCAGATCGAAGACACAGGTTAAAAAGAGCGGGAGTATAGGAAAAGAAATCGAACGCATCGTTGCTTCGGGCAGCATTGCTCCCGATCTCTGGATGAAAAATGCAACCGGTTCCCCGGTCAGCGCCAACGCGCTGCTGGAGGAGACGGAAAAAGCATTAAAAGCGGTGAATGGAAAATAGTCAATCGTAAATAGTAGCCGGAGGCCTGATAATGATATTACGCGTTAGCGTAATTCAAATTAGAAACATACCGTCAGACTGTAAATATTTTACGAACATCGGACAGCTGCTGCCCGCATTACGACGCCGCCGGCTGCTGACGCAGTAACACAGGCGAACCTGAGAATGTTATCATGCATTAACATGATGCAATATGAGACCGACAACTGACGAGTAATATAGCTGAACGAAATTAACCGAAGCACCGCAGCACAGCAGCACTTTGAACTATGAACTACGCACTACGAACTAAGAACCAAGAACTAAGAACCAAGAACTAAGAACCAAGAACTAAGAACCAGGCTTACCCGCCTACGGCGGGAACTAAGAACCTCATATTAAATCGGATTCTTATGATGACACAAAAGTTAAGCTTAAAAGAAAAAATCGGCTACGGATTCGGCGATGCCGCATCTTCCATGTATTGGAAGCTTTTCGGCATGTATCTTATGTTTTTTTATACCGACATCTTCGGGATACCGGCTGCAGTCGTGGGAACCATGTTTTTAATCACCCGTGTCGGCAATGCTGCTTTCGATCCGTTCGTCGGGATTTTGGGCGACCGTACCGAAACAAGATGGGGAAAGTTCAGGCCGTATCTCTTATGGATGGCCGTTCCATTCGGCCTTATCGGGATTTTAACTTTTACTACTCCGAATTTAAGCGTGAGCGGGAAAATATTTTATGCCTACGCTACGTATACGGTGATGATGATTATCTACTCGATGATTAACGTTCCGTATGCTTCCCTCATGGGAGTGATGACTGCCGATGGAAAAGAAAGGACAACACTTGCAACCTACAGGTTTATTTTTGCATTCGGCGGCAGCTTTTTGGTCCTTGGATTGTTCCAGCCGTTATTCGACGGTTTTGGCACGAACAATTACATACAATCGACCGCGCCGGCAGTCTTTGAATTAAAGGATACTTCGAAAAAATACGATTCCGAAAATATCTGCGTATGGGAGAACAAACTTACGGAACCCTCCCGGAAACAACCGGCAGATTCCCTTTTGTTTATATCGGCGCAATTGACCGTCAATACAAAAGATGCTTTTAAAATCGGCGTAGTCAACAAGCGAACAAATGAATTCAGCTGGTTTGAATTTAAAGAAGGAAAAGACACTTTAGGATTGCTGCGGGACGGCTCCCCGAGCGACATTAAAATCAGGCTGAGTTCATTTGTTTCAAAAGAGAACCTGTCGGACATTTCGAATTTAAAAATCGTTACTGCAAATAAACCCGGCAAAGATGTTAAAATAAACAAAGTTGCCGTTCAGGAAATCGATTATAAAACAGGCACTCAAGAGGCCGTTATTGTCATTACAATCCTTACCGTTATCTTTTTCTTATTCACATTCCTGTGGACACGCGAACGCATTAAACCGATAACCGAAAAAACATCTCTCAAAGCCGATGTTAAAGACCTGCTCAAAAATGCACCCTGGTTTATACTTGTGGGCGCAGGTATTTCTACCATATTTTTCAATACCATACGGGACGGGGCTGCAATCTATTATTTTAAATATTATTTCCAGGGACAAAACGATATTTATTTTAATCCGATAAATGTAACACTTGCAATCAGCACGATCTACCTGCTCCTGGGACAAGCCGCCAACATTATCGGCGTCGTACTTGCAAAACCTGTTTCAGATAAAATCGGCAAGAAAAACACATTTGCGATAGCCATGATTTGTGCGTCAGTGTTCAGCATAATGTTTTATTTTATCGGAAAATCGAATATCGCAGTCATACTGATATTCCAGGCGCTTATAAGCTTAAGCGCGGGCATAATTTTCCCGCTGGTATGGTCGATGTATGCCGATGCTGCCGATTATTCCGAATGGAAGAATAACCGCCGTGCGACAGGACTTGTTTTTTCTGCTGCTTCGATGTCGCAGAAATTCGGAGCTTCAATTGGAATTGCGCTGGCCGGATGGCTGCTTGCATTTTACGGCTACCATGCCAATGTCGCGCAAACCATAGAAACCCAAAACGGCATCAGGATGATGCTGAGCATTTATCCGGCAATCGGCGCACTATTGGCTGCCGGCTTCATGTTCATTTATCCCTTGAAAGAATCGTTGATGGATAAAATTGAAGCCGATTTGGCCGACCGGCGGAATAAGGCAGTCGATGAGAAATAGCAAACTGCAAACAGTGAACTGTAAATTGTGGACCACACAGCTTTGCTGCAGCCAACCGCTGGAAGCCTGCCCGCCTGCTGACACAGTCGCGCAGGCGGGCATAAAAATGTTATCAAGCGTTAGCTTGATTCAAATTGGATAACTTCGCAGTCTTTTTGGCAAGATGACGTCGGAATACTCCGCGGTCACCCTCCCGAGGCGGGCTTGCCCGATCTGCTTCACCTTATGGCGAGCTTGCCCGCCATGCATCATCTTCTGGCGGGTTTGCCCGCCATGTTTTATCTTTTGGCGGGTTTACCCGCCATGCAACACCTTTTGGCGGGTTTGCCCGCCATGCAACACCTTTTGGCGGGTTTGCCCGCCATGCAACACCTTTTGGCGGGTTTGCCCGCCATGCAACACCTTTTGGCGGGTTTGCCCGCCATGCAACACCTTTTGGCGGGTTTGCCCGCCATGCAACACCTTTTGGCGGGTTTGCCCGCCATGCAACACCTTTTGGCGGGTTTGCCCGCCATGCAACACCTTTTGGCGGGTTTGCCCGCCATGCTACACCTTTTGGCGGGTTTGCCCGCCATGTTTTATCTTTTGGCGGGTTTACCCGCCATGCTCCATCTTTGGCGGGCTGCGCTATTCTTCAGAGTAACAACTTATTGTTGTCTATTTTAAAATGGTTAGGGCGCAGGCCGATAATTTAAATACTCTTTAGAATACGATTGATTTGCTTTTTTAAGATAGGAATATCTTTTTGTACTGTCAGTTAGACTTTTTCAATATCGACGCCAAAATAATCATGAATCAACTTATCGCGCATCCCAGCAATGTCGTCCCATGGAACATCTTGATATCGTTTACGAATTATTTCCGATAACCGCTTTGTCGCTTCACCAATGATTTCGATTTGTCGGATTACTGCATCTTGGATAAGTGTATCCTTTTCGAAAGAAGAGACGGATACTCGTTTCGTGTAAGCCTCAATCTTAAGTATTGCATCACGGATGTGCTTAAAATAAACAGAATCATCACGCTGCATAGACTTGACGGGACTCCTTAAGAATTCTATTCTTCAAATAGCGGCTAACAGATTTGGCAGTCAAAAGATCAACTTTGCGTCCAACAACAGCAGATAATTCTCGTTCTAAGCCAACCATTTGTAGCAGTGAAATAGGTTCCGAAAATGTAACAAGAAGATCAACGTCACTATCAACTCGAGCTTCGTTTCTGACCATCGAACCAAAGATGCGAAGAGTTTTGACATGATACTTGTTATAAAGACTCAGGATTTCAGAGCTATTTAAATTAATTTGTTTCATATATTAAGATACAATAATTTGAGAATAAAAGCCTGCGGCCTAACGGATTGGCGCCCCGCCAAAGGCGGGTAAATAAGTCCCGTGGCTCTTTAGCGCTACGAGGATCCCGTACAGCGGGACTGCGGCAATGTGAACTTTCCAATTTAACCGCTGCCGCGCGAGAACCAGTTCCAAAATAATTCATATTCACTTTCTATGCACGCTAAATTGCACCCGCAAATTTGTATTGCACAAAGTGCAATACCATTCTTGGGCCTCCGGCTTGCCCGCCGTTTGGTTGGCAGTGCTTATCGCATAGACCTTTCCTGCAGTATTGTTTGGACATCTCTTCGACCATCAAGAATGCAGTGCACTAAAACATTATTGTTTTCAATCGAATAGAATATTCGATATGGTTTGTAATAGATTTCTCTAAATTCAACAATACCAACGTCAAATAATTCTGAAGGAATATGACCACGTAGAGGCATAGTTTTTAACTTGTAGCAAGACTTGCGAAATGCGGCAAATAATTTATCGGCACGTTCCACTGAATCATTGAGTGCCACATAAGTATATATATCATAGAGATCGTCTTCGGCAGAATTGTCAAAAATAACATCATATTTTTTCATTTTTGAAATTCCGTATTCGTTTTTCTAGACTTCCAAAGGCTTCATCTATCGACTTCACTTTCCCCCGTTTAATGTTTTGCTTGCTGCCAGTAAGAATTTTCAATAATGCGAGTGTTTCCTGCATTTTTTCATAAGAACGAATATCCTGGACAACTACTTTTGCTTCACCATTATGTGTGACAACAAGCGTCTGTTGAGTGCTTACAATGTCGCGAATGAGCTCAGATGCATGCGTTTTCAGATAACTAATTGATTTGACAGCGGTGCTTAATTTCATATGATCTCCTATTATTTATGCGACTACAATATAGACCTTATTATAGTCTTATGCAATACTTCCGTTTAAGCGCTGCCTAATGGATTTGCGGCTAAAGTTTATCCCGAAATGCTTTTATTTGAGCCGGAGGCACCTTTCTTTCAATCTCATTTTACTTCATACAGTCCCGAGTCTTTCATCGGGAACTGCTTATAACAGAATGATTCTTTTTTATAGCCATGGATCTCTTCAGCCAAGCACTTATTGTTTTAAGGAGACGATAATTATTTAAATTATTTTTCACCCATATATTGACTTTTTACATAACAGCTTGAGCCGATGGTTAGGTGGCATTTAAAAATGGCGCCCGTTACTTCCTGAAAACAGATTAATCTCTATTTTCTTAGACAGAATTATTTATACTTGACAGCAATTCCGCCCGCATTTAAACCGTATATCCTGTAGTCAAACATAGCATAATTACCAGCAATTCCGCCTGCTCCAAATATTCTGAAGTCAATAACAGCATCGGCTCCAATGGAGGCAGCTTCTTCCTTAATTGCCCTTTTTAATTCATCACCACTGCTAACATTTGTAACATGGACTGAAACGTAACCCATTTCAATATAGGATGTGTCGGGAACCGTACGCTCAGACAAAATCATTACTTTATTAACCGATGTTGCAGGAAGTATTTTTACACCATCGTTCAAATAGTACATACTTTCAATACCACATCCTGTCAGGAATATGACCATAGTTAAAAGTATAAGAAGATGAAATCCTTTTATTTTCATAATTTAATTTTCCAGTTATAAATATTACTCAAATTATTGTTTAACGATTATTCCCTGAGCATAATAGTGAACGGACGGAATGGGAATAAATATTATTATCAGGTAACTTTTTACCACAGTCGTCTGAAGTTTAATAACCGCTGTACCTCCCAGTTCAGCTGCTTTCAATTTCAGGTTTTCAATGCAGGTATTAATAGTTCCTCCGTTGGCAATAATATAACCTATCTCGGAGTATTCACCTTCAATTTTGTCGTTTGTAGTTACTTTGATGCTGGTAGATTGAGTGGCGGGATACACATTTTCATTGTTTGTTAAGGTGAAAAAAGATGGTTCGCATCCGTAAGATATAAATATCAAACATATAAAACTTAATAGGAAAACATTTTTCATTTTTATCTACTTTCAGAGTATGTTTAAATTAAGAATTAACGTATCATTTCGCTGGAATAATAATTATCAATTTTTAAATGCCACCTAACGGATTGGCGGCTAAAGTTTATCCCGAAATGTTTATATTCGAGCCGGAGGCCTAATAATGTCGCACGCGTTGCGTGTGTCAACTTTAGACTCCGTTGAATTAATATCTGGGTCTCAGTCGATGAGAAGCAAATGCTTGCTTTTTGTTTACAAGCAAGATCATTCGTTTGCCCGTAAAGACTTGTCCCGAGGCTCTTTATCGGGATGGTTTGTTTACCCGCCTTGCATTACCTTTTGGCGGGCATCGCGATAATATTATTTACCTCTTTAATTTGTATTGCACTATTCAAAGACTCAACTTTTGCGTCTTACTTCTAATTTGATTTTCCGCTCCCGCGGAAATAACATTCTAGGCTTCCAGCTAATAACATTCTTAATGCCTCCGGCTCTTTTTAAATGGTTAGGTTGCCGCCGATTCTGCATTCCACGGAAATCCCTTGAATCTCCCAATGACTACGACAATGGCATATATGGAAAACGCAATTGAGAGCGATAGGAAGATCCATGTTGCCAAACCGCCTGCAGTGAGCGCAATGTGAAAGAGGTCCCCTCTAAAGCCTGTAGCAAATGAAATGGTTTCACATATTAAGTCAAAAGTTGGTCTCAAACATAGTAACATAAAGAGAAATCCAATAAGGAATGCGTCTCTAGAGAATTTTCGTTGAAGAACGTAAACGCCAATTGCAATGCTCAAAAGATCGAGACAGTAAGGCGAGATAGTCATGATCAACTGGCTCCAATCGTTGGTGAAGCCTTCTGATTTGATCCAGGCCCCAGCAATCTCTCCAGCCCAAAACCTAGGAATAAGTTTGACTTCGATAATCTGGCCGCCAACAAGGTATGCGCCCAGCAGATGGCTCAATTCATGGATAGGCGCGTAGACAAAATACCATAATATCGGAATGGTGCACATACACGCCACTATCGTTTGTTGTTTCCAGTCTCCCCTTAGATACAATACAAGAAGTGGAGCAACCACGATGATGAGTATTTCGAATGTGATCAGTAAATGGTTCATGATAATGGCGTCAACCTAACGGTTGGCGGCTAAAGTTTATCCCAAAATGTTATTATTCGAGCCGGAGGCCTGAGAATGCAACACGCCCAGCGTGTTACTAATTGACCTCCCTTCAATGACTACCGCTACCGCGCTGATAACTTTTCCCGAAGGGATGGATTCCCACAAAATACACTAAACAGGCGGAGCCCCATAACTGTAACACGCGTAGCGTGTTTTCTCTTCAGTTCATGCTGAGAAATTTATTATTAAACATCTGAACCTCTATTTGCCACGTGTGTTGTTTGCATCCCGCTGTTTTGCAGCGGGGCTTAGCGCACCCGTTTACCCGCCATACTTTATCTTTTAGCGGGCACTCATCTGGCCAGCTTGCTGGTTAGGCACCGGCTGACAATTTATACGATGTATGCAAAACATTAATATGATGACGAACATGACCTGCCATAATGAAAGAAAGAGCACGAACAGAAATTGGATTATTGTTCGCCGTTCCCATACGAATCCATTGCTTATCATTCAGTTGACATAGAACTTCTAGATTCGATTTCCTGAATAAGGAGAACTCTGCAAGAAGATCCTGCAATCTTCTTTCGCTGTAATTCGATTGAGCAATATATACATTATCGTCATATGTCGGAAGTGGAGCAATTTCGCCTCGGCTAATGCAAAAGGCCCGATAACCGAACACTCTTTCAACATCAATCACATGACCGAGAACTTCACGGATGCTCCACTTGTTTGGAGCATAACGGTAAGTCTCTTGCTCTGGTCTTACTGATTTGACTAATTGCGCAACATCATCTATCTGCATAGCGAGAACAGAAAGAATCTCAGATTCGGGAACAAGAGAAATATATTTTGAATAATATGATACATACTCATTTTCAGATGGCCTATAAATCATATCGCTGTTATCTCCAATTTTATGAAATTAATTTATACCGGTGCCTAACGGACCGGCGCTAAGCTGACGGCGCTGAAAACATTCCAATTGCAATACCGCCGCGTGTTCTTCAATCTTTTTATTTATTCATAAACTTTCTCACGCGAGCGTCTTAATGAAATTCCGTGAAACGGAATTACTTTAGCTACGCAAATCATTTTCTCTCATTCACCCGCGCTATCTTTAATATGTCTGCGTATTTATTGTGCACGCTGCCGCGTGCAATATTTTTACGCTGTCAGCTTGAGGTTTTCATCTTGACTACGTCAAGAATCTTCATGCAGATGACAGATAGTAGCATATGAAAGTGCAATCTAAAGCATAAAACTATGTGCCCTTAATTTACGCTAAATTCGCCAATTATCTCAATCTGTCATTAGTAGCGACTGGATATTACCAAAAAGGAATCTCCCGATTATGTACATTATCAATTATCTAAGTCAACAACATTCACAATCGAAGGAGATTCCCCATGTATTACTCAGGCATTGATTTGCATTCCGATAACTCTTATATCACAACGATGGATGATGATGGCACAATCGTAAAACGACAACGCGTTGCCAATGATGATAAACTTGTTCTCGAATACTTTCATTCCCTGCCTGATCCTCATAAGGCGGTTGTTGAATCCACAACCGGTTGGTACTGGCTCGATGATCTGCTCTCTGATAACGGCATCGAACTAACCCTTGCCCATGCCAAATATCTCAAAGCCATATGTTACGCTAAAGTTAAAACCGATAAAATTGATTCGAAAACTCTCGCTTTACTCTTACGACAAGGCCTCATTCCACGAGCTCATAAAATTAGTCGTGAACTGCGAGGACTGCGCGATACCATGCGTGTGCGCCTTCGCATTGTCCAGCAACGCTCCGATACTCTGCGGCGTATCAAGAGCATTCAGGCCAAATTTAACGGCTCTGTGCCCGATCCATACCACTTCCAACTTGCCGTTTCAGAACATATTCGAGATACCTTGAGCGATCAGATATTGGATCTCGAAAAATCATTACATCCTGTGCTTATCCCCAACGATGATATTCAACGCCTCTTGGACATTCCAGGGATCGGCAAGATATCTGCTTTTACCATCTATCTCGAAATCGACGGCATCGAACGCTTCGATTCGGATAAGAGGTTTGTCTCTTATTGCCGACTGGTGCCTGCTGCCGACAATTCCAACAGAACCGTACATCATCGTTCAAGTAAGGATGGCAACAAATATTTAAAAATCGCTTTCTCCGATGCTGCTGTTCGCGCCGTTCAGTATTATCCCGAATACAAACGCTTCTTCCTCAAACGTGCCAAGCGTTCAGGTGAAGCTGTCGCCCGTACCTGTATCGCAAAAGAGCTAGCAAAGATTGTCTATTACATCTTAAAGAACAAAACACAATATAAAGGATTCAAGGGTCAGCCGACCCGCCAGAATGCGTAGCGGGCTGGTTATCCGACAGAAATCGCAGCAATGGCCACGTGTGCAAAGCCCGCATGCCTAACTAAGCGCTTCGAGCCTTGCTCGCTGGATTGGGACTGCACACGTTGTGCCGTTATAATATCTGGGACTCAGTCGCTGAGAAGCGAATATCTTGTTCTGTTTTGCATGATCATTCGCGAACCCGTAAAATGGTTTGGACGCCTTGCTTATTGCTCGGTTTCCTTTCGATAGATTATCGGCTTTTGTCATCGCGTGCTTTCGGTCGAGTTTAGTCGTCAACAAATGTTGTCAATGAACTCAGCATTCCGCTATCGCGGAACGCATCGGGAGTATATTATTTACTTGACTCTGTCCTTTTTAAAATGGTTAGGCGGCAGCATAATATATTTTATTTACGTATTGCGACCATTTATTTCGATAAATGTTTATGGGAAATACGAGTCGTTTAGAGTCGATGTTTGTTAGAACATAATGTACTTACCAATATGACAGAATTTATTTTGGCAAGCTCCATCTTAAGTCGATCGCGAAAACATTTCCGAATAACCTTGTTCGCCACCGAAAACACTGATGGGACGAAAATGCTGTTCACCTTGATCCCCATTAACAATATTAAAATCTGGAACGAATGCATCGAATCGCATTCCTTGGAGCCATTTGGTGAAATTGTTCGGAATTACCTTATGCGGAGAAAATTTCAAAGCAAGAAGACGAGCCATTTCTGCTTCAGCAAGCCAACCTTCTCCACGCTGAGGTAGGTTGTTCGTCGAATCTTACCTTGGACTCCGCAGATAACACCATAACTTTGATTGATACTGAAACGTCGTTGGTTTCGGGAGTAAAATCCAAAATTGCCCAAAATTTTGTCGCGAAAGTAACTGATAAAATGAGTTGCATAGTCACTGAGTAAAATCTGCAAGGGATTGATCCAAGACTCGGAATTGTTTGTTTGTGATGTTCCAGAATCTGAGCGGATGATAAAACCCTTAGGAATTATCTGGAGAATTGTTTCACCGTCCAATCGACTTTTGCCTGTTGCGGCGTTTTGTCAGGATTGTGGTAGCCGATTCCACTTCCGGGGGTGCAAAGGGTATGTCCACTATGCCGTTGAAAGCATTTTCAACTTTGGAGTTGAGTTCAACAGTGTCGAGTTCGATAATTGAATGAGACCTAGGTTTTTTTGGCATTCTGATCAGCTTCTGCCGAAGGCGAGACCTTTGATCCTTTGAATTCCACTTGGTAACATGTTGTATGATCGTTTCTCTAGATCCAATATTATTGGTTAGCATGGAATGACACGAAGGATATTTCTGGCAAAAGCTAACCCACGAGGATTCGGATTCCGAAAAACCCTTTTCCAAAACTGATATTGCAAGTGCCTGTAATTCTGTTTTTGTCACAACATGGTTTGGATTGACAATGAACGAATCTTCTATTATTCGAAGAACTTCTTCGTAATTAGCTAAGAGAAAAGCGCATCTCCATAATCTCCAATGGATTTTAAAAGGGCCATGTTCATGAAAGTCCAGATAAATTTCAAAAGCCTCTTCAAAACGTTCCTTTTGCAAAAGAACATCACCGGCAGCAAAACCTCGATTGAGAGAAAGAAGTTCTGTAACTGCCTTTTCTGAATTGCCAAGAAGGTGATCTATCTCGGCAATATCAATTCTGAGATGACGATGTAGATCGGAATATTCCGGAAGTTCCTTTAGTGCAACTGATTGAGCCTTATGGAGCAAAGCCTTGGCTAATATAAGTTTACCTTCCTTATCGCGAGCATACCAAGCATATTGTCTCAATAAAGTTACAACTGAGAAAGTATCCGTGGGACGATCACGTATGTCATAGAGAGTATGCACAATCTAGATTCTTTCAATCTATGGGCGCTACACGATTTTAAAACTTGCTGCCACCTAACGGATGGGCATGAAGCTGCGGTACTGATAACTTTCCAATTGCAATACTGCCGCGCGTGCGTCCATCCTTTTAATTTATTCATAAACTTTTGCGCGCGTTAAAATTCACCTGCGCTATTTCCGTCAGCTTGAGGTTTTCATCTTGACTACGTCAAGAATCTTCATATAATTGACATCAAGCAACGTTCGCGCAAGCTATAGCAGTCCAACTCACGTGATGCATTATTGCTCGTGCTTGAGGTTTGCTTCGTTGGCTGTGAATTATCATTTGGTGCTCTCATGCCCGTTTAGTAGTCTACTTCTTTTATCCTGCACCCAACGAGCGCGACGTATTTTATTCATTTATGGAGTAATATCATGCCTTCTTTATCCAAAATCAATCCCAACTGTGCCGGTAT
>CAVZWL010000013.1:0-180246 GCA_963778945.1 Ignavibacteriota bacterium
GTTAGCGTGATAAAAAATACCATACGTTTCATTGTTCTCTCCTTTGTTAATAATTTGTAGATTCAACCGATGAATTATTATGTCAGTTGATTACTTTTATACCAAACCAAGAAAGATACTTGAACTAAATATTCAGATTCACCTCCTTTCAATCTTCATAATTTTCAGGATTCAAAAATAAATAGCGCCACATTTTTCCGCTTGACTTGATCAACACCATTCTCTTTGTCTCTTTATTCATGACGCTGCTTCACACACCAAAATGTCATATACATTCAAAGTAACAACGCTCGCTTGTGGGAGCGAATATTGAGATACTTGTTTGTGGATTAAATGGATGAGGATAGTTTTGATGCAGATCAAACCGATTAACGATAAAGGGTCGTTTTTCGTTTCCTACTGCTGCAGGGTTGTTGCCCGATTCAACCATAACAAATTGCACGGATCGTGGGGCGGGCAATGCTAACCTGATCTCCCTGGTCTCGCTTCCTATGGGACATGCTTCATTCTGAGGCAATAAAGATTGATATTCTTTTGGTCTGTCCATCTTTGCGTTTAGGGTATTTTTTTTATTCTACTCTTTTCCTGCAAACGTTTGCAGAAATATCAAAAAAATTTATGCCGATCCGCTTGCAAACAACTTTGTATAAAAAAGTGGGAATAGATTTGTGAGAACTATTACAATAAGCTCAATTATGAAGCTTATCCTCATTTCTTCTATCCTTTTGTAAAAATCGACGTTTGACACACAATTTACGATTTCTAATAGGCCTCGCCGACTAAATATAGCCATTCGGATAGAGATGAGTGTTACACTAATGTTCCAATTATGAAATAACGTACCAACTATATCAATAGTGTCCCATATTATTTAACCAGTGTTCCATGTTCAGCTTTATTCATTACAAATTGTGATTTATAAGGATTTTCACTAATTATGGACAGACTGAAAAAAACTCACAAAAATAATTTGTCTGTGAACCTTAAATGAAATTGTCGATAAGATTTATTCTCTTTTCCCTCATTAAATTTAATTTGTTCTTGTAGTATCCTCTTTTTCAATTTATTCCCAGCCTTCAAAATTCATAAAGTATTCCAGCCAAATGGGGCTATCCTCGAATAATCAACGATGCATTATCCAGGATAAAGAAGGATTTATATGGATTGGTACCGGTGACGGATTGAACCGTTTTGACGGTCGCACGTTTAAGGTTTACCGGAAAATTCAGGACGATACTTCAAGCTTAAGAAGTAATATTATTAACTGTCTTTACACAGATAGTAAGGGCATTCTTTGGGTTGGAACATTTCAAGGCGGTTTAAGCCGCTATGATAAAGAAAAAGATAATTTTTATACCTATACAACAAGTATTAATGATACTACTGCTCTTTTAAGTAGTGAAATTACTGCAATTGCCGAAGATAAATTTCACCGGTTGTGGGTAGGCACTAATTCTCATGGGCTTCATCTTTTCAATCCTAAAATAAATGGATTCACACATTATTTGATTGTTCAAGGAAAACAGCCTGATTCAACAACAATAGCAAGTAATGTCATCAATAGAATTGCAGTTGATAATGAAGTTTTATGGTTAGCATATAATACCGGTATATTAACTGCTCTCAACACGTCCAACATGTCATTTAAACATTATAAACTTTTTGATGTTTTAAGCCATGAAACCGCTGATTTTTCGGTCAATTCATTAGTGGTGGATAATAATTTAATATGGATAAGTACATGGAGCAAAGGAATCTGGATTTTTGATAAAACCACCGGTGAGTGTAAACCTTATACGAAAGAAAAAAGCAAGTATATAAATTTTGTTTTTAAGGACAATAAAAACAGGTTATGGTACAGTCCTGAATCGAAAGGATTGATACTGATCGATGGAAGAAACGAAGTTCATTATCAGTTTGATGATTTCGACCGCTACAGCTTATCATCAAATTCACTGTCCAACATCTTTCAGGACAAACAGGGTAATTTATGGCTTGCAAGTAAACAGGGAGATTTGAATTATTTTATTCTTGACAATCCTTTTTACACCTGGTATAAAAACCCGAATTCAATACAGGGGCTGACTAATAATTTAATTACTACAGTCATTGAAGATTCCAAAAGAAGAATATGGGTAGGATACCAGGATGGAGGAATAGATATTCTCGATGCAAAAAATATAAAGCCCAAAATACATATCAACGGTGATCAGTCAACCGGACTTGGTCTCGGGGCCGTCATGTATATCTATGAGAGTAAAAATGGAGCTATATGGGTAGGCAAATATCTGGATGGATTAAAAAAGTATAATGATTTAACGAAATCATTCTCATCATATCAACATAGAGAAAACGATGAAGAATCTATAGCCGGCAATGATGTGAGGTACATTTCCGAAGACAGCCACGGGAATTTGTGGATCGCAATCCATGGCGGAGGCGTTGATATATTTAATCCTCATACCGGGTAATTCATTAAAAACAGGAGTGATCCAGGCGGTCCGTCAACAACAATCTTTAGAGACTGGACATTTATTGCAAAATGCGATAAGCAGGATAATATTTGGGTGGCACAATCGCTGGGGTTTCGGTTATTTCCGAAAAAAGCGGGGTTATAAAACAATACAGGGCTGATTCAAAAGAAGGATACAATCTTAGTAATGACATTTAAAGACTATTTTTTTTGATTCAAAGGGTTATGTATGGTTCGGAACAACAGACGGATTAAACAAACTTGATCCTCATAATAATACTATCAGAAAATATTTTACTAAAGACGGATTGCCCAGCAACCTGATTATTGACATCTTAGAAGACAGCCATTATAATATATGGATAAGTACCACTAAGGGATTATCAAGGTTTTACCCTGAAAATAATACATTTAAAAATTTTTCCATACAAGATGGCCTTGTAACAGATGAATTCAACACATTTGCTTCTTTTAAATGAACAGGAGAAATGTATTTCGGCGGAAGCGATGGGTTAAACCGTTTTAATCCCGATAGCATTAAGATGAATAAGTTCATACCTCCTGTATACTTAATTGATTTTAAATTATTTAACCAATCTGTTCAGGTAAAAAAAGATAACAGACCGAAGGGATTCGCAATTCCTAAGCAGATAATGTATTGTAAAGAAATTGCGCTGGATTATGATCAGAATGTGATTAATCTGGAGTTTGTTGCTTTAAACTACCTCAACCTTGAAAAGAATCAATATAAATATAAACTGGAAGGTTTTGAGGACCATTGGTCCATACCCGAATACAAGCGGGAGGTAACTTATACAAATCTTGATCAGGGGGAGTATACTTTCAGAGTTATAGCTTCAAATAATGATGGGATCTGGAATACTCAAGGTGCTTCGCTTAAAATTATAGTTAATCCTCCCCTCTGGAAGACTAATTGGGCATATGCATTTTATTTTTTATTTGTAGTTTTTCTTCTTTATCTATTTAGAAAACTCATTTTACACGAGGCTGAAATAAAAAGTACTGGAAGTTGAGAAACATGAGATACAAAAATTACAGGAAATGGATTTATTAAAAATGCAGTTTTTTGCAAATGTTTCCCACGAATTCAGAACACCTTTAACACTTATTATCGGGCCTATAGAGAAATTACTTCGCATTACTAAAGATGAAATGCTGAAATTGCAGCTCAGCATGGTTTACAGAAATGCCAATCGTTTACTGCGATTAATAAACCAATTGATGGATTTCAGGAAAATTGAAGAAGCCAGATTGGAATTGAATCTTACTAAAAACGATATTGTACATTTTATTCAAGAAATAGTCGACACTTTCAATCAGGATGCAGAACAACACAACATTAATTTTACTTTAACATCCACACATCCTTCATTTGAAATTTGGTTTGATACCGATAAACTCGACAAAATAATTTACAATTTGCTTTCAAATGCATTTAAATACACTCCCGATAACGGCCGCATAAAAATATCACTGGATTTGATAAGTGTGTCAGCATGATCTCCACAAAATCCGGAAAGAGATATTCTGGAAGAAAATTCAAAATTATTATAAAAGATTCCGGAATTGGTATTCCAAAAGATTTTCAATCTAAAATATTCGATAGATTTTACCAGGTTAAAAATATATTAATACACAAGGCACAGGAATCGGACTATCGCTTACTTACGAATTGGTTAAACTTCAAATGGCAATATAATCGTTGAAAGCAGACCTAACCACGGGTCAGAATTTACAGTTATTTTACCGCTATGGCTGGATGAAAACGAATTGCCGTATTTATCTTCCATACGGGGAGAAATAGAAGTTCCTTATGAGGGAAGTGGCAAGGATAACTTCACTGAAGAAAATACTAAGCTTACAGATTTATCAGAAGAACGAAAAATAATCTAAGAGAAATTACCGCGAATATTAATTATTGAAGATAATGCCGATATGCGGTTGTTTATTAAAAATGAATTTAAAGAAAATTATAATGTTATCGAAGCTCATAATGGTACTCTCGGTCTTGAAAAAGCTTTCGAAGAAATGCCCGATGCAATTATTTGTGATGTCATGATGCCGGGAATGGATGGTTATAAGGTCTGCAGAACGCTTAAACATGACGAAAGAACAAGTCATATTCCAATTGTAATGCTTACTGCTAAAAGTTCCGAACAGCATACAATTGAAGGTTTAGAAAGCGGCGCTGATGATTATGTAACAAAACCTTTTAGTTCAACTATCCTTCGGGTAAGGATTAAAAACCTAATTGAATCCAGAATTTTATTAAGAAAGAAATTTGCAAAAGAACCTTTTGCAACTATAAAGGATATTTCTCCGTCAAAAACTGATGAAGAACTATTTAAAAAAGCTTATGCAATAGTAGAGAAGAATCTGAATAATCCAAACTTTGAAGTAACTGATTTTGCATATGAAATTGATATGAGCCGAACACAACTCTACCGAAAAATACATGCTATCTCGGGCCAATCGGTAAAAGAATTCATACGAATTATACGCTTAAAGAAAGCTGCCGAATTATTGCATACGAAAGATAAAAATATTTCCGAGATAGCATATACTGTTGGATTTAATTCTCTCTCTTATTTTACTGCTTCCTTTACCGAATATTTTGGAATGAATCCTACAAATTTTATTAAAAAACACCTTAAATAATCTGTGTTGAACCCTCATTTATCAAAATATTTAATGGTGATAGAAGAAGAAATGCGTCAAATCAAAATTAACTCATTTGGCTGTTGTTGTAAATAAATCTGCATTATCAATCTTATTCGTGCGCCTCATCATCATCCTTTCGTCATGTTTCTTCAAATATAATACATGACGGAAGGTTTGATACTTAAAAAATAAATTTATGTTGGTTTTTCAGAAGTCTCAACAATATATTTTGTCTTAAAAACGAAATCCAAACCAGTCAGATATTCGGAATATCTATTTTTCTTTGAAAAAATTGACAAATATGTGCCAATAGCTAAAAAACTAAACCACAATAATTGTGCCTCATTATCGCGAAGTCCAATTATGGCCGAAATATAAAAAATATATGTAAAATTTCTCATCACCATGGTTCTCATGGTTACCGTCGATCCATTTAGTGCGACCAGTCGTATTTTAAAGAATCGATCACCAAGTGTATTCCCATCATGGAATAAAGGCACAATGCAACCTATCAATAAATAACCCATGAACAAATATATAGAATAATCGATTTGAATTAATTTTATTAAATATGTAACGATACCTGCAGGCATCGCTACAATGGCGATATCATATAAAGCAGCACCGATTCGTTTCCAAATAATTCTTTGATTCATTTTCCTCTCCATTATCTATTAATTTATTTTTTATCACTTAATTTATGCAGTCTTAACAATTTCTCTAACTCTTCTCTTTTCTCCTCTGCTTTTTTTTCTTTAGCCTCTTCTAATAGAACTCTTGCATATTCTCTTGTTGCATCATCTAACTCTATGGCCGTGGAAATTTTATCCAACCATTCTATTAATTTAATCAATCCAACTTCTGGCGCAATGAGATCTATAAGAAAATTTCCAGATGCGATGCCTAATGCGATCTTGGCTTGAACTTCTCGTGATGCCCCCATTCCTAAAAGAATTTGTCGAATCAATCCTTCTTCTAAGACTTTTGTTTGATCAACCGAACCCGCAACAATAGTTGCCGATCCCCATGCAATAGATCCTAATCCACTCATAAAGAAGGTGCTCCATAATAGTGGAGCCAAAACTCCTTCAGAAGCAGACATCGCAACTCCAGAAGTTATTGTGGAAATGCTCCCAGTACCAACCATTAGCAACCCCCTTTTAATCGCTTTCCAATCCGCACGGCCATCCAGATCAAATCTATTCAGAGGATCATCATGAGTATACACATAAGGAGCAATTTCCGGATATTTCCCTGCCAGCGGATCCACACTCATCCATCGTGCTATACGGCTGTCGTAGTAACGCGCACCAAAGTAATCAAACCCACTCTCAACATCCCGTTCTTTCCCCGTGAACCTAAATCTCGTATCGGCGCCCATTGTTCCACTGCGGCCGGGCATTGTCATTCCATAGGGATAATAATCATCGTAGCTCTGTACGTTTCCGCTTGCATCGACCATCATTTTAATGCTGCCTAAGTGATCTTTTAGATAATAATATCTCGTGAGTGTTGTTCCATTGCGCAGAATTTGTCCAAGGTTATCCATCGTATATGTAGGCGCTGTGGTGGCTGCTGTTGTTATTACTTCCGTTTTTCCATCTGCTCCCAGTACATACCATGTATTGGCCGAACCGTCATATTTCTGGATTCTATTACCGGTTGCATCGTAATAATACTGCAACGTCGCTCCGCTTGTTTTATAAACGGTTATCGGCAAATTATTGATGTCGTAGACAATGAATCCAATCCCGCGATAGGAATCCGACGTGGCATTGCCGTTTGCATCGTACGTGTAAGTCTGTGTGGCAGAGCCGACTGAATTTGTAATCGATGCAAGCCGGTTTGTTCCCGCAGTGTAGCTATAGCTCAAATTATCCATCATCGACTGGCTGTTACCATAGCGCTGCAAGGAGCTTATATTACCGTTGCTGTCATATCTAATTATCGGCATTGTATAAAGTGCCGTCGTTCCCCAGACTTTCCCTCAACTCACATATTTATGATTTATCTTATGGATGTGGTATGCCAATTTCAACAGTGTCTGGTTTGTTTTCACCAAGTCCCATTACAGCAGTCACAGAATAATGATCGTTAAAATGCAAAGAATAAAGAGTATCATAAGTTTTATAATTTGCAATTACCACATCATTTTCCATTCCCTGTCGTTTAAGCCTAAACTGAAATACATCTGCACCTAATGCACCCGGTTCAATTTTTTATACTTCCACAGACATCTGTCTATCGATTGAAACAACAGAATTAATAAGCGTGCCTTTTGTTAGTGTGAACAAATCAATAATTGCCCAGAAATAAACAAAGAAAAATAATATGATCAATATAATTACGCCTATCAAAATAAATTTTAGTCTTTTCACTTCAATGTCTTTCCACTAACAGTATAAAAACGAGAAGACCCCTTGCATAGGTATTCTCAAGAACCATCGTTTTTATTCGGGAATACGAGCACTTTTATGACCACCTTTCCAAGGTGGGTGATTCTTTTCCAAATGATTTTATGATTCATGCATACACCAATTCCAATTGATATTTATCAGTTTAGCTTCATCAATACCCATGTTTTCGCAAAATAATCACCGAGCCGTCTTGGAATGATGTTTTTCTTCTTAAAAAAGATCGGAATGTAAGAAAAATATGAAATATCAATTGGATCCAAAATATGTCTTTTTATAGATTCAAGAATATCCGGTCTTTCACAATGGCGATTTACCACCATTATTTTCATAAGTCTTTTCCCTAGTGTCTGACCAAACAATGTTTCCGACAAAGGAAACCAAATAAGCCACAGAAGAGGAAAAGCTAAAGAATGCCATCCTCCATCTATATGAATACCCGATAGTGTATTCTCTCCAATTTTATATATATAGATTCCACATAGCAATGCATATAAACCATAATCAATTAAAAATGCCAGTGATCTTCTCCGCATTAACTGAATCTGATAATTATCTTTTTTGACCGATTGCGAAATAAACATTTCCAATATTTCATTATTCAATGTTTCTTTTAACTTCGGAACATTGAAAATATTTCTTTCGTAATATATAAATACTCCAATGATTGGAATAAGCAAAACAATCAGCAGCCATTTTAATTTATTCTTTTGTCTACGGCTAAATATCCGCAATAATGAATAGATCAGACAAAAGAAATAATAGATATACCACATCCCTATAAGAAAACCTATATCTCCACCCAAAGTTGAATTATAAAACATCTGCATATATTCATGAGAATGTGTCAGACTTATATAAAGAGCACAAATTTGAATTACAATACCTATCGAATATAATGTTCGATATATAAATATTTTCATCTTATTTAGCCCTACTGAGTTTTTATGGAATTCAAGTTCTGAAAACTTGATGTGGCCTCTTCCAGTAACCCAGAAGCTGCTTGCCACAAACCAGTGCCAAATTGCTTTATTCCTTCCCAAAGTTTTGGCACATTTATTGACCCACCAATACTTCCAGCCGGGACACCATCAATAACTACCGGTTACTGCCCCAGAAACAATTCCTTTTGAATCTTCAGCAGATTCTTTTTTTAAGTTGCCAACACTTCTAGAGATTCCGCCTTTCATATCAGCGATAGTATTTCCATTTACTTTTACAACAGCTGCTCCTTCTACTTTTGAAGTTACATCTCCTTTGCCAGTGAAATCAACAGTCATTGTAGCTGTAGCTCCAGCTTTTAATTCTACCTTAGTCGACCCCTTTTCTACTTTTGCCTCAGGTGTTTCAGTGCCCACAGTTAAAATTACTCTCACTGCGCTGGCCGCTTTTTTTGTTCCTTCTGCAATTGCATTTGCTCCTTTTCCAATGTCCTGAGCAGCTTCCTCCTTTTTCCTTTCGCTTGTTTGGTCTCCTTTTCCATCCGGATCAAATCTATTAATGGGATTATTATGCGTATACACATAAGGAGCGATTTCCGGATATTTCCCTGCCAGCGGATCCACACTCATCCATCTTGCAATTCTGCTATCGTAATACCTCGCACCAAAGTAATCAAACCCACTCTCAACATCTCTTTCTTTCCCCGTGAACCTAAACCTCGTATCAGCGCCCATTGTTCCGCTGCGGCCGGGCATTGTCATTCCATAGGGATAATAATCGTTATAGCTCTGTACGTTTCCGCTTGCATCGACCATCATCTTGATACTGCCTAAATGATCTTTTAGATAATAATATCTCGTGAGCGTTGTACCATTGCGCAGAATCTGTTCCAATGTGTTATCCATCGTATATGTAGGAGCTGTGGTGGTTGCTGTGGTTATGAATGACGTCTTTCCATCTATTGAAGAATGGAATCCCTGTGTTTACCAGTGTTGCCAAGAATTGACCATGTGCAATTATTACAGGCGAAATAACGTCGCACCCAATAAATTATAGGATAGGTGAATGAATACGCATGATTCAAATCCATATCTTTTCAACATATATCCTAGACTCAAACCAAGCGGAAATAATTGCAATGCATTTACAAAATCTTGAGATGTGCCATTAAAATGGAGAATTATCCAATAAACCGTGGATAAAACGATTGCCAATTCCCACCGACATTTTATTCTCCATAGAATGAAGATAAATCCACCAAGAATAAATAGTCTGACCATCAATTCTTCATAAACTGCACCCAGGAGAGACTCAATATCATTTCATTCCAATAACCCCTATCAAAAAAGGTGGCGTTGAATGACTTTAGTAAAATGAATGAATATGTTATATTGGCTATAATGATTACTATACAAACAGAATAAGGGATTTTTCTAATGAATAAAGATTCTTTCCAGTTATTATCTATCACCGATAAATATTTTTTTTGGAAGATAATTAGTCCTGTTGACGCAAACAATGCATCTTGTATAATTCTAATCGTATTAAGATAAAGGATTCTTCCCACTTCATTGATCGGTATACTGCATCCCAAATAATTTAGCTCCAATAGGGCGAGAAAAAAGAAACATAAAGCAACGTAAGGCAATATTTTTTGGATATTATTTTTAAATGATTTGATATCCAATAAAATAATTATTATACATATTGCATCAAAGAACCATACCAAATAATGCAATATTAAATCTAGAGATGGCTTATAATCCATACGCTACCTTATAAATGTCTAATTTATTGATCAGAATCTTTTCCCCTTTAATAGAACAATAAATCTTTTTGGTTGAATTTTGGGTCTTTTGATAAAATCTATTGCTTAAGTTTGTCCAATAAATATTGAGAATATAATATATACCTCTTTTATGAAAAATATTCATATCCCTCATTAGAGACAAAATTATAACTGTATAATTCATCTTTCCAGTTCGAATTATCCTATCGCGAAAATATTACTCAATTTTCATGGTATATTATATTAATTGGATCATCCACGCTGCCAAAAGAGCTTACTGATCCGCCTGTACCGATTTCCTGATTAAGATTATAACCAAGATGCTCCCAGAAATTGCTTGACCTACTCTGAGAGAGCCAATGTATTTATTGTAATTATAGCCTATTTCAAGAGCAAATTGTTTCGTCTTGCCCGATGCAAAATAGGTATATGTCGTGTCCGCAACTTTTCCACTTGCACATGGACTCCGGCAAGATCACTCACTGCATTCTTTACTACAAATAACGCAGCATAACGACCGAAAGAGCTACAAATGCAAGAATATTGATAAGAAATAAGATAGATGGAAGCACAAAACCCGATTCTTGCTTCTTGAAGATTTTATAGCGACAGACGGTTTTCATCCCTTGGTTTTATTCTTAGTGACTTTTACGAGATTTGCTTAAATCCAGATTAAGATGTTTGGTGCAGAAGCGCAAACATACAACTTGTCCTATACCTTGTATTTCCATCAATTTTTCGCTTACTTTAAATTGAGTATTTTGATTATAGACTCATCAAAATGAACTTTTGCATTAACGATAATAATATAAAAACTATCGTGCGATTTGTACAGTTAGAAACAATGTTTCCCAAGGTCGGTCAGGATAATCAACGAAAGCTAAAAAATCACCCTCCTCATTTTCAAAAGCCATTTTCTTTACCGTACCATAAAAGCCCCGATAATTTTCATTTTCAATAAATTTATTTATTTTTGAACCAGCATCTAAATCGACATTGAATGTATCTTTAAAAAAAGGGCCTAATTTTATAGTCTTTTCGCAAAAACTTCCCGCATCAAGTGTTTGAAATTTATAGAATTTCAAATCAGCAAGATGAAGGCCTTCACGAAATTGAATTCTTTTTAAATCAATATTCCTAAGAGCTTTCATACCCCATACTTCGATGAAATAATTATCCTTATAAATGTATGTATATACGCTGTTAGTCTTTCTAACACAACCACCAGCGTAAAATTTATCAACATCCTTTTGCGCAGAATCTGTAAAAATCCAAAAATACGGCTTATAATCGAATTCAACCCGATATGAATAATGAAAGACATATACAAACCCAATAACGTAATAGCTCAAAATGATTATTGGAATACTTATTAAGAATATTTTTATTTTTTTATCCATGCTGATCTATCTTTTATGGACAGGTTGATGCTATTTTAGTTAACGTTATAACGATTGACGTGACAAATGCTTTCGCAGTAGTAGAACATTTAAGAATGTTTGAAACAGCATCAAACGCCGGATTGAATGCATTTGAGACTGCATTTCGCAAAATCATTTGGATTTAATTGTAATGTAATACCCAAATGACTGTTTCCAAATGGTAATGTAGCATCAATAATTCCACCTCCATGGAAATCTGTCCCTACAGATATATTACCGATGCCTAAAGATAATGATGTTGGACCTTCATTTGATGTAGGATCTCCGCCTAGGTGCTAAAATTCGTATTAAATTTTTCATTTATTGTAAAAGTTGTGCTTTCTATTTTTTTTGTTAACACATCGAAAGTATACTCTATAGGGACTGTTCCTTTTTGTGTAGTTTCCGAATAAAGGGTAAGCTGCACTCCGGGAAAGCCCATTGGTATTGATCTCTTCGCGGTGTGCGATGCTCCCTTAACTTCTGTATTCGCTGTATTTGGTTTATCTTGGCTAATGGGGTGTTGAGTCATAATCCTTATAGTATCCATACCGGTTGGATCAATATATGCAATCGGATTATTTCCACAATAATGATATGGATTCAAGTTTGAATAATGTGAAGCATGAGGATCATTTGTTAAAAATCTTCCTATCCTTGAATCGTAATACCTCGCACCAAAATAATCAAACCCACTCTCAACATCTCTTTCTTTCCCCGTGAACCTAAACCTCGTATCAGCGCCCATTGTTCCGCTGCGGCCGGGCATTGTCATTCCATAGGGATAATAATCGTTATAGCTCTGTACGTTTCCGCTTGCATCGACCATCATCTTGATGCTGCCTAAGTGATCTTTTAGATAATAATATCTCGTGAGTGTTGTTCCATTGCGCAGAATTTGTCCAAGGTTATCCATCGTATATGTAGGCGCTGTGGTGGCTGCTGTTGTTATGACTTCCGTCTTTCCATCTGCTCCCAGCACATACCATGTATTGGCCGAACCGTCATATTTCTGGATTCTATTACCGGTTGCATCGTAATAATACTGCAACGTCGCTCCGCTTGTCTTGTAAACGGTTACCGGTAAATTATTGATGTCGTAGACAATGAATCCAATCCCGCGATAGGAATCCGACGTGGCATTGCCGTTTGCATCGTACGTGTAAGTCTGTGTGGCAGAGCCGACTGAATTTGTAATCGATGCAAGCCGGTTTGTTCCCGCAGTGTAGCTATAGCTCAAATTATCGATCATCGACTGGCTGTTTCCATAGCGTTGTAAGGAGCTTATATTGCCACTGTTGTCATACGTGAATGCCGGCATTGTATAGAGCTGTTGTCGTTCCCCAGACGTTCCAAATATAGCCGCCGTAAGTCGCAGACATCAAACGGTTGGCATGATCGTAATAATATCGATACCCAACGGTACTTGTTGTATTAGGCGCACCCGGTGGATATTGATTCATTTCTGGTATCGTAACATTCTGGTTGATCATATAATAGGACGTCCAACTGATGTTCCCGTTCCAGCTTACTGATCCGCCTGTACCGATTTCCTGATTAAGATTATAACCAAGATGCTCCCAGAAATTGCTTGACGTAATCTGCGTCAGCCAATCCCTTTCGTTATACGTATAATTGATCGTTTGTGCCGGTATTGCTCCGAGTATCAATTGATTTACCGCACCGGATCCATTGTATGTATATGCAGCGTCCTGGATTTGCGTTGATGGACCGCCCGTGCCGCTGTTTATACTCGATAGCCATCCTGCTTTGTCATATGAATAAGATGTATAGTAATTATTCGTGTTTGTCGTAAAGTCAGTATAACCTTTCTGAATAACATTCCCCTGGTTATCATAACTATAAGCGATTTTCTTAGAAGTTGTTGAAGGGGACTTTTGCACGATCCATGCGACCCTGCCTAATGCATCATAAGAATAAAAAGTCGTCATGGCAAGTGTTCCAAGCCGGTAGGAAAAGGAATAGGAAAGTTTCCCTTTAAGATTGGTTTGCTGTCCTGCAACCAGCACGTCGGTGCTGGCTATATCATAGACAAGAGATTTAGTAACAAGACAGCTCGATGCCGGAAAACTTGCATTATTAGCATTTGTTTGTGTGAAATTGCCAGAAGCGGAATTGGACTGATATTCTCCCTCCTCAATAATTCGATTGAGTCCGTCGTATTTGTTGTAAATGAATTCAAATCCGGTCATACAATTATAGGAAAAAGCATAGGGTAGACCCGCGCCCGACATGGACACGATAAGAGTGTATTTCCCTTTAGGTAAATAAACTGAAGATGAAACATTCGCAGTGCTGTTTGCGGTGATAGATGCGATTGTCACATTTTGATTCAACGGTTTTAGCGTCAATGTGCAGATAGGCCCTGAATTGGAAAATATTTCATATGCCGAAAAGGTTAGCGTCCCCGGCATATTTAATGTTATTGTATCCGTCACCGACCCGGACGAGATGGTAGAACCATAATTCTGGTTATTCGGATTGCTGCCCTTATGATTGCCATCCTTTATAAACCGGAGATTGCCATTATTGTCATAAAGGTACTTGACTGTATCGGCATCGGGAGAAGTTTTCTGTGTAACCAAGCCGCGTGTATTATATGAATATGTCGCCTTATACGCATTTCCGTCCGGAGGTACGGATTGCGTTAAATGGCCCATTATATCGTATGAAAAATTCGTTGTTAAGTTCAATCCGCCTGAATCGACCACAGAACGTGTAACATTTCCGAAAAGATCCTTATATGTGTCGACGGCTTGGTTATTCTCATCAAGTTTTCGAGTCCGCATCCAGGAATCCGCAATATCGGTCCAATAAGAATATTTTATTTCTTTTCCGGATCCGATCTTGAAGGCGTCTCCAGGTGCTCCCTGCAACTGCGTCCTATTAAGCGGATCATTGAAATATGATATTTCTGAATAAGGATTACTGCCGACAGGGACTCCCATACCGCTGTAATATGATATCGCGTCACTCTGATAGTTTGCATCGTAGCTATGTCCTGTATTCATCTGGAAAGGCCGATAGCTGCGCTGTGGTCGTCGCATGTTGTCATAGGTTGTGGCCGTAATGATATCATTATTGCCAAAACTTATTTGCTTCTGAATATCATAACCCAAACCATCGATATATGTTTTTGTAACTGTCGCATCGCTTGCCGATCGAAAAGCAGTTTCCGACACATAGTTCGGATTTGAACTCGAGATATTACTGCCTGCTAAATAGTAGCTATAGGTCTTTGATGTATTTCCGAGCGGATCTATAATTGTCTGAAGCCGCCCGAATGAATCATACTGGAAATTTGTGCTCTGATTATTATCAACATCTTTAATTTGCGTAATATTGCCGAAAGCATCGGTACTGCGCGCAAGTTTGGAGACAGGTTGACGAGTTTTTATACCGTTGAATGCCAGTGAGAGAGCAATTCATAAGCGCCGTGGCATTGTTGTTAAACGGATCTGTATTGCTTCCATAAAACAGATTTATTTGGTTGCCGTTTGCATCTGTGCCGCTCAGCAAATGTCCATATTGGTCATATGAGGTATAGGTTTCGAATGGACTATAACGAGGATCAAAATTGAATGTACTATTTTGGATTTGGACGTATGCAGATGCAAAATCCGTAATAGGATATGCAGCCGACAATGCCATTTTTTGATATGGCAGGATTTGAGTTCCGAACAGTCGATAGAGAGTCAACTGGCCTGAGAATACCGTATTGGCGCTCATCGAATCGGTTACCCATTTTTCAATGACGGCGTTTTGCATATTTGCATTTTGCATGCTATTCAAAGCCTGCAAGGTGAGGTCGCTGCTGCCCGAAGTATTGGTATAATCCAGCGGATAACGCATTTTTGTTACACGCCGTTTACCGTCGCTGTTCGTTTCTACAATTCTTGTTACTTGTAAATGACTCGGATTTTCATAAAAATATTGTTTCGTGAAAGCAATCGGATTTTGGCCATTTTGATCAAAATTTGTTGTCGTTTCTGAAGAAAGCTGGACAAGGCCAGATTCCTCTTGATATCCAGTATTGCTAATGACATAAATAAAAGGATTAGTGTTACCATTCGGTGCGAGAGAGCAAGTTTGAAAACTATTATATGAAGCTAAAAATCCGCTGACAACACCTTCCAGAGTGTAAGTATAATTATACCCTTTTGTGCTTTGGAGAATTCCCGATGAATTATAATGATACTCGCAAAGAAGTTGACCCAAGTTCCAATCATTCGTGATATGGGGTGACCATAACAAATACCTCTTTGGAGGGCCGTTTAATGCTTTAAATACATATTTGGATTGTCCATATGTTCCATTTGGACCCAGAAGTTCAAGGACCTCCGAATATCCTACAGGAGAACCCTGCGTCAATCCATTGCCGCCTCTTGGGAAATTGGAGCGAGTAACATCATAGCCCGTTCGTAGACCGCAATAACTATCATAATAAGTATAAATATATGTCTTTACATAAATCGGGATGTCTTCTACCAACATGCCCGAAGATCTGTCCGGATCAGCGGATGTAATATATTTATATTCTTTGATTTTTTGACCACCCATAGCATCTTGCTGCGTGATTCGTTTTATCCTCACTCCACCGGCGACTATTTTTTTACTTCCGTCAGAAGCATTGCCGTAATCGTGGGACTCATAATCAAAATTTGTTGATCCGCCGGTAGGGTAACTAATTCCTGTCAGCAATTCCGCTCGAACACAGGATGGATCTGTTTCGCGGCTTACCCCGCCTACGGTAACAGAAACAGTATTTAACGGCGGCATCAAGTAGCTGACGGCGGGCATCATATCGTTTTGATTTGCATTACAGGCATTATAATATCCCCAATGATCGAAATTTCCTTCATATGATGCGGGTAACTTAGGACCACAATAAGTGAATTGATAAGACGGTAAAGTAGAATTATTCGGTCCGCTTTCTTGCAATGAATTCAATAATAAGCGCTCTGTTAAATTGTCGGTATAGGAAAAATTAAAATTCTTAATAAGATTTCCGTCGACATATATGGAAATGTTATTGAGTTTTTTATCAAGTCCATCTGATCGATCCGACATATCGAAGTTTATCGTCTCTCTGCCTGCAACAATAGAACTTAAGCGTTTAGCTTGTGTCGGCCTTCCCCCATCTCCCGCATTGTCAAATGCGTTAGGTCCTATTTGATATACTGTTTCTTCATTCCACGGTACGGAAACCGATGGAAGCGAAAAGGGTCCTGCATATGTAAGCGTTATCATGTCGTTGCCGATTGGAGATACAATCTTCGTCAACCACCAACTGGTAATATAAGATGATGTCGTTTCGCATACTTCAAAAATATATTTTATACCGTCTTCTGTGGTAATCGTGAATTTCGAGTCAGGACGGCCATCTATCTTCATCTTTTCGCATTTGCCTAAAATTTTAATCCCGTCGGGTGTGAAATAAAACTCTCCGCTATGACCCGCAAAATTAAAGAAGTATTTATCCGGCTGAGCATCCCATACGCCCCGAGCTACTTGTTTATAGACATAATTATAATCCGTGCCTTTATAATCAGCATATCCGCCGCCTCCTATAAAATAATTGATTTCGTCTGGTTTTCCCATGACTGTTCTTGTAATAACACCGCCTGCATCCAGAGACCAACCGACACCTGTCCAGCCCGGAACCTCCTGAGGTTTATTGCCCCCCGCATGGTAGGTCAACTTAATATCAAGACTTAATGTTCTACTTGTTGCTTTATATAATGGAATAGAAATCTCAGGAACTCCCGTATACAGACTTACTGGAATATCGCCGTATTTTCCAAGCGCCGCCGGCGTTGGCGAGGGAAATGAAACGGCAAAAGAACTTGCATTCCCTGTGTTTTCTTGAGCATAAAATTTCATTGTAAACATGGCAGTGATCATAAGGAAAAAAAGAATAGCAGAGATTAAAGAGTAAACTGTTTTCATTATTATAGATCGATATGCATTCATGGTTCACCTTGTAGTAGTAATAGTAAAATTATTCGATGCAAATTTCAGAAGCTAAATCAAAACCTCTTGTATGAATGACTTCTTTCATTACGTTTTTTATAAGACACATTATTGTATGTCAAACCTGCCAATCAGCGGATTCCATTGAAGGCGATTCTGATTATCCAGCCACCATTGTCGATGCGCTTCGGCTGATGCCTGCCGCTGCAGTCCTTTTATCAGCACTCCTGATGCTTGAGCAGCCATACTATCAGCAATATATTCCTGGGCAGCCGTCATCGGTTCTTGCCATTGCAGCCCGGTCCAGTTAAAAATCCCTTCACATGATATTTTCCCAATACTCTTCTGAAGATATTTTACTTGCGTCGTATCGTCGGCATTCAATGCAAAGAGCATTACAACTGTATCATTTATAATAATTTGCTTTCCCTGTGCAATTTGATTATAAATATTGGCAAGTGAATTCATTGCAGCGCCGCGTACTTCCGGATCAAAATCTTGCGAAGCAATTTGTATCATAACAGAAAACGTCTGACTCGTTCCAATGGCCTCCAGTACCATAACGGCATAGAGAGAATTCTTTTGTGCGGTTATCGAGTCGGTCTGATTTACCTGCCCTGTAAGTATCGACTGAAGAGCCGGAAGGGCGTTGTTACCTCTTGATGCAATAAGCGGGATAGCTTGGAAAGGATCTTTTTGTCCAGATGCAATTTTGCTGAAAAGATTCGTTAGCTGGACGGCGTCAGGAACTGAAGAGAGCGTGTCCTGATTTTCTGCCTGATTACCGGCTTGATTATTTTGTGCTCTTGCCTGAAAATTAGAATACGCAATTAAAAGTAGTGCGATAGCAAACCCGTTGAGTAGCTTCATAATACCCCCATATTATTTGCAACAATGTTTATTTAGAGTTCTATTTCGTTAGTCGCCTTATTTGATCTTTATACCTCAATCCTGGAATCTGGAATTATCGATGACCTCCTTATTGCGAGAACATAATATTTTGCTTACACATTATACTATGCTTATTCCGCTCAATAAAAATCGAATGTGAATATCGCTTAAATGTTGAACGATTTTCTTATCGATTATAATAATCGAGCAAAATTATTTTAAAAAAAGTTTTTATGAAACAGTGCAGCTCGAAGCGTCTTAAAATTCGCCAGACGCCGAGTCCCCTTTGACTCGTTGATACTGGTATTGTGTAAAAATATATTTTTAGAAGCAAGCGATTTTTTAAAATATTTTTAGATCCTTACCATTATATCATTGAGTTCTCAAGACATTGGCCGAATCGGTTAATCACTCAATCACCAAATCATTTAATCCCTCATAATTCAAATGCCAAATCGCTCAATCTCCTTTCTTGCTTTTCCACCTCATTTTCGGTATTCTTTTACATTAATACCAATGGAGTTCATTTTATGAAACGATTCTGGGTGCTTCTGCTGCCCTTTCTGAGCGCTGCGGCTCAGTCTATCGATACGTCCGCTCTTACTGGATACCGGACAATTCAAAGCGCCGATCTTCGAGCACATCTCAGTATTATTGCCTCGGATAGTATGGAAGGGCGTGAAGTGAGTTTTCCCGGTCAGAAAAAAGCCGCACGCTATATTGCCGGCATTTTTGAAAAATTGAATCTCCAGCCGATCGGCGACGATGGTACATATTTTCAGCACTTTAACGTGGATGTTCGCCGACCGGATCCGAATTCTAAAATATTTCTGACCTCCAACGGTTCGACAACGATATTTTCCTGGGAAAAAGACTTCATTGCAGAATCGGTATGCGACACGCTTGTTTCCGGTACCGCTGCGTTCATCGGTTTTCCCGATAACGATATCGACGATTCGATTAAAATCAAACTTTCCGGGCACATCGCTTTTGTCTTTGCCGGAAAACGAGAATTTGCAAACGATACTTCGCGCGCAGCAATGCTCCGGCGGCTTTACGCTTTCCGCCGGGAAACCGGGATTACGGCGCTGTTTATTATCACCGATAAAGAAGGGGCATCTGCCTTTCCCGGCGTGCTGACCTATCTTCGCGGGCTTAACGTTTCCAAAGGTAAGATGCGCATGGCCGGCGGAAAGCCATTCGAGCTTCCGCACAATATTCGATACTTTGCATCGTGGAACATGGCGGAGGAGGTATTGAAATCTTCCGGTTTGTCTTTAGATGATATCCGGAATAGGGCACAGCAATCGACAGCTTTCACTCCAGTTATTCTCCCTGACGTCAAAATTACGATTCAAAGCCATATCATCTCGGAAACGCGGCAGACGGAAAACGTCGTCGCATTGCTCCCCGGCTCCGACCCGCAATTGAAACATCAAGCCGTGGTTTTTTCCGGTCATTACGACCATCTCGGTAAAGATGAAAACGGCACGATTTATTACGGCGCAGACGACGACGGAACCGGCACTACGACCGTGCTGGAATTGGCGCAGGCGTTTTCACAAAATCCTGTAAAACCGAAACGAAGTCTTATCTTCATAACATTCACGGGAGAGGAAAAAGGACTTTTCGGCTCAACGTATTACACCGACCATCCGTTCCTGCCGTATGACAGCACAATCGCCGATCTGAACATCGATATGATAGGCCGCATCGATACTAAACATGAGCAGCAAAATCAATCCAACTACACATACGTTATCGGATCGGATAAAATTAGCCTTGAACTCGACAGTCTTCTGAAAGCCGCGAATAAAGAGACCGACTCGATGGCATTCGATTACCAGTATAACGATGACAACGATCCTGAACAATTTTACCGCCGCAGCGATCATTTTAATTTTGCTAAACACAATATACCGGTGGTTTTTTTCTTTACCGGCACACATGCGGATTATCATAAGCCAACCGATACGATCGATAAGATTCTCTTCGACCGGATGGCAAATATCGTCCGGCTCATCTACGATCTCGGGTGGAAACTGGGCAACCTCGATCATCTGCTCAGAAAAAAATAATAAATACTCAGCATGTTGCTAACGATCAAAAGCATAATTGCTCATCAAAAACCCCCTAAAGTCCCCCTTAAAAAGGGGGGACAAAAACAAACTGCTTATTGTCTGTAAGCACGACAAAATGCTGTATAGTCACAAATGACAATATAATCCCGGAACATCGACGGTGTATTCCAAACAAGAGCTGCAAGAAGGTTTATCCGTTTCCCTCATCGGAAATAAAATCTTTACATTCGAGACAATCGATTCCACGAACTCGTGCGCAAAAACTCTTGCGGAAGCAGGCATGGAAGAGGGCACGGTCGTTCTGGCCGATTTCCAGAGCACCGGAAGAGGAAGACTCGGCCGCGCATGGTTGTCCGAACCCGGAAAAAATCTTCTCTTTTCATTCATACTCCGGCCTGCTATGAATTCCAAAGCTGTAGGCACTCTCTCTTTCTTTGCCGCTGCCGGTGTTGCTCAAGGAATCGAATCGTTTACGGGTATGAGCATTGAATGCAAATGGCCAAACGATCTTCTTCTTCGCGGGAAAAAAGTTTGCGGCATTCTATTGGAAAGTTCTCTCTCCGGAGATAAAATCGACTATGCCGTTATCGGCATCGGAATCAACGTCAATCAGACATCATTCGATTCCGGACTTCTCCAGCATTCGACTTCTTTAAAAACTGTGGCTGGAACGGCTCTCGATCGAAAGGTATTATTTCAAAACATTCTTCGCTCTCTCGACTCCTTATACGCCCGGATACAGAACCGGAACAATTCAGAAATCATGAAAGAATGGCTTTCCCGGAATTCGATGATCGGCAGGGAAACGACGGTTGTGCGGGACGGACAGAATATCACGGGAATTGTCCAGGCATTCGGCGAAGATGGATCGATGATCCTCAAAACCCCTAAGGGACTGCAGTCGTTCTATTCCGGCGATGTTACGCTGGATACCGGAGAAAAGGAATAAATGCCGGCGCTGTCAAGGTTAAATCCAAATGTTTCAATATATTAGAGATTATGTTTATCGCCGTCGACATCGGAAACACGCATACGGTTCTTGGAATTTACCACGATTCCAGATGGATTTATGAGAAACGTTTTCCCTCTTCTCCCCTGCCGAAGGAACCCGCGCTGCAAAAACAGATTGCTTCCTCTTTTAACGCCTGGCATGTGAAACCAGAAAATATTTCCGGAGCTGGAATTTCTTCCGTCGTTCCTTCACTTACAAAACTCTATCTGAATACGATTTACGCTAATACCAAAATTAAACCGTTCGTCGTTTCTGCCAAAAACGAAACAGTTATAAAAATACTTTACGACGACAAAAATCTGCTCGGAGCCGACCGGCTCTGCAGCGCTGCTGCCGGATTTGCGAAATACGGCGGGCCGATTATAATTGTCGATTTCGGAACGGCAACAACATACGATGTCGTCAGCAGAAACGGCGAATTCCTCGGCGGGGTCATCGCCCCCGGAATCGGAACATCGCTCAATATTCTGCATGAAAAAACCGCGCAGCTCCCCTTTATTGAAAACACCGAAATTGAACTTCCCAAAACCGTCATCGGCACGAATACCATCGCAGGCATGCAATCCGGAATCTTATACGGTGCAATCGATGCATTTGAGGGGATGATAAAAAGAATTGCCGAAATGATGCCGCACTCAAAAAAGGATGCGCGGATTATCGTTACAGGCGGGTTTGCTTGGTTTATCTCGCAGCATTCATCTCTTAAAATGAATGCCGAACCGACCCTGGTTCTCGAGGGCATCCGGCTGATCGCCGAGAGAAAAAATCAAAAGGGCTAATTTTTTGCCGAGCTGCTTCCGCTGCCCTCGATTTCCAGCTTCAGCCGGTCTATCTCTTTCTCTTCCGCGTGATGCGCGTAGAGCGTGCGGTAAAGTCCCAGGAGTCCTCGAATCGAAGTCTCAAGCTCCAGCAATTCTTTTTGCAGCTGGCGTAAAAAATTCCGAAGCTCTTCTTTTGACTGTTCCGGCGCCGAATTATAAATCTGCTCGCCCTGAAGTTCGAGCGCAACGGACATATTGGCCAGTGCATTATTCAATTTCGGCGTGAGCGTATTGAGAACATCCCTTACTTTGTCCGTGGTTACTGCGTTGAGATGAATTTCATTCGCACGTTCTTTTTCCATTACCTGGGAGACGCGAAACAGAAAACGTTCACGCGTGCCGCTGATGACGACATCCAGATGATAAAGGTCGATTTGTTCCTTGCGGACATAATCATACGCCCCGGATTTCATCGCTTCCACGGCAACTGTTTCCGATCCGGCCGCAGTCAGCATGACAACCGGAATGTCGATGCCGCTTTCACGAACCCAGCGCAGTAATTCCAGTCCGTTCATGTTCGGCATATCGTAATCGGTCAGGATGATATCGAATTGGTGGTGATTCTTCGACAGAATGTCTTTTGCTTCCTTGCCGTCATGTGCAATAGTAGTCTTGTATTTGTATTCTTCGCTCAATTGATTGGCCACGATCTGCACGAAGAATTCGTCGTCGTCAACAAGCAAAATATTTAGTGTTTCCTGGTCCATTGAATATCTGGGATTATAAAAGTGAGCCGATAATTCGTCTAATAATGGAATGTAACCAAAATGGAGTAAATGTCAAAACGAAAGCATCACAAAAAGAACATTTATTCCGTTCCATGGCGCCCGCCTGCCATAGCAAATATTGTGTGCGGCGGGCAGGCATAGCGCTGCGGAAATAATGCTCTTCTGCATGGCAAAACATGATATTACTTCATTGAAGCGGCATTAGTTTCGTCAAAGAAGCTCTGTCTTCGAAGATCAATGTATCCCCTGCATACCGAGCGATGTACCGGCAAAATTGACCAGGGGAGTAAAATAGAGGCCAAGAAGAAGCGTAGGAATCAAGAGGAGCAGCGTAACGGCAATTTCTCCTTTTAAGAGGGTGAACGGCGTGCTTTGCGCATCGGGATCGCGCAAATACATGTAGCGCAAGACACGGGCATAATAGTACAGCGATACCACGCTGTTCAGGACCCCGACAACGGCAAGCCATATCCATTTTGAATCGACAAGCAGCGCGGCAAAGAGATAAAACTTTCCGATAAAACCGCCCGTCAGAGGAATACCTGTTAATGAAATCATAAACACCGCCATTGCGAAACCCAGAAACGGCGATCGATAGCCCAGTCCTCTATAAGCGGAAATATCTTCGCTTCCTGTTTTATTGGCAACAAGCATAACGACAAAAAAAGCTCCGAGATTCATGAAGAGATACACGCCAAAATAAATCAACACGGCAAGGAATCCCTTATCGCTCATAACGACTATTCCCATGAGCATATAACCGGCATGAGCAATACTCGAATACGCAAGCAGCCGTTTGAGATTGTCCTGCCATACCGCAACGAAATTTCCCAGCGTCATCGTCAGCACACAGATGACGGCAAGCAATTTGTTCCATTCAAAACCGCCCAGAGACGCCCACGTCCCTGCAGCTGCATGCACCGCGGCGGAATCGATAAAAACCGTTTTTAAGAACCGCATCATCATTGCAAAGCCGGCCGATTTCGATGCAACAGAAAGCAATGCAGTGATCGTAATCGGAGCCCCTTCATATACATCGGGAGTCCAGAAATGGAACGGTACCGCGGAAATCTTGAAACCGAATCCCACAAAAATAAAAATAACCGCAAGCAGCAGCGCAAAATAATTCGGGACTCCCATCGCCAGCGCATGGTTGATGCCGCTGAATCCGACAGCGCCGGTCAGCCCGAACAGGATGGAAATGCCGTACAGCATAATGCCCGATGAAACGGCTCCGTATATAATATATTTCAGCGATGCTTCGCTGGAATCCAAAGCTTCTTTCGTGTATCCGGCAAGTACATACGAGGAGAGACTGACGAGCTCCATCGCCAAAACCATCATCAGAACATTCGTCGCACCGGCCATCAAGAACATACCGAGCGTCATAGCGGAGAGCAGCGCGTAATATTCTCCCATGCGTCTGAGGTTTTTTTGCACCTCTGAAGAATAATGCGAAAAAAGGAGGATGAACAGCATCGAGAGTGCGGCAAGAGATTTAAAAAAGACCGCAAACGGATCGACGGCAATCATTCCGGAAAAGAGGGATTGACTTTCACCCGACTGGAACAGGACGGCGATCAGCGCCGAGAGTATTCCGATAAAAACTACGTACCCGGCGAAATATTGTTTTTCTCTGAACATTAAGCCGGTTATAATGGCCAGGCAGAACGTAGCCGTCAATATCGTTTCCGGTATAAACAACATCAGATTTTGAAGTGTTTGCTGAATAATCATAATCTTCTTCTATCTCTGTGCGCCTGTTACGGCAGCATTGATGCGGCGGCGCCGCTCTTCGCGATGAAATCCACGAGATGAGCCGCCGACGACGTCATCACATTGAGCAGGAACGACGGATAAATTCCAAGCACCAGCACAATCAACGCAAGAGGAACCAGCGTAAAAAGCTCGCGTCCGTTGATATCGGGCAAGCCGGCCCATTTTTCATTCGCCTTGCCGAGAAATACGCGCTGCAAGGTCCACAGCATATAGGCAGCCGTCAAAACAATTCCCAGCGTTGCAACGATGGTGATGATTCGCAGACCGGGAACCTGAAATGCGCCGAGGAATGAAAACAATTCGGAAATAAACCCGCTGAACCCCGGCAGCCCGAGGGCGGCAAAAAAAGCGACCGTCATAATTCCGGTATATTTCGGCATGGTCAGAGCCAGCCCGCCGAATGAATTAAGGTCTCGTGTATGCGCACGGTCGTACAATACGCCGACGATAAGAAAGAGCATTGCAGTGATCGTCCCATGATTGAACATTTGAAAAACCGCACCTATCATACCTTGCGTATTCAGCGCCGCCAGACCGAGCAAGACGATGCCCATATGACTGATACTGGAATAAGCGATAAGTTTTTTGAAGTCTTTTTGTGCCATCGCACACAGCGCACCGTAGATGATATTGATAACGGCAAAAATTCCCAGTGCAAAAGAAAACTTCAGTGCCATTTCCGGAAATACCGGATAACTGATGCGGATAAGGCCGTATGTTCCCATTTTTAACAGTACGCCTGCAAGAACGACGCTTATAGCAGTCGGCGCTTCTACGTGTGCATCCGGCAGCCATGTGTGGAATGGAAAAATCGGAACCTTAATAGCAAAACCGATGAACAATGCGACGTATGCCAGCGTCCGCAGCCAGGTTCCCGCACCCGCAAGAATCGAGCCGGCAATATAATTTTCCGGATTCATCATTGCCAAGAGACTGAAAGAATGAATCTTATCTCCCGAAGCAGGATCCACAACTGCAATGCTGAAGTACAGCGCCAGCATGACCAGAAGCATGAGCACACTGCCGGCCAGCGTATAGAGGAAGAACTTAATGGCCGCATATTCGCGGCGCGGTCCGCCCCAGATGCCGATAAGAAAATACATCGGCAGAAGCATCAATTCCCAAAAAACATAAAAAAGGAAAAAATCCAGAGCGACGAAGACGCCCATCATTCCCGTATCGAGCAGCAGCAGCATTGCCATATATCCTTTTAATGCTTTCTCGATATTCCAGGAAGCAAACACGGCAATAAAGCTGATGAGAGCCGTCAGAATGACCATGGGAACACTGATGCCGTCGACGCCGAGGAAATATTCTATCCTTATATGCCCGAACGAGCCGGCATTGCCGATATCGATCCACTTCGCGCTTTCAACAAACTGCATTCCTTCCTTTGTATTGATGCCGCCGAGGTTGTAGTTGAAATTGACGTAGATCAGCGCCGCCAGAACGACCTGCAGCAAGGTGACGATTGCTGCCGTCCATTTCATTGCCGATTTGGCTTCCTTGGGAATGAGCAAAATAATTATCATTCCGAGTATTGGCAAAAATGTTATCGCACTCAAAACATGGAGAGATTGTAATGTCATCAGTTTCAACTCCTATAAAAATCGCATTGCATTCTTAACGGAACCATAAGAAGAAAATCATCACGGCAAAAAGGACAAAAACGATATATGTCTGTACTTTTCCCGTTTGAACGCGGCGCATCAACAAACCGAAAAAGCCGGAAAGCCACGCCGTAAAATTCACCATGCCATCGATTACTTTCGAATCGAATCCGCCGATGCCCATAAAGAGCAGAAAGAAGGACAACCCGGCGACAGCAAGTCCAAAAAATCCGTACTCAATAATTTTCCATGCCGGGCCCCATTCCGGCATCAAGCCCGTCATGGCAAGCCAGCCGGCCAGGAGAGACAGACAAACGCATCCGACCGTATAGATGAGCGTTCCGGCTTTGTTCCCCTGCCAGGTTTCCTTTGCGCCGTGCGTAACGGCCATCGTGAGTTTTGCCGTCCCGTTCACAAGCCCGTCTACAATAGTATTATCGAACCAGGAAAAGATTTTTGCGATTCCTTTTGTTCCGCCTACAAAAACAAACTCGTATGCTTCATCGACATACCATTTATTGAGGGATCCTTTATACAGCCATTTGATGACCGGCGCCCCGGCTAAAGCATCGGCATCGATTCTCTTCCATCGGTACATAGCAAAGGCAAGAAGAATGCCGAGTCCGGCAATGGACAGCGATAGCGCCATTGCGGGAATATGCGATTGGCTGACCGTTTCCTCGAATACGTCTTTGTTCACCGCAGCCATCGAGGCCGGCACAACCGACTCCGGGCGTTCGACCGCTTGATAAAACCAGCCGGATGAGGCTCCAACTGGATTGAAACTATAAAACATAAAGAACGAAAGGACCGCAAAAACAACCAGAGGAACCGTCATAACGGCTGGAGATTCATGAATCGATTCATAACGGCGGCGGTCTTTATGCTCCCCGAGAAAAGTCAGGATAACGAGACGGAACATATAGAACGCCGTCATCCCGGCTGCAAGAAATGCAAGAAGGGGAATAAGAAAATTTCCGGTCAGGGATCCGTACGCCAGTGTACCTGCAAGAATTTCATCTTTGCTCAAGAATCCCGAAGTGAACGGAATGCCGCAGATGGCAAGCGTATAGGCCAGGAATGTCAGATACGTTATCGGCATCTGTTCCCGCAGCCCGCCCATATTGCGAATATCCTGCGGATCGGTCTGATGGTCATTCGTTTGATGGAGCGCGCTGTGCATGGCATGAATGACGGAACCGGAGCCGAGGAACAATCCCGCTTTAAACATGGCATGCGTTGCCAGATGAAAAAATCCGGCCGAATAGGCGCCGACGCCAAGTCCCATAATCATGTAACCGAGCTGGCTCACCGTCGAGTACGCCAGTACTTTCTTAATATCGTTTTGTGTAAGCGCAATTGTCGCGGCAAAAAATGCCGTTACGGCGCCGGTGTAGGCGATGACGGTCAACGCATCTGCGGTCAGCATTGTGAACATCCGCGTGACAAGATAGACGCCTGCAGCAACCATGGTTGCAGCATGAATCAGCGCGCTCACCGGAGTCGGGCCTTCCATAGCATCCGGCAGCCAGACATGGAGGGGGAATTGAGCGGACTTTCCGACGGCTCCGCAAAATATAAGCAGTCCCGCCGCGGTCAGCCATGTTCCGCTTCCGAACGGAATTTGACCGGAGCGAATCGCTTCAAAAATGACATCGAACCTGAACGAATGATATGTCGTAAAAAGAATCAGGATGCCGATAAACATGCCCACATCGCCTATGCGCGTGACAATGAACGCTTTTTTCGATGCGTCGGAGGCGGATTTTTTTTCGAACCAATGGCCGATGAGCAGATAGGAACTCAAACCGACCAGTTCCCACGAAACGTACATGATCAAAAAATTATTCGTGAGAACGATTCCCAGCATGGAAAACGTAAAGAGTCCGAGGTAGGCATAATAACGCCCGTACCGGACGTCATTGTGCATATATCCGATGGAAAACAGGTGCACGAGGGAACTGACCGTACAAACGACAACGAGCATGATAGCGGTCACGTTGTCGATCATCATACCGAGTTCGATTTTTAATGCACCGATGCCGGGAACATTTCCGAAATCGACCCATGGAAAGACCGCCTGCAGGGTTTGGTCGTGATACGTGCCGAGCTTGACGAACAGAACGGTCAGTACGGCCGCAAGGGCCGCAAAATGGATAGATGTGCCCAGCCAATCGCCGCCGCGCGGCAGGCGCTTGTTGAGAAAAATCAAGACCGCAAAGTCCAGCAGTGGAACCAGCCAGACGCAGACGGCAAGCAATAATAAGGTTTCAGAAGACATACGTTCTATTTTCGATTGACAATATTCGATTGACGATATTTAACGGAACCGGCGTCGATCAGTCTTTCAATTCATTAATTTCGTCGACATTAACCGTGTTGAAGTTCTGATAAATATTCAAAACGATTGCAAGAGCAATAGCCGCTTCTGCGGCTGCGAGTATAATGACGAAAATCGCTACGGCATGTCCTTCCAGCGAATTGGCAACGTATCTGGAAAAAGCCACGAAGTTAATATTCGCCGCATTGAGAATCAGCTCGACTCCCATGAGGACCATCACAGCATTGCGTCTGGTCAGGACGGCAAAGAGGCCGAGAGAAAACAGCAGCCCGCTGAGGACAAGAAAATGCGTCAGTCCCGGATGCAGCAGCCAAAGTTGAAAATCTTGCATAGTCGGCCTTCCTGTTTAAACTTTCTTTTCCCGATGTGCGATCATCACTGCTCCGATCAGCGCTACGAGCAGAACGACCGAAGAAACCTCGAACGGCAGCAGATAACTTGTCAGCAGCATGACGCCGAGCTGCGGAGCGGTGGTTTCGAAAGCCTGCGCCTGCGCTGCGACGCGCCAATCGGTCGTTCCGAGAACTCCGACGACTGTTCCGGTCAGCGCAGCGACGATAAAAACCGCCGGCAGCACTTGAATCGTTCCGGTTTTGATATCGACATTAATTTGCCGGTTCGTCAGCATCACAGCGAATAGAATGAGCACAAGAATGCCGCCCACATAAATGAGCAGCTGAGTAACAGCGATAAAATCCGCAAGGAGGAAAACATAAATGCCTGCGACTCCAAAAAAAGCGAAAAGCAGCGCGAACGCCGACCGGACAATATTGCGCGAAAAGACAACGACACATGCGCCGCCAAGCGTGATAACGGCAAACATATAAAATAAAATTGTGTAAAGATCCATAGGCGCTTTCATCAAAGCAAATAAATCGTATCCGATATTAAAGAAACATTCTGGAACTGCTCAGCACATTTTACGCAATTCCGTTTTTCTGCAGCGAGATATGAAGTTTTATCAAGATTTTTCATTCTTCGTTTCAGGCGGCTTGGGTGCATCGGGCTGTCCGGATTGCGGCAGCTCCACTTTGACCTGCACAGCGGCGGCAGTCTGCGGCTTTGCCGCTTGCGGCTTTGCTGCTTGCGGCTTTGCCGCTTCATACTGCTTGAGCTTGGCTCTCGCCGTTTCCGTTTCTTCCGCCGTCATATCGGCAAAGCTGTAAATCAAATTTTGCCGGTCGAGTTCGCTGAATTCGTACACATCCGTCATGACGATGCATTCGGTCGGACACGGGTAAACACACAATCCGCAATAACAGCATTTGCCGATATCGATATCGAATTTCGGAACGTACAGACGCTTCTTCGTATTCTTCGACGTCAGTCCCAGATCGACATCCGGAGTGGATTTAATCGTTTCGATCGTGATGCAGTCGACCGGACACGCCGCTGCACATTGATCGCATCCGATGCAATCGTCGATATTCACATACAATCGGTTGCGTGCGCGTTCCGGAATTACTTTCTTGACTGTCGGATACTGAATGGTTGCCGAGCGGGTAAAGATATGCCCGACCGTGATCCTCATTCCCACCGCAACGGTAAAGAGCGAATGGAAGATGTTATAAAAATATGTTCCGACAGCAGACATCGGTAACTTTCAATTTTTTAAATGACTAAAACAAACCCGACAGCCAGCAAACAGAAGAGAAGCCACGGCGTCAGGACTTTCCACGAGACATACATCAACTGATCCACGCGCAGACGCGGCAGCGTCCACCGCACCCAGATCTGCAGCACCACAAATGCGAACGACTTGAGGACAAACCAAAAAACACCCCAGACCGGGCCGTTCATGAGGGCGCCGAAAGGACTCGACCAGCCGCCGAGAAACAGGGACACGCCGACCGCAGATACGGTAAAGAGATTTGCATATTCGGACAAATAAAAAATCGCGAAACGCATGCCGCTGTATTCCGTAAAAAATCCCTGCACGAGTTCGGATTCCGCTTCCGGAAGATCGAACGGCGTCCGGTTCACTTCCGCGATGGAAGAAATAAAGAGAATCAAGAACGTAATCAAAGTAAACGGCAGCAGACAGAGTTTTTGCGCGAGCGGCAGCGATCCGCCGAAGAGCAGCCAATTTTGTATGCCGCCATCCTGAAATCTGGACACGGCCTGCAGATTCAGGGATCCGGTAATCATCGCAGCAATGACGATTGCTAAAGATGTAGGTATTTCATAGCTGATCATCTGTGCCGCGGAGCGGACACCGCCGAGCATCGACCATTTATTATTGGACGACCACCCCGCCATCAGAATGCCGATGACGACAAGCGAGCCGGCAGCTACAAGAAAGAAGACGCCAAGATTGATGTCTGCGCCGATAAAAAGAGAAGAAAACGGAAGCACGGCATACATTGCGTAGGATCCGGCAAACGCAATGTACGGCGCAAGGCGGAAGAACAGCTTATCGGATCGATCCGGAATAATATCTTCCTTCAGCAGCAGCTTGATCATATCCGCAATATTCTGCAGAACGCCGTGCCATCCGGTCCGCATATAGGCGACACGATCCTGTATATGCGCTGCAATTTTCATTTCCGTGTACAGGACCACGAGCACGTAAGTCAGAACAAAAACCAGCGGGAGAGCGCTCAACAGCACTGCCTGAACAACGGGATTGGAAAATATGTATTGAAGTGTTTCCATAGATTTTTATCGATCGACCTCGCCGAGGACAATATCGATGCTTCCGGCAATCAGGACAAGGTCTGCAATCATGATCCCGCGTGCAATTTCCGGCAGAACGCTGAGATTTACAAAAGCCGGTCCGCGCGCTTTGACGCGGTATGGGCTTGCAGTCCCGTCGCTGACAACGTAAAATCCAAGTTCGCCGCGGGGCGACTCGCTGCGGACATACGCTTCCGCATCTTTATCGGGACGAATGCGTTTGGGAATTGCCGCCTGGACATTTCCTTCCGGCAGTCCGGCCAGCGCTTGTTCAATAATATTAAGACTCTGCTCCATTTCGTGCATGCGGACAATATGACGGTCCCAGCAATCGCCAACCGTGCCTACTTCCCCTCTGCCGATCTGCGGTTCCCATTCGAACTTGTGATACACGGAATACGGATCGTCCCGCCGCAGGTCCCAGTTGACGCCGGAACCGCGCAATTGCGGGCCGCTGACGGCATAATTGATCGCAACATCTTTCGGCAGCACTCCGACATTTGCCGTCCGCTTGACGAATATTTCATTATAGGAAAGCAGATCGTTCAGCATCTTGATGCGCTTGCGGTAATAAGCGCAGAATTCTTTTGTCCTTTCGACAAACTGCGGCGGCAGGTCGTGCGAAAGTCCGCCGACCCAGATATAATTATAGAGCAGCCGTGCTCCGCAGGTCATCTCGAAAAGATCCAGAATTTTTTCCCGGTCTATGAAGGTATACAGGAACGGTGTGAACGCGCCGGAATCGATGCCGTACGTGCCGACGGCGATAATATGGCTTGCAATGCGCTGCAGCTCCGCCATAATTACACGAATGTACTCGACGCGTTCCGGGACCTGAATCTTCAGCATTTTTTCTACCGCAAGCACGTAGCCAAGTTCGTTCGTCATCGCCGCGCAATAATCCATACGGTCGGTATAGGGAATCACCTGCTGGTAATTGGTCATCTGTTCGGAATGTTTTTCAAAACACCGGTGCAGATAGCCGATATGCGGAATGCATTCGACGACGATTTCGCCGTCAACAACGATCTCCAGCCGCAAGACTCCGTGCGTCGAAGGATGCTGCGGTCCCATGTTGATGATCATCTCTTCAGTGCGGATCGTCCTGCCTGTAGACGTTTTGATGTGTCCCTGCTTTACGGTATAGTCGGTGGGAAGCGACGGCGGCTGTATGAGAGGGTTTTCCATTCGTGCGGTTAGTACGGAACTTTCATACCGTGGTAAAATTCTTGAACTTGATAATCTTTGCGAAGCGGATGCCCTTCCCAATCCTCCGGCAGAAGTATGCGGCGCAAATCCGGATGTTCATCGAACACAATGCCGAAGAGGTCGAACGCTTCGCGTTCATGCCAGTTTGCGGTGCCCCAGACTGCAGCAGCGGAATGCACATGGGGATGTTCCTTCGTGCAGACCGTTTTTAAAATAATTTTGTGTTTATGAACCATCGAACATAAGTGGTAAACTACGCCGAGCGTGCCATTGTTATAGTCCATCCCGCTCAGGCAGGAGAGATAATCGAACTGAAGAGCCGTCTCATCGCGGAGGAAGAAGGAAATGTCTTTGAGGAACTGCGGGACGACGCGGATCCACGGCTGGAGTACATCCGGACGAACTTCGATGATTGCTTCGCCGAATTTTGTTTTTAAAACATCGAATATTTCCTGCGGAGTCATATTTTAGCTTTCGCCATCATGCGCTTTTCTTTTTCACAAGAGTCTCGTGCCGGATTTTTTCCTGCAATTTCATAATTCCTTCCAGCAGCGCTTCCGGACGCGGAGGGCAGCCGGGAACATATACATCGACGGGAATGACCCGGTCAACACCTTTGAGCACGTGGTATCCGTGTTCCCAGTACGGGCCGCCGCAATTTGCACAGCTTCCCATGGAAAGCACATATCGCGGTTCCGGCATTTGGTCGTACAGACGTTTAATGCGCTGTGCCATTTTCAGCGTGACTGTGCCCGCTACAAACATCACATCAGTCTGGCGCGGCGTTGCACGGGGTAAAACGCCGAAACGCATAATATCGAAATTCGATGCGGAAGCGGCCATCATCTCGATTGCACAGCAGGCGAGTCCGAATTGCATTTGCCACAGTGAAGAAAGGCGCGCCCAATTCAGAAGATTATCAAAAGAAGTAATAAAAACGTTGCCATTTTCAAATCGTTGATCGAGAAGTCCCACGGAATCTCCAATCTATACTTTTACAGCCGACGGACGATCGGCTTTGATTTCCGTAGTCAGGGTACGGTTCAACTTCGGCTCCACCGGCTGCGGTTTATCCCAGTCTAAGTCCCCCTTGACCCACACATAGGCATATCCGACAAGGAGGATAACAAGAAAGACAACCATTTCCAGGAGACCGAAAATTCCGAAACCTCTAAAGGCGAGCGCCCAGGGAAAGAGAAACACGACTTCGACATCGAAAATGAGAAAGATCAGTGCAATGACATAAAAACGGATATTGAGACGTATCCAGGAACTTCCGACCGGCTCTTCGCCGCATTCATAAGTCGCATTTTTTTCCGGATACGGACGGTGAGGACGAATAATCCACGCTGCAAAAAGTCCCAGACCGACAAATACTCCACCGATGATTAAGAAAATAAGAATTTTGCCAAATTCGGTTAGCATAAGGAGTCGTAACGGACATTATCAAATCATAAACTTATCGAATAATATAACGCAAACTTGTCCGTTTGTCAAGAAAATCAACAATATCTTCCGATGAAGAAAAATTTTAGAAGATGAAAAGAACGGATCCTATCGTTCTTCCGCTTTAGGTTCATCAATGATTCGTTTACGTTCGGATACATCCGTAAAAAAGATTGACAGGCCGTCGGGTGAAGGGTAGATGCGTGTTTCAAACCATTTGCGCCATGGAAGATAAAGATCCTCCATGAAAATTCTTTTTTGTTCTTTCAGTGCGCGGTTATATTCGCCGTAAAACCTTTGGCCGACCGCATCCGGAAATTCTTCCCAAAAAATTTTCTCTGTCAATTCATCCTGCGAAGAACCGAGCATTTGCGCTCCCCGTGAATTGACATACGTTACTTTTCCTTCGGCATCGAGCGCAAGGAAGCCGTCCGAAATTCGTTCGAGAATTTCCGTGAGCTGCTTGTTTGCACGCATGCATGCTGCTTCCGCTTTGATGCGTCCTTCAATCGCATGTTTGTGTTCAATAGCCGAAAGGACGGCTGCAACAAGCCGTGCCGGATTTGTTTTTAGAATATAATCGAATGCGCCTGCCTTCATGCATTCGATCGCTTTTTCTTCACCGACGGTTCCGGTAAAAACGATAGCCGGTGTTGTCGGTGCAAGTTCGGATGCAATACGCAGCGCTTGCAGTCCGTCGATGTCGGGAAGCGAGTAATCGAGTATAAGGCAGTCAAATTTATCCGATCCCAATGCCTCGAGAAATGGAGCGCGCGAACGTGCACTGCGAATCGTAAGCGATGTATTTGCAATTTCCAACTTTCGCGAGACAAGCCTGATGCCCGCGGGATCGTCTTCAAGAATGAGAATATCTCCAGATGCCGCCATAGTGTTCTCCTGTTGGTTCATCGTCGAAGGTTCTGCGAAATCAAACGGCAGGATTATTGTCGTTGCAAAATAGTTTTTGTCTCAATGAAAAGCAAGCGTTATGAGGGTTGGAACAAAATTCTCAGGTCGCTCACTATCGAGTTTAAAAAACTTCGATAATTAAAGAATATCGAAGGAATTACGATTTCATTGCGCTTTATCGGAGCGGACATTATCCGGCTATTTTCTTCCTTTTCAAAATCAGAAGGACAAATAATATCAGCTCTTATCAAGAATCTTCCCTTTTTCAACTTTTTTAAAAAGAGTATCTATTTCCTTTTGGACTTCAATAGTTTTGGCAAGAGCGGTTGATATTTTACAAATCTGCCGCATATCCTCGCCGATCTGCCGGTCTTTGCGATCCTTGAGGTAATGCTCGACAACCTTATAACCGCCTATTTGATATTCATAGAGCTCTTTGGTAACATCTTCAAAATAACGCTCTTCATTTATATAGAGACGGTTATTCAGTTCATCATACTTTATTTTTCTGATCGTATCATCCGTTCCTTTGCCGCGGTATTTTACAAGCGGGTTGTTCAATGCTTTGTGTTTGAGCAGGTGCAACTCCGTTAATTCCGATCCCATCTCCGCCATTTGCAGAAATAGCTCATGATTTTTTGTGAACGGAATGCGCGGGAAATCGATCTTTAAAAACTCCGCATACTTTTCGCGATAGATATTGCTGTATAAGACAGCATAACAATAACTCAGAATTTGTTCCGGCGTCGGGACTTTTCCGTAAGCGTTTTTCAATTGTTCAAAGAGCGCCTGTGCTATATTCGCTTTCCTACCCTTCGATTTGCCGTATTCCGTCGCCGATTCAAACAACATCATCGTGGATATTGCAGCGTGCTTTTTCTTTTGTGCGGTTTCGTAGAGATAGAGAGGGAAAAGATAGTTGATGTCATAAGCACTAACCGACTTATGACCAACTATGTCTGTAGAAATAAAAGCTCCCGATTCTTCTTTAAATTGACGCGGCACAATGAGGGCAATATTGTCTTTTTGCATGTGCTGCATTACATCAGGCCATCCCCAATCGATCATATATTCAGAGTAATATATTGACCTGATATCAAATGGTCGATATAATAATTTATGAATACCTTTCTTCCATTCTGATCTTTTGCAAATAATTTACGTGCTGCTGGCAGCTTCCAGCCTCTTGTATCTTTTAAAGAAAATGATTGCCTGATTATTTCATCTTCTATCTTTAGATTCCGGAATTGCAACATCCTGTTGTAAACTTCCATTTCATCAAACCCAATTACAAACCTGTCGCGAGCAGTAACTATACCGGTTACATTAACCGGGAAAACATCGTTCACTTTCTGCCATTGGGTATATTGCTTAATATCTGCGGTATTTCGCTTAATAAAAAAATACCAAGGAGTAGTCGGATTTATTGCTTCATAATCCTTCACTTTGAACGGTTTCTTCTCAAGCCAATCATATTTTTCTTTTCGCAAGCCCTGTATATCGCGATGATATACTTTGCACTTCCTTGCATTTTGGGTCTTTACGAAAATTGCAATAGCCGTTCCCTGCCGGATATCAAAAACATTTTCATCTTTACCACCGTCAGGAGTCGTTTCTTTTTTCAGAGAATTTCCATGCAGATCAATGATATAAATTTCATTGAACGTCTTCATCATGCTTTGGCGCATGCCGCGAAATGTGGGATTATCTAAATAACCATGGTTTGTAATCATTCCAACAATGCCCTGCCCGGCTTTGTGAATTTTCCATTGAGCGAAGCGCAAAAATTTTACGTAATCATCTTGTAACCACAGTTTCTTTTCCCCCAAAGGTTTACAATCTACTTCATAATAAGACTGCGCTCCGTCAATATTTTCTTTCAATAACTTTTCTGTCCATGCATTAATATTCGCGGAGATGCCGCTGTACGGCGGATTACCGAGTATAACGAGTATCGGTTCTTTTTGTTTTATCTGACCGGCAAGATAGTTCTCATCGCTCAGGGATTCAAGCCCCGGAATTTCCGTTTGCTTTAAGTCTTCCATATCCAGCGTGTTGGTCAGGTAGAGCTTAAAGCGGTCGTCTTCCTGCATGGTGTAGCCGAGCTCTTCCAGCAAAAAACTGATTTTAATATGCCCGATGGCATAGGGAGCCATCATGAGCTCGAACGCGTAAAAGTTTTTTAGAATCTGATTTTTAATCAGCTTTGTTTTTCCCGCATCACCGTATTTTCCGACAAATTCTTCCACCGCCAGCTTGATTGCTTCCGCAGGAAACGTGAGTGTTCCGCCTGCCGGATCGAGCAAGGTCAATTCCTTGCTTGCCAGACCGTCCGGCAAATCGAAATGCGTTTTGAGCAGATCGTGAATTGCCCGGACGATATATTTAACGACCGGTTCCGGCGTATAATACACGCCCCGTTTTTCCCGTGTGTTCGGATCGTAAATATTCAGGAAGGTTTCATAAAAGTGGACGATCGGGTCTTCCCCTTTTCCTTTTCTGTAATACTCGTCCAGAATCTTGTTCACGTCCGCGGCATAGAGAACCTCTGCAATGTCGTCGATAATGACTTCCATCTGCTGCGGAAGTTTTCCGAGCGATATAAAACTGAATACATCCCGCAGAATTCCGATGGTATGCGGAATAAGATCGTAGGCAAGGCGGCGGTTGAATTCACCGTTTGCCTTTGTTCGCGCGGCAAAAAGACCGTATGTAATCGTCTGGGAATATATGTCTGCAAAATCGTTTTGAGAAAGGTCGGAAACCAGATATTGCTTGAACGCCGTATAGAAACCGAAAATAGCTCCCTTGCCCTGTTCCTGTTCTTCCAGTTCTTTGACTACCACTTCATCCCGCAAAAAACCGGTACGCTTTGCCAGTTCTATAGCAAGATTTTCCGCCGTGAGCACATTCGGCAGCGAGAAGGAAAAGAACTTTTCCAGCAGCGTAAGGAATCTTTCTTCGTTCTCAACAGGAGGAACGGTTTTTAATTTTTTGGCTATAAACTGCCGGCCGATAAAAACTTTGTCGAGCAGAGAACCATTGCGGTACAAACGGTACTCGTAAAAATCCGTAAGTATGAGATTAGGGAAAGTAGAACGGTAGCGCTTGAGCTGCTCGGAATCTTCGATGATGTCGAGATTCTCGCCCGGTTTTTTCGCCTCGATATAGCCGACCACTTTTTGCCTGCCGTCCCAAACGCGAAAGTCCGGATTTCCTGCCTCGGTTTTTTTAGGAAGCGTAGTTATCTGAATATGCTTCTTGCCCGTTTCCTCTGCGTACAATTCCAGAAAATTCGAGAAGTGTCCGTAATAACTTTCTTCGCGGGCGTCTCCCTGCGCGGTGGTTCCGGCAATCTTTGTAAGAAATTCTTTTAACATTTTAATATGGCAGCGTCATGTAATGTTTTTCAATGAAGAGAGATGGTTCCCCAATTGCTCATCCACAATCTACCAAACCCTTGGCTTTGTTACAATACTATTTTGGGGATAACATAATAAATTGGCGGCTATGAAAGGTATTTTAAATAACCTCTGTTTTTGCAGCCCCCGAATGGGAAAGCTAACGTTTAGCCCTTCCGTGGCGGGCAAACGGACATCAGAAAGATTCCGCGGTCATCCCATAGGGACAGCCGCCCGCGGCTACAGAAAGAATCAAGAATATCAAAAACATGCTGAATTAAAAAAAATGAAACTCCGTCCGATAGGCGCCGGCTTACGGTTTCCAGATTGTTTCGGAAACGCCGTCCAGCAGATTGGCATAGCGTGCCAGAACAAAAAGAAAATCGGACAGGCGGTTCAGAAAAACCAGCGGAAGTTTTCCGATTCCTTCTTCTTTTTCTAATTTGGCGGTGAGCCGCTCGCATCTGCGGCATATCGTCCGCGCTGCATGGATTTGCGCAGCGACAGTGGAACCTCCGGGAAGCACAAAAGAACGTAAGACAGGCAATTGTTCTTCAATCCGATCGATAGCACTTTCAAGAAACGATATGTGTCCGGATTCGATACGCCGCACTCGAGATGGTCCGGGTTCCTGAACCGGCGTAGCGAGATCCGTACCGAGAATAAAAAGATCGGATTGAAGTTTTTCAAGGAGTGTGTCGATTTCCGGTTTCGGTTTTAAGGAGCGAACGACGCCGATCTGCGAATTCAATTCGTCTGCCGTACCTGTACGCTTCAATGCGCAGCGAAAATTTCGGAACCCGCCTGCCTCCGAAGAGGGACGTCTCCCCTTCATCACCTGTCTTTGTATAAATTTTCAAGTTTGGCTCTTGCCGGATGGAACGGAAGATTCCGCCGGCGCGGCGCCGGCCCGGATTCGATCCAGATGTTCCTGAAGCGCCTTTTGCATGATCTGCAATTCGACCGATCGAATATCATCGATCTTTTCATGCAATTGCTGAAGCATCAATTCGGATTTAAGATTGACCTGATAATCCAATTCCGCCCGCAACCGGTCTTTCGTCTGCGCGCGATTTTGACTCATCATAATCAACGGCGCCTGTAAAGAGGAAACAACTGCGAGCACCAAATTGAGGAATACGTAAGGATACGCATCGAACGGAGAAAACAGCCATTGCACTGCATTGAACATCACCCACAATCCGAGAAATCCCATAAACCAGATCATGAATGTCCAGCTGCCGACAAATTTTTCCGTCTTATCGGCAAGCCGGTCGCCAAAACTCAGGCGTTCGTCCATTTCCACATTGACGTTCTTGGAAGCGAGCGACGTCACAAGATCGTTCGTGGCGCGAAGGCGTCTGCCGATTTCGCTGATCATGGAAATTGCCACAGCCGGTCGCTCGGAGAGAAATTTGATAAATTCACTCCGATCCATTTCAAGCAGCCGGCAGTCTTTCATGACTGCAGCCGTCGCGGTCCGCGGCGATCCGTCGATGAGAGAAAGTTCGCCGAAAAAATCCCCTTCTTTTAAAAGCGAAACTCGAATTTCTTTATACCCGCTGTGATCGGGCACCAGGATTTCAATTTCTCCGTCGTCGATAACGAACATCGACGATGCGCTGTCACCTTTCCGGAAGAGCACTTCGGACTTTTTTAACAATCGTACCGTCCACAATTTGGACAACAAATCCAGATCGCTCTCGGATAACGACTGAAAAATCGGGATCTTTAATAGCGTCTCTTTCTGAATCATATTGTTTTTATTTCTTTCCCTTCTTCCAATATTCCGGCAGCTCACTGTAAAAGTGCACACAGGTGCGGATACCGCCGAAGAAATTATCCAGATTGATGAATTCGTTCGGCGCATGGGCGTTTTCATCCGGCAGTCCGAATCCGAGCAGAACCGAATCTGCCTTGAGCAATTTTTTAAAATCGACAACGATAGGAATAGATCCGCCTTCTCCCTGGTACAGCGGTTTCTTGCCGAATCCTTTTTCCAGCGCTGCAACGGCGGTTTTTACGCCGGGGCTGTCGATAGGCGTAATAGCCGGTTCGCCGCCGTGGAGGACTTTTACTTTTACCTGCACCGTTTTCGGCGCGATGGCTTTAAAATGCTTTTCGAACAATTTACCGATTTTTTTTGAATCCTGATTCGGCACCAGCCGCATTGAAATTTTTGCAAATGCACGCGCCGGGAGAACGGTTTTGGCTCCCTCGCCGGTATATCCTCCCCAGATTCCGTTGCATTCGAGCGTCGGGCGCACCCAGAGACGTTCGAGCGTTGTGAATCCTTTTTCACCGTACAACTGCTTCAAACCGAGTTTCTTTGCATACGTCCGGTCTTTCCACGGCAGCTTTTTAAATGCGGCGCGTTCGGCTTTGGATACCGGACGCACATTGTCGTAAAATCCTTTGATCGTTACACGGCCGTTCTTATCATGCAGCGATGCGATCATTTCGGCCAGCGCTTGAATAGGATTATGCACCGAGCCGCCGAACGATCCGGAATGCAGGTCTGTGTTCGGACCGATAACTTCCACCTCCGCATAACTCAATCCGCGAAGACTGTAGGTGACGGAAGGAACCCCTTTCTCGAATATATCGGAATCCGAAATGACGATTAAATCGCATTGAAGCAAATCTTTATGAGATTCAATCAAAGCCGGAAGATTTTCACTGCCGATTTCTTCTTCTCCCTCGAAGATGATTTTAATATTTGTCGGAAGCGTTCCGCCGTTCTTTAAAAACGCTTCGATTGCTTTGATGTGAATAAAAATCTGACCCTTATCGTCCGCGGCGCCGCGCGCGTACAAATTGCCGTCGCGAATAGTCGCTTCAAACGGAGGTGTTTTCCATTCATCGAGCGGATCTTCCGGCTGGACATCGTAATGGCCGTAAATAAGAAGCGTCGGCGTGCCGGGAGCATTCAGCCAATCCGCATACACTGCAGGATGACCGGCTGTTTCCAGAATCTGGACGTTCTGTAATCCGACCACCTGCAAATGGTTCACCAGCCATTCCGCCGTGCGCCGCATTTCCGCCTTGCGTTCAGTCTGCGAGCTTACGCTGGGAATCGACAAAAGTTCTTTGAGTTCTGCGAGATATCGTTCATGATTCGCTTCGATAAAATCGAGGATGGATTGCATAACAGCCCTTTCAGAAAGTTGTGCCCGGAAGAATAGCCTATAAAAAATATACCTATCTCATAATCGAAACGCAACGTCTGAATGATCCCTCAAGAAAAACTAACACTGCGTGTGAATATAATTGTTCCATAATAATCAAAATTCCCGTATTTATCCGGGGAAACGAAAGTGAGGCCGACATGAGGAATACCGAAGTAATTCGAGGGAGACGAACAAATCTGAATGTCAGAGGCGGGTAATTCACAACCCTGCGCTTGTGCGTATGCCTTAAAAGTTTTACAATACCGAATTCCGATGATGTCTTGCATTTCCATTCGAAGATATGTACAATATCTTATGATATTTTATGGCATGCGGCTGATTTCATGCATTCCAAACGCCCTGCAAAACAATACACCATACAGAAAGATCAAAGCAGTATGAAAGGAATACTTGCCATTGGCCTCTTGATCGTTTCTAATACATTCATGACGCTGGCCTGGTACGGTCATCTGAAGTTCGGCGAGATGAAATGGTTCAACAAATTGGGTTTGGTCTCTATTATTTTGATAAGCTGGGGAATCGCTTTTTTCGAATATTGTTTTCAAGTGCCGGCAAACAGAATCGGATTCAAAAATTACGGCGGACCGTTTTCTTTGGTTCAGCTTAAGGTTCTTCAGGAGGTCATTACGTTGGCCGTCTTCACAGGATTTACGATCCTGGTTTTCAAAAATGAAACCCTGCGCTGGAATCACGCTGTCGGTTTTCTTTTTCTTGTTCTTGCCGTATATTTTATTTTCAAAAATTAACCTGTGCCGGCAGCGGCATTTTTGCGTACATTATCCGGGCATCCTTCACAGTATATTCGGCGCAGCTTTAAAAGAACATAACAGGATCGATCATGAAAATACAAAAATTCATATTCATTCTCCTTCTTGGCTCCTGGAATATATTCGCTCAGGACGATCCAAAGTTGACCGAAGTCTGGGATCCTGTTCCGCCGGTCGTAACTCCGGGAGACGGCGCTCAGCCGCCGGGCGATGCAATTATTCTCTTCAACGGCAAAAATCTCGATGGATGGACTGCAGAGAACGGAAATTCCGCGGGCTGGGACGCAGCCGGAGGAATACTCACAGTTAAGCCCGGAAGCGGATCGATCCGGACAATAAAAAGATTTTCAGACTGCCAATTGCATGTCGAATGGCGCTCTCCTGCGGTCGTTCAAGGCGACGGACAGGGACGCGGCAACAGCGGCGTCTATCTTCAAAGCCGGTATGAGATACAGGTGCTGGACAGCTACAATAATCCGACCTATTCCAACGGCCAGGCCGGCTCTGTTTATAAACAGAGCATTCCGCTCGTCAATGTATCGCGGAAACCGGGCGAATGGCAGACCTACGATATTGTCTATACTGCCCCGCGGTTCAATCCGGACAGCACGGTGCGGACTCCGGCATACGTGACCGTTTTCCAGAACGGCGTACTCATCCAAAATCATACCGAAATCAAAGGAGCCACTGTCTATATCGGTCAGCCCAAATATACGTATCATGCTTTTCAGCAGCCGCTGCTTCTGCAGGAACACGGCAATCCCGTATCTTTCCGGAATATCTGGATCCGGGAGATTAATAAAGAAGAACTTCTCGCAGGCAGCAATTTTAAAGGGTGGTATACGTATCTCGATTCTCTCGGCGTCAAGAACGATCCGGATAAAAATTTTTCCTTCCGTGACGGACTTCTTCATATCGAAGGAAAACGATTCGGATATCTCTGCACGGAAAAATCTTTCGACCATTTTTATCTGAGGGTTGTCTTTAAATGGGGCGAGAAACAATATCCGCCGCGGGAAAAAGGCAAACGGGACAGCGGCATATTGTATTATTTTGAAAACGGGGAAAAAGATACGCTCTGGCCGAAATCGATCGAGTGCCAGGTTCAAGAAGGCGACTGCGGCGATACATGGTGCGTCGGAACAATGGTCGAGTCTCCCAATAAATCCGATGTCGAATGGGGTATGAAACGTATTTTCCGCTCGGAAAATTTTGAAAATCCGACAGGCGAGTGGAACACCATGGAAATACTCTGCAACGGCAGTCAGACGGAGCATTATGTCAACGGACACCTTGTTAATACCGGCTTTCAAACTTCGGTCACGAAAGGAAAAATTTTACTCCAGTCGGAAGGAGCCGAAGTTTATTATAAGTCGGTCGAGCTTTTTCCATATTGATTTTAGATTATAGTCGTAAATGCAACAACGCATTGAGTAGTTACGAATATGTATAGAAAAGGATTTTCAATGCAACGTATCATTATTTTTTTATTTCTCTGTTTCACAATTCCGGCCTTCTCACAATCGTTCGTTCAAAAGAACGGAGCATTGCAGGTGAAGGGAATACAATTATGCAATGAATCCGGCACTCCTGTGCAGCTCAAGGGTTTCAGCACATCCGGTATTATGCACTATCCGCAATGCATTACAGAGGATGCTCTGAAATCGATCCGCGATTTTTGGGGCGGCACGGTCGTGCGGGCGGCAATGTATGTAGCCGATTACGGCAACAAACGGGACTATAACCTCGATCCGCAATTCAACAAGGCGGTCATTGACAGCGTAGTCTGCTGGAGCGAGAAGCTGGGAATATACTGCATCATCGATTGGCACATTTTGCGGGTCGGGAATCCCAATGACAAGGAATATGCAGGCGCCGTTCCCTTCTTTAATGAAATGTCCAAAAAGTACGCATCAAAAAAGCATGTTCTGTATGAAATTTGTAATGAGCCGAGCGGCAGCGGAATTGGATGGGACACTATTGCCTTTTATGCGAACCGCATCATACCGCTTATTCATAAAAATGCGCCCGGCGCTGTTATCCTGGTCGGCACGCCCAATTGGTGTCAGAACCTCAATCAGGTCGATCCTTCCAAACTCATCGACCGCAAGAATGTGATGTATACATTCCACTTCTATGCAGCAACGCACAGCTATCTCTTTCCGATCTTTTTCGAGCACATACACCGCATCCCTGTATTCGTAACGGAATGGGGCCCGTGTGAAAGTTCGGGGGACGGCGTCGTGAATTTCCCCGTTGCCGAAAAATTCACAGATGCAATGAGAATGCACGTCCTCAACGGCGATACCGTACGAATAAGCTGGTGCAATTACAGTTATGTCGATAAAAAGGAGACATCCGCAGGCCTGCAGCCGGAAAGCTGCATCAACTGCCAGTGGGACAATATGACTCCAACAGGGTTTTTTGTTCGGGAGTGCATGAAAAAAGAATAGGGAAAAAACCGACTTTTCCAGTGAACAGCTCATCCACCGCCCTCTCCTTCACTGTTTATAGCCGGTTTACTGCCCGAACAAAGCAGAGATACTGCATTTCTTGCGGGACCCATTGCTCATTATAGAGAGAACATTTGTTCATTTCGCCCCCCTTGTATTTTCCCGCCATTTTCGCTACTTTTTTGATGTGACGGCATGCATTATTGATATCCTGAAAATTCTTTTACCGGCGCTTTATTTTCTTCTTGTCGGAACGTACGGGCGAGCTTTTTTTTCCGACGTCAAGTGGGCGCAAACAATCAAAACACCGTTCCTCGCCGTTATCATCACGCTCCATCTGACCTACCTGATTCTGCGCACGGCTGCTTTTTCCCATCCCCCGGTTACCAGCGTGTTCGAGATATTTTCCGTTCTCGCCTTTTCCGTCGCATCGACTTATCTGGTGATCGAATTGCGCGCACGTCATGCAGAAACCGGATACTTTATTTTAAACATCGCATTCTTTTTTCAGCTCGTATCATCTCTTTTTATTAAAGACTCCGCACAAGTTCCTGAAATCCTGCGCAGCTTTCTCTTCGGCCTTCACGTCACCGCAGCTTTGCTCGGCTATGCAGCAATTACGATCGCAGGTGCGTACGGCTTTCTCTACCTTATGCTGTATCACGAAATGAAAGCAACACGCTTCGGTGTTATTTATAAAAAACTCCCTACACTGGAAACCATCGAGCGCATGGCAGTCACCGCTATCCGTCTTGCATTCGTCATCCTGGGATGCGCCATTACATTCGGCATCATCTGGCTCCATCACATCTACGCGAACGTTTATTACAGCGATCCGAAATTGATCGGCACCGTCATCATCTGGATTATCTACGGCTTTCTTGCCGTTGCCCCCGCGGCAGGAAACTTTAAGGGACGGAAAATGATGGTCGTGGCTATTCTTGGATTTGCGGTCGCCATTTTTTCAATGACTGTGATCAATATCTTTTTCAGCGGATTTCATAAGTTTTATTAATTCGCCCGGTGCGAACCGTATGAATCTATTCTGTGTCGGCATATCGCACAATTCAGCGCCGCTGGATGTGCGCGAAAAACTTTGGTTTTCGGACGACGATGTACGCCATGTTCTGACACAAACAAAAGAACTCGGCTGCAGCGAAGCAGTCCTGTTTTCCACATGCAACCGCACGGAACTTTACGTCCTCGCGGAAGACGGCAGCATCCCGCCTGATTCTCTAAAGAATTTCCTCATTGTGCAAAAAAAGGCGGAGGGTCTCGTGCACGCCGGGGACATGTTTTCAATGAAAGCCGGCGATGCTGTTCGGCATTTGTTCCGTGTCGCTTCGGGCGTCGATTCGATGGTTTTGGGAGACGTACAAATTCTGATGCAGGTCAAAGGCGGATTCAACAGTGCAGCAGAACAGGGCACAGCCGGAATTTTTATGAACCGCCTTTTTCAGCTTGCTTTCCGCGTCGGGAAACGTGCGCGCGCAGAAACCGTCATCGGCGAAGGGGCTGTTTCCGTCAGCTATGCAGCGGTGGAACTGGCGCAGAAAATCTTCGAAGACCTGCAGAAAAAAACTGCGCTCGTCATCGGCGCAGGCGAAACGGCTGAATTAACTGCGACTCATCTGCGCGGAAAAGAAATCGGGAAACTGCTTATTACAAACCGGACGCTGGAGCGTGCGGAGCGGCTTGCGGCAAAGGTGCAGGGAACGGCCGTACCGTTCGATCAGTGGTGCGACGCTCTGGCGGAAGCGGATATCGTTATATCCTCTGTCGACGCCGGACAGTATATTCTCCAGCCCGGAGATATTGAAGCATTAAAACGAAGCCGGCGTCACGGTCCAATGTTCGTTATCGATCTCGGCGTTCCCCGGAATATCGACCCGGCAGTCAAGGAAATGGAAAATGTGTTTCTCTACGACCTCGATACACTCAATGCCATGATCGACGAAAACCTTGACCGGAGAAAAGCGGATGTACCTAAAGTAGAATCGATCATCGATTCCGTTCTGACCGAGATGACGCAATGGTATTCGTCGCTCGAAGTCAATCCGACCATTACGGCGCTTTCTCAATTTATGGAAACGGTGCGTCAGGAAGAAGTTGCAAAGAACCTCAATCGCTTTGAACCGAAGGACCGCGAATTGGTTGAACTTGTGACGAAACGAATTGTCAATAAGATCATTCATACGCCTATAGCGAATTTGAAAAACGGCGGCGGCCAATCGCTTTCCGGACGCCTGCAAAAAATGGATGCCCTCCAAAAACTGTTCGGACTGGTCCGCCCTTCTCAAGAGGACATTCATGATAACTAAACTGCGCATCGGAACCCGCGGCAGCGAACTGGCCCTTTGGCAGGCCAATCATATCAAAAAACTTTTAGAACATTCTTTTCCCGAAATTTCCACCGATATCGAAATCATCAAGACGACCGGAGATAAAATTCTGGACACGCCTCTCGCCAAAATCGGCGATAAGGGCTTGTTCACCAAGGAGCTCGAACACGCACTCCTGCAGCGGCGGGTTGACCTTGCTGTACACAGTCTTAAAGATGTTCCTACGTTTATACAATCCGGACTTACGCTTGCAGCGATATTGGAACGGGAAGATGTGCATGACGTTTTTCTTGCTCACCCAAAGAACAGTGAAATCCGGTTCGCATCTCTTCCCGAACACGCAGCTGTTGCAACAGGAAGTTTGCGCCGCAAATCCCAACTGCTCAGCGTCCGGCCGGATTTGAACATTATCGACCTCCGAGGCAATCTCAATACGCGCATGAAGAAACTCGACGAATCGCAATGGAGCGGAATGATACTCGCAAAAGCGGGAGTTCTGCGGCTTGGCTGGTCGGCCCGCATTTCCGATATTCTTCCGTTCGATCTCATGCTGCCTGCGGTCGGACAGGGCGCTCTTGCGGTCGAAACCAGATCCGACGACGACACTGTCATCGACATCATCGGCACGCTGCAGCATCAGCCGACGGAACGCGCAGTAACAGCAGAACGTGCGCTCTTGCGTGAACTCGAAGGGGGATGTCAAATTCCAATAGGCGCACTGGCTGCGATTCTTGGTGAAACGCTTCATCTGGATGCCGTTGTCGGAAGCCTGGACGGGAAAAAAATTATTCGTGCATTCAAATCCGGCGCACTCGCCGATGCGGAACAGATAGGCATTGAGCTTGCAAAAGAACTGCTGCAGCGGGGAGCACGGAATATTCTTGAAGATATCCGGCATTCTCAATAATCAACAAACATTAGAGAGAGGGCTCTTATGATCTACAACAAGCAAGCGGAAATACATGAACTCACCTTACAAGGCTGCACCATTCTTGTCACGCGAGCTGCCGAGCAAAGCGCTCCTTTTCGCGTGCTGCTGGAGAACCGGGGGGCAAACGTTGTCTGCTGTCCAGCAATCGAAATAGCTGATCCGGATTCCTGGCAGGCATGCGACGAGGCAATATGGAAACTCGCCTCTTATGATGCGTTTTGTTTTACCAGCAGTAACGGCGTTGCAAAATTTATCGGACGTGTCCGTTCGATTCGCCCCCAGGCCCTTGAAACGCTTTCTGTTAAGGAAATATTCGCTGTCGGAGAAAAAACGGCATCCGCTCTCCGGTCAAGCGGCTTTACGGTTCATACCGTTGCGCACGACTCGACAGCGGAACAGCTTGCGCATATGATTGCCGAAAAGATTGCGCCGAAAACGAAGATACTTTTTCCAACGAGCGATATCGGCCGTGATGTTCTTTCCAAAAATCTTGCGCAAAATAACTATTCGGTCGATACGGTCGTTGTTTACAAAACCATCCCGCCGCCGCCGGGTTCGGCAGCTCTGACTTCTCTCCAGAATGACAATCGGGTTATTGACGTAGCAACTTTCTTCAGTCCGTCCGGCGTTCATAATTTTGTAGAGCTGTTCGGTACCGCCGCCCTCAAACGGACGGCCATTGCCGTCATCGGACCCACAACTGCTGAAACCGTCGTTCAATCGGGACTTCCTGTCGCTATTATGGCTGAACAGGCAACTGCGGAAAGTCTGGCGGACGGAATAGAGAAATGGAGAATTCAAAGTTCAGAAACAAAAATTCAGTAAGCAGAACGGCTTAGCAAAAAAAAACGAACGAAAATCACTCAATCGCAAATAGTTTAGTATGATCAACGATTTATTTCTCAGGGCATGTTTTCGGAAACCGGTCGAACGAACGCCGATATGGATCATGCGACAGGCGGGGCGTTATCTGCCGGAGTACCGTGCAGTACGTGCGGGGACTGATTTTCTTACATTATGTAAAACACCGGAACTTGCCAGCAAAGTCTCCATCCAGCCGGTCGACATCCTGGACGTCGATGCGTGCATAATTTTTTCGGACATTCTCGTGTTGCCGGAAGCCATGGGCATGAAGCTCTTTATGGAAGAAGGCAAAGGCGGCCCGCGTTTCGAACACCCCATCCGGTCCCGAGCGGATATTGAGAATCTCTGCATTCCCGATCCAAATAAAGAACTGCGATATGTCATGGACGCCCTTCGATTAACCCGCAAAAATCTAAACGGCAGGGTTCCGCTTATCGGATTTACCGGTTCCCCCTGGACCCTCGCTGCGTACATGGTGGAGGGTTCCGGATCGAAAAGCTTCGATATTTTAAAAGAGCTTATCGTCAAACATCCTGCCGATGCTCACGCTCTCTTAGAGAAAATAACAGCATCCGCCAGTGCATATCTCAACGCACAGATCGAAGCCGGAGCTCAAGCGATCCAGATATTCGATACCTGGGGGGGATTGCTGCAACCCGAAAATTTTAAAGAATTTTCGCTTCACTACATTGAAAAAACCCTTGCCGGGGTGCATCATGCCGATGTACCGGCAATCGTTTTTTGTAAAGACTGCGGCCATTCACTGGAAGCCATTTCTCACACCGGCTGTGAGGTTGTGGGACTGGATTGGACGGTGGACATCGGAGAAGCCCGGAGAATGATCGGCAGCTCTGTTGCACTTCAAGGAAACATGAACCCCCATACACTTTATTCTTCTCCGGAAATAATCCGCAAAGAGGCCGAAGTTATTCTCAATAAATTCGGAAACGGAACAGGTCACATATTCAACCTGGGCCACGGCATTCTTCCCGACGTTCCGGTGGAACATGCAAAAGCATTGGTACAAGCAGTAAAGGAACTCAGCAGCAAAATAATCGGCAATCGGCAATTTACAGAAGTATCGGATCGAAAATGAATAGCCTTAAAACCGCTGTAGTACTTTTTCAGTTAGGCGGGCCGGACTCGCCGGAGGCGGTTGAACCCTTTTTGTTCAATCTTTTTATGGATCCGGATATCATCGATTTTCCACTCGCGTTCCTCGCACGCAAGCCGCTGGCAAAATTCATTTCAAACAGACGTTCTATGAAAGTGCGGCAGAATTATAGAATGATCGGCGGAAAATCTCCAATTTTGGATCTCACGCAAAAACAAGCCGACGCATTACAGAAACGGCTTCGCAGCCAGGAACTTGACACAGCGACATTCATCGCTATGCGCTACTGGCATCCGCTCACGGAAGAAACAGTACACCTTGTGAAAGTCGGCGGTTACGAACAAATTCTTCTGATTCCCCTCTACCCCCACTTTTCACAGGCAACAACGCTTTCCAGTCTGCATGAATGGAACCGTCAGGCAAAAATTGCCGGCCTCGACATTCCCACAAAATTTATTTGCTGCTATCCGAATCATCCTATGTTCATCGAAGCGCTGACGGATAATATTACATCGGCCTTAAAAAAATTCTCGGGCGTTGCTGAGAAAGATATCGACATTCTCTTCAGCGCTCACGGAGTACCGGAAAGCTATATCAAAAAGGGAGATCCGTATCAGCTCCACGTCGAAGAAACGGTACGGGCAGTTTTGGAATTAGGGGATTGGAATATTCGCTCTGCACTCTGCTATCAAAGCAAGGTCGGGCCGATGCATTGGCTGAGGCCTTCGCTCATTGAAACGGTGCAGCGGCTTGCTGAAGAAAGACGCAAGCACCTTCTTATTGTGCCGGTTGCTTTCGTAACGGATCATATCGAGACTCTGCACGAAATCAATATCGATGTACGGGAGAAAGCGATGAAGGCGGGTATACAGCAGTTTGAACTGATGCCGGCATTGAACGATCACCCCAAGTTCATCGATTGCCTGGAAGACCTGACTCTTTCACTTTATTCTTCGGATGAATGTAAAACGCTTTGCGCACGTCTCTGGCCGCAGCAAACCGAACGGGCAAAGCCCGTCATCTGCCCGTGGAAACAAGGAACTTAAATTTCATTTTCGAGAATTCTGTCTCTTTCAAATTTTTCAGACGAAAAGAATCGAATTTCATAAAAAGAAGATCACAGCGAAATCAGGCATTCCTTATCGAGACACAGTATGAATCACATTAAGAAATTATTTAAAAAAGATTATTTTGCCCGGCAGTGCGGCATCCGGATCGTTGAAGTTCGGGAAGGTGCGGCTGTGTGCACAATGGAAGTGACCAAAAATCATTTGAACGGCCTCGGTATCGTTATGGGAGGGGCACTTTTTACTCTTGCCGATTTGACACTCTCCATGGCGGCAAACAGCTGCGGCAATCCGGCAGTTACGCTGAATGCATATATTTCTTATCTGCATTCATGCAGCAGGGGAACACTCACAGCGGCGGCAGCACAAGTATCTCAAACCGGCAAAACAGGCGTTTACCGGGTGAACATTGCGGATGAAAATGGTCAATCGATAGCTGAAATGACAGGCACGTGCTATTTCAAAGGACGCCCAAAACAGTAAGGCGGGATTTCTTTTTTCTTTTTGTCTATACAGTCCTACCATTTTTCATTTTTCCTCCTTACTTTACCATGAGAAATTTATGGGAAAAAAAAATATCGATATTCTCGTTGTCGGCGAAGGCATTACCGGATTGTCTACGGCCTATTGGCTGAAAAAACGGGGCCTCGCTGTCCTTATCCTTTCCAAAGATCCGGATGCCGGCGGTACGATGAAATCGATTACAGACCGCGGGTTTCTCTATGAGACCGGTGCAAATACTGCACTGGAAACGACACCCCTTTTCAAGGAGCTCGTTGCTGACCTGCATTTGCAGGATGAATTTATCTATGCCAATCCGGAAGGAAGAAATAGATTTATTCTGCGCAACGAACTGCTTATCCCCCTGCCGTTAGGGCCCCTGTCGTTTTTACGAACGGACTTATTTTCTGCGAGGGGGAAAATACGCCTCTTGAAAGAGCTGATGATCGGAAGGGCGGTCAAAGAAGAAAGTATTGCAGAATTCGTTTCGCGAAGATTGGGACAAGAATTTTTGGATTATGCAATCGACCCGTTCGTAGCAGGCGTTTTTGCCGGAAAGGCGGAACTCCTGAGTGTCCGTTCTGCATTTCCAAAGCTTTATGCTCTGGAAAAAAACTACGGCGGATTGATCAAGGGCATGATATGGGGAACGAGGGAGCGGCAGAAACGGGAAGAGAAAGCCAAAGACCGCGCCGAGACTTTTTCCTTCCGCAGCGGAATGCAGACGCTTCCCCGCGCGCTTGCCGAATCGATGCGCAGCGACCTCATCGCCGGCGCTCGTGTGACCGGAATACGCCAGTCCAGGCGGGAGAAGGTTCAATCCCGGCGCTACATCATAGAATATTCTTCCAAAGGAAAACATTACAAACTCGAGACCGATTATGTCGTCTTTGCTACTGCGGCATATGATGCAGCGCCGATTATTCGCCGTCTTTCCCCGGAAACTGCAGAAGTACTCGATTCAATTTATTATTCGCCTATCGCTTCCATCTTTCTGGGATATAAGCGGCAAGACATCGGTCATCCGTTGAACGGCTTTGGTTTTTTAGTCCCATCCAAAGAACGCAAGCAAATTCTCGGATGCTTGTGGAACTCCAGCCTTTTTCCCGGCCGCGCGCCCGAAAACCATGCGGCAGTCAATGCATTTATCGGCGGGGCACGGCAGCCGGAATTGTGTGAAATGAACGATAAAGGCATTATCAAAGAAACGATAAAAGCGCTTTCATCCGCTATGCAAATTTCCGGAAAACCCGTATATTGGAACTTAACCCGATGGCTTAAATCCATCCCGCAGTATACGATAGGCTATCAAAGGAAAATCGACGCGCTAGAGCGTTTTGAACAGCATTTTGACGGCATCGTACTGGCAGGTAATTATCGCGGAGGTATCTCCGTAGGCGATTGTGTAAAAAATTCATACGAGCTGGCGCAGTCGCTCGCAGCCAAAATTGTCCTGACTTCAAAATCTTCCGAAAGGAACCTTCTATGAAAATTCATCACATCATTTTCTCATTGCTTTGCGCTGCAGCATTCACTGCAATTACACCGGCGCAGCGGACAAGCATGAACGCCGACGAAAATATGGATCCTGCAGGATTCACATTGCTTTTAAAGGATGAATGGACTTTTCTGCGCGATGAAATGGAGGCCTATACCGGAAAAATAGCCGCCAAAGATGAATTTGAAACGACGAAAGAATACGAACAGCGGAAAATCAGGATTCGCGCGGAGCTTCTCAATAAAATTCAGTCGCGCATCAACGAAACCAAATTGAACAAAAGGATTTTCGGCGTGCTGTTCAAGGCAGAGTTCAAAGCATACAATGCCGATGCGCAGACTTACGAAGTTGATTGTTCGCAAACAATCGAAGCTCCGTATGATATTCCGACGGTACATTGCCAAATTCCTTCCAATACGTATGTCGCCCTTAACGATACGGTAGAACGCGGATTCCGAAAGTCCCAAATTGCTTTGACATTCAAGCCGGGGTATACATGGCACGTTTCACGGGAAATTGCGCGGGTTGCAAAAGAAAATCAAGGGAATATTTACTTTAGAGTTCACTTTATTATCGATATAAGTCAGGGCAATATTACGACGCAAACCTCTTTATATATAGTACCAAAAGATATCTGTCTCATTGATGTTCAAAAAAATCAAATATTATGGCAGGAAACACAATAAACCCGGCAAAATCGTTAATGCGAATCGAGAAAAGGCCATTTCCCATAAAAATGGCCTTTTCTGTTGCATTTGCAGCTTTTTGACCTCTTCCTCATCCCTCTTACGTAGTTTTTTTATTCCTTTATTTGTTGTTTTACGACACGCTTTTTGTGAAAAATGTTACAAGCCACCATTGAAATTACGACAGACTTTCGAGTGTAAAAGTGATAGCATTTTGAGAGGAATATTATGCAGAAGAATGTTTCGAACAGTTATATCGCAATGATATTATGACTTCTTATCAAAAAAATTGGAGTTTCATAATCATTCCCGGATCAAAATGAGATAATACTGTTCAGAGAGCAACAGGGGATCATAAAATTTTGTGGAGAAGGCCGATGTTCAAGAATGCCTTACAGCGTTGCAATCATTCCCCTCCAACCAGAGACACCTGTCTTTATCGCCATCTTGAGTATAGACGATCGTTGTACAATAATTCAAACCCGACCACCAACCATATAAGGAAATTTATCATGTCTATCCGAACAATCGTTCTCTCAGCGGCAGCCGTATTATTCCTGCTCGCAGCCCTTTTTCTGTATCCGTCTATCAATCGTCCGATAAATGCCGAACAATCGAAATTTACCGGCAATGAGAACCATAGAATAACGCTCCAAGAAGCCATGGACCTGACCAAAGCGTTTCAAGTATCCGCTTCATCCAACGCTGTGATTGCACATTATTTCGGTAAAAAGTCACTTGATGAGGCCCTTGCGCAACCCGGATGCACAGGTTTACGTATGTACTATGCCAAACACAAAGACGGTTCGCCGACACTTGTTATTGTCGGTGTTGACCATAATGGCGATGATATCACAACCGGAACGGTATTACAATACGCAATTCCTTGCCCGCCGGACTGCCCGGCACCGCATATATTGAAACATGACAATTCATTTGCTACATTAAGATGAATGTCATAACTGGTGACGTTTCAGCATTCTGGAACGTCACCAGTATTTATACATTATTCTGGATCTTATGATAACGGATTATCCTGTATTTTTATATATATCTACTTTTTCCTGTTTAATTCCGATATTCACAGGCGTCTTTAAATTTAAATCCATAAATCAAGGAGCTAAACTGGTAGTTCTTTTATTATCCTTAGGATTCCTCATTGATCTATTCTCGTTATGGCCGATATTTGGATATAAAATCATTCCACTTTTTTCCCATTTTTATGGTTTAGTAGAATGTATAATAGTCTTATTCATTCTATCTTTATGGCAATATTCAAAAAGAATTTGTATGGCTATACGATTTACGATTGGAGCTTTTATACTTTTTTGGATTGCATCAAAGTTGACTTTTGAACCATTCAATACACCATGCATTATAACGGCATCCGTTTCAAGAATTATTCTGACATTGGCAGCCGGTTATTCTCTTTATTTAATCTTTGAGAATAGCCAACGTTCCCTCTTAAAGAATCAAATATTTTGGATTTTGCTTTCATTTATTTTCAATTTTTCCGGCACATTGCTGCCTTTCATTTTTGAAGGAGTTCTCTTCGGCCATTCAAAAGATTTTCTCTATACGGCATGGTCCATTACCTGGTTTTTGACACTTACATCCAATGTTCTTTTCACGATAGGTTTTTTATGCCCGCAGACGCAAACATAATTCTTTTCGCAGTTTTCAGCGTAAGTATTGTTATTCTCGGGCTTTTTCTCATTTTTGTAATGATGATGGTGCGAAGCCACAGGAAGATTGAAGCAGCGCAGCAAGAGCGCATACGCCAGGTTCAGCTCTTTTCGGATAAGCTGCAGAATACACGGGAAGAAGAACAGAAACGAATTGCGCGCGAATTGCACGACGAACTTGGAGGAACTCTGACAAGCCTGAAATACGACCTTCACTGGCTCGAGCACACAACCGCCTCGCAAGGAGAAATTGCACAGCGCTACCAAGCGATGAACGATTTGATCGGTTCGACAACAAAATTGGTTCAAAGAATTTCTTCCGAGCTGCGTCCGAAAATCCTTGACAGCATCGGTTTAAATGCAGCGGTTGAATGGCAGGCCGGTGAATTTAAGAAACGAACGAATGTCGATGTTCATCTTCATCTCAACGAAGCTCTGCCGCCTATCGACGACTCTCTTAAAACCGGTGCATACCGGATTATACAGGAATCACTCACAAATATAGCACGGCATGCTCAGGCAGCATTCGTTGATATTACAATCGAAATACGCAATCAAAAGCTCTATGTTCTCATAGCCGACAACGGAAAAGGATTCGACAATTCATTGCTGCATCATCCGGAATCATTGGGACTTCTGAGCATTCAGGAGCGTGCACGAATGATCGGAGGCAAAGCGACAATTACCGGAGAACCGGGAAAAGGGACACATGTGACACTGGAAGTGCCTCTTAAAAATACCGGCGCTGATGCAAAAGGGACTGAAGAATGAAGATATTGATAATCGACGATCATGAATTTACGCGGGAAGGAATAGCCCGCATACTGGCGCAGGCTTTTGAGCTGACCAGAATTGCACAGGCTTCCTCATACGAAGCTGCGATGAAAGAATTCCGGAAAGCAAAATTCGATCTCATCATCGTCGATATTACACTTAAGGGAAGAAGCGGTCTCGAGATCATTGCTGATATGAGAACGGCCGATAAAAAAGTGCCGATACTTGTTTCAAGCATGGTGCCTGTTTCACAGTATATACGCAGAGTGATTTTGGCCGGGGCAACCGGTTATATCACTAAGGACGAGTCCGCGGAGGAACTTTTAAGAGCAGTCCGGCTGCTTATCAGCCGCCAGCATTACTTCAGCCCCGAAGTTCAACAGGAACTGCCGTCGCTCATCGATGAAGCTACAGAACAAACTGTTTTCGAAGACCTCACCGACCGCGAGCTGGAAATTCTACGCGAACTTGCTCAAGGGAAAACCAATAAACAGATTGCAAGCGAATTTCAAATAACCGCCAACACGGTTAATTCGTACCGAAAGCGTATTATGTTCAAGCTTCACGCCCAAAGCAATCTCGATCTTATCCGGTATGCATTAAAAAGCGGTTTTGTCCAATAAATATGAGCGCCAGTTCTAAAATAATTTTGAGTTGTCCTGCCGTGGAATAATGCACTTCTGCGCGACAACCGCAATATTATTTGTGCGGTATTTGCCATAACTTTTCTTTCATAACATGTCAGTTGCTTTTTTAGAAATATCCCCGAGAACAAACACTCCATTTTTCTCTCATCAGGTTCGAATGCGGGAATCTCCGAAAACCACCGATTTCCGTGGTTTTTCCGCATAAGTAAAATTACTTACTTTTAAACTCCAAAAACACGACACAATTTTGTTGAAAATACGACACGCTTTTTGTTTTTTTACGACAGCTTTGTTCTTGCTCACCTCTTATATTCCCCGTTGATAAAGATCTTTACTTTTAAGTTTCCGGATTTTTCTCTTATGCGAAGGAACATCAAATGACGACTGAAGCAAATAATAATTCTACGAGTATGAATGAATTGCAGAATCTCAATTCTCCCAATCCAACAGCCGCGGCTGCCTATGAGAACCGGCGCCAAAGACTCAGAGCAAATATTTCATTGAGCAGAGGTATAGCAAAAAATCAAACCCGGCGCTCGAAACTGCTGAAAACCAAGGCAAAGAAGTTTCTTCTTTCGAATGAACACTATCGGCTTATGGTCGAAAATGCCCGGCAGCATGCTGTCATGTTTCTTGATTGCGACGGTAATGTAGCCGAATGGAACGAAAGTGCAAATAAAATATTCGGCTATTCTCCAGACGAGGTTCTCGGCAAACACGTTTCTCTCTTCTTTAAGCAGAACGATATTCATAAGAAAAAAATCCGCAGGGCGCTCCGAACAGCAGTGTTGAAACACCGGTTTGAAGAAAATGGAATTTGCATCCGAAAAAATAAAAGCAAGTTTCGCTCAGTTATTATGATATCCTCTGCCTGCGACGAAGCCGGGGTACTGACCGGATTCATCGCTGTCATTTATGATTCCACAGAACAGTATACATCCGAAGAAGAACTCTTTTCCACAGAAGAAAAATATCGCCGTATGTTTAAAGAAAGCCTGACGGGGAATTATATCTCTGCTGCCGATGGAAAAATACTCGAATGTAATCTTGCCTATGCACAAATATTCGGATTTTCTTCGGTCGAAGAGATGTTAACTCATACCGTCGCAGAATTGTATCACAGCCCCGAGTACTTTCAGAAGTTTCTTCACCAGCTTCATACATACAAGAAACTCGATTATTTTGAAGCGCGCATGCGCGGCAAAGAAGGCAATACCGTCTATGTTATCGAAAAAGCACTTGGAAAATTCAACGATGCCGGAGAGCTGGTTGAAATCCGCGGATATGTATTCGATAATACAGAACGGAAATTATTGGAACAGCAGCTCGTCCATTTGCAGAAAATGGACAGCCTTGGAACTATCGCCGGAGGTATTGCGCATGACTTCAATAATATTCTCGGTATCATTCTGGCCTACAGTTCTATGCTGGAACACGGGCCTAACATACCGGAAAGAATTCCCCGGGCACTTGAAGGGATTAATAATGCAATCGAGCGCGGCGCCAGTCTTTCCAGGCAAATTCTTACATTTGCCCGCAAAAGCGAACTGACATTAGAGCCGGTCAATATTAATGCAGTTGTGCAGAACCTGTCAAAAATGCTTCAGGAAACCTTTCCAAAAAATATCGAAATGAAATTCGACCTCGATTCGTCGGTTCCCATTGTAACTATGGACCAGTCGCAGCTGCACCAGGTGCTGCTGAATCTCTGTGTCAATGCACGCGATGCAATGACGGTAAAAACGCAGACGGAGACATTCAATTCGCTTCTCAGCATTAACACGCGGGTCGTCCAGGGAAAAGATGTCCAGGGAAAATTCCCCGATGCTGCCTCCCCGCAGTATCTTCGGATAGATGTTGCAGATACAGGAAGCGGCATAGAAAGCTCTCTCCGTCAAAAAATTTTCGAACCTTTCTTCACAACGAAGGAAAAAAGAGGCGGGAGCGGTCTCGGCCTCTCAGTTGTTTACGGCGTGGTTAAAAACCACAATGGTTTTATCGATATGGAAAGTTACAGTCGGCAAGGGAACTACATTTAAGCTCTACTTTCCCCTTACGTCGGGGACTCCCTTTGCATCTGCCAGACATGCCGATCAACCGCTATCGGCTCCTGGCGGCACCGAAACCATTCTCTATGCTGAAGATGAAGACGGCCTGGCAACACAGATGAAAAGCCTGATGGAATCCAAAGGATATACCGTTATCCTTGCTCGTGACGGCGTAGAGGCAATCCAGCTTTATGCAGAGCGTAAGAAGGATATTGCACTCGCTTTTATCGATATGGGACTCCCGAAACTGAGCGGAACTACTGTTTTTTCAACCATTCGGGAGATTAATGCAAATCAAAAGGTCATACTTGCAAGCGGTTTTATGGATCCGGACGAAAAGGGACATCTCATAAAATCAGGACTTTCTTGTTTTATTCAAAAACCCTATATGCCGAACAATGTACTCAAAACTATGAGATCGGTCCTTGACGAAAGTGCATCATCGCGTTGAGTATACCGGAATCTATTTCTGTCGGTTAACCTAGAAGAGGAGCGCTCATCAGGTCTATCTCCTGAATGATATTTTTAACATTAAAATAATCTGCTATAAACGCTCTTCCCCACTCGGGAGAAACAATGCCCGGATTTCGAAGCGCGGTAAGAATTTCCATGACACTCTGCTCGACACTGATCGGTTTGCGAATGTCAAGGTCTCCAAAATTAGTAATCAGCGCTTGATGTTTCGTTTTTTCCGTAAGAACCCCGACCAGATTGGATTCGCCAATCGAAACGACGAGAGAACCGCAGGCGAGCGCTTCCATTGCCACACGCCCAGAACCGATGACAAGATCCGCCCGCCTGTAAACTTCCTGAACATTCCGGCTGAATCCTTCCACCACAATGAAGCGCTTTCCTGCCTGTGCATTGAATTTTTCCGCTGCATCTATGATCCTTTCCTGATCCCTCATTCCTCCGACAATACGTATTTCTGTTTCAGGATAGCAGCGAATGACCTCAGGAAAAATTTTTTCGATCAAGAGAAGAAGCGTATCTCCTTTAAAGCCGGAAAATCTTCCGACAAAAACTATGGTCTTTTTTCCTTTATTTGTTTCACGGTACGGCTGATAGTCCCATTGGTCGAGATTAATTCCGTTCCGAACGAGTGCAAGATGTTCACCGGTGTAATGCAAATCCATCTGGAGATGTTCGTAGATCGTTTCACAAACTGCAATAAGTTTTTCGCCGTACACGGGAATTTTTCGTGTGGAGAAATGAAGATGCTGGCGCATGTGAATACTGGAGATAAGAGGCGTACCGCTCGGACGGGTCGCAAAATATGAAACCCAGCTTGCCGCACGCGAATGTGCATTGACAATATCGATGCCTCGATCTTTGATAACACGCCTGAGAAACCATATATTTTTAAACCGCTGCGCGTAATCGCGTTTGCCGATCGGATATTGAAGAATTTCAGCTTTTGTAGGTGTATGGAAAGAATCGGATACGATCGTTACAGTGTGACCTCTGGCAATATGTTCGTCGGCGAGAACGGCGGCATAAGTTTCCGCACCGTTCGTTTCGAACTGAGAAAGAACATGGAGAACGTTCATACTGGACTGGCCTTCTATTCAAAAAATCGATTTGTTCCAGGCCGGCATTCTTGATTGAACTATATTCAAGATTACTGCCGTAATTTCAAACAATCGCAACGATTTCTTTACACTTTCCCGCGCATACAACTGGATATAAACTGTGTCTCACTCGAAGAGCTTCTTCATCCTTTCGAATGAAAAAGCGAGTCTCCATTCGACAGCATTTTAAGCAAAAATCTAAACGTTCAGCATTAAAGAGAAAAATATGTGAACAAAAGCAAAAAAGCAAATTAAGATACTGCGATTATCGTCTTTCAATCTTCTTTTAAGACGGCGCCGAATCAAAAGAAATCGATTTTTTGAAATGACGCCTGAATAAAGGAATAAAAGCGGCAGGACTCGCGACGCATACCGATTCATCTGCAATGACAACGCTGAATAAATATGTAAAAAATGCCAGCGTATCTGCCGCAAAGACCGCTGCATCGGAATTCCTGAACAAAAATCATCCGTCTGCAGGTTCAAAGAACCAGACAATCAGATATTATAAGAGTGCGCCGGTTCTTTGGACGCGTCTTACAATAGAAGTAAGAATTCCGCATAAAATAAAGAAGGCCGCAATCCAGATAAATCCCATAAAAGGTTTGACGCTGACCTCTGCTACGAGAACATCCCGCCCGGGCCCGGATGTACTTGCCATCATTGGACCTACCATTTGAACGATTATTTTTGTCTTTGCCGATACGCTCGAGACATTGAGCGCCACCAACTGGAAACCAAGATGGCCGCTTCGAGTATAAGCTGCTTTCATCGCGGGTTTACTTGGCGGAGCTTTAAATGTTGTCAGAGGAATAAGTTCCTCAGCTGCCGAATCGATTTTAACCTCCAGCACAGCTCCGATCGTGGGACTATGCCCCTGACGCATGCTTTCTTTGTTTTCATCCTCTAATTGAAACCGCAGGAACGTTACAGTCATCGGGCCGAAGTTCCATGGAACACCCTTTATAAGTTCTATCATATTGTTCCGCGTCGTTTTCATCATTCGCCCGTTCCAAAGAAACCGGTTCGATATAAAGATCATTCGTAAACGAGCTGAGATAATCGGGATTGCGCATCACGCTGTTATTAAACGAACTTTCATACATCACCGGTCTTAATATGTTAAAGGAGCCGTTTTTTTCGGCACGGACAGTCAAGAGCGTCTTTCCTTCTTGAGAAAGACTGTCTCCCATATATGTCAGCGTATATCCCATAACATTCTGCGGCTGGTTTTGTGAAAGTGAAACCGATTGTTTGACGCCATACCGTCCTGAGCCGATAATACCCAAAAGCAAAATTGCGAGTCCGATATGAGAAAGCGATCCGCCGATAAATTTCGGCTGTTCACGAAGAATACGATATCCGTGCTTCAAAGCCATACAAAGTGCAAAGAGAGAGGAAAAAATCAGCGCACCCGCGCCGAAATCACGCAGCCCAATTGCGATACACGGCAAGCGTTCCGGCAGCAGCAATACATAGATGGAATCCAAAGATTTTTTCAAAAAAGACCGCCGGTCTTCCTGATTCCATTGCAGAGCAAGAGTGCCGCCCAAGAGAAACGTCAGGAGCACCGCAAGAGGCAATGTCGTTTTATCATAAAAGGAAGGTTCAAGTGCGGATTTTGAAAACAGCGGCATACTCGTACCGAACAGAATGATGGCCGCACATGCCCCGAGAACGAGAAGAGCGAACGAAAGAATCGATTCTCGCGTGGAAAATCCCATGGGCGGCTGGTCTGCATGCAGGTCATTCCGCCGCCGCCAGAGCATACCGAATCCGGCGACGACAACGACAGCAAGCCAGAAGAACGAGCAGAACATAGGCAAATGTCCCGGGATCGACAAAAGAATGTACCGATGAATTGGCAAGAATTCCGCTGCGCGTAAGAAACGTACTGTACACGACAAGCAAATATGCCAGAATGGCCAGGACGAAATTCGTACGGACTAATTTCCCCGTAACTATTTGAACGAGCATCGTATGAACAAGAATAATTGTGACTATCCATGGGACGAGAGATGAGTTTTCCACCGGATCCCAGCCCCACCAGCCGCCCCAGCCAAGAACGCCGTATGCCCAATATCCGCCGAGCATCAATCCGGCGCCCAAAGCAAGTGCGCTGAAAAGCACCCACGGCAAAGCAGAATTCATCCAATTCTTATAATTTCTCTGCCCTAAAGCGGCAACAGCAAGAACAAACGGAACGGCAAGGGAAGAAAATCCAAGAAACAACATAGGAGGATGAATAATCATCCAAAAATTTTGCAGCAGCGGGTTCAAGCCGTGTCCGTCCAGCGGTACAAATCCTTTTTCCACACCTGCCTGAGCCTGCCAGATATATTCAAACGGAGATTTGATTGCAATGAGAAGAAGTAAGAAAACCGAGAACGATGCTGTATGTTGTCATCACCTCAGCTTCGATATTTTTCCGGACACTGTATCGAAGAAGGACCAAGCCGATGAGCGATGTAAACAATGCCCATAGCATAAAACTGCCTTCCTGTCCCGCCCAAAATGTCGTGATAAGAAGTGAAAATGGAAGATCCCTCGAACTGTAATTCATGACATAATTGAATTCGAACCGATGCTGAACAATAAACAGCATCAGCAAAGCCGACGCTAACAATGTTCCGGTTATTGCTGTAAAAAAAGCGCTTTGAGCAATGAAGCGAAGACTGTTGTTTTTTATCGAAACATAATAGAGACATCCTGAAGCAACTGCTGATGCGAGTGCGATCCAGACGACGACTGAGCCAATCATGCTATTTTCCTTTTATGACATGGACAAGTGATCCCCGATATAGAACATCGGAAATTTTCCGAAGGTTTCAAAGAGGTGCGGCGCATTTTATAAAACAAGTGTGCGGAAGATGGGCCTTCCGCACACGAAAAGAAAGCACCTTAAAGGTTTAGGTGCGTTTTAATTGTATTTTTATTTGTTAAGTTCAGCGATGGAATTATCCAGCAATGCCTTAAAATATTCGTAATTGTGTATGCCATGGCTCTTATCATTATAGATTTGCTGAAGATTCCACAATGCACCTGCTTTTGCAGCCGGAACAATAACGAGAGGATTCGACGATCCTATTGATTTACCATAAACCTGACTCACCATCGACCAAACAGTATCGATACCGGTCACGGCGTATGAAGCCCAGGGAGCAGCTTTACCAGCGGGCATCCATTTTCTTGTGATGTTTGTATCCATCATCAGTTTTCCAAGCTGATTAAGCTCTGCGATAATGATCGTGCGTTTACCCCAATGAGCATCCGCCGCAGTGGCTGCAAGGCCTGTATGACAGCCGCTTACATTGCATCCGTTGACGTTGTACGAAGGAGACATTGAATAGGCGGCTCGTATCTTTTACTGTAAATGTATGGCCGCCGTTTAAATCGACGCTGTTCACTGTAGCCATGTGACACTGTTCACAGCCGATAGGATTGCCATTCATATACGTCGAATGCTGAGAATTTGTATAGCCCGAATATCCGGTAAACTCAAAACCGCCGAAACCAAGCAGTGTCTGCGCCATTTCTCCGGATACGTGATTATTCCATCTTGCCGTGTAGATCTTAGCCGTATCGGTTGGATTTGTTTTCGAAGGATCCGGCTGCCAGGAAGGCGGATTCGAAGTAAAAGGGGTCGATGTCATACGGGGTTGATGGCATTTAACGCATAAGTTTGATGCAGAAGTACTGTTCCATACCTTCGTCGACTGATTGGCAAGAAGCGTAAAAATATTGACTGCACCGGAATCCCGGACCGTGAAATTGCCGCGTGAATGCGGCATATGGCACGTAAAGCAGCCTGGAGGAGAAGCTTGCGGAAAAGCTTGACTTGCCAGCGGGCCGGATGAGGCATGTAAATTAAATGTCTCATTGGCAAAACCGCGATTATAACGATCGACAAACCCTTCATTTGTATGGCAGCCTGCACATGTAGTCGTATTTTGAACATCTTCGCCTCCTGCAAAATGAATGGAAGCATCGATATTCTATGACCTTTGCAAGCAAATCATAAGTAGGATTAAAATCCTGATTATGACAGTTTGCACAGATGATGCCGGGGGCAAAACCTTCAAGATCCGAGGCGTTTGCATTTTGACCGCTCGGGCCAGTTGGCCCATTGGACCGCGACAGCCTCCCCATAACCCTGCAATCACCAGAAGAGTGACAATGCAAAGCATAAAAGTAAAATTTTTTCTTTCCAGCATAGACTTACCTCATCTATTATTATTTAGAGATATAATTTAGAATTTACTATTATTATTCTATTCGTCATTCAACGAAATGGCGCCGCTCCGCTCGCAAGATCGATCATGCCGTTCATATGTTTCGCTTTATTCTTTATTTTACCCGTTGCATCCATAACATCGCCGTGACAGGTATAACAGTTTGTCAAGGCTGAAGGCTTATGTCCCGCCGGCGGATTGGTGTGGCAATTTGTTCCGCACGTTGTTTGCGTTGACCCTCCCGTCCACACGGGTGCGATCGTACGTGCCGCTCATCACGGCAGCCGTATACACAGTCGTGTCCGGCGCTCCCGCTTTGGTAAGCTGCCATGCTCCATGACAAAATGTATTCGCACATGTAACGGCACTCAGGTTATAGGCCGGCGCCGGTGTGACGCCGTTGCTTTTCACTTTTGCCAACGGATCATTGAAAACCACATATGCACGCCCCGTTGTATTAATATGGTTGGGATCATAGATGCTTGTCGGCATAGGATGACACATCGAGCATGTCATGCTATGCGTCGTATAATTGCCGTTGCCCGTGAAATGGATAACATGTGCACCGACACCGATTGCTGCATTGGAAATATTACCATAACGATCCGGCGGCGGCGGCACGCCGTGACAGGTTGCACAGTTCTCCGGCCCATCCGGATTTGTATGGCAGGTCATACACGAAACACCCGAGATGCCGCCGTCATATTGAAGACCGTGACATTGCTGGCATCCCCGCATGTCATAATTATTGCCTGCGATAAATTTTCCGTGAAAATCGGCAGACGACGTATCGGTCCACCCTTGTTCATGAACTGTAATACCGCTCTGTGTTGCGGTCAGGCAAATCCTTCTTCAAATCGCTGCACGAGAGGGACAGGATCGCCGGTATAAAAATCGAATAAAAATATTTTGTTTTCATACTCGTTCCATCCTCTCAATTATGGCAATACCCGCAAAACCGCTGTCCTTTGATTCCCGTCGGCCTTGCATTCGGGTCGGTATGGCACACATAGCAATTTGCGCCCGGATCGGAATGCCAGCGTCCATGTTGATTTGCCATAAACCCGATTGCATGGGTTTTGGGATTTGTTCCTTTCATGCCGTCCGGATCCATATGGCATGTAACACAGACCGGATCCGCTCCATCGGCGCTGTGGCAGGCCGCACACGATTCGATATCGCGCTTTGCAAGCCGCGCATGTTCTCCTCCACCCGATCCGACACCGATTGTCGTGAAACCGGCAATGGAATGTGATGCAGGTTTAAAGGACTTCCTGATTGACATTTCCTCCGGCCTGATGGCACGGCGTACAGAACTGTTCGGTACTGTGGCATGTTTTACATTCGATAGTTTTTGCGCGAGCGTCGACGCCGTGTGTAAACCGGTAATTCAGGTCGTGCACTTTCTCGATCACCATGCTTTGTCCGCGGTCGTTTGAAGAGATGCGCGGAGAATGCGCAGATATCATATCTTTTCCCGGCACTGTCACTTCAACGAGACCGGATCCGTTGTGGCAGTCGGTACATGTTTCCTGCGAATGGCAGGCGCCGCAGGAAGCGTTATTGACACGCGCAGCAAATTTATGTTCGCGTATAAAATCCGTCCGGTTATGCCCCGCCGGACGCAGCGATGCAAGATTTGTATGACAGACCGCACAATCGTCCTTCACTTTTACACCGTCGTGGCAGGAAGCACATGTTTTCATTGCCGGTACATTTTCAGTTACGGAAACCTTGTCGTTGTCTAAATTTGTATGGCATTTTTGGCATTCGATTTTTCGTCCATCCGCATGCGACTGATGACTGAAGTTCAATTCGCGCACCGGATTGGATATTGCATACGTCGTTGAATCGGTGCTTGTGTGGCAGAACGTGCAATTCGTTTGCAGCGCATCTTCGTGGCACGGCCGGCATGCGGACATTTTTGCGAAAAGATTATCCGACGCCGCGCTGCTCGTCAATGCATTCGTATGACAGTCGATGCATTGCGCTCCCACTTCATCGACATGCTTTTTATGATTGAATTTAATTTTATTCTGAACTGAAGATCCATCCCCGGCGGAGAATGCAGATGTGCTTATTGTCCCGATGGCGACAAGAAGCAATACTCCAACGGACACGATAGAGCGTCTGTTCAGTTTCCTTGCGGTATAGTACGTATTGGTCATCATAGCACTCTTTTAGAAAATGTTTAATTGATGACTGAAGAAATAGCTGGCCCGGACAAAAAGGCGCAGATCGTTGCTATAAATGGAATTCGTCAGCCATTGCACCTGCGTATCGATGGAAAGCACTGCGACCGGACGGTACACGACTCCCGCCCCGATGCTGAGCGCATCGGTCAGTGCATCTGTGCTCTCCAATCTATAATGTGCATAACTCAGAAGGATTGTAGGAGTCAGCATGTTGTTCAACAGCGGATATCCGGCATTCGCTGAAACTGCCGCTAATTGACCCGCGTAGCCCGTATTCCATGCAACATTGGCGGATACGTATTTGGTATTGCCGCCGATCGTCACCCGATTCGATGTCTCTCCGTCTCCGTACGAAACGGATCCGTACCGGCCGTATACTTGAATATTCTTGTCGACAGCATATTCGACTCCCGCATCATATTCGACCAGCGTATTGTATGCAAAGACCCAGAAGATGGAATTGTACTGAAGCAGCGGTTCACGCTGTATGTACTCCCCGGTCAGAGACAACGGAGCGCAAATTCTGAAACGCGTGAAGACCTGCTCGCGCGACATTTGCTCCTGTAAAATATCATAATCGTAGCGCAGAGAAGCGGAGAACCAGTCATAATCGATATTGGCATCGCCGCTGACATATTCTTCCGCAGCCGGCGATGAAGTGATTTCTACGTTTTGAATTGCGAAGGTCGAATCGTGCGCGCGTTCGGCCCAGTATGATTCCGGCAGTTCGTTCTTGCGCATATAACTGACGGAGAAGGCGCCCCACTCGAAAGGGGCTGCGCTGACCTGGCCGCCGAACATCGTATTGTGACGCTTATCTCCAATGAGCTCTAATTTATCGTCCTCCTGCGGAAGCAGCCCTCCATATCCCGTTAACTTTAATTGCGTCTCGAATAAGCGGACCGATGCAATTCCTCCGTCCAGAGTTCCGACGCCGACGCCGGCAAAAACCGGAATACGCCCGATCGAAACATCTGCTGCATTCAACAGTCCGGCATATTTTAAATAAAAATTGTACGCACGCATCTCGCCTTCATACTGCAGCGGACCCGCAAAATCATTAAATCCCTGTAAGATATGTATGGAAGGAAAGTTGTTCTCCCGAAATCGAAATCTGGGCGGTCTGATAGCCGAAAAGATGACGCGACGATTGGCCTACGGAATCCTGCTGCTGCCAGCCGTAGGCGGATGATACCAAACGCATCTGGAACATTTGACCGAACGCCTCGGATCCGCAGAAGAAGCAAACCGCAGCCGCTGCAAGCGTTAAAAATTTGGCATTGAGCCTCGTTGTGATTTTCATAACGTTCTCTTCTTTCGATTGATGACATTCACCAATCATGATTATAGAACACTCTCCAGCGTTGGACGGCGCCGGGGAAAAACGCCGTCACAATTAAAGTTCAAACATTATCCTTTTGGAATCGGATGCTTAATCTTCGCCCACATCTCGTCGAATTTAAATTCTTTTATTGTAGGGCTCTTTGCGTTGTGGCATTGTTTGCATGTTTTTTCCATAGCAGCTTTGTCTTTGAAATCCGACAATCCTGCTGCAACAGCTTTGGCATGATCTTTCATCACTGCCATATTCTTGTAATCCGATCCGGCGCCGTGGCACGATTCGCACTGCACACCGTCGGCAATCAATTTTGGATCCGCAGTAATGGCATGACATTCAAGACATTCCGGCGATTCGGAAGGCGCTTTTGTTATTCCTTTTTCTTTAGCAATTTTTTCTGCGGCCGGCGATTTTAATGTTTCGAATGCTTGTGCATGGGGACTTTTTTGCCAAACATCAAATTGTTTTCCCATTTTTTCAGTTTGATGGCACATCTTGCATATTTTTACCCCGACATATTTATGCTGTGCATTCAATGTTCCCGTTATCAAGATCATAACGACAATGAGGAATTTGAAAATTCGCATATGCTCCTCCTAAAAAATGTTTTTTAAAGATTCCTTACCTTTAATACGTCGCTTTGTATTTCTCTCAATGTAGCTCAATCAATCAAACGCATCAAAAATCCTGCCAATTTTTTTACATGTAGAATATTTATACATTGATTATTTCACGCATCAATACTTCATTTTTTCTTAAAAAACAATAACAATCAAACCTATATGAATATAAATCCGTTTATCATTCCACATTTTTTCACATATTTCACATAATTGAGAAAAATTTCCAAGTATTGCTATTGCATATAAATTCAACATTCTTAGCTTATTATATTCCGTTCTTCTTCCGCTCAAGACGCCGTACGAATGCATAAAGTGATATAGCTAAAATTGTGATGATAATTGTTGCAATAGCCAGCCCAATTCTTCTAAAGAAATATTCGTGAATTGCAGATTGAGATTCGGTTTCCACTAAATCCGCCGTTTTCAATCCATTATCGACCACTTCTTTAAACTTCGCTTCATTGAAGGCGTGAACCATGGTTCTTGACTGCAACCGTGCCTGCCGAATATCTCGAAGCTTATATTTTGCTTCGCTTATCTCCATCCCTTTCTGTTCGGCTTCATCGACTAATGCTTTGGCATGTTCCTCGCTGCTTTCCAATGTATCAATCAATCCGCGCATAGCTTTTGCCGCTCTATAACCGTTGGGATTCTGCTCTGCAGTGTGACATCTGCTGCAGACTGCTTCCGGGGCAATACCCAGGAGCTTATCGGTGGCAGCAACGATTTCATGGTTGCTGTGGCAAGTTTCACATTCAGGTAGTTTTCGCTCCTCATAAGCTTTTTTATGCGGGCTGGATGCGAACAGTTCTGCATTGAGCGCATGGCACGTTCCGCACACTTGCGAGATTGATTCGATGCCCGGCGGCATCGCACCATGGTTTCCGTGGCAATTGTTGCATGCAGGCGCGCCGGGGTCGTGCTTTTGCAGGACCGCTATTCCATGAACACTCTTAGCATACTTTTCGTACTGATCGGTTGGAATTTTATATTCCTTCATATATGCCGCGTTGGAATGACACTTGGCACAGGTTCCCGGCAAATTCGAAAAATAGACATTCGATTTAACATCCTTCACGGCTCGAATATCGTGACTGCCATGACAGCTTGCGCATTGTGCGGTTTTCGGATCGCCTTTTCCGTTTCGCATACCGTGAACACTCGTGCGGTATTTTTCCAATTGATCCACCGGCAGAGACGGATTATAGGAGCGCATAAAAGCAACATCGGCATGGCATCGAGCGCATGTCTTGACCACGTTTAATGGATAGACCGGAGATGATGCGTTTTTCACCGAAACAATTCCGTGTGCATTATGACATGTTGTGCACTGAACGATATATTCTTTTCCTTTAAGAGCCGGTTTGGCATGAACGCTCGCCTGCAGGTTTTCCCACTGATTCGTCGGCAGTGCAGAACCGAAAGACTTCATTTTTTCTTGAGAACCATGACATGAAGCACAGAGGCGGGAGATATCATCGCCTTTTGGCCTGCCGATGAATCCGGACTTTTTATCCATCGCCTGTTCCATGTCGTCTGTTTTGGAATTCCCGCCATGACACCCTGCGCATGTTATTCCTTTTTGGCGATGAATGTCGAGATTAAAAAGCTTCGACGGACTATCTTCGGTATTCTTATGGCACTCAAAACATTGATCCTGTGCATGCACTTTCGGCGGTAGAACAAGAAAGGCGAAAATAAACGGGAGAAGGAATTTTTTCATGCCAGCCACCCTATAATTGTGAGAATGATAATGTAGATGACTGCGAATAAACCGAGATAATTGACAAACCGGTTTTGTTCACCTCGGGCGCTTTTCGCATCCCAAAACGGCACCAGCGTCCACAACACTCCGGCTGCACCAAATAATCCTATGCCTAAAACTTCCCCGTCAAGGATCCATAATTTTCCCGGTATGAATTTCAGCGTCTGGAACATATAGAGGAAGTACCACTCGGGCTTGATGCCTGCGGGGGCCGGGGCAAAGGCATCTGCTTTTTTCCCCAATTCCCATGGGAAAAAAACCGCTAAAATTGCTAAAAGATTCAAGACCAGCAGCCACAATGAAATATCTCGAAGCAGGAAGTTCGGGAAAAACGGCATAGTTTTTTGCTCAGAATCATTTTTCCAATGGAACGGTTCGCTCATCCCCTGCCGCTGGACAAGAAGAAGATGAATTCCCAGAAAAACCGTAAAGATACCCGGCAGAACAGCCACATGGAAGCCAAAGAATCGGGAAAGAGTCGCTCCCGTAACGTCATCACCGCCGCGTAAAAAAATCATCAAAGGTTTACCGACAACTGGCACCACACCGGCAATATCGGTTCCGACTTTCGTTGCGAAAAATGCCAGTTCATTCCACGGCAGCAAATATCCGCTAAAGCCGAATCCCAGCAGCACAAAGAACATAAGCATTCCCGTGATCCATGTTATTTCCCTCGGCTTGCGGTACGCTTTTTCAAAATAGACGCTGAACATATGAATCATTGCGGAGAGTATGAACAGGTTCGCCGTCCAGCTATGGATTGAGCGGATGAGCCAGCCAAATTGCACTTTCGACATAATAAAATGGATGCTTTCGAATGCGAGCTCCTCCCCGCTCTTATAATAGAGCAGCAGGAGAATGCCTGTGACCACCTGAATAATGAAGAGAAAAAGCGAGACACCGCCGAAATAGTACCATACCGAATGCCGGTGAACGGGAACATATTTCTTTCCCATATACTCCACCAGCCCTTCGATCTCTATGCGCTCGTCAACCCAGTCGTACATCTTTTTAAGAAATGTCTTCATACTTTTTTCGAAATAAATATTTCGTCTCCTTGTAGAACGACCCTGTATTCATCCAGCGGACGGGGCGGCGGCCCCGAAATATTGCGCCCGTTCAAATCATATTTTCCATTATGACACGCACACCAGATTGTACCGTAATCTTTGCGGGTACTGCACGGTGCAATCCAGATGAGTGCACGTTGCCGAGAATGCTCTCAGTTCATTGCTGGCTGTACGGATAAGAATGACGGGTTTTGTGCCAAACTTGATGATTTTTCCGCTGTCTTTTTCGATCTCGCTCAGCTTTCCGGCTTTCACGCTTGAGACCTCCACTTCTGCTTGCTGCGGCGGTTTAAGGTATTCGAAGATCGGATATAAAACTGCAGCAAGAAAAGCAGCGCTCGCTCCGCCTAAAACGAACTGTAAAAAGTTTCTTTTACTTTGATCGGCCGGGGTTTCTGGTGTTTGATTCATAAATCCCTTTTTTTCATTATTCTATTGAGCGTTGTGGCAATCACTGCAATTCATTTCTTTCCATGCAGTACCGATATTCACCGGGTGATGATATTCTATGCCATCGAGCGACAAACGTAATCCTTCTTTTTCAAACTGCTGCGCAAGAATGGTATGGCAAACATTGCAATCACGGGATAAGACTTTTCCATCATCCGTCACATGTTTACCGTCGTGGCATCGGAAGCACCCGGGTGAATACAAATGACCCAGATTGTCGGGAAATTTCTTCCAGCTCACATTCATTTCAGGAAAATAATTATGACTGAAGATCCGCTGAATTTCCTTAATGGCACGCGCGAGTGTATCTTTTTTGCTTAAAGCTATTTGAGGATAATTAGTATGGTAATATTCTTCGAGGGTCTGCTGAATGCCGTCCAATCCTGCTTCCTTTGTATCATATGACGATTCCAGCGCTTTGAGTGCTATGCTTTTTACACCGGGGAGCGCCGGATCAATCCAGCCAAGCGCCATAATATGATTGACCGAGCGTGACGGCGGGTTATAAATGTGAGTAGGACGGTTATGACAATCGATGCAATCCATGCGCCGCTTATTCATTGTTTGAACGGCAGAATCAGAGAGCGTATTATCTGCACTGCGATAGACCACGACGCTTCCGTCTGAACGTTTGGACCTTATCCATGGAATCACCTGGCGCTGCGTATCCGCCGCAATATAGGTCAATTCATTCGCAATATTCATATGCCAGTGAATTCCAGATGTCGGGCCTGCCTCAATATTTCCGCCGCCTATCTTAAGAAGAAGATCCAGTGTCCATCGAGTATTTTTTTCATCCGTCAGAAAATACGTGTTCTTCTTCAGCTTTTCACTGAAAAATTGTTTAGGCCAATGGCATTGTTCGCATGTTTCCTGAGCCGGACGCAGATTTTCTATGGGAGTAGGTATGGGTTCGGGATATTTGTTGAACAGCGTCGCATAGACTTGATATGCGCCGGAGAGTTTCGAGCGCACATACCAACCCGCTCCTGGGCCGATGTGACATTTAGCGCATCCGACACGGGCATGCGGCGAACTTTGATATGCCGTGTATTCCGGCTGCATCACCTTATGACACGTCGTTCCGCAAAACGCATCTGAATCCGTGTATTCGTACGCTTTATAACTTCCAAAGACTGTCAGAAATAAAAATACAAGCGTCCCGATGCCGGTGAAGAGTGCAACGCGCTGCTGTTTCGGGTCATTCAGATCGATGCGCGGCAATTGTTCGTGGACCGGTAAGCCGAGTTTCTTGCGCTTATGTTCGCGCCATACGCCTAAAAACCCTATCGCCAAACCGATGATCAAAAATGCCGGCAGAATAATAAACGTGATGATGCCCATATAGGGCTTTTGTTCCGTAGCAAAGAAATCTAGAATCGAAAGGAAAATAAATAATCCGAAACTGATCGCCACGAGTATCAAGCCGTAAAGACTTGTAATATTATAAAATGTTTTAGGAAATAATTTTTTCATGACCGCCGCTTTAACTTTTCATGTGAGTTCTTGGAGTTGGGTTTTCCATCTTTTTGATTTCCCTTATCGGCTTCATCCAGGGGAATGACGGCTGCTTCATCGATAAGTTTCTGACGTTTTAATTGTTCCAATTCCCGCAAATGTTCTTCGCCCATTTCTGTTTCCGTAATTGTGCCTTTCAGCCAGGCAAGATTCATCGGATATATATCGGGATTGAAAATGACATAATAAACATGCCAGATGAGAATAGCAAGGAAAGCGAGCCAAGCTTCATAAAAGTGAATAATACGGGCAATATCCCAACCCAGTTTAGTTAACAATCCCATAAAGGTATTATCGAACCACAAAATGATTCCCGTTAACCCCATCACGACAACGCCCCAGACAAGCGCCCAATATTCGCTTTTTTCAATGTAACTGAATCGCCCAAGTTTCGGCTTTATTTTAGAAAAACCGAAATTATATTTTAGCACTTCTCCCGCATCGGTAAAATCCGGCATTGCGGGAAGAAGGTCTCGTATGAGGTGCTTGCCTCGCTCTGTGAAGAAAATATAATAACAATGGTAGAGTGAAACCGACACCATTGCAACGGCTGCGATGCGGTGAATCAGTCCTCGCAGCATAAAAACATTTTCGCTTAAGCTGCGGAGGGAAACAACCCAGAACGCATCCGGATAGCGAAGCATAAATCCCGTCACGACGAGCGTAAAGAAACTGATCATCAATGAAGCATGCTGAATCCTCTCACTGAGCGTCATCCGCACATAGAGCGCGTGTCCGAAATGTTCTTCTGATTCTATTCCGCGGCGGATAAGCAGCCGCCGTTTTGATTTTCGGTAAAAATCCAAAAGATTATGGAGAAACATGCCGCCAATGACGGATGCGATCATTGTTATATAAAAGAATGAAACCCAATAAATGAGCGGTTCTTCCTTTTGTGCTGCTGTGACATGGATGGAGCCGATCGTAAAGCGGTCATTGGCTCCGGGATGACATTTGCCGCACGTTTTGACGAGATTCGCTTTGTTGACTGATGATGTGGAGTCGAACGAGGGTTTTATGTTGTGGGCGCCGTGACAACTGGCGCAGTTTGCGACCGCAACATTACCGGCACGGACAGCCAGTCCGTGATAACTCGAAGAATATGTTTTAAACCTGTCGCTCGCGATACCGTATTTTTCTGAAAGAAGAACCGAACTATGGCAGGGAGAACAGACTTGCCGGGAAACATTTTGCGCGGCAACACGCGAGTCCGGATTCGACGGTGCAAGTATATTATGTTCGCCATGACAGTTTGTACAGACTGGTGCATCATTATTCCCGCCGGCAGCGGATTGTGCATGAATACTTTCATCGTATTCACGTTTTATGCCGGCATGACATTTTGCGCATGTTACGGGGGTGTTATTCCGGTTGACCGACGATGACGCGGCATCGCTTCGCTGAATCGAATGGCTGCCGTGGCAATTGACGCAATTGGCAGCAGACGCATTTCCTTTCAGCAGCGCTGAACCGTGCACGCTCTTTTCATAGGCAGCGATAAATCCGGCAGACAAACCGATGTGCGAGCGCACATCGGGATTGTCGAGATGGCAGGACAAACACAATTTTTCTTGAGCAATTTTTATAGCGACCGAATCTTTGGCCCCCGATAAGCCGGTAATCTTATTTTGATGGCACGAAACGCAATCTGGAGCGGCTGCAATTCCACCAGTGGACGCTTTTCCATGAACGGAATTTAAGTACCGTTCTTTTTCTGCGGTGTGGCAGGCGCCGCATAGGTCTATCACATTCCGGCTTTGAAGAGATGCATTGGCGTTCTTCATTGCTGCAACAGCATGCGTCCCATGGCATTGTTTGCACTGAATAAGCAGTGCGGACTGACTCGCAGCATTCTTCACTGCGGCATGAAACGGATGTTTTGCCGGAGCATCGCTGTGACATTGAAGACAATTTACCGGTGTGATTTTTTCTTTGTGCGGAACATTCTGGGGATCGAACCCCGTATGACAGGCGACACAGACAAATTTTGAATGAACAGACCGATGCAGGATGGAGCGATCCGCAAAAATGGAGATATTTTTCCCCTCACGCTCCATAGACAGCGAGGTATCACTGTGACACATCAGACAATCATCTATTGATTGTCCCATTGCCGCATGGGTTACTGATATTGCGAAAATAAATAAGAATACTGGGATTCGATTTTTCATTTTGAATGTTAAAGAGAAAAACGCTTTATTCGCTTGATAAACGTATATTTTTAACATTTGGTATGAGCGCAAGCCCTGTGCCATGTAAAAATCGCGTTAATTGTTGAAATAATGGTCAAATAGACATATTAATGTTGAATAGTGCAACAAAATATCTCAAAATTTAGAATTTTTTCTATTTTTCAGGATAATTGCACTCTTAGCCAATTATTCTTGAATGAGAGACGCAAGTAACAAGCTGGTTTCGATCTAATATGAGCGTGGAATCGAGGTTTTTTCAACTTATAAGCTCTCGTCCATGTTCCTATACTGCCCTATACATAGTCCGAAGATAATTTTCCAGTTCCGTACGAAATTTAGGATGCGCTATTGCAATAAGAGCATCGGCCCTTTGGTGTATGTTTTTGCCATGAAGTGATGCAACTCCGTATTCGGTTACGACATAATGAACATCGGCGCGTGTCGTGACGACGCCTGCACCGGTTCGCAGACGCGGAACAATCTTGGAGAATTCACCGTTCTTTGTCGTTGACGGAAGTGCAATGATCGGTTTCCCTCCTTTTGAATATGCCGCTCCGCGTATAAAATCGACCTGACCGCCGAACCCGCTGTAAATTTTTGTGCCGATCGAATCGGAACAGACCTGGCCGGTGATATCAACTTCGATCGAAGAATTGATGGCAACCATTTTTTCATTTTGCGCTATGATAAACGGATTATTGGTATAATCGCATGGATGGACTTCGAAGAGCGGATTGTTGTGGACGTAGTCGTACAGATTCCTCGATCCCATGACAAATGTCGTAACGACTTTGCCCGGATGCAGCGTTTTATTCAAGCTCGTAATAATTCCGCTTTCGACCGCCTTCATGACCCCGTCGGAAATCATCTCCGTATGAATCCCGAGGTGCTGCTTCCCGTCGATACGGCTCAGAACTGCGTCTGGAATCCCGCCAATCCCCAATTGCAGCGTTGAACCGTCTTCAATCAATGGAGCAATAAAATCTGCAATCTGCTTTTCCACTTCAGTTGCAATTCCCGGCTTGAGCTCCAGAAGCGGCTCTGAACACTCTACAATTTTATGAACCCGAGAAACAGGAACAAAGACATCTCCCAAAGTACGAGGCATGCGTTCGTTGACCTGGGCGATAACGATTTTTGCCGTTTCGGCTGCTGCTTTTGTCGAAGCACATTCGACGCCCAGGCTCATAAAGCCGTGCGCATCGGGAGGAGAAACATGGATAAACGCAACATCCAGTGAAATGTAACCGGCTCGGAACAATCCCGGTACATCCGAAAGATGAACAGGAACATAATCCGATACTCCTTCTGCAATCGACGGACGGTCTCCGGGCCCCACAAAGAGTGAATTATGATGGAAATGATTTTCCATTCCTGGTTTTGTAAGCGGATCCTCGCCCATGAGGAGAAGATGATTGATTTCGACATTCGTCAATTCGTTCGCCCGTTTTGCCAGCGCGTTCATTGTAAGAAGCGGTGTTGCCGCATTGGCGCTTGAAAAAATGCGGTCTCCGGATTTCACAACGCTGACGGCATCTTCGATTGAGACAATTTTCGATTTATACAGATCGATCCAGCTCATACGTCCTCTCAATCACGCAGTGATTTGGTTAGAAGCGTATTGAGATCCACAAATGGTATCTCAAATATTTTTGCCGCTGTTTTGTTGGTGCAAGAGCCTTTATACGTACAAACGCCTTTCGCAAGACCGGCATCCGCGCGGAGCATTTCATCCATACCAAGATCTGATGCTTCATGAAGCAGCGGCAGCAGTACATTCGACCAGCCGACCGTTGCAGTTCGCGGGACCGAGGCGGCCATGTTGGGCACGCAATAATGCACGACATGGTGCGCGATAAATGTAGGATCAAGCAGTGTCGTCGGGCGGCTGGTTTCAATGCATCCGCCGTTATCGATGGAAACATCGACGATGACAGATCCTGGATTCATCCGTTTCACCATTGCCTCCGTTACCAGGTGCGGCGTTTTTTCTCCTTTCAGCAAAACGGCACCGATTACGACATCCGCATCGCGCACCGCCTGTTCGATGGTATAGGCATCGCCCAGGGCCGTGGAAATTCTCCATTGAAAAAGATTTTCCAATTCACGCAAATGAACAATATTTCTATCGATCACCGATACGCGCGCACCGAGGCCGAGCGCTACACGTGCCGCAGTTTTTCCGACCGTTCCAGCGCCGAGAATAACGACATTGGCAGCAGGAACGCCGGGGATGCTGCCGAGCAGCACACCGCGGCCGCCATGCCGTGTCTGGAGAAAATGTGCGGCTACTTGAATGGAAAGCTGGCCTGCAATTTCCGCCATCGTCTGCACAATCGGCAGTTCTCCGTGCGTATTTTCGATAAGCTCATGCGCAATTGCAATGACCTTTTTTTCTAAGAGTTTTTCGATGATCTGCTTTTTTGAGATGGCAAGATGGTATGCCGCAAAAAGAGTCTGCCCTTCCCGCAGCATAGTAAGTTCATCCAGCGTCGGAGGTGCAATTTTCGAGACTACATCCGAACGCATAATAAGCTCTTCCGGGCTGTACACGATAACTGCGCCTGCTTCCTGATATTCTTGATCTGTAAAGTAGCTTTGTGCGCCGGCATTTCGCTCGACGTATACGGTTGCGCCGAATCCGGCAAGCGTTTTGACTCCGCCCGGGGTAAGTGAAACGCGCCGCTCCTGCGGAAATCTTTCTTTCATAACGCCGATATTCATAGACGCTCCTCTTCGTTCAGAATTTTCAAGTTACACATCGGAGACTTTGTATGGCGAGATGTTCTGAAATAATCCCTCCAAAAGCAAATAGAGAAACAACTGCAGATTTGCATCGGCAAATCTGCAGGGCTCTCTTTTTTTGCCAAAATCCAGCAATCATCGGAAAAAATTTGCGTTATGAGGAAGCATCCTGAAATGCATTAATTTCAGCTTAAAACCAGTGTTTTTCAAACTCTCCGATAGTTTTTAAAAGCTTGAATTGTCATAGGAATTTTGAAACGAAATATTTCAGAACGAGAAGGCAAAAAAATCAGCACCTTGTGGCCGGAATTGAAAAATAATCGCACGTTTGAGTGCCCACCTCTTTGGAATCGTATCAAAAGGTAAAAGTCTTGAACAATCCTCAAAGGAAAATCTAAAAATTAACGGTCTTATGGAGCGGGATTAAAACTCGAACGAACGTCCTCTATTGTTTGTCCGCGTGCCTTTAATTCATTGAGCTTTTGTACTATGCGGAGTATAGCACTGCTGCGCTCTTCTAAAATTTCACGAATAAATGCATGGATATCGGGATACGTGCACTCATTCATCATTCGTTCATAGAATCTCATCATCGCAGTCTCATCCCGCATCGCTTCATCCAGCATGCTGCATGTATCGCGGCAGGCATGCCGGCATTCGAAATTTTTGCTTTCCATAATTTTTCGACCCCAAATATCTGCGAATATTTTATTTCCCGGCCGGTTCTGCGGCGCCTTCCATAACAAGTTCTTTTCCCCTCTTCAACGCCTGTTCGTTGATCGGAATCAAATGTTGACGGTGTGCAGGCAAAACGTTTTTCAAAGCATTCACGACATTTTCCGGCTTGACAATCGGTCTGCGTTCCAAAAAGGCGCCGAGCAAAACCATATTGGCCACCTGTTTGCTGGTCAATTGCTGTGCAATTTCAAGACCCGGCAAAGCGATGATTTCGATATCTTTTCTTTTGGGCGGATTAATAATTGCCGATTTTTCAAAAATGAGCAAACCGCCGGGGTATACCGAATGTTCAAATTTGTCAAGCGAAGGCTGATTTAAAATTATCGCCGTATCGAACATCGTCACAATGGGAGAGCTGATGCGTTTTTCTGAAACGATCACAGCGCAATTTGCCGTCCCTCCGCGCATCTCTGGTCCGTACGAAGGCATCCAGCTTACTTCCTTCTTTTCTTTCATGGCCGCATAAGCAATGATCTGTCCCATAGAAAGGACACCCTGCCCGCCGAATCCAGCAATAATAATTTCATGCGACTGTTTCATATCAGATTGCTTTCCCTGGTTCAGAATATTATTTCGGATTCTTAATATCGCCCAGCGGGTACACCGGAAACATGTTCTTTTCCAGCCATTCGTTCGCTTCGACAGGCGTCATTTTCCATCCGGACGGACAATTGGAAACAACCTCAATAAAACATGTTCCCTTTTTTTCTTTTTGATACTTGAACGAAAGCTCGATCGCTTTCTTCAGTCTTCGTACCGCTTGCGTCGTATGCACCGCCTGGCGTGTCACATAATATGCACCGGGAAGCTGCGCGATAAGTTCCGTCATTTTAATCGGATTTCCCACTTGTGCTGCATCGCGTCCGAACGGCGATGTCGTAGTCTTCATGCCGATGAGAGTGGTTGGAGCCATCTGCCCGCCGGTCATACCGTAGATACCGTTATTGATAAACAGCATGAGAATATTTTCACCGCGGTTCACGGTATGGATTGTTTCGCCGGTACCAATGGCGGCCAAATCTCCGTCCCCCTGATACGAGAACACATATTTCTCCGGCAGCACGCGCCTTACTCCTGTTGCAACGGCGCTTGCACGTCCATGTGCAGCCTCCTGCATATCGATATTCATATAATCGTATGCAAAAACGGCGCAGCCGACCGGTGCGATGCCGATCGTTTGGTCCTGTATACTGAGTTCGTCGATCACTTCCATTAATATCTTATGGACAACGCCATGCCCGCAGCCGGGGCAATAATGCATCGGAATGTCGGTTATCGTCTGCGGTTTTTTATAGACGATTTCCATTCCATTTGTTGTAACGACATTTTCCATACTTCACCTTAAACGAGCGTGCCTTCTCCAAGCGCACCGACTTCACGAAGCACTTCTTCCGGCGATGGAATCATTCCGCCGCTCCGTCCATAGAAATGCACAGGTTTCTTTCCATTGACTGCGAGCCGCACATCTTCCAGCATTTGTCCTGCATTCATTTCCACCGTAAGAAACGCTTCGGCAGAATCCGCCATGCGTCTGATGATATCAGAAGGAAACGGAAAAAGTGTAATCGGACGTATCAGCCCTATTTTGATTCCCTTTTCGCGTCCCAATTCGATGGTCTTTTGACAAATACGCGCAGTCAACCCGAATGCGACAAGAACGATTTGTGCATCATTGCACTCGATGAGTTCGCAACGGATCTCGCTCTCCATTTTTTTATATTTTTCCTGCAGGCCAAGATTGATCATTTCCATTTTTTCCGGCTGAATAAAAAGCGATGTGATAATGTTGCGCTCACGCGCAGCAGGTTTGCCGACCGAGGCCCATGATGCATCAACCTTTGGGAGGGTGCCGGCCGGAGGAAGCACAACCTTTTCCATCATCTGTCCGAGTGCTCCGTCGGCAAGAATCATAGCCGGGTTGCGATATTTTTCCGACAGGCGGAAACCTTCAAAAACGAAATCGACCATTTCCTGCACAGAAGCCGGCGCAAGAACGAGCAAATGATAATCTCCATGTCCCCCGCCTTTGACCGCCTGAAAATAATCGCCCTGGGACGGCTGGATAGTACCAAGACCCGGCCCTCCGCGCTGTACGTTGACGATCAAAGCCGGTAAATTTGCAGAAGTCATATAGGACAATCCCTCCTGCATAAGACTGATCCCGGGGCTCGAAGAAGAAGTCATGACGCGTGCGCCGGCGCCGGATGCGCCGTAAAGCATATTGATCGCGGCAAGCTCGCTTTCCGCCTGCAGGACAACCACATCAGGATGCTCCGGGGCATGGAAGGCCAGATATTCCAATATTTCCGACTGCGGCGTGATGGGATAACCGAAGTATGCTTTCATGCCGGCACGAAAAGCCGCTTCGGCGAGCGCTTCGTTTCCTTTCATCAATCTTATTTCTTTCCCGTTCTCAGTCGACATAATCTTACTTTCTTTTCTTCACGCAATTATGCCGCATTCTTTTTTTTCGCTTCCCGATAGACTGTAATAGCGCTATCAGGACAGACGATCGCGCAATTGATGCATCCTGTGCACGTATCGTTCTTCAATTGAGCGTAGCGGTACCCTTTTTCGTTGAGAAGCGGCGAGAGTTCGAGACAATCCTGCGGACATGCGCTTATGCAAAGTTCACACGCTTTGCAAATATTCCTGGCAACAACAATGGTTCCATGGATCATGAATTTTCTCTTTCGGTGTTCTTCGGCTGGGTTTTCATTGTTTTCTGCATATTATCAAGTTTCAATTTGTATGCCATACATAGTATAAGACAGAATTTGCTAAAATGGCAGAGATTAACCTGTCTTTAGCAGTTTTAAGAAGAAACACGTGCTAATTTCCCGAATACTGTAATTTTTTTACTCATCCGTCACGGCATCATATTCTACCCGATGAAAAAGGACCATAAAGAAAAATATCAGAGAATGTATCCTCCCTTTTAAAAGAAAATTTCTGAATTATGACATTCTTAAAGCTTGACAAAAGAGTGGAATTATTGCAACTTTGAAAATGAGTTTTAACTGAACGCGATCAGATGTTAAGCTCTGCAGTTTCCTTCCAGATTTTAAATTATCGGACAGCTTTTAGTATTAGAGACAGCAGCGGCAGCAAGGTAAAAACCGGAAGAAACCGACGATGAAGAGCCGATGAGGGACAAACAGTTTTTCATCTTTATCGGAATGAAGGGAAACGATAAGAAAGTAATAATCTGAAAGAATCCTCAAAGGCTCGATCATTTTACGGGAAAAGGACATATTTCAACAGAGAGGTTAATATGAGAAAGCAAATTATAAAAATCAATTCATTTATAAAAGGAATTGTCCTTTTCTTGCGACCCGGGGCATTTCTTTACTTCCTCAGCAATCCGTTTATTTTCTTCGCCAACACGTTGCGGCTTACGCAGTGGATTTATCAACAACCTCGTGAAAACATCTTTAATGATTTTTACAACCCATTTCGGGATCATAATAAGCGTTACAAACTTTACGATTATGTGTCACAAAAAGAGAACGTCCAGTTTGAACCGATTATCTACTTGGAATTTGGGGTAAGCAGCGGTCTCTCCTTTTCATGGTGGTTGAATGCAAACAAGAACAGTGATTCACGATTTTATGGCTTCGACACTTTTGATGGATTGCCGGAAGATTGGGGATTTTTTAAAAAGGGAGAAATGCATTCTTCAATCCCGATCTCGAAGGATCCAAGAACAGAGTTTATCAAAGGACTCTTCCAGGAAACGCTTTTTGGATTCTTAATGAAACATAATCTCGATGACGGTAAGAGAATGGTTGTTCATCTCGATGCGGATCTATTTTCTTCAGCGCATTTTGTGCTCACCTCAATCGCAAGATATTTAAAAGAGGGAGACATTATAATTTTTGACGAATTCAACGTCCCCAACCACGAGTTTTTTGCTTACAAGTGTTTCTCAGATTCATTCTACATCAAGACCAAATTAATAGGTGCTGTAAACAATTATTTACAAGTTGCATTGAAGATCGTGAAATAACATGCACTGCCTGCAGTAGTCAGCAATATATATTCGCATCAACCGGACTTCTGGAACAACCGGAGGTTTTCATTTTCACTTTTGACATTTGTAAATCTCGTTCGGTAGGATTTTTGGTGAATGGAACTGCAAAGTCGTACATGTAGCGCAATACCGAACCTGCATTGGTCGCATAATCTTCCAAGGGGTTTCTCACTTTCGATCGTTTGACTCTTCCTCGCACATACAATAACCGCATTAAGCATCTTTCTCATTCGATGTAAACACTCATTCAGCAATGATCTCGGGTCTATTTGGGCTTTCAAATTTGGCTCTGTCTACATGCATGGAAAATATCATTTTCGTATATTGGAATATCTCTTTAAATATATCTTTCAGTCCGCATCCGTTAAGGTTTTCGCATAATGGTGAGAGAAAAAAAGGTTGTCGTAGTTTTACCCGCCTATAACGCTGCAAAGACGCTCGTCAATACTTACAGAGAAATTCCTCTGGAACTTGTGGACGAAGTTATACTTGTGGACGATGCCAGCACCGACCATACAGCAAAAATTTCTCAAGAATTGAAAATTAAGACCATTATCCATAAAAAAAATTCCGGATACGGCGCTAATCAGAAAAGCTGTTACACGGCAGCTCTCGATTCAAAAGCCGACATTATCATTATGCTCCATCCGGATTACCAATATACGCCGAAACTTATCGGAGCGATGGTCTACCTTCTTTTATCCGGCGAATACGACCTTGTGCTCGGATCGCGCATTCTGGGGGGAAAAGCAAGACAGGGAGGGATGCCGCTTTACAAATATATCAGCAATCGATTTCTTACACTGGTACAAAATATGTTGATGGGAGCGAAACTCTCCGAGTACCATACGGGATATCGTGCTTATATGCGGCAAGTTTTGGAAAATATTCCGTGGAAAAGCAACTCTAATGATTTTGTATTCGACAATCAATTTCTTGCCCAAGCGATTTATGCGGATTTTCGGATAGGGGAAATTTCGTGCCCTACAAAATATTTTGCGGAGGCATCCTCCATCGATTTCATGGGCAGCATCAAATACGGTGTCGGTTGTTTAATTACCGCCGTACTTTTCCGCCTTCAAAAATGGAATTTATTCCATTCCCGGCAATTTGTTTCTCCAAAACGAGAGCTCAACAAATGACAGTCCATTTTACAATATCGAATATTAAAGAGTGAGATTCTCCCATGGCAAACGCGCCTGCCAAACAAACACATTCAGCAAAAATCACAGCTGCCGAACGGCCCCTTCTTCCGAATAAATATCAGCATCCGGCTGCAATTGCAATTATATATCTGAGCATCATCATTTTTTTCCATTCGATGGTCTTCGACGGGAAGGTCTATCAGTCATCGGATTCTCTTCCGGTATGGGAGACTTTTCTCAAAGAGGCACAGCAAGAAGGGAGCGTTGCACTTTGGAATCCTTATTTGTTTTGCGGTATGCCGGGATATGCCGCACTGATGTACCCAGTTCCGCAGTCATATGATCTTACTACCATTGCATGGGAAAAGGCAGGACGTGTCGCGTTATCGTTCCTCTTTCTCAAAGAAGGCAATTCGGGTGCAAATCTGCTTTTTTATCTCGTCTATGGAATCGGCATGTATCTTTTGGCATTCCGGTTTTTTAAGCGCAAATCGGTTGCGGTTCTTATCGCCCTCATGGCGATGTATGGAACATACACAGCACTTTATATAATGATGGGACACACAACAAAACTTGCGGTCCTTTCATGGTTTCCCTATGTCTTTCTCATCGTAGACAAACTTCGTGAAAAGTTTAATATTTTTCTGGCTTTAACACTCCCCGTGGTTGTCCGGCTGATGCTGCAATCGTCGCACATGCAATTCCTGTTTTATATTTACTTCGCATTAGGCATTTACTTTCTCTTCTTTCTTATTCGGGCTTTGAGAAAAAGGGAAAATTGGAAAAACGTCCTTCTGAGCGGTATTGTTTTTTTGGCAGCGACAGGTCTTGCATTTCTCATGGGAGCTACACAAAATTTATCCACACTCGAGTATAATCCATATTCTATTCGCGGATCAAATCCGATTCAAACCGCTGCAGCAGCTTCTCCTACAAAAACGGTGGGGGGAGGACTCGATTATGATTATGCAACGAGCTGGTCATTCAGTCCCGGAGAGATCGTGACGTTTTTTATCCCGTCATGGTACGGTTTCGGACCCCTTCCGTATCAAGGGCCGTTGACACAAAACCAATTAGTCAAACTCTATCTATACTGGGGACCGCAGCCGTCCGTGGATGGACCCCAATATATGGGCATTATTGCACTTGTTTTAGCCCTGATCGGTTTTTACCGCAACAGGCGCGAACCGCTGGTTCAATATATGGGAGGAATTATTATATTCTCATTGCTGGTCTCATTTGGAAAAGAATTTTCACTTGTGTACGACCTGATGTATCACTATTGCCCGATTTTCAACAAGTTCCGCGTTCCATCTATGATCTTGATGCTTGTGCAGTTTTTTACCCCTTTCCTTGCAGGATATGGTATTCTCTCTTTCCTGCCTGAAGATAAAAAGGCCGTTACTCCTGCCCAGTCGAAACAATGGAAATATATTTTTGGCGGCATTGCCGGAATGTTTCTTCTTGTCCTTTTGGGAAAAGATATTGTCAAAGATATATATTTATCATTTTTCCCGTTGCAGGAAGTCGGCAGAGCTCTTTCGCATTCATACGGCCAGTTGAATTCAGATGTTGTCGAAATGATGTTCGAATTCGTTTTTTCCTCGATTGTTACGGATATTATCATTGCTCTCGCCTTGCTGGGAGTTACATTTGGCGCGTTCTATTCCTATCAAAAGGGTAAGATTCAATCAACAGCGGTATACGGCATACTTATTCTCGTTGTCTTATTCGATCTTTGGCGGATAGCATCCAAACCGCATGATCCGATAACTCCGCTGGAAGCACGGCAAGCTGTAGAAACACCTCAATATGTGCAGATTCTGCAGCGAGATACAACAGAGTATCGAGTCCTAAAGCTGATAAACGACCAGCCGGTTTACGATAATACACCTGCTGTACTGGAAACTTCATAATGCTTACGGTTATCATGCAGCCAAAATGCGAATCTTTCAAGATGTCGTTGATGTTGCCGGCATGGGAAATCCGCTCGTGTGGCAGCTCATGAACATCAAATATGTCATTACGAACACGCCGCAGAACACTCCGCTACTGCAGCAGATCTACGCAGATAAAGGAGAACAGGTCTATACGTTTCGTTATTTTCTGCCTCATGTCTTTTTTGTGAATAAATATGAGGTCAAAGACGGGTTGGAAATCTTGAATCAGATCAAAGCGGCCTCATTCGATCCGCGAAATGTTGCTTATCTTCAGGAACAGCCAAAGGCCACTTTTGATGAGCCGAAGCCGGGAGCCGAGGCGGGCATTACACACTACGGCACACAGGATATGGAAATCAGGGCAACGGCTACAGGAAACAATCTGCTTTTTGTAAGCGATGCCTATTACCCGAAGGGATGGAAATCATACATTGATGGAAAAGAAACTGAGATACTCCGATTGGATTATTTATTCCGAGGCATCGTTGTACCGGCTGGTCAGCATATTGTGACGATGAAATTTGAGCCGGAGATGTTCTCTCTCGGCAAACAAGTAAGTTTTTGGATATCTCTTATTGTCTATGGAATGCTGATATCATTGGGTATATTGTATTGGCGAAAGAAGGCAGAGATAAAATAAATCTCAATCCATCATGATGAGAATAAATGAAACTGCCATGTGCGTAAGATTCTCATATCTTATGAAGAATAGCAATCGCATTAAGTTTTTTGCTTTCTCATGCTGCGGATTTGTTGAATAAATCGCTTCTTTTGTATCTTGCTTTTTGTTTTCCATCTCGCATCAATGATTAAAAAGATGGTCCTTTTGGGATTAAAACAATTTCCAGCGCATCAGAAGGATGAAATAGAGATAATTCCGGGCACACTCTCGGACCGCTGAAATCGGGACATTTTCAGGGACGATTTATTTTATTGGTAATTTAATGATGACACAATTTTCTCGATTTTTCATCAATAAATCTCAAAGTTTTTTTTTACGGCTCAAACCAATCATTGACCCTCTTTTCATTTCCGGCAATGCTCGGACGGTAAGGGCAAGAAAAAATATTTTTGCATTGCTCATCCTCCGGGGTATCAGCCTTATTATCGGCTTTTTGATTGTTCCACTCACGCTCCATTATTTGAGTCCAATAAAATACGGCATTTGGCTGACTATAAGTTCGATGGTCGGATGGTTTACTTTTTTCGATATTGGGCTGGGAAACGGGTTTCGAAATAAATTTGCCGAAGCGAAAGCAAAAAACGATTTCGAGCTTGCCCGCATTTACGTCAGTACCGACTTACGCCATTCTTACTCTCGTTATGAGTGCCATGTTTTTAATCTTTATCATTGTCAATCCGATATTAAACTGGTCCTCTCTTTTAAATGCGCCTCACGAAATGGCAGTTGAATTAAGCATGGTTGTTGAAATTACATTTTCCTTTTTTTGTTTCCGATTCATTTTCGGACTTATTGGAACAATTCTTGTAGCAGATCAGCAGCCAGCTGCCAACAGTGTCATCGATGTCGTCGGAAACATTGTTTCACTTGTTATAATATGGCTTCTCATACATACGACGCACGGGTCATTACTCAACCTCAGCATTGGACTCGGCGCATGTACCGGATTCATTCCTGTCGGTGCTTCAATTGTTTTATTCTCATCAAAATATAGACATCTTCGGCCGTCGAGCCGATACGTTCGATTTTCATATGCCAAGGAACTTATGAATTTAGGAGTTAAATTTTTTATTTTGCAAATAAGCGCTTTGATTATTTTTTCCAGTTCGAATATTATCATTATTCAGCTCTTTTCACCGGCTGAAGTTATTCCATATAATATTGCATTTAAATATTTTAATATCATTTCTATGTTCTTTTATCTTATCCTCCTGCCTTTTTGGTCTGCTTATACGGAAGCCTTTACGCGCGGAGATATTCCGTGGATTCAAAGAACATTTGGTGTCTTGAAGCAATTATGGTTTTTAAGCATCGTGATTGTCATTCTCATGACATTTTTTGCGAATACGTTTTATAAGATATGGGTAGGCAAGGAAATTCAAATTCCTATTTCAATTTCTATTACAATGGGAATTTATGTCCTCATAGTTGCTTGGTCGAATATTTATGGCAATTTTATTAACGGCACAGGTATCATTCGTCTGGAACTCGTTTTTTCAGTTATTGCCGGCATTGTGAATATACCCCTTGCAATAATATTTTCAAAATATCTCCATATGGGCATTCCCGGAGTCATCCTTGCACCGTGTATATGTTTACTTCCCGGGTGTATTGCCTGGCCTATTCAAGCCAGAAAAATCCTCTCCGGCAAGGCAACTGGTATTTGGGGGATGAGATAAGAAAAGTATTCATGCCTGGCGGTTGTTGAGCTATGGCCGGTCTTCATAATCTCAAATCGTGAAATTTGCGTCATTAAAAATTCATCGGCAATATGCGACTTAGCATATGAGAACCTCTATTATTGCGGCCGGCGTTGCTGACGGAGGGACACTTCTGTGGTCACATCGCAAACATCGTCATGCTATTCCGAGACCACAGAGAAAATCTCAGTTATCAAAAAGCATACTAAACAGCTGCATGGTTATTTGAGACAACCTCATACGCTGTTTCTCCCTATGGGACAAACCTTTATATACCGGACACAGAAAAATCCAGCCGCCCTATTATTTATAATGCAGCCCGGCAAATATTTTGAAACGAATGATGTTGACATCACGAGGCGCTGTAGAAATCCCGGATGTGTAAAACCATGATGAAGTCTTTTTATGAATTTAGAACAGGCATCGGCATTTGTGGAAGCAATCTTTATCTTTATCACAAAAAAGCACATATTCACGCACTTTCCGATGGTACGCGGCATAGAGAATCAACAATAAAAAAGCGAGAATGGGTAAACCATCCTCGCTTTTTTCAGTTATATGCGTTTCTTCTAGAGCCAATAAATATTTATTTTTTAGACGTTAGATCCTGAATGTTCCTTCAAGTTACTTCATCAAAATCATCTTCTTTAATTGAGTATAATTGCCTGATTGCAGCTTATAGAAATAAACACCTGAAGATAGATGCGAAGCATCGAACAATACTGTCTGCTGGCCTGCAGATAATTGCTTCTCTATCAATGTTGCAACTTTTTGTCCCAGTATATTATACACCGACAATGTCGTGAATCCGCTTTTTAAGATCGAAAATGAAATCAATGTAGATGGATTGAACGGATTGGGATAGTTCTGGCATAAATTATATGATAATGGCTTTCCGTCGGGACTCACACCTGTGATTGACGAAATTGTCAGCGCAGAGCTTACGTTGCCAGAAGAATCAATTGATGCTACTTTATAATAGTATGTATTTGATTGAACAGTGTTATCGACATAGAAAGTATCAACAACAAAAGCAATTTTATTTTGGGCAGACGGAATAAATGTGGGCGTCGTTTCCCTGTAGATATCATATCCCATGAAACCGCTATTCGTATCAGCCGGAGTATGCCATCGAATGGTTGCTCGTCCATCGGAATCAGCGATACTGCCGCTGAGAGGCGCGCGAGGCGGAATATTATCAACAGAATACCCGCTGTCCGGCCCAATGACTGTATAGACAGAAGGATCAGCCGTGTGTGCTATGATTCGAAAAACGGACCAATGTATTCCGTTAATGATGGTAGAATCATAAAGCGTAGGCGCAATCACTTGATACACAGTATCATTGAGAACAGGAATGTTCCCTCTGATATAGGTCCATGCATTTTGATCATAACGATAGAGATCGAATCCCGTCATCCCTAAACTGATAGGTGAGATGGCTGTCGTCCATTGGACAAACACATGTTTGCCGTTGTCATTTGGAACATCTTTTACAAAAAGAACTTGTGTTGTATCCGGAATCTGGTTATTCTTTAGGATGAAAATTTCATGATGAGGTCCATTACTGGTAACTGCCAAATCGATGGATCCATCATTATCGATATCGATCGGAGTCACAGCACGCGCAACGCCGGTTAATGCGATGGAATGTCCTGGAGTAAATACTCCTGCGCCATTGTTCTTCAATATTGAAACAGAGGTTGATAATGAGGTTAGGAGCGTACTACCCACGAGCAAATCGATATTTCCGTCCCCATCGACATCCGTGGCGGCAATGATGCATGGCTTGGTCGGGGCATTGATCGTCGAATCGAGGGCGTACGTTCCATTCCCTTTATTTTTAAATAGAGAGATTGTGCTCGATCCATAGTTACTTACGGCTAAATCAGCCAGTCCATTTCCGAATAAATTAGCTGCTACCGTTGAATATGGACCGTTTCCGACACTGATCGTTGTATCTACGGTAAATACTCCAGTACCATTATTTGTTAGAATAGAAATGTTGTTCGATGTATAATTCGTAGATATCAAATCAATGTAGCCGTCTCCATTGATATCAGCGGCTGTAATCTTTACCGGCATGGAGCCAACATTTATCGTGGATACTGCTTGAAATGTGCTGTTTCCTTGGTTTATTAAAATGGAAATGCTGCCGGATCCGGCGTTTGTTACAATAAGATCGTTCTTACCATCTCCATTGACATCCGCAGCAATAATATCCCACGGTGCAGAGCCGACCTCAATTACAGAACTTTGAGCAAACGATCCGGTACCGTCATTTTTTAATATGACGACTTTATTAATTCCACCCACTGCGACCGCCAAATCCATATGTCCATCGCCATCGACATCGAGTGCTGCAACAGATGCTGGATCTGCTCCCACTGAAATTGTCGAGCTTGTGCTGAATGTTCCATCTTGATTATTCTTTAAAATGGAAATGGTGCCATCCTCGTTGTTGACAGTTACGATATCTGCATAACCGTCGTTATTCACATCCACAGCTATAGAAATCCACGGATTAATTCCAACATTTGTAAAAGATGTTTGTTTATAAAAGCCGGAACTTGAATCCGTCTTTGCCGTGAATGTCCAACTATAAGATTGCTGAAGCGAATCGCCGGCACCGCCCCTCAGAGCACGCGTAAGAATTATTTGAACTACATCTCCTGATTTAAAACTCATAGTCGGTGTAATTGTTGCGGTAAACGTCAGTGTATCATACTGGAATGTGCTGGAATGCGGACCGCTTATAGAACCGACCGCGACACAGGATGAATCCGAAAGTGCCGCCGGATCAATATTCTTATCAAACGTAACCTTTATTTCTGTTGTTCTTGCCACATTGATTGCATTTGCTTTCGGTGAGACGGAAACCACTGAAGGCGCCTGAGCATAAAGAAAAAATGAGCAACAAAGCAGGAATGATAAAAACCAACCAATATATTTCATACATCCTCCCCGAGTGATAGTTACTATTATGATGGAAAAACAAAAGTTTGCAAAAAATTTCTTAACACATATTAAAGAAATATTTGTTTCTTTTCAATTTTGAAGGATGGCAGCTTCTGGCATAGGCATTGCTTTCATTAATCGTCAGAATTTATTTAATTTCCCTTTGATTTGCAAGAGGGATGCCGTAAACTAACCGGCACATTTTCGCAAACAATTCCCTTTTCATGCAAATTTCGCAGGATTGTGAATTTTTCTTGGATAACAATTTGCGAGGCTTTGGAACTTTCCGAGATAGCTGTCCAAATACACAAAATATTGTCAGATGCCCTCTTGATGGTGCTAAGGGCTGTACAAGCATTAATACGCGAAGTAGACCGATACTTGCAAACCCGGCAAAAGGCATGTCTTCTTTACGGCTTTTAAAATTGCCGGAGATTTTCTGCCTGACTGCCTGCAGGCGAAGATCACGCTCGTGTTAATTGCAGCGGATGAAACTCGGACATCTTCAATAATTGCCGTTCCTGCACATTGGTAGTTCCTTATGCCTTCATATAAGCAGCGTATTGGGATCTGTTTTAGTTTTCCACTTTTTCCCGGCATTGTTCCTTGACAGGGATTCAGTGCCTTGAAGATTCACTGCAACACTCTGCACTATCCCGTTTACTATTAGCACGATTACAAAAGCAACATGCCAATAAGCCGGACTACATTTTTACTTCCTCAGCAAGCTTGTGAATGCTCAGTCAAAAATCTTTCATCTTTTATTTTTAGCCATCGCATGGTTTTCAGGAGCAGAGTTCAATTCTCGGGCTAAATGCGATGTAGACAACGTGTCCAATGTCGTGCTTCAAGTAAGACGGCCATAAATCGAGAATAACTCTCCTCTGCAACGAACTCACTATGTCCAACTGTTTTATCGGATTTATTCCTCATTGCAAGCGTTGATTTCTTAGGTCTGTTTTTGTCATCCGCCCGACGATCAATTTCTCTTCGTGCAGGGAAGAATGATCGTACATTTCAAACCGCCGCCAGACAACAGCTTGTCATTATTACAACCATCTTCACTGCATTGTTTTTCAAGCCATAGAACCAGTCCCTCACGAGCGACGGGGCTGCTGCTGTTGCGCAAAATAATTTATCACTCTTTCTGAATCGGTTTTTCAAAAGCCTGCCAAATTATTCTCGTTTCGGCACGTTGATATTCATGCATATAGCATATACACCTAAAACCCGTGCAAAGAAAGATATAAAAGACGATTATAGGGATTAAAACGATATAATCGGCTGTACACGTTGACCTCCCTTCTTGTTTGGTTTATTCCTAATTCACCGAAGACAGAATAAGTCCGATGTATAGTCCGCAGATAGAAATCGGACACCCTCTTCACGGCGGGATTCATAATAAAATAATTTCTCAAAGCATACATCCTCAATCATATATTTCAGCATTGATTTTATCCTGTCAAATTGCAATGTTCAATTACAAAAATATTATCCTTAGAAATAAATTTCTGGCCCTCGTGTTGCGTCATAAATAAAGGTAACCATAAATTATGGAGTAGGAGAATCCTTTTTGAGGAGATACCGAGGTAAAGGATCGGCCTGTTTAACGATAGCATGGATTTTCTTTTTCATAATCTTTTGGAGAATAAAAGGATTAAGCTTTGAGTATGTATCCTGTAGCTTGATTTTGGTAGATTCCGGGATCTCGGGAGACAGGAGAAGCCGTTGGAAAGGAGTCTGGGGTTCATCATAAAGTTTTTTAATCTTCGCTCCGACACGTTTTTTAGCAATAAGCTTGGTCGATGGAATAAAGAAGTTCATAAGCAACTTCCATTGAGAACAATAGAGAGAGTCCAGGAGTTTTGCCAAGTGTGGTTGAGCAAAGCGCTGATAGCCAAGATATTGGCGGACGAGAGTCCAATTTTTTTCTTCCACATGGGCGTTATCGTTTTTGTGATAAGGTCGAGAACGTGTAAACTGTACAGGACTTTTGCGATCAGTAAAGTATTTATGAATGGGCCAATTTAAGAATTCAGAACCATTGTCGCAATCGAAGCCAAGAATGGGAAAGGGTAATGATCCTTCAATGTCCTTAAGAGCAGAGAGCACACCTCGTTCACCTTTTCCCCAGACAGCTCGTTGTTCACGCCAAGAAGTGGCCAAATCGATGCAATTGATCGTTAAAACATACATTCCTTCGGTTGTAGTGCCGCAGTGAGCGACGGTATCGGCTTCGAGAAATCCGGGGCGTTTTTCGTCCCATTGATCGGTTGCGATGGGAATGTGCCGTTTAAGCAATGATCCTGGCTTGGTCGTAGAGAGGCCGTATTTGTGTGCTGAGGCACGCACAGGAGCCATAAGGCGGTCAATGGTGGACGGAGAGATACTCAGCAGCAATGAAGATTGTTTTGAGTCTAAGTTCTTATGGAAAAATGTATTGTAGAACGGGAGCCAGAGTGGTAAAGCTGCTTTGAGCCGTTTGGAGCACGGAAGATTAAGGATGCTCCAGATGCATTTAAGGACTTCCACAATGACTGGATCAGCATATTTCTTTGGTCGGCCTTTACATTTGGTCAAAAAGCTTTTACGTGTATTCTTTAGATTACGTAACAGCCGGATAGCATATTTACGGTTATATTCACAAACAGCACAAAATTCATCGAGGATTTTACGCTTTTGTTTCTTTCTCGCGATTCGATAACGTTCTCGAATGGATTCAAGATATTCTCGTTTGCTGTTGATTCCCATATATGTAACCTTTCTTTTTTCGGTTACATATATTATGAGTCAACGACTATTTCGCAATACCTCTAAAGTTACATTATTTATGAGTCAATGCGATGCGCCCTTTGGATAATTTGAAAATTGTGTCGAATTTGGTTATTATTAATATGAATAAGAATAATCTGGAAAATTTTTATCGGCTACTGAAGACGATTATGGTTTTGAGTCCTTAAACAGGAGTGTTTCCAGAGTTTTCGGTAATATATTAATACAGATAAGCGAGCTACATTTTTACACACATATCAAAAAATGTCATTTTTCTTTCTCGCGTGATTTACACATGTATAAATTGCAAAGAAATACGAACTGCCGCAAAAGATTCGATAGAAAATGTTTTCCTCAATATCCGTCAGTAAAAGAAGATGGTATGGCTATGATATCTTCATTGACTGGAACTGGAATCTTATGCGTTACTCCCTCATTCGTCTTTATTATTTGAAGGGCTTTTTATGGCAGAAACGCTTGGTTCATTATGTGACAAGTTAACGATTGTAAAGCTCAAGCAATTCCATTCAGACAGCAAAGAGAAACTTATTAGCCTCTCAGAACAGGAAAACCAATTGCAATCTGAAATCGATGAATTTATTTCTGCAGCTATCAAAGGCAATGTATCTATTGATCGATTAACATTTGCTACTAATAAGGTATATAAACAAGAAGGAAATGTGGTCGCTGATGTTGGGGGAACCATTGGAGAAGTATTTTCAAAGCTTGCCGATGTCAATTGTAAGCTTTGGCATGAACAAGAATTGGTTTATGAATTTGATAAAGTTCCTGTACTTGAAAAAGACAGAGTTGTAAAAAAGCTTGCTTTGCTTAATCTGGAACGCAATAAATGCATCGATCAAATTGATAGGCACTTTCGTATGAGTATCGAACAACAACGGAGTCATTCATAGGAGCACTTCATGCATCTCATTCATAGAAAAACATGTCGTGTCTGTGGTTCTCAGGCGCTGACTAAAGTTATTGATCTTGGTGAACAATATCTTCAGGGATCGTTCGTAAAGCTTGGCAAAGAATTACCCCCCATGCGCAAGATACCCAACACACTTCTCCGCTGCGATCCGACAAAAGATGAACACGCTTGCGGACTTCTTCAGATGGAACATACTGTGCCTCCTGAGATACTGTATTCTGCATATTGGTATCGTTCCGGAACGAACGACACTATGCGTCGGCATTTAAAGGGAATTGTTGAAGAAGCGCTTCTCATTATAAAAATATCAAAAGCGAAAGTGCTTGATATCGGTTGTAACGATGGAACTCTTCTTGAATATTATCCGGATACCTTTGAAAAATATGGTATTGATCCATCCGATGTTGCCCTAGAGATTAAGCCACCGGTTTCGGTGGTACAGGATATTTTCCCTTCCAATGAATTGATAGCCCGTTTGCAAGACAAGAAAATCGATATCATTACTTCTATAGCTATGTTCTACGATCTTGAGGACCCAATTGCATTCACAAAAGGAATTAAGAATATACTGTCCCCGGAAGGAATATGGATATTTGAAATGTCTTACATGCCCACCATGTTAAAAATGACTTCGTATGACACTATTTGTCATGAACATCTAGAATATTACAGTTTAGCCGTTATTGAATTCATTTTGAAGCAAGCAGGAATGAAAATATTCAATGCATCGCAAAATAGTATCAATGGCGGCAGTATTCGCTGTTTTGCCACACATATAGATAATTTTGTGTATAAAAACGAGGTCTTTACACAGAACATTCAAAATCTTCACAAGGAGGAATTTGACCTTGAACTCGATACGGATAAACCATACAAGAATTTTCAAGACCGTGTAAATGTACACAAAGAAGAGCTCATCTCCCTGCTCAAAAAACTTAAAAAGGAAGGGAAGAAGATTCATATTTATGGTGCGTCAACCAAAGGCAATACAATTCTGCAATGGTGCGGCATCGATAGCCGTATTATTGATTTTGCAGCAGAACGAAATCCCGACAAATACGGAGCTCGAACTCTTGGGACGGATATTCCGATAGTAAGCGAGGCTGAATCACGTGCAATGAATCCGGATTACTATCTGGTTCTTCCTTGGCATTTTAAAGAAGAGATTGTCCAACGGGAAAAAGAGACGCTCGAACGTGGTATTAGTCTATTATTTCCTTTGCCTACGGTTCACATTATAAAAAAATAATTGGAGTATTCTTGAATTACATCAAACGTAAATATGATCAATTAGTCAGCCTGGTGAAATATCCGCATTATGAGCAGGTCAATTCATCTTTGTGCAAAATATTAAAGACATCAGAAGAGATTGAAAATTGTTCACGATTTCTTCATCAAAGAGGATACGAATCTCATGGACTTAAATGCAAGGATTGGGATTTAGCTACGATTATTCCGCAAATCAACGAAGGAAATTTTTGGGACATGGGGAGTTCCGATTCATTTATTTTTAAAAATCTGAAAATCAAAAAAATAGCCGGAGAATTGCACGGAATAGATCTACGAGAACCTATTAACCGGATCCGGGGAGTTAAATATTCTATAGGTGATTTGCTCAATACGAAATACCCAAACAATTATTTTAACAATATTACTTGCCTATCAGTTATCGAGCATGAAGTCGACTTCCGTCGATTCGCGTTGGAAACCTCCCGGCTTCTTCAAACGGGAGGAAAATTATTCGTTACTTTTGATTACTGGAATCCCAAGATCAACTCGCACATCAAGCTGTATAACTTGGCGTGTCAGCCCCTTGACAAGCAATTAGTCATTGATCTTATAACAGAATGCAAACGCCACGACCTTTATCCTGTTCAAGAAATGGATTGGACAATGGGGGATGCTGTTATTAACAAAGACAACCACTCACCCGATCCTTCTGTATACTATACATTCGGTATTGTAACATTTGAAAAACGATCTTTGAATTCAGAGAGATACGATGAGTAATGCGTTGATATTTGGCGCAAACGGTCAGGACGGATATTATATCTCTGAATTATGCAAATTCAAGGGAATTGAACCAATCGGAATTTCTCGCTCTGGTAATTGGATCCCTGGCGATGTTTCCCAATATTCTCAGGTAGAACAATTTATCAAACAATATTTGCCGGCATTTGTATTCCATCTTGCCGCGAATTCAACAACCCAGCATGAAACTTTGTTTGATAATCATGAAACCATTTCTACAGGCACGCTTAATATTTTAGAGGCAGTAAAACAACATTGTCCCTCTTCCAAAGTATTTATTACGGGCAGCGGATGTACAATTTAAAAATACTGGAAACCCAATCTCAGAGTCGGATGAATTTGAAGCAAGTAGTCCATATTCTATAGCGCGCATTCAATCTGTTTTTGCCGCACGCTACTATCGTTCGATAGGAATTCGTACATATGTTGGATATCTTTTCCATCATGAAAGTCCATTGAGAAAGTCGAACCATGTGAGTAAAATAATTGCTTCAACTGTTCAGCGAATCGCCGCTGGAAGCAACGAATATCTTGAGCTTGGAGATATTTCTGTCCGAAAAGAGTGGACTTTTGCAGGCGATGTTGCTGAAGCAATTTTATTGCTTCTCGAACAGGATAAAGTTTTTGAAGCAGTTATCGGATCAGGCAAAGCTTATTCCATTGAACAATGGCTGGAATGCTGTTTTTGTTTGATCGGTAAAAATTGGCGCGATTATGTAAAACTTAACCGGAGCTTTAACCCTGAATATCGTTTACTCGTATCTAATCCTGCGACTATGAAAAACCTCGGATGGCAGCCCAAAAAAGATATTCAAGAATTGGCTGCAATGATGATGAAGCCGAGTTAACAATGCTTGGTTTTTGAAATGAATAGAGAAGACTTGGGGGAAAAAAGAATAAATATCTTACTTGGGCAATTGGGCAGAGGAGGAGACTGCCTTTACGCGACAGCGGTAGCTCGCCAGATTAAGCAAGATTACCCTGCTTGTCATTTGACTTGGGCAATTAGTTCTAAATTTCGTTCCATCATCGATGGAAACCCTTTTGTCGATGAAATATGGGAAATATCACAAGATGACAATAAAAATGATCTTGATGTATGGAACTCGTTTAAAGAAGAAGTCGAAAAGAGAAGAAATCGCGGTGAATATGACGAGATTTTTTTAACACAAGTTCATCCTGGAAATTTCCATAATTACGACGGAACGAGCCGTTCATCCTTATTTAGAGGCTATCCCAAACCAATCACTGTACCGATAGAACCAATCGTGAGATTATCTGATACAGAAATTAATAATGTAAAGAACTTTATTATAACCAATAAGCTTTCAGGTAATGACGCTTTAATTCTTTTTGAATGTAATTCAACGAGCGGCCAATCTTTTGTTACAATTGACTTTGCGATAAAGACAGCTTTGAATGTTTTGCAGAGGTACAATACAGCAAGGATTGTGTTAACGTCGAACAAGAAAATTACAACTACAAATGCTGGTATTATCGATGGGAGCGTACTGAGCTTCAAAGAAAATGCTGAATTGATAAAGTATTGTTCACTTTTTGTTGGTTGTTCAAGCGGAGTATCATGGCTCGCTACATCGGATTGGTCAAAAAGTATACATAAAATTCAACTCTTAGATGCTAAAACTCATATGTTCGCATCTATGTTTCACGATGCTCTATACTTTGGATTACGAACGGACCAGATTCTAGAGATGCAAAATTGTTCTTCGGATCAGCTTGCAGATTGCATCCTTTTATGTCTTCAAGACGGGTTTGCACAAGCTAAAATAAAATATCACGTTGAAATACCGATTAAATATGACTTTTACTTTCAACAACTTTATTCTGAATTGTTCTCAAAGGGCAAGATATCAGATGCGGTCAAATCATTAGACGCAGTATTCGAAAGATTTCGCGATAATAAAAAGAGCATCGCAGAGTTAGATCAGATAATGAGAAAAATAGTTTTCCCCTATTTGAACATTATATGGGACAATATAGACGAAAGAGAAAAGGAAATAATTTCTCAAAGAATTAATATTTATCGTACAGACAAGTTCAAAACTAAACGCTTTATTCAAAATTTAGCTCTCCTCATATTTAATTCTTTTTGGGGGGAGCATACTTCTATTGCAAGAATATTTTTTAGAGGACTTCTTATGAGATGTATTGGCACAGAGAAAGTCGCATCATGAATATTTGCGTCATCATCGTAACTTATGGCAACAGATTCCATCTTCTAGACCGTGTCATTCAGTCGCTCCCTGTTGACAGAGTATTAAATATTATTGTTGTCGATAATAATTCACATTATGAAAGCAGGGAGCAACTGCGTATCAAGGAAAAGGAATTAAATGGAATACTGGAGGTTCTTTATCTACCGGAGAACCTCGGATCTGCTGGCGGTTATAAGTCCGGTTTGGAAAAAGCACGAAAGCATAAAGAGTGTGAGTTTATATGGTTACTTGATGACGATAATGTTCCGACCCCGCACGCATTGGATGCATTGATTGATTTTTGGAAATCCTTTAATATGTCTAACAAGAACGAGCGATTATGTCTTCTGTCTTACCGAGAATCAAGCCCGATGTTCAAAGAACTTGCACGTAGAGATTCATTATCAATTGAACCCATTCTCGGCACGCGAAACGCTTTTCTAGGTCTTAATTTCCTACATCCGTTCACAACGAGAAGGAATGCTGAATTATTCAGACCGGAAATTAAGGAACATAGAATTAATCTGGAAAAAAGGTACGGCAAGATTCCTATCGCTACTTATGGCGGTATGTTTTTTAGTAAATTAATTCTCGATACAATTGGATATCCTGATGAAAGATTATTTCTCTATTGTGATGACTACGAGTTTTCTCATCGTATCATTCAACATTATGGTGAAATCATCTTATTGCTTGACAGCCAAATAAATGACATTGATATTACAGAAAATAAGGGAATGGCTGTAAATGAACAAAACTTGTTTCGATTGTATTACACAAATCGAAACTACGTATATTTTCAAAAAAACCTTTCTGACAATCGGTTGATTTTTACAGCGAATTATTTGATTTATTATTTTTATCTAAAATTAAGAGGGAAAATTAGCATTCTATTCAATAACGCAAATACTCCTAAATATTCTGTTTGGATAAATGCTATCTGTGACGGTTTCAATGAACGATTAAATAAACGAGAAGACAGGGTAAAGAGTGATTAAAATGTAAAAAGTTTTATGACTATGCATTCACTGGGCATAGATAATGGCGTGGATAGACACTGAAGCCGGCTCGCTATTGTACCATAGACATTTACGTTTATATATTTTTTCGCACAATGAACCAACAATCATTTGCCACACCTATTTTATTTATGATCTTTAATCGCCCCGATACGACAGCACGCGTATTCGAACAAATTCGGGCCATCAAGCCGGCCCGATTATTTGTATCGGCAGACGGACCGCGCCCGCAAAAAGGAGGTGAAACCGAGCGATGTGAGCGGACACGAGCCATTATCAAGCAAGTTGACTGGAATTGTGAACTGCAAACTCGTTTTTCAGAAACCAACCTTGGTTGTAAAATGGGAGTGAGTTCTGCAATTACGTGGTTTTTCGATCATGTCGATGAAGGGATTATTCTTGAGGACGATTGCTGCCCGGATATATCTTTCTTTCATTTCTGTGAAACTCTTCTTGAACGTTATAGAAATGATAAACGTATCATGCATATTAACGGAATAAATTTTCAAGATGGTCAAACCCGCGGCAACGGGGCATTTTATTTCTCCATCCTAAGCAATGTTTGGGGATGGGCTACTTGGAAGCGGGCGTGGGATTTGTACGATGTCGATGTCCGGTCTTTTCCTGCAATAAAAGAAATGAACTTGATCATGTCGCTTTTTCCCGAGTTTTCCATGCAGCGATTTTGGCTTAGAAAATTCGAGAGCGCATATCAAAATGGGGTCAATACCTGGGATATACAATGGCAATATGCCATGTCCACGAACAACGGCTTAGCGATTGTTCCGAATAAAAACCTCGTTTCCAATATCGGCTTTTCAGCGGATGCCACGCATACCATGGATGGCTTTGACTCCCTTGCCAATCGACCGACAGAACGTATCAATACTATTACGCCGCCCGCGTTTGTCATACCTGATGCCGTTGCAGACTCATATGCTTTTCATAGATATATGAGTCCTCATAAATTTAGAAAATTATTAACGATGTTCCGCCGAATAATTCCTGCTAAAAAATCATGACCATTGACGTACCTGCTGGATTGGAAGGATTTGCCTTTGCTTTGTAAGATTTGCGGTCAAACAACATCTAAAATATTTCGTAGGACCATTCTCGCCCATTACGAAGTTCAATACTATCAGTGTCCGACCTGCGGGTTTATTCAAACGGAAGAGCCGTATTGGCTGCAAGAAGCTTATAAGCATTCTTTGAACATGGAAGATACGGGAATCGTTCAGAGAAACATCCTTTTCGCAAAACGGACAAGTGCCGTCCTTTTCTTCCTTTTTGATAATAAGGGAACATTTGTTGATTGGGGCGGCGGAACCGGTTTGTTCGTACGCCTCATGCGTGATCAGGGATTTAATTTTTTTTGGAATGATCCCTATACAGAAAATATCTTCGCGCGCGGCTTTGAATACAACAGGACCAAACATGATTCCATTGATGTCCTGACAGCTTTCGAATGTTTTGAACATTTTATTAATCCTCTGAGTGAAATTGAGAAGCTGCTCTCCATGTCCCGTTCTATTCTCTTTTCAACCGTTACTTTTTCCAAGGGAACTCCGGACCCGGAACACTGGGATTACTATTCGTTTTCTCATGGACAACATATCTCGTTTTATTCGACAGCTTCACTCCGGTACATTGCCCGCAAATTCGGCCTGAATCTTTACACTAATCATAAGAGTTTTCATCTGTTAACAGCGAAACGTTTCAACCCTATTGTATATAATGGATTATTGAAACTCTCCCAACTCGGCATTTCTCCAATTGTTGGTATGTTGATGGGAAGTAAAATGAAACAAGACGAATTGTTTGCCCAACAAAAAAGGAGTTCTGCTCACGACACTCTTCATTCGTAAATCATCATAGTTATAACGATGCATCCGGAAAATGAAAACGACGAACCATTCTTATCAAGGCCATGAGAGAAGGTATTCTATTGTCTAAGTTTGCAGCGGCAATGAAGAAATATTTGTTACGATGGATTCAAATACAAAGGATTGCTCGATTCTTCGTGTTTGATTCCCTCCTCCATTTTCGAAAGGCGCACACAGCGCCGCAATCGCTTCTTGTTGTCCAGGTTCAGGGTATCGGTGATTATATCTTGTTCCGTAATTTTTTGGAAGCATTAAAGACATCCAAACGATATGAGGGCTATTCGATAACTCTTTGCGGAAACGAATCATATAAAGATATTGCACTGGCTTTCGATTCGCGAACAGTATCAGATTTTATCTGGGTCAAAAATAATTCATTGAAGCGTCATCTTTTTTACAGGTCCGTTCTCCTTACAAAGATCCGGAAAAAAGGATTTGAAGTCGTGCTTAATCCGGTTTATTCGCGCGATTCAATACTTGAAGATTCGATCGTACGTGCCGCCGGTGCACACGAAGCGATAGGATGCAGAGGGGATTATCATCCACGCCAAACGATGGGAGCGAAAGATTTTCAATAAGTATTATTCGGAACTTATAGATATTTCTCAATCTGCTGTTTTTGAGTTCTATAAGAACAAAGAATACATCGAAAAACTTTTGGACGAGAATATCTCTATCCGTAAGCCTTCATTGCCCCTTCTGATACTTCGGCAAAATACTCCTCAATATGCGGTTCTATGCCCGGGGGCACTTCTGCCCAAAAGGCGATGGCAAATGAAGAATTTTCTCCGGCTCATTGACTACCTGCATTCTCAATATGGATTGTTCAGTTTTCTTGTCGGCGATATTCATGATCTCCCTTCTCAAAAGGAACGAGCAATCCATCACTGAACGAGCCGTACGTAACAAATATGATAGGCAAATCAGACTTGAAAGCAGACCATCTCCCTGATACAGGGGTCGCAGCTCGTTGTGTCCAACGATACCGGTACTGCTCACATCGGCGCTGCTGCAGATATCCCTGTTGTGGTTATTTCAAACGGGAATCATTTTGGCAGGTTTACTGAATATCCCAAAGAAATACATCCGGCCGTCTTTTATGCATACCCGCCTGGAATTGCGGACTCCCGTCTTTCGTTTGATGAACTTGCTGCAAAATTTGAAAACGGTTCGAGTTTCAATATCCAAACAATTTCAGTAGACACAGTAAAACGGCTGGTGGACAAAGCCTTAAAATAGCATGCTTTGGTACCGATGTTCTCGATGCTTTGATCAAAGTTTGAATGAATGCATTGCAAGGAGTTTGAACCGTACGCACACCGTTTCAAATTAATAAACGGAGAAAATCTTTAGAGAGAACGATCGTTCGAAGATTGTTGCAGCGTTTCAACCTGCCGTTATGTCATCCAAGATTTTTGCCAATCCCTGAGCAATTATTTTACGTTCAAATTGTGCGGCTGCCTCCGGATCTGGCTTCATCGATTGTACTTGTTGAAAAATATCGGTTCCCTGAATATTGATACGGAAAAAGTTTCCCTGCATGTGCCTTTTACAATATCGTTTCAATCTCTTCATTATCATCGCCGAATCCGATAATGCGATTGCCGGCACGGAGATACTCAAACAGTTTTCCCGGAACATGGCGCTTTTCCGTAGCACAAAACAATAAATAATCTGCAGCTTCCATTTCCTCAAGCACCTGCGGCAGCGGTAAAAAGCCCATATAGCTGGTATACGGCTGCAAGCCGGCATTTTCAATCGATTGACGGATTCCGCTGCTCACCGTTCCTACAAATCGCAGACGAAGTGGACGCCCCCGGTCAATTTCAGATCTAATATTTTTCCAGAGCGACAGAGGGTTTTGATAGTTGTACAGATTGCCGGCATGGAGAAGAATCTCTTCATCCGCTTTTTTTGCAGTCTTGTTTTTTGGAAATAGTTCTTCGCTGTATCCCCAATAAAGAATATCGGATTTTTCAGCAATATGCGGATATTTCTGCATATAGACCGATCGCATATCACCTGTGACAAAGACCAAACGGCGCGCCGATTCCATCATCGAACGTTCCCAATGCGTATCCAATGCAAGCGCCCATTTGGTGCGCTGGTATCCCCGGTAATATGCTATGTCCACCCATGGATCGATAAAAACAGCCACGTGAGGCAAACCGAAACGATTCGCATAATTTCTTCCCGATCAAATGAGAACTATGCGGCGGTCCGATCGTAACAATCGCTTCCGGTTTTTCTTCATGGATGAATGCCGTCTCCCCCGCGCAGTGCATGGCCATACCAGCCGATTCGTGCATCGGGAATAAAAAGGTTTAATCGCACCCATACCGCCAATCGATGGCGCCAGCCCGTATCGGTATGGGAAAACATCTCCGAGCCGATTAATGGCTCATCTTGTTTTTTTCCGATAAACCTTTTATACCATGCAAAAGGATCATGCGCCTTTGTGCGAAAAACCTTTAAATCCGGTGCAACATATGCACGCAGACTTTCATCCGAAAATGAAAAAGAATCTTTTTCAACCGTCAATACTTCCGGCTGCCACCCGAATTCCGGAAGATGGCGCATAACAAACAACGGCCAATGAAGCGTATTCTTACCTGACGGCGGCCAATAATAGGATATAAAAAGAACTTTCTTCATTCCGTTCCCCATTTCCAAGAATCAATGTTCACGATTCTCTCGACAATGTTTCTATTGCTTGCTACCAGAGACTCCCATGAATATTTCACTTTTTCCTTTTTTACTCCCTCGATAAAAGAAGCTTCCCTTTTTTCGCGGTAAAAGGCTGCTATCGAGCCGGCAAGTGCTTCAGGCGATTCGGGAGGCACCACAAATCCGGAAATACCGTTCGCAACAGTTTCTGCCAACCCGCCGACATTCGTAACAATGACCGGCTTATTAAAATTATATGCAATTTGAACGATACCGCTTTGGGTTGCAGAACGATATGGAAGCACAACGCAATCGGCTGCAGAAAATATATACTGGAACACGATCATTGGGAATATATTCCGACATAAAATGCACACAGTTGGTCAGTACCGTTTTATTTCTACGATAGTCGCGATAATGCTGTTCATCATCATAAAACTCTCCCGCCACCAGCAAATGGATGTCCATTGATTTTCTGACTATGTTCATCGCTTCAAGCAAGAGATCCAAGCCTTTATATTTTCGGATATATCCAAAAAAGAGGATGATGCGGTCGTTGTTCTTTAAATCCAAGGATTTTTCGTGCTTCATTCTTCGAGATCGAAGCGCCGAAATTTTCGTAGACCGGATGCGCGACCCGCTTATAAAAGGGATTCTTGACAAAGGATAATAAATCTCTTTCCACGGATTCGGATTGAACAATGTATCCGTCGACAATGTGAAAAGCATATTTTGTAAATATTGAATCTCCCGGACGGTGTTCATGCGGCAGCACATTATCGCAAAGAGCAATCACTTTTGTTTTTTTTCTCCATTTGATCAACCGGCAAATTGTTCCGAAGCAAGGTCCGAAGAACGGAAGCCAATATTTAAAAACAACGACATCATAGTTCCGCTTCCGTAATTTCCACCCGGTGAAGGATCCAGTTGACCGGATTTATTGAGTCCATCATCGATTCCGTTTGCACAACAATTCCCGGATCGCCGTTCTCTTTTTGAGTTTTTCCGGGAAAAAGGAATACTGGATACTGGCGCGTAAATGTTACAATATCTACCCGGTGATTCTTTTTTAAATGACCGGCGAGCAGCGCAATGTAATGAGCAATGCCGCCGCGCCAGGGATATGCCGTGCCGAGAACAAGAATGTTCATTTTTTCGGAAGCAATCGCTTAACGGTTTCGAGAACCCGTTCCGGTTTTAAATACTGCATGCAATTATTCGGACAAGTCGGTGAAAAATAACAGGTGCAGTCATATTCAGGTTCCAATATTTCGCCCAACCCATACAGTTCGAACTCGTTTTTATTAAAAATATTGTTAAAAAGAATAATTTTTTTATTCAAGCCAATTGCCAGGTGCATCGCCATACTGACAGCTGTCACCACCAGATCGCAGCGATTCATCAGGTTGATAAACCCGTTCAGCGAATAATGTCCGAAATATTTCGCTTTCGATTTATTCTGCCAGACGTAGATTTTTCTCGTGTTCCTGTTCTCCGCCCAGAAGCACCACTTCATAACCGTTTTTCTTCAGCGATGCAGCAAGTTTAACCCAGTATGCTTCCGGCCAGAGCCGCGAGGTCCATCGACCGCCGCATCCGGTGTTGAGACCCACCACTTTTTTCCCTTTTGCAAATTTCCATCGATTATCCTGCCAATCATTAAACGGCAGAATGTACCGTTCACCTGCAAAGGTAAATCCGGCCATAGCAAAAATTTCTTCCAGATAGCTTTTGGTATTCGCTTTATTGACATCGTCAAATAGCCCGGTTTCCCATTTTCGTGCCGGCTGCAGAATCTAAAGGATGACAAAGGCCGTTGACAAGATCGTAGCCGAATTTCTTCTTTGCATGGATTTTATTCATCAACGCACAGGCTTCACGGTCTTTGTCCAGATTGAATGCCAGAAAAAAAGGCGTTTCTGTCAATGCCATAACGGATTCTAAAATGAACGGAAGCTTTACATCGACTTCGGCAGGGAGTATTTCCGGTGTTCGCGTAAGCCACCATATTTTTGATTTCGGGATATTCCTTTTTCAATGCGATGCAGCAGCGGCGTTGTACGTATAACATCGCCAATCGCAGCAAGTTTGATAACCAGGATGTTTTTTTCCGTCGCATCATAGTCCGGACAATTTTCACAATGCACACCTTTTGTTTTATGCGGCCGGCAGGGAACATCTCCTTTAAAAAAACGACAATCATTCTTTACTTTCATACTTTCTCCATGAAATCCTGAAAAGAAGTCATTAATTATTGCTGAAATTACAAAAATGTGCCATTATCGAATTGCCGGCATACGATCTCCGGAACTTGAAAACCTGTACAAAACAGCCGGAGGATCTGCGGTATAGGTAAGCGGTATCAGCCAGCCCGGCGCATTCGAGGGATCCAGTAATCTTTGAAATTGCGGACGCATGCTCGCTTCAAAGACGCCGAAATACAGATATTGTGCATGCGACTGCTGCAGGGATTGATAGAGTTCTTCCATCGATGAAATATTCGGGAAGACGGTCATCGACATTCCGAGATAGTAGGAGATATGCGGCTTTCGAGCTACGATAACCGTGGTATCGGAAACTGTGCCGACATTTCTATGGAACCATTCCGAAATTGCCAGGACTTCTTTCGGGCCCGAATCAATGTTGGTTCTGTTAAACGATAATGCCTGAGATAAAGTCCAGACCGCCAGAACGAGGGTTATCCACATTGCAAAATTCGTCCGGACACCGGCACGAAAACTCTCCGTCTGCAGCACAGTCAATGCATGAAGTGCGATCGAAATATAAACCGGAATCAAGAACAGCGAAAAACGTTCTCCGTAAAACACAAGAAGAAGGACACAGAAAAAAGAAACTCCGACAATCCAAAAGGCTGTTTCTTTTCTCGCCGGACGCCGTTTCCAGAGCACAAGCAGCCCGAGAACGACAAAGACACCTATATGCCACCCCAGCAGTTTTTCCATATCGTAGTAAAAATGTTCCAGTACATTATTTGCGACAGTCCGGAAAAATAATCCAGGGTCGGTAAAAGCGACCTGGGCAAGCGAGGTATACCGAACGGAGTTAGAAAACCAAAACTGATCCCAGCCAATACGATTCTTCGCAAACATTTCATAGGCAATGTTGAGATAATTTCTATTATAAAAAAAACTCCCTTTTTTGATAAAACAATAGAATCCCCAAGGAGCAATACAAAGGAAAAAGACTGCAAAAAACCCGGCTACTAGTGTACAAACGCCGGCGCATGCTGCTTTGAAACGGATTCACAACCAGGAAGACGACTGGTATTGCGAGCAGCATAAAAATACCGTTGTACCGCGTCATGTATGCAAGTGCGGCAAAAAAGGCAGAACAGACGATTTCCCGCAGCGACGGATTTTCATTTTTAAAAAGAAAATAAATAGATGCCATCAATAATGCATTGAAGAACATATCAGTTCCGGCGGTATACGAATATTGGATGAAGATGGAATTTACAGCAACAAGAAGAACGCCTGCAAATACAATATCGGGCGGGGCGAAAGTCTTCCATGTATAAAACAAAAGGACAAGAAAGCAGCCGGCAGAAATGACGGAAATGCAAACACCGCTGTGAAAAAAATCTTTCGTGAATCCTCCAAGGAGACCCAGAATCGCAGGATACATCGGCCCGCGAAAATCTTCGATCGATACAATGCCGCGAAGAAGCGATTTGGCTTCAGGTATATACGACCAATAAAAATCCGTTTCAACATTGTAATCCCCCACAACGTGGTAGACCCAGGCACTCCATGAAAGCAGCGTACAATAGATACCGGCGATGATGAATCCTAAATATTTGAATTGCAGAAAATTAGGAGGAAGAGGGATAAACTGGGCAGGCGAAGGATTTTGGCGTTGAGAAGAACGCGCCGCAACAGACTTCGGCATTTATCGAAGTTCCTCCCGCACCGTGTAGGTTTGTTCGTTTCGTTCGCTGCGCGAAATCATTTCACCCAGCAAACCTATTGAAATGAATTGAATCCCAATGATGACAAAAAGAAAACCGATCATGAAAAGCGGACGATTGCTGAGCGATATTTCTCCAAAAATACGTCCCAGAATAAGCCAACCGTCAATAAGTACTCCAACAAAGAGAGACAGCAATCCCCATAATCCAAACAAATGCAGCGGGCGGCGTGAATACTTGGCTGTATAGAGGATAGTGAGCAAATCAAGAAATCCCCGATGAAATTTTCCTATCGTATATTTCGATTGCCCGTATTTCCGGGGATAATGTTGAACCGGTTTTTCACTTACTTTAAAACCCATAAGATGAACCAGCACTGGGATATAGCGGTATAAATCTCCGTAGATTTTTAAATCTATGGCAACCTCCTTTTTATACGCCTTCAAGCCGCAATTCAAATCATGAATATGCAGTCCCGTCAGCCAGCCTGTGATAAAATTGGCAGCCCGGGATGGCAATGTATAAATGAATGAGTCTTGCCGTTTTTTCTTCCAGCCCGAAACAAGATCACACTCTTTTCCCAGCATTTGGATAAGCTGCGGAATTTCTTCAGGATCATCCTGCAAATCTGCATCCATAGTCACAATCACATTTCCCTGTGCCGATTTGAATCCAGCCATCAAGGCTGCGGCTTTTCCATAATTACGCCGAAAACGAACGGCCTTTACAATTGGTGAAAACTTTTGGTGCAGGTCTTTAAGAATGTCGAACGAACTATCCGTGCTTCCGTCATCAATAAAAACAACTTCATAGCTCGTTTGCATTTGTTTCATTACGTTTGCAATTTTTCCAAAAAGTTCTCCCAGCGATTTCTCTTCATCCATTAATGGAATAACGATGGATATTGCAGGCTGCATGATTTTCCCTGAACGAGTTTTGATTATTTTAGGCATTTTCAAACCTTTATAATTTGTAAGAAAAGTAACGGAAAATCGAGCGAGATGCAATACAACAGGATCCTTTGCCGGTAAATCCCAGTTCGTTATCAAAAAAAGAAATTTTAATTGATTCATCCTGCCGCAGGTAATGTATCAACCTTTCCGATACATTGTTTTCTGATATCCATCAAGATCAATTCTTTTTATATGTGTCTGATTGAACTTCCTTTTCTCATTCGGTATATTGAAGAAAGAACGATTTTAAACATTTTATGTTAAAACCCAAGAAGAATCTCGGACAAAATTTTCTGCGGGACGAAAACATACTCCGCAAAATTGCCGGCAGCCTCCAGCTGCAAAAAAATGATGTCGTTGTGGAAATCGGCGCCGGTCACGGCTCCCTGACAAAATATTTAATTCCGGAGTCAGCCGTTGTCCTGGCCGTCGAATTCGACAAACGCGCAATTCCCGCTCTCCGGGAACAGTTCGACGGTAAAATTTTAATTATACAGAGCGATATCCTCAAGGTCGACCTTTCCGCTCTCGCCCGCCGCTACGGAACGAGGCTTCGCGTCGTCGGGAATATCCCGTACTATCTGACCAGCGACATTCTCTTTTATCTCTTTGAAAATCAAGCTGCCGTCATCGACGCCACGCTCATGATGCAGCTGGAGGTCGCACAGAGACTGAACGCCAAACCGAAGACAAAAGAGTACGGTGTTCTATCGATCTTTACGCAGCTGAACACTGAATGCGAACAATTATTCAAGGTATCCCGGAATGTATTTTTTCCGAAACCTCAAGTCGATTCTGCTGTCGTGCGCCTTCGGATGCGCAATGCTCAGCAGGATTTTAATATCGATCTTTTTCGTTCAATCGTAAAATCCACGTTCGGTAAAAGGCGTAAAACGCTGCGCAACGGACTTAAATTTCTCGGTCTCGACGAATCGATTCTCAAAAAACTCGACTACAACCTCGACCAGCGTCCGGAAGATCTCAGCGTTGACGAATTCATCCGGCTTACAAAGGAATTGATGAAAAGGTCGTAGAATGGTGCCGCAGTGCTCCCCCATTCCCCGGAATTAAGCTGCTTTTTCAATGTTCCATGTTATATTTTTACTGCAAGATTTCCGTCACAAATTTTACGATATTAGACAATAATCAAAATGGATATAAAGAAAGCATATACTTCATTAAGCCCGGTTGACTTTGTTTCGATCGTTTTTTTGGCATTTTTAATAATCCTCAATATGGTCTTTTATGACCGTGTGCCGTACAGCGCCGCAATGACGGCCGGGAACCTTGCCCTGATTGCGGCCATTGCTGCACTTGCATTTCAAGCGGATAAAAGAAAATCGGCATTTCTTTTTGCGCTCCATCGATGGTATTGCTATCCATTTATTTTCTTTGTATTCAAAGAAATTTATCTCATGGTGCACCCGATTCATCCGGCGGATTACGACTGGCTCCTCATCGCCGCCGATCATTGGCTCTTCGGCGTTCACCCGACGCAATGGATGGCACAATTTGCAAATCCCGTACTGACGGAAATATTTCAGATATCATATTTTTCGTACTATATTCTCTTTATTATCCTCGGTGTGGAATTATACAGAGAACACAGTGTGGAAGAATTCAACCGGGGAGCGTTTTTAATCGTGTACGGATTTTATCTTTCCTATCTCGGATATTTTTTATTGCCGGCAGTAGGCCCCCGGTTTACACTTCACAATTTCTATACTTTGGATCAGGAGCTTCCGGGACTTTTGTGCACGTCCTGGATGCGCGCCCTCATCAATGCCGGCGAATCTATTTCATCGACGACTCCGAATGTACTTGCTTTCGTCCAACGCGACGTTTTCCCCAGCGGTCATACGGAATTAACGATGATTGTTATCTATGTAAGCCATCGGTACCGGATCAAGCTTCGCTGGCTTGTCACCGTTCTTGGGACTATGCTGATTGTTTCTACCATTTACCTGCGCTACCATTATGTCGTTGATTTGCTCGGGGGCGCCCTTTTTTTCCTTTTTGCAATTTGGAGCGGAAATCTCATCCAGCGATGGATTTCTCAAGATCGGATCCGCGTGCAGGCAAACCTAAACAAAAGAAGGCTCGGCTTGCACCTCAAAAAAAATAGCGATAGTTTTGTAAAGATTTATTTATTTCCCGATAGACCGTAACCATGACTCAGGAACAAATATTAGCTGAACTCGAAGAACTGGCGCATAATTGCAATATTGCTATCCGCTTTGAGAAGGGAGATTTTGAAGGAGGATATTGCGTCCTTAAGGCGGAACGACTGATTGTCGTGAACAAGCGATTGACGGTTCAGCGCCGTGCCGCTCTTCTGGCCCAGGGTATTGCCGAGGTTGGAGTCGATGAACAATATCTCAAGCCGGCAGTTCGGGAATTTATAGAAGACGAACTTGCAAAAGCGTCAAAAAAATGATCATCTTGAAATTTGACATGATATCATCTATCCCTAAAGGAATCGCTATGCGTATCGTCGTTATCAACGGACCGAACCTTGATATTCTCGGGAAACGTGAACCGGAAATTTACGGATCGCTTTCACTCTGGGACATCGAAAATCAAGTGAAAAATAAATTCCCGAACACGAAGTTCGAATTTTATCAATCCAACAGCGAGGCGGGAATTATCGACGCCCTGCACAAAGCCATGGATTTATCCGTTATCGGCGTCATTCTCAATGCGGGAGCATTTACGCATTACTCCTATGCCGTTCGCGATGCCGTTGCCGCCATCAAAGCTCCGGTCATTGAAGTCCATCTTTCCAACACCGATGCAAGAGAAGAATTTCGCAAAACGTCGGTCATTGCTCCCGTGTGCAAAGGCGTGATTGCCGGATTCGGCGCCCGGAGTTATGAGTTGGCCGTTTCTTTTTTACTGGAGAAATGACTTCCATGATCAATGCCGTAATCTTCGATCTTGACAATACGCTTGTCGACTTTATGCTGATGAAAAAGCAGGCGATCGATGCGGCTGTCAATGCCATGCGGGATGCAGGATTCAAGCTGACAGCAAAAGAAATTCATAAACGCATAGACGATATCTACAATGAACGGGGTATAGAATTTCAGAATGTGTTTGATGAACTGCTCTACCGCGAATTCAGTAAAATCGACTATAAAATATTATCCGCAGGCGTTATCGCTTACCGCCGCGCCCGTGAAGCAGCGCTCGTTCCGTACCCGCATGTCACCATGACCCTTATCGAGCTTTCAAAGATGCATATCAAACTTGGGGTTGTCTCGGATGCGCCGGCAAAAGAGGCCTGGCTGCGGTTGTGTTATCTCAATTTCCACCATCTCTTCGATGCGGTCGTCACATTCGACGATACGCATAAACGGAAACCGAATCCCGAACCGTTTCGGAAAATATTGCAGCAGATGCGAATCAAACCGGAAGAGACACTTATGATCGGCGATTGGGAAGAACGTGATGTTGTCGGAGCCGCAAAGGTCGGCATGAAAACCGTTTTTGCCCGTTATGGAAATACTTTCGGAACGGTCAAATCCAACGCCGATTACGATATTGACGATATTGCACAACTTGTGGGTATTGTTAAGAAAGAAAACGATGAACATCACAAAAGGTAATATTGCAGGCATAGGCGTCGATGTTGTCGACGTTCCGCGGATGAAAGAGGTTCTTGATAAACAGGGGGATCATTTCTATAAAAAAATATTCAGCGATATGGAAGTAACCTATTGCAGAACGCGCAAACGACCGTATATGCATTTTGCAGCCCGGTTTGCCGCTAAAGAAGCGGTAGCAAAAGCGATGCGTACGGGATGGAGCGGATCATTCCGTTGGAAAGACATTTCTGTTGTCAACGATTCTTCCGGCGCACCGCATATTCTTCTGACCGGCGAAGTTGCTAAAGCGCTTGAAAAATGCAACGTGCATCTCTCGCTCTCGCACACCGAAAATACGGTTGTTGCCTTTGCGGTGCTCGAAGGAAAGTAAAAGTGCTGCCGTGCTGCAGTTAAAACGGTAATGAGGTGAGTAGATTTATAATTACGGCCTTCCAATTTCACACCGGTCAGTGATCAATGTTCTTGGACTTTTTTAAGCGGGCAATTCTTTTCTTACATACCGGTGAAAATTTTTGGGGAAATTATTCCGAAGTCTCAGCACCATTGCAACCAGAAGCTTAAGGGGAGAAGAAAGCCGTATACGCTTGGAATAAACATCATATCCGGCATTTTCGATTCTTAAAAGAAGCAGATAGTAAATATTTCCCATGGTGCGTGCTGCTGTGAAAAGAACTTTATCCTCTTCTGCCAATGAAGCCTTTGCTTTTCGAAAATAATCGCGCGCTCGAGCACATTCAAATTTCATCAATGCCCGGAATTTGTCGTTTAATTCAAACCGCAGCAATTCATCTTCCGTATAGCCGAATCTCTGCAAATCTTCCAGCGGCAAATAAATCCGTCCCCGCTTGGCATCGTCTTTGACATCCCGCAGGATGTTCGTCAACTGAAGCGCCTTTCCGAGATTGACGGCATATTCTTTTGTTTTTTCCTGATGATATCCAAACACTTCTGCGCAAATAAGGCCCACCGTCGATGCAACCCGATAACAGGTACTGTTCGAGTTCTCCGAATGTTCCGTACCGCTTTTGCGTCAGGTCCATTTCCATGCCTTTGATCAATTCATAGAAATGTTCGACTGGAATATTGAAACGGTGAATAATGGAAACAAGCTTGTTGAGCAAGGAATAACGGGAAACGCCGTACAGGGCGCGCTTCAATTCATCTGTCCACTGCAGCAGTTTTGCATGCTGTTCTTTCTCATTGCTGCCTTCATCCACAATATCGTCCGTGAGGCGGCAAAAAGCGTATATCGTTTCGATTGCATCCCGTTGTAACTGAGGCAGGCTGAAAAATGAAAAATAAAAATTGCTTTTTTTATTCTGTTCGAATTCAGAAAAATATATTGCAGCATTTTCCATAAAAACAATTTACAAGAAAAAAGAACGAAAGAGAAGTGCCGCCTTGTCGGCCGGTGTAAGTTTTGGGCGTTGATGCACCGAATTGTAGTTTAATGCCCGAATTTTCTCTAAAATCCGCATTCCGCCGTTCCAGGTAAGTTTAAGCTGACGTTTTAATGTATAATCTAATGCCGATAATAAGGGTTTTCCATTATAAAAGAATTCTTCTGTCCTTGCTATTTCAAAATGAATCAGCGCCTTCGCTTCTTCGCTGAACATCCCGCCGAGTAGTTTTTTTTCCATGCAGCCGAAACGGTCGATATCTTCCAAAGGAAAATACAGTCTCCCCTTTTGTATGTCGACCGAAACATCCTGCCAAAAATTTGTCAGCTGAAGCGCTGTGCACAGTGAATCTGAATAGGCAAACAACTGGTCACTGCGATAGCCGAAGAGAATCAGTAAAATTCGTCCGACAGGATTTGCAGAATTGCGGCAATAATCCAAGAGGTCTTTAAATGTCACATAACGGGTCATAGTCACATCAGAACGAAAAGCCTTTAAGAGAGCTTGAAACAATTCAACCGGAATATCGAATGCCTGTATCGTATCGCCGAGAGCGAGAAAAACGGGATCTACTGCAGATCCGCCGTTACAGGCGAGAAGTTTTTTTTCCCATTCCTGGAGTTTTGCAAGGCGTTCATCCGTTGCATAACCCGGTTCATCTGCATAATCATCCGCCGTCCGGGCAAAGGCATAGATCGCCGCAACATGCTTGCGAATGTTTTTCGGCAGAAACATTGAGGCCACGGGAAAATTTTCATAATGCTCCCGCGCCAATCGTTCGCAATACACATATGCCGACTTTAATGAAATACTGCTATCCATCACGTTTTAATGTCCAGATTTCCGGGTGGAAAATCAAGTTAAGGATTCATAATCTTTTGAACGCTGTGAAGTGCGGGACACATCCACGTTTATTCTACCGGAACGATATAGACCTCGATAGGGGTGTCGAGTCCTTTAACAAGAATCTTTTCGTGCGGCAGGGCAGGTATTTGGTCTTTAATCAGGTCATAAGTCCGGCGGGAGATCATGATACCTTCCACCGGTGCGTTGGATTCCAAACGGTTTGCAAGATTGACGTCGGAGCCAAGGACGGTATATGAGAGCTTTTTCGGCGTGCCCATATTGCCGACAACGACTTCTCCCGTATTAACGCCGATGCGAATGCGCAGCGGGAATAATCCCTCTTTAACCCACTTCTCTTTCAGCTCGCGGCATTTCTTCTGCATATCGATCGCCGCACGGACGCAGCGCACCGCATGATCCGGCTGCGGCTCCGGCGCTCCGAAGAAGACCATAAGCCCGTCGCCGATATATTTATCGACCGTGCCTTCATATTGGAACACGATATTGACCATAGCCTCAAAATATTCCGCTAAAAATTTTTGTATTTGATCCGGCGTCATCGTTGATGAATATGTCGTAAAACTTTTAATATCGCTGAACAAAATAGTAAGTTCTTTCTTCTGCACTTCCAGCACCGATTCCGGATGCGCAAGCTGGCGTTTAACGACCGACGGCGGAAGATACGATTCGAAGGATTGGCGCAGAGATTCTTTTTCCCGTTCTTCGTTGATAAACCTGTATGCCAGCACGCCAAAGACGGCGACAATGCAGACTGCGATGGGACGTATAATATTGAGAATAAGATTGCCGTAGAGAAAAGCCGTTAACGCAAGAACCACATATCCGACGATTAACAGCAAGCCCCCGGACCAAAGTCCCCGGGAAGAGAATTTTACCGTAAAGAACACGATAAATGCCAGCAGCATAACTTCAACAGCGAGCATGAGCCACGGATTGACTTTATGAAGAAAATTTTCCGTGAGAATCGTATTGATGACGTTCGCGTGCAGCCCTCCCAGCGGGTACCAGCTGTCGGTCGGCACAGACTGTACGTCCGATGCGCCGGTCGATGTCTCGTTGACAACAACGATCTTTCCTTCGAAGCGCGGCTGCCAGTCAAATTCCATTGCATCCCGATCCTCAGAGACATGAAAAATTTGCAGCATCGTATAATGAACCATTCGGTCCCATGGACCGACAAAATTTACAATCAAATTGCAGTGCTCATCAACCGGAATGACTATATCATGCGGTGTTTGACCCGGTCGATACGCTCCCTGGAGTGTAATGTTTACTCCGGGACGAAGAACGATATGATCCGGCCTGACATGCAGATAGTCACAGACGACATGGAAGGGGAAACTTGGATAAAAACCGTCTTCATAACGCACAAGCAGCGGCGCAGTACGGAAAACACCATCCTGGTCGAATTTTAAATTCAAATATCCAAGCCCGCGGGAAGATGATGCAAGCGCCGCAAACGTACTGATCGGGTTTGTGCCTGCATACAGCGAGGAAATATCTCCATCGACTTGAACGTGCCATTTGGTCCTGAATAAATACTCTTCGTCCGCCGTGGGATTTTTCGGGGCTGGTTTCGCCGGTCCGTCTTTCAGGTTCATTTCGAGCCCGAAGTATACATTACCCGAACGTCTATCGCTGTCTAAGAAAATGGAGTCTTCTTCCGGCGAAAGCGAGTTGTGAAAAACATAATCCCATAATTGAACGGCTGTCTTCATCTCGCCGAGATTCCGGGCAATTTGCGCATACGGTTTACGCGTGGTGTAGGAAGTCGTCAACACCAGCTTCGTGCTGTCTGTTTCACAGACATGAACGATCGTGCTGTCGTACGGAATACGGGAAGGAAAATAGTGCGAACGGAGCACAAACATCTGGTCGACCGCATGCGCATTCCATGTTTGAAATACTCCGGGAAGAAGCCAGAAGAAAAAATGCCCGAGCGCAAGAGCGGACACGCAGATGAACAGCGTGTCCCTCCACGTTCGTGTTTTACTGGTGGTCAATGGTTATCGTCTTGCTGTAAAAATTCTTTGCCGTGATATCGATTGCAATATCGGCGACATCGACCTTCCGTGTTTCCTGCGTGTTTTTGATATCGCGTATATTTCCTCCGATTGCTATCGGTTTTTCTGCAAGAGCCGCGAATGATGTGTAATGTTTCCGCAAATCCCGTATCTCGGCAACGATATTGTCCGCCAGAGATTGTTTTTTCCCATCATCAAGGGCCGCAAGATATTCAGCGATCTTCCGCTCAAGATCCAGCTGCCGTTCCGTTGATGCGACTATAAAAAACACTTCTTTTCCGGGATTTTTATCCAACGCCATCCATGTTCTTCCTTTACGGATATAGTAATTTTTTTGGAGGATATAGTCATCCGATTGAAATTGACTCAGTTCGTAAGGGAACAATAGATCGATGCCTCCCTGTGCATCATAATGCAGGACATAGACAAAACTTTCTTTGTTCAGCTGCACCATCATTTTAATTTCTTCGCCGCTTTTCAGCGTTGTATCGTGGGTTATACTGACAAATTTTTTATCGCTCCCGATGAGAGCCCCGAAGGACCATAAAAAGTCGATATTAGGGACGTCCGGCTGTACCGCCGCCGCAGGCGTATTCGATTGGGCTTTGCTGTGTGCCGGCAGCAAACAAAGGCCGGCAAGAAAAAGACAAACTATTATGGTGCGCATATTCTTACCTCGTATTCTTAGTGTGGAAGAATTGAAACTGTCATTTCTTTATCATATTCCGTCTGGCTCCGCGTCGGATTCTGCGCGCCGTGCGTTTTACGTTTTACCTGCTCTTCAACGTACTGCATCAATTCGTTTATCGTCACTGTATAGTCGTTATTATAATCCGCTTTGCCTTCGAGTCCCTCCAGCATGTAATACGTAAAGACACCGTGTCCAAATTCCGGGTATTCCTGAGAGACTTCGCCCGAAGCGCTTGCCGTAAAAACTACAATACCCTCTTTCGTTTTTGAAAGATCGCTGAGATATTGATTGACCATATTGTTTTCCGTCGAACTCAGTCCTCGCGTTGCAAAATCGGCGCTAATGTTGCCGCTGTGGCATGCATCGGTAAAGACAATCACTCGCTTTGCATTAATGTACCGTGCAAGAACGGTCTGTATATCCCACATGGGAAACGCTGTCGTGCCCAGCGCGTTCGGATCGCTGTCGGTAGTCAACAAATAGACGTTCTGCGGACGGGCCGGCTCGGGCGCTCCATGACCGGCAAAATAGATCACAACCAGGTCCATATCGATGGCCTGTGAGAGGAAATTAATCAATTCATTTTTCACATTGGAAAGCGTGGCATCTTTGTTCAGCAGGACATGCAAATGGTCCGAATCATATCCGCCTCCTTCGGGCTTACGCAGAAAATTTGCCAATGCCTCGGCATCTTTATCCGCATATTTCAGACTTGGAATGCCGGGATTCTGATACTCTGAAATGCCCACGACAACGGCCCAGTGTTGCGGTCCCGATGTTGCTCCGCGCGCTTTTTGAGGGGAGGAAGCGGATGACGGCGTGTTATATGTCATATTCGCTTTCCGCGTTACACCGAGCGTTTTGATGTATTGATTCCCCGATTTATCGACAACCGTTACCTGAATCTGATTATAGCCGACCAGCAGCGGTACGGTTTCATCGATATCGTTCTTTGCCGCATTTAACCTCGGTTCCTGGCCGCTGATTATGTCGGTCATATTGGCTGAGATGGAATATGAACCGATGTCGAACCACGCACGAAATCGAATTGGGATCGAAATTAAATCTGTTTCTGCATTATCCGAGGGCGTCACAATTTCAAGGGCTTTATCTTTGGTTAATTTATTAATAAAGCACTTCCCTTTCGTAACATGGTCAAATAAGTCTTTTGTAACAATCTGGACGACATTCAGACCCGGTGATTCAAGCTTGACGGTCGCCGAAAACTTAACCGATTTCATAGAGGCCGGAATTTTTAGGGAATCCGGAGGTGTATACGATTCGAGTTTGATGGGCACACCGTTGACAGAAAGCTCTTTAATTCCGGAATCATCATAGGCAAAACCGCTTACCGTTTGTTCTTCGCCGAAGATATTCATCGGGACTTGTTCCGTCGTGTTCAACGGTTTTGATATAACGAGCGACGGCGGTGTCGTATCGGGAGGAGCCGGCGAGACTTTCCATCGTTCGACTGTTCCTTTGCTCGTTCCGACAACTAGCATTTCATCGTTTACAAATGCAACGGAGTTCGGCGTACAATTCTGTTCTTTTACAATCCGCAGCGGCGTCATTTTCGCCAGATCATAAAAATGTATTGTGCTGTCTGAAGCCGCTGTTACCAGCCACCGTCCCTTTGGATCTGTCGTAGCCGACCATATTCTCCCTTTTTGATCGTTCCATCTTGCCTTTAGAAGATTTGTCTGCGCGTCCCAAGCATAGAGACCGCCAAGAGCGGTTCCTGCAATCAACAATTTTTCATCTGCGGTATACGATAGGACGCTAATTTTTTCTTTGGCATCCGTGAGCGTCTGCAGTTTCTTTTGCTGCGAGACGGTATAGATCTGGATATTTCCCAGGTAACAACCAACGGCAAAATATTTTCCAGATGGAGCAATAGCCATTCCTGTAATATCTTCTGAAAAATCGGAAACCTTTGCCAATTCATTGCCGCTCGCTGCTTCCGTGATAACAATGGTTTTATCCCCGCCGGCTGAAAAGACCCAGCCATCTTCCTGGAATGCCAGTGAAATAACGCCGTTTTCATGGGGAGAGAAAGTGGAAACAATGGCCCCGGAGGCCATATTTGCAATCGTTACCTTGCCCTCTTGAGTGCCGATGGCAAGATATTGGCCCGATTTAGAAAAAGAAAGCGCTTCGATTTTTGAAGTGATCGAAGGGATCATAATTCGTTCCTTCAGCGTGGAAGCATCGACAATCTTTAAGCTGTTATTGCTTCCGACAAAACAAAAAATGTTTGCGCTTCTGGAAAATGCACATCGATAGATTGACGCGTTGAGCATCTCTATCGGTTGTAGTTGATCGATGTACGGTAATTGCTGTGCTGATACAATGCCAGCCAGGCACAACACCGCTCCAACGACTCTGGATATGGCTTTAAGCTCCATATTGAACCCCTCTTAATGTCGGTGTAAAATAGAACAAAAAATCTTTAAACGCTGTGCTGCGTGTCAATACATCTGCGCCTATGATCTTCATCACGGTACAACTGTTCAAAGTAAAGAACCATTCTTTCTATAGCAAAATTCGACCTTTTTCGGGTTAATGTCAAGCGCCGTTTTAGGACATTCTTCTTGTTTGTCCATCCACGCTGTTGTACATTACATTTATTGTCCCTTTTGACATTAGAAAGGAATTATTCATGAAAAGACTCCTCGTTCTTTGCATTATCTTTTCATGGCCTCTCTTCGGCCAGAACTACGATGCCTTTTTTCTCAAAACGACGATGCGCGTTGATTATTACCACATCGGCACGAAAGGAAAAGAATATATCACTCTGGATAAAGTGTATGAAGAATCCGCCTGGCCCGGCAGCACAAAAAACCTGCTTGACACGCTGAATCTCGGCGACAGCTTTGTCACCATAAGCGATCTGCAGACCGGCATGCTCCTTTATTCACGCGGCTATTCAACGCTCTTTAACGAATGGCAGACCACGGATGAATCGATCAGCGGGGCATGGAAGACTTTTCATGAAACCGATCCGTTTCCCATTTCCTAAAAGAAAAGTCATGGCCGCGTTTTTTCGCCGGGATAAATTCATTGCCCCTGGAGAGATGATGGCATTTCGCGAAATCTTTTCTGTTGTCATCGATCCTAACGATCCGGCTGTGGTTAACCGGGAAAAACGCACTTCCCCGTTTAAAGAATTCGACATTATGATCAACGGCCCTGCCGAGAAGAAGGTCGATATTCTTATCGTCGGCGACGGTTATTCGAAGAACGAAATGGAAAAATTCCGGAACGATGCAAAACACTTTTCTGAAACCCTTTTTTCATACCAGCCTTTTAAAAAACACAAAGAAGACTTTAACGTCAGAGCGCTGGAAGTCGTTTCCAACGATTCCGGAATCGACAAGCCCGATCAAAATATCTGGAAGAATACGGCTCTCGGAACGGCTTATAACACGTTCGGCTCAATCCGCTATGTCCTGACTGAGGAGAACCGGGCGCTGCGGGATATTGCCGGTACCGTGCCGTATGATTTTATTACAATCCTTGTGAATGACAACAGATACGGCGGCGGCGGTATTTTCAATCTCTATACGACGTGTTTTACAAAAGCAGTTCAACCGGGACAGGAATGGGAATGTGATTACGTCTATGTGCATGAATTCGGGCATTGTTTCGGAGGACTGGCAGATGAATATTACGGTTCGCAGGTATCGTACAACGATTTTTATCAGAAAGGGGTCGAACCGTGGGAACCGAATATAACCCGAATGAATTCACCCGGGACTTTAAAATGGAAACAATTCGTGTCAAAAGATGTCCCTCTTCCGACACCATGGAAAAAGCAGGAATACGACAGCATCGAAGCGCTTCGCGGCCAGCTCGATCGCCTGGCTCCCGATTACTATCAAAAGCGCGAGGCGCTGCTGCAGCAATCGAGAAATATTCTTCGAGATTCTCAATGGTCCGGCAAAGTCGGCGCCTTTGAGGGGGCCGGATATATGTCCAAAGGAATGTACCGTCCATCGATCGATTGCAAAATGTTCGCACTCAATCCGGTCGATTACGATCCGGTTTGCTCGGCTGCGATCGAGAGAATGATTGAATTGTATACGCACTGATTTCTGAATGCGGCAAAATCCACAACGATAAAAGGAACATTCGTAGACGGGGAAAACATGATGAAAGCAAAACAAACAGTTCTTATTACAGGCGCAACCGGAGGCATCGGTTACGCACTTGCAGAAATTTTTGCACGGAACGGCTATAACCTCGCATTAACCGGAAGAAGTCAGGAAAAACTCGAATCCATAAAAGAACGCTGGGAGGGGCAATACAACATCGACATCAAATATTGTCTTAAAGACCTTGCTGTCTCGACGACTCCTGATGAAATGTACCAGGCTCTGCGTGCGGAAATGATCGAAATCGACATTTTGGTGAATAATGCCGGGTTCGGCTTATTAGGAGATTTTTCCCGGCTCAATCTTGCCGACCAGCTTGAAATGCTTCAGGTCAATATAACAGCGCTCACACATCTGACACGTCTCTTTTTACCGGATATGATGGAGCGAAAGCGGGGAAAAATTTTGAATGTTGCTTCGACTGCCGCCTTTCTTCCCGGACCCGGAATGGCGGTCTATTATGCTTCCAAAGCGTACGTTCTGAGTTTTTCTGCAGCTCTTTCCCATGAATTGCGTTCCAGCGGCATTACAGTGACTGCACTATGCCCCGGCCCGACCAGAACCGGATTTCAGGAACGTGCCGGTATGAACGATGTCAATCTTTTTAAAAGAATGTCTGTCATGAGCGCAGAAGAGGTTGCTGCAATCGGTTACCGCGGTCTGATGAAAGGCAAGCCCGTTGTTATAACTGGAAAACTCAATTCGTTTGGAACATTTTTAACGCGCTTCATGCCGCGGCAATGGCTCATGAATATTGTCAAAACACTTCACGGCTCAAAATTAACCAAGACAGAATAAAATATATGACTATCATGAAAAGGTTTTTTCTTGCAGGAAGTTTTATTTTTTTCGTTTATACCGCGTCCGCTCAGCCGGCCTTACGATCGTACGATTCTCTCGCACTTCGCATTTCACGCACAGCGCTGCAGGAGAATACGGCATATTCGATATTGACCGATCTCTGCACTCATGTCGGCGCGCGAATAGCCGGATCAGCGCAGGCAGCAGCGGCCGTGGAATGGGCAAAAACGACCATGAACAATTTTGGATTTCAGAACGTCAGTTTGGAGCCCGTCCGGGTTCCGCATTGGGTCCGGGGAGCGGAGAGCGGAACGTATACTGTCGACGGGAAGAAGGAAGCTGCATTGCATCTTTGCGCACTTGGTGGAAGCATTGGAACATCCTCCGAAGGAATTTCGGGAGACATTATAGAAATCGATTCATGGGAAGCATTAAAAGCCCTCAGCGGAAGGGGTAAGGGAAAAATCATTTTCTTTAACCGCCCGATGGATCCCGGACTAATGAATCAGGGAGAAGCTTACGGACGCGCCGTCGATCAGCGCTCTCAGGGAGCCGTCGAAGCAGCAAGAGCCGGAGCAATTGCCGCACTTGTTCGTTCCATGACGACAAGGCATGATGATATCCCGCATACGGGACAAATGCATTACGATACGCTTCCTAAGATTCCTGCTGCCGCCGTCAGCACAAACGATGCGGATACAATCAGCGCGCTTCTTGCGCGCGGAAACAACGTCAGAGTGACGCTGAAACTCGGCTGTTCAATGCTTCCGGATGTGGAATCGGACAATGTTCTCGGCGAAATCCGCGGATCGGAAAAACCGGAGGAGATCATCGTCATCGGTGCACATTTGGACAGCTGGGATAAAGGCCAGGGAGCGCATGACGACGGAGCGGGCTGCGCTCACGTGCTGGAAGCGCTCCACCTTATCAAAGAACTTGGTCTCGCGCCCAAGCGGACAATTCGTGCGGTTCTTTTTATGAATGAAGAAAACGGACTCAATGGGGGACTTGCATATGCAGCGGAGCATGCCCCGAACGAAAAACACATCGCAGCTATTGAAACAGACGCCGGCGGATTTTCTCCGCGGGGTTTCGGCATCAGTGATTCATCAGCTCTCGTCAAACTTCAAAATTACTCGTCCTCTTTCAGGTCGATCGGAGCGGAGCGTTTTGTGAACGGCCACGGAGGGGCGGATATTTCACCGCTCGTGAAGTTCGGAGTCGTCGCTATCGGCCTGCAGGTCGACGGACAAAAATATTTCGATTATCACCATTCCGACAGCGATATACTGCAAAATGTCAACGAACGGGAATTAGCGCTCGGTTCTGCCGCTGTCGCGATACTTGCATATTTGATTGCACAAGAGGGGTTGTAGCGCAGATCGGGAAAGTGTTTTTCCCGATCTGTCAGTCATGATCGATCAAGAATGTTTTTCATCGTCATAAACGGTTGCCGATGAAAGACACAAAAGCTCGTCTGTTATAAGACCATTGTCTTTTTTTTCCATCGGGCCTTTAATTGACGCAGAAATTCAAAAAGGGCAGGCAGACCGGGAATCAGTACAAGCGCAATAACGACTATTGAAAAATTCTGTTTGACAAACGGAATATTGCCGAAATAATATCCGGCAAGAGCGAAAAGATTTACCCATAAAGCTGCGCCGATGACGCTGAAAAGAAGAAAAATGCGATAACGCATTTTTCCAATACCTGCTACAAAAGGTGCAAACGTGCGGATAATTGGAAGGAATCGCGCGATGATAACGGCAGATTTTCCATACTTCTCATAAAACAAATGTGTTCGATCCAAATAATCTTTGTTAAAAAATCGGGAATGTTCGCTGCTGAAAACTTTCGGACCAATCTTCCGGCCTATCCAATAATTCGTATTGTCGCCCAAAAGTGCGGCGCACAAAAGCAGCGGAATTGCTAATTCCACTCGCATCGCGCCCAGAGCCGCCAGAGACCCAACAGCGAAAAGCAGCGAATCTCCCGGCAAAAAAGGTGTAACCACCAATCCAGTTTCGCAGAAAATTACGGTACACAGGATACCGTAGATCCATAGACCGTACTGATGACAGAGCAGAGGGAGAAATTTGTCCAAATGAAGGACAAATTCTATCGGATGTTGAAAAAAGTCCACAGAGCTTACTTGACTTCGAGCAGCTCTACTTCAAACAACAGGACAGCGTTCGGACCGATTCCGCCCCTTGGTTCTCCGCGTTCTCCGTATGCAAGTTCGGAAGGAATGAAAAATTCCCACTTGGAACCGACCGGCATCAATTGAATACCTTCCGTCCATCCTTTGATAACCTGATTAAGCCGGAATTCAATTGGCCCTCCATGATTGGAGGAGTTATCAAAATCTTTTCCGTTAATCAACATCCCGCGATAATTGCATTTCACCGTTTGTTCCGCTGTCGGCTTGGGGCCGTTTCCCATGGTCACCACCTTATATTGAAGCCCGCTCGGAAGCGTGACAACACCATCTCTCTTCTTATTGGCGGCAAGGAACGCTGCTCCTTCTTTTTTATTCTTTTCCCCATCTTTTTTATTTTTTACATCCATTTTGGCGCTTAAGCTGGTTTGAAAATTCATCATGGTCGCTTCCATTTCACTATCGGTGAGCGCCGTTCCCTTTCTTTTAAGAGCATCTCGTATTCCAAGAAGCAGCATATTCTCGTCGATATTGAATCCACCCACGCCGAAATTCCTGCCCAAGTTTACACCAATGCAATAGCTGATTTTTTCCTTATCAGTAACCGGTTTTTTCTTTTGTGCGTTGACCGAAGAAAAAAAGAGAGACACTGCGATACAGATCGTTAATATTTTCCTCATGCTCTTTATCCTTACAATAATGGTATTGAATAGCTCATGACTTAAAATTTATGTTTTTAACATACGGTTTTTTTCCTAAAGAAAGAACGGGTGCACATCTTTCTCTTCAGGGAAGAATCTGTCTGAAGAAAATACTGTCCGGTCTCCCCTTTTATTGTTTCCGCCGATGAGCACGCTGCTGCAGAATCCAGTTGTACGTTTGACGGATCCCTTCTTTCAGAGGAGTGATGTTATAGCCGAGGTCTCGTTCCGCTTTGGCGCATGAAAATGCCCATTCTTGCAGAAATGTTTCCACCCATCCGGTGGTAATTTGCGGATAAATCCCAAATGTCTCCGCAAAGAATTTCAACGTTCTCCCGTAAAACAGAGCTGCTCCCGGCGGAAAATTAATCTGCACATGATGCTTTCCGCTGACCTCATCGATTAATTCATAAAAATGTTTTAATGAAGCGTTCTCTCCGCCGAGAATGTATCGTTCGCCGGCGCGGCCCCGTTCCATTGCAAGAATATGGCCGCGTACAAGATCGTCTACAAAAACGTAGTTCCCGACATTCACTCCTCGATGGAGGAGAATCGGCAGCAAACCGCGGTCATACTGATCTATCATCAAGCTGACTGAATTGCCTTCTGTCATTTTACCCGGTCCGTAAACACGCGTAGGATGAACCAAGACGAGCGGAAAACCGTCTGCAGCGAGAGCCAGGGCTTTTTGTTCTGCAATCGACTTTGTCTCTTCATACTCTGTAAAATAGCGGTTTGTGATTCGCGAAAGCGTTTCATCACCTATCGTTCCCGGCTTGGTAGGACCGAACGTTACAATGGTCGATGTCCATACAGTGCGCTGAATGCCTGCCTCTTTCGCAGCTTCAAAAACATTGAGCATGCCGGTAACGTTATGATCATAAAAAACCCGCGGATTCTTTGACCAGTTTTTTGCATAGGCAGCAAGATGATAGAGGTGTGTACATCCTTCCATGCCTTTTCGAAGCGAAACTGGATCCAGAATATCTCCCTGAACGCACTTGATGCGCTCGTGCTGTAATCCGTCAAGATTACTCGCGGAACGCGTCAGCGCGTGGACGAGATGCCCCTGCCGGACAAGTTCATTGACAAGCTTTGTACCGATAAATCCGGTCGCGCCTGTTACAAAGATTTTTGTGGGATTGATCATGCTCCGTCATTCTCAGTGTTTATCGAAAGTAGGGAAAAAAGCGGAAAGAGACAACGAAGAATGATGAATATCGAACTCTGAATTCAGAAGAGAAGTGATAGATGCATTATTTTTCTGCTGTAAAACGGTAACCGATGCCCGATTCGGTAACGAAGAATAAAGGATCGTTTGGATTTTCTTCGAGTTTTTTTCTCAGCTGACCGACATACACGCGTGTATACTGCGATTCCCCTTCGAATTTTGGTCCCCAGACCTGCTGCAGAATATAATTGTGCGTCAAGACTTTGCCGGCGTTGTGAATAAATAATGCAAGCAAAGAAAATTCTGTCGGCGTCAGCTTGACAGCTTCTCCCCGCTTCCGTACGGTACGCATTTCGAGATCGACTTCGATACCGGAAAATAAAAATTTTGACCCTGCAGGCGCTGTCGTGTATAATCGTATGGCAGATCGAATTCTCGCCAGCAGTTCTCCGCTGCGGAACGGTTTCGTCAGGTAATCGTTTGCACCGGCATCGAGCGCCTGAATGATACCGGTCTCTGAAGCACGCACCGAAAGAATAATGATCGGGTAGACAGCCCATTGACGGATTTTTTTTAACACATCGATGCCGTCGGAATCAGGCAGTCCCAGATCCAGAAGGATGGCTTCATAGCGGCGGGTTTCCGCATGACGGATTCCCTCTGCCGCATTTTCCGCAAGCGTTACGCCGTAGCCTGCGGATTCCAGTGTCACGCTGAGCAGACGACGCATCTGTGCTTCATCGTCGATCACTAAAATTTCTTCTTTGAGGGAAGCCATAGAATTTTTATCGTATTTCCATCGGCTGTTGAATCTCTACCGGAATGCGGATAATAAATTGTGCTCCGCCGGACGGCTTGTTCGACGCCGTAATCGTGCCTTTGTGAGCCTCAACAAAACCGCGCACGATCGAGAGACCGAGCCCGGTTCCTCCTGTTCGCGTTCCCGGTACCCGATAGAATTTATCAAAAATTTTCTTCTGGGCCTCTTCCGGAAATCCCGGACCATTATCGTGGATGACCAGGAGCAGCTCATTTTCATACATGGATGCATCAATGGCAATAACCGCTCCCGCAGGCGTATAGAGCGATGCGTTGTGTAAGAGATTCGTACAGACCTGCTCGATAAGTCCGAAATCAAGCTGCACCAGCGGCATGTCTTCTGCCACATTGAGCGTTACTACGTGTCGGGCAAGTTCTGCCTGCAGCTTTTTAAAAGATGCTTGAATGATATCCCTTACATCGCACCAATCTTTTTTCGGCGCAAGCTGTCCTGATTCGAGCCGTGTCATATCAAGAAGATTTTCAACCAGCCGGTTGAGCCTTTCCGCCGCCGTATGAATTTCATCTGTCAACGTTTTCCCCAAAGTGCTGCCGTGCATTTCCGGCAGGTTCAACATGCCTTCGGATGCGCTGACAATCGCAGCTATAGGTGTCCGCAATTCATGGGACATGGAATTAAAGAGCGTTTTATAAAGCTTTTCCGACTCCGCATACACGACTGTGCGTTTGGCGAGTTCGCTTAATTGTTCCCGTTCGAGTGTCGATGCAATCTGGGCTATAAAGTTTTGCAGAAGCGACTCTTGATCGATGCTGAACTGTTTTCCGTTCTTTGCCTGAACGCCGATGACACCAAGCGGATAGCGTGGACCCGTAACAGGATAGTACGTTGCAGTAGTTGCCGGCAGCGTATCGGTGAATTTTCCTGCTTTCTTTTCGTTCCAGTAGGTCCACGCGGCAACACCGAATTCTTTCTCATTCACTGCATACGTGCTGCGCGGATGAGCTGCCGTAAAGATATCTCCGTCCGGCTGACTGAGAAAGACTGCAACATCGGAATCGAAAAAAGATGAAATATTTCTTACGGCTGCTTCGGCGACTTCATCTTGAGTTTTTGCCGCAATCAAATGTTTGGTCAACATAAAAAGCGCAGTGGAACGTTCTTCCCGCAGCCGTACCGCATGTTCACGGGCCCGGATGCGGGCCGTCAGAACACCCGTGACCGTCGAGATGACAAAATACGCAATCAAGAGAAGATAATCCTGCGGCAATGATATCGAAAATGTGAACCGCGGCGGGATAAAGAAATAATCCCATAAAAGGGCGCTCAATGTCGCAGCAAGAAGCACGGGCCCGACACCGAGCACAAGCGGCAGCAGAACGACTGTAAATAAGAGAATCAACGCAGCGGTTTGATAGCCGAACGTTGCTGTGAATGGATAGCATGCCAGCGCTGCAAGAATTACCGCTGCTGCTGCAAGAGTGTATTGCCAAATACCGGAACGAATTTTCGGCAGAACAATTCTTCGTGGATGTTTAACAGTTCCATCCGTTGTCTCTCCTCCTACCGCATAGACATCGAGATCGCCGCTATTTTCAATAATCTCATCAAGCAGCGTAGGCCTAAACGGAAATCGGCGGCGTGTTTTCCCGACCAGAATCTGTGTGACGTTTTGCTGCCGCGCAACACGGATCAAAGCGCGTGCGACATGCTCATCCGCTGTCGTTACAATTTCCGCCCCCAGTTCACCGGCAAGTTTGATGTTATTGTTGAGCTGTTTTTTTTCTTCATCGTTCAGCGCTTTGGACGTTTCGACATAGACAGCAATCCATGTCGCGTCCATTGTATACGCTGTACGCCGCGCCCAGCGAATGACCGAAACGGTCGAGGGGCTCGGGCTGATACCGACCATCATCCGCTGTCCGGATTTCCATGTATCGGTTATTCGCTTCGACTGCATGTAATCGCGCAGCTGGTGATCGACGCGTTCTGCGGTCATGCGCAGGGACATTTCGCGCAGTGCGGTCAGGTTTCCTTTTCGGAAAAAATTCTGCACCGCATGCAGGGACCGTTCAGGTGTGTAAACTTTTCCCTCTGCAAGACGCTTTTGCAAATCTTCCGGAGAAATATCGATAAGTTCGACTTCATTGGCCTGCTCGAAAATCGAATCGGGAACGGTCTCGCGTACGATTGAACCGGTAATTTGAGCTACTGTCTCCGCCCTGCTTTCAAGATGCTGAACATTCAAAGTCGTAAAAACGTCGATGTCGTTATCAAGGAGTTCAAGTACATCTTGATATCGTCTGGTATGACGGCTCCCGGGCACATTCGTGTGTGCAAGTTCATCAACGAGGACAATCTGCGGCTTTCGTTCAAGAATTGCATCGAGATCCATTTCTTCGAGCGATACGCCTCGGTACTCCAGCTTCTTCCTCGGTATGACTGGCAAACCGGCAATCAACGCTTCCGTTTCCGGTCTTTTATGGGTTTCTATATATCCGATAACAACGTCGATTTTTTTCGATTGTGCCTCATGGGCAGACTTGAGCATATCGTACGTCTTTCCTGCACCGGCACACATTCCAAAAAAAACTTTCAATTTGCCGTGACGGAAATGTTCTTCTTCTTTTTTTAAAGCATTGAGAAGAGCATCCGGATCCGGACGAATTTCGTCAAATTCCTGCATAGACTTTAATCTGTTTATCCTTCTTTCTTATCATTTAAAATATAAAATTTCCGATCAAATTTCTTCTGTTGAAAAATTTTATCGCTGTCCGGTACAAATTTGGATAAAAGCCTTTATTTGCCCAGTTTAGATGAATCGGTCAAATTTGCGCTTTTCCAGACTGTTCTTTAGGGTCAATGGAAAAAAAGCGTGTGCCGGTTTCCAGCGTTCGAATCCGAGCAGCGAGCGAATCCATTTGACTCGATTCGTCAGGGGAATCCTTTCGCCGCAACGCATGTCGGGACCGGAATAAGCGGGAACGAAAGATGAAACCCGGCAGAATACAGCATAAGAGAATAAATAAGAAATGCCTAATATTCCCGAATTGTCGCTGCAATATTTTCTTTTCATTCCCTCCTTACAGATTATAATGTGAATTCACCGTCCAGATCGCAATTGAGGAGAAGCACATTGACCCGTTCTTCACCGAAAATCCCGAATTGAGGATATTCGATATGCTTTTGAACGAGGGCTCTCAATTGTCTTGTCCGGGTCGAATCAAGTGCACGGGCGGTGGCAATCCTTCCAACCTGAAGCAGTGCAGCCTGAGGAGAGATATGAGGATCAAGACCGCTGCCGGAAGCAAAAAGCATTTCTTTCGGAACGTCCGTTGCACCTGCAAGATTGTTTCGTTCGATAAAGCGCTTTCGATTGACCCGCACGGAATCCGCAAGAGCCTGACTTGTCGGGCCGAAATTGCTCCCGCCGGAGGGGAGAGGATTCCAATCAATGGCAGAAGGACGGGGCCAAAAATATTTTTCACCAGCCGTTTTCTGGGAAAGCAATTCCGATCCGGCAGCTTTTCCGCAGCACTCAACCATACTTCCGTTCGATTGGCGCGGAAAAGTCCATTGAGCAAAAATCGTAATCAGGAGCGGGTATAAAACTCCTGTAAGAATTGTCAGAAGGACAATCATGCGTACCGATACCCAGATATTATTTTTCATATGTTATAATCCATTCTATAAATGCTGCTTGCTCCATTCACCGCGGATACCATCGATGGATGTCCGTATCCGGGGCGGGCTGCCGGAGAAGCGAATCGTGAAATATGAGACCGACCAGCAATCCGGCGATAAAAACAAAGATCAAGATGAGCCCGGTCGTGCGGCTGTTCTGTTTTGATTTTGGTTCGTCTTCTTCCATACAATCGACACCTTTCCGCTCATACACATCTTAGGGCAACGATAAGAAGATCAATCAGTTTAATACCGATAAAAGGAACGATAATACCGCCGATACCATAGATCCATAAATTTCTCCAAAGCACCGCGTTTGCGCCGACAGGACGATATTTGACCCCCTTCAATGCAAGCGGAATAAGCGCCACGATGATGAGTGCATTGAAAATAACGGCGCTCAGGATCGCACTCTGCGGTGAAGCAAGGTGCATGATATTCAACGCGGATAACGGACCTTCTTCCGATGAAAACACATACAGAGTTCCCGCAATAGCCGGTATAATGGCAAAGTACTTAGCTACATCATTTGCAATGCTGAACGTCGTCAATGCTCCGCGCGTCATGAGCAGCTGCTTTCCGGTTTCCACGACCTCAATGAGCTTTGTCGGATTGCTGTCGAGATCGACCATGTTGCCTGCCTCGCGCGCTGCCTGCGTACCGCTGTTCATCGCTATCCCGACATCAGCCTGGGCGAGAGCGGGAGCGTCGTTCGTTCCGTCTCCGATCATGCCGACCAACCGTCCGCTCGACTGTTCATCGCGAATTCGTTTCAGTTTATCTTCCGGTTTGGCTTCGGCAATAAAGTCGTCTACCCCGGCTTCTGCGGCAATAGCCGCTGCAGTCAATGGGTTATCACCGGTAATCATGACCGTTCGTATTCCCATCGAGCGAAGCTGGGCAAAACGTTCTTTGATGCCTCCTTTGACTACATCTTTCAGCTGAATGACTCCAGAGTACTTCCTTATTCTCAGCCACTACAAGCGGCGTTGAACCGCGGCGTGCGATATCGTCGACAACGGTTTGAACTTCTCTCGGAAAAAATCCGTTTTGTTCGGCAATAAAATTGATAATGGCAGTTGCGGAACCTTTACGAATCATCCGTTTGTGCGACGACGACGGGAAAAGATCGACGCCGCTCATGCGCGTTTGCGCAGTAAAAGGAACAAAATGGGTCTCAACATCGGAGACTGTCCTTCCGCGCATCTGGTATTTTTCTTTTGCAAGAATGACGATCGAACGCCCCTCGGGCGTCTCATCCGCAAGCGAAGAAAGCTGGGCTGCATCGACAAGACGTTCCTGCTGAATTCCCGGTGCGGCAATGAATTCCGTCGCCATGCGATTGCCGAGCGTAATAGTTCCGGTCTTGTCCAGAAGCAGTACATCGACGTCTCCGGCGGCTTCCGCAGCACGCCCGCTCGTAGCGATAACGTTCTGTCGAATGAGACGATCCATACCGCTGATCCCGACAGCGCTTAAAAGCCCGCCGATGGTTGTCGGAATCAGGCAGACAAGAAGGGAAATCAGCACCGGCAGCGTCGTCAGTGCCCCTCCGGCTTGTCCCGCCGCTTTTTCGCTGTACTGGACAAACGGCGGCAGTGTCGCTACAACAAGTAAAAAAATAATCGTCAGAGCCGAGAGAAGAATTGTCAACGCAATTTCGTTGGGAGTTTTTTGACGTTTCGACCCTTCGACTAAAGAAATAATCCTGTCGAGAAAAGTATCTCCCTGTTCCGAGACAATCCGGATGACAACGCGATCGCTGAGCACTTTGGTCCCGCCCGTGACGGCACTTCGATCGTCGCCGCTTTCGCGAATAACAGGGGCAGACTCGCCGGTAATGGTGGATTCATCGACGCTTGCAATCCCTTCGATAATGACACCGTCCGAAGGAATGATATCTCCCGCTTCGCAAACGACGATATCTCCTTTGCACAATTCTGCCGCAGGAATAGAAATTTCTTTTTCTCTTTCCAGTTTCCGCGCAACGATTTGAGAACGATTTTTCTTCAAGGCCTCCGCTTGTGCTTTTCCCCGGCCTTCAGCAATTGCTTCCGCAAAATTAGCAAACAACACGGTAAACCAGAGCCAGATCGTTACTTGAATATCAAAGAACGAAGTATGTCCGCTGATGATGTCACTCGCCGCAATGACGGTGGTCATCACGGAACCGACTGCAACGACAAACATGACCGGATTTTTTACCATGGATTGTGGATGAAATTTTTTCAAGGCATCTTTGAGCGCCTGAAAAAGGATGTCACCCGAGAGAAACGACAACGTCGAAGATACGGTTTTCTTATTCATACGGAGTATTTAAAAAGCATGTCCTTTCAACATGAGGAAATGTTCGATAATCGGGCCAAGTGCCAGCGTGGGAAAAAACGTCAATGCCCCGACGATAAGAATCGTACCGATCAGCAACAGGGCAAAAAGAGCCGTATCGGTCGGGAATGTCCCCGAGGAAAGCGGAACGATCTTCTTTTTTGCCAGACTTCCTGCAATAGCGAGCATCGGGAAGATGACCCCGAATCGTCCGATGATCATATCGATTCCGAGAAGCACGTTGTAAAAAACCGTATTCGCGTTCAATCCGGCAAAAGCGCTTCCGTTATTTCCTGCCGCGGAAGCGAAGGCGTACAATATCTGCGAATATCCGTGCGGACCGCCGTTGCTGATGCTCGACGTCCCTGCATCGAACAGACATGCAATGGCAGTAAAAATAAGAATACATGCGCTCGGAAGAAGCATGGCAATCGTTGCCATTTTCACTTCGAACGATTCTATTTTCTTTCCCAAATACTCCGGTGTACGGCCGACCATCAGTCCTGCGATAAAAACCGTCAGAAAAATAAAAATCAGCATGCCGTACATGCCGGAACCGACTCCGCCGTAGATAATTTCACCAAGTTTAATATTGAGCATGGCTACAAAACCGGAAAGCGGAGAGAGCGAATCGTGCATGGCATTGACTGAACCGTTGGAAGCATCCGTAGTTGCAACAGACCAGAGAATACTGTTGGCAACGCCGAATCTCGTTTCTTTTCCCTCCATCCCCCCGGCTATGCCGGTGATCGGATTGAGAGAATATTCCGACCAAAGCGAAATTCCCAGCCCGCCGAGGAACAGAAAGAGCATGACGCCCCAGACGATCCATGCATGTTTTTTTGCTTTCACGATGCTCCCGTAAGAATACACAAGAGCCGAGGGAATTAAAAGGATTGCAAGCATTTCCAGAAAATTTGAAAAAGGCGTCGGGTTTTCAAACGGATGCGCGCTGTTGGCGTTAAAAAATCCGCCGCCGTTCGTGCCGAGCTGTTTGATTGCAATCTGGGAAGCGGCAGGCCCGAGCGGAATCGTCTGCTGCTGTCCTTCCAAAGTGGCAGCCGCTTGATACGATGAAAACGTCTGCACAACTCCCTGTTCAACAAGAACGAGGGAAAAAATTATCGATAATGGAAGGAGGATATAGAGCGTTGAGCGTACAAGATCTGTCCAGAAATTTCCGATATCTGCCGTTGTTTTGCGTGCAATGCCGCGCGCCAGAGCCAGCATGACGGCAATACCGGTTGCCGCGCTGACGAAATTTTGAACCGTCAGGCCGAACATCTGCACGGCATAGCTGATGGTTGTTTCACCTGCGTACGACTGCCAATTCGTATTCGTTACAAAGCTCACTGCCGTATTGAAGGACAGGTCCCATGAAACATTTGGAAGATTTTGCGGGTTGAATAGAATCCTTGCTTGAAACATCTGAAGAAGGAAAACGATGACGAAACCGGCAATATTGAAAAGAAGGAGGGCGATTGAATAACCCTTCCAATCCATTTCGTAAGCGGGATTGATTCCTGCAAGTCTATAAATTAAACCTTCAAGCCGTCCGAGAACGGGGGAAAGAAATGTCCGTTCGCCCTTGAAAACTTTTGCCATGAATTTCCCCAGCGGCGGCGTGAGCAGCGTGAGAGCGGCAACGTAAAATACAATTTGTATTATTTCGCGCAGCGTAATCATATTTAAAATTTCTCCGGTTTTACAAGCGTATACACAAGATATATGAGAAGCAGAACTGCGATAAGAAGACCGACAATCATTTTTTACTCCTTCAATTGACGGATTCAAAATGCTGAACGCACCGGAAAAAAGCTATTCGGAAGGTGTAAAAAGAGCCGGAGAAAGTATAAAAATACTATAAATATCTTTCTGCCGGAGTCCCAAAAGAAAGAAATACGGCCGAGCGTGCCGATTCTGCATTCTTCTTTTGCTTTCCAAGGTTTATTTCGCAAAATTGATGTTTGCTCAATCACTCACCGTTCACCATGGATCAATAGAACTGCTGCGGGAATAATGACAAGCACAAATAAACCTAAAACGAAGAGTCCCAAATCAGCAAAAAAAGCCCTTGCAGGGCGCAAAAAAAGAATTGGAACTGCTTTTCAAGAAAACTCAGGAAAAACTCTATCGGAAAGGGATAGAATAATTTTACGCGACTCGCAAAATATAATCAGGTCTCCGGCCTTCCTGAAGTCCCTGCAGTCATCGAAGCGAAAAAAGCATTCCGCTTCAGCAGTCATCGGAATTCCGGAAGATTTTCAATTGACCCGGGAATTTTCCGGCGCTTTCGAACAAATAGAGAATACAAATCAAAATTTTTATATTACGGGGAATGCAGGAACAGGAAAATCGACGCTCCTTTATTATTTCAAGGAAAAGACGAAAAAGAAAACAGTTTTACTTGCTCCGACAGGTATTGCTGCCGTCAATATCGGCGGTTCGACGATTCATTCTTTTTTCCGGTTCCCGCTGCATTTTATTAATGCGGAAGACATCAAGAAACTCTGGGGAAAGGAATCTCTCTTCCATGCTCTTGAGACGCTTGTTATAGACGAAGTCTCCATGGTCCGCGCTGATATTATGGATGCGGTCGATCAATCGCTCCGTCTGAACCGTCACCGTCCATTGGAGCCTTTCGGAGGAGTCCAAATGGTGCTTATCGGGGATCTGTTCCAGCTCCCGCCCGTCATTGCACCCGAGCTGGAAGAGTATTTTATGGAACGATACGAAACACCCTTCTTCTTCAGTGCGAATGTTTTTAAGGAAATCGATCTCCAAAAGATTGAACTGCAAAAAATCTTTCGCCAGGACGATCCGGCGTTCATAAGACTTCTGAATAAGGTCCGAACGAGAGACATGGAAAAGGAGGATCTTTATAAAATCAATGAACGATATGCACCTTCTTTGAAGCTCGGCCGTCATGATCTTGCCATCACGCTGACGAGCACAAATGCCCGTGCAGCAAGCATCAATCTCGAGCGGCTTCTGTCGCTGCCTTCGGAGGAATTTATTTACACTGCAGAAACTGTTGATGATTTCGACGAAAAATCGTATCCGACCGATAAAGTCCTGAGGCTTAAGAAGGGAGCACAGGTTATGATGATTAAAAACGATCCGAATAAAAGATGGGTGAACGGCACGCTGGGCATTGTAGAAAATCTCGCGCGCGACGCCATAACCATTTCATTCGACGGCATTCATCATACGATCGAACAATCGACATGGGAGAAGCTTGAATATGAATACGACCGTGAAAACGGGCTCATCGAGCCCTTTGTCACCGGTTCCTTCCATCAGTATCCGATTAAACTCGCCTGGGCTATGACCATACATAAGAGCCAGGGAAAGACTTTCACGAAAGTAATTATCGACCTCGGAAGAGGCGCCTTTGCCCATGGACAGGCGTATGTTGCTCTGAGCCGCTGCAGAACATTCGACGGAATTTTTCTAAAAACTCCCTTCCGCCCTTCGGACATAATTGTCGACGACAGAATTAAAGAATGGCAAAGAAAAGACAATTAAGAATGCGGATTTGAGAATAAAAAGTTGTCTGGTTTTCTGCGAATATAACTCGCCCGCCTTCAATCTATCAGAAAACTATGCCCGCTCTTGATCTCAAAGAGCGGGCAGAAGGTCGAACTGCCGCAGAATTATGTTTGAGTGCCCCCCTCAATGAACTCATATTGTGTTTTGCCGTGCAGGAGTGCATTATTTCCGCGGCACGAGGCCACATGGAAGAGAGTATCATTTTTCGGACTGGCACTGGTCTTTCAACGCTTTTTTGTCTCGTTATGCAGATCGACAGAATGTACGATAGACTCTGCTATCTCAATACCGATGCCAAGACCGACTCCCATGCACAAACCATCCAGAAAATTTCGCTGGAACCCAATAGCCGACATGCTGGATGCATGGGAAACCACGAGGGAAATTAAATTCAGGAGTACGAACAACTCGCCGAAAATAATGCCTACAACGGTGAATTTCCAATGCTTGAAGGTCGAAAGTTTGCGCTCGAAAAGAAACGCAAGAACGACAACCGAGACCGTGACGCCGAACGAATAAATCGCGGCAAACATCAAAGGGAGAATAAACGAAATACCGAGAAACAGAACCGCACCGAATACCATTGCCGTAGAAATCGTATTGGACAGACCCCGGACATGATAGAAAGCAAAAATGCAGGCGCTGGAAAACCCATATGCCAGGTAGTAAACAAACGGCATGCCTGCGGGATTGAAAATGTCGCCGCCGTAAATCATCAACCCGGCAACCATACTTCCTGCCGTTCCTAAAAAGGCAATAAGAATTAATCTCCACAACTCTTCAACAAATTTTTTCATAGCAGTCTCCACGCATGAAACTTTTTAATATCGAAGTATCAACAACACTCTGTTGTCAAACATTAATTTAACGGCTTTTCTGATTTTTCCAAGAGCTCAAAGTATTTTTTTATTAATTCCTGATAATCTCTGGAGTATCCCTGCTGCAGTGCATTTATCAAATCTTCCCGAAACCGTTGTTTTTCGTTCAAAAGTTCGGGATCGATGTCCGCAGGCTGTTTTCCATCTGTCGGCGTGCCGCTTTCCGATTTTCGCTTTTGTTCGTAATCCCGCTCATGCATTGATTTCGATGCATCAAGCATGCGCGACAGGATTCGATCCTGTTTTCGTATCGTCTCCCTATCGACGCTGTTTTGTTCCAGAGCGAGTACAACCTCTTTCATTTCATCCGAAATTTTCCCCAGATCGCCCAGCATCCGCTGGCCGTCGCTGCTTTGTTTCGCCTCTGCATTGAGCTGTTCCAGCGATTTTTGGACGGCTGCCTGTTCCTGTGCAAGCCGTGCGGCTTCCTGCGCCCTCTGTTCTCCATTCATCTTCTGTGTTTCCATATTGATCGACATTTGCTGCTGCGCCATTCGCTGAAGCTGCTGCATCAAGCTTCCGGCGCCCCCTTGTCCGCCCTGCATCATCGCTTGAAGTGCATTTTGAGTCTGCACTGCCGCGTTATTGAGCGAAGCTTTTGCACGATCCTGCTCCTGTGATGCCGATCCTCCGCTGCGGAGTTCGAGATCTCGAAGAGCATTTGTCATATGTGCAGATGCCTCTCCGATCGCTCTTCCCATATCGGGAGTAACGGCGAACGATTTTTTTGAAAGATCCAGGAGATACGCAATAACATTTTGAAGATCCTGCGAGACGCGCTGCTGTTGCTGGGCATTTTCCGGAAGCCGGAGCGAACCTGGAGGAGCGGACTGAGCCTGAGTTTTTAATTCTTCCTCTTCTTTGGAAAGCTCCAGGAGATCGTTTGTCGCCCGGCGTAAAGCATTCAGAACGGTGCGTGCCTGCTCCTGCTGCATACGCTTCTGCAGAGAACTCAGTTGTGAATGAAAATTCTGCAGCTGCTTCTGAGCATGCTGCTGCGGCGAGAGCGCAGCTGCACGGTTTCCCTGCTCCATTGACGAAGCGGACTGCTCCATCATCCCGCTGATGTTTTCCTGTTTCATCTCTTCAAGCAGCTGCTGCATTTCTTTCGCCGGCATTTCGGTGAAAAACTGCTCCATTCGCCTTTGAAGATCAGCCGCTTCATGTTCCATGGCTTGTTCCTGCTTTGCAAGATCTTTCTGCTGCTGCGCCGGCTCTTTTTGAAGCGATTCGTTGTTCTGTGCCGATTTCGTTTGTTCTTCTAATTCCCGCTGCTTCTGTTCCAATGCCTGGACGCGTGCTGTGATTTCATCCATTTTCTGTTCGATCTGAATGCGCTTGAGCAATTCAATTGTTCGTTCGATCGTTTGACGAAACTGTTCTTCGCGAAAGCTCATGAGCTGCATCGCCTGCTGGAACTGCTGTTTATCGATATTCTGCATCGATTCGCTTTTTGCCTGAAGCGCTTTTCGAAGCTCGGCCGAGTCCATGGTTTTGAACAACTGCTGCAGTTCCATGTACTTTTCCAGCGTTGCCGGCGATAAAACATTCTGCTGCTCCATTGTCTGTGTCGTATGTTCTAAACGCGATTTTGAATCTTCAATTTTCTTTTGAACTTCCTCGTACTTTTTTGCCATTTCTCCCATTTTCTTCTGCGTCTGCCAATCCGGATCTTTATTATTTTTGAGATCACGGTTCAATGATTCCATGTCGTCTTTGAGCTTGTTTGCTTCTTCAAGTGTTTTCTGCAGTTCGTCCAGAGACTGCTCCTGTTCCCTGCCTGCATCGGCAAACACTTCATCCAGCGAAGGCAGCCGCAGTGTAAAGAGGGCGCTCCGCCCGCTCTTCGCACCGCCGACAGCATCGTTATCGAACACTTCAGCAAAGTATTCGACGACGTCTTCCGGGGCAAGATGAAGAGGCGAGAGATTCCATGTAAAAGGAATTTCTGCAATCGTTCCGGATGCCGGAACCGGAATGCCGGTATATAAATATTTTCCCTGAGCCTGCTCGTAGCGCGATTTGACCAGCCGGTATCCGATTCGCAGAGAAGAGAATCCATAATCGTCTTTTATCTGCAGGCGGACGGCAAGCGTTTGATCTCCGGCAATATCTAAATTTTTTCCGGGTTCAAGTATGACAACAGACGGAAATTCATCGGGAATGGTTTGAATCCGGTACTGTACCGGATTGATGTTCCTCAGATGTTCTTCATCAATAAGAGTAAGCCAATAAAGATTATCCTTACGCACGAGGAATGAAGTGGAAAATTTATCACGATGGATCGTGAAGAAAGATGCGGTGCTGTCGCTGAATTCCACGAATCCTTTTTCGAGCATCTTGCTTGCTGTGCCGGTAAGCGTTATGCGGGTACCGGCCGGTGCGCTGATATCTCCGGCAAATTCTTCCTGAAGACGTTCAGGCAGATTTGTATAAGCCGGATAATCCAGCCGAAGATGAAAAGAACGGACAAGCGGACGGTCAACCACTGTCAGCGTGTCGTGCATACTTTCAACATCGCCGGTACGAGCATAGTATTCGGTCGTTACTCGAACGCCTTCAAAAACCGTTTGAAAAGTTCCAGAAGGACTTCTTTGAATCAGCGTTTCTTCCGCCCTGTCCTGTTTTTCCAGCCGCCTGACGAGGTTCAGTTCTTTCGGGATCTGAATAAATGAGGGCAGGGCCGGTACGATACGAATCGTGACGTGAACTGTATCCCCTTTTATAATTTCCATACTGCCGGGAATGATAACAAAGCTGTATTTGGGCTGCGGTGAAAAATCTGTCCGGAAATGCGCCAGACGGTATAATCCGCCGGAAAGAGAAGTTGGAAACAGGGCAAAAAGGATGAAGGATCCTCCGATGACACAGAGAAACCATCGGCGCACACGAATGAGAACGGTTCTATCGACTGACTGTAAAAAATTTATGTCTTGAATCTCATCGAGAAACATCTGTACGGCTGCATTGAGCAATTCGGGCGAAGAGAATGCGGAATATTCCTTCTTCCGGGAAGAAAGCTGGTACATATTCAGCAGTCTGTCTTTTATCCGGGGAAACTTATCTCCGATGAATTTTGCGGTCAGCTCTTCGTTTTCCCGATTCAAAATTCCGTTGCAGCGCAGCAGCGGCTGCAGAACGTACCAGAACAAAACAGATAACAGACTAGAAAGATAAAGAACAGCAAAAAGAGTTCGGATGGTACAGCTGAAATCGAATAATGCTTCAATTGCCGTACTGGTGAGAAGAACAGATGCAGCGAAGGTCAGCACGATCGTAAAATTCCTCAGAGCGGCTGTTTGATAGCGCTTGTTCTGTACTTCCTGAATACGAAGCTGAAGAGCGTTTTGCATTATATTCGGATTCCGCTGCATGACATCAATTTTTTAATGGCTCAACACCCAGACAAGAATGTTCGTCCCGAACCTGAGTGCTTCGTCTCTCTTCCATTGGGGATCGCCGTGAACGTCGGGATCCGCCCATCCGTCGCTCGGATTCGATTCGTATGTATAATAGACGACAAGCCTTCCTTGATAAAAAATGCCGAATCCCTGCGGCGGCAAGCCGTTATGTTCATGCGTCTTTGGAACTCCCTTCGGAAAATCGAAACAGCAATGGTATAAACCGTAGCTGAATGGAAGTTCAACGAGAGCGGCATCGGGAAAGATTTTTTTTATTTCGCGCCGAAATGCTTTATCCATTCCGTAATCGTCGTCGGCATACAGAAAACCGCCGTGCGTCAGATACGTCCGAAGCCGCTCTACTTCGAAATCAGAAAAGGCAATGTTTCCATGCCCGGTCATGAATAAGAACGGATAGCGGAACATGTTATCGCTGGCACAATCGACAAATTCGTAGCATGGATCACAATCGATGCCGGCGGCACGCCGGGCAAATTCCAAAAGATTGATTTCCGACGACGGATCGTTATACCAATCCCCGCCGCCGCTGTATTTGAGCCGTGCAATACGAAATTGGCTTTCGATCCGTGTCTGTCCGCAGAGATACCCGGAAAATGGAGCACAGCAGAATATGAGAATAATAATAATACTATGTCCGGCCGTATTTTTATATTTATTTTTCATCACATCATACCGAATCGTTTCCGAAGAAACCATTCAATGGCAAAAACAAGAACAAGTATAATCAGCATGACACGCGAATCCCGCAACTCGAATTCAGCAGCTTTTTGCTGTTCGTGCGGCTTGAGCGCAGGCACATGATGCAGATCATCGGCCATTGATGCCGTATTTTGAGCATCGTAATATTTTCCCTCTGTCCGGAATGCTATTTGCTGCAGGAGTGGACGGTTCATTTTTGTTTCATAGAATTCTTCAGGCACGGATCCGACTGAAAATACGCCGGCGTCGGATCCCAATTTACCGCCCTGAGCGGAAATGGCGGCAGTGTATCGATAATCTCCCGCCGGTACATGGCCGAATGTTCCCTGATACAGCCCGCTTCCGGAAGGTGCAAGATTACAGACGTAGCGATCCGTACCGCAGTAAGCAGTTACAGCAACGATTGCATCGTCGACAGTTCTATAAGCTTCATCATACACTTGAGCTTCAAAATCGGCATCTTCATGTGACGTAAAAAATCGCTTGATCGGCTGTACGCGCACCTGCCGGTCGTCATCGTGTGCAGTGAGCCATGCGATTGAATTTTGAATGAACCTATCGAACAGGCCGGCGGCATCTTCATCTTGTTCAGCGAGCAGCTTCCACCTCCAGATGCCGTATCCCAGTACTGCTTCAGATTTTTGTACTCCCCGATGCTGCGTTACAATCAGGGGACCGTCGGCAGCGGAAGATGCAAGGCGCAGAGCGGCAAGAACGTTCGATCCCTGTTTTGGAATAAAAGATATTTGAGAATGATAAATCGGCGGCAGCGCATTCCAGAGCGGCGCTGTCCGTTCAGCGGAACGCAGTTTCATCACGGCGTCATTCTGCTTTAAATCCGATACCGACGCAAAAACCTGAAATTCTCCCGTATGAATATCGCTGAATAAAAACGGCAAAGCAGTATCGAGGGCATGGAGGCGTGCATAATCTATGATGCGGGCATCAATAAAAAAAAGCGGCTTTTCCAGATCGCATACCGCATGGCTCAAATCCTGAACGGCAGGTGCTTTTGTCCACCCGGCAGGAAATCCGTCAAGAACAATGCAATCTGCAGCTGACAGGACAGCCGCGGAACAATCCCCTCCGTCATATGTCCCGTCCGGGCGCCCTATATATGCTGAGACGGACAGAGTACGGTCCTGTTCAAGCGCTCTTCGAACGCATGCGGCATCCGCAGACGGGCTGCCGGCAATCAAAACGATGTTCATCTTGCTTTTGAGCGCTTTGACAAAAAAGGTAAACCGGTTATTTTGTCCGGTCAATTCTCCCGGCAGTACCGGAATTTCAGCGCTGTATTTATGCATGCCTTCCTCTTCCGGTATAAATGAAAGCGGCACTGAATATTCCTGCGAACCGGCGCCAAGCGATTGCATGCGCCTATCTATTACTTTTCCCGTTTCATCTTTGAGAAGGATTTCCGCCCGTTCATTTTTGAATCCGGAACTGTGAACCGTCACAGAGACCGGCATCCGTGTGCCGGTATAGGCAACCTCATTCGTACGGATATTTTTGATGAATAAATCTTTTTGTTCGGCGGTGTCGCCGATGCCGACCGTAAATATCGGCAGGGCAAGTTCATCCGCCTCGTACAGAGGAGATTCGCCCGTTGTAGCGATGCCGTCGGAAAGCAGAACGACTGCTTGGAGGTTGTTTTCTTCTGCATGGAGTTTAACAAAGCGCAGAGCCCCCGAGATATCTGTCGCTTCACCGTCGAACGATAGAGAATCGGCGTTGAAATCGGCAGCATCGTGCGGCTTCGCATCGAATCTTACATATCGGAGATCGGCGAACCGACGTACATCGCTCCAGAGCGGCAAGTGCAGAAGTGTCCTAAGCGTTTCTTTCCTTTTCCCCTGCCTATCGGCAATGGTCATGCTTTGAGAGCAGTCGACGAGAACCGCGATCTGCGGAGATTTTGTTTTCTTCGTGACAAAGGAAAGCAGCGGATCTCCCAGTAAAAGCAAGAGCAAAAAAAAGAGAACTGCCCGCAAGACAAAAAGAACACGCCGGATTTTTTGGGGAATCGGCGGAACCGTCGTGCGATACATCCAAAAAGAGATTCCGCATGCCGCACAAAATGCAGCGAGGAGAAAAAAAGTATGGAGCGAAGATGACAAATGAACTTCAGGCATAGCCGTTCCCCGCGAATTTCAGAATGAGGGATTCGCCGGCACTGATGAAAAACGATTGGATGGGAACACTGCAGAGTTTCTTTCGATCGCGTTGTTTGAGGTTCTTCGTTTCATTCATGGCACAAGATACGAAATTCTTCCGACACCATTCAACGAGAGCGGAAAAGATACAAAGTTAAAAAGGCGGCACTCCGCTGCCGGCGCAGAGTGAATATCAGTCGCTTTCGTTGAGCAGGCGCTCTACGATTTGTATGGAGGAAATTCCCTCCGCCTCTGCATGAAAACTCGTCAAGAGGCGATGGCGAAGAACGGAACCGGCTATTGCGCGCACATCGGCAATCTCCGGAGAGAACCTGCCCTGAATAACGGCATGCGCTTTTGCTCCGAGTACAAGATATTGCGAAGCGCGCGGTCCGGCCCCCCAGCGCAGCCATTTTTTGCAGTAGTCCGGACTCGACGGAGACTCCGGTCGAGTCCGCGTGGTCAATTGAACTGCATATTCGACGACATTATCGGCAACAGGAACCCGCCGTACAAGATCCTGATATGCAATAAGATCGCGCGCGGTTAATACTTTGTCGATGGCAGCCGTATAGGAACTTGTCGTGGATTTTACAATTTGCACTTCTTCATCGAACGAAGGATAGTTGATCCAAAGATTGAACATAAATCGATCGAGCTGTGCTTCCGGCAGCGGATAGGTTCCTTCCTGTTCGATCGGATTCTGCGTTGCCAGGACGAAGAACGGTTCTTCCAGTACGGAGGTTATTCCTGCGACGGTGACACGATGCTCCTGCATCGCTTCAAGAAGCGCCGATTGCGTTTTTGGAGGAGTCCTGTTGATTTCATCGGCTAAAACGATATTAGCAAAAAGCGGACCGCGGATGAACTTAAATGATTTCGCTCTTGTGGCTGCATTTTCTTCGATAATTTCCGTTCCGGTAATATCGCTCGGCATGAGATCGGGCGTAAACTGAATACGGTTAAACTTCAGGTCAAGCGATTCCGCCAGCGATTTAATAAGGAGAGTTTTTGCCAATCCCGGAACACCGATCAGCACGCAATGACCGCGGGAAAGAAGAGACAGAAATAATTGTTCCACGACGGCGTCCTGGCCGACAATCGCCTTTGCCAATTCCGTTTTGAGGGTTCGATATGCTTTTGCAAGCGATTCTACGGAAGCTGCGTCGCCTTCCGTTATATGCCGTTCAGCCACAATTGATCGCTCACTTTTCTTCATCGTTATTCCTGATACCGGATATCGATATAGATATTCTTTTTTAACTCGGCGATCCATTCATCGTTTGCTTTGTTCTTTTTCATATACAAAGCAAGCTGTTCCACCCTGCGGTAATCGTCTTTTAAGTTCATCGGATGCGATTCTACGCGTTTTCGCATCCAGATAATATGAAAACCGTACGACACGCCGAGGCTGGTCTGTAAGGGTTCGCTGATCTCCCCGGACTTTAATCCCCTCAGTTGATCCAGGAATTCTTTCGTAACCTGATCCGGTGTCAATGTCCCAAGATCCCCGCCTACCGCTTTTGTATCCGGATCTTCTGAATAAATTTTTGCGAGTTCGGCAAACGATTCCCCTGCAAGAACACGCCGTTTCAGGCTGCGCAAAGTATCTTTTGCCGCAGAATCGCTGGCTGCTCCTTTAGCAATGCGCAAAAGGATATGCCGGACATGAATCGATTCCCCGCGTCTGCTCAGTAATTGAACAAGATGAAATCCAAAGGGTGTCTTTACGATTCCTGAAAGTTCTCCTTCTTTCAATCCGAACGCAGCAATTTCAAAATCGTGCACGTAATCTCCCCGTTTGGCCCATCCTAAATCACCGCCGTGCTCGGCAGTTCCGTCTGCAGAGTATCGTTTGGCAAAGTCTGCAAAATCTCCTCCTGCACGAATGCTGTCTTCGATGGATTGCAGGACTGAGCGGGTTTTGGCTTCCAGGGCAGAATCGGGCCTTGGGATACAATAAATATGGCTGATCGTAAATTCTTCCGGAACAGCTGGAAGGCTGTCTTTATATGCTGCAAAGAATTCTTCAACTTCGCGGCGGCTGACTGCAAGTTTTTCTTCATGCTGCTGCCGGACATGCTGGACAAGAAGCTGATTCTTGATATCATCCCTGTATTCCCGTTTAATCCGGGCAATCGATTTGCCGTACATTTGCTCGACGCGCTGTTCCGAGCCCACCTGACGGATAAAGTTGGGAATCTGCTGATCCAGGGCAGCCGTGATTTCGTCTTCTTTGACTTCTATGCTGTCCAATTTTGCCTGTGCAAGCAGAAGTTTTTCGGTCACCATGCCATCAAGCACTTGTTTATGAATTCCCTTCGCAGCCGGGTCCATGCGGTTTTGCAACGCCACAAATTGAACCCGTTCATTCAATTCCGATTCCGTGATAATTTCCTTATCGACGACGGCAACAATGCGGTCAATCTGCGTTTGAGCAATTCCGGAGCCGCTCATAAAAATCACGAATATAAAAGTTTGAAAACAACTTTTTTTCATTCAATTTCCTACTCTTGAGTATGTTCCGCACTGCTGTCTTGACCTGCGGAAGCTGTAAATACCTGAATATTATGTTTCGCCCGAAGTTCGGCAAGAAGGGCTTATAGGACAGGCGGCGTTTTTCGATGACAAGCCGGCTGCGAATTTCCGCTCCGCAGGTGCGTTCATCGGCAGTCTCCCCTTGTTTGTTGAATTTCCACACAATGATGACGTAATAGCCGTTCTTTGTATTGATCGGAAATGAAGGTTCCCGTACCGCTGCGTTTGCCGCAACGCGCCACAATTCAGGCGGCATTTGTGTTGTCTGTGTACAGTACTGCGAATCGGTATGAGCAATCATAGAGGATTGACGCGGCACAAAAACAGAATCCCAATTATGTTTTTTAACTACTGCATTACGAAATTCCGTTGCAGCATCCCGGTTTTTAAACAGTGCGAGACTGAGAAGTGCGACATCGGATTGAAGTAGCAAATTCCGTTTTATGAGATTCATAATAGGCATGGATATCCTGGGTTGTCGGTTCATTCGCCCCTGCGCATAAACCGTTTGTTCTAAAAGAGCGTTGATAGCCAATTCGCGTTTCGCCGTTTCAACCTGCCGGTTGATTTCTTCCGTCTGATCGAGTCCGCGTTTTACAGCTTCTTGATACAGCAATTCTTCCCGCAGCCAATTCTGAATATAATGCTGCACTTGCGTTTGAGATACTCCCTGTGCAGTATCCATTTGCGTCTGGACTTCATCCAAGGTCAAGGTCTGATCGTCCAGACGGGCCAGCGGTACACGCCCCGGTTCATGTTTTTTACAGCCGATGAAAACAACCAGCAAAAGTAAGGTCAATCTACCGGGATTCACTTTCTTCTTTCTTCACGGCTTCTCCAAGCATTTCCGCATTGATCGAAACTTGATACTTACTCTTCAATTCTTTTATCCATTCGATCTTCCGTCGTTCTGACGCATCATTCTGATATTCGCTTAAAACTTCTGGTTTGGCCTCATCAAAGGTTTTTATCTGAGCACTGTCTCTGGCGATGGTCTTTCAGAATGGACCACCCATCTTCGTATTGAATAGGAGTCGAGTCACGCTGTCGATTGTAAGCCTGGACGCTTTATCCGAAAGAAGATTCTGCCGTAACAGGATGAAATCCCCAAATGCCTTTTTTCTCTTTATACCCCGGACGGATTGTGTTTTTTTCCGCAAGTTCCAGGAAATTCTTTCCCTGCTGGATTTTTTTATAGATTGCCTTTGCCGCACTGTCGTTCGGGACATATATTTCAGCAAAATTTACGCGATGTTGACCAGCGATAGTTTTCTTTGTGCAGTTCATAATATCCCTGCAGCAAGTGAATCGGAAACCGGGATTTTTTTCCAAACTTCTTCTTGCTCTATTTTATCCAGCAAGAGACCGTCTGCATATTCATTGAGCAATGCAATCGAGAGCCGGATAATGCGGAATTCTTGAAAGCGCATATTCGCTCAAATGAAAAATTTTCCGCCAAGGTATCGAGCGCATCTATCAGATATGCGGCGTGAGAAGATTCCTCTCTGAAATTCGTGATTTTCTTCTGCATCTTCTTAACAGCATCCCGGACACTCAGCGTCAAGACACCGCACTTGAAAAGCGTCTTTTCCAGGAATTCTGCCGACAGCGTATTCCGCCCAATGCGCGAGGGGTGTTTTTGTCGTATCGAAGGAAGAAACAAATTTTGCGGCAACTGCAGAGTCCGGCTTCACAATAAAATTTTTACGGATCTGATCGACAAAATTTTTATAATCGTATGAATAACGCGATCTGATGATATTGATACTTGATCGAGTTTTCCGACAGCAGCATACGAGGCCAGCGGCTTCCGATCGAGTCACTTTCATAATTTCATATCCATAAGAAAAACGAATGGGATTCGTAATACCGCCCGTTTTGAACATGTTCGAGAGGAATCGAGAAGGTAAGGCGAACAGATCGTCTTCTTCAAATGTTCCTATTCTTCCCTGGGCTCTTTTCTTATCAGCGCTGTATTGTTTAACCGCTTCTTCAAAGGCCATTCCTTTGTTGATTTTATCGCATATCATACGGGCACTGTCAGGAAGAGCATTGTCCTGCAGCGGCACGTTTTGTCTGAGAATTTCAGGACAATATGTGCAAGATCAAGCGAACCGTTGCTGGGCCTTTTCGAAGTCAGGAGAATGATTTCGATATCCGAGCGGTACTGAAGCGGGTCTTTGGCATATTCTCCTACATGCAAATTGTAAGCATGCATCTTCAAAGGACGGATCTTTTTGGCCGGCAGAAATATTACCCCAGTCTGCCCCGATTTTTCTTCACATCGGGATCTCGGAGTATCTAAGCGCAAGCGAATCAAAGGGAGCATGGTTCAATTCTTCAATGACTTTCAGAAGCCTTGTTGTAAATTTCAAGAGTGTCGCCCTTATATGGCTCGCGCAGGAAACGCGAAGAAAATATGATGGACATGCAATAATTCTTTCCGCCGCTCATAAAATAGTTTCGATGCCCGGTTCAACAAGCTCTTTCTCTATAACATAAGCCTGCGCCACGGATGCACGATATTTTTCTCTCTCTTTTTGAACCGAGGAGTCGTTTTGCAAATTTCGTGCATTTGCTTCCTTTATTTTCAATTTATAATCGATGATAAGATTGAGAAATTTCTCCGCATCTTCCCGTGAAGGCTTTGTTTTTTCAGTTCCTTCAGCGGCATTCTTTTTATAGTCATGATCAAAATCATTCAATGAATAATGTTCCTCACCAATCGTGGCAAGAGTGGGACTCGAAGGGGAACATCCCCAGAGAAAAACAAACGCTATTATTCCGGAATACAAAAAAAGTTTTCGCATATGTTATCCTTCAATCAAATGAATTACATGAAAAATTCAGCATAATAAAAAAGTAACCAAAAATGCGCCGTCAAGCAAGGTATTATTCTTCTCATTGAGCACGGCAGTCCATGCTCTTTACTTACTTTTCAACAAGCTCCTTTTCTCTTTTCAGCAGAGTGTTCGACCCGCCATGGCTCGGCAACAAACCATTGCGGGGCACGAGAAGATTGAACATAGTATTTTTTTAAAGACACTGTCGAACACAAATCGAAGCTGTATTCCGGTATAGGAAAGAACAGCGGTCAATTTGGCGTCCTTCGGCAGGGTTGTGTCGAGAAAATCATCAGCTTCAAAATTCGAAAGCGTGTTGATGATGCCTTCAACAATTGTCTGCTTCGCTTTCTTATTTCCCACAGTCCACAGGCTGTCCTGCAAGACCAGAGTAAAGCTCGTATCGCCGAATTGATACGCAACGTTCTTGATATTCGCACGGACGAGCCGTCACAATCGTTTTCTCCCGCCAATCCCGGACCGGGCGTTCAAAAATATAGTTCGGGATGCCGTCTGTTTCCACAACATCGTGCGATTGCGCCTGCCGCACATAAGACCGATAATAGGACGGCGCCATTTTGCCGAGGATAAAATCGGCAGCAATGTTTTTCTGTTCCCACAGCCGTATCTCCGTTCCCGCCGTATCGACCCGAAAGATGGAATATTTTTCGGGATTGCTCGAGACAATACTTCTCGATTCTATCGCCTTTACCTGCTGCAGCAACCGTGCAACTGCGGACGGCGATGCTTTGGCATCGAAGCGGCTGGACAACGAACCATTCGCTTCCCTGTTTTTCAAGCGTGATTGCCGCTCCAGAAGATTTTAATTCTATTTTATCTACAGCTGCCGAGTCGATCCGAAACATCGGTCCCGATCCTTCATCATTTGAACTTAACTCCCCGGTTTTTTTGTGTAACGAGGTAGGCGGCAGCCATGAGAAGGATAAGCAGCCCGGCAAGAACGATTGTATTTTTTTTCATACGATCGATGATGAATAAATGAGTTAAACTTGCGCTTCGAAAGTTTTTTTGAAAAACGGCGCGCTTCCTCCACCTGAATAATCCATAAGCTGCAACGATGAACGGCGGAGCAAGAACGTCAATATATTTTAAAGTCTTTTTTGTTCCATCCGAAAGAGGATCAAGAGGAAGAAGCGCGGTATCTTTTGATCGTATCGTAATCAACCCGGCATCATCAGCCAGGTAATCGACAATATTGGCAAAGAACGTCATATTGACCCGGTTGCGCGCAAAATCGTCTTTCATGAAATCTCCATCCCCGACAACGATGATATTCGTTTCCGGGCTTGTCAGCTTTTGCGGCGCGGGGAGTTTTCCTTCAAAGAAACTGCGGAACGATCCATGAACGGAAACAGCTAAAGGAATGGACGATTCCGACAATTCCTGCTTCGTATAGCGATGAAAAGGATCGATCGGAAAAAATCCGGTTTGGCGTCCGCTTTGCTTGGAAGACCGGAGTAAAAAGTCCGAAGTCAGACCGGCATCCGTATGAACCGTATCGACGGAACTGACAAAATAGAAAATCAACCCCTGCAAATCTTTAACCAGCGGATTGGTCTTATCGACATCGGTAATATTCGGTATATACGGAAAAGGAACCTGGCTTTGCATTTGAAACTGGCCTTCCTGCTGCGTAATGGTAATCGGTGCACACTGCGCATCGCGGATAACGTCGCTGTTGATCCGAACACCATAACGCTCAAGCAAGTCTTCCAGTCCGGTCTCCACAGGAAATGCATACGGACCGCGCCCTTCGCTCGGATTGCCCATGGAGGCATCCATTGTATTGAGAAGAAAGGCAGCTTTTCCTCCCTTCATAATATACTGATCGATTTGATATTTGACCGAATCGGAAAATTTTTTCTTCGGGGCGATAACGAGCAATGCTGCAAGATCGTTCGGAATAATCGAGGTATCGGAACTAAGATCGACCGGCACAAGTGTATACTGCTTGCCAAGTTCCTGACCGGCAGTCCGGAGCGACGAAATTTCGGGTTCCTGGTGACCGGTTGTAAATCCGATCTGTTTTTTTTGGCGCGAAGTCAGCCGTTTTATCGCAGAACTGATATCGAACTCGAGCGAACCGAGATTCTGAACCACAGGTAAAACTTCTTTTCGGTCTTCATAAAGAAACACAAGCCCCAAAAAAGCCCGCTTTACTTCGTATTTATCCTCTTTCACAACCTGAACTTCAACGGCCGGGACGCCGGACTCTTTTGCCTCCCGCTCCGCTTTTTCTCCTTCCGGACTGATAAATTCAAATTGAATATTTCCTTTTGCATACGCCTTGTATTCGTTCAGAATATCCAGAACCTGCCGCCGGCTGTTGTTGTACGGCGACGGAAGATCTTCCGTAAAGTACGCCTTAACGGTTACTCGATCATCCAGGCTGCGTACAAGATTTTTGCTCGCATCCGAAAGAGTATAGAGATGTGTTTTCGTCAGATCCAGGCGGGTAAAGAGACGAATGGAAATAAAGTTCACAAGAATAAGAATTCCCAAAATGAGAATGCTCTTCAGAATTGTTTGTGTTTTTTTTGTCTTCATAGGTTTCACTGCAAAAAGAAATATTCAACGATACCGGACTGCCCGCTACCATGTCCTCCGCTGCAACGAGACGACGGAAAGATAGAGAGAAAACCCGAGGATCGATACAAAATAAACGATATCGCGCGAATCGATGACGCCGCGGGCAATGTTTGAAAAATGGTAATCGACGCTCAGAAACTGCAGAACACTGACGGCAAAATCGGGCACCGCAAAAAGCATTTTATCTATAAAAAACAAGAACCACGCAGAAAAAGAGGCCGAGCATAAACGCGATGATTTGATTTTCCGTAAGACTCGATGCCAGCACGCCGACGGCGATGTAAACGCCGGTCATGAGCAGCAATCCAAGATATCCGCCGATGACGGGGCCGATATCAAGGCTGCCGACGCTTGCGATCGTTGCAATAGTACACGAGAGTCGGAAGAATCGTAATGCGCGATGAACGCCCACGAAGCGAGAAATTTTCCCAGCACAATTTCGGCATCATGAAGAGGTTTGGTCGCCAGGAGTTCGATCGTACCGCTTTTGCTTTCTTCTGCAAGAAGCCGCATAGTCGTCGCCGGGATGATGAAAAGGAAAATAATGCCGGCATATTCGAACATGTCCCGCAGGGTTGCCGTATTATTGAGAAAAATATTGCCGGCATAAAACCATCCCATCAATGCAAAGAATACAATCATCACGACATACGCTATGATTGAATTAAAATACGAACGAAGTTCTTTGCGAAAGATCGCTCCTACGGCATTGAAAAGAAAGAGGAAACTGCAGAGAAAAATTTATTTTATTCATTCTTTCATTCTCTGTTTACAATGATTAAATTCATTGCCGGGAATTGCTGACCACGAGCATGTTTACGATGCTTCCGGACGTTGTCAAGGAATGGAAAACTTCCTCCAGGCTCGTGGCCGTACGCGACATTTCCAGCAGCACCCATCCCTCATGAACCGCCTGCCGGAAAATTTCCTCGCGGATATCGCTCCCTTTTTGTGTTTGTACGCTGAATCTATGGAGAACTCCATCCTGACCGGCATAGGTCACCGATTCCACTGAGGGAATTGCTTTCAATTTGGGATATATATCGGTCATCGGATTGGCAACGGATGCTTTCATTTCCAGAGTAATTATTTCCGACCCGTGGAATTTTTCCTGCAGCTGATCCAGTGTTCCATCGGCGGCAATTTTACCCTGGTGAATGATAACAACGCGGTCGCATGTAGCCTGCACTTCGGAAAGAATATGCGTTGAAAGAACGACTGTTTTTGCACGGCCAAGCTGCCGGATGAGATTTCGAATTTCAACAATTTGATTCGGATCCAGACCGTTGGTGGGCTCATCAAGAATAAGGACTTCAGGATCATGAATCATTGCCTGTGCAAGCCCAACGCGCTGGCGAAATCCTTTCGAGAGTTCGCCGATATCCTTGTGGCGCGCATCGCCGAGACCGCACACTTCGATCATCTCCCGCAGCCGTCCTTGAAGAAGGCCGTTCCGTATTCCATGAAGTAAGGCAGAATATTCGAGATATTCGATAACATTCATATCGAGGTAGAGTGGATTTAATTCCGGCAAATATCCTATTTTTTTTCTGACTTCGAATGAATGCTCGCCGACATCGAACCCTTCCACTTCGATCGACCCGGATGTAGGAGGCATGTAGCAGGTTATCATTTTCATCGTTGTTGTCTTCCCCGCACCGTTTGGACCCAAAAAGCCCAATATTTCTCCCGTTTTTACATCAAAGGAGACTTCATCGACCGCCTTTTCCGAACCATAAAACTTCGTAAGATCTCTAACTGTAATAGCCATATTTTAACATTTCTTTATCATTACAGGATTATGATATGGATATTATTGTATTGAAAAGAGTAAAAAAATTCAAGTATAATATAACAAGTTTTTATTTCGATATGAATGATAATAGACGTATTTCAATGCCTAGGAGTTCCTCCAATACGCAAAAAATTTCGGAATTTTTAGAAATCCCCAAAAACATAAAAAAAAGACAGACAAATATTACTATTTGCCTGTCTTCGGTATAGTGGAGTAGTTTCACCCCAAAAACCATTTCTATACTTTTTACACTTAACATTTTCACCACCCCTCCCCCGGGAGGATGGAAAACGCATCGTGCTTCTTGTTGTTTAGACAAGATTGTATAGAGTGGTGGTTGAATGAAGCAACCGCTTCTAGGTAAAAAAAAGCTGGGAAGCCGTCAACTACCTAAACAGGGTTAATTGATGAGATATTTATTCAAAAATAACGGGTCTCTCCCCTCTTTAAGGGTTCCCTTGGGCAAAAAACTTTAAAAAATTACTTCAACATTCAAATTTATGACGTTCGAAAGAAGAAATACTTTATCTTCATTATTTTGTCGTCATGACGAATACGCCATTCCACGATTCCGGCGGCGGAGAAATTTGATAGAGGTGAGCGCGTTCGATATATATTTCAGCAGCATAACATGTTCCATCGAGTTGATGCGCCTGCTGCATATATGCAATCGCTTCTTCCCATTTTCGTTCCCTGTACAGCCGCAATCCTTCGTGATACAGTTCCAGCGATTGTTTTTGATTTTCCGTTAAGGCCGTTTCCGACAAGCCGAGAAGTTCATATACTTTTACAGGGGCTGTTTTCCCTTGTACTTGAATCATATCCAATTCCCGCACGTGAACTTTTTCCCGCACGTGAACATAGGTGTATTCGCTGATCATAATTCTGGATTTATACTGTTTATTGGCGCCTTCCAGGCGCGAAGCAAGATTGACGCTGTCCCCGATAACCGTATAATCGAACCGGTCGCGGCCTCCCATATTGCCGACAATCATAATTCCGGTATTGATGCCGATGCGCGCATCGATAGCCGGCTTTCCTTCTTTTGTCCATTTCGTTCTCAGTACTGCAAGCCTCTTTTGCATTTCCAAAGCGGCTACGCATGTTTGATAGGCATGATTCTTTTGCGGTACCGGCGCTCCCCAGAACGCCATGATCAAGTCACCCTCATACTTGTCCAGCGTCCCGTCGTACTTCAGGATGATGTGCGTCATTTCGTCGAGATATTCATTCAGGAGCTCGACCAATTTTTCCGGTTTACTGTGAAACTGTTCCGATATTTTTGTGAACTCCGCAATATCGGCGAAGAAAACGGTCAATTCACGGCGGTCGCCTCCGAGTTTTGCTTTCTCCGGATTGGAAACCAGATCGTTGACCACCGAGGCATTGATATAATGACTAAAAACATTTTTAATCATCATCTTCTGCTGACGCTCGCTCAGATATTGATACACGGCTGTTCCGAAGTAGGCGAGCACAACGGCCATCCCCGGATTGATGATATTGATCAAAATGTCGGCATTCGTAAACAGGAGCACTGCTATTTCAAAAAGAGCGGCAACGATGCAAAGCGTTCCCAGAAAAGCGCCGAGCTCCAACAGCCATGCATGCCGGAGATGAATGCGTTTGAGTGCAAGAAGGCCGAGGAAACAACAGAGTGAAAGAAGAAGGACAATGGCATTTTGTGCGGCCGGATTCAAGAATTTCAATAAAATTCTGATCGATTACATTTTGGATTGCCGTCGCATGGATTTCGACGCCGTACATTGTGTAATTTCGTTTTCCCCCTTCTTCCCGGTACAGGGGAATATTGTGGTAATCCCGTTCCTCCGGCATTTTTGATCCGATAATGACGATTTTGTTTTTAAAAAGCTTCATCATACCTTCATCGAAGGCATTGATTTGTTCTCCGAGATCCCGTTCGTCTTTTGTTTGAAACGTCGAATCGTCGATCACCTGCGAAAACGGCACGTACCGAAATGTTCCGACCGGGCCGTAATAATTCAGAAGAAAACTCGTTCTGTCATACCGCGGAATCACCCTGTTCCGGAACAGGAACGCATCTTCCGTTATTTCGACGCATGTCAGCGGTTTAAGTCCGAACGCCCTGTTCAGAGCTGCAAATGCCAGCGTCGGCGTCGGCCATCCCTGCACATCAAGAAGCGGAAAATACGACCTGCAGACATCGTCCCTGTCTTTGGCAATATTGACGATGCCGATATTTTTATCGACATCAAAGAACAGGTTGTCATATGCCGCTTCCGTGGACCGGACAACGACTTTCTCGTTACCCGCGCCGGTCTCCATCTTAGCCGCAAGAATGACATTATGATACCGGATGAGTGTTTCGCGCAGGATGCTGTCACCCCGTGCTGTTTTTCCAGGACTTTCAAATGTCATATCGAATGCTATCGCCCGTGCGCCGGCTTTTTCCAGATTTTCAATAAGATGCGCATAATAATCCCGCGGGAAAGGAAACGGATCGATAAGGGCTTTCAGATCGTCATCGGAAATCCCGACAAGAACCACATCGCCGCTCGCTTCAAGATCGCGGATTTCATGCTGGTGTTCGTATTTATTCTGGTAGCGGTAGTCGATGGTCAGCAGGTCGATATTCTTGAAAAAAGGAATTTCGAACAGCCATCCCTGCGTCAAGAGGAGAACGAAGACTCCGATACCGATGCCGAGAGAAATTTTTATGATGACAGGAAGAAATTTCTTTTTAAAATCGTACACTGTCATATTTGCACTTCCTTATTTATTCCCGAGTTTTCAAATTCGCGGCGCGGCGGTTCTTTCCGCGAGTTCGTTTAAAATGAAAACCGGTACACGAGACTCGCAATCACGTCGTTCGAAGCGCCGTTGTTTTGCACGAAATCGATCTGTGCGACGAGAAAATGATTCTTGACAATTTGATAGTCGGCGCCGGCTTGAAACAGAACGCGTCTGAAAGCTCCAAACGAAGGAGCAATGGTCGCAAAGGCATTCAGTTCGTCCTCGATAACCCGCATGCGAGCATTGAAAGAAAGCGTTTGATAATCGAACGTCGTCTCGCTCGTCGACGGCAGATAAGAATAAATCCGGTCAATGTAGATGCGGTATCGGCCTGGTACGAAGCATTCGTGCTGACCACAGCTGAAATTGTCGTCTGTAGCGGTATGGTATAATTCGTCGTCACCGATGCCGATAGATTAAAATTATTCTGATTATGCAAAAAATATGTGTTGTCGGTTTTTTTCGCAACGCTCACCGACAGTGAAAAACTTTGCCGTGCCAGAAAATCAAAATCATAGGAAACAGAGCCGTACACTCTTCTGCGTGGCATCATCTGCAACTTCCGATGAATCGACAATGGTTGCGTTCGTATCCAGCATAACGGAATTTTTTCGTGTGCTCAACACCAGTCCTACGGAAAATGTCGGGAGGTTGTTGCCCGGAGCTGCGGTCACGGATGTCGTAATCGTATTATAGTGCGTTGTCGGCATCGCAGTATGATCGGTATTGTCGGACTTTGTTTCGTATGAAAGAGTTGCCATAACCCGGTTGTTCAGCAGCCGGATGCGGTCGGACACATTGACGCCCATAATATCCGTCTGGACATAGTCGTTTCCAAATGAAATGTATGTGCTTCCCCGGCGAAAACCGAACACACGCAAAAAATTATTCAGATAATTCAGTGTCAGCTCCGACTCAGCTGCAAGCGACGGGACTGTCGGACCGAGCAGGATTTGCAGGCCATAGTTGGTCGTTTACGGTAATAAAATTCCGCGCAATATGGGCAAGATCGATGTAATTGATTGACAACGCTTGCGGAATCCGATTTCCCCGATCCAAGCGCTTAAAGTCGTTGTCGTTCCAGCTGCCGCCGGAGATGTCTTTGTTCGTTTCGCTGAAAGCAATCTGACTCGTCCATTTCACTTTTTGATCATCGGCTGCCAGAAGCAGATCGGTTCCAACTACAAGGTTCTCTTCCGGATACGTTCCATACAGCAATCGAGGAAGTGTCATCTTTCGATTTGACAAACGAGAGTCCGAATTGAAAATTTTCTCCGCTGCCGAAGCTTGTCCGCACAGCAAGAAAATTTCTTGCATACGTGCCGGATTGAAAGAGCTGGTATTCAAGGCTGTCGACAAGCTTGGATTCTTTCGGCCGCGCCGATGCTGCGGATGAATCTCCATAGATCGTATCTTTAAGCACAGTTCCTTCGATCGGGCGGTCTGATTTGTCCCCACGACACATCGAGATTAAAAAAGCCGAGTTTGAGCGAACCGGTTAATCCGCGAACACGTTTTCCGCTGACGAGAAGCGAAGGAAAAACTGGGATATGCATCGCCGAACTGCAGCTTAAATAGGTCTCCGTCCTGCAGAAAGGCAGAGTATCTGTTTTGCGGCTGCCGGTCCGGTTTATCCTCATTGGTAACGTGGAGATCGCCGCCGAATGCTAATGAATTATATGTGCCGTTTGCATGAAGATCGCCGCGCAAATATGTCGTGGTCGTGGAATCAATTTTTTCATTTCTGTATTCGAGCTGGCCGTTTGCATTGATCTTGACGGCAGCTTTCTGTTCCTGAATCGCAGATGGAAGAGGAGAGGTTAAAACTCTGCTCTTTCCGATAGTACAATTTTCCCGGTTGTGTCGTAGAGAACCACGGCGAATGTATGTGTACCGAGTAGAAGCGTACGGCCGGCGGAATTTGGATTATAGAGAATAACATCGTCGGAAAAAATCGATTCTTTCGTTATGTCGATATTGTCGATAAAAAGTTTTGTTTTATTCTTATCGACTGCATCGGAAACAAACATCAAGGAAATGGCGACGGCGATATCTTCGGCTGCAACTGTTTCTCCCGGATTCCGGGCTCAGGAAATCGAACTTCTGCATCTTTCGGATCCGCTCCTTTTACGGAAAATTTCAGCGGATTATCCAGCGGATTTTCCATCGGGAAAAAGGCGGCAGGTCCCGCTGATCAAACGCATTTCTATATAATATTCAACATACGGGGGACGGAAAAAATTTCGCCGGAATTGTCACAACCGCTATTCGGCCGGAGACCAGCATTTCCGCTTCCGTATATTCGGTTTCTCCGAATTGTCTGTAATGAACGACAACCTGCTGAATTTGAGTGTTTTGCGCCAATTCAACACTGAGTGAAGCAGGTGCATTTTCCGTTGCTGCGGAGACTTTTGCTTCGACGACATACGGGCTCGTCTGCGCCTGAAGAGAGGAAACAAGAAATATCCCGCAGATGAAAATCGCACCGGCAAGTTTTTTTGTGGTAAGCACAATCATTCATCGCCTCATGAGTGGTAAGTTGCTGTGTTTTTTTAAAATACGTGTTATTGTACTAAAGAAGCGGCGGCGGGAAATTTATCCCGCCGTCAATAAACACCCATCGTCGATACAACGGCATTCGTTTATGGCACATTCTTAATCAGTCCAGTGCAAAACGACTACTTTTTCCTGCAGCGAACCGGTTTGTCCGGGAATGCGCAATTCATGTTTTACTCCTTCAACTGCAATGGACACGGGAGCAGTCGGTCCGTTTTCAGGAAACACAGTGTCGAACCGTCCGTCATTTGTATCGAAAGATAATATTCTAAACCTGGATATCTTACCGTTTCAGCGGACAATTTTCCTGTCGCCGTTTGACCCGTCACTTTCAAAGGAAGATCGATAAACAGCGGATCGCCTTGTTTCCGATAGAAGAGATGCACTCCGGCTGCATTTCCCTGCAGAGAAGCCAGATTGATATGAACATTCGAAGAATGTTTAGAGAGAAGATGGTCGAAATCCGGAGTCAACAGTCCCAGCGGTTTCGATGTGTCGCCTGATCCAGAACTCCCCTTCATTTTGAATGTCTTTTATATGTTTCAAGGAATGGTAATAAGCCGAACCGACATTGAGATTTCCGGAACTATCGGCAACACCGGTCTGGCCTGAACCGACCGGCATTTTTTTCCCGGAGAAGGAATTGGAAAAATCTGCAAGTCCTTCTAAGATTGTCAACGAATCAGCACCGCCGCCGGTGTTGTAATCTCCCTGCGTTCCCCGAATGGATGCGACGGAAGTCGGTGAAGAAAAGCGAAATTGTTCTGTCTCAGCTTTTTTGACGTTGAAAATCATATCGCCGCGGTCCATTTCCACGCTCCGGCTGATGATTTCTTTTCCTTTGACTTCTCCTTTAATCGTCACAATCGATTTTTCCCGTATGATCAGTTTCGATTGGTCCGCAAAAAGGATCATAGCAAGGGATCCTTTTTCGGTTCTTAATTCATATCCGGACTTCAACGTATTGAGAGGCACTGCCTTTTGCCATCCCGTTGTCGGCGTGCGCATGTTGACATTATTGATAACTTTAATAACGTATGCTGAAATATCTTTGGTATCGTTCTTCTTTGTCTGTCCAAGCATCAATAAACCGATCAGACAGAAGACCGAGATGAGTATTCTTTTCTTTTCCATACGATTCTCCTTCTGCTTGTCTTATTGGTTTTCGATGCTGAGTTGAGTTTTTATGTCGGTTTGGATCGACAGCGCATTCAAGATGGTCTGCAAATCGGTTTCCGTAATCGTCATTCCATCCAGCGTTATGCCGCCGTATGTCTGCCATGCAACCCAATTAGCGGGATCTGAGCGCAGTGTCGAATATGTCGTTCCTGCCGCACCGCCGAGCGCGTTAAAAAAATTATCCAATATTTTTCCTGATTTTGTCGTCGGTAATTCTAAACACGACAGGCAAGCTTGCCTGATCGACTTCTCCGCGGTTTGTGGTAACGATAGCGCTCACTTGAAGAACGTATGCTTTTTCCTGCTGCAGCTGGCGCTGGGCATCGGACGGATAGGTCAGCGATGAAACTCCGCTCAGTTGACGTACAAGCGAAGGATTGCTTCCGGTCAAAGCGTCCTGCGGCGAATGATGGTTAGCGCCGGCTTCAAACACTTTCACATACACGCTTGATGCCTGCGTCGTCCAGTTGAAAGTAGGAGCCAGGTTTGTAGAAAAACTTCCATTTGCCGGACTGTTTATTTCCACAAGAACCTGATCCGGCGTCGAGATGGAAACCGTAATGGTTTTTGTTGCGCCTCCGACTTGCTGTCCGCTTTCATTATAGACGGTCATCAAAACTTGATAGATACCCGGGGGAGCCGTCGTAATTGTCGTTGCTAAATTTTCCAGGCGGGTTTTTACAGCATCATTCAGGATATAACCGTTATCTATAATATAGACATCGCTGGTTCCTTTTGCGAAATCCCGCGCTGCCAGTGTTCGCGTTCCCTTTTATCGGAAACACATTCGTTCTTCCTTCGACCAGTTCGGAAAAAGAATTGTCGCCTTGAAGTTTGATCATAGCTTTGATCGCCACATAAATATTTCCGGAGCCGCCGGCCGGATTGGTTACCGTCAGATCCATTGAAATGCCGGAGATATTCGGACTCAATGTTTGCGTTCGAACATTGATAAAGTCGGTGAGATACAGAACATCATAGTCTGTAAACTGGAGATTCACATCGACGCTTTTGATCAGAGACTGCGCTGAGATCAAGCCGGGAAGCATGAGCAATCCCAGGCAAGCGAAGAGGAAGAGAAAATTTTTCCGGCAGATATTCATAACAAAGTCTCCTATACTTGGTGGATGGCACCACTGATAATATAATCTTTTTCCCATAAGAGGCATTGATAAAAGTCACAATCAGAAATTAAAAATTCACAACGTCATTATACACAACAAACGCCATAAACGCCAATAAAAGGAAAAAGCCTGCGCTTTGAATGCCGATTTTAATATTATCCGGGATCTGTTTTCTGAAAATCCCTTCATATGCTAGGAAAACAAGATGCCCGCCGTCTAAGGCGGGAAACGGAAGTATATTCAATAAAGCAAGACTGATGCTTAAGATCGCCAAAAAACCAAGAAATGCCGTTAATCCGTTTTCCGCAGAACGGTTGGCCATTTGAGCTATTTTGACCGGTCCGCCCATCGATTTGCTGAATGAAGCTTTGCCGGCTATGATTTGATAAATATTGGCAAGAAACAATTGACTTGTCAATGTAACGTCTCTGATTCCTACAGGCAGCGCTTCAAACAAACCATACTGGAAATGCAAAACCGTTCCCGTATAACCGGCGTCAAGCGAAATACCGATGCGTCCTTCATGTGTCGGCGTAACCTTTTTTTCCATCCGCTGATCGCCGCGTTTCCATGCAAGCAGTATTTCTTTGTCTGCATGCGCTTTTACCTAATTCCGACAGCGAACCGTAACTCACACGCACATCGTTCACGGCAAGAATTGTATCGTTCGGTTGAAGTCCGATGAGTCCCGCGGGCTTAGCGGCATCGACTGCTGCAACAACGGGAACAAGTCCGGCCGGCAAAATACCGAAACGCTCTTCGGTAAGATCAGGAACAGCGGAACGCTTGATGAAAATCTCTGCCGGCGACTCCGTTGCGTTCGATGTGGAATGTCAGATCGTTGCCCGACAGATTCGGTATACAACGAGCTTTCTATTTCATCCCATTGCTTCACCGGTTTATCGTTAAGAGCAAGTATTTTATCGGAGACGCGCAAACCGAATTTTTCCGCAGGACTTCCCGGCGCAATATAACCGATTTCAGTTACAGGGCGAATATCTCTTCCCTGGTAATAAATAATGCCCCAGAAAATTACAATGGCAAGAATCACATTCATCATCACGCCGGCTGAAAGAACAACAGCGCGCTTCCAGATCGGCTTCGAGCGGAATTCCCAGGGCTGCGGTTCATGTTTGAAAAATTCCGTATCGAGACTTTCATCGATCATTCCTGCAATTTTTACATAACCTCCAATAGGAAAAAGAGAAACGCGGTAATCCGTGTTTCCTTCAAGATCAAGATCGCGCTGCGAATGTTCCGAAGGAAAATCCGGTCTTCTTGTTCCAGCCGAACAGTCTGCTGCCCATGCCGACGGCAAACACTTCGGCGCGCATGCCGAGCAAATTGCCGCAATGAAATGTCCGAATTCGTGGACTAAAACCAACACACCGATGGTGATAATGAAATAGAATATTGTGCTGAGGATTTCCATGAAGGCGTCTCACATTTTAACAAAAACGATTAGAATAAAGTTCGGACAAGTTTGCGCGTTTCGGCATCGGCTTCTATGATATGTCCAAGTTCAGGCATCCTGTGATTAGGCATCTGGTGCAGCGCCTTTTCAATCAGTTCTGCAATTTTATCGAAAGCAAGTTTTCTTTCCAAAAACGCCTGTACGGCGACTTCATTAGCAGCATTCATAATGGCGGAGGCCGTGCCGCCGATGGCAAGAGCTTCATACGCCAGCGGCAGACACCGGAATTTTTCTTTATCAGGATGGAAAAAAGTCATCGAATGCAATTGCGGAAAATTGATCCGCCCGCCGGGAAGCGCCACGCGTTCCGGATATGTCAGTGCGTACTGGATCGGAATTTTCATATCCGGCACTCCCAATTGTGCTTTGATAGACCCGTCGATAAATTCCACCATCGAATGAATGATGGATTGGGGATGAATAACAACATCGATATTCTCTGCCGGAATATCGAAGAGCCAGCGCGCTTCGATCACTTCAAGACCTTTATTCATCAAGAGTTGCCGAATCGATCGTAATCTTGCTCCCCATTTTCCAATTCGGATGATTGAGCGCTTCTTCTATCGTAATGCCGCAGAATTTTTCCTGCGGCGTATGAAGAAACGGTCCGCCTGATGCCGTTAAAATTATTTTTGCAACCGCCGATCGATCTTCCCCGGCAAGACACTGCAGTATGGCGCTGTGCTCGCTGTCGATCGGTATCAGATGAACGGCGTATTCTTTGACCAGATTCGTAATCAATTCTCCGGCCGCAACGAGTGTTTCTTTGTTCGCCAGAGCGATATCTTTACGGTGTTGAATTGCTTCGATGGTGGGCTGTAAGCCGGCAAAACCGACTAAGGCGTTCATGACAAGGTCAACATCTTCCCGCCTGACTATTTCAAGCAATCCTTCAGGCCCGGAAAGAATTTCTATATTACTGATGCGGGAGCGGAGAGTATCTGCACATTGTTTATTCAGGACAACAACGCCGCGCGGATGAAACAGGGATATTTGCTGTTCAAGAATATCTATATTCGTATTCGTGGTCAAGTACGTCACTTCGAACCGGCCCGGAATATTGGCGATTACCTGAAGACTATTTTGACCGATGGAGCCCGTGGAACCGAGGATGGCGATATTTTTCTTCCCGCTCGTCATAACGCTCAAGTTAAAGAAAATACAAAGGGGAAGCAAGAAAAGAGAATTCAGAATTAAGAATATTAAAAAACGAATGCTTCATAAATTATGGTAAACGCTCCGGGATCAGTAAATTTTGATATTTTAAAAAACTTTGGCAATACGATGAACCTAAGCAGAGCCGGTATTACAGGCTTAAATATTGAACAAGTCAAGGACGAATTTCAAAATTACAATGTGAAACATTGTTCCGCACTTTTCGTATCTTAAAGAAACACAATATCGGAAGGGAGCCTCATGATGAAGAATATTCTATTATTTTCGCTCATTTGCATGTTTTCCTTGTGTGCATGCTTCGGGCCAAGGGTCCGCGGCAACGGAACAATCAAAACGGACACACGGGAAATGCCGGCATTTGAATCCATCGTCACCGACGGCGGATACGATGTTCACATAACGTGTCAGGCACAGCAATCCGTTGCAGTCCAATCCGATGAAAATATACTGCCCTTCGTCAAAACAGAAGTCAGCGGCGGGACGCTGCGCATATATACAAAAGGCAATCTTTCACCGACGCAGGGAATCCGGATTATCGTCTCTGTTCCCCGGCTCCAGGAATTTACAATCAACGGCTCTGCCGAAGGGGATGTTCAAAATATATTGTCCGATGCATTTACTTATACAAGCAACGGATCATCCCGTATGAGACTCAGCGGCTCGACTGACGAACTAAAAATCCATATTGCAGGGTCTGCCAAAATCGACGCCGACTCACTGCCCGCAAAAGAGGTAAAAGTGCACATCGAGGGAAGCGGAACCGTTCATTGCCGGGCGTCAAATTCAATCGACGCAAGAATAGACGGGAGCGGAACTATCAAGTATCATGGAGAACCGGCGTCTGTCAAACAGTCCATCAACGGTTCCGGTTCGGTTGAAAAAGAGTCAATGTAATCGCTTAGAGTCTTCTATGCTTTAAGATGATACAACCTGTTCTCAGGCTCTTACCCGGGAACAGGTTTTTTTGTTTCCAGCTCGTTGACTTCCGTCAAATTTCTATGTTACATACGGAATATGGATGCACGGTCATTTTATTTTGCGGGCATTATTTTTTCTACGTTTCTTTTAAGCTCCACAGCCGGAGCACAGAACGCCCCTCTTAAACTTCAGCTTGCGCAGCAATTCGAGGACAACAGCGAATGGGAAAAGGCGCGGCCGATTTATGAAGAATTGTTTCAATCCGATTCCGGCAGCTTTGCATATTTCGAAGGTCTGCGGCGTTGTTATTCAGAATTAAAGGAGTACCCGCGGGCTCTTGCTATGACCCGCCGATGGATTGCGCAGCATCCGAACGACGTTACGCAGCGTTCGCAGCTTGCCGGATTGTATTTCGATTCCGGAAACGAACCGGCCGCCGATTCCCTCTGGCACTCCATTCTTGCCGCAGAGCCGAACAACATCGGACTTTACCGTCTTGTTGCGAGCGAAATGATCGAGCACCGGCTGTTTGATTCAGGCATCAAGGTTTACCGCGAGGCAAAAATAAAAAGCGGCAATGCCGCCCTGTTTGCGGACGAATTGGGAGCGATGTATGCCTCCCTGCAGCGCTTTTCCGATGCCGCTCAGGAATATGTGGAAATGCTGAAAACAACTCCGGGTAATTTTTCGTACGCACAATCGCGTATGGGCTTTTTTCTTGTCCGTCCGGAGGGTTTGCTTGCCGCATTCAACGTCGTTCATGCAGCCGTCCAGGCAGAACCGGAAAATATTGTCCTTCACCGGCTTCTTGGGTGGATTTATTTGGAACAGCGCCGTTCTTCCGAAGCTTACACAGAATATAAAATCATCGATCGGCTCGCGAATGCAAACGGTGCGGAAATATTTAATTTTGCCCAGAGCCGTCTCCAGGAACATGAATCGCGGACGGCAGCGCTTGCTTTCCGCGAATTCACCGCTGCATACAGCGCCAGCCCTCTCTTTGCTCAGGCTCAATTCGGATATGCCCGCGCAATAGAAGATGAAAGCCGTTCTAATGACACACTGCCGGCATCATCTGACGAACACACTGCGGACGTATCCGGCATTATGATAGAAGAGCATCCGAGCTACGCCGGAGCGATTTCTCTCTACCGCCGGATTCTCGTCTCCAGTCCTTCGACGGAACTTGCCGCACAATCGTTGTACCGTATCGGCTGTATTGAATTCGAGCATTTTTTTGATCTCGACTCGGCGCTTGCAGCATTCCGCAGCATCAGGCAAATATCCCGTGCATCTTCGCTCATGCGGGATGCCGCGCTTCAATCCGGAAAAATCGAACTTGCACGCGGCGATCTTGAGCAGGCGCGTAAATATTTTCTTGAACTTGGATCATCTCCGGAAATAACCGCGCAGGAGCAGGCGGCGTATTTTCTGGCACTGACGGATTATTATGCAGGCAGATTCGATTCCGCTCTCGCACATCTTCAGCATTTTACGACGGCTCTCAATTCCGATCTTGCAAACAATGCACTGCTGCTGCAGTATTTTATTCTGGAGAATATAAATTCCGCGCCGCATGCGCTCGAGGAATTTGTCCGGGCCGATCTGCTTCGAGAGCAGCACAAGTATGCGGAAGCGCTTGCCTGTTTTCGATCCATTGCAGCCCGGTATGCACAAACGCTCCTGCTGGACGACGCGCTTATGAAATCTGCGGAGCTCTGCATACAGCTTCGCCGCTATGACGAAGCGCTCTCGACATTCCGCTATGTTGCAGATTCTTTACCGGCCAGCATCATGAACGACCGGGCGCAGTTCAGAATCGGCGAAATCGAGCAAACTATTCTTCACAATGCCTCGGCTGCGAGCGAAGCGTACCAAAAACTTCTCGCACAGTTTCCAAATTCCCTCTATGCAGAAGAAGCCCGTAAGCGCGTTCGGATTTTGCGCGGTCCGGTTTTTTAATTCAGCAGCGGCAAACCAGGCATTGCAGCACAGCAGCACTTTAGCTTGGCGCTCATTTCAGCAGCAGCATTTTTTTCACAAAACTGAAATTTCCAGCTTGTCCCGATGAGATGGCATTTGCTGTAAGCCGATAAAAATACACGCCGCTCGGCAGATTTGATGCATTAAACGTCGCCGTATAATTTCCGGCAGACTTCACTTCGTTCACCAGCGCTGCTACTTCTCTTCCAAGCAGATCGAATACTTTCAAAGTCACATGACTCTGAGCTGCCAATTGATAACCGATCACTGTGGAAGGATTAAACGGATTGGGATAGTTCTGTTCCAATCGATAATTCATCGGAAGATTTATTCCGGAAGAAATAATTCCCGCAGGCACGCCGAACAAAGGCAGTATGCCGGCCCCGGGACCGCCGTACGCGCCGATGTCGTTCGTCAGCCCGCCCCGCGACGGCGAATGTGCATTGCCGGGCGAAAGTGGATCCGCAAGGTCATTGTAGACCGCATTTGTATCGCCTGCATCGACGCAAGGCGATCCGGTTTGAAGAACATCATTCGTATCGGCAAACAGCGGATCCAGATTGATATCTCCGGTACCGGTCCATCCTCCCTGCACATCGCTGTACATTACGGAGAGTCCTCCCGAATGGGCGGCGATTTGCGGCGATGTGTTTCCCCAGAGAATGCTGTTCCGCATGACAGATGATCCTGCCCAGACATACACGCCCAGAACCGAATTGCCGGCAATGGTATTGTTCTCAATTATTTTTCCAGCCGATCCATTGTTATTCATCCATAGAGCGCCGCCGCCGTAATCCTGGCCGCCGGAATTTTTTGTCAGAATGTTATTCCTGAGAGTCGCGCCGGAAAAGTTCAGCACGATCCCCGCTCCATAGCGTCCTTTATTCAGCGTTATAACATTGTTAAGTATTTTCGGATTTCCATCTCCGGCGCGGATGCCGCCGCCGCCTGCACTTGTTACTCCGGAAGTACTGACAGCTTGATTATTGATGATAAGATTGTATCGAATCGTGGGAGCAGATTGCTCGATGAGGATTCCGCCTCCTTCCCGATAGGTTCCTGAACCGTGCTCATCCGCCCACTTTGTTCCCTGCCCACCCGTTAAAGTGAAGCCCTGAAGAACCGCTGTCGAATCTTCCCCGTTCATAATCAACACACAGCTTGATGTATCCGAATGAAGAGGTTGGCTCCCGTTTATAACGGTTGATTGAATAAAACTCAGATCCCCGGTTTCATAGAACCGGCTCGTCACAACGATATTCTTTCCACGAAAAATTAAATTTTCATAGTATGTGCCGGGGGATACGACAACGGTATCGCCATTTGACGCTGAATTGATGGCATACTGTATCGTGGACTTGTCCGCGGGGACACGGACTAACGCTGCCTGGAGCGATGCCGTTCCAAGTAAACATACAAGCAAAGCAATGTGTTTGTAAGGTGCAGTCATATTTGTATCTCCTATTTATGTTTATGATGATTCTAAAATAGGAGCAACTGCCTTGTGATTCGTCCGGAATCCGGAAGTCGGACATATTGGTAGGAATGCGCTCGATTTCAGTTTATCGTTTGACTTGTCTCCTGGGATGAATGCCGGCTCTTGTAGACCTTTGGCGTCATTCCGGCATGTTTCTTAAACGCCTCATTGAAGACCGATTTGGAGTTGAATCCTGCTTCGAGCGCTATGGCAAACAGAGTAAGATTTTGGGAACGTATGTCCTCAATGCGTTTCTTGACTTCATCGATGCGATAGGAGTTGATGAAATCGTAAAAATTTTTATTGAACCCGCTGTGCAGCGCTTGCGAAAGATTTTTCGCAGGAATGTTTAATTTTTTGGAAAGATCTTCAACCGAAAGCGAAGACATAAGATACGGCTTTTCATTGTCCATGCAGGCGGCAAGTTTCTTAACGATATCTTCGCAGTCGGAAGGTTTCAATCGCGATGCAGCATATTTGGGGATGCTCTCGATTCCGGAAAAACTCACGGATTGTGCAAGTCCCTTATAGGTCACAGCAAGCGTAAAGGTCAGATTGATAAACAGTGAAGCGGCAAACATACTGTACGCAACGGCAGGGGAAGACATGTGATATATACCGAGAATCCAATTCAAGAAATCCAACATCCACATCACAGTAACTCCCGCGAGGAGCAGATTACACCAGAACAAATCGATTCTTTCAATCGACGAAAATAATTCCCTCAACCGTGCTCGATAGCCGATAAGAACAAACAACGAGGCGAGAAGATAAGAAAATATCTGTACATGCAAGGTGATATGATGACTCCAATATTCGACCGGTCCAAGCAAATGGAAGATCGCCGCCGCCATGGAAAAGATCGCAAAGAAGCCGAACGGAATGATATGGAGCAGATGAACTGCCCTGAGGCGGAACGTTTCGTAGCAAAGGGATTGAATATACAAATACAAAAACGGCATCAGGAGAAAATAGAGTGAACTTCCGATGCTGAAGAGACCGATGCTGTGCGTGTAGGATGTCCATACGGCATGTAAGAAGAGAGAATGGCCAATGAGGAGTGCATTGGATGCCATAAAGCCCGCTAGAAGCAGATTGCTTAGGCGTTTTCCTTTTTTATAATTGAGAATGACGGCCGTTAACAGCAGGAGCTGTATGAGCGTCAAAAACTCAAGCAAACCGATCCAGTCAAGATTCATAGACTGCACCTCTTGAATCTATTTTAGATTTATCTGCCGGCATTACTTTTTTCCCGCAGCCGCAATACATTCTTCGAATCCGCGTTTCTTGCGAACAAGCTGCACATCCCGAAATCCGGCTTTTGTGAGAAGAACGCTCACTTCTTCCGGATTGTAGAGAGTAAAACCATGCCGCATAATTTTTTGATTTTTCACAGCCTCTCGCGGCCTGAAACATACGACGAGCTTACCGTCTTTTTTGAGAACACGATAGATTTGAGCGAGTGCTACAAACGGATCAGACCAGAAGTATATCGTATTTATCGTGCATACTTTGGAATACGTATCAGCTTCGAATGGAAGTTCCTCCACATTCGCACAGCAGAGATCTACTTTCCCGGCTTTGATGAATTGCTTAAAACGTTTTGCACATATATCGACAGCATCACTCGAAAAGTCTGCACCGGCAATCTTGCCGTGCGATACTATGGAAGCCATTCTCGCTATAAGCTCCCCGCCGCCGAATCCAACCTCAAGCACATGGTCGTCGAATGAAAGCTGTAAAACTTCCAGCGCAAGAGTATTCATGGAATAATTCATGCGATTGAGAACACGCACCATTATTTGCCGTCCAAAAAATCCAGCCGGCTGCCGCAGCTGACCTGCAATAAACTTCGCAATACTCATGAATGCGTCTCTACTTTGAAATTGTTTCAGATGCCTGACGAAATGAAAATATTTCTCAAAAAGATAGATCCTGCAAATTGCACAGATGCTGTCTGCCCATTCGGGTTGCTGCAAAACCGTACAGCAGAACTTCGAAAACCTGTCCGCCGGATTCGAATATGAAAGCGGAAGTGCTCCATTGCAGCTGTATTCAAAAGCAGCGTTCCGCTTTATAACTTAATGATCCTTTTTCTTTCGGTCAATTATCGGACCAAGAGCAACTCCGAGAGCAGCGCCTATTGCTATGCCGATTGCAAGATTGTTCATCGCAATGCCGATTGCTGTGCCTATTCCGATGCCTATGGCAATTCCAACTGCAAGAGAATTTGTATTTTTGGACCGCTTCGATTTATCGGAATTTAACTCTTCGCTCATTTTTATCTCCACATAATGATTTTAAAATGATGTCCAATGCATTCTATATTGCAAAAAACAATGGCGATATTAAAAAAAATAGAATTATCAGTCCCCTCAAAATATAGCCGCCGATTTATCTCATCAATTTATTCTTTTATAATTCCCTATTATGGGCGCAATGCGCTGCACATTTGTATTATTTTTTCTTGGATGCAAAAGGCATCGGATCATAGAGTGCCCGGCAAAGTCCCTCAGTATAATTACCTTGTGAGGCCAAAAAAGCCGAGACATTTGTCAGCACGACCACTCCTACATGTTCATTTCTTTCAAAGATAACTCCGGATGTATATCCGCCGGTCGCACCGAATGCACCTACATGATATTTTCCACGGTCGCTGTACGTCGCCCATCCGAGACCTCCCGTTAAGTGCTCATCAAATCTCTTCGTCGTCTTCTGAGCCAGATAGAAATACGTGGTATCGTAAATATTCGCTTTGAGATATTTTACGAGATCTCTGGCCGAAGATTTTATTCCGCCGGCTCCCGTCAGAGCACCGCACTCACCGTCATCGTATGGAAGCGGCTGGTCTCTGGGGTCTCTTCCTCTGACCATAGACCTCATCCTCTCGTCGGTGAGTGTGACAAATGTGTTTTTCATTCCTAAAGGAATGCAGACGGTTTCAAAAAGAAGCTCTTCGTAACTTTTAGCTGTAATTAATGTAAGGATATGACCTAACAGACCTCCGCCAAGATTGGAGTAGGTCCTTTTTTCACCCGGCATTGATTGCAGCGTCATCCGGTTGGAAAGATAATCGTAGAGTTTTGTTTTGTCATAATATCGATAAGGATTGTATGGATCGTAGGGATGTTCTTTATCGTCTTTTACATTGTTCGGTTCGAAAGGAAGCCCGGAAGTGTGATTTGCAAGATGAACGAGTGTGATTTCATTTCCATTGAGCGAGCTTTGATTCAAACGAACGGGCAGGAGATTTTTAACTGGCTCGTTCAGATCGATTTTCCCATCGTATACCAGCTTAGCGAGCATGGTGCCGGTAAATGTTTTCGTGATAGAACCTATACCGAAAACGCTGTCTCTGTTGTCGATATATACTAAAGAATCATTGTGCCGAAGGATTCCGACATACTTCTCCGAATCGCCGGTTATAATACAAATGGAAAGCTGCGTCTCGTTTGGAAAATGCTGCGCATAATTGAAAATAATCTGCGCCTGTGAAGAATCGAGCAGGTTCAGGTTCTCCGACGCCGGCAGCTTGATTAATTCTTTCGGACTAAACTTTGCACAAGATACGATGCTTATCAAAAACAAAGGGAGAAAATATATGATATTTCGCGAGATCATGCTATAGTTACGGTTACTCTATTATCTCGCCTTCAATTGTATTTGAATTGGCAGTATACTTTTTATCACAACCGCCTATCATGAATATTTTGTTTCCAATAGTCGTACCTCCTACAGAAGCATTTTCCAGATTCGGAAATCTTGTCGATGTACTCCACGAATCCAACCTGGGATCGTAAAGAGTTTTTTCCCCTTTATTATTACCATCCCTAATAATTCTTTTATTCTCAATGCTGTCCAACAGTTAAATTTTGAGAATGTTATAACATCAATATAATAAATGGATTAGAGAGAAAAATGTCCGTTTTCGATTTGAATTTAATGCAGCAATTGGGTCATTGAATTCTTACCACTCCTCTCGACACTTGTTTGAATTTAGAAATGACCAGAGGGTCATGTCCCGGAATAATCAAATTTGTGTCGGCCACGAGTGTCTTCATTCTGCGTAATTGTGCGATATATGCATGAGCATCAAAAGTTAATGGCACTGAGAGAAGGTGATTAAGATTATAGTAAAACCAGCAGTCGTCAGACGCAAGGAGCACCTTATCCGACTTTGAGTTGACGAGCAGGTGCTGGGACTCATATGTATGCTTTGAACCAATAAATACACGGATGCCGGGAATGATTTCTACGCTATCGCCATTGATGAGCTGAAGCCTTCCCTCCAGGTTGGCCTGGATGATTATTGGGACATCCCGTTTGTCCAGGCCGATATGGGATGTACCTTTCTGCCACGCATCCCCGACGAAATAGTAAAAGTCGTTCTTCTGCATCCAGATTGTTGCGTTCTTAAACAATTGAAGCCCGCCGATGTGATCTGAGTGAGGATGAGTTATAATAATATCGGTGATGTCATTTGCATCTACACCTATCCTATTAAGCGCAGAATCGGGCCTCTGATATTCCCGCAGAGAAGGAAGCGGCTTTGTGCTGTCTCGCAAGTATCCGACGTCAACGAGGACTTTTCTGCCGTTGTCGCCTTTTAAGAACCAGATATAAAAAGAGAAAGTTACGCTGTCGTTTGAGTTCGCGCCAACGGCAATTTCAGACACTGGCACATTAGCCGGATTTTTTGCGTACTCGATTGCATAAACCTCGTATACATTCTGTATCTGGGAAAAAGAAGTGTGTAAGAACAGAATCAAAAAAATAATAATAGTCAGGACTCTCATTCTATCAGGTCCTTGATGATAATTTTGGATGTAATCATAGGTGCTGTACAACTAAGCTGCAATACGTAAAACGCTCCAGTTACAATTCCGCCGCGGGTTCACCCGTCCTGCCTCACCTTCTGGCGGGTTTACCCGCCTTCTGCTCGCCATGCATCATCTTATGGCGGGTTTACCCGCCGTGCAACACCTTTTGGCGGGCTCTTTATAAAATGGTCAGGTGTGCCCCTTGGCACGGCTTGATTATAGTTCACTAATATGTTAACTTTAACTGTGCACACTGTTGAATTCTATACAACACCATCTGGCAATTGCCCAATCGAAGAATTCCTTGATTCGTTGAGCGACCAGCATGCTCAGAAGGTAACTTGGGTTCTTCGATTGATAGAACGCATTGATATCGTGCCTATTCAATATCTCAAAAAACTTGATGGAACGGAAGATATTTGGGAAATTCGTATTCCGTTTGACGGTAATAACTATCGTCTCCTGGGATTCTTTGACGGTGGCAGATTGATTATTCTGACAAACGGGTTTTCTAAAAAGACACAAAAAATGCCAGCTAAAGAGATTAATCTTGCTGAACAACGACGATCTGAATATATGCAAAGGAGAAAGAGTGATGAATGATGTTGAGCGTTATATTGAAAAGCGAAAGAAACAGAATCCGCATTTCGCTAAAGATTATGAGTCTGGTTATCAAACCTTCGAATTCAGTGTCATGCTTCGTGAAGCACGAGAACGTGCTGGTGTGACACAAGAATCAATTGCGAAGAAACTTCATACCAAGAAATCTGCCATTTCGAGAATCGAAAACCATTCTGAAGATATCCGCCTTTCAACCCTTCACAAGTATGCGAAGGCTCTCGGTAAGCGCCTTCGGGTTCAGATTACCGAATAATCCCCCACCTTGCGAAGGTCTACCCACCTTCGCAAGGTGGGGATTGCACTCCGTCTAATACGCTCATGACCACTACTCCATGATTTTGTTACTAGGAGGAGGTCGCTTCATCCTGCATAAATGGAACATCCATTTGATCGCGGTAGGGACGCCGATTGCTCGACGCCCCCCGCACAGATCCCGGCGTGCGGTTTTTCCGCACCGGGCTCCTCAGCAACACTCGCTTCCGCATAAATCTTCTTCGCTATTCCCTGCAGTGAGGTTCGCATTGGTATCCGGTTTTTCATGCCCGGCCTATGTTTCCTTTACAGGCTTCGTGTTGTTGTGAGTCCCTTCCCCATGTTCCCTTGTTCTGGAACGTGTGAACGGCTTTCCCGTTCTCTGAGTACTATGAACTCATCTGACTCCCTATGGTCATCAGCACACTACTTGGTCTTTCGCGTCGGCTTACCTTGCTGCCCTCGGTTCTGGCTCCGGCCTACTTCCGTGGCTCATTATCCGTATGCCATCCGACGGTCAAGGAACTCATAGGGTATCCCAAGTTCTTTGACGTTTCTTTCCATGCATACCGCGCTCTCTACTCCGGCAGACCCTCGGAGGTCTCACCTGTTACGACCTCTCTGTATTGGCTTCTGGTTCAGTGACATCATCGCCATCTGCTTTATTAGTTTTACGGAGCTATATCAAGCTTCACAATGTGCGGACACTATTACGGTCTGCATGTTTCTCTGTCTACGCTTCAGTTATGTCATTGCTTCCATCCCTGCAAGACTCGATATGGGTGGCTGGTTTTGCCTTACCCAACAGGGACTTGCACCCTGTAAGAAACGCCAAGCTTCTTGGCGCACCACTGATAATCGTTTAGCCACACTCTCAGCAGTATCATGCACCTCATCGCGGTTAAACCATCTTGATTGCAATCTTATGGTTTCCCACTTTCCACTTTTAAAGCAAAGCCTAACTAAGGCTATATACCCGCTCCTAGTCGATCCTAGATGAGATCTAAAGCCCGCAATATTTTCTCTATGAAATGTAACGTCAGTAATATTACCATACCACTTTCTATAAGAAAAAACGACAAGTTCATGGCGTACTTGAATGCATTCGGGATTATGTCCAAGCGTCCATATATTTAAAAGAAGAAAAAGTGAAAACATTCCCAATACAAAAACAAATATTTGCCATGAACTATTTTGAATATTCAAGGTAAATACTATCAAACCTATCGTTAATAATCCTATAAAGCTGGCAAATAACGCGTATTTACTATTACGTTGGAGTATAAGAGATGCATCGTTTGATGGAACGATTTTATATGGCAAATAATATTTTTCTGAAATACTTGTTTGCATAATTTTATACTGAAGCGCCTTAACGTTAAGGATTTTATCCGTGCTTGGGCCAAATAAGCTTGAAGTTACAAAAATCCTTGTACCCAAGTGCGGATAAAATTTGGTTGAACTGAGCCATTATCCCCACCTTGCGAAGGTCTACCCACCTTCGCAAGGTGGAAACAATGACGTCTCTCTCCACACATACCGTGCTCTCTACTCCGACAGACCCTCTGGGAATCCATCCCTTCGGGACGAGACCTCACCATCTATTTTTTTTCGGCCTCTTTTTGTTGACTTCTGATAAGAGTACACCATCGTCATTTGTTTCATTAAGTTTACGAATCTGTTGCGAGCTTAAGCCAATGCGGTTTCGCCTACGGTCTATGTGATTCTCTGTCTACGCTTCAGTTATGTCATTACTTTCACTCCTGCAAGACTCGATATGGGTGGCTGGCTTTGCCTTACCCAACAGGGACTTGCACCCTGCAAGAAACGCCAAGCTTCTTGGCGCACACTCTATCCTTTTTAAAATAGTTATATCGCTGACAGATTTATTTTGTTTTGTAGTAACTGCTCAGCGTATTTTTGAAATTTTAAAAAACACTGTCATTCCCGAACGTTCTTATCGGGAATCCAGAAATAGATTAAAACTCAGTTCTGGATTCCCGCTTAAAATCCTCGGGAATGACAGGATTATTTACATACGCTGAGTAATTACGTTTCGTAAAAGATTCCATTCATCGGTTGATACTGGGAAATTTGTTCCTTGACTGTATCTAAAAATACTCATCGTTTCTAAACCAGATATTTCTTTGATAGTGCTCTTGCTCACTGGATTGTTTACTAAGTTTTTTATGATTTTCATCTTGACGCGCAATTTAGCGGAGTCTTTATCAATAGCGTCTATCCAATATTTTTCTTCCGCAATAGGTTCTTTCATTAACTGAGGATTAGAAATAATTTCTGTGACTGCGTAAACACCCGATTCTTTGCCTGACAACCAAATTAATCCGATATGACCTTTTGATATTTCATTTTTGTGTTGATTTACCAACCAATGAATCTCAGAACCAAGTTTCTCATCCGATAAAGCATTAAGAATATCATAACGGTTTGGATTTGCTTGAAATATCCAAATTTTGTCCGATTCTGGAATTACATGGTTCTGAAGTTCCCCGACTCTTTTTGTTTCTCTTTCAGAATCAAGAAACTGATAATTGTATTTAGTAGCAATTGAATTTATTGAATTGATTCCCAATTCTTTGCATTCAATCCCGATTGTTTCTAAAAACTTTTTCCTTTCTGCTGGTATTATATTCGCACATAAGACCAATTCAACAATACTTTCAGGCTGCTCGCTTTTTAACAGGCCATAATACTCCATAACCTGACCAGCAGCATCTCTTGAAAGTATCCCTCTTTTTACCTCTACAATCACTTTTCTTTGGAAGTTATCTTCAAAAATAATGTCAGCATAGCACTTTCCAAGACGAATTTGTTGTCCTATTAACTTAAAACACGAATCTGGAAATATTTCATTTGGATAACGTGCTATAATATTTTCTATATCTTTTTCTAGCATAATCTTGTTCAGCGGCCTAACGTTAAGGATTTTATCCATACTTGGGCCAAAAAAACTTAAGGCTACAAAAATCCTTGTGCCCAAGTGCGGATAAAATTCAGTCGAACTGAGCCATTGCACTGCATTTTATATTGATATTTAATAATGGTCATTGACCAAGTATATGAAGTTTGAATACGATAATAACGAAAAACTATTACGAACGAAATATCGCGTGCCTTCAGTCGAGTTTAGCCGTCAACAAATGATGTCAACGAATTCAGCATTCTACCATCGGAACGCATTGGGAGAATATTAGTTACTTCCAATTTATATTGCACGTTGCGCAACAACATTTTTATCTCTCCGACTCTTTTTAAAAAGGTTAGGCAACAATTTATGAGTCAATTCGGATTGTTATTGCAATTGTTTTTCAATTGTATTAAGTATCTTTTCACTATAATCGTCCTGTATACCATTTCGGACCCATATATGTTTGGATGTTTGGGGATCAAAAATTGAGAAATACCAAAAACCTTTCACAAATACGGCAGTTTTTTCTTTTGTAACTTGTTGAATTAAAATTACAACTCTTGATTTATGCGATCCATGTTCTGTCAGTTCAGTCATAATTATTCCATTAATGCTGTCTGAACTTATAATGGCCTCTTCATTATCCTGTACGACTTTGCTAACAATATTCCAGACCTTTTGAAATGGTTCAACAAAACTCTTATTCTTATCAAAAAACCAATCATTATCTGGTAGATCTTTTGTAAGATCACGAAATATATTATTTTTAAGAATTTCCACTGATTCTGAAGGAATAGAAGTTGATGACACAAATGAATTATTGATTTGATCAGGGTATATGTAAATTACATCACCGCGAATTGTCGTAAAAATAACATATGAACTCAATATGAATATTTTTTCGCCTTGACTACGCATGGGTGTACCAAGAATATAAGCTTTGACTTGACGATCGGGATAAACACGAATGAAATCCTGCGCGGAATTTTCACTCATTGGAATTAAAGATGGGAAGCTATTTTTGCGAAAATCAGGCATATCTGTAAAACCGCCGCTACTTTCAACGCTAATGTGTAAATCGTTTTTTTATTCGTTAGAAGAACCTTTCCGATTAAACAATAAATCAGTCCGATTATAAGCAAAACCCTTTTCATCGAAAGAATATTCCCCAAGGCGTATTTTGCAGCGAGGAATAATAAAGAAGGATATATTCAGAAGCTGATTCTTTCGGTCTGTAATGAATTCCTGAATTGATTTATCAAGTTTGTGCATCTGAAATTCATCTTTAGCTTGAAGGTAAGAAGAGAAATATTTTGCAAATTGCGAAATAAATAGTTTCTGATTTTCTTTCACCGAGGAATTAATATATTGTTGACTCAGAATGTCTACATCTATATATGTTAAAACAGGCGTTTTGAAAAGCAGCAACCGCAGGACTATTTTGAAAATCTCCCCATTTCAACATGTCAAAATAGTATGAACCATCCAGAAGGCTTATTTTTTTATCTGCTTGTTGTTGTGTTATTGAACCGCGGGCAACGATTTTTTCAATATTGTCAATTTCGTCTTCATAAACTTTCCATCCCATTGAAGATTACATTGTCCTAGTTCGGGGGTATTT
>CAVZWL010000014.1:0-345489 GCA_963778945.1 Ignavibacteriota bacterium
GTTTCTAGTCTTCAACTTGGAAGTGAATTCTGTGAAAACGAGTGATTTAACCGATATTGTTTTTTAGGTAAAATCCTGATAAAGTATCTTAATACGAATTTATTTTTGTAGAAAGCAGAGAAGTTATGAAGGTTGTCGCGTTCCTTGATGCCAATATTCGCATAGGGGGTGGTGAATTACAGGCAGTTAATGCAGTACAGCAATTAGCAGAGATTTGCAAGGGAACATTCGATTTTGAAGTTACAACGAACATCAAAGATAACATTTCTAATCTTGAACGGCTCAAAATATCAAGTTACTATATAAAGGTCGGGTTCCTTGATCAATACATTCCCCGACTCATGCGCAGTCGTCTCTATCAAATCCTGCCTCGCCGACTGTTTATTCTTAGCAGATTCGAAAAGAACCTTCTCAATCGAAAAGCTGACATCATTATCTTCGTTGGTCCGCCGGGCTACAGCCACTTGCTGCAGCAGTTGAATTACATTGCTTCGGTTTGGGATTTATGCCACCGTGATTTTCCGGAGTTTCCAGAGGTTCGCAGTAACGGCGAATTTCGTGTTCGGGAGCACTATTATGCTCATAATCTGGCAGATGCCTTTATGGTGCTGACTGATTCGCCCCGCCTCTCAGAGTCACTCATTCGAAGATACGGGCTTGATCCGGAACGCATTGTGTCCATGCCATTTACGCCGTCTCCTTTCCTTGCCGCAGAGCTATCTCTTCCAACCGATGAAGTGCTGGCAATTTACAATCTCAAACACGGTTATTTTTATTATCCCGCTCAGTTCTGGGCGCACAAAAATCATGTGCGTATTATCGAAGCATTGAAATTTCTTCGAGATCAAGGGCAGATGCCGCATTGTGTATTCTCAGGAGAGGATTGTGGTACGCGTCATTTGATCGAGGAACGTGTTAAGCAGTCAAATCTGGACAATCAGATTTCGATTTTGGGCCATGTGCCGCACGAACATGTTCGCGGACTCTATCTTGGCTCCTATGCTGTTCTAATGCCGACCTATTTTGGCCCTACAAATATTCCGCCTCTTGAAGCATGGCTTTTAGATCGTCCTTTGATTTATTCGAAATATTACTCGGAACAAGCCGGCGGCGCAGCACTCCTTGTAGATCCGGATGATCCTCATTCTCTTGCGTCGGCAATGCTGACAATCCAGCTGCCCGACGAACGAGAGCATCTTATCAAATCGGGACGGCGGCGTCTTTCGCAGATTGCTGATGAGCGCAGGGAAGCTGAAGCGGAAATCAAGAAGAGGCTTCAGTCGTTCGAAATAAGACTTCGCTGCTGGCAATAATGATCTGTTTCCATAGGAAAAATATTCTGTTAAAATATGTCATTAAAACGAATTTCTGAATCGATAAGCCCACAAATTCTTTGAGAATTTGCTGAAAAGGCGAAAAATTATTTTTTCCTAAAGATATTCAGCTTTATCGGAACATATTCAACAATGAAAGAAGTTGCATCTCTTTATGACGGATGGAGTTATCCTTCATTGGCACACAATATGGAGCAGGCCATATGCAAAAGATAATATGCCTGAAAGAGAATAATTCGTCAATCTTGGCATTCGTCACAATACGAATACTATAATTAACCAAAGAAAATATCTCTATAAAATTACGTAACTACACAGCGTGATTTATTAAGATAAAAAAAATATTCAATAAATATAGAGTTAGGGCTTGTACATTTAGAAATCACTTTATATCTTATGTGCATGGAACATCGGTCAAGCACACGAGAGAAAATATTAGAAGTCTACGCCAAAGGTCCGGATGCTGTAGTTGAACTTGTAGAGACGCTGCTCAATGAAATTCAAGAGATGAAAAAGATTATCCAGAAGCAGGAAGAACGAATCACAACGCTTGAAGATCGACTCAACCAAGATAGTCACAATAGCAACAAGCCGCCATCGAGCGACGGATTGAAACGAACGATCATTCCAACACGCACAAAGAGCAATCGGCAATCGGGTGGACAAGAAGGCCATAAGGGATCAACGCTTGCGATGAAGGATAAACCGGATAAAACAATTGAACATGCTGTTGACCAGTGTCCCTGTGGTTGTTCATTGAAACGCATTGAAGTTCGCCGAGTGCATCGACGGCAAGTCATTGATATGCCTGCGCCGCGGGTCGAATATATTGAGCATGAAAGCCAAGAGAAACAATGTCCGCGTTGTGGAAGAGTCGTGGTTGCACCTTTTCCCGAAGGCGTCGAGAAGAGCATACAGTATGGAACAAACATCAAAAGCTTAGCAATATACATGATTCAGTCTCAACTGATACCATTGAAAAGAGCTCAAGAACTTCTTCGGAACATGTTTCATATCGAGATATCACAAGGTACACTCCTGAATTGGACGCAAGAGCTTCACAAGAAATTAGAGCCTGCTGAAAAAGAGATTGTTCGGCAATTGAAGCAAGCCACCGATGTTCATGCAGATGAGACCGGAATATTCTGTGAGAACAAGCTTTATTGGGTACATGTTGCCGGGACATCGAACTTGACGCATTTTCAGATGCACCACAAGCGTGGTTGCGAAGCTATCGATGCTATCGGTATCATAGGCTCGTTGAAGGGAAGAGTTATTCACGATTTCTGGTCACCTTACTTCAAGTATGACATAGAACACGGTATGTGCAACGCGCATTTGATCCGTGAACTGACTGCTGTCTATGAGAATGAAAAACAAGCATGGGCATTAGAGATGAAAGATTTGTTACTACGCATTCACAAGCGTGTTGAAGAAGCGAAAGTGAAGTCTCGACCTGTTGGGAGATTGTCTTTGCAGACGCGCCAATATTATGCAGGAAAGTATAGAGCGTTGTTGGTCATCGCCAAGGCATTGAATCCGCGTCAAGGATCTCCGCCGGGGAAGCGCGGAAAACCGAAGCAAACCAAAATACGCAGATTGATTGACCGCATGAGTGACTACCAAGATGCAGTGCTTGCATTTATGGAAGACTTCCGTGTTCCGTTCACAAACAATCAAGCCGAACGTGATCTTCGCATGTTGAAGGTCAAGCAGAAAATCTCCGGCACTTTCCGCAGCCATGAAGGAGGCGATGCCTTTTGTCGCATTCGTGGATATCTCTTCACCGCCTGCAAGAATGCTTGCTCTGCTTTTGACGCCCTCGTATTGGCGTTCAATAATAAATCTTTTATTCCAAAGAACAGTTACGCTGTGTAGTTACAAAATTCCAATACTTAATTAGTTCTCGCTGAAAAAGTAGTTTTATAAAAAGTAAGATTTTCTGTAATCAATCGTTCTTTGAAAAACTGAAAAAAGTCAACCCTATTACGGGTTGATCAAGCCATTTGCCAGAGATTATAGGCCAGAACCGAGAACCCAACCCATATTTTGGTTCCTATTGTCCCAAGACTGAGACTTCGATCCAATAAAAACTGCCGTTTGAGCATACTGATCCCTGCTTCGATACCACACCGGAATCTTTGAAGAGCTTTGAACCATCGGCTTTTCTGCTTTCGGTGTTCTTTGGGGTTGAGTCGTCCGATCTTCGGTATAGCAACTCTTTGGACTCCAAGCTCGACCAGTTCTTCTATGTTCTCTTGTGAGTAATATCCTTTGTCTGCGGCAACATCTGTCGGAGAACAATGAAACTCTTTCTTGAACTCCTTGACAAGCGGAACAGTCTGGGTCTTGTCGTTCGGATTGCCTTGGTGAACATCGTAATGGAGAATGACACCGGATTTATCCTGTATCAGTTGCACGGTTCGTCCAAATTCATTCGGTTTACTCAGCTTTCCTTTCCGGATGACGCGAGCTTCCGGATCATGGAACGAGACGATACGCTCTGGAATTGATTCTGCACCTTGAAGCTTCTGCTGGGTCTGCTCAAGTATCTTTTCCCCAAGTTCTATCTGTTCGGTCAAGCGTTCGATAGTTTCGGTATTATGCTTTTTCTCAAGTAACGGATAAAGCACGACGGCACTGGGATACCGTATCTTGAGCCAGTTTATTGACAGCTTTGAGTGTCTTCTGTGCCTGTTCTTTCTTCTGCTTTTTCTTACTCTTGAGCGATGCTCCAAGTCGTGCAAGCGCTTTCTTAGTTGCTCGGCTATGATCGCTGATCTTGCCTCCAAGCTTCTTCACTGTCCGGGTCAATGTCTTGACCGTTTGATGGAGAAGACCGATATCGGTCGGATAGATGATATTGGACTCAATCGTTGTAGAATCAATACGGATTTTCCGGGGTTTTATGGACTTTGTCGCAACCAAATGTTTGACAAGCTTTTTATTGAGTGCCGTTATCAGTTCTTCTCCAAATCGTTGGTTTAATTTGATCAACGTTGTTGAATCAGGCACATTGTCCATCAATGAAAGGTGACAAAACATCCGCCAGGGAATACGTTCACGAACTTCCGTTTCGACTTCTTCGTAGCTTAATCCCCAGCGGAACTTCAGATACATCATGCGCAGATAGACATCAACCGGTGTTCCAGGCCGGCCCATGGTCTCATCAAATACGGCTTCAAAAGGCTTGAGAAATTCCCGGTTATTAAGCAACTGATCGACTTTTTTCAATTCATCGCTCAGTGCAAATAACGATGGATCGATAAATCCATCGCCAAAACTTATTTGTTGTGTTGTTTTTCCGCGCATTGTCTATCCTTGTTTTAGTTTCTATAGGATTAGACGTACAAATTGAAAAAAAGTTCTATACATAATCGACTTTTTCAGTGAGAACTAATTAGATATGTTGGGAAGAATATATAGAAAAATCTGTTCCATTATTTCACCTCTTCCACAGTTAGAGAAGGTATTCCTGAACCTAAATAAGGAAAAAGAAACCGTTTTCTTTGTTCAAGTCGGTTCAAATGACGGCGTTAGCGGCGATCCGCTGCATGGCGTTATTGTCGAAAACAAAAAATGGAGGGGAATATTTATAGAGCCGGTTGGTTATTTATTCGAAAAGTTAGTGAAAAACTATGGAAATGAAGACAGGTTCGTTTTCGAGAAAAAAGCTATATCGACAAGCAGAGTGACCGCAGATTATTTTTATGTCTCGGAAAAAGCAAAAGAATGTTTGGGCGATGCGTTGCCGTTTTGGTACGATCAGCTGGGATCCTTTAATAGAAACCATATAATAGAACATCTGGATGGCATACTTGAACCATATATTATGACAGAGCGCGTTGCAACGGTTCCTTTGCAGGATATATTAGATAAAAACGGAGTAAAAGATATCGATGTCCTTCATATTGATACAGAAGGTCATGATTACAAAGTGTTATCGTCTTTTAATATTTCTAAATATCTGCCTTCAATCATATTATTTGAACATGATTATCTTTCCAAAAGTGAAAAAAAATTAGCTGACTCACTGCTCAAAAAAAATGGATATCATTGCTTTCGTTATATCGGTGATACATTGGCGCTGAATAAAAAGGAAAAGTATATTTAAAAGCGCAAATAGGAAAACAAGTTGAAGTTTCTATGACATGATATACAATTATATGTTAATTTTCCCAAAGGCCGAAAAAGTCGGATCTATGAGGCCGTATGTACGAATCATTTAAAGAACGATTGAAGAAATATTCTTTACTCTTTTGTGTCTATCGCTGGCTGCGCAAAAAGTATGAAATACTGATGCCTCCATTGCAGAGAAAAGGTCTGCTGAAGCTGTTATATTATCGATACAATAGAATTGATTTTTCTCAAATCGAGACCAGTAGTATGCCATCAAGAGAGTGACCTCGAGATACACCTTGTGACTTGCAAACGAGATGCGAACAACGCCCTGTGGTGCTTAAAAACCTTCTTTTATTACAGCGGAATAAAGGCACGATTGTTTATTCACGACGATGGGACTTTCAATGAGGTTCTCAGACGAACATTTCAAAAACATTTTGTGAATTGCGATATCATCAACAAAAAAGATGCCGATGCTGAGATGAAAGAGCGATTGAAAGGATATGAATTCTGCTCTCAATATCGAACTGATCATTGTTCCCCATTCGCGATGAAATTGCTGGATTGCATTTTTTATTCAAAAACGAAAAAGTTATTATTGTTGGATTCGGATATGCTTTTTTTTAAGGAACCGGCAGATGTATTGGAAAATGTGAACTGCAGTAAAAATTTTTTTGTGTCGGACTATCAAAATTCCTACTGTTTCCCCGTGGATGAATTGGGCTCACTCTTTCATGTAAACGTAATCGAATGTGTAAACACGGGCTTGCTTCATTTGTCTTCCGGGAAAATTAAATTTGGATTTAATAGAATTATTTCTCAGGATATGGTATCAAAATAATTGTCCCAGACGCGGTGATGAAGAGCAAACTGCTTTTGCCATCCAGTTTTCGAAGTTTCCGAATGACGTCATAAGGTTATGGAAAGATTATCAGATTTCAGATCAACCGATATCCGATCATTCCCCAAAATAAATCACCACTTTGTCGATGATGGTTTACGTGATAGGTTCTTTAAATGCGGTGTTGCATATTTACAGAAGTCGGAATTTATTAAAAAATTCAACGCAGTTTCCTAAGTTGGATGCACGCTGTATTGCGTCATACAAAGTCTTTCTTGTTGAATCCAAATCATCCATGTCCATATTGCAGACTTTTAGTGCAACTTTCGAATATTTCTGTTGATTATAAAAACAAATAGGAATACAGATTCTTTTTAAGGAATCTGGTTCCGATTGTTCATTGAGTCACCTTTTGCTATATTGAGGTTGCAAAATGGAAAATAAAGACTCAAATAATCCTGGAATAAAATCGTCTAATGTAGCCATCATTCTTGACGACGATCAGGAGCTTTGGCTCTCTTCTATTAACGTATCGATCGATTCATTTATACGGGAGGGAATCGGGGAGTGGTCTTTTGATTATATTATGGCATTAAAGGAGGTCAATGTCGCCACTTCCTTGATTTTTGTATCGGCGCAAGTTAAGCAAGTTCAGCGAATGAATCATGTGCCTACAGGGCAGACGATATATCTGCTGCCGAGGCCATTCCTTTATAAATCGTTTAAGACCATTCACAAAATGCTGCTGCCGGCTTGCATCGGTACAGGAGTTTCTTTTAAAATTCGCGTTTTTATTGCGCGCTGTTTCGGATATGCGCTTCGATATTATACTACCCCGCTTATTACGCTGGGACGGCTTGCCAAATCCGAGAAATTCCGTTGTCTCGTAGTGGAGCAATATGAAACTCCAAGATATGCGTTGATTGCACTCTTGGGAAAAATTATTGGATTACGTGTTTTTGGAGTTTATACCAGTTTCGTGAACAGAGTAGAAAATAGTTGGCGTCCGGAATGGGCATTGTCCCGTCGATTGAGTACCGGATTCCTTGTCTGCGCAAAAAACGAAAGAGAGCGTCTTTTTCAGAACTATCCGATGGTGCGGGAAAGAGTTGCTCTGGTGCCGTTTCCTATCGACCTATCAATTTGGTATCCGATGAAGAAAAGTGAGGCAAGGAAAATATTAGAAATACCGGAAAGTGCAAAAGTCGTCGCGTATCATGGGGCCATCGATTTATGGTACAAAGGTATTGATATACTTATCGATGCATGGGAACTCCTTAGCAAGGCCCGGCCAAATTGGGACATGCGTCTGCTACTCATCGGCGATGGCGGCGATTCCGATAATCTTGCCGATATAATCAAAGTGAGGAATCTTCCTGGAGTTCATTGGATCAGAAAGTGGATCCATGATCGCGAAATTCTAAGACAATATCTGTCCGCGGCGGATGTTTATGCATTTCCTTCACGATTTGATACTTTTGGAGTCTCCGTTCTTGAAGCGATGGCTTGTTCCGTCCCTGTTGTAGCAGCACATTCCCCCGGGATGACTGATATTCTAGAAGACGACGGTCCGCGCGGCGGAATTATTGTACCATTGGAAGATGCATCTTCTCTTGCGGCATCGCTCGATCGTATCCTGGATGATAAAGAGTTGGCAGATTCTTTACGAATAGCTGCAATGCATCGAATAAAAACGATGTTTACCACGACCATAATCGGTCCCAAATTGCGGAAATTACTCATTGATGAAAATGAGTGAGACGGCCATCAAGGAATGAAAAAAATGCATTCTTTGTAGTGAGACATTCACAATGATTATAACAGGAAATATGTGCACCGCAGAGTTGAATAACTATCGAACATGATGATATAGAGGACATAAGCATTTATCCGCAAATTATGGAAAACAATCAAACCGGCACTGGAACCATTAAGAATAAAAGAAATATCGGAATCGTTTTGCCGCGTTGGGTGCAAAAACATAAATGGGATGAATATGGACTTATTATATTAAATGCACTTCTTCGTTATTCAGATAAATATCAATTATACCATACTATACTTCGACAATGAAATCCTTCATTGGCTTTCGATTCCCGATAAACAGTGAAGATTGTTCAAATAGAAAGAACAACTGTTTTGCATAAATTGAACGGATGATCAATCTGACTCTCGGGAACAAACTTCTGCCGATGGCAAGCAAAGAACAGGCGGGAAGTTAAACAATGCTCAAATAGATCTCTATATTTACCCTTTCCATAGCTTATATGGTTATTTAAATGATATCTCTTACATCGTCACGATAACAAATTTAATGTATAAGTATTACTCAAATATACGAGAACGTGCTACTGAGTATTTTGCAGATATCGTCTGCCGAAATGCGGCAAAATATTCGTGTCATGACGGTTGTCGATTCCACCCAGGGTAAAAATGATGTCGTAAAATTCTTTAACATTCCGAAAGAGAAAATCCGCATTATTCCTCATATTCCGCCCAATTATATCATTGCTAATAGTGATATGACTAATAAAACCAAGACGAAATTTTAGCGAAGTATGAATTGCCCGAGAATTATGTTTTTATCCGGCCCAATTCTGGCATCATAAAAATCATCTTCGCTTATCAGGGCGTTAAAAAAAATCAGCGATAAATATTCTTCAACCGTACACTTGGTAATGACGGGGCATCCTTATGAAAGTTATAACAATGTCATGTCCTTGAATAAGAAATTACATATGAGCAACCAGATAATCCATTTAGGATATGTTACAGACGTGGAAATGGTCGCATTTATAAAAAATCCATTGCATTAGTCTACCCGACTCTCTACGGCCCTACAAATATTCCTCCATCTGAGGCAATGATGCTGGGAGTGCCCGTCTTGTGCTCAAATTTATTTTCAATGCCGGAGCAGCTGGGAGAAGCAGGGCTTTTGTTCGATCCTTTTAGTATAGATGACATGGCGGAAAAAATTTATAAAATATGGACAGACGAAAAACTAAGAGAACATCTCATACAAAAAGGATACGAAGGGATAAAAGATCTGACAGAAGAAAATTATGCAAGACAATGGGAAAGAGTTATTGAAGATGCTTTGAGTAAAAATGTACAATTTAGCATTGCCTCGCAAGAAGTCCTAAAGATCATTTTCGGCTCATCTTATGAATATGAAAGAGTTTGAATATAATATTCAAGAGAATTCAAGATAGAATTGGGATTTATAACAGCGCATGATTGAATGTCTATCAGTCCGAAAAATAAACAATGACTGCACCTGTATTCAGCATAATAATCAGACATATAATCGTGCCCGCGTATTACCAAGAGCAATCAATAGTGTTCTCATGCAGACATATAATAATTATGAAATATTAATTATTGATGATGGCTCTACAGATAAAACAAATCAATGCATTCAAGATTTCATGACAGAAGAATTAAGTATTTTAAGCATGAAACAAATCTAGGCGTATGTCACGCAACAAATACCGGCATAGAGAGGCACAAGGAGAGTATATTTCATTTCTGGATCGGATGACGAATGGCTCCCTGAGATGCTGGAAAAAGTAAAGATGAAATACAATGCGGATAAAACATCGATTGTCTTTACGTTTTTCGGTTCTTCGGTGAAGAATATGGTAACCTAATACCGGGGCCAATGAATAAACCTGGAAGGATATATATACAAAGAAGCGTTGGAGCAGGGTTATACTTCACCTTCGATAACATTGTTGATAAAAAAGACGTGTTTTGATAAAGTTGGCAAATTTGACTTAGATATTTCAGTAGGTGAGGATGATAATATATGTTTGAAGCTTGCTAAGGAGTTTAAATTCGGACTGATCGGGAAAGTCTTGCAATAATACATGAGGATGCAGGCAACCAAATAACATCCAATTAACGGCATTGGCAAATGATTATTTAAAATATATGATAAATTCAAACACGACATTATTAAATATTGCGGATATAAAGCAATGCCAGACATTATTTCAACCGCGGGGATGTTATTTTTAAGAGCAAGCGATAAAAAAATGGCGAAAAGATTAATTATTTATGCTTTGAAAACGAAGTTACATTAAGAAGTATTGGTTACTTATTGTATGTTTCTTACCGGCATCTTGTTTCAATAAAATCCAAAATATGAAGCAAAGGGCCTGGTCATAGAGCATATGAACGAAATAAAATCGAACATTGGTATTCTATTACCCCGCACGAATCGCGGAGGGCATTTTCAGCTTGCCTTAAGCATCGCAGACAGTCTCATAAAATATTCACGGAAATTCAATTATACGATTTTGTATTATGACAGGAAAATGCTCGATTGGCTGAGTGAAGACCTCCATGTAAACCGGGTTCAAATTAGAAAAAGCGCTCTCGTGAAAAGAATCAACACCTTTATAAATCTTTTCTTCAATGTCCGAATGCTGCCGATGTCGAATGCAGATGTGTCGGAAACTCTAAAGAAAGCAGGTATAGACCTTTTAATCGTACCCTTCCATGGTTTATTCGGTTACATGAACGACATTCCATACCTTGTCACAATAACCAATCTCATGTATAAATATTATCCACGAGAATTGGGGCATACCTGGAAAGAGAACATCGTCTCCGATTTAATGAATAAAACAACTGCCAGTCATGCCGCTCTCAGCATTGTGGATTCACAGCAGGGAATGGAAGATCTCAATCGGTTTTTTAAAATCCCAAGAGAAAAAATCGGTGTCATACCGCATATCCCCCCCGGCTATATTTATCGCTATAGAAATATGGATAGACACTCGGCATCAAAGATTCTGGCCAAATATAAATTACCAGAGAACTATATTTTCTACCCATCAGTTTTTTGGTATTACAAGAATCATGATCGATTGATTAAATCTTTAGCCAGGATTCATCAACTTTACGGGACTAAAATACATCTTGTATTGGTGGGACATCCTCTGGATAATTATAAAAATGTTGTGCGTCTGATAAAAGAGCTGGGAATCGCAGATCAGATCTCATTTTTAGGATTCGTTTCTGAAACAGAGATGGTGGCTTTGTATAAAAGGGCATCTGCACTGGTTTATCCTTCTCTTTTTGGTCCGACCAATATTCCTCCTCTCGAGGCGATGATTTTAGGGATTCCTGTATTGTGTTCAAATCTTTTTTCCATGCCTGAGCAAGTTGGTGATGCGGCTCTTCTCTTTGATCCGTTCAATATTGAGGATATTGCGGAAAAAATCTTCAGGATATGGACTGATGAAGATTTGAGAACGAGTCTTGTTCAAAAGGGTTATGAGCGGATAAAGAATATAACTCAGCAGAATTACGCAATGCAATGGGAAACGGTCATAGAGAAAGCAATCGGAAAAATATAACAGGCATTACTGCATATTCGCCTTGAATAATAAGAAATATACCATAGGCATCGTATTACCTCGAAAAGAAGACGGGGGACACTTTCAACTCGCTCTGAGTATAACGGACAGTCTGCTCAAGTATTCTCGTGAATATGATTATAAGATTTTATATTTTGACGAAGATTCGATTCAATGGATTGCTGCAGAAAAAGATATTGCCGGTTTGATCCGGATATCGGAAAGAAATTTATGGCAAGGAATCTGCACTTTTATGAATATATTGTTCCGGTCCAAACTTTTAGCGATGTCAAATCCAGAACAATCTGCAAAATTAATAAATGCAGGGATTGATCTGCTGCTTATTCCTTTTCCGGGATTATTCGGGTTTATGAACGATCTTCCATATATTATTTGTATCAGCAGTTTGCCCCATAAATACTATTCGAAGCCTCCTATCGGGCCGACTTTTTCAAAAAGAATCATATGGAACATAGTCAATAAAAATGCCGCAAAATATTCTGTTCTTAACACTGTCGATTCTGAACGTGGAATGGATGACTTAAATAAATATTACGGTATAGCAAAAAATAAAATAAGGATTATCCCGCATATACCATCCGGTTATATCTATAAAAACAAGAATATGGATTTAGAGACAGCTGGCGCAACACTGAACAAATATCATTTGCCCGAGGAATATATTTTTTATCCTGCACAATTCGTGAACGGCAAGAACCATATCCGCCTGCTCAAAGCGTTAAAGTTGATCGAACAGCAGTATGGAATGAGAATTCCGATTGTCTTGGCAGGATCTCCGAACGAAAGTTATAAAGATGTAATGGAAGCTGTTGAATATTTAAAAATGAACGATCAGGTCGTTTCTATCGGTTATGTCTCGGATAAAGAAATAGCCGCATTATATAAGAAAGCTGCTGCGCTGGTATATCCTTCATTATTCGGCCCGACCAACCTGCCTCCTCTTGAGGCAATGATTCTGGGAACGCCGGTTGCATGTTCCAACTTGTTTGCAATGCCGGAACAGGTAGGAAATGCAGCGCTCCTGTTCGATCCGTTCAGCGTTGAGGATATGGCAGAAAAGATTCGTATTATCTGGACAGATGACAGCCTGAGAGCGAAACTTGTAAACAAAGGATATGAAAAGATAAAAGATTTGACTCAGCAGAATTATGCTGTGACAATGGGAACACACAATTGAAAATGCGCTGGAAGAATACCAAGAATCTCAACCCTGAGCCGGACTGTCCGGAACCAGTCAGCCGATTGGATAAAATATCTTTGGAGTTGACTCATGTCAAAAGAGATTAAAAACGCAGGTCTGGAGTATCTATACCAGAAAGACGAATTATACGCCATTGTTCTCAGGAACAATTATAAGGGCGATTCCATAGAGTTTTTTACGCCAGATAGTTTTTCGCAGCAGCTCGGCTACTTGCCTCACAAGAGAGGCGATGTTATTAGACCGCATGAACACAGGATTAATAAAAGAGAAATTCATTATACACAGGAGGTTCTTCTCATCAAAAAAGGAAAGGTAAAGGTAAATTTTTACGATTCGATGCATCAGCCGGTCTTTTCCGAGCTGCTTGAATCAGGCGATATGATACTTCTGTGCGGCGGCGGGCATGGTTTTGAAATGCTTCAGGATACCGTTATGATCGAAATAAAACAGGGACCATATACGGGCGAAAATGATAAAAAAATATTCGAGGGAGTATAATTAACTATTTATATGATTCCTGTCAATGAACCCTCTATCGGAGCGAAAGAACTCGAGTATGCAACTGAGGCCGTTAAGTCCGGCTGGATTTCATCCGAAGGGAAATTTATAAAGCTCTTCGAGGAAAAATTCGCTCAGTATGTGCAGAGAAAATACGGTGTGGCCGTCAACAATGGCACAAATGCACTGATTCTTGCTCTGCGGGCATTGAATTTGCCGGAAGGAAGCGAAGTGATCATCCCTTCCTTTACGATTATTTCCTGTGTGCTTGCTTGTATCTATAACAATCTTGTTCCGGTTTTTGTCGATGCCGATGAAGAGACGTGGAATATGGATACATCCTGCATCGAAGAAAAAATAACACCGAAATACAAAGGCAATTATGCCTGTGCATATTTACGGACATTCCGGTCGATATGGATAGAATATCAGTGAATTGGCAAAAAAACACAATCTATATGTCGTCGAAGATTTTGCAGAAGCAATCGGTTCGGAATATAAAGGCAAAAAATGCGGGAGGATTTGGAGATATAAGCTGTGCCAGTTTTTATGCGAATAAGACAATAACCACCGGCGAAGGCGGCATGTGTCTGACAGATAACGAAGAGATTGCCGAAAAGATGAAATGCCTGCGAAACCTTGCTTTTGTTCCGGAGAAGAGATTCGTTCATGAGGAGCCGGGATTCAACTTCAGAATGACGAATGTGCAGGCCGCCATTGGTCTTGCTCAAGCTGAAAAAATAGACGAACATGTGAAAAAGAAAGCATGGATAGGCAAAAAATATTCAGAATATTTAAAGGATCTCGAAATTAAAGGATTGCTCAGACTTCCTGCAGAGAAATCCTGGGCAAAGAATATTTACTGGATGTACGGAATAGTTCTAAACAAAGAAACCGGTATCTGTGTTCTCGACTTAATGAAAAAGCTTCTGGAAAAAGGCATACAAACGCGTCCATTTTTTTATCCGATGCACCTTCAGCCGCTCTTTGAGAAATATTCATGGTTCAAGAAAGAGAGACTTCCAGTTTCTGAAAGTCTTTATGAATATGGATGTCAGCTTCCTTCCGGATCTGACACTTACGGAAGAGAATATAGCGAAGGTTGCAGAATCTCTTAAGGAGGTCATTGTATGACGGTGTTCGGAGATGAATATACTCGTGCGTATGATTCGCTGTACAAGGATAAGAATTATGAAAAAGAGTGCGATTTTATAGAGGAGACGTTCAAGAAATACGGTTATCGGCCAGAGTCAATTCTTGACCTTGGATGCGGTACGGGCAATCATGCACTTATTCTTGCTCAAAGAGGGTACAAGGTCACAGGTGTAGACCGGTCGGCGCCTATGCTCGAAAATGCAAAAAGGAAAGCCCAAGATGCGGCTCTGAATATAAAATTTGTTGAAGGCGATATCGCGAACATTGCACTTGACGGAAAATTTGACGCCGTAATTTCTATGTTTGCCGTGATGAGTTATCAGACCACTAATGCGGATGTTGCGGCGGTTTGTAAAAATGCGAATAAAGCTCTCGTCTCAGGTGGAGTGTTCATATTCGACTGCTGGCATGGATCTGCGGTAATCGCCGATAAACCCGGTATCAGAATCAAAGAGATGGATGACAGGCAATGGTGAAAAGATTATCAGATTTACGGAGCCTGAGATTGACTTTATGCATCATCTTGTCAATGTGCATTTCAGGCTCTGGCAGGTTAAAGACGGTAGGGTGATGGAAACCCGGGAGACGCATCCGATGCGATTCTTTTTTCCGCAGGAAATCAAATACTACATGGAGAATGCAGGATTTAAAAACGTCGATTTGTACCCGTTTCTCGATTTGCACAGAGCCCTGACGGAAAGAGATTGGAATATGTCGGTGGTGGGAAGGAAGATTGTGAATGGAAAACTGTGAACGGTGAACTGTAGCCGCGACGGGTCGTCGCGGGGAGGACTCAAAATAGGAATCAAGCTATCGCTTGATGACTTTTTTATGCTTCCAGCTGTCGGCTACAGAGGATGGTCGCGGATGATCCCGACATCCATTATAGACGTTCTTTTGCCTAAGAATAGCTATATTTACAAATGTAAAATAATCCATTTAGCATAATTCGAAATGGACATAATATTATGATGGAACAGCACGATATCCGCTGGAAGCAGCGATTTCAAAATTTTGAGAAAACACTGTCTTATCTTGATCATGCGCTTAATATTCAAAAGCCCGATGTGACTCAGCGGGCGGGTATTGTGCAATTTTTTGAACTTTCATACGAACTTGCATGGAAAGTGTTAAAAGATTATTTGGAAGATCAGGGATTTACGGATATTGCCACACCGCGTGCGGTTATAAAAAAATCGTATGAAATCGGACTTATCAGTAATGGACATCAATGGCTCCAATTATTGGATGACCGCAATTTGACCTCCCATACATATGACGAATCAAAGGCATTAGAAGTCGATCGCCTGATTCGACAATATTATCACCCTCTATTCAGGGAACTTGCCGCAATACTCAAGGTAAAGAATGTATGAGCAGGCAATTTGGTTTGTCAGAAGAGGATATTTGCACAATTCGCGCAGTTTTATCTCGTTATCAAGAAGTAGAAGAAGCGCGTATCTTGGGAAGTCGTGCAAAAGGGAATTATAAAGCAGGAAGCGATGTCGATATCTCTCTAAAAGGAAAAGATCTTTCCATCCATATTGCCGCAGCCATTCAGGAAGAGCTCAACGAAGAAACGCTCTTGCCATATCAGTTTGATGTTCTCTGTTATGACAATATTGAGAGTCAAGATTTACGCCAACATATTGATCGGGTTGGAAAGGTTCTTTATAAAAAAGGTTTGGGTTAGTTCTTGGTTCTTAGTTCTTCGTTCTTAGTTCTTGGTGCTTAGCTATCATGCGGAAGTTCAACGTTCAACGTGCTGCGGTTGAAAATAGTAAGCGGAAAATGGTGAATGGTAAACTGTGAACGGTGTTAAGATGAGGAAGTGTTCTTAGTTTTGGTTCTTAGTTCCTGTGCGGAAGTTCCCGCCATAGGCGGGTGAACAATGTATTGCAGTGTTGCGGTTGAAAATGAGGAATGGTAAATGGTGAACTGTAGCCGCGACCGATGGTCGCGGAAGCTCCCGACACCAGCTTGCCCGCTGCAGGAGGGCGGTGTCGGCTAAAAGGAAATTTCTGCTTCATCCTTCGAAATTGGCAATTTCTTCTACATACTTCTTTACTTCCGTCATTGACCCACGAATCCAATTGTGCGGGATCTTTTAATTGCTGGCCGCGTATTCTTGGGACCACAACATATCCGCATTGGACACCCGAAAGTGCGCTCATATCGCTCCACAATTTCTCAATCTGAGCAACAGGATAAATATCTTCCTGTCCATGCCCCCACCTATATTTAACATCTTTGATTGTAACGTACGTCGGCATGTTCCGTGCCACATTCCTTACTGCATCGGCTAAATCGGCTTCGGATTTTGTAAAGAGATCGCTGCGTTCAAGGCCGAATATTTTTAATAACTTGTCTATATTGATCCAGGTCGTCATACTGTTATAGTAACTCAGTCCGAATTCATCCTCTTCACGCGGCTGTGCCAACCCCTCCAGCATACGGACTTTTCCGTTGATGCGCGCCAACCCTCCTCCATGGTCTTCGATACGCCGCGGCAAAACTTCAAATGTCAGTGCATTTCCGGATGCAATATGGTAGTTTAATATTTCCGGGGAAAGATTCACTCCGAGTGTATCGATGTTATGAAGAAGAAGATGCTGAAGAGACGGCGATTCCTTCAAAACACCCGCAAGAATTCCGTTCCGAATTAAATTAGGAACTTCGTACCAATGACCCAGAGGTGTCAATCTTTGTAATGCGATATTATCCCTGTAATCGCTCGCTTCACCTTTCACTTTTGCCCAGTGAATCAGCGTTTCGTGCAGAGCATCGACAACTTTTTGTTTGTTTTCGTCCAATTTCTCTTGAAGCATTTCCTCCCATAAAAACCTCAAATCGCGTTCCATCGGAATAAACCGCTGTCCTATAGATTTTCCGGCAGAGAGATACAGCAATCCGTCGAAATGATAATTGTTCGTCCTTTGTAGTTCTTTCTGAATCGGACGATGCGTTAAATAACTCGTTGCAATGATATACGGAATCGAAGCGTTGAATTCCCCGGAGGTCTTTCTGTTTTTCGCAAGGTGTATTTCCAAAAACGACCGATGCCGGCCATTCATCTGTATGAATGGATTGATTGCCTTTATAACACCGGCGCCTTGTGTCCAGCGGCTCCCGATGCCTGCAGCCAGGCAGAGCATGGCAACATTCTTATTTTTAATCGCCTGCAAACCTATTTTATTCTTGTCGTCAAGGACGTTTGAAAATATGACATCGGAAGAGGATATATCTTCAATGACCGTTTCCAAAGGCAGGCGGTTTCGGTTTAATCCGATTCTTCCTTTTCTCAGATCATTCCGGATTTGTTCATGCTGAATGAGGTCGAATCCGTTTTCTTTCTTAATACGTTCGGTTTCTTTATCTTGCTGCTGTTTTTCCGCGATCTCTGCCGCATTGGAGTATTGAAAGACATTGCCTATGATGGAACGGAAGATGGGAAATGCTTCGTTATGATGGGCAGTTTTTAAAGAAAAAAGATCTATTTCAATTTTGCGCGAATCGGGAACGGTGGCAGAATTCGATCGTGCCAATTGAGGAACAACCAGCGCATAGTATTTCTGCGGCATCAATGCCGCATCATCATGAAGCAGATGCGCTGCAGTGCCTTTGCTATTGATGGTGAAATCATAAACGACAGGATTCATAGCAAAAGGAAGCGATTCTTCCATTTCCGTTTTTGTCTCCTGAAGAATGTGCAGCAGTATTTGCTTTGCTTCTGTATAAATACGCGGATCGACAAAAATCCCCATCCCGCCTCCGGACATTCCTCCAAGCATGAGAAATCCCCAATAGTTGTCCCCGAAAGTTTCTTTTGCTTTTTTAATAATGACTTCGGTGAAATGTGTCGTGGCCCAGGGAATGATCGCTTTAATCGGATCGTTGAAATTTTGAGTGGTCAGGGAAGCTAATTTTTTTATATCCCCGCTTTGCAGCGTCTTTACGATTTCATCATACAGCGTATTGGCTCGCTGGCGCGCATTCCATTCATCGCTTAACCGTAAAAGATATTTTTCCGTAACCATTTCAAGTATAGGTCCGACGTTCGACGCCATACCGCCGTGCATGAGAATCAACGATGATGCAATCTTATTTTCGAATTCCGGATGTATCGTATTGTCTTTTAAAATATGGTGACAGGGGAGAAGGCGTGCCGCGGCTGATATTAAATTCCGCATCGCCTTTGTCTGCCGAAACTCCTTCTATTGCTTTGATCCCTGGCCATACACCGCCCGAATCCTGCCAGCCGCCGCCTGAACCTCCGAGCCATTCTCCAAGAATCGCACGCGAAGCAATAAGGTCTCTTTCCTGCTCGGACGGCATTCCTTCCAATTGCAGCGTTTGTTGTGTGGCACGCATAAGTATGCTGATCATCGATGCCAAGAGGTTCGTAGAGACAGCCAGGCGCGATCCTTTGGGAATATCGTTGACTTTTGTTACAAGTTCGATTCCCAATCCGGGATACAATATTTTATCCAGTATATCTTTGATGGTAAAACGCGTTCCCTCAAAGGACGGAGGAATGAATCCGGATGCGATGACGGCTGCTTTTAACAAGCCCAGATAATCATTTCCAAAATTAAAAAGATCACTGAGATCGGAAATATCCTTGCTTTCATTGAGGTCGAGAGATGTAAAACGGATGAGGGATTCGTCGATAATGCGCAGGTACGATTCAATAGGCGGTTTAATTTCGGTATCGCGGCCAAAAACGCCGAGGTTCACCGAAATATTGATGACACGGGCGCCTTCCGGGTAATCCATTCCCAAAAAAAATATATCCGACCAGCAGCTATGCGTCAGATCCAGCCGGACAGGCGTTTGCTCGCAAAGAATCGGATAGAGATGAGTGGCGTGAGAACGATTGATGAGCGCCGGATGAATTTTCAGCGGATGCTCATCCGGATGACCGACACGAAACATCCATTGATTGCCGAGCGATGAGCGGACGCTTTTTCGAACTTGATCCGTCAGATACCTGGAAGGTGTTTTCGTGATACGTTTCGGCCAAACAACTCAGCAAATTCTCATTCGATTGACGGCCCGCTGATTCGCGGAATATTGACAGAGCTTTTTCGTAATTTCGCTCTAAAAAATTTTTACAGCCTTCAACCGGGATTGCACCGGTTGGCCGGATAATTTTTGAATCCAATAAATAAAATCGATATCCGGCATAAAGAAATATGGATGCCCGGACCTTTTCGTAAAGATTTTCTGTCGACTTTCGGAATTCTTCAAGTTCTGCTAAATAGGATTTTATCTGCTCGATCGATAGATCTTTGCATAATGCTTCGAAAGATGTGTCGCGGTTTGCCGGATCCTGCGATTGGATGGTATGTATAAAGGGATTCATGTTGAGAACGATAAAAGTTCTTAGTCCTTAGTTCGTGGTTCTTAGTTTAAATTCAACGTACAGCATGCCATGGTTGTTTAGTCGTTTGGTTGATTTAGTTCGCCGGTTAATTTGTTTTTCAGTAGTTAAAAGTTCCCTGCTTGAAATTTACGATTAACCATTAACCATTCACTATTTACCATTTACTTTTCACCGCTTCTAAACTCTGCAAGAGTCTGCAGCAGCGTCGTTAAAACTTCGTCTCTCATTTGACCGGCAAGTCCCAACGCAATCTGTGCCTGTAATAATCCGTACATTTTGCTGGTATCGTAACGCTTCCCTTGAATTTCTAAAGCAAGGTATTTTTCTTTTTGCGCTAGTTTTTGCTGGACCGGCGTGAGGAGAATATTTTTCTCCGGATTTGACTTAATTTCTTCCGATAAGAGTTCGAACAGGGTTGGTTGGAAAACATACATTCCGAAAAAACATAAATAATAGCCGGCGCGTAAACCAGGCGTTTTTAACTCAAGTTCAGCCCTGCTCACCGATGGTTTTTCAATTATCGTTTCAATCTGATAGACTCCATTGTATGTCTTATAGTTTCTTCCGGTTAAAGTTCCATATTTGCTTATCTGATGTTCAATGGTCGGATTTACAGCGGCAACCGAACATTCTTCTTCTATTGCAAGGTCGATGATTTGCTTAGAACAGCGTTTATTTGAAATGGAAGAAATGGACAGGTAATCTCCGTGGAGCAGTAAAAACGGTTCATTCTTGACGAAATCCTTTGCTTGATAAACGGCATGGCCATAACCTTGAGGTTCTTTTTGCACGACAAACGTCAGCCTGATCGAGTATGTTTTTAATATTTTCTGCCTGTGACGCCCCCCACAGACCTTGCTGATAAATTTTTAAAGAAGCATGAGAGAGCGTCTGAAAACTTTCCAGATATCGTTCTTCGTCTCCGGCGGCGCATACGATGCAAATTTCTTCTATTCCGCTCTGCAGCGCTTCTTCTGCAATAATCTGAATAAGCGGCTTATTGATGCCGTCCACGTCGATGACCGGCAGCATGGACTTTTGTACTGTTGTTGCGGCAGGGTACAGTCTTTCATTCCTGGCCGCTGCGGTGATAACTGCTTTTTGTATTTTCATTTGAGTATAAAAATGATGTTCATAGTATCTGGTTGAGAATGATAATGAATATATAACATTTATCATCAAATAGTAAGGGGTAGAAAGTGCTGATGTGCTGATGAGTGCTGCGGTTATTAATCGGGAATTGTTAATGGTAAATGGTGAATGGTGCTAACGTGCTGCGGTTAAATGCGGTAATTAGTAAACTGAGAACTGCAAACTGGTGGCCGCGACGACCCCTTGTAGCCGACGGCGGTGACGTCGGTAACTTCCGCGACGACCCGTCGCGGCTACAAATGACCATTATGGCATCCTCGATATCAGCAACGTATCCTTTCTAAATTCTTATTAAAATCGTATATTTGTGAGAACAGTAAACGGCGTCGCCGCTGAAATGCAGGAAGGCGCAATAATATGATTCAAGATTATATCGATGAAATAAAACAGGTTGTTCTTAGCGAATTAGCTGAAGAACATGTCGCCATTGCACTTTTCGGTTCAGCTGCAACAGGAGCTTCCACATACGCTTCTGATGTTGATGTTGCAGTTATTCCTTATGGGACGTTGAATTGTGCTATACTTTCTCAATTAAGAGAAAGAGTGGAAGAACTCTCAGTGCCTTACGTGGTTGATATTGTCGATTTTTCAATGGTTTCGGATTTTTTTAAAAAGACTGCATTAATCCACGCCGTATGGTGGAGGAAATAATTATGGATCTGTTTTATCAAAAATATAACGATGCTTCACGAGCATTAAAGACATTTATAGAGATCTTGAAGGAAGAACATTCGCTCACAGTTCAAGATGCGGCTATTCAGCGTTTCGAGTATACGACCGAAGCGCTTTGGAAATGTCTCCAATCATATTTACTGGAATCTGAGGGAATTATAGCTGCCTCACCAAAATCATGCATGAGAGAAGCGAAGCGTCTCGGGTTGCTCAATGACGAAGAAACAGAACGAGCGTTAGAAATGATTGATGCTCGGAATTTGACTTCACACACGTATCACAAAGAAGTTGCTGACCGGCTTTATAAAAAACTCCCGGTTTTTGAAGAAGTTATGGTTAAAATAATCGAGAGAATAAAACCATAATTTTAGTAAATGGTGAACTGAGAATGGTGCTGAGGTGCTGCCATTAGGAAGTTGTTTGGTTCTTAGTTCGTAGTTCTTGGTTCTGATGATAATTGGTTAGTCAGTTGATCGGTTCATCAGTTGTTTGATTTGCCGGTTCTTTGGTTTATCAGTTACGGTTTACAGTTCGCAGTCAGTTAACAGCTTAAAGTTTATCCGGAGAAAAAATGAAAAAAGCGCTTATCTCAGGCATCACAGGCCAGGACGGCTCATATCTTACTGAAATTTTACTGGAAAAAGGATATGAAGTTCATGGCATTATTCGGCGAAGCAGCTCTTTTAATACCGCTCGAATCGATCACATTTTTAATGACCCAAAACTTCATGACAATCGATTTTTTCTCCACTACGGCGATGTGACCGATGCAAGCAATATCAACCGGCTCCTTGAAAAAATAGAACCCGATGAGATATATAATCTTGCAGCACAGAGTCATGTCAAGGTCTCATTCGAGGTGCCTGAATATACCGCACAGGTCGATGGTGTCGGAACGCTGCGATTTATCGATGCAATCAGGGAGACAGGGCTTAAAACCAAATTTTATCAGGCATCTACAAGCGAACTGTTTGGAAAAGCACAGGAAATTCCGCAAAGTGAAAAAACTCCTTTCTATCCGCGAAGTCCTTACGGCGTCGCAAAATTATACGGATATTGGATTATCATCAATTACCGTGAAGCATACGGAATCTATGCCTGCAATGGAATACTTTTTAATCATGAATCCCCAAGGCGCGGTGAAACTTTTGTCACGCGAAAAATTACAATAGCTGCCGCAAAGATCAAATTAGGATTGGAACAGCAGTTAACATTCGGGAACCTGCATTCGAAACGGGACTGGGGATATGCACCGGAATTTTGCGAAGGAATGTGGAGAATGCTGCAGCAAGAGCAGCCGGATGACTTTGTTCTAGCGACAGGGGAAACTCATACGGTAAAAGAATTCGTTGAAGAAGTGTTTTCTCAGCTTGATTTTCGTCTGCAGTGGGAGGGATCCGGAGAACAATGAAAAAGGAATTGATTCGTGAAGACAGGGAAGATTCTTGTTGCAGTAGATCCCCGATATTATCGTCCGACCGAAGTCGACCTTCTGATCGGCAATCCGCAAAAAGCAAAAGATAAATTGGGCTGGGTGCCAAAAACAACATTTAAAGAACTTGCGCGGCTTATGGCGAAGGCGGATCTGGAAAAGATTAAAAAAAGAGGGTATTAGTTCGTAGTTCTTGGTTCGTAGTTCTGTGGTTCGTGTCCAACAATATAAATCCCGCTAACGCGTGATAAGATTATTAGACCTCAGACTGCCGGTCGTCGTTACGAAGAAAGAACAAATAACATTATCCATTTAGAAGGGGGAAATATGATAATTAGAAAATTTGAAGACATTGAGTCTTGGAAAAGAGCAAGAGATCTTACAAAAGCAATTTATGATCTGACGCGAAAGAATGATTTTACAAGAGATTATGGTCTAAAAGATCAAATCCAACGGGCGTCTGTATCAATAATGGCAAATATTGCAGAAGGTTTTGATGGCGGATCAAAAAAAAGTTTTGTCATTTTTCTGCAGTACGCATATCGTTCGGCTACGGAAGTCCATTCTTTGATTTACGTAGCTTTAGATTGTGCATACATTGACATGAGTGATTTTGAGAATATTTCGGATAAAACGACAGAAATTAAAAGGCTTATCGGGGGTTTCATACAATATCTAAAAAGCGATAAATTAACTAAGCACTAAGCACGACGCACTAAGAACTATTCGTATGGAATAAAATGATAAAATATACATCGCCGGCCATACGGGTCTTGTAGGTTCGGCGATAACCCGGAACTTGCTGTCGCAGGGTTATAACAATCTTACGTATCGCGATATAAGCGAGCTGGATCTGACGCGGCAGGATGCCGTTGAGAAATTCTTTGAATCGGAAAAACCGAATCATGTTTTTCTTGCGGCTGCAAAGGTGGGGGGAATTCATGCTAACAATACGCAGCCGGCGGATTTTATCTATATAAATCTGCAGATTCAAAATAATATTATTCATAACGCATATAAGGCCGGCGTGAAGAAATTATGTTTCCTCGGCAGTTCATGCATCTATCCCAGACTTTCACCGCAGCCGCTGAAGGAAGATTACTTGCTTGACGGCAAACTCGAGCCCACAAACGAGCCGTATGCTATTGCAAAGATAGCCGGAATTAAAATGTGTCAGTCGTACAACCGGCAGTACGGTACGCGCTATATTTCAGTCATGCCTACGAATCTCTTCGGAATAAACGATAATTTCGATCTGCAGACTTCGCATGTATTGCCGGCATTGATGAGAAAATTCATAGAAGCAAAAATATCGGGAGCTCCGTCGGTGACAGTATGGGGAACCGGAACACCGCGCCGAGAATTTTTATTTGTGGACGATATGGCGGATGCATGTATCTTTCTGATGAATCATTACAGCGGTAATGAGTTTGTCAATATTGGAATCGGAAAAGATGTGACCATTCTGGATGCGGCCACAATTATCAAGGAAGAGGTCGGGTTTAAAGGTTCACTCGAATTCGATACATCCAAACCCGACGGTACTCCACAAAAACTTCTCGATGTATCTAAATTGAACTCTCTGGGCTGGAAAGCAAAAACATCTTTTAGAGAAGGAATTAAAAAGACGATAGAATGGTATGGCCGGAGGCCTGAAAATGTTATGACGCGTTAGCGTCATTCAAATTTGAGATAGGTAAGTGAAAATAATTCGTTCGTAGTTCTTGGTGCGTAGTTCGTAGTTAGATCATGTTTAAAAGTGACGCAGTTGAAAATTATAACAAGGAGATCTGAACTTAGCACCAGGAATTTCGGCTGTCAGCTCAAAAAATTATTTCTGAAGCGAAGTGAGCAGTTATCTACTATTACGATATATGAGCAATATCCAATTTTAAAACAATGGAACAAGTATAATGAAACTAAGAACAACGAACTAAGAACTAAGGAACTAAATTGAAATCTATCGTAACAGGCGGTGCAGGATTTTTAGGATCGCATTTATGCGATCGGCTTCTTCAAGAAGGGCACGAGGTGGTGTGCATCGACAATCTTCTAACAGGAGATACGGCCAATATAGCACATCTTGCCGGAAATAAGAATTTTAAATTCATTTATCACGATGTGACCAACTATATCTTTATAGACGGAGCCGTCGATTTTATTTATCATTTCGCTTCGCCCGCAAGTCCTATCGATTACCTCAAAGTTCCGATTCAAACTTTGAAGGTCGGCTCACTTGGGACTCATAAAGCGCTCGGTCTTGCAAAAGCAAAAAAAGCGCGTTTTTTTCTTGCTTCGACGTCGGAAACATACGGAGACCCCCTTGTTCATCCGCAGACAGAAGAATATTGGGGAAATGTCAACCCTGTGGGCCCGCGGGGAGTCTATGATGAGGCAAAACGTTTTGCAGAAGCAATGACAATGGCATATCATCGCTATCACGGCCTGGATACACGTATTATACGAATATTCAATACATACGGCGAGCGCATGCGCATACGCGATGGAAGAGCGATCCCCGCCTTTTTATCGCAGGCCTTACTGAACGAAGATGTAACAGTTTTCGGGGACGGAAAACAAACCCGAAGCGTCTGCTATGTTTCGGATTTGATCGACGGTATCTATAAATTGATGATGTCCGGCTATTCTATGCCTATGAACATCGGAAATCCGGATGAAGTTACAATCCTGCAGCTCGCGCAGGAAATTATCGAGCTGACAAAAAGTAAGAGCAAAATTGTTTTTAAAGATTTACCTCAGGACGATCCGCAGGTTCGCCAGCCGGACATTACAAAGGCAAAAAGTATTTTGCACTGGGAACCAAAAGTCAATCGGCTCGAGGGACTTAAAAAAACGGTGGAGTATTTTAAAGAGAAAGTTTTTGATTAGTTCGTAGTGCTTAGTTCGTAGTGCGTAGTTGACTATTAACGGTAGGACGTTGAACTAAGAACCAAGAACTAAGAACCAAGAACTAAGAACCAAGAACTAAGAACCAAGAACTAAGAACTACGAACTTAAAAAATGACCTTCTCCGTTATCATCCCCACCTATCAAGAGGAACGGCATATCGCAGCATGTCTGGAATCCATCCGGAATCAAATCCTCGACAATGATGAACTTGAAATTATCGTTTCGGATGCGCACTCAACAGATATGACATGCTCGATTGCACGGCGATATACGGAAAAAATTGAAGTATCAGAAAAAAGAGGCATTGCAATCGGCAGGAACTTAGGAGCTGCTAAGGCAAAAAATGAGATTCTCGTTTTCGTCGATGCCGATGCAGTTCTTGATCCCTCCTTTTTATCGGAATGCAGGAAAACATTCGCAGATCATTCAATTGTCGGCTTGACCGGTATTGCTTACCCTCTCGATGGTTCAGTTATGCCTCGTTTAGTTTACTATGGGACATATCTTCTGGTTCGATTCTTTTCTTTTTTCGGATTAAAACTGTTCCCTGGAATATGTACGGCGTATAGGACGGAATCGTTTCGAAAAGCCGGCGGATTTCGCGAGGACCTTGGCGTTGTCGAAGACCTCGATTTGAGCAGGCGGATTTCGCGGACAGGCAAATGTCTGGTGCAGAAGAAAGCAAGAGCCGGTGTTTCAACGCGCCGCCTTAAGACTCATCTTTTATCGACCGTTCTTTTTCATATCTGGAATGATATACGATACCTCCTGACCGGCCGCGCAGCACGAGCATACCCAAAAACCGAGGAGATGAAAACTTGGAAAGATATGTGGAAACAATAAAGTGCTGCAGTCAGGAAATAAAGAAGTCTGTTGGTTCGTCGTTCTTAGTTAAGATCCAATCACGAACTTGCAATCAGTTCTTAGTGCTTGGTTCGTAGTGCTGAAGTTTAATACACCACGAACTACGAACTAAAAACTAAGAACTTGTTACAGTTTATAGTTTTCAGTTCTTTGCTTTTTGTTTCGCTGGATTGTGGTTATATTGTAAATGATGATTTTAATGTATTTTATGGTGACGACTGCTGTAGCAGACACCGCCCTCCTGCGGTGGCTAAGCTGGTGTTGGAATTAAACGCGGCTACAGTCATTGATATAAGATATCTTTCAACGGCAGCACTGCAGCACATGAGACTAAAAACGGTGCACTCTATATAAGGTTCCTCATGATGAAGTATTTTATACGAACTTTCCTCTTAATTGTGATCCCGATTTTATCCGCTTATGCTCAAGTTGTGTATCTTCCTGTTTCCAATGAGGTATACGATTTTTTAAAAAGAATGTCGAGCAAGCAGCTTTTAACGGATTATCAAGATGCTGCGAAGCCGCTGTCAAGAATGTATATTGCTAAAGAATTGCGCGAGCTTGAGGACAGCGAAGATAAAATGACTTCTCTCGAACATGATACGTACGATTTTTATGTAACGGAGTTTAAGTATGAGATTTTAAAACTTGCAGGCGATACGGAGCCCAGTGAGACGCGATGGCATGTTCTTTCAAAAGAACTTACCGGCGGTATAATCAATATGGATGTCGATTATAAATTTTCTCATGAACTTGCAGGCGGCGTCAAAACGGATGTCTATACGAAAGGATTGCGGCTTGACGGTTATGTTTATAACTCACTCGGGTTTTACTTTAACTTGGATGATAATAAAGAACTCGGCAGTAACCTTAATTTTTACAAGCTCAATACTCCCGATAAAGGCGTAATTTCTTCGACGACGGGTTACACTCCTTCATATTCTCTTGATGCCAATCCTTTGCCTTCTCCGAATCTTTCCGAGTTGGACTACGATGAAATCGATGCGCAGTTTACTTATCAGATCGGCAAGTTCGCTCTTTCGCTTGAGAAATCGAACAACATCTGGGGATATGGTGAAAACGGGAATGTTATTTTTTCGAATAAAGCGCCGTCTTATCCACAGTTCAAAATGCGCGTACCTCTTTCGGATAATATCGATTTCGTTTATTTTCACGCAGAATTAAATTCGAACGTCATCGATTCGACATTGAGTTATTATTCCATTACACCGGGAGCTTCGGAGTACAGGCAAGTCGATCATTCGAAATACATTGCTGCGCATCAGATTGAGATGATGCTCTGGAATGGCGTAGACCTCTCGCTCGGAGAATCGATAGTGTACAGCGACAGGGGACCGCTTCTGATGTACATGATTCCCATCATGCTCTTTAAGGCCGGAGAACATTATAACGGGGACAAGGATAATTGCCAGTTTTTCGGGAGCTTGGATCTGAATGTTGTCAAAAATACCGATCTCTATTTGTCGTTATTTATCGACGAAATAAATATTGACCAACTTTGGAACGGATTGTACTCGCGGGAACAAATAGCTTTTACGATAGGAGGACATACCTACGACGTTCTTTTGGATAATCTCGAATTATCGGCCGAATATTCGAGAGCAAATCCCGGAGTCTATGATCATAAATATCAATCGACGACGTATACAAACAATGGATATGTCCTCGGAGATTGGATTGGTCAAAATGCAGACGATCTTATATTGTCTGCAACTTATAGGACGATGCGGGAATTAAAATTGAGCATATATAATGAAATTTATCGCAAGGGATCGCCAATGCCTATTAGCGATCAGTATTTAGCGGATCAGGGAGGTTTTGGATTCTTAGATGGTCAGCGCCATGAAGAAAAAATCTTCGGTATCAAAGCTCATTATCAGCCGCTAAGGGATGTGTTTTTTGATGCAAAGGCGCAATTCCATACGCTCACAGATGAAACGAATCCGCTGCTGAACTATGATAATAAATTCGAATTTTATATTGCAGCGTCTTTGGGGATATGGTGAGGAAGTTCTTAGTTCTTAGTTCGTAGTTCTTGTAGTTCTTAGTTCTTAGTTCGTAGTTCTTGGTTCGTAGTTCTTAGTTCTTGGTTCTTAGTTTGTAGTTTGCGGTTTATTGTTGATTTGTTGTTTGGTTATTAATAATAAGGTTTTCGACGTCAACACGATGCCGTTTGCAGGTCTGAGATATTGAACGGTGACAAAGGAAATATACAAAGGGAAAATTTATCTCAAAAAATCCTTTTTTTTAACGTTTTTCAATCCCTTTTTTACAAAATACATCGATTTTTAATCAAAAATTAAACTTTTTCCGATTTGAATTGTCAATATTAATACAGAATATTGAATGAGCCTCATCATAACAGACCTAGAACTTGTTGAAAAATTCCAACAAGGCGATGAGATCTCGTTTAATGAGTTAGTAAAACGATATCAGGAGAAGATATACTGGATCGCACGACGCATCGTTGGAGATCATGATGCTGCCGATGATATAGCGCAGGAAGTCTTTATTAAGGCGTATTCGGCTTTGAAAGATTTTCGCGGAGAATCTGCGGTTTATACATGGCTTTACCGTGTGACCGTCAATTTATCGTTAAATTTTGTTCGTCGGAAAAAGGCGAGAAATTTTTTCCGCATTGACGATTTTTTTGAATTGGAAACGGAAGAGAGCGAAAGTCCGGATAAAATATTCGAAACAAATGAACATAATCAATTGCTAAGTGAAGCTATAGAACATCTGCCGGAAAAGCAAAAATTGGTTTTTATTTTACGTTATCAGGAAGAATTGTCATACGAAGAAATATCGAAAATCGTTAAGACATCAGTCGGCGGGTTAAAAGCAAATTATTTTCATGCAATGAAGAAGATAGGAGAGTATATTAATCGTGCGCACAAAACACGTTCATTTTGAGCTACTCGATTACCTTGAAAACGGCCTCGACGAAGCGGCTCGGCGGCGAATTTCCGGGCATCTCAATTCATGCGAACGATGCCGTGGGGATATGGAAACCCTTGCCTCGACATTATCGCGGCTTAAAGAGCTGCCTGCTGATTCTTTGCCGCAATCCTATTTCACAGGTTTCCTGCCCCGTGTTCGTGAAAGACTCGATCAAAAAGTTGACAAAAATCAAGTATGGACTCCGCGGGTTATCTATGTTGCCGCTCCCGTACTTTCTTTGATTCTGCTTATTTTCCTGCTGCTGAAAGTTCCTGTTTTTGAGCGGCAGTCACTTCAGAGCGAGGCATTAAGGCCTATGATTGTCAGTCTGTCTCCTGACGAAATTGCCGAAGTGATGGGATCACGCCTGCATGGAGAAGTAATGAACGAAGCAGAAAATCCATCCGTCTATAATACGGTTATTAAAAAACAATATAATGCAGTAAACGTTGTCAAGGATGCGCTCAAAGACAAGTCCGCATCTCTTGTGCTGAATGAAAATGATTATCAGGGTATGATTGAATCTCTGAATGATGAACAAGTGGATCACATTATTGTGAGATTGAAGGATAGGGAGGTTTTATGAAACGTTTATATACGATCGGTGTCTCGCTCTTTTTCCTGGTTTTAATCGGAGGGAATGTGGCATATTCGCAGGAAGGTCACCCGCCTTCTCCTTTCGGCGGACCGGGAGCGGCAAAATTCGATCAATATAAAAAAATGCGCATCATCGAAGCGCTCCATCTCGACGACGAAACTGCAATCAAGTTTGTGACAAAGTATAATAAATTTATGGAAGAAATGAGACAGGCGGGAAAGAAAAGGAATGAGATTATAGCCAAATTGGACGATGCATTAAAAAACAAGGCTAACGAAGAAACGCTTGACAAGATCATCAAGGAATTCGTTCAGGACCAGATGATAGGGCAGGGGATATAAGAAACAAATTTTACCAGGATCTCAAAGATGTCTTCTCAAATAAACAAATTGCGCAGTTTATCGTTTTCGAAAAAAACTTTAATCAGAATATACGAGAAATAATGCATGAAATGACACAGGAGAGAGAGAGAAGAGAACCTTGAAGAATTGCGAATCGCGAATTGTCAATTGCGAATTGTAAAATGTAAACTGTGAAAAGTATAGTATGAATAGTGCTGAGTGCTTAGTTTGTAGTGCTGAAGTTAGGGGAACTAAGAACCACGAACTAAGAACTGCAAATGGTAAACTGTGGACTGTGAATGGTGAATTGTAAAGGGTAAATGGTGAATGGTAAATAGTGAATGGTGAAAAGCATCGTCTAAAAGGTGCTCAGTGCTTAGTTCGTAGTGCTGAAGTTAAGGGAACTAAGAACCACGAACTTAGAACTAAGAACTAAATTGAAAAGAATATATCTAGACTATAGCGCTGCAACTCCTCTCCATCCAGACGTCGCCGGCGTCATGCAATCCGTAGAAGCGGAATATCCTGCAAATCCTTCTTCCGTGCATTGGAACGGACGGCAGGCGAGAAAAATACTTGAGGAAAGCCGTGAGAAAATTGCACATCAGCTTGGCGCTGAAAACGATGAAATATATTTTACAAGCGGCGGTACAGAATCAGATAATTATGCTCTTCTCGGAACATTCTCTGCATTAAAAGAAAAAAATAGAAACCATCTCATTATCAGCGCCATAGAACACCACGCTGTTTTACATACAGCGGAACACCTGCGATCCCTTGGCGCTGAGCTGACAGTCATTCCTGTAAATAAAAAAGGAGTGATTGAACCTCAAGACGTTATCAGAGCTCTTCGCCCTTCGACCTTCCTGATTTCCATCATGCTGGTGAACAACGAAATTGGCTCCATCCAGCCGGTTTATGAAGCAGCTCTTGCGGCAAAAGAAAAAGGAATTCTTGTGCATACGGATGCAGTCCAGGCAGCAGGAAAACTTGTCATCGATGTGAGCTCTTTGCCTGTAGATTTGCTCTCTATCTCTGCTCATAAAATCTACGGCCCGAAGGGGATAGGCGGATTATATGTGCGGAAAGGAACTGCATTAAATCCTCTTTTTTTCGGCGGCGGGCAGGAAGCAGGAAGAAGACCCGGGACTGAAAATATCGCATCCGCAGCCGGCTTTGCAGCGGCATTGAATTTATGCAAGAGAAGAATGGAATCTGAAAATTTGAGATTGGCAGATTTAAAAACCTTGCTGTCCGCAGAGTTAAAAATACTCTATCCGGATCTCATTGTGAATGCCGAAGAAGCAGAAACAATTCCTCAAATTTTAAGCATCTCTTTCAATTCTAAATCTTATAAGATTGACGGAGACGCTTTGATTCTCGGTATGGATCTGCATGGAATCTCGGTCTCGAGCGGATCTGCCTGCACTTCAGGAAGTTTGCAGACGTCTCACGTGTTGATGGCAATGGGACACGACGAAGCAACAGCGCGCGCATCGATCAGGTTCTCGATGGGAAACTGGACAACGGAGCAGGATATACATGATGCCGTGCAGGCGCTTGAAGAAGTTATGAAAACTGTTCGTGGTGCGTAGTTCGTTGTGCGAAGTTAAGAGAACTAATGACAACAAGTTCGATTGAACAGCAGCACCGCAGCACATCAGAACCTTCTTGCTTCAACAACAACCACGAAAAAAGAACTACGAACCAAGAACTACGAACTATTTCCCCAGAACCATCCAGCATCATCCCATAACGAAGTCCCTGCCGGCTGACGACAATCTCCTGAATGGAAAAATGAGACAGCACCTCTCGTAGAATAATAATGCCGCCTAGAAGAATGTCCGCACGGTCTGGAACGATAGCCGGATAACGCAAGAGATCCGGGAGTGTAAGGCCTGCAAGACGTTTAAAAATGGAATCAATATGAGACCTTTGAAGCCGATATCCATGAATCTTAGGACCGTCGAAAGTTTCCAAATCCTGATCAATGGCTGCAAGTGTTGTCAATGTTCCAGCTACGCCGTAGAGTATTGATCCATGCGCAAACGTTGGGAAGAGTTTTAACTGATTCCGGATATACTCACTTGCCGTTAGAACCGCTTCAACATCGGGAGGGGATTTGCGCAAGAATCTTTCCGTTAAGCGGACAGAACCGATATCGAGACTTTTTCCTTCGAAAACGGATGCTCCGCGCCCAAAAATCAATTCCGTACTTCCGCCGCCTATATCCAGCACTCCGCGGTTATCGTCGGACTCTGGAAATCCCCAAAGAGCGCCTTGATACGTTAAAAGCGCCTCTTCGCTGCCTGAAAGAATTCGAATTTTAATCCCTGTTTTTTCAAATATGTATTTTACAAACTCTTCCCGGTTTGCCGCATCACGCAATGCGCTTGTTCCGCATGCTCTGATTGTCTCGACCCCTTCTTGAAGTGCAATCTGTCGATACGACTGCAAAAATCCCAATACACGTTCAAATGCCTCTGAGTCGATGCGTCGGTTTTCATCGACTCCTCTGCCAAGACGTGCAATGGCATGTTCATCACGTACGATTCTGGATATCCGATGTTTCTCAACCTCTGCGATGAGCATGAGAATAGTGTTTGTACCTATGTCAATGGCTGCTATCTTAGTTCGTCGTTCGTTGTTCGTAGTTCGTAGTTTGTGAATCATGTCTTTAACGAGTCCTTCATAATTCAAGGTTCAAAATTCTTGTCAAAAGCAAACCACGAACTCAGCACTAAGAACTAAGAACTTTTTAATATTTTGATAGCGCCACCGCCAGCCATTCTTTCTCCGTAATAAACTCTACTACAGAGAGCCGTTGCTTAGAAAAAAGAGGAATGAGAGATTCATAATCGGTTGTAAGTATTCCCGAAAAAATAATAGTATTGCCTTTTTTGACTTTTTTCGCAAAGAAGGGGAGAAATTTGGTAATCGTCGGAACATCGATGTTGGCAATTATAAGGTCAAATAATCTATTAGGTGTCTTATGAGCGCTTCCAAGCAAAACACGCACTTTTCTACCGACTCTGTTCTTTTTAACGTTTTCAAGTGCATTAGAGAGCGCCCAGGCATCATTATCGATGGCAATTGCAGAATGTGCCCCAAGCTTAACGCTTGCGATGGCTAAAATACCGGTTCCGCAGCCAAAATCGAGAATTTTATTCCCTTTCATCAAATATCGTTCAAGTAAAACAAGACTCAGCCTGGTCGTTTCATGATGTCCGGTTCCAAAAGACATTTTTGGATCAATATGAAGTATAGTTTTACCTCTATCCTTTAGCCGCAGCTTTTTCCAAGACGGTTTAATAATAATCGATTTTGTTGCTTCTACAATACCGGTTCGTGACTCCCATTTGGCGTTCCAATTTTCCTCATACAAAACTTTGTGTAATACCGCTAAATTCAATTGTGGAAATTCTTTAGCAAAATTCTCTAATACAATATGTAGGTTTTTTAAAATTATTTTAAGCGGTGTTTTGGCAGAAATATAGCAGGCGATAGAATCTTGTTCCTGTAAGAATCCGGAAAATCCTATCAAGGCCAACTGTCCTGAAAGCAGATCCTGGTGGGACGGCGGAATACAAATTACAAACTCATGCCATTTTTTAATAAGCATATCTATTAGTTCTTGGTTCTTAGTTCTTGGTTCTTAGTTCAAGAATTTGAATCCTGCTAACGCACGATATCATTAGTATGCCCGCCTGCATGACTGTTTACCCGCTGCGCATTTTGGCGGGCGTCAGTAGTCGGCGTCGCCGCAATGCGGGCAGGCCTCCGTTGAACTAAGCACTCAGGACTAAGAACAATTTTTTGCAAACTACATTCTCTTAAAATTCGCTAAAATCTCTCCAATTTTGTCTTGTATATCCCTATAAACGTCGGGTGAACCTAAAAAATTCTGCATCATGATCGAAAACGCCAGATGTTCTCCATCTTTCGAAGCAACATATCCTGCAAGACAGCTTACGCCCTTGAGTGTACCTGTCTTGGCGCTTAAATTAGCTTGAGCATTTGTTCCTGCCATTCTGCTTTGTAATGTACCATCGACTCCGGCAACAGGAAGTGCTGCTGAAAAACGTTTGAATAAATCCGAGTTTTTATGAATTTGTGTTAAAAGCTGTATAATGATATCCGAAGAAAGAAGGTTGTATCGCGATACACCGGAACCGTCAACCATGCAATATTGTGTCGTATCTATTCCGATGGATTCCATAAATTGATTTACGACATATATGCCTCCCTTAGAACTTGCAGGCAAAGAATATTTTTGCGCAGAGAGCGTTTTTAAAATATTTTCAGCAGAAAGATTATCGCTTTGTTTCAATTCACGGATAAGGACGGAGTCCAGAGAGGTTTCATGTACGGCAATACAAGCTGCATGTGAAGGCGTGGCGCCCGATGTCACCGAGCCGCCTATAGAAATGCCCTGCCGCATCAAAGATTCCTTTAATAATTGACCCGCATAAAGTTCCGGCCTGCGAAGGGAAACCGGTAAAGTTTTCAGTGTGTCGGATAAGAGAACTTCTCCTTCGATAATGATAGTATTAGGCCACAAAGAAGACGACCTTCGGATTTTGAAAGGATGTCGTATGGAATCGGCTGCTGTTGAAGTCGAATTCAGAACCTGCACAAACGAGGTCGCGGGATTGAGCGTTAGAACAGCCGGATCGCCGATTTTTAATGCCGGCAGCACACGCAGTTCAATGCAATTTTTATTGACCGACAATGCGGAGATCATAGGTTCGTCTGCATCCGGTTCGTCATCCCACATCCAGCCCATTCCCCATATTTGATCGTCAAAATAAGATGCGTCTGCGCAAATACCGTCCCGTATTGAGTAAATGCCCCGTCTGACGAGCTGAATGGCAAGCGTATCCAAATCGCCGGTTTGCAAATCCGGATCGCCGTACCCTTTGAGATATATTTTTCCGGCTACGCCTCCGGCGTCTATCGTGTCCGCATAGACGGTTGTTTTGAATGCATAATTGCGGTCCAGAATTCCTAACGCGCCGGCGGTTGTAAAAAGCTTAAGCGTGGAAGCGGGAAGAAGCAGCAAAGAACTCTTGCGTCCATACAATACTTCGTTTCGGTCGAGGGAAACAACTTTGATGCTCACCGCCGTTCGCGTGAATGCGGAATCGGATAGAAGGGCGTCGATTTCATGATTTAAAACTTCCTTGGGGCCCGATGAAAAATTAAAAAAAGAGGCGGTTGTACAGCCGGTGAATAAAAAAAGAATGAAAATATATATGATTTTTTTAAAATGCATGTTGAAAGTCGATTTTTTTAGTTCTTAGTTTGTGGTTCGTAGTTCGTGGTGTATTAAACTTCGACACTAAGAACCACAGACCAAAAACCAAGTAAATACGAACTAAATATATATTGTCTTAAAAATCATCAAGAAGCAAGATCGATCAGTTGTAAAAAAAAATGGAGCCCGTTTTTCAAACCAAGCACTAAGAACCACGAACTAAGAACAAAATGGCTTTTCTTGTTTTATGCTCTAAAAATGGGTATATTTCAACAATTGACCATTCTGGAAAAGGATTATATGCTGGACTTTTTTAAAAAATTATTCGGTTCGAAACATGAGCATGATGTTGAAATGCTCTATCCCCTTGTCGAAGAAATTAATGCGCATTTTGAACAGCTTTATACGCTTTCCGATGAAGAATTGAAAGCGAAGACTGCAGAATTCAAAAGCAAAGTTGCGGATGCCGAGCTGCCTGTCCAGCAAGCAATTGCAAAAGCTAAAGAAGATTTAAAAACGGCCATGACGTTCGAGGAACGGGAAATTCTGTACAATTCAATCGATGATTTAAACGATGAACTTGACCGTAAAATTGAAGATACGCTGGAAGAACTTCTTCCGGAGGCTTTTGCAGTTGTAAAGGAAGCATGCCGGCGGCTTGTTGGGAAATCATGGGATGCGGCGGGCAACAAGATCGTCTGGGATATGGTACCATTTGATGTGCAGCTTCTGGGCGCTGTCGTTTTACATCAGGGTAAAATTGCAGAAATGGCTACCGGAGAGGGAAAAACGCTCGTTGCAACGCTTCCTTGTTATCTCAATGCGCTCTCCGGAAGGGGAGTGCACGTCGTTACGGTAAACGATTATCTGGCAGAGCGTGACAGCCTCTGGATAGGCAAGGTGTTCGAATTTCTGGGATTGACCGTCGGCTGTATTCTTCAGAATATGGATCCGCACCAGCGCCGAATCCATTATGGAATGGATATTACATACGGCACGAACAACGAATTCGGCTTCGATTATCTGCGAGACAATATGGTCGTCAACGCAGAGGAAATGGTGCAGCGCCCGTATAACTATGCCATCGTTGACGAAGTCGATTCAGTGCTCATCGATGAAGCACGTACGCCGCTCATTATCAGCGGCCCGGTTGCTTCGGAAGACCATAGATTCGATGAAATGAAACCTTACGTCGAGCGTGTGTACAAAGCGCAGCTTAACTTAGCAGCAAAGATTACATCCGAAGCGGAGATTCTTCTGCAGCAGAAGCGTATTGAAGAAGCGGGAGTGCTGTTGCTGCGTGCCCAGCGAGGACTGCCTAAGAATAAAAAACTTCTCAAGTTGTTTTCGGAGCCCTCGAATAAATCCCTGTCGCAAAAAACGGAAAATACGTACATGCAGGATCAAAGCTCCCGCATGCATGAAATAGACGACGAACTCTATTTCGCCATCGATGAAAAATCGCATGTCATAGACCTGACGGACAAGGGCCGTGAATTTCTTGCTCAGGCATATCCCGGAAACGACAAAGATATTTTTATCATTCCGGACATCGGAACGGAATTGAGTCTAATCGAGGGAGACGCTTCACTCTCTTTCGACGAGAAACAGCGGAAAAAGGATGCCGCTAATAAATTGTTTGCCGAACGCAATGATCGGATTCATACGATTCTCCAGCTCCTTCGTGCATACTGTCTCTATGAGAAGGATGTGGAGTATGTAGTTTCCGATGACGGCAAAATCATGATCGTCGATGAATTTACGGGACGCCTGCTTTCCGGCCGCCGTTATTCCGAAGGACTGCATCAGGCGATCGAAGCAAAAGAAGGGGTTAAGGTCGAACGGGATACGCAAACACTCGCTACCGTCACGCTGCAAAACTACTTCCGCATGTATAAAAAACTCTCCGGTATGACCGGAACAGCGGAAACTGAGGCTTCTGAATTTTTCGATATTTACAAATTGGATGTCGTCGTTGTTCCCACGAACAAACCCATGGTAAGGGACGATGAAGACGACCATGTTTTCAAAACAAAACGTGAAAAATATAATGCCGCCATCGATGAAATAGAACGTCTCCGTGAAAAGAAGCAGCCCGTTCTTGTCGGAACGACCAGCGTCGAAGTTTCTGAAACCATCAGCCGTATGCTCAAGCGGAAGGGAATTCCTCATAATGTGCTCAATGCAAAGCAGCATCAGCGGGAAGCGGAGGTCGTTGCACATGCGGGTCTTCCGGGAAGCGTAACAATCTCGACAAACATGGCAGGCCGCGGAACGGATATTAAACTGGGACCGGGTGTGCGGGAAGTCGGCGGACTTCGCATTATCGGAACCGAACGCCATGAATCCCGCCGTATAGACCGGCAGCTCCGGGGACGCGCTGGACGGCAGGGAGATCCCGGCTCTTCACGTTTTTATCTTTCGCTGGAAGACGATCTTATGCGCCTCTTCGGAAGCGAACGGATTGCCCGGATTATGGAGCGGATGGGACTTGAAGAAGGCGAAGTAATTCAGCATCCGATGATTACGAGATCGGTAGAACGCGCCCAGAAAAAAGTCGAAGAAAATAACTACGGCATACGAAAGCGTTTGCTCGAATATGACGACGTGATGAACCAGCAGCGCGAAGTTATCTATTCACGCAGGCGGCATGCCCTTTTAGGCGAACGTTTAAGGGACGATATCTTCGATATGCTTCATGAAGCGGCAATCAATATCACGCGGAAATATTATGCGGACGGGAACCTCGTTGAATTAAAAAATGAAGTCCGCGCACGTTTTTTGACAGACCTTTCCATAACTGCAGATCAATTTCAGCAGATGGGTGAAAAAGGAGTCAGCGATGAAATTGAAAAAACGGCGCAGGAATTTTACCGGCGAAAAGAAGAACAGCTCGGCCTGGAGCTCATGGGAACTCTGGAAAAAATGGCAATGATGCAGGTGATCGATTCAAAATGGCGCGATCATTTGAGGGAAATGGACGATCTCAAAGAGGGAATTCACCTGCGGGGATACGGTCAGAAAGATCCTTTGATCGAATACAAAACGGAAGCTTTCAATATGTTTTTGGAGCTGATGGATATGATCTCGATAGAGGTCCTCGATCTGGTTTTCAAACTGTACCCGGAACGGCCGGAACAGCTGCCAGTCCAGCGCACGCGAAGGGTTCCACGGCGGGAAGAAATGGTTCTGACACATGACTCTGCCGCAGGATCCGGTTTTGTGCCGAACAAAGAATCCGCAAGCGGAGAAACTCAAAAATCCGGCAAATCTGATCCGCCGAAGGTTCAAACAATTCACGCGGCAGAAAAAGTAGGCAGAAACGAACCATGCCCGTGCGGCAGCGGGAAAAAATATAAGAATTGCCATGGAGCTTAGGAAGTTTTTTTAGTTCGTAGTTCTTAGTTTGTACTTCTGAGTTCTGAGTTCGTAGTTCTTAGTTCGTGGTTTTAAAGACCAAGCACTAAGAACCAAGAACCAAGAACTAAGAACTTTTTTTCAGTTTACAGTTTACTGTTTACTGCTTTAAAATTAATGAAGAAAATTGAAGCGATTATACTTTTTTTCAAAAACGGGTGAAGTAGGAGACGGAAAAATATTTATTTCCGATGTGGAAGATGTTATCCGGATCCGGACAGAAGAATCGGGAGAAGAAGCAGTTTAAAATCGCGAATCGCGAATTGCGAATTGTTACGAAGTTCTTAGTGCTTGGTGCGTAGTGCTTAGATATGATGGCTGTAAATCATGATCTATGAACTTGGGACTGAATCCCGTTTACATTGAATGACATTTTTTGACTTCCGTCCGAACCACGAACTAAGAACCACGAACTAAGAACTAAAAGACATGGATCCTAAAGAACATTATAAAGCCGGATATGCTGCACTGATCGGCGAACCAAATGTCGGAAAATCGACTCTACTCAACGCTCTTCTCAAGCAAAAGATTTCAATTGTTGCGAATAAGCCGCAAACAACGCGCCAGCGCGTTTTAGGAATAGCCAGCACCGATTCATACCAAATCGTTTTCCTCGATACTCCGGGCATTATTGAACCGAAATATCTGCTCCAGCGCGAAATGATGAAACATTCTTCCCGTGCATTGGAAGAGGCGGACGTGATTGTCGCTCTGGCAGATGCCTACAATGAAGGAAAACTGCCTGCGGAGGGTTCAACGATCTGCTGTCAGTGTATAAGAAGAAAAAACCGATTCTCCTGGTTCTGAATAAAATCGATTTGCTGGAAAATCCCGCCGTCGAACATCTCGTTCAAAAACAAATTGAACTCTGCATCTATGACGGCGTTATACCGCTCTCTGCTTTGAAGAGGAAAAACGTAGATGCTCTTGAACAGGCGCTTGTCCGGCTCATGCCTGTACATCCTCCATATTATCCGGAAGATATCGCAAGCGAGCATCCGGAACGATTTTTTGCCGCTGAATTTATACGCGAAAAAATATTCGAACAATTCTCAGAAGAAATTCCGTATGCAACGGCTGTCGATATCCGTGAATTTAAGGAACGCGAGTCGGGTAAGACATTTATCAATGCAGATATAGTCGTCGAACGGGACTCACAGAAGGGAATTTTAATCGGAAAAAAAGGACAGGCGCTTAAAATACTCGGACAATCGGCTCGGAAAGAAATCGAATCCTTTTTGCAGCATGCCGTATTTCTGGAATTACATGTAACAGTAAGGAAGGGGTGGAGGGATAATTCGGCAATGATGCAGCGTTTCGGCTACGGCTCGAAGAAGGAAAGAAATAATGACATTGCGCCGGAAAGATTTTGCGGCCTTTTTGATTGTCTGCATAATCTGGGGATCGACGTGGGCAGTCGTACGCGTCGGGCTTCAATCCATGCCGCCTGTTCTTTTCCGCAGGACTCCGATTCGCAATCGCTTCAACCGTTTTATGGATTATTATGAAAGTGGAAAAAATACACCATTCCGCGCGAGCGAAAATTCTGGAAACTTATTACTATTCTTATGCCTGACGGCATTTTCGCTTCCTTTCGGTCTTATTTATTGGGGCCAGTCACGCATCGATTCGGGAATTTCCTCGGTTCTGTTTGCAACTTTTCCCCTTTTGGGTCGCATTTCTCTCACACTTTTTTCTTCCAGGAGAACGGCTGACGCTCTTTCGCGTTGCTGGGATCGCTGCAGGATTTTGCGGCGTTTTCGTGATCTCTTCAGCCGGATGTCTATCATAAGCCCGATCAATATCCCTGGAACAATAGCTATTTTGGCGAGGAGCATTTTTACAGGCAGCAGCGTTAATAGCTGTTCGAAAATACGGCCAGGAGTATAACAGTGTCGTTCTGAATTTATTTTCCATGCTTTTCAGTTCGGTTCTGCTGATAGGATCGAGCTTGATTATCGAGAATTATTCTCGCATATTTTCATCGACGCTGCGGAATTTTTTCAATATTATTTTTGTCCTTGTTCGGGACGGTGATGTCGTTTGTCATTTACTTCTGGATGGCAAAACATATCGAAGCAGTCGTGCTTTCACTTTCGGCTTTTATTACGCCGATTATTGCTCTTGTTGCAGGTGTGCTGATCCTCAGCGAAAACATTGCAGAGCAATGTCTATGCAGGATCGTTCCTCGTTCTAATAGGAGTTTTCATAACGAGCGGTGTTTCGGTGCAAAGAGTTGTAAATAGTAAATAGTGAATAGTAAATGGTAAATAGTAAATGGTAAATAGTAAATGGTAAACTAAACAACTGAAGAACTAAACAACCCAATAACTGCAGCACGGCAGCACCTTGAACTTTGAACCATGAACTATGAATATGAACGTTGAACCTGAAAATATAAATTCGCATTTATTATAAGTGATCTTCCCTTGCAGGAGAAGCTTGAAGCTTTGCCGCAAAAACCTGGGTGTCTATCGTTTTAAAGATGCTGGCGGGCGCTGTTTTATACGTCGGGAAAGCACAAAACCTCCGTTCGCGAGTCCGGCAGTATTTCCAAAAGTCCCGCTCAAACGATCCGCGCATCGATGCAATGGTCGCAAAGGTACGGGACTTTGAAATAACGGTGACCGACACAGAAGTCGAAGCGTTCGATACTCGAATCGAATCTTATCAAGGAAATTAAACCGCGTTATAATGTGGTGCTGAAAGACGATAAATCCTACCCTTATATCGTGTTAACGAATGAACCGTTCCCGCGCGTATTCGTTACGCGGAAAAAATTTGGAAACGCCGGAAAATACTACGGTCCCTATACCGATGTAGGAACAATGCGTGCGGCGTTAAAGACCGTACGCGATATTTTCAGGATCCGGAGCTGCAATTACGACCTCTCCGAAGAAAACATTGCGCATCATAAATTCAAGGTCTGCCTCGATTACCATATAAAAAAATGCGACGGCCCATGTGAAGCATATCAATCCCGCGAAGCATATGCTGCGATGATCGATAAGGTTGCTCAAATTTTACGCGGCAGGATTCGACCTGTGGTAGAATCGCTGGAGATCTGAAATGCAGAAATGTCGCTTCCGCCATGCAGTTCGAAGAAGCCGCGGCTTTGCGGGATAAGATCCGTCAGTTGAACGTATACAGGGAAAAACAAAAAATTGTCGATACACGGGAGGTTAACAGGGATGTCTTTGCAGTCGTTACGAACAATGACGACGGATGCTGCGTCCTGTTCTGCATAAGGGAAGGAAAGGTGATTGGCAGCCGGCACTTTTATTTTTCCAACAGCATGCGGGTAAAAGCCATGGAGAGCTGCTGGAATATCTTTTGGAACATTATTATTCCGAGCATGAAGATTATCCGGATGAGATTGTTCTCTCGGAAGAGTTGATCGAACCGGGAGCAATAAGCCGATGGGTCGCTCTGCGTGCAGGACAAAGCGTCGGAATCATCGTTCCGGAAAAGAAAGACGATATTCGCCTCATCGATTTGGTCCGCCATAATGCACAATATTGGCTCGATGAATTGCAGATTCAACGCCAGAAAAGGGGAGAAGCTGTTCCGCATGCGGTTCAGTCGCTTCAAAACGACCTGCACCTTGAGACGCTTCCGCGCAGAATAGAATGCTTCGATATCTCCAATATTCAGGGAAGCGATTCAGTTGCTTCGATGGTCGTGTTCGTCGATGGAAAACCGAAAAAGAGCGAATATCGAAAATATCGGATCCGGACAGTGCAACGGCCCTAATGATTTTGCCAGTATGCAGGAAGTGGTTCAGCGGCGATATACAGGGCTCGGGAAAAGACAAAGAGTCTTCACCGGACTGGTCATTATCGACGGCGGCAAAGGGCAGCTCTCCAGCGCTGTCGACGTGCTCGGTACCCTTTCTTTGCATATTCCTATCATCGGATTGGCAAAACGACTCGAAGAAATATTTATGCCGGGACAGTCTGAACCGATCTTGCTGCCTAAAACTTCTTCAAGCTTGCGTCTGCTTCAGCAAATACGCGATGAAGCGCATCGCTTCGCTATTACCTACCATAGACAAATTCGCTCCCGGCGAATCCTGCGGACCGAAATAGATCTTATCAAAGGAATCGGGGAAAAAAAATCAAAAGAACTTCTGGAAGCATTCGGTTCGGTTCAAGGTATTAAGTTCGCATCGCAGGAACAGCTTGCCGATGTCGTCGGAGAAACGCTCGCTCTGAAGATCAAGGAATATTTTGAGATAGATCAACTGTAGAGAGTTATTTGGTTCGTGGTTCTTAGTTCGTGGTTCTTGGTTGGTTTAACAACGCATTTCTGATTTAAAGACGTGCTGCGGCTCAAAGTTCATTGTTTATTGGTTATTGTAAACTGTGAACTGTAAAGAAGTTCGTAGTGCTACCGTTCCCACCATAGGCGGGTAAACGAGGTGTTGCCGTGCTGCGGTGTTGCCGTTTAATTGTTCTTAAGTTATTTAGTTATTGGTCCATTGGTTTATTAGTTATTTGGTTCTTAGTGCATAATTGGAACGTTCGTAGTGCTGGTTCTTCGTTCTTAGTGCTGGGTACAGGATTTGAATCGCGCTAACGCGTGAGGTCTCCGGTGGTGGTTCGCTCTTAACTAAGAACTAAGAACCACGAACTAAGAACCACGAACTAAGAACCAAACAACCGACTAACTGACAAACTGTTGACATTGTTTATTATCGCAAAATCAATTACGTTATATATTATGAGTCCTTTACAGGTATTTATTCGTCTCGGGAAGTATTTTCTCAAGTATAAATGGCGAATCATCTGCGGTCTTTTTGCCGTGGCAATGATGAGCTTCTCTGATACCGCATCGGCATATCTTATTGCACGACTGGTCGAGATTTTGCAGACGATTGGCCAGCAAGTCAGGGCCGGCAAGGAAATTGCCGTTCAGGTCGTCATCAATCCCTTAAATATTAACCTCTATTCGCTTTCTATTTATGGAAAAGAACAAAGTTTCCAATTGATTTATAGATTTGCACTGGCTGTTATCGTCATTATTGTCGTTAAAGTCGTGTTTGTTTACGTGCGTGAATATCTCATGAGTTCCGTACAGCAAAAAATACTCATGCGGTTCCGTATAGATCTTTATAACCAGCTCGTCTTTTTACCGGTTAAATATTACGACGAAAATAAAACCGGCTATATCATGTCCCGCATAACCAACGATGTCAATAATCTCGAACAATCGCTGATCATGATAGTGGAAATGACGCAGAATGTCGTATATACGATTGTTTTTGCGACGGCATTATTCTATACCAACTGGCAGTTGACGATTGTCTCGATTTTTCTTTTTGCTTTTTCGGGAGAGATATCGAGAAAATTCGGGGATCGCATTCGCTCATACAGCCGTAATCTTACAAATACATTGGCCGATATTTCGTCATTTTTGCAGGAAAAAATTTCCGCCATCCGCGTCGTAAAATCGTTTACAAGAGAAGAAGATGAGAAAAAAATATTCAAGCAAAAAGTCGAGACAAATTATCATTACTCGATGAAAATCGTTCGGATTATCGCTTTATTAAGTCCGACAAACGAACTTTTTAACACTGTAGCCACTTCGCTCCTGGTAATTTTTTGCGGATACCTCTTTATCCAGGGTTCTATGACGATAGAAACGATGATTTTCTTCCTTATGCTGATGATTAATCTTGCAAAACCGGTTAAGGCATTGGGTGAAAGCGCCGCCAGGATACAAAAAACATTAGTTTCCGCCGGCTATATTTTTGAAATACTCGACCTTGAAACGAGAGCACTTAGACCATCGATTGCCCCTGACAAAAATAAACAATGGAGACGTAGAATTTAGAGAAGTATCATTTGCCTATAATGGTGATATACAAGCGCTTAACAATGTCAGCCTGTATGTTTCTTCAGGAGAAAAAATTGCGCTTGTCGGAGAAAGCGGCGGCGGGAAAAGCACGTTCATCAACCTTATTCCTCGATTTTATGAGTTGGAACATGGTAAAATATTTATCGATGGACAGGACACGAGGGAAATGGATTTACTGAGTTTAAGAAGGCAGATGGCAATTGTGCCGCAAGATGTTATTCTGTTTTCCGGATCGGTTTACGAAAATATTCGTTATGGACGTTTGGATGCTGAAAATGAAGAAATATTTGAGGCTGCACGTCATGCGAATGCTCATTCCTTCATTGAAAAACTTGAAAATGGATACGAAACCGAGGTTGGAGAGCGTGGATTGCAGCTTTCCGGCGGACAACGGCAGCGTATTGCCATTGCACGAGCCATCTTACGCAATCCAAAAATATTGCTTCTCGATGAAGCTACGTCTGCACTTGATACGGAATCCGAAAGAATGGTACAGGATGCCTTGAACAAGCTTATGAAGGGGAGTACATCGTTTATTATCGCTCATAGGTTCTCAACTATAGCCAATTGCGATCGCATTGTAGTTCTTGAGGGAGGGCGAATAGTCGAAGTAGGAACGCATAATGAACTTCTCAAAAAGAAAAAAGGCGTGTACAAAAAGCTTTATTCGCTTCAATTTAACGATAAAAAAACCGTTCATAGTTCGTAATTTTTGCTTCTTGGTTATTAGTGCTTTATGCATTGTTAGCTTTTAACTAAGAACTAAGCACCACGAACTAAGAACTTCCTTTACAGTTTACAAATCACAATCACAGGTCCTTAAAGTGCCTGATCCTTTCAAAAAAAGAATCGAAATAGCCTTTCGGCGCAGTCTTATTCAGTTTCTAAATTTTTTTTTGGAAAAGAAGAAAGGCAGCTTTCAAGCCGCAGACTTTAAAAACGCAAAATTTCTATTCATACGGCAAGATATGATAGGAGATGTGCTCATATCGACTCCTCTTTTTGCCCTGCTCAAAAAAAAATATCCGCATGCAATCATCGATGTCCTCTTAAGTCCCAAGAACCATTTTGTTCTCCAAAACGACCCTCTTATTCGAAAGCGGTGGATATATACAAAGCATTTTTTTCACACTCTACGCCTTGTACGCAGCATAAGGAAAGAACGCTACGATTTTGCCATAGATTTGATGGATAATCCTTCTGCGACATCGACGATTTTTTGCCTTCTTTCAGGTGCAAAAGAAACTGTCGGACTCGAAAAAGAGAATAGCTATGCATACAGCATCGTCGTAAAATTACTTTCGAGAAAAGATTCACACATTATCGAACGAATAGTTCAATTACTTGTTCCCTTCGATATCCATCCCCGGACAAAAGATATTTCGGTTCGTTATACTCCGTCAGAGCTGTCGAGAGGAATGGCAGAGCGCTTCCTCAAAGAAAATTTCGCGACGGGCAAAAAAATCATTGGAATCAATATTTCAGCAGGAGGGGATGTAAGATTTTGGGGAGTTGAACATTATAAACATCTTTTGGAATATCTGCATAACACGTATCCGCAATTGGAATTAGCTGTATTCTATAAACCTGAACATAGAAAAATTGCACTTGAAATCGTTCCTTCGAATTCTCGATATGCATTCGCAAAAATTTCTCCGGTTACACATTCATTCGATGAGTTTGCAGCGTTTATCGAAAAACTGTCTTTGCTTATTACACCCGATACGTCTGCAGTTCATCTTGCATCGGCTTTTCATGTTCCTGCAGTTGTCCTTTATGTTCAATCCAATAAAAACCTAAGAATCTGGGAGCCTTTTAATACAGAATTCGAGACCATCGTTACGGATGTAGATGATTTAAGTTCTATATCCGAAAACGATGTTAAAAAAGCTGTCGATCGTATTATACGAAAAACCGGTATTTGTTAAAAAAAATGCAGAATTTTTTTCTTTCAATGGAATATTTCTGGCGGCATAGAATCCTCTATCCCTTTCTCAAGCGAATCATGGGCCGGCAGGGCAGCGAAACACCAGTTGACTTGACGAAGGTAAAAAAAATTCTCTTTTTGCGGCATGACCGTATCGGCGATATGATCGTCACTACTCCTATTTTCCGTACCATCAGACAACAGTACCCCTTACTTAAAATCGGCGTTCTGGCCGCCGAGACGAATGAGGAGATTATTCGATATAATAAAGCGATAGATGTCATTCATATTCTTCAAAAGAGGCGAATAAAACGATTTTTCACACTTTTGAAAATTCGACATGAGAATTACGACGTGGTTGTGAATTTCATCTTCAACAGGACCACCAGCATAGCGCTGCTTTTGAATTTCATAGCAAAAAAAAGCATTACTGTCAGCCAGGGGGACGAAAAATACCGCTTTTATTTCAACCGCTACTGCACTCTTCCGCGTTCCGTTCAGCCCATGACATATTTATATGCCGATATGATGCGAATAATATTTTCTATGAGGTTAAAATCGGAAAATCTTAAATATGAAATTGTTGTTGATAATGATTCTCGTGCTCATGTTGCCGGATTTTTGTTTACGCATGATGTTCAAGTAAAATCAGACGCCCAATGCTGTAAGTATATTGTTTTCAACCTTTCTGCGTCCATTCCAAAAAATAAAATCAGCAAAAATCAAGCAGGTAAAATAATCGCTTTGCTTAACTTGACAGGCGGATACAGGATAGTGCTTGTAACAGCTCCTGAAGACAAGGAAATGCGTGCCTATAGTGAGACAGTCTGCCGGACAACGAATTGCATCCGTTTTATGCAGAAGGGATACGGCTCTCTTCTTGAATTGGCTGCACTCATTGAAAGTGCATCATTAGTGCTGTCGCCGGACACTTCAATCATTCACTTTGCTTCAGCAATGAAGACGCCGGTTATCGGTTTTTTTACTCCTTTGCAGGGAATGAAGGAATGGTTCCCGTTTAACGTAAAACATACCTGTGTAATCGCGCAGCAGGGACAGCCGGTTTCGAACATCCCGATAGACCAAATAACAGAAGAAATTAGTATATTTCTCGATAAAATTTTGAAAAAATAAATCATAATTTCAATAATAATTGGTAAATGCCATAGCATCGGCTGGATGTGCGACTTTATAAGCCCTACGGTTAGCGCCTGCAACCGACGCCGCCTTCGTTCCTTCGAGATGACGTCAGGAGCGCTCGCGACGACTTACCGAGAATATTTTGTACAATATACTCGGGACAACCCCATAGGGGCAGTCTATCGCGGTTACAAATATTGATTAATGACATCAATAAAACGCTGAATCATTATAAATTCTGAGAAATATTTATGACAATACCTCAAAAAATCGTTTATTATGCGCTTCTTGCCTTTGCATGCACCGTGCCGCTGACTCATGTTCCGGTGCAATTTGCTATTGTCTTCATGCTTTGGGGATGGGTTGCTCAAGGCGTGCTTTTTAAACAATGGGAATTTCGCAGGCATGTGTTTTATTTGCCATTCATTTTTTATCTCCTCTGGAATGTCGTTTCGGCCTTGCTTTGCGAGCGGACATTGCACAGTCTGGGCCGGATCTTGAATCATGAGTGGCCATCTTTGATCATGCTCTTCATGTTTTGGACGATTACAAAAAAGAAAACGCTCGTCCTTATGATCGAAATTTTTCTCATCGTGACGGCTTTTGCCTCGCTCTACGCGCTTTGGCAGACTTTTTCCGGGTACGAAATTCACCGAGGGTTCGAACTGGCTCCCGCGGGAGGAATATTTTTTAGATCGGTCGGATTTTATGGATTCTATTTGACCTTCGGTCTTTTAGCGATGACCGGTTTTTTTATTTCCGCTGCACTTCTTATTGAAAAAGCGGAACATTTTTACCGCTATTACCATATTATTGTCCCGCTCTTATGTTTTCTTGCTGTGCTTTCGACTTTTGCGCGCAGTATTTGGCTCGCGATGACAATGATGATTCCATTCTCGGGATTTCTTCGCAATCGAAAAACCGGGTGGATCGTGACAATCGGCTCCTTTGTCCTTATAGCGTTTCTTCTTGTTTCTTCAGCAAGCATCAGGCAGAGAGCATTTTCCATGTTTGTGCCTTCCGAAAATGGGACACGCATTGCCTTGTGGCAGACATCCGTTATCTCGATCGAGCATAATCCTATCTTCGGACTCGGGGAAGATAATTTTGAAATCGCATTCGACCGCTACCATGTTCCGGGATTTTACGATACACAGGCTCACCCGCACAACGATTATCTCAATATTGCAGTTGCGTCCGGATTGCCGGGGCTTCTTGCGTTCGTTTCTTTATGGGTGATCGCCTTATCGGTCGGTTTTAAAACGTGGAGAAAATCGAAAGACCCGTTCCTGAAGGGAATTTCTTTAGGAGCGGCCATCTCGCTTTGCGGATTTCTGATCGCCTGTCTCTTTCAGGACTATTACGGAACATTCATCAATTGCTGGCTTTGGTGGTTTGTTACGGGAATAATCTTTACTGCCTATGCGCTGGAGGAAAAAATTCCTGTCGTTTAGAGCAGAATATAATTTTTATATTCTCCTGGACGAATCCCTGTTTTCTTCTCGATCCAATCGAGCGTTCTGTCCTTCAACGGACGTTTCGCAGTTTTTTCGTCGTAACGAAACTCCCAGTTCTGTCCGGCGGCTCTCGACTGCATGGTTTGCGGATGATCCCCGCCAAAAACCTGCAGAGTACCCCCTTGGGTATAATCGTATTCTTCGACATCGGCAATATGCTCCGCAATCCATCGTTCCGAATGCCATAATGCGCTGAAACTTTTTTGTTTGAGCTGCTGAGTGGAAGGATTTTTAACCCAGCCGTAATGATAGACGGATGCATCGACCGGCCTGACATGAAGCTTGCATCCGTTGAGTCTAAATCCTTGTGCATCTCCCCACGATTGAATTCCGATATCGGGTCTTACGGCCCGGATTTCTCTTCTGTACCAACGCCGCGATTTTCCGACATAGCGATAGCTGCCGTAAAAATGATAATAGGAAAAAAGCAATCCTTCGACACGCCGATCATCTTTATACCGATCCATTGTTTCAAGAATTGCATTATAATCTTTTTCATGAAGGACTTCATCTCCTTGAAGATACAATCCCCAATCACCGCGGACATGATCCAGTGCAATATTTGTCTGTCGTGAGAGAACAGCACCTCCGGTTTTAACCGATTCATCCCACACGGTCGGTATGATGACAATTTTTGGAGAACGGAGCGATTCCACGGCTTCAAGTGTAGCATCGTCGGAATGTCCGACGGCCACAACGACTTCATCGCAAAGGGGCAGAAGGGAACGAAGCGATTCCAAAAATGGATAATCGAATTTTATGCCGTTTCGAATGAAAGTAAATCCAGCAATACGCATGGTTTTGAAATGCTTCTACTGAATCGTGAACGTCATCGTGAAAATATTTGCATTGCCGAAATCGAGAAGGAAGGGGACATAGGCATAATCCAATCGGACGAACGAAAAGACTATTCCAACTCCAGCGGAGATAGTCTGAGTTTCGTATCCTGTCTGGTATCCGAGCCGGAAGCTTAAAACCCGATCATAAACTGATTCGATTCCCGTTCGAAGGTGATTATCGGTTACGATCAGATTGGAAGAGTATGCAGCATAGAGACTGTTTTCAAATATGTCGACTGGAAAATGATACGATACTCCGGCTTGAAGAGCAGTCGGTAAATCGCCCGCCTCCTGACGCATAGCCGAAAGTGTTCCAAGATTCGTGCAGAGGACTGCAGCCTGCCATGCGCCGCCGTTCCAGAGAGCTCCGAAATCGGCTGCATAGCCGCTGCTCTCGTCGATATAAATTTTTTGATAAAGATATTTTCCAGAGATTCCGAAGGAAAGATTGCCGAAAATCGATCTTGAAATCGATATCTGCATTAAAGAAGTACGGGCTGTAAATGTGGCTTCAGGGGGGCCGGGAATATCGCGAACTTCAATGCCGCCGATGCCGGTCGTATTGACAGAGAACGAGGCATCCACGAACGAAAGAGGAACCGATGCCGCCAGCATATCTTTCTGCACATCCTGAAACCATGAGACATGGGATATGAGCATCTCCGATGAAGATATTCCGGCGAGCGCTGCGGGATTCGTCAGAGAAGTCTCAAGAGTGAAATCAGTCAGCGGCGACGATGCAAGCGAGGCGATACGCGCTGTTCCCGGAAATTTCAATTCGGCATACCGAGTGGATGTTCCCTGTGCAAAAGTTATCAGCGGGAGAGCGGCGAGCAGAAGAAAAGAACTCTTTTTCATTAAAAATTTAGTCCTATTGAAAGAATATGAATTCCGCTCGGACTGGACGGCTCAAAAACGTATGCATACTGAAAATCCGTCTGCTTTTTAAAAATATTCATATGAAACAAAAAACCGAGAGACGGTTTTGCCGGCATTTCTCCGTTGAGAAGAATCTGATCGATGCCGGCGCGTAAAGCGAATGCATCGACGAGAAAAACTTCGGTTCCGAATCGCAGCATGGGATCCGATCCGATATATTCGAATTCTCCCGTTACAAGAGCCGGCCATGCTGAAGGCGACCATGCAATTGCGATACGTTTTCGGAGCGGAAAATCTTCAATATACGATTTACCGTATTCCCCGTAAAGCGAGGAAGAGTCCCATTTATAATGTCCATTGATATCCTGCACGACGACGGCACATGTAATATCCTGAGCCGGAATATATACGATTCCTGCATCGAATGCTGTTGTTGTGCTCGAAACACCTTGATAGAGCGAACTGTAATAAACTTTTATCGTCAGTCCGAATGAAAAATTCGATTTTGGGCGAATTCCGAACGACAACATAAAGGCATCTTCTTGCGTCGAAGTTGTTCCCGTTTGAATGCCGTCGCTGTTTCGGCCGTCGATACTCGCAACGCCGGAATTAATAATGGAGATGGAAAGTCCCGCATTCGGTTTCAGCGGAACAGTGTAGGTTAGAAAATTGAGACTTCGATCCAGCGAAAGAATTCCATAGGATGCGGTCAAGTTTTTTTCCGTCTGGAATGGAACGAGCGCCGGGTTGTAATAACTCGTTACGCCGTCCTCATAAACTGCTGAAAGAGAATTTCCCATCGCCATGCCGCGTGCGCCAAAACCCATCCGCATGGCAGAGCCCGGCATACTGCTGAATGAATTATCGCTTTGCAATTGCGACTGCATCGTGAATGTTATCGAAAGCAAAAGAGCCGTGACGCAGAAAAACCGCCCGATCATTATCCTGCTCATCGGATCACCAGAATCTTTCCCCAGACAGGCGATTGTCCTCCGCCGGAAATAAAATAGAAATAGACGCCGTTGGCAACGGTTCTTCCGCGATCGTCTTTTCCGTCCCACAATTCATCGAATTCTCCGCTGGCGCGCGGAGCATTCTGAAGGAGTGTCCGAACCGGCTGCATGGCAAAGTTGAAAATCCGAATATCGACATTCTGCGATGAAGCGGAAAAATATTTTGTGCTGAAATGAATACGAATAAATTCAAGGTCCGGAGAAAACGGATTCGGATACGCATAGGTCGAGTGTGCCGTGCCTATCACAGCCGACGTGCGATAGATATTCCAGGAAGATCCGAAAGCGGACGACCCATTATCGATTGTCGAAGCGATACCGTCCGAACCGCCGACCCACACGATATCATTCTGAGCGCCGACGCAGTAAAGTTCGGGCGTCGTAAATTGCTGGGAATGGATCTGATCGATGATGGTGCCGCTGCACGACCAACTGGCGCCGAAGTCACTGCTGCGATAAACACCCTGATCGGTTGCCACATAAACGATGGAATCACTGCATGTTATATTATGAGTAAAAGCGCCGAGAAGCGCTGTTTGCCACGAATTTCCTCCATCGCTCGAATAGCTGACGCCCGGCTTTTCATCGGGATCGTTTGCATTGTTTGTGGCAGCCCAGATGATGGTGCGGTTTTTCCAGGTCTGCGCTTTGAGTGCGACTACAAAATCACCGGAGATTGGCTGTGCCTGATTTTGATGCGAGAATTTTCTCCAGCTTAAGCCGCCGTCGGTCGATTTATTAATCCCGTCTGCCGTTCCAGCCCAGATGGTCGTATCGTCGCTTGCAATGACCGAAAAGAGCGAGTGGTTGTAATTCGCAATCATTCCATAGCTTGATGTGGGAGTGAGATCAAAGCTCAAAGTCATGGATGTATCGATAGCATCCATATAATCCGGAGGAAGCACTACACGCTGCCATGTCTTTCCGGAATCAATCGATTTTCGCAGCATTCCGGCCCAGCTTGCTATCCATACGGCCGAGCTCGTCAAAGCAATGTCGAATGTAATATTCTGCTGCGGAACAGTTATATCGAGCGCGCGTATTTTATTTTTGCTGCCGTACTGAATGGTATCAACTTTGCCCGAATCGACCGGCTGGGGGATGAAATTCCACGTTGCGCCGTGGTCGGTCGAATAATGCAGACCTCCGCCTGTCTGATAATCCGTTCCATTAATCGTTGTCGTATATCCTGCAGCCATCCAAATAAAATTGCCTCGCGTGTCGATTGCTGATATCCCTTTTGTGTCGAAACCCGCTGTCCCTGCAAGATTGATCCAGCTCGTTCCGCCGTTCACTGTATATGAAGGACCTGTTCCTGTTGCAAACCAGATCGTGTCATTTTGCACATACACATCGTTAATGGAGTTCGTTGAAGGCATGGCAGAAGGTACTGCATCTGATGCGGATAAGCCGGAAGAGGAGAGTGTATACTTCGCCGGATGCTGCGCAAAAAGAACGAACGGAATGAAAATACAAATGACAACCTGGCGTATTTTCATCATGGCAATACCACCACTGTTTTTGTAACGGCGCTGCTCGCTTTACCTGAATAGTCGTAAGCAACAAAATTATACACGTAGCTGTATGAAAATGAAGGCGGAAAATTTGCCGCACTCCATGTGATCGTCCGCGAGTACGATCCATCACCGTTATCGGTCAGTCTGTACGTATTGGTTTGAGTGTATTGATACACGCCCGAAATATCGCCGATCCCGTCGGAATCCGAAGGATAGGCAGTCATTGTCATAGAAGAGGTTTGTGTTACATGAACCGTATCCGGAATCACAACGCTGTCGATACGAGGCGCATGATCTGCCCGAAGAATAACAACGGGAGTAATAAGCGAAGAGGATAAATATCCGCGCGTGCTTTCTCCCTGGATAACAACATTGAGATTCCCGATGAAAGAACGCTGCAGAGGAACAGTCACAGAACCCGTAAAGAGACTGTCGTTTGATTTTGCATCGGGTGAGATTCCGTTATCCATCAAGAATCCCTGGGCGAGCGTTGCCTGCGTGTGTGTATTGACTACGGAGAACGGAACAGAAGAAATTGAAGATTCTCCATCTGCATCGACGACCATAGCTTGAATATTAAAGAGGATGCTGAGTGTATCGTTCGGCGATCGCTGTGTGCCGATCAGATCCGTATTGATGGTGTCAGGGGATATTGAGACTTTGACGATGACCGGGGCAGAGCCGTTTGAATCGACGACCTCATCTGTTCTCAGTCTGCATGAATTGAATAAAAAGATGGAGGACGTAAAAATGACGAGAAGAAAAAACCTGAACCGGCTCATTGATTGCATTTCCTGAATGTAGTTCAAAAAAATTAAATTATAGCAATCAGCCGTCAGTGGCCTTTCCTTTGTTCATGTAATTGAATTACTTCTTAATGTAGATTTTTTTTTCCAAACTTACAAGAAAATTAAAATGCAGTAAAAATAGGATTGAGTGAAAATGAGACTATAAAAATAGCGAAAGCAGCAAACCCAATAAGCATTCTTTTCGTTCCGATCGGAGCATCATCGGCTACCGGCGGATGATCGAGTTTGACGATGAATAAAGCAATCAGCGCCCAAACCATCCAGGCAGACCAGCTGTACTCTGCAAATGGAATAATTTGTCCGAATTCATGTTTTTTTATCAATGCAAGAATGGAACGAAGCAGCGTATCGAGCACAGAAGGAAAGCCGACCGCAAGAAGAAAAAAACAGCATATCCGGGAAATAATGCGGTGCATCCTTCCGAACATCGCATACATGATATGCCCCCCGTCGAATTGTCCTATCGGAATCAAATTCATGGCGGTTATAAATAATCCGAACCAGCCGACACAGAGAAACGGATAATGATAGATCTCCGACATAGGAGGGACAAATTGTGAAGCAGGATGCGTCAGGAGAGAACGGAAAAAAGAAAAAAGAAGCGTTGAGCCGAAGCTCAGCGACATTCCGTGTGCATGGGAAGATGCGTTTAATGTAAAGTCGTAATCAGGATGGATACTGAGAATAAAATCCGGTCCGGGCAGCGTAAGAAAACCAAGACAAAGGACCAAACAGGAGGCGATAAATCCTGCGATCGGCCCGGCCGCACCGATATCGAACATCGCTTTTTTATTCGGAACTATAGACTTGGTTCGAATGACAGCCCCGAATGTGCCGAAATTCAGAAAAAGCTGAAAGAGAGCCGGAAGAGGCGGGAAGGGAAGATAGTAAGGCAAAGTTGCTTCAACTTTGTGATAACGAGCGGCAAAAAAATGACCAAACTCATGGCAGGAAAGAATAAAGAGTATAGCGAGCGGCATACGGAATTCCGGCACTGAAATTCGAAAGTTCGAACGGATCTCTGTTCAGCCAAAACACTCCTGCAATTGCAGTGCTGAAAAACGTAAACAGAAAAAGAAATAAATGGAGCGGCCAATTGAGCCAGAACCTGATTTTTGTTTCATCTGGAAGTTCGAATTATGAGTTGAATATTAGTCCTCATTTTCAACATCTTTTTGTAAGTTTTTCTTCTGACTTCTATCTTCTGACTTCTTCATTCTGGTGTTTAATATACTGAGTAATTTGCAAGATATCTAATGAAGAGGTTATTTAGTTCGGAGTTCGTGGTTCTTAGTTCGGAGTTCTTAGTTCGTGATTAAGACATAACTACGCACGACGCATTATGCACTACGTGGCATTAAGAACTACGCACAAAGAACTACGCACTACGAACTTCCTTACCGTTTACAGTTCACATCTTACAGCCTGCTTCCTAATTTGAATTACGCTATCGCGTAATAACATTATCAGGCCTCCGGCTAGTTCACAGTTTGGCAATTCGAGATTCGCGATTGGCGATTCGCAATTTACCTTTACCGTTTGCCGTTCACTTTTGGCAATCCACTTGTTAATCGAAAGAACAATCGGTATATTATTGCGTTATGGGACAAAAAACGAAACGTTTTCTTCGAATTGCCGGGATATCAGCAGCAATTATATATGTTTTTCTGCTTCTTCTCGACCATGTTATAATGCCGCATTATGTCCAGCAGGGCAAGACGACAATAGTTCCTGGCGTTATCGGGAAGACTATCGAAGAGGCAAAAGCGGATCTGAAAGCCAGAGGGCTGGAACCGAAGGAGACGGAACGTAAACAGGATCGGCATTATCCGGAAGGGACAGTTATTCTTCAAAATCCGGCAGAAGGGTCGGAAGTAAAATTCGGACGAGGAATTTATCTGACAGTGAGCGGAGGAGAGCAAATGCTGTCCGTTCCAAGCTTGCGCGGAAAATCAGTTCGCGATGCGACATTCGATTTAGAGCGATACAATTTAAAACTCGGTACGGTTCAATACGAAACGTCTGATGAATTTTTTGAAAATACGATTATTCGGCAGGAACCTGCCGCAGCATCAAAAGTGAGTTCCAATACAGCCGTCAATATCGTGGTTAGCCAGGGCCGAAGCGCCGACAAATCGGCCGTTCCATCCGTTACTTTAAAAACATATACGGAAGCGGAAAAAATTTTAACGCAAGCAGGATTCAAGGTCGGTGTGGTGACTTATCAAATAAGCCTCGATTTGCTTCCGAACACGATTATTGAACAATATCCTCATACCGGAGAATTGGCAGCCAAAGGACAGACGATTGATCTGATTGTCGCTCAGAAATCGGAAAAAATTCCGCTCAAAGAAAATTGACATGAAAGTTCTCGTAGCACCATCTCTTCTGGCATCCGATTTTTCCCGGTTGTCCGACCAAATAAAAAAAGTGGAAGAAGCAGGGGCGGATTGGCTTCATCTGGATATTATGGATGGGCATTTTGTTCCCGCCATTACGTTCGGTCAACCGGTTATCCGGTCGATTCGACAAGTGCACACAGCTTCCTCTTGATACGCATTTGATGATCGAACATCCGGAATTGTATATAAAATCCTTTCGTGATGCAGGATCCGACAGGATTACGGTTCATCAGGAATCCAGCCGCGATCTCAGCAAATTGATAGGGCAAATCAAAGAATCCGGAGCAAAGGCAGGCGTTGCACTAAAGCCTGGCGACGCCCGTAGCCGTTTTAAGCGATATTATCAACGAAGTCGACCTTGTTCTGATTATGTCCGTCAATCCGGGATTCGGAGGACAAGCGTTCATTCGGTCCAGTATTGAAAAAATCCAGGAATGCAGGGCATTGGTCAAAACAACCGGAAAAGAAATAGATATTCAAGTAGACGGGGGCATCAATGGAGAAACGGCGCCGCTGGTTCGCAATGCAGGAGCAAACGTCCTCGTAGCGGGCACTTCCATTTTTCATTCCGACGATTATCCAAAAGCCATCCGGATTTTGCGCGGTTCAGAAAGACATCTCCGGTTTCCAAAAGTTTTTGAAGTGAGATCCTTTTTTGATTGATTGTTACCATAAAAACCAATATTATTTAGGAAACGGAGATATTATACTTCAAAAAGTAAAGCAGCTAGGATGAACGTATGAACTTAGATATTATTGATTACCAGGTTCTCGACGCTCTGCAAACCGATGGAAGAATGAAGCGAAGCGATCTTGCGGAAAAAGTAAATCTTTCATTGCCCGCCTTGAGCGAACGGCTGCGAAAACTCGAAACAGAGGGATATATTCTCGGTTATGCCGCAAAATTGAACCATCGTGTTTTCGGCAAAGATATTACGGCATTTGTCGTTGTTACTATCGATTCATCAAAACATTTTCCGTCGTTTGTCGAACATGCGGAAAAAAACGAAGAAATACTCGAATGCCATGCCGTGACAGGCGAGGGGACTCATGTCGTGAAGGTAAGAACAGATAATACCGCAAGCCTGGAAAGATTACTGGCAAAAATCCAATCATGGCAGGGAGTGGTTCATACACGGACAAGCATCGTGCTCTCGTCTCAAAAAGAAACATTTCGGATCAAAATGCCGATTAAGACGAACAGTCCCGTTCCCGAAAAATTATCTTAATCTTTTTTCGGATTTCTTTTAACATGTTTGTTCCCTAATTTGATCGAAGCTGTTGATCTGTACACCGTGCTGGCGGGAATCCTCATAATATCTTCGGGCGTAAAGCGCATAAACTTGGCGCATTCGGTTGTCATCACACACTGATCATTGATGCAGAGCCGGGAAATGTTTTTCCCGCGCTTAGAAAGAAGTTATGCAGTTCAATTTGATACAATATTCGGTACAGCAGCACATTGCAACGCTGATTCTGAACCCATCTGAAGAACCAAATCCGCTCTCTTCCTCGCTCATTGCCGAACTCGGACAAGCTTTTGCAGCGACTCAAAAAGACAGCACCGTCAAAGTGGTTCTCTTCGACGCAAAGGGAGAAGTCATCGCTTCCGGTCTGGAACCTTCCTACATCAAAGCTGTTTCAAAATTAGATTTCGAGCAAAATGTCATGGAATCGATGGATGTGATGAAACTGCTTCAGATTATGTACACGCTCAGGAAGCCGATTATCATGCTCGTCGACGGAAAAGCATCTTCCTTCGGCTGCGGACTTGTTTCAGCATGCGACATCATTATCGCGGCACAGGAGACTGCATTTTTTGGATGCCCTGAAGTGAAATACGGACTTCTTCCCGGTGCATTCCTCTACTTCCTGGCAAAACGCATCGGAGAAGCAAAAGCGAGGGAGCTTGCCATTCAGGGACAACTCATTTCAGCAGAACAAGCCGCATCAATAGGACTTGTTACTATGGCTATTCCCTCGATAAACCTCAAGAAAACCGGGAGCGCCATGGCGCTGCAATTGGCTTTAGAGAATAGCGGCTCATCTATGGGATTGGTCAAAGAGTTGCTTTCCCGAATCCATGGCATGTCGGTCAACGACGCCACAGAATACATATCAAATCTCAATGCTCTGGCACGCATGACACAAGACTCTCAAGAGGGAATGAAGGCCATACTCAATAATGAAAATGTAAGGTGGTAACATGTCGATTTTCTCCGAAGCAATCAGAACTGTGCCGAATTTTCCAAAGCCTGGAATTAACTTTAAAGACATTACGACATTACTTAAAGACCCAAAGCTATTGAGCGCGACTATTGAAGAATTTTATAGGATTCATAAAGATTTGCATCCCGATAAAGTCGCCTGTATAGAATCGAGGGGATTTATTCTAGGATCTCCTCTGGCGATAAAATTAGGAGCCGGATTTGTTCCCATCAGAAAAAAGGGAAAATTGCCTGCAGAAACAGTGAGCGAAGATTATGCGCTTGAGTACGGCACTGATTCTATAGAAATGCACAAGGATGCCATTCTTCCCAGGGAAAAAGTTCTGCTTCATGACGATCTACTGGCCACAGGAGGAACTATGCAAGCCGCCGTAAGACTCGTGCAAAAACTCGGCGGCAATGTAGTCGGAATTTCTTTTCTCATCGAGCTGGAATTTCTCGAAGGGCGGAAACGGCTCGCACCCTTTGACGTTCAGTCTCTCGTAAAATACGGCTCTGAGTGACATATTTAACATGAAGAACATCCTCCTTATATCCGACGCAGCAACGAATTAAATGCTTTTAAAAATAATAAATCCAAGGTTAAAGAGTGTCGATTTTTAATACTCTGCATTCCATCTTTTAGTGATTCCTTTTTTATTAAATTGAATCCTTGAAGAACACGCAGCAGATGCGCTTGAGAACGATTTTATTTTAATGTTTCCGCTGCTCAGTCGTCTCTTCCCCCAACTCTGTCAAACAAACCGAATACCAGAGAAAAAACTGTGCAATAACCGTCAGTTCAAGTTGCATAAGAGCGGCCGCATTCCTAACCTATAAATCTTGTAGACTCCGTTTTTACGTAACTACTTAGCGTTTAATCTAAAGATTAAAATCCCCCTGCAAAAAGGTGCAATAAGTATCATGCTTCCGCATGATACATTTTTACGTTTCCAACTCCCTTTGCAAAGGCGCCAGTCGGAGACATAAAAATGTCAACCTGCAGAGCAGGTTTCAACTGAGATGAAGAATCACATCTATGTGATACTCTCTTCAGGGGGATTTAAAACTGCGCAAAAAGACATGTATTTCAAAATACGCTGTATAGTTACGTTTTTACTTAAGTAATTCACAAAGTAAATATGACCAATAGATTGAAAATCAATTAAAAAGCCGCTGTGATCGGTGGATTTACTTCAGAAAGTTTGTTCTTCGAAGTAAAAAAAAGGATTGCATACAACTTACAATCTTCCTATTTTTGATAAAAGGTCCCAAGTTCATTTAGAAGAAACGATGATTACTTGTCCGCTTTGCAATGTAACGAATGATGAATTTGCAACAGTCTGTACGCATTGCCATGGCTTTTTGCAAAATCGCATTCCCCATCTTGATTTATTTGATACCGCGTGGGGAATCTTGGAAAATCCACAAAAGACTTTCCGGGCGATTACTCTTGCACAGCATAAAAGCTACGCTTATACGCTTTTCGCTTTTTTCGGCATCGGACTTTTCTTTGCCTTGATCTATTTTTTAAGGCTAGGGGACCGCTTCGATTCTTTGCTTCAGCTTATCATACTCAGCATCCTTTGCGGGACTGCATTAGGATGCTGCCTGGCGCCGATATTTTCGCTTCTCCATTATCAAATGATAAAAATCGCACGCGGACAGGGACACTTCAAAGAATCTCTTGCCGTTTCAGCCTATTCGCTCGTTCCGATCCTTCTCTCGATTATATTCATTCTTCCCATAGAAATTTCAGCTTTCGGAATGTATTTTTTTACCTCTAACCCGCCGCCGGCGGCAATAAATCCGGGACTATACTTTATTCTCATTGGAATCAACATATCCTGTATTTTGTGGACAGTTGTTTTATTCGTTCTTGGAACAAAGATATCATTTTGCCTGTCTCCCGCTCGCGCCGTTTGGGGATCTTTGGCGAGCCTTCTTATTGCGGTCTGTTTCTTCAGATGGGGAGTGTATCTCGTGCTGAATAGTTTTTTTTAGAGAATGATAATGATCCCATTAGACAGGTTCGAAGAGATGGTGCAAAATATTTTCGAGAAATTGCCGAAAGTATTTGGAGAAAAGGTAGATAATGTTCATATTGTAGTAGAAGACTCTCCGTCTTCAGATACTATCAAAAAAGTTCGAGCAGGAAAAAGCTCGTTGCTTGGTCTTTATCAAGGTATACCGCTTACGCATCGAGGATCCTGGTATGGAATGTATCCGACAATTCCGGATACAATAACTCTGTATAAGCATAATATTGAAGCTGTTTGTACGACGGAGAATGAGCATGCTGTACGACCGAATTGAAGAAGTTTTGCTGCATGAACTCGGTCATTATTTTGGTATGTCGGAAACTCAAGTACAAAACGCGATGAAGCATTATCAATCATCCACCAACTAAAGAAAGATCAATTATGTCCAAAGTCATTTTACAAATTTCATATGAAATCGATGCAAGCAAGCGCGAAGAATATCTGGCGCTCGCACATGAGTTAAAAGGGCATTTTCTTCTGGAACAGAAGAAAGATTATGCCATCTACGAATTAAAAGGCAAGAAAAATTTCTTTGTCGAAGAATTTGTCTGCAAGTCGATGGAAGAGTATGAGGCATTAGAAGACGGTACGACTGAAGACGGCGAAGCTCTGGTCAACAGGCTGGAGGCTCTTCTGAAAGACGGCAAAGCAAAGTATGCAACTCTCATCGAAATTTAATAGTACAACGGGCAGCCCGGGAATGGCAGCTGCCCGTATGTTCAACCGGTATATATCATTTTCTTTCGGAATTTTTCTGCCTGCCGTCGATTCGTTTTGATTTTTTCCCATCCGCTCATTCCTTGCATGAGTTCATCGAGTTGTCGAACGGTTTCCGTATTGCCTGTCCGTTCGGTACTCTCGAATTCCGGAATTTCTCAAATAGTATAGCATAAAAACCCTTTTTTTTGTACCTTTGAGAGAACATATCCTAAATTTATTCGGTGAGAGACAATGACATTAACGGAACGTATTCATCAAGATTTAAAAGCCGCTATGAAAGCGGGAGACCCGGTGTTGCTCAATACCATCAGGTCCATTCGTGCACAGATTATTGAACTTTCAAAAAGAGGCACAGGAACTGAAATCACACCGGATGACGAAACGAGCATTCTGCTTGGAGCTGCAAAGAAACGCAAAGAAGCGATAGAAATGTACGAAAAAGGGAAGCGCCAGGACCTTGCCGACCAGGAGAAGCGGGAACTTGAAATTATCAACGGATATTTGCCAAAACCGCTGACCAAAGAGGAAGCCGAGAGGATTATTCAGAAAATCATCGCCGATTCCGGCGCTGCGTCCTCGAAAGATTTCGGCAAGGTCATGCCTCTTGCTATGAAGGAACTGAAAGGAAAGCTTGACGGTAAATTCATACAGGAAATCGTCAGACAGAAATTGGAAAGCTAAGAATTATGACACTCGACATTTTGATCGGAATTCCGGTGCTTCTTGCTATGCTTTCCGGATTGAGAGACGGGCTTGTTCGAAAAACAGTGGCTTTAATCTTGATGGTTCTGACTCTCTTTGTGGGACAGTTGTATATGCACGACATCGGAAATTTTTTAATCCGTTACAACATCGCCTCGCCTGAGACTGCCCCGCGAAGAGGATTTTACTGCATTTTTTTCGGCGTCGGAATCGTTCAGTCCATCTTGTATAGATTCATAACCGGTAATTACAAGATAGGAGGTATCATGGGACCGCTCGGCGGCGCGGTTATTGGATTTGTCCAGGGAATCGTTTTCACGAGTATTATGCTGATGATGATGTCGCTTACCGGATTCCCGGATAGATCGATGATAAGAGATTCGCAGTTTTATAAACCGGTCGTCAATATTGCTCCGGAACTTTTGGATGTCACTTCATCTCTTCATTCCGAAGCAGTGGATCGCATCAAAAAAATTACTTCACCGGATGACCAGGAAGATTCTTCGAACAAGTCAAAAAATAAAGAATGAAGACGGAGGAAGAACAATCCTTGAGTGTTCATGATGTCCTGGAGCAGACCTCCCTCCAGGCGAATCTCAGGAAGCTCGAATTCCATAAAGTACTTGCCCGCATAGCAGATTTTACCGTATCGGAAACCGGACATGCCTCTGTTTTATTGCTGACGCCGAACACCGATCCCCGAACTGTAGCTCTCGAATTGCAAAAAGTTTCAGAAGCGAAAGAATTGCTCATTACGGAAGGAACCATTCCGCTCGATGGTTCTAAAGATATCCGCGCATCACTTAAGAAACTGAGGATCGAGAACAGTTCGCTTACGGCAGAAGAACTATTGGAAATTGCGCAGACCCTGCGCGCATCCCGGTTGTTAAAGATATTTTTATCAAAAAGAGAAAGATCTCAGCCGGGTCTTTTTCCGTATGCCAAAGATCTTTTTACTGACACGGTCATTGAATTCAATATTGCACAGGCCGTCGACGAAAAAGGATGTATCCGCGATACCGCAAGCAGGGAACTGCGCGAGATCCGGCAGCGTCTTGTTCAAGCCAATGAGGCGCTGAGAAAAAAATTGGATTACATCCTGCGTCAGATTTCCGGGCAGGAATACCTTCAGGACGAAATCGTTACGACGCGCGACGGTAGGCTGGTGATTCCGGTCAAGACCGAATATAAAAATCGTGTTTCCGGATTTATTCATTCCAGTTCATCGAGCGGCGCGACGGTTTTTATCGAACCGACCGAATCACTCGAACTGAACAACGCACTGCGGGAACTTCAGCTTTCCGAACAGAGAGAGATCTATCGCATACTTTCCGAATTGACACAGCAGACGGCAGTCATTCGTGAACCTCTGGCCGTCACGCTCCAGGCGCTCACGGAACTCGATGTCATTGCAGCTCGTGCAAAGTATTCGATTGAAATCATCGGGTTTGCGCCTGCTTTATCCGCTGCACCGGTCATAAAATTCCGGAATGCCCGCCATCCGGTTCTTCTCCAGCACCTTAAGAGAGAACAGATTGTTCCGTTGACCCTGGAACTGGGAGAAGAAGCAAGAACACTTGTAATTACCGGACCAAATGCCGGAGGCAAAACTGTCGCACTTAAACTTGCAGGACTGCTCTGCATGTGCGCACAAGCCGGAATTCATATTCCCGCTGGTCCCGATTCAGTCATTTTTCCCTTTACAAGTTTTTTTGTAGACATCGGAGACGATCAATCGATCGATAACGACCTCAGTACGTTCAGCTCTCATCTGCTGGAACTAAAAAAAGTACTGGACAATGCAGACGGCTCTTCTCTTGTTCTCCTGGATGAAATCGGCTCCGGAACCGATCCGGCAGAGGGGGGAGCTCTGGCGGCAGGTATTCTGCAGGAACTGACAAGACGCGGCGCTTTAACGATAGCCACAACGCATCATGGAATGCTGAAAGCATTTGCCCACGATGCCCCCAACGTCGTTAATGGATCTATGGAATTCGACCAGGCAACATTGACGCCAACGTATAGATACAAACATGGCGTGCCGGGGGGAAGCTATGCATTCGAACTTGCGGAACGAATTGGAATTGATCAAAAAGTCCTAAAGCAATCGAAGGAATTCGTTGGAGATTCTAAGGTTAAGATAGAATCCCTCCTGGTGAATCTTGAGAAAAAAATGCAGGACTATGCATTGAAATTAGAAGAGACTGAAAGGGAAAAATCGAAACTCGAAATGCTGGTCAAATCGTACGAGCAAAAAAACCTGCAGCTCAAAAGGGAAGTTGCACTGATCAAGAAAAAGGCGGTTGAAGAAGCGCGTGAAATCGTTTCCGACGCTCATGCCAAGATCGAAAAATCGATACAGGAGATACGTGAGCATCAGGCAGATGCCGGAAGCATACGGTCATCAAAAGAAGCGCTGGCAGGATTAAAGAAAAATATAGCCACACTGGCTCCTCTTGAAGAAATGAGCACAACGAACGAGACTTTTGCTGTAGGCGATAGAGTTAAATTAAAACTCGGAAGCGGCATGGGAGAGATTGTTTCTTTATCAGGAGATACCGCACATGTTATTTCCGGAACTGCAAAATTGAGTATCCCGCTCAAAGACCTGACAAAGACAACGGAAAAACTCGTTCAAAACACTTCATATAAATCAGACCAACTGCATACGAAAGAAGCAATAAACGAAATTGACCTGCGAGGATTATTAAGCGAAGAAGCTTTACAGCAGACACAGATATTTTTAGACAACGCCTATGCATCAGGTCTTATGCGCGTCGATATTATACACGGAAAGGGGACCGGCGCATTGCGTAAACATATAGGCACGCTTTTAAAGAATTATCCGCATATTAAGTCGTTCCGTCTTGGAGAATGGAATGAAGGCGGAACGGGCGTTACGGTTGTTGAGTTGATCGGCGAATAGTTTGTTGTAAACAGTGAATGGTGAATAGTAAATGATAAATGGTAAAGAAATTGATAGTTTAGTATCGCAGGGCGCAGTCTGGAGTTTAAATAATGATAAATAATTGGATAACCATATAAAATCAAAATTCATCGTAGCACATGAATTCGTTGAACGAGTAAAAATATGAAAAACCTTCCGATCATCAAAGAAGAACCGGTTGTCGATCTGAACCTTGCCAAGCAGCATGGATTGACAGAAGAAGAATACGAAAAAATCCTTCAAATCATGGGAAGAATACCCACGTATACCGAACTCGGTATCTACAGCGTAATGTGGAGTGAACACTGCAGTTATAAGAATTCTATAGCTTTACTGAAGACACTTCCGAGATCGGGTAAAGGCCTTTTAGTGGCTGCCGGAGAGGAGAATGCAGGACTGGTCGACATCGGAGACGGTCTTGCAGTTGCATTTAAGATAGAAAGCCATAATCATCCATCTGCCATCGAACCATATCAAGGAGCTGCAACAGGTGTCGGAGGCATCTTACGGGACATCTTCTCCATGGGAGCACGCCCGATTGCGGCTCTCAACTCATTGCGATTCGGCAATCTCGAAGATAAACGGGTTCAATATCTTTTCAAAAGGATTGTCAAAGGAATCGGCGATTACGGCAATAGTTTCGGCGTACCAACTGTGGCCGGTGAAGTCTATTTCGATCCTTGCTACAGAACGAATCCGCTGGTTAATGCTATGGCAGTCGGAATAGTGGAATATAACGGCATAGCAAAGGCCTCAGCTTCGGGAAAAGATAACTCTGTTATGATCGTCGGGTCGTCTACAGGCCGCGATGGAATTCATGGCGCTACTTTCGCTTCGGAAGAGATTTCTGAAAAATCGGAGTCGAAGAGGCCTGCCGTACAGGTAGGCGATCCCTTTGTTGAAAAACTTTTACTTGAAGCAACACTGGAGGCTATTAAAACCGGTTACATAGTCGGCGTCCAGGACATGGGGGCAGCAGGCATCACATGTTCTACAACGGAGATGAGCGCACGCGGTAAAACTGGAATGGATGTCGACCTGGCAAAAGTCCCTCTCAGAGAAACAGCTATGACTGCATATGAGGTTATGCTCTCTGAGTCGCAGGAGCGGATGCTTTTTGTTGTAAAGAAAGGACATGAAGAAGAAATTGCCAACATATTTAAAAAATGGGATATAGAAGCAGAAGTTGTAGGTAAAGTAACAGATGGACCTATGGTCAAAATAAGGATTGGAGAAAAAATAGTCGCGGAGGTCAATGCCGATACATTGGTTCTCGGCGGTTCGGCTCCGATCTATCAAAGGGAGAAAAAAGAACCGGTCTATCTTGCAGACATTCAAAAATTAGATCCTAAATCCGTTCCGGAAGAAAAGGATTATTCAAAAAGCTTGCAAAGATTACTCGCTCGTCCATCAATAGCGAGTAAACGATGGGTTTACCAGCAGTATGATTCGATGGTTCGTACAAATACAGTAACAAGCACAGCCGATGCTGCGATTGTGCGTATAAAAGGGACAAAAAAAGCGTTAGCACTCAAAACGGACGGCAATGGCAAATATGTATACTTAAATCCACGGCGCGGCACTCAAATTGCGGTAGCAGAAGCTGCTCGAAATGTTGTTTGCGTAGGCGCACGGCCGATCGCTATAACGAACTGCTTGAACTTTGGTAATCCGTACGACCCGGAAGTCTACTGGCAATTTTTTGAGGCCATAGGAGGCATGAGAGACGCATGTATCGCTTTTGAGACACCGGTTACGGGTGGTAATGTAAGCTTTTACAACGAAAGCACGGAAGAAGCAATATATCCGACGCCCGTCATAGGAATGCTGGGTATCATCGATGATATAAGAAATATTTGCAGTCATACATTCCAGTCTGCGGAAGATCTCATCTGGGAACTCGGCATAAACTACGGAGAATTAGGCGGTTCCGAATATCTTCAAATGCAAACGGGAAAAGCTTACGGGGATGCTCCTAAGCTCGATCTCGCTAAAGAAAAAGCGCTCTACGATGTGGTACTTGAACTCATTCAAAAAAAATTAGTCAAGTCTGCACACGACGTTGCTGACGGCGGAATTGCAGTGACATTAGCAGAATCTTTATTTGGATCGAAACTTGGAGCGAGAATAGACTTGACCTCCAAAGATATACGCATAGATGGATTATTATTCGGAGAGTCTCAATCCAGGATTGTTGTTAGCAGCTCGGCAGAGGCAAAGCAACAAATTATGGATATTACAAAAAAACATAAAGTTCAGGCAGTCGTCATGGGAAAAATTGTCGGGGATGGAAAGCTATGCATTAACAATTGGATTGATGCGAGTGTAGATGATTTAAAAAATATTTACGACAATGCTATAGAGTCGTATTTAAAATAAAAAAAAGCAACAGAAAGAGCCATGTTTAACAAACGGACTGAAGAGAGCGGAAGCGAGTTAAAAAGGATTGACAGGATATAGGATCGGATGAAAGATAAAGCTGCGATTCAACATAATATATATTATAGAACATTTCTAAAAACAAATCTTCTTTTGCTCTTCTTCTACTTTTAAAGAAATTTTAAAGAAAATCCCCGGTATAAGTCCATGTTCCGGTCGGCCTGCCATCCGATCCAATCGTTACTGTAATGGTATTTGTTGGATCCTGAGCTGATTCGGCAGTAATAACAACTGTTTGAGCTGTAACAACTACCGCATATATACCATTTTCATTCGATTTCAATGTTGAAGAAATGGCATAACTTGCACCATTAGCTCCAACGTATGAGTTTCCACCGCCGCCCATTGCAGTCGGATGAATTTTGAATTGATATGCGTTGGAAGCAAGATTAGTAATATCGTTGATTATAGCGTCTTTATTCGCTTGTACGCTTTGCCCTCTAAAGTGGCTTACTCCTACAGCGATGGCTATACCAACAATAAGGACGCTAAGGACGATAAGTAAAAGTTGTTGTTGTCCTATTGTAGAATTCCTTTAAAAAACACATGGTTAATTAAGCTATTTTATGCACAATTCATTCCATTTAGCTAATCGCCTTTAAATGAGAATTTTTGCACATATTTCTAATGTTGTCGGTAATATTTACCGGATGGAGTGTATTAATGACCCATTCTTTGTAAAGATGACTCAAAAAACAGCTTTTTCTTAATCCATTTTCATTTAACTATTATTTTCTACTATACAGTTTTTTTCTCTTTTTCAATATGTTTTAATAGTCAACAATCGGCGATAAGCAGCACATTACGGTTTTTAAGCTTTTTTCCAAGATCTTTCAAAACTTAGGATATATTACATTGAGACGGCTTACTAAAATATTTACTTCCAATCTTACGATATCGCTTCCGAGGAATTCTCCATCCGTATGCACTGAAAATGAGTCGTTTGAGTGGAATTCCACTTGCTTAATCTTTTTAAATGTAATTCTTGGATCTCTTATATGTGTTCCGCTTATAATTCTTGGTATTACAGGCAATGTTTTGAGGAGTGATATTTTTGGAATGACACACATGTCCAGCAAGCCGTCATGCGGATCTGCATCGGGGAAAAAATTAAAACCACCGCCTTCATATTTACCGTTGCCGAGACAAATAAGATATTTTTTCCCGGAATCCTGCCACGACTCAGTCTGAACTCGTACTTCCTTTGCTCGATATCTGGCCAACACTTTTATTGCTGCATAAAGGTATAACGCCAATCCGCTTAGATATTTAATCTGTTTTATTTCATTCGCAATCTCAGCATCGATACCAATACCTAAGCTGTTTACAAATATTTTCGTTTCTGCAACAGGGACTTCTTTTCGTTGAAAATCGATTTTCCCTATATCTATTGTTCTCTTTACGCCGTTGATAAGTGCATTCAATGAATCCTCTATCTTCAAAGGCATTCTAATAATTTTATTTAAATCATTCCCGGATCCGAGCGGAAGTATCCCGAGAGCTGCAATTGAGTCCTTTCCCTCATCGAAGTCACTGCCGGCATCAACTAATCCGCTTACGACTTCATTTATCGTACCATCTCCGCCAATGGCGACTACTACATCACAAGACCCGGCTATTTCATGAGCTAAGCGGACCGCATCTTTAGCGCCTTCTGTTTTATAGAATGAATAATTAATGTTGCTTTGTTTAAGGAAGGTTAAGATACGCGATTCGAATTTTGCCGCGGTTCCATGCCTTGCCGCAGGATTAAATACAAATCCGTACTTTTTATCCGGAGACATTGACTGTTCCTGTAAAAACGATAGCCGCCGGCCCTGTCAGATAGACATCGCTGATGATGTCCTTGTTCTTTTTGAAGTTAATCATGAGATCTGCTTTGCTTTGCACTCTTACTGTGATCGGAGATTTCGTATTCAGGATGAGTGAAGAAATAATCGCCGCCGCAACAGACCCTGTCCCGCAAGCTAGAGTTTCTGCTTCAACTCCTCGTTCGTAAGTTCTTATTTGAATTGAAGTTTTTCCGCTTTGTTGAATAAAATTTACATTTGTTCCGGACGGCTGGAAATTTTGGTGATACCTGACAGAAGAGCCGATCGTATGAACCTGTATATCGTCCAATTCCTGGCCCAGAGAACTTGATTCAATTATGACATGCGGTGCACCGGTATCGATGTAATGATAGTCGATTTTTCTTCCTTCAATATCAAGAGAAAGATTCAATGCAATTTTTTCCGGATTCTTCATTTTGAGTTGAATACTGTTTCCCCCCTTTTTTCTTGCTTCGTAGACGTATCCGACAGATTCAAAGAAGTGTGCTTTTTCTGCAATGCCGTTATCGATGGCGAAATTCGCTATGCATCTTCCTCCATTGCCGCACATTCCTCCATAGCTGCCATCTGCATTGTAATACATCATTTCATAGGCAGCTTTTTTGCTTTTTCGCAATAAGATAAGTCCGTCTGCACCAATGCCCAGCCGGCGATCACAAAGTTCTTTTGCAAGTTTTTTAGGCCGTGCTATTTTATTTTTTCGGTCATCAATAACGATAAAATCGTTTCCTGCGCCGGACATTTTTGTAAATAAAAGCTGCATTCGATAAACAATAGGCTATGAATCTTAAAGATGTGTAAACAAAGCATTAAGAACGATGAATGAAAAGCAATTTATACTATAACTTATCCAATTTGCAATTTGCAATTTGCAATTTGCAATTCTTAGTGGAGGTGCGGGGAGTCGAACCCCGGTCCGAAGAGAAGATCTACAGAACATCTACATACATATTCCGCCTTTATATCTCACATGCGGGAACTCCGGCAGACAGGATTAACCGCATACCAGCTCAGGTGTACCGCCTTTTGAGCGGATTCGCATCGCGACCCTGAGCACGCCGAAATGCTATCTCATCTAAGCGACGTCTTTATTCAAACCGGTGAGCAAACTTGAACAAGACGGGTTGTCTAAGTTAAATTAGGCAGCCAGTGCGTAATCGTAATTGGCACTTGTATTTTTACCGCTTTATTATCGTGGACACGGCGACCACGGTATGCCATTCTGAGCATCCTCGTCCCCGTCGAAGCCAGTTCACCCCCGACGATACGAATTGCTCTTTTTAAATATAACCATTGTGAAAGCTATTTCCAAATGCGAACCTTTTGAGCTATTTCCTTCCTTTTCTCTTTTCGCACCCTCTTCCCTTGTTGAGTTTCGAATGGATACATTTTTTCAATGACCGGGTAAGATATTCAAATGCTTCTTGAGGTGTATCTGTAAATTTAATGAGATCAATGTCCTTTTGACTGATCATCTGATGTTTTACAAGAGCATTAAAATTTATAATTTCCGACCAATATTTTTTATCGTACAAAACTACGACTACTTTCTTTTTAATCTTTTGAGTCTGGAGCAATGTAAGAACCTCCATCATTTCGTCAAGTGTTCCGTAACCGCCCGGGAACATGACGAATGCCTTTGAAAGATAGGCAAACCAAAATTTACGCATAAAGAAATAATGAAATTCCAAGTCCAGATTGCGAGAAATAAAAGGATTCGGCTTCTGTTCAAACGGCAGACTGATATTCAATCCGATCGATCTACCCTTCGCCTTAGCTGCCCCGCGGTTTGCAGCTTCCATTATTCCGGGTCCGCCTCCTGAAGAAATAACAAATCGATTGGTTTGTGCAAGCGAAAGAGACCATTTTGTCAGCATGGAAGCAAGCGTAACTGCATCTTCGTAATATTTTGACATTTGTACGCTTTCGCATGCTTCATCTAATTTTATACGATCCCGTTTCTTCTTTGTCCTTTTATAGGTTTGTTCCGCATTCCGGAGTTCTCTTTTGGATTCTCGCAGCGGTTTTGTCCTGGCCGATCCGAAAAATACTATGGTATCCCTGATTCCTTCACGGCGGAGACGTCTTTGCGGCTCGATAAACTCCGACAACAAACGAATTGGCCTGGCTTCAGGACTGTTCAAGAATTCTATATTTTTATACGCCTTTTTTTGATCTGATTCCGACAGATGCTTCGTGATTCCCATAACTATCCTTTTTTAAAAAAATAGAAAATTATAATTATACGCTATGCCGCTAACACCTGAATGTTCTCCCTCTTTCAGGAATAATGTCTGATTAGATCTGAATAACTGCAGGAATTTTCGACATCAATCAAAGGGTTCTAACATTATTACCACCAGCATGTTGACAGCTTTTTATTCATTCAAATATAGAAGATTATCGTTTACATTCATGCCAGACCTAACCGTTCGGCATTCCCTTTCATCGCTCCGATGACCGCAGCAATATGATCGTCCAAAGGAATTCCGAGTTCGCTGGCGCCCTGTATTATATCTTCCCTGCTGATATTTTTTGCAAACGCCGTGGTTTTCATCTTTTTCTTAACAGAAGAAAGTTCGAGATCCATAATCTTATTGGGTCGAATAACCGCAACGGCAGCTATGAATCCGCATAATTCATCGCATGCATAAAGTGTTTTAGCCATTCGCGTTGTACGCTGCACGCCGGAATAACTGGCATGACCCTGAATAGCAGTCACGATATCTTCGGGCCATCCTTTGCCGCGTAAAATTTCCGCTCCTTTGGCGGTATGTTCCGGTGCGCCCGGAAATTGCTCAAAGTCAAAATCGTGCAACAGTCCCGTTACGGCCCATTTTTCTTCTTCCTCTCCAAATTTATGCGCATAGCTTTTCATAGCCGCTTCGACTGCATACATGTGTTTTCGAAGAGCTTCATTTTTTACATATTCATGCATCAATGCAAGTGCATCTTCATAAGTCATAATGAAACCTCAAATTATGTCATTAGATAAATATAAATTATACATTCAACCGACGACGTGATTTCCACTTCAGATTGTTTTCTGATCGTAAGAACAAAATCTAAGTATGCCGCACACTTTGCATTTTGGATTTCTGGCTGTGCATGTTTTCCGGCCATGTAAAATAATCAGATTGCTGAAAAGATACCAATCCGATCGAGGTACCAGAGAGATAAGGTCTCGTTCGATCTTTTCCGGGTCTGTCTGACTGGTTAGTCCCAGTCTTTTTGTAATTCTTGCAACATGTGTATCGACAACAATTCCTTCTTGAATACCGAAGGCGCCGCCAAGAACACAATTTGCCGTCTTTCTTCCCACGCCGGGAAGTTTCGTGAGAAGTTCCATCGATTGAGGAAAAATTCCATGAAATTCTGTTACGATCATTGTGCAAGTATTGATAATATTTTTTGCCTTCATACGATAGAAACCGGTCGAACGAATATCGTTTTCCAGCTCGTGTAAATCCGCTTGAGCAAAGTCCTTAGCGGTTTTGTATTTTGCAAACAGTGAAGGTGTGACCATATTGACGCGAACGTCGGTACATTGAGCGGACAGCATCGTAGCAATCAGTAATTGCAGCGGATTTGAAAAATGCAGCGCCGTTCCTGCTTCTGGAAACTCTTTTTTCAAGACAGCGGCGATCTTGAGTCCCCTTTTTTTCCTTACTGCATCAGTTTTCATTGAACAATTCTTTCTTTTATGAACAACGATGACTCCTTAAGAGAGAACATTTGTTTGAAAAGTCCCAAATTATCAGAGATCCTGAGAAGAAAACGCCTTACTTCTAACTTGTCTTTTAAGCGGATTTCCAGAATAGTCTCCCCTCCATAACCGGAAAGAAGACGTTTCTTCCAGAAAAACCATGTGAAATTACCGGCTCCTATCGATTCTAACCAAGAATGGAGATTGTTCAATACTGCCGAATGGTCCATTTCTCTATTTCGGATAGTGAGCAAGATTTCATATTTATCAGCCGGTTTGCTGTGATAATCCGCAGAGGGAAAAAGATCATACGCCCGAAGAGAGACTGTTGCATCGGCAAAAAGAGTTTTCATCCTGAGCGATAACAGGCCGGAGAGAATCGATTCCAGAACCGATAATGTGTCGATACCGTCTACAATAAAATCTGAAGCAAATATCGCTTGACGATCAGATATTTTTGAAAATCCTCTTGATTTCAACAAACGCCTCGAAGATACAAAAAGAGGTTTTAATTTATTTTCGCTGCTATCGTCGATAGAATACTTTGAAAGCACGGCATCGTAAATGCATATTTTTGAGGGAATAACGTATTGTTTTTCAAGTTGTTTTGCATGGTCGACAATATGTTTCAGAATTTCGTCCTGGTCGGATCGCAGAGGTGTCGACAAAAATTCAGAGAGATTGCCTTTGAGGGCTTGAACGGATTTTGCAGTTGTTTCCTCGACGTTAGAGGCAAACGTCTTTTCTTTCGCTTCTGCCTCCTGCTGGACAAGCTTCATGAATTCCTGAAGCTCCTTGATATGTTCCTTTTGATTTGTCGTAATACCGTTTTGATGAATGAGGGACAGTTTTATCGTCTGACTTTGTCCGTTGAGTATCTCGTATATGCCCATGTTCCCTCCCTCTTATGATTTCTTTTTAAAAAAAGATAGTATTGTTTCGAGTGTCCATGTATTGATGACATCTTTCGGCTCGAGCCAGCCTTTGCGCGCTATACCTATGCCGTATGTTACATCACGGAGCCCTCTGACATTGTGGGCGTCAGGATTGATACAAATCGGCACTCCTTTTTCTTTTGCATATCTGACCCACCTCCAGTCCAGATCCAGTCTGGAAGGATGGGCATTGATTTCAATCGATTTGCCGAGGTCAGCCGCTGCGTGAATCACTTCCCGTAAATTGACAGGATAGCCCTCACGTTCCAGCAAAAGACGTCCCGTTGGATGGCCGAGAATTCCCGCATAACGGTTCTTGAGTGCTGAAATAATACGTTTTGTTGCTTCAGATTCTGTCATCTTAAATTTCCCATGAATCGAAACAACAACATAATCCAATTTTTTTAGTAACTGGTCCGGATAATCGAGCGAGCCATCCGGTCAAAATATCGCATTCCACACCTTTGAAACGAGAGTTTTTCCTGTCCCCTCTTTGGCGTTTAATTTATCAATAAGGTCGATCTGAGCTGAAACTTTTTCGATGGACAATCCTCCGGCATAGACTGCTGATCGGCTGTGATCTGCAAAGCCGATAAATTTCCATCCGAGTTTTTTGGCTTCCGCAGCCATTTCTTCCAGTGTATTCAGCCCATCGCTTGACGTCGTATGACAATGAAATGCGCCTTTCAGGTCGTTTTCTTCGATAAGCCCGGGAAGATTTTTTTCAGCCGCACGTATTTCCCCGTTTCCTTCGCGCAGTTCCGGCGGAATGAATTGCTAGTCCCAATGAGGCATAAACATCCTTTTCATCTCCGCAATCCGGAATTGAATGTACCGGTTTATGTTTCTCTAATTTTGAAAACCCATATTCGTTCAAAGACAATCCCTGAGAATTCGCCCTTGAACGCAACTCGATATTATGTTCTTTACTTCCGGTAAAATATTGAAGAGCATAGGGATACTCATGTTTCATTCACAATTCGGATATCGCATTGGATTCCATTCTCAAGAATGCAGCTTATTTTCGTATCGCCATGCGTCAAAAATTTTTCCGCTTTAAAGCGATCAAGTATAGATTGGAGTATAAGCGCTCTTTCTTTTTCTGATGAACAAACCAGTATGTCCACATCTCCTATAATTTCTTTTTTCCTCCTCAGACTGCCTACATATTCACACTCCCTGACACCTTTGAGAGATTTGATGAACAACACGATCTGAGTCGCGGAAGCAAGCGCATCGGGATACAAATGCTGATCTTGTGCCCTTCTTCGAATTGAAATTCCCTGCAAGATGTTTTCTTCGCTCTTTTTCCCAAAGCCGTCTAAATTCTGTAGTTGATGCATTTCACATGCTTTTTGAAGTTCATCAATCGTTGTAATTTTCAGTGTATCGAAAAGGATCCGAACTTTGGCAGGACCGAGTCCCTGAATTTTAAGCATTTCTAAAATTCCAGCCGGAAAAATTTTTCGTAAATCGTTCAATATTTTCGATTCTCCGGATTCCACGAATTCCGTAATCGTCTCAGCAATACCCGGTCCTACACCTTCAAGCGTCGTTAGCCTCTTCTCCTTAGCCAAAACGGCAATATCTTCCGTCGTACCTTGAATTATTTGAGCTGCTTTTCTATAGGCACGGACGCGAAACGGATTATCTCCATTGACCTCCATCAGCATGGATATATCGCTGAGCATCTGGGCTATCGATCCAGTATTCATCATGTTGCTGCTGTCTCTTGTGAAAATTTTTCCGAATCTTCATTTATTTTCAGAAGCTTTTCCCTGTATTCAAGAAGCAGATTCTCGATTGGAGGATAATCCGTATAATTCATCAGTTCCATCCGAATTTTAGATGCATGAGCGATATCCTTTGAGGTATCCGGCATAATGCTTCCGGAACTCAAAAATACCCTTCGTATTTCCTTTGGATTGAATCGATAAATTCAGATGTTTAAAGAGGATATCGAAGCGTTCTTGAATCGACGGTTGAGCATTAAATTCGCCGGTGAGCAAAAATGTGCGTGTCTGATTGAACAGCCATGGATTGTCGATAGCCGCCCTTCCAATCATTACTGCATCGCATCCGGTAGACTTGAACAGATGCGCGATTTGTTCCGGCGAATTGATCGAGCCGTTAACAATAATTGGAATCCTTACTGCTTCTTTGACTTTGGCGATCCAGCTATAATCCGGTTCGCCTTTATGCGCTTGCGCTCGTGTGCGGCAATGAATTGTCAGGCCTGAGGCGCCCGATTGTTCGGCAATATGCGCGACTTCGACGATGCGTATGTTTTCAGAGTCCCAGCCGAGGCGTGTTTTCACGGTTACAGGAAGATTTGTCGCCTGAACTACATTCCGAACGATTTTCTCCATGCGGGGTAAGTCCCGCAGGAGATCGGATCCTGCTCCATTGTTTGTCACATTTTTTACCCAGCAGCCGCAGTTTATATCGATAATATCTGGATTCAATTCTTCTGCCATTTGTGCGGCATGCTGCATAGAATCCGGATTGCCGCCGTAAATCTGTATTCCAAACGGCCTTTCTTCTTCTAAAAATGCCATTTTCTTCCGGGTTTTAACGGAATTTCGGACAAGTCCCTCGGAATTAACAAATTCCGTGTAGACGATATCGGCCCCGAGACTTTTGCATATAAGGCGGAAAGGCAGGTCTGTTACTCCTTCCATCGGCGCCAGCAGCAGCGGTCTCTCAATATTGATACGGCCTATAATCATAGTGAAAATATACGAAACCTGGCAGGCAGTTACAACTGGTATGTTGTTGTATAGATAGTTCTTGGTTCTTGGTTTCAATTTAATGAGCCGTAACTCAGCATATCCTGTAATAATTTGGGATATCGTAAGTGGATCATCCTGTGACAGGCTGAATTACATAAAGCCGCTTAAAATGCATGCAATACCTATCGTGCAGAACCGAGCATCGATAAAACTAAAAAGATTGAGGGAATACAAACAGATGAAAGGAATGAATTTCTACGATAGCGTGTGAATTACAATTCCATAAACTTTTTTACCAAAGCCGCTCTCGTCGCTTCGATTGATTCTGAGACTACTTTGATATCAGCCAGCACAGGCATAAAATTCACATCGCCGTTCCAGCGTGGAACAAGGTGAAAATGTATATGTTTGTCAACTCCGGCGCCTGCAACACGGCCAAGATTTGCTCCGAAATTGAACCCTTCCGGTTTGCTGATAGACCGCAGCGCTCTGATTGAATGCGCCGCAGTTTCCATGATTTCTCTATATTCGTCGGACGATAAATTTGCAAATTCTGCGGTGTGCTTGTAAGGGACGATAAGAACATGTCCGCTGTTGTACGGGTATTTATTCATGAGGACAAAGCAATGCTTTCCCCGCCATACAACGAGATTTTTTTTATCTTCCTTGTTTTCCTTCTTCATTTTGCAAAACAGGCAGGCCTTTCCCTTTCTTTTCTCTTTAAAAGTTTCCATATATGCGGATCGCCACGGAGAAAACATTTTTTTCACGACACATCCTCGCTCAAATGATGGAACACATTTGTCGGCCGGAAAAACCGGCCTTCTTTGAAAAGATAGATAAAGAATGAATTCAAATCAACCGGCGTTCGATCATCTTCTCTTCACACATCTTTTAGAAATCGATGGCCCAAGAAAAAGATGGAACATATTCAACGTACCCGTCCATCTGCATGCGCGGGAGAATGGATGCGTGCATCCGCATTTCATGATTCTTATGGGATGCATTCCATGCTGCTTCCAGAGCGCTGAAAACATGGTTTGCTATAAGAATATAACTGGCTGTCGATGCAACGGCATAATATGAATTAGCTTGTCCGCGCATATCACGATAATACAAGAAATGGGGCGACACATCCATTATATCCGATGCGGCATTCGTAACATTATCCGTATACAGCGGTGTATTCCCGCTCCACGCATCGTCCCATCCGCCCACAAATTGGGGATACTTTCCTATCAGTTCATAATACTGCTGTTGAGGGCGCTGTGGAAGAGAATGCGTGAATCCATAATACACTCCGTTCGTTGCTTCAGCGCCGATCTCATTTTCGAGCATATTAAGCTTTGTCCAGTTGACACACTGCCAGGGCGGCAAATTCGGATCGGTTGAAATAATAATACCGCTGACATCGAATTGCGGCAGAACTGCATGAATCCAGTCCACATACCGTACGACAGACCAATTCTGATCTGCATAACCCTGAAAAACATTCGTCTGCCTGTTCCCTTTTTGATTATATACGGCATAAACGACCCACATGGCAACTTCGACACTGAAAGTTGCCAAACTTTGCCAATAACTTTTTGTGTAGTACCTGTCCTGCCCCGGGCACCACAGCAGAAAGCAATCCCGCTTTTATAGGCGAGAATTGTGCCGGCACCTCTGCTTGGAGCGAATCGCCGGCAAGCTGTACATGCTCAGTCGATGCTGCATAGAGATCGACGTCAAAATTGCCGCTCAGAGCGCTGCTGCGATGAGATGCTGAACCGGATTCTATCTTCCATTGCGTTTGCGCCTCATAAGGAAACAGGAGCAAAACAAAAAAGACTGTTATTTTCATGGGACACCTCTTTAGTATAAATGCATACTCTTCGTCATTTCATTGAGTTCGAAGCTGAAAAGAATGCCGAAATAGAATCGCCACTCTTTGCCGTATGTAACATCTATAGGAGCCGGATCTTCGACAACTTTTTGAAACCGGTCAAATCCATATGCTCCGGAGAAAAAAATACGCGTTGGAAATTCATACCAGGAAAAAGTCTCAAGACGAAGTTCAAACCCGGCATCTTTTTTCCAATCGGAAATTCCCGGAATATCGCTGTTCCATGCGTCGCCGATATCGGTGAAAAGAGAGCCGTAGAGTTTTGAAAAATAGACCGGTCCCCAGCGCATATCGATATTCCGAATAATCGGGAAACGGTAGGTCAGGTTCAGCGCTGCGGTCTCGTTTCCTCCGATGGCATAGAACGGATATCCCTGCATGCCGACAAATCCGCCTTCATAGAAATCGAAAAAGTCGTCGACCGTCGGGCCGAGAATAAATCCCGTATGTAATCCCACCGACAATGTTTGCCTTTTAAAGGGAAGCGCAATATGCTCGTTCCAGCTGAATTCCACCCGATTGATCGGAACGGGAGTATAAACCGGCTCTCGAAATCCATTTTGGTAATTTGCAGAATCGTTCGGATTATAGGCGTTCGACTCATATGAATATTTTAAAGAAATCGTTCTGCCTTCAGGACTTATATCGCGGTCCACAGTCCGAGCTATTCCGTCATGAGAAAGCTGCAGGGAAAAAATATTGGATTTGAGATATGTGGAGCGCGTTCCCGGAATAACCGTTATATCGGAAGGATTTCCATCCTGCCAGACCCAGGTTCCAAAATCCTGGCTGTAGCTGCTCATGGAATATTGAAGTTTGAGTTGAATCGACGGATCAATAATCGGCTGGCGCAATGAAAGATCGAATTCAAAGAGGTTGTAACCGATGATCGCTTGATAATGACGGAGAGTATCCGTGTACAAATCGAATCCATAATTGATCTTTCTCGCAATATTATACAGCTCTGCAGTTAAAGTCGGTTCGAGTCCGAGCTGGTAGAGGATCGGCAAGCGATCGTGATATTCCAGAACGAGAAAAAGATCTGCTTCAAGCTGGCGATTGACTGCAGCGCCGCCGTAGATAAGAAATTTATCGAGTACTTCCTCGGAACTGAAAAAAATACCCGGCTTTAAAACATCGATGCCTGAATCATGCTCGTTGTACGTATCGATGCGCAGGAGCGGCATAAGCATAATACTCGTAAATTTTGAATGATACGGTTTGGCCGTATCTTGAAAAGCCGGATGAGAAATGACTCTGGACTGCATTAAGAGAGTCTCCGAACGTATTGGATACCGGTAAATCCATTGGTATGTTTTTTTTGAAAGCTGCGCTGTCGGATAAAAGCGCAAGCTTATATCCTGAGGAAGTGTATGTTGCATAAGCAACATTATGAGCCGAATCGACATTTGGGAAAAAAGCGCCTCCGAGAACATTGGTCACCTGCCGGCATGAATCGGACGATAACGACCGTTGCATAGATATTGAAAATTCCCGTTCTATCCCATGAAAAATAAAGAGAAGATCCGTCCGGCGAAAAGAAAGGATTTCGCGCATCTGCTTTTGAGACCAAAATCCTGAAATGCGACCCGTCGCTGTCGATAAGCGCTACAGACTGATTATGCTGCAGGGAATAGCCGAATGCAATCTTCTTTCCATCCGGAGACCATACCGGCGTGTAGGCCTGTTCCCCATTGGTATAATGGGTCAGGATGCGGATATTTTTTCCGTCTGCATCGCAGACGCTGATATTCATCGTTCCGTCCTTGCTCGATGTGAAAACAATCGACTTTCCATCCGGTGAAAGTTTCGGATCCAGTGCTCGTAGGCTTTTGGTAAGTCTTTCTTCTTTATCCTTGCCGATATCATAGCGATAAATATCCCCGTAAGCGGACCAATGTCGGTTGTTCCGGGTAATCTTTGAATAATAAAGATATGTCCCGTCCGGTGAAAAGGATACGGGAGAATGTACACCCGGCACGAGAAGTTTGCTCACGCCTGTTTTTAGGTCATAAAGATAAAGAGCGCTGAGAGACGCATAGTCCTGATCCTTATTGGATATATACGCAAGTCGTTTTTCCATCCGGCGAAAATGCAGGCGATAAATTTTCAAACCCGTCGGGTTCCAGAATACGTCCTTCGACCAGCGTTCCTTTGAGAGAATCGGCAGTCGATTGATAAGTCCGCTTTTTCTCTTCTTTCCATTCTTCATAGACTTCTTTTCCGGTCTTATGAAGGGCGGCTTCTATAGCGCCGTCTATCGTCAAGCGCGTAACATCGCCAAGATGCTTCGTTATATCCTCCAGCTTTTCATTCCCGTATTTCCGGCCGATATAATCCACAAGAGAGAATCCGGAATTATAGACCGACTCGCTTCCAAGTCCCGTTTTTTCAAACATTCCCATATCTTCCCATGAGAGCTGCTTCCCTTCCAGCATATACATTCGCAGAATCATGTCTCTATGCGTATCCCAATAATCATATTTGAGAGCAGGATTGTTATACTGAGCGGTTCCTTCTGCGAACCAAGCCGGAACGAGAAATCCGGAAATCGGATACGAAATAATAACGTTCGGATACCCGTATAAAACATCTGGGCGCCGTTCAGCTTCGTATCCAAGGTATTGCAGATAAAACGCCGGCAATTTTCTGCCGAACTTCATTGCAGTTTGAATTTGAATGATATGGGTAAACTCATGCGTTATGACATTCCAGAGCCACGGATGCGAGCCGCGCAGGTCAAAATCCATAGCCGATGCCCATATTTCGATCCGGTTTTCAAAAAAAATAGCCCCGCCGTTCGAATAGTCGTCATGATCTCTGACAATAAATTCGACTTTTTGATCCGGGATATGGTGATACATATCCGTCACGGGTTTATATATGCTCTCCGCGATGAATGCTATTTCGCGGGCTGTTCGTTCTGCTCCGGTTTGAAAGTTTACAAAAAAATGTTCCGTCTCAAGCGTATGCCAATCGAGTTCTGTATGGTTAAAATCATCCTGCGCGGCGAGAAATGCGGGGAACAGGAAAAAAATGAGAAGAGAGAATCTATATATTTTCATAGAAAAGGATCAGCGCTCCATGCCGTCATTTTTTATTTCAGTTTTTATTTTACTACGGCAATTTTAATGATGGCAAAGTCCGTGTGACTGCTGCTTTTTGCTTCCACGCGTGCGAAGTAGACTCCCGTTTGAATGTGCGAAACATCCCAAAGCATTTCATTATCGAATCCGGCTTTGCCGCTGCCGTGAAGTTCGGTGATCGATGTTCCTGCGACATCGAAGATCTTGACAGAAATCGATGCATCTTCCGTGACATAATAGCGGATGTGAGTGGCAGATCCGTAGACCGGATTCGGCCAGTTATAAACGCGGTCCTTCGGGAAAAAATTTGTGCTCAATGCCTGAGACGATGAAGGCAATGCAGCATAATTTGAATGCTCCTCGTCTTTGCCGAACTGGCTCCAGAGAATATTTTGACGAGAATAGAGCGTATTGATTTCTTCCGCACTTATTGCTCCGCCGGCATTGACGGCAAGCACGCCAAATTTTGAGTCCCCTGTTTTAAACAATGCCGGAAATATCGACCCTGCCGAAGAGATCTGAACGGGATAACCGCTTAGCACAGTGCCGGTGTTTTGATATCCGCGTAAAACTCCGCTGGAAGTGACTGCAAGAATTTCAGGCGCTGATGTTCCGCCGTTGTTAAGAATCATCGGTGTGCCTGTAAACGTACTGCCGTCATAGAGCGTAATCGGAAAATGATCGAGAATGATTCCCTGCTTACTCACTGCTATAATTTGTTTTCCCGCCCACAGCACTATATCGCAGCTGCCGTCTCCATCGATGTCCGCTGCGGCGAGAGATGCAAGTGAATCGACCGGTAAAACACCGCTGAACAATTTCTGCAGATTATTCGAAAATATTTCTAACCGTGTGCCTCCCTGTTGAGCTGCGGCGATGAAATTACCTGAAGATGATTGTGCAGCGGCAATCATCCACGGTCTCGATGTATCATCAAATGTTACCGGCGCTATTCCGCTGCCAAAAATCTGAGAGTTTGTCGCTGCGTAATATTGGAGTGTGTTCGAAGAGACAGGCAATTGAGTGAGAAATGAAATTTTAGAATGCACGTCCTGAGTCTCTGATAAAACATGGCCGAGCGAATCGACAATCCAGATCCTGCCGGAATTACCGCCGAAGACGAATTTTCCCGGAGCGCCTGCCAGCATCATGGGCGCCGTTGTAATTTTGTCGTCCAGCAGCGCTGTTGTATCTCTTCGTCCGGAGAGAGTTCCGTCCGTGTTCATCTGTGCTTTAAAAATATAGACCGAACTGTCTTGAGAGCCGATCATCGTAAAGGATGTACCGTATTCCTCTACCACGATACCGTTTCTTCCTCCCTTTGAAGCATAGTATCCGTCCGGGTCCGATGTTTTGCTTGTTCCGTTCGGCCTGAATAAATAAATTTTTCCGCTGTCGATAATCGCAACCGTCGAGTCGCTGGAAAGAGGATATCCCGGCGATTTGGAAGTCAGCGTTTTTGTAAAAGGAGTATACGGGGTGCAGGTGTCTCCGCCGATCTGGAGATCGGCCGTCATATGCGGCGAACGGACGCTGAAATTATAAATCGTAATCAAGACTCGATGCGCCTGAATAACTGTTGCTGTTCGGATAAGTCGACGGTCCGAATGTATTTGTGTAGACAGTCGCTATCGTCGGGTTCTCTTTATACCAGCAATCTTGCGCTGTACCGTATTCCGTTCCCGATCCCGGCGTATATTCTGCATAGGTGTGACCGATATCCTGAGAACCGTCGGCTTCCTCCAGATCGACCCCGCGATGCGCCGAATCGATATTCACTGTGTTGGAGGCAAGACTGTTTGCAATGACCGATTCATCGATATGCCATATCAATACGCCTCCCCCGTCGTATTGCTTGGTTGAATCCATATACCCTGGGAGCGCCCAATCATAGTTTGATACGTCGAGGACGCTGCCGGCAATTAAGCTGTCAACTGCATAGTTGAATGCCGTCGAGTCCCGGGGGATGATCAAGGAGTCGAGCTCTCCGTCCTTTGAATTGGCTGTTAAGCTTTTTTTAATAAATGTAATTTTTAGACCGGCCCCCAGCGGGTTTCTATTTCTGTTCTCCAGAAGAAAATATTCCGTAGAACTGACAGGAACCTTATAGATCGTATCCTGAGCGGATAGATGCAAACTGACGGCTGGCAGCGTGACGGTTGCATTTTTTGTCAGTGTAACCGGCGTTGTCCATCCTAAAAATATTTTTTCCCATGCACACGGTTCCGGCGGGAAAAGGCCGTTATAGGCAAAGAATCCCGCTCCATCCATGAGCCCGAATTGCCCTATTCCGGATGCACCGCTCCGTGTATTATATAAATCCGGCAATCCCAGATAATTCCCGATGCAAGCTGCAAACAATCCGTTGATGCCGTATTGAAGAGTATCCGGTCCCGCAGTGGAAGATATGATGCGCGATTCAGTTTCAGGGAGAACAATAGAATTCGTAATATGAAATGTACCGCTTCGGACAGGGATCCCCTGAGAAGCCGCTGCAGGCAGAGCAGAGGCCAGTGCCGTCGAATCGAAATAGAGGGAAGGTAAATCATGCGGAGTCGGATCATACATGAGAAGACTGACCAGATTGAGATCCCGGCCGGTTCCTGCATGAAAAACGACGAAGAGATCGTAGCTGCTGAAGTCGACGGATGAATAAATCGAGTCTGCCTTTTGCCAGCTGTCGAAAACCAATTGGGCTAAATTTTTATAATCGGAACCGACTGTCGGAGGCGAATAGTACGACATGGGCTGAGTTAAACTCACCGAGTCGAGAACATCCCCCGTTATGTTCAATTGTCCGTTGGACACTTTTTTAAAATAATTTTTTACAAAGAGAATTTTATTCGAGAAGTAGGCAGAATCATGCGGCGCCGGGTCTATTGTTCCGACATCGCTATGTAAGAAGGTTCCGTCGCCCGACGCCATGTTGTCGGTTTTTTTTGCAAACTCAACCATCACTGCTAAAATGCGAAGAGAAGGCCTCGGCACTCCATTGGCCGTAATGCTGAACGCAGTATGATGCTGAACAGCAGTCTTCCTTTGAAGGCGAATCGCATGTGCATCAAGAGCCCAGGCAGCAGTCGTACAAACGAGAGCAGATAAAATAATCCGCACGAATCTCATAGAAATTCCGAATATTTGACAGATGAGAAGATAATGGCTAAATATTTTTCACCATCCGATCGACAAGGAGAGACGCAGTGTCTCACCTAAAGGATCTTCAGTTGTCGCCGCATTGATATAGCTGAAATCGAATCCGTAAATATCATAACGAATCCCGGCGCCGAATGTCATATATTTTCTATTGCCGGAGCGCGGATCTTCATAGAAGTATCCTATACGGAGTGCAAGAAGCCTCGGACTTCCATACCAATATTCGAACCCGGTGCTCAAGGTAAATTCACGAATTTGCTCACTCATGGTGGATCCTGTCCAGGTTGTAAAAAAACCCTTATAGAATTCATCTGCTGTTCCGGATGTGTCTCTCTTGATCAGCAATCGATTGACATCGGTAATCCATGTTATAGTATTATACTCGCTTTGGGCAAGGTCGTAGGCAAAACCGAGACGAAGGTTCATCGGCAGAGGATCCGCCTGAGCTTTATCGATGTAGAACATATTCGGTCCGATATTGGAAATGTTCATACCTAAACGAAGATTCTTTCCCAGATCGATATCGGTAAACGGAATCACGACACTTTCCGGTTTATACAGCAAGCCGACATCAAAGCTGACTCCGTATGCCGTTCCGGTTCCAGCTTCTTCCGCTGTTCCAAATGGAGCGAGCCTGCTGTAAATGAATCGCGCGTTCACGCCGATACCGAGATCCGGATTGAGTTTAGTAGCATAGCCCACTGCAAAAGCCATTTCATAAGCGCTAAATGTCGAGATCACAGTCGGATCAGCAAATGTCTGTGCGAATTCGCCAAGGTTCAAATATGTAACCATAGCGGAAACAACTCCATCCAGCTCTTCGACAGGCTGCTTATACGCGAGATGTGCGATCCATAGATCGGAAAGACCCAATGAAGGCAGCCATGTGGCATGTGTCATTGCAATTTCCGAACCCTGCTGGAAAGCATATCCGGCCGGGTTCCAGTAGGAAGCCCAGACATTATCGCCCAGGGCAACTCCTCCTTCGCCCAATCCACCGCCGCGTGAATCAGGTGAAATTTCGAGAAACGGCACAGCGGTTGTCTGTACCTGTGCTTGAAGAAGTTGAGCACAAATTATTATGCTTAAAACAAAAATAAATTCTTTACGCATGAACTCGATCCTCCAACAATGAATCTTTGTCTTCTAAGAATAGTTTAATTTTGCATGAAAATAAATAATAAAATATCAATGAACCCGCGCAATTTTCCCTATAAATTCGTTTGAGTCGTTCGATGAAAGCGAGCGTGCAACAATCCTATAGAGATAAATTCCGTTGGCAATCTTCGCACCTTCCGCATCGGTTCCATCCCAGGGAATCTGCACAAAACGGCTTGTCAATGCAGTGCCGTGAATGACGCGGATACAGCGGCCCGCAATTGTATAAATTTTAATCTCTACATCAATAGGATCGACTGAATTTCTTTGGAATGTAAAAATTGTCGATGACGAAAACGGATTCGGATAATTAAAGATATTCGACATCGCTGTTTCGTTTCCGGATTTGACTGTAAAGGATATCTGTTCTTCCGACCCGTTGTTATAAATATCATATGCTTTGACTTGAAGCGTATGACTCCCTTCCGCCAGGCCGGTTAATGGATACATAACAGTTCCTGTTTTGTACGTATTAAGGTCTCCCCTGTAATATTCGCTCAGATCTATAGTCTCTGAAGGATTTGTCAAAGTTGCCGTCATCTGGTGGCCGACGCCCGAAGTCGATGTGTTCATGCCGCTGGAATCGGATAATTTAACGATAAGCGAGGCGGTAGGAGCGACGACATCGCCGGACTGAAAAGAAAGATCGTTGAGATAGATATTGATAAGCGGTCCGGTCATATCGGCAGATGCTGTCGTATCTATGCCGCTGATCGTTAGCATTTCATTGAAACCGGATGCATCTTTTTTATTTTCGAAAGCATACAAAGAAAGGCGAGTATTTTGGCCATACGTGACATCTTTTGGAATGGGGCCTTTGGCCGTATATATGCCGTTTGAAATGGAAATGGTTCCATTATACAGGGCAGACCCGAGCACCTTAAAAGAATCTGATACTGGAAATCCGTTGAACTTAAGATACCTATATGCGTCATAGATAGTAAAATAGCCTGTGCCTGTAAAAGTTGTATCTTTTTGCATGTTTTGGTTCGTAATACTTCCCTGTGTCTGAACCAATCCCAGAGCCTGAACTTTTAACGATGAATCCGCATTTTTTCCGTTAATTTTGTCGATGCTCGCCGTCACATGCGGCATAATTAAACGAACCGTAGGGTCACCGAACAAATGAAATTTTTGACTGTTTACATCCGTATAGGACTGTGTGGCAGTAAGCATCACATCTCCCATTCTCGGTGGATTCCCATCCGAGTCTTTTAAGAACAAATTATCGAAAATGGCTTCGTTCAAATCGTTATTCGGACCTTCATAGACCACGCGCGACGCAGAGACTTCCAGAACCGTTCCGCCCTGTGCCATCGTCATCAACAGTTCACCGCCGCTTATAGAAGAAGGATTATCGTATAACCCCCACGAACATCCTGCAACAATAAAGCACGCCAGTTTATTTGCATTCGTTAAATTCGGGATGCTCCCGTCTGCCGTAAAAACTTCCGTATGCGACCAGACCTGATCGTTGGAATGGCCTATGTAGTTTAAAACAAGCGTTCCGGTATTCACGGCGTTGATGATGGCCGCTATTGCTTCCGGCTTATGCCGCCCGGAAGCGCTTGCAACATCGGGATATTCCGGCAGTAATATTTTCCTCTTTTCAAACGTATTCGGCGTATAATTCTGAGCTAAATTTTCGGTCAGTTCGCAATGCATCCATTGCACGAGAGCCGGGTCGTTTGCAATCAACGTGGCTGTGTCGCCTATAACACGTGTTGCGTACTGATCGTCACCGACATATGTAATGCAGTTTCTCCAGACATCCTGCGACGATTCGGTCTCATATGATATTATTTTATTCACCGCCGTTGCCGCATCTGCTGTGTTCCTTGCGGGAATCCTGCCGATGGCCATCGTTGCACGCGGGTCGCCATCTACCAATCGCACATAATAGTCGTCGCTGACATAGGAATTTATCTGATCGATCGACTCCTCGGTCTCATACGGAATAATCCAGTTCTTTGCAGAAGTAGCAATATTACGGTAATCGTAATGCCCATTGCCCAGCAGGAGCACATACTTAGCATTCCAATGATTATATGCATAGTATAAAAAGTTTCGAATACCGGTTGGATCGAGCAGCCCGCCGGAAAATTCCTTATAAATGTCCTGAACATCTACAACGATCGATCTAATGGTATCCGACGACTCGCGGTACGTTTTCAATTGATTTGCAGCGGTAAAAAAATCGCTCGGTGAAATAATAATAAGGTCACATGTCTGATTTTGGTTATGAAGATTTTGCGTCGTGCTTATATTTGCCACGCTTTGGATGGATTTCAAACCGTTATTTCCGGCAATGGCAAGTTCCCTTACGGTCCCGGCTGTTTGCGGCAGGAAAAATTCGCATACGCCGTTGTTGAACTGGAAGTTGGTCACACGCTGAACGTTTGCATGATCCGTCACATCGAAAACAAAATCATCGCCCGCAGACAAATTGGAGACCGAATATTTTACGAGCGCCGTTGTGTCGGGAGATGTGCAAAGTAAGAAGTCGTTCGTTGCCGTATAACTGCTTGAATAAAGAATCTCGATCCAATCCAGCCAGGCCAGCGCACTCGGATTCGATGTCGTATAGGATATATTCAAGGTACTCGAACTGTTCACAACGCCCCCGGACAATGTTTGCGATATATTCGTCTGCTGCGCAAAATCAATCGTGTTGTCAGCAAGGTCGTCGCTCGACATTGCCCCAAAGGGGAGATAACTTGTCAGCGTTGTATTATGTTCATTAATACTCACATAATCGGATGACGAGGAGCGCGCATAAAAGACCATCCTATAGAGAACAGGGGAACCCGTGATCATTCCGGGCAGTGGATTAGTATACGACGCAGATGTTACGCTCGAGCTGAATTGCGTCCCGACCCACTCCCGCCCGGATGCAAGTAAGTTTTGTTTATCCTCTTCGACGAAAACTTTTCCCGTAAAACTCGCAGGGGCGGCAGCAGAAGATGTATCCGATGCAACGGAAGAAAGCACGGTCATCGAGTCGCCTTCGCTGCCGGTCGACGTTATGAAATAGTAATTTGTGTCCGCATACGGATTTTTATAATGATTGTACGTTTTATTTACGTTGTCATATGTCCATCCGTTTGAAGCTTTTCCGTAGAAAACGATATAATCGCCGTCGTCGAAGAGGCCGTTATTATTTTTATCCACGATCAATCTTTTGATTTCCTGGAGGTCATCAGGATAGCTGTCGGAAAGTCTTTCAGGCGCCGGAGCACCGCCGTTGCCGTAGAGATGAAGATTCCGTATCGATGTCCAGAAACTGCTTGCGATGCCGTTGTTTTTAAAAAAACTGTAGTCCAATTTATACATGCCGGTTTCTGTCACACCCAGCCGGTACCATGTACCCTGAGAGATCGGCGATATATATGATGCGGAATTAGCTGCTTGCAAAGCATTCTTCGGAAGAGCATTTTTTAACTTTGTTTTCGCATTTTTAAACTGCGCTGAATGCAAAATCTCTGCCGCACTCCTGCTGTTCAAAAGAGCAAGGCACTGCATCGATGAAGGAACGGGCGCTCCAAAGGTGAGCCGGACTATGATATGCGAATAAACTTTTGCCCGTTTATCATCAAGCTTTTCAACCGGCCGGTAGACCAGTGTTGCGACAAAGCAGTTTCCATGCTTGACAATATCTCTGAGCTCGACGAGGCGGTTGTCCGGACTTCCGCTTCGGGCTATCTTCCTCGTTCGGAAAAGCATGGGCTGGGCTTTAGGAAAATTTTGAATGATTTCAATTTTCGAATCGGCTTTGACAATCGATGCAGTGTATTGCTGAGAAGGCAGCAGAAGCGGTAATCGCCGCACGAACCGAAGATCCCCGGAATTAGAGTCAATTTCAATGGAAGAGTGCAAGAAAGAGAACCATGCATACGATTTTTTATCGAATCCGTTTTTCGTATGCTGAACAACCTTCGGAGTGAATTCAAGCGTGATGGAATTCCCGTCTTTCTGAAGCAGCGTCACATCAGAATTGGACTGCGCTGCCGTCAGAGAAACGAACAAAGGAATCAGTATGCCGACTATGTAGAGTCTCATGATAATAAAAAAGCCAGATGAATGGAACCCTTCCCTATCATCCGGCATACTTGCATGTACGACATACAACATATCGAAGCTGATAAGGCCAGTTCCTAAAAAAGCCTGAAGAAAAACTCAGGAACGAACCATTCTCAAATTTTCGATATGCACTCCGTATAAATTTTTTATTCGTGTATATAAAGTACGCATCTCATTGAACAATGTCAAGCATTGAATCTTCTACTCTTTTCTTGGCGGAATCGGAAGATTTACTTTGCAGATCCGATCATTTTTTGGTACCTTAAGTATTAATCTAATATCCACTAGAGAAAATTATCATGACAAGACCTCTGAATATTCTTTTTGTATCAAGCGAAGTGGAGCCGTTTGCAAAAACCGGCGGGTTAGCGGATGTTTCGAGTGCTCTTCCAAAGGCCATCAAAGATCTCGGGCATGAGATTCGTATTATGATGCCGCGCTATCGCTTTATTGGAGAGCGGAAATTCAAGCTTCATGATATCATTCGACTGAAAGAGATACCGATTCCGATCGGGGACACAAATGTCATAGGAAATGTTAAATCGTCATTTATCAGCGACCTCAAGGAAAAAGTTCAGGTTTATTTTCTCGACAACGAAGGATATTTCGGACGCGACGGCATTTATCAAAGCCCAACGACAAAAAAAGATTATAAGGACAATGACGAGCGGTTTATTTTTTTTGCCCGCGGCGTCCTCGAAACGCTCAAGCACCTCGGATGGCAGCCCGATATCATACACTGCAATGATTGGCAGACGGGACTTATTCCGGCTTATCTCAAGACAATCTTTAAGAATGAACCTCTCTTAAAGCCAATTAAAACAGTCTTTACGATTCATAATATGGCATACCAGGGTGCGTTTCCCAAGGAAACCTTCTTCAAGAGCAACCTGCCAAAGGAACTTTTCGGCCCGGAAGGCGTCGAAGCTTATGGGAATTTCAACTTTCTCAAAACGGGCATCTACTTTTCCGATATTATAACGACAGTAAGTGAAAAATATGCTTCGGAAATATGTCTTTCGGATGAAATTGGAGCAGGATTAAGCGGTTTGCTGAGCGCCAGACAAAAGAATCTTCATGGTATTTTAAACGGCATTGACCATCATACATGGGATCCCTCTGCCGACAACTTTCTGTACCGCAAATTTGACAGTAAATCGATAGAAGCAAAATCCGACAACAAGAATGCGCTTATAGCGAAACTTGGGCTCGATCCTTCTAAAAACCTCCCTCTTCTCGGTTCCATCAGCAGAATGGTAAACTTAAAAGGATTCGATCTTCTATCGGCATGCATGGAAGAAATTTTAAAACTTGACGTCAACTACGTCATGCTGGCATCCGGCGATAAAGAATTGGAAAAAAAATTCGAACAAATCCAGAAAAAATTTCCTCATCGATTCAGCCTTATTCTGGGCTACAATGACGAACTTGCGCACATGATCGAGGCGGGCTGCGATATTTTCGTCATGCCTTCAAAATACGAGCCGTGCGGTCTCAATCAAATGTACAGCATGCGCTATGGAACGGTTCCTCTTGTCCATGCAACCGGCGGATTAGACGACACCGTCGAAGATTATACCGGCAGCGGAAAAGGCAACGGCTTCAAGTTCGACAAATACGACACAAAGGAACTCTTGAAAACCGTTCAGCGCGCCTTGAAGCTTCTTCAGCAGCAGCCCGATGAGTGGAAAAAAATAATGCGGAACGGCATGCTGCGGGATTTTTCCTGGGAAAATTCCGCGCGGAAATACCTTAATTTGTACAAGGACCTTTTAAGACAATAAATCTCGCTCCAGACGAAATCAAGCTGCTGTCTTTGGAAATCGCATCGGCTCTTGAGCGCTGCATCGCTTATCGATGCATAGACAATCTTTCTTATTCATAGTTATCGGACCCTAACGTGAAGCAACTTTTCCAATTTTTTCAAACCTACGTGACAGCAATTTTTCTTTGTTCTTTTTTCGTCATTTCATTCGGCTGCGTCGAAGAAGCCAATCCCGTGGGATCGAATCTTATCCCTAAAACTGACGCGCAGGTTCTTAAAGTCGATACACTCTATGCTACAAGCCACTACACCCAATATCTTCCCAGCAACAATTCCGGAAACGATCGATTTTTTGTAGGAAATAACGGCCCTCTTACGTCGTGGGGACTCCTGAAATTTTCACTCTTCGCAGACACTATTTTTGGAAGAACGATTCTTTCTGCAAGCGTTCGCTTGAAAGTGATCAGTCACAACGGCGATTCCCTGGCTCAGCTTTCTTTTGTACCTGTACAAAATGCTGGCATCATTCGACGGAGACTCCTTGACGTTCGATTCTCTTCAAGCGAATCCGTCGTTCTACTACGACCCGACACCGATCGGAAAAGTGTTCGCTCGATCTCATCTCAACGATACTGATTATATCGATTTTTCGCTCGATACAGGCGTTGTTCGAAAATGGTTTACTTCCCTTGCCGATTCGGTAAACAATGGAATGCTCCTCGTGCCGACCAATTCAAATGTTATTAAAGGATTTTATACTTTTAATTCGTATGACTCAACTTTAGTCCCGCGGCTGACTGTAACATACAGGGACACAATCAACGATACAATCAAAGTTCTCACATTTGAGGATACGACCAGCAATTCGCGGTATCTTGCGTATCTTGACAGCACATCTCTCAATAAAGATAGAAGGATGCTGTACGTGCTGTCAGGCGTGCCCTACCGCGGGGTTATGACCTTTGATGTCTCCAGGCTGCCAAGTCCCTGCGTCATTAACTCGTCGACTCTCCAATTAGCACAGAATAGACAGTTGACCAAACTCAGCGGCTATATGCCGGATTCTCTTATTTCGACGCAGATCAATGATGATGGGTCCGTAGGAACCACCTTCAGCACGGGCATCAATGTAATCGATTCTTCAGGCACTCCTGCGCCTCATATCAGGTATCAATTCGATACGCGGCCGCAAATGCAAAGTTGGGTCGAAAAATATTTAAAGCAGCCAAGGATGGAGATTATCGGCATCAACGAAGCGTCTTCATTTGATCTGCATGTCATGTACGGTGATAGTGCAATAGCAAAAGAATTATGCCCGCGAATCATCGTGACGTATTCAACGAAAGTACATTAAAGAGCCTTTTACATGCGATATATAAAAATCTGCAGTCTTCTTTTCTTGCTTTTCATTCCTTCTTCCATTTTTGCCGGCGGATCGACGTATTCCCGCTATGGCATGGGAGACCTTCTTCTTTTCGGAGGAAGCCGTTCCTACGCTATGGGAGGAACCGGCATTGCTTCTATCGGGGGCGATTTTATCAATCAATTCAATCCCGCCGGTCTGACCAAAATCGTCAATCCTCTCCTGACAGGCTCGTTTGAAATGGAACGTTATACTTCGGAATCTGCAACAGGATCCGGAACTTTCAATACATTTAATTTTCAAAGTTTTGTTGTTGCAATTCCGATTTCCGTCGATGACGGCATTGTCCTTTCCCTGGAAGCAACTCCGTACAGCAGAGTAGGTTATGCCGTAAACAGAACAGATACTGTTCTCCTCGGAAGCAATACTACATCGCTCAACAGCTACTATGGTTCCGGCGGCATCATGAATTTGGGATTGGGAATTTCGTATTCTGTTTCGGATCATTTCCATATCGGTTTGAAAATTCAGAATTATTATGGAAGTTCCGATCAATTTGTTGTCTCGAAATATTCAGATTCCACTTTGACAAATGCAAACTATGAGGCATCTTCTTACTACAACGGATTCGGCGCTACTTTCGGAGCAATCTGGGAAAACATCGGCAATTCAATCGGCGTTCGGGCTCTGGAACATCTCACAGCCGGTATAGTCATCTCGACTCCCGTTTCATTATCGACGGACAGCACGCTGTATTATCCATCCATCGATACTTCGACAGTCAATTCCGGGTACTCCACAATTCCTCTTTCCATCGGACTCGGTCTCTCATACATCCCCAGTGACCAATATCATGTCGAAGCGGATTTTATTTATCAGAGCTGGAAAAGTGCGAAATATTTAGGATATGAAGATCCAAACATCCGGAATGCATATCGTGTCGGATTAGGATTTGAATTTTTGCCAAGACAGACAACAGCCGCCACATGGGGACGCACGTCCTACCGTATCGGCGGATATTATTATTCGACTTATTATTTTTTGAACGGCACGGGAATTAATGAAATCGGAATTACAGGCGGCGTAGGCCTTCCGTTAAGCTATACAGGTAAAATGGATGTCGGTTTTCAGCTGGCAACGCGGGGCACAACCAATTCTTTACTGCAAAAAGATACGATTGTGCGAATGAATATTGCTCTTTCCGTTACTGAATTGTGGTTTTTTAAATTCGAGGATGCGGATTAATAGGATGAGAATTGCTATCGGCAGCGACCATGCAGGTTTTCGCTATAAAGAAAATGCAAAACGATATTTTAGCAGAGGATCAGAAATATAGTTGTATCGATGTCGGGACTGATTCGGAAGTATCGGCTGATTATCCGGATTATGCCGTGCTTGTGGCGGCTGCGATTCTTACCGGGAAAGCCGATACCGGCATCCTTATATGCGGAACGGGCATCGGAATGTCTATTGCCGCTAACAAGTTCCGGGGAATACGCGCTGCAGTTTGCGAATCTGGAGCCGCTGCTCAACTCGCACGACAGCATAACGATGCCAACATCCTCTGTATTGGTGAACGTTTGACCGCGTGGGAAAAGGCGCTTGAAATAATAAAAATATTTTTAGAAACCCCGTTTGACGGAGGTGAACGGCATTGCCGACGAGTAGATAAATTGAATAAACTTCCTCTTTGACATTTTTTTTTAAGAGATCCTTATGAGCCTGCAACAACACGATCCGGAAATATATAAAGCTCTGCGAAGCGAGACAAATAGGCAGAATACAAAATTGGAGCTTATCGCTTCAGAGAATTTTGTCAGTCTCGATGTGCTTGAAGCGCTGGGAAGCGTTTTGACCAATAAGTATGCCGAAGGCTACCCGGGAAAACGATATTACGGCGGATGCGAATTCGTCGATGAAGCGGAGAACATCGCTCGTGAACGAGCCAAGCGGCTTTTCGGCGCAGAGTATGCGAATGTGCAGCCGCATTCCGGTTCTCAGGCAAATATGGCGGTATATTTTTCCTTTTTAAAACCGGGCGATACTGTGCTCGGTATGAATTTAGCGCACGGCGGTCATTTGACGCACGGTTCACCTGTAAACTTTTCCGGACAGCTCTATCGTTTCTCTGCCTATGGAGTCTCGCGCAATACCGGATTGATCGATTATGAAGACGTTCAAAAAATGGCGCTTCAGGAAAGGCCGAAGATGATTACAGTCGGAGCAAGCGCCTATTCACGGAACATCGATTATAAAAAATTCCGCATGATCGCCGATTCTGTGGGTGCATTTCTCTTCGCCGATATTGCGCATCCTGCGGGACTCATCGCTGCAGGACTGCATAATGATCCACTTCCGTACTGCCACGTTGTCACATCGACTACCCATAAAACGCTTCGGGGGCCCCGCGGCGGTCTCATTTTGATGGGAAAAGACTATGAAAATCCCTTTGGACAGGTTGCGCCGAAATCCGGGAGAATCAAAATGATGTCCGAATTAATAGACTCCATGGTCATTCCGGGTATTCAAGGCGGACCTTTGATGCATGTCATTGCGGCCAAAGCTGTCGGTTTCGGAGAGAACCTCCAGCCGTCGTACAAGCTCTATGCCGAACAAATTATAAAAAACGCAAAAACGCTGGCATCTGCTCTCCGTCAGCGAGGGTATTCGATTGTTTCAGATGGAACCGACAATCATCTCATGCTGATAGACCTGCGCGCGAAAGACATTACAGGAAAAGAAGCTCAGGAGGTTCTGGACAGTGCAGGCATTACTGTCAATAAAAATGCGGTTCCGTTCGATGATAAATCTCCTCTTATCACAAGCGGCATTCGTATCGGCACTCCGGCAGTAACGACGCGCGGCATGAAAGAACCGGAAATGGAAACAATTGCCGATCTCATCGATGATGCGCTCCTTCACCGGAAAGATGCTTCAGCAATAACCCGCGTCAACGAACTTGTCAATCATCTGTGTTCCCGTTTTCCATTATATCCTGAATTGCGTTAGCACAATTCTATGAACTTTTTAAAAGCGGTCTTCCGCGTCCTCTTTAAGAAGCATCTCCCCGATGCACAAGGGACGCAGGAAATGAGTTTTTTTGAGCATCTGGAAGAACTTCGCTGGCAAATTATCAAAGCAGTGATCGGAGTTCTTGTGGCCACGTGCGTCTGCATTTTTTATGCAGATTTCATTGTTCAGCGCATTCTTCTTTCCCCTATGCGAGCCGTGGGACTTAAAGCTCAAGTTCTCTCTCCCTACGGAATACTCATGCTATATATGGAAGCTGTCCTCATGTGCGGAATCATTATCAGCATGCCGTATACATTATGGTGTCTCTGGAAATTCGTCACACCGGGACTGCTCCCCAAAGAGAAATATTATATCTCGAAAATCGTAGGTTTCACATCTCTCTGTTTTTTTTCCGGTGTTTTATTCGGCTATGAGGTCCTGCTTCCAGCAGCATTGAAATTCTTCTCTGTGTTCGGGACAGAAAATATCGAATTACACCCTGCCCTCGATCAATATGTCAGCTTTATGCTCGCGCTTCTTCTCGGAGCCGGTCTTGTCTTCGAGCTTCCTATGGTGAGTTATTTTCTCTCAAAAATGGGTATCTTAACGCCGTCCTTTATGCGCAAGTACCGGCGACATGCCGTTCTTTTAATTCTCATCATAGCGGCCGTCGTCACGCCGACGCCCGATATGCTTACGCAAACACTTCTTGCTTTGCCGATGGTTTTTCTCTATGAAGTAAGTATTTTTGTTTCGAAATACTCACAGCCGAAACAGGCCAGGAAATCGAACGATTGAATATGAGCATTCTGTCCTCACGAACCATAACGCTGGAATCCCTGCAAAGGCCGGTTAAACAAGAACTTCAAACATTCGACAAGGTTTTTCGGGAATCTTTGCGTTCATCGATTCCGCTCGTCGACCTCATCGCCCGCTATTTGGTGTGGAACAAAGGAAAACGTGTTCGCCCCCTCCTCGTTTTTCTGAGCGCGCAAATCAGCGGAACAATTAACGAGCGCACATACAGGGCCGCTTCGCTCATTGAAATGCTTCATACTGCAACGCTGGTTCATGACGATGTTGTAGACAATTCAGACACACGGCGGGGCGTAGCATCGCTGAACGGGGTCTGGAAAAATAAAATTGCGGTCCTCATGGGAGATTATCTCCTTTCGAAGGGACTCCTCCTTTCCATCCGGCAGGGCGATTATCAATTCCTTCAGATTACATCTGCGGCTGTCAAACGTATGAGCGAGGGTGAATTACTGCAGATCCAAAAAAGCAGACAGCTCAATATCGATGAAGAGACCTATTTCCGCATCATCGAAGATAAAACGGCATCTCTTTTTTCTGCGTGCACGGAAATCGGGTCAGTGAGCACGAGCAGCGAGAGCGCCGTCCATGACGCTCTGCGCGAGTACGGGACACATATCGGGATTGCTTTCCAGATCCGGGACGATTTGCTCGATTACATCGGAAGGCGAACAATTTTAGGAAAGCCCATTTCCGCAGATATCAAAGAAAAAAAGTTAACCCTGCCGATTATTTACGCTCTAAGAAAGGGCGATCGGAATTCGTCGAAGCGCGCTCTCCATATGATTGGAAAAGGAATCAATCATAATGATATTGAGTGGCTCCTCGATTTTGTAAAAGCGCAAGGCGGGATTGAATATGCCGAACAAAAAGCTCGCGAACATATTGCTCAGGCAAAAAATGCTCTTCAACAATTTCCCGATACTCCGGCTAAACTCATCTCTTGAATGATTTCTCCGAGTTTGTTCTCCAACGCGACAAATAAAAAATATCCGCTATTTCCGCTGTCTGGGTTTTTTAATAAACTCGCGTGCGCCTTCCCGAACGACCAAAACCGGACAGGGGGCCTTTCGAACCACTTTTTCGGCGGTGCTGCCGAAGAGTACCTGCTCCATTCCGCTGTGGCCGTGCGTGGCAATGATAATCAGGTCTATTTGCTCATCTTCGGCATATTGAACGATTTCATAAAAAGGTTTGCCTGTTCGTAAAGCATAATGTGCAGAAATATTTTCATGAACGACATTGTCGCATCAGGCGCTTCAATTCAGTCTCGCCCCGTTTCTTCAGTTCATCTTCGATATTCGGGAATCCAATCTGGCCGAAGCTGAAGTCCGCAGGATAAATTGTCGGTTCGACGACATAAAGCAAATCAAGAGAAGTATGAAACCGTTCAGCAAATGGAACGGCATAGAGGAGAGCATTTTTCGAATGGCCGGAAAAATCTATCGGCACCAAAATTTTTTTGAGCGCAATAGCGGAGCTTCCGGCAGGCAGCCGTTTATTTGTTTGCGCTTTCTTTCCCTCTTTGTTTCGAGGGTTCACTCGCTGTGCTTTCATTGTCCATCCCTCGTTCTTGAAGATGTTCAAGTTGATTTTTAATTTTCGACAATTCTTTATCCGTCTCGCGGAGACGCTGTGCGACAATTTCGGAAAGTTTGAGAACAATTTTAATTCCCAGCGAAGCTTTTTTCTCGATGAGTTCAAAAAGATCCGGGCGGAAAAAGCCGATAAGGAGACATTCCGTTTTGCATCGGGCATTGGCGGAACGAGGCGATTCATCGAGTAGAGCGAGTTCTCCGAAGAAATCCCCGTCATTGAAAACGACCAATTCGCGTTCGTTCCCGTCCTTTCCGGCTATCGTTATAGCGACATCTCCGCTCTGAATAATATACATTCCCAATCCGGGATCCCCTTGCGAAAATACCGGTTCATTCGATGCGGTATTCCCGCCTGTGGACGATTGCGGCAACTTCCTTCAATTCCTTTGCGGTAAGATCGATAAATGCGGGAACTTTACTCAAGAGTTCTTCCGTCGATCCTTTTTTTACCTTGTCGACAGAAAAAAGATTCTTCCAGATGGCGCTTGCTGAAAAAGTTTTTTCTTCTCTCATGGCGTTCCTCGGAACGATTATTTGTCAATATACGTCAACCAGCGGATACGGATCCTTACCTTCACTTACAATTTTAAAAAATTCTTTTTGAAGAGACTTCGTCACCTCACCGGCCTTACCTTCGCCAACAACAATTTTATCGATGGAACGGATCGGTGTTATCTCTGCCGCTGTGCCTGTAAAGAACACCTCATCGGCAATGTACAGCATTTCCCGCGGAATTTGGGTTTCCACGACTTTAATTTTCATTTTTTCTGCCAGAGCTATGACCGTTGCACGCGTCACTCCGGGAAGAATAGCGGCGGCAAAAGAAGTCGTATACAAAACATTTTCCCGGACGACAAAAATATTTTCACCGCTGCCTTCGCTGAGGTTTCCCGTATGATCCAGGGCAATGCCTTCCGTATAACCGTTGGCAAGCGCTTCCATTTTGATGAGCTGGGAATTCAGGTAATTACCGCCTGCTTTTGCAAATGTCGGCAGTGTTCCAGGCGCCGAACGGCGCCATGACGACGTGCAAACATCGATTCCTTTTTCAATGGCATCCGATCCGAGATATGCACCCCACGACCATACTGCAATCGCAACATCGACCGGACAGAGCAGCGGATTCACGCCGACTTCACCGTAACCTCGATACACGATAGGCCGTATATAGCACGCTTTTAACCTATTCGCTTTGATGGTGGCTATGATAGCTTCGTTGATTTGCTTCTGTGTGTAAGGGATGATTGTTCTGTAAATTTTTGCAGAATCGAAAAGGCGGCGGACATGTGCATTCAGACGGAATATAGCCGATCCCTTTTTTGTATCATAACACCGAATTCCCTCGAACCAGCTCGATCCGTAATGTATGACATGCGAAAGGACATGTATGTTTGCATTGTCCCAATCGACAAGTTTACCATTCATCCATATTTTTTCAACTTTTTCTATCGGCATAAATTCTCTCTTTTTTGGCGCTATAAAGGCATTTGATACAGTCGATAGCGTTTGTTGATTTTTCCCTTCATAGCTTCTGCAGATTTCACCATTTTTTCATTATCTTCCAAAATCCAGCTTGCTTCTCCGTATTGATATCCCAATTTTTTTGCCCGAATTGCGGTTTCAAAGAACAATGCGGCTCCCGCACCCGTATTGAGATGTTCCGGAACGACACCCAGACACGATAATTCGCACCAAATTGATCAATTTCTTCTTTGTCAGCAAGTGATAAATTCCAGGCAAAAAGTATCCTTTCTTGTTGAATTTCAAAGCCATATTGATGTCCGGCAGCGATAATGCAAACCCGATCGCTTTTCCTTCCTTCTCCGCAAAAAGAATGAGTTCCGGCTCCAGTATGGATTTTAAATCGGCTGCCAGGGCATCTATTTCTTCATCCGTGAAAGGAATCGCACCCCAATTTTTTGACCACGCTGAATTATAAATATATTTAACCCTCTGTAGTTCTTCATCGAAATGCTTCATATCTATATTACGCAAGACGATATGCTGGCGTTCTTGAACAAGTTTATGAGCCCGAATAAATCGTTCCGTATACACTTCGTTCTGATCAAGAAGATAAGCGTAAAGATCTTTAATCTTTGTAAATCCATATTGCTCTACAAGTTTAATGTAGTACGGCGGATTATAGGTCATCATGAGCGTCGGACTAACATCGAATCCTTCAATCAATAAACCGATTTCGTCATTCACGGAAGGATTAACGGGCCCGCGAAAGTATTGAGCGCCGTGTTCTTTGACATATTTCTTAGCCGCATCAAAAAGTGCATTTGCAACATCCTGGTCATCGATGCATTCAAAGAAGCCCCAAAATCCCATTTTTTCGTTATGTTCTTTATCGTGATTATGATTAATAATGGCGGCGATCCTTCCGACAACCGTTCCGTCACGTTCAGCAAGATAAAATTCTACATCTGCGTGTTTATAAAATGGATTTTTCTTTTTATCCATTAATTTCCGTCTATCGACGAGCAGCGGCGGAACCCACGCCGGATTGCCATCGTAAATCCGCCACAGAAACCTTATAAAGGTTCTGACATCCTGATTATTCGATACAACACGTATTTTTATATCATTCATAAATTTCTCGTTTGAAAAGTCATTACTCAACGGCAGTTCAAATGACACCCACACTTTTCCCTACTTTTTTGAATGCATCCAATATTTTCTCAAGATGATGTTTTTCATGTGTAGCCATATAACTTGTTCGAAGCATTTCCAATCCCGGAGGAACACCCGGCCGAATAAATGCATTAACAAAAACACCCTCATCAAAAAGAGCCTTCCACATAATCAATGTTTTCTCAGTATCACCGATGATAACCGAAACAACTGCAGAATCGTAATCGTTTACATGATAGCCCATTTCCCTGAATCCTTTACGCATCATCCGGGCATTATTCATAAGTTTTTCAATTCTTTCCGGCTCCTGTTCGAGTATTTCCAGAGCTGCTAATGCAGCAGCAACCGAAGCCGGTGTAGGACTTGCACTGAATATAAGTGCCGGTGCATTATGTTTTAAATAATCAATAACCTTATGATCGCCAACCACAAATCCGCCTAACGAAGCGAACGTTTTGCTGAACGTTCCCATAGTAAGATCGCACTCTTTTACCAAATTAAATGGCTTGCTGTCCCTCGCCCTCCTACGCCGATCACGCCCACAGCATGGGCATCGTCGATCATGACACGCGCATTGTATTTCCTGGCAATTCTTATTAATTCCGGTAAATTGACTATTTCTCCGGAGGTGCTGAAAACGCCGTCGCTCACGATCAATTTGCCGTCTTCAAGCGGCAATTGAGAGATAAGCGATTCAAGATGCTTCATATCGTTATGCTTATATCGAATGAGCGACTGTGTATCGCTTGTATAGGAAAACATTCCGCCGGCTACTAAAGTCCCCGCTACGATGCTTGCATGATTATCCTTATCAGAAACAATGTATTCCCCTTTTTGAACGAGAACAGGGATAATGCCTTGAGCGGTCTGAAAACCAGTACTAAAAAGAAGGCACTCTTCCTTTCCCATGAATTTTGCAAGCCGCTTTTCAAGTTCAACATGGAGGTCTAATGTGCCGGTTAGATAGCGCGAACCCGAACAGCCGGTTCCATATTTTTTTACAGCGTTGATGGAGGCTTCTTTAACTTTGGGATGCGCCGTTAAGCCAAGATAATTATTCGAACCGGCCATAATGACTTTTCGGCCTTCGATCAATACAACCGGTCCTTCGCTTTCTTCTATTGCATGGAAATAGGGATAATATCCTTTTTCGCGTGTTTCATCCGCACGCGTAAACATTCTGCATTTTTCAAATAAATCCAATGATCACTCCTTACCTAATATATGGAATACAGACTCCCTCCTCCGAAGAGATTTTTGCTTGTCAGGACAATTTTAAATATACTTTAATATGCAAAGAAAGTCAATTATCGATAATTTTGAGGTTTTATGAAAAAAGTGCTGATTACCGGTGCAACGGGATTTATTGGAAGCCATACCGCAGAGCATTTTCCTTTCTAAAGGAGTTTCCGTTCGCTGCCTTGTCCGCCGGCATCATAAATCGCTTGGATGGATCGAAAAAAAGGACGTAGAAGTGCAAAGAGGCGATCTTTCCGAACCCGGTTGTTTAGATGAGCTTCTTCACGGTATTGATACGGTCATTCATGTAGCAGGCATTACAAAAGCCAAGAGTCCGGCCGAATATTATCAGGAAATGTGCAATCGACACAAAATCTTCTCGATGCTGCCGTACGCAGCGGAGCAATACAAAAATTTTGTTATGTGAGCAGTCAAACTGTTATCGGACCAAGTCCCACAGGCAGGCCTTTAACCGAATCCGACCCGTGTCATCCTATTACAAACTATGCAAAATCCAAACTTGAAGCAGAACACCGATGTCATCAGGCGATGGATAAGATTCCCATTGTTATCCTAAGACCTTCTGCTGTTTTCGGTCCGCGTGATAAGGATGTTTTAGAAATTTATCGATTCGTAGAATTAGGTATTCGTCCTGTTCTCGGATCGTCCCAAAAAACATTGAGTCTTGTCTATGGACCCGATCTTGCCGACGCTATTTATCAAGCTGCCCTTTCCGACCGTACGGCTGGCGAGACTTATTTCGTCGCCGATCAATCTATTTTTCAGTTTTCCGAAATTATCCGGTGTATTGCTTCCATCCGGGGGAAAAGTAGTTATCCTCTTTTCGTGCCTGCTCCTCTCTTCTATAGCATTGCTGGAATTACACAATTCGTGTCGCTTCTTCTCAATAGGCCTGCTCTCCTCAATATAGAAAAAGCGCGCGATCTTTTGCAGAAGCATTGGGTTTGCAGTCCCCAGAAAATATACGATCACATACATTTTAAGACCCAAACGCCGATTTTCGATGCTCTCAGCATGACGTATACATGGTATAAAGAAATCGGATGGCTCTGAGATGACTCTTTTTGACATGCGCTATTATTTATACGTCTTTATAGGAGGAGGAATCGGGGCCAGTGCCCGCTATTGGCTCTCAGGATTTGTCTATCGTTTCCTGCCGTCAACTTTTCCTTATGGTAACCTGTTTGTCAACATCTCCGGATGTTTTCTCATTGGAATTCTTATGACTTCGCTTGAGGAACGGTTCATTGCCGCGCCTGAACTTCGAATTTTTCTGGCAATCGGCATACTCGGCGGATTTACAACTTTTTCATCTTTTAGTTACGAAACAGTCTCTCTGCTGAGGGACAATGAAATCCTTCGAGCTTCAATAAATATAATTCTTTCAGTCTGCGGTTCGCTCATTGCCACAATAATCGGCATGAAAGCCGGGAAAATGTTTTAATCCAAGGAAGCTCTTATGAAACTCTCTGGAAAAGGAAGACTGCTGCGGATATTCATCGGAGAATCGGACAAGGTGGAACATAAGTCCCTGTTCGAAGCGATCGTTCATACCGCACATGAGCATGGACTTGCCGGATCGACCGTGCTGCGCGGAATAGAAGGATTTGGAGCAAACAGCAAATCCATACATACGGCAAAGCTCCTGCGTCTATCGGAAGATTTGCCCATTGTCGTGGAAATTGTGGATCTTGAGGAAAAGATTCAAAGTTTTTTGCCTCTCCTTGACAATCTTCTTGAATCCGCTCATGCCGGAGCTATGGTGACACTCGAAACAGTAGAAGTTATTCGCTATTCTGCAGGAACGGATAAGAAAAAATGATTTTTTTTCTGCCGCCATACCTTCAGGACCGATTGTTCTGCTTATATGCGTCCTTTATTTCCCACGTAGTCAGTTCTGTGAAGGGATTATTCGTCATCGTTGTGCCCTCCGGACCGGCGCTGTCATATTTATTGTTGTTTGCATAATTCGCAACGTTCGTCGTGATTGCCCCCGCTACAAGATGACCACCGGATAGTTGTATTATTTTTATCGAATGCATAGAACCATATGGAATACAATATCATTTTATTGGAATGGAATGAGTATGCACGTATGAACAGTCTTTGATGTCTTTTAAGATATGAGCGGAATTCAGAAAGAGGAGATGGTATGAACAGCCGATGATCAACGAGAAATTAAAATATAGCAATCTGATTTCATCATTGTGCCAAGAGAGAATCTTCCAAGAAAAAACAGAAGAGATGTTTTTTAGTACCTTCTATCTATGAATGCGCGATGAGGTTCACAACCCAATAGACACCGGCCGAAACGAGCGCGGTAGCAGGGATAGTAATGATCCATGCAACGACGATTCTTCCTGCAAGTCCCCATTTGACAGCAGACACGCGTTTGGTCGCTCCGACCCCCATAATTGCACCCGTGATCGTGTGCGTAGTGCTTACCGCAATACCGCTGAAAGCTGTGATTAAAAGCGTTAAAGCTCCTGCTGTCTCAGCGCAAAATCCGCCGGAGGGTTTGAGTTTTGTAACTTTCTGACCCATCGTTTTAACTATTCGCCAGCCGCCGAACATCGTTCCTAATCCTATCGATGTATAGCATAGTATGATAACCCACCATTCAATGGGAAAATCATTCCCGCTGCTCGCTTTTACAATGCCGGCATTCAGAAGGAGCACCGTAATAATTCCCATCGTTTTCTGCGCATCGTTTAATCCATGGCCAAGACTGTAGAATGCTGCTGAGACAAGCTGCAATTTTCTAAACATGCCGTTAATTCTTGACGAAGGCCTGTTATGAAAAATCCACATCATGCATGTCATGAGTCCGAAACCCATCGCCATACCCAGCAGAGGAGCGATGACAATAAACAGCGTTGTATACATCCATCCGCTCCAGAGAATGGCCCCAAATCCTGCACGTGCAATTGCGGCTCCGCCCAAGCCGCCCATTAATGCATGTGAAGAGCTTGACGGAATGCCGTAATACCATGTTACAAGATTCCAAATGATGGCGCCAATGAGAGCCGCTAAAATGACATACTCCGTAATCAAATTAGCCGAGACCAGCCCTTTGCCGATTGTTTTTGCGACTCTATGCCCGGTAAAAAGAAATGCGGCGAGAAAATTGAAAAATGCAGCCCAGAGAACAGCTCTTCGCGGCGTGAGGACTCTCGTGGATACGATCGTTGCTATGGAATTTGCAGCATCGTGAAAACCGTTGAGAAAATCAAACACTAAGGCAACGAGGACGATAAATATTATCAATGCGAGCATTCTTTTCCCTGAGGAATTAGTTGTGCTTTATTAACAGTCCCTCGAGGACATTTGCCGCATCTTCACATTTATCGGTAGCGGTTTCAAGTCCGACAAATATTTCTTTCAGTTTAATAACGGTTATCGGATCTTTTTCCTTTTCAAACAAATCGGCAATAGCTCGGTCAAAAATCATATCGGCCTGATTTTCGTAATCATTAACCTTCTTTATTATTTCACCGAGACTGCTCATATCGTTTAAATTTCTCAAATGATGTACGCCGTCCGTGAGCTCTACAATCGACTTATTCAGCACTTCAATGAGATCCACCATAATATCGGGAACCGCAGGCACTTTATAGAGGTTGAACCTTGCTGCTACACCGTCGATATGGTCGAGAACGTCGTCAAGAGCAGAGGCAAGCAAATGAATATCTTCACGATCGATGGGTGTTACAAATGTGGAATTTAATTCGTTAAAAATTCTATGAGTGATGGAATCGCCGGCGTGTTCGATATCTTTAATGACAGCCGCAGTATTTTCGCGATCCTGCTGAGTCCTGCACTTGGGCAGCATCCGGAGAGCTACGCCAGCTTTCACCAAATTCGTCGTTGACTCTTCGAGTAATTGATAAAATTTTTCATCTTTCGGGAGTAATTTTCGTATCCAGAAGTCTAATTTCATTTTTGTAGGTCTCTTATTATCGATTCAAGGAAGGCGGGTAAAAAAAGTTCTTACGTACACGCCATAACAAGATACCGGAAAATCATTTGAAAACCAAGTCATTTAGTTTTTGCCTGCACTCCGGACTCGAGAACTTTTTTTTCGAGCTTCTTCCGATACTGATCGAGTTTTTGGGAGAGCGCCGGCGTTTCCAATGCGAGAATTTGTACTGCCAACAATCCGGCATTTGCCGCCCCGTCGATAGCGACGGTGGCTACAGGAATACCGGTCGGCATCTGTACGATGGAAAGAAGCGAGTCGAGCCCGTTGAGCGATTTTGATTTTACCGGCACGCCAATAACCGGAAGCGTAGTTTGCGCTGCAATAATACCGGGCAGGTGCGCAGCTCCTCCAGCTCCGGCTATGAAAACTTTAATCCCTTTTTTCTTTGCCATCTTTGCATAGGAAATGGTTTGATCCGGAGTACGGTGTGCAGAGAGTATTTTAACCTCGAAGGGCACACCGAAATCGACCAGTATTTGACGCGCAGGTTCCATAATTTCCGCATCCGAAGCGCTTCCCATCACGATGGCTACTTTAGATTGTTGATTTTTTTTTGTCATACGATCCTCTCCGTTTAACGTTCAGCAGCGCGTCTCAGCCGATCCATGACTGCCGCACCGATACCATGATCTTCTATTTCTTCCACCAAAATAACATCGACTCCTAAAATATCGCATTCTCGCAAAAATCTAAAAATGTTTCGCGCATATTCTTCTGCGCTGTGATCCATATATCGTGTCAAGAGCAACGGTCCGGACAAGCGAATGGAATGCGTAATAGCTGCTACTGTTTTATTTTGACGGCGTAAATCTTCATAAAGATGCCGAAAATTATCCGTATCAGATTCTTTTACAAGAATCAATTGCGCCTTCGGCGCATAATGCCTGTGACGCGTTCCTGGTGACCGTCTTAGAACGGATGCTTGGTCCGGCGCTCCTGTATGCCCTATCACCTTTTCAATCGCCTCCCTGGAAAGACCTCCTTTGCGTAAAAGAACCGGAGGATCAAATGTTACATCGAGAACCGTCGATTCAATACCTATATTTGTCCGGCCATCATCGATGAGCACATCTATCAGTCCGTCAAGGTCGTTCAATACATGCCCCGCTTCCGTCGGACTCGGTTTGCCCGATAAATTGGCGCTTGGACCTACTATGCCTCCGCCGAACAGCTCAAGAAGACGAAGTGTCGCTGCATTCTTCGGAACACGGAGCGCAACAGTACTCAGTCCTGCCGTGACAACGGAAGGAATATTTTTCTTGCTGGACATTACAAGCGTCAACGGGCCCGGCCAAAATATTTCCGCCAGCATCCTTCCTTTAAGAGGAATTTCTTCAGCAAATAATTCGGCATTTTGAAGAGACGCAATGTGAACAATCAGAGGATTATCTTCAGGACGCCCTTTTACTCTATACACGCGGCGGACGGCTTCTTCATTGAAAGCATCCGCACCCAATCCGTATACCGTTTCCGTGGGAAAAGCTACGAGTCCTCCGGAACGGAGGATATCTGCTGCTCTGTGAAGCTTATCTTCAAAATTTTCAACATCTGAAGTTTTAATAACCGTCGTAGATTTCAAATTTATACCGCCCTTTGCGAAGAAGAAAATGCTCCATCCTGACCGGTTTTCCTTGAACGCCCTATCGGTTTTTTCCGATATTATGATTGCCTTTTGCTTGATAGGGATAATATGTTTTATCGCCGATTTTTCAGGAATACAATCTCATTTTTTTGGAATGGCGCTATGATTTCCATCTCAATCCAATTACGTCTAGCCGTCCCCCCCCCTCTCGGACCAGGTCAATTATTCCTGATTTACATGCTCTCCTTTACAGATTTATACTTATATTCAAATCAATAATAAGCCGCGAAGAAATTTGATTTAATGTACCATAACTTAGCCTTTCCTTCAAGTTTTTATGAAAAAGAAAGGATTTCTTTCAATATTTTCACACTCCTTGCAACCAATTTAAAATTTCTTATGTTGTAAAAGTAAGCGGTGAATACATCCTTTACGAAAGAATGAAGTCGATGAAAACGAACGAAAAAGAAGCTTCAACCTCTCAAAGAGTTGTCGATCCTCTTCTCAGTATACCGGCAGATACTCTCCTCCGATGGTACGATGAAATGCTGCTCATCCGCAGATTTGAGGAAAAATGCGCACAGCTTTACGGCATGGGAAAAATAGGCGGTTTTTGCCACCTCTATAACGGACAGGAAGCGATTGCCACAGGATCCATCGGCGCCATCGAAACGAACGATTACGTGATCACTGCATATCGCGATCATGGACTTGCTCTCTCAAAAGGAGTGGATCTCAATAAAATTTTTGCAGAACTTCTGGGAAAACAAACCGGAACGACAAAGGGGAAAGGCGGGTCGATGCATATTTTCGATAAGACGAAGAATTTCCTCGGAGGCCATGCAATTGTCGGCGGCCATATTTCGCTCGGCACGGGAGCTGCCTTTGCAAGCAAATATCGGGGTGAAAAAAATGTATGTCTTTGTTTTATGGGCGATGGCGCTACCAACATCGGAAATTTTCACGAATCTCTGAATCTTGCAGCTCTCTGGAAACTTCCGGTTATTTACATTATTGAAAACAATAAATACGGTATGGGAACCGCCGTTGAACGAGCCTCTGCAGTCGAAACCCTGCTTAAAAAGGCGGCAGCGTATGGAATGAGAAGCGAAGCCTGCGAGGGAAATAATGTGCTGACTGTGTACCGGACTGTCAAAGCTGCCGTAGATCATGCACGCGATACTTACGAACCGAGTCTTCTCGAAATTCAAACCTACCGTTACCGCGGACATTCTATGTCCGATCCTGTCAGCGGACATTATCGAACGAAAGAGGAAGTTGAAGAGCAGAAAAAATCCGATCCTCTGACCGTTTTTGCCGATATCTTAAAAAGCGAAAAGCTTGTCACCGAAGAGTATTTTGAAACCGCGGAAAAGAGAATTAAAAATGACATCGAGGCAGGCGTCGAGTTTGCGGAAAACAGCCCCATCCCTCCTTTGGAGGATCTTTATACGGACGTCTTTTTTGAATGATTATGCTTTATTGAAGGAGAAGAAGCAATGCCGGTAGCAAGTATGCGTGAAGCGCTAAATCAGGCAATGGACGAAGAAATGTCGCGGGATGACCGCGTCTTTCTTATGGGTGAAGAAGTTGCGCAATACAACGGAGCGTATAAAGTAAGCCAGGGTTTGCTTGCAAAGTACGGCCCTGCCCGGGTGATCGATACACCTATCGCAGAATCCGGATTTGCCGGAATCGGCATCGGCGCCGCTATGGTCGGGCTCCGGCCTATTGTCGAATTTATGACCTGGAATTTTTCTCTCGTTGCATACGATCAGCTTGTCAATCACGCTGCGAAAATGCTTTCGATGTCCGGCGGAAATTATCATGTCCCGATTGTTTTCCGTGCGCCGGGGGGAGCTGCTCATAATCTTGGTGCGACACACTCGCAGGCCTCTGGAATCCCTTTTTGCACATATTCCCGGATTGAAAGTTGTTATGCCTTCGACGCCCAAAGATGCAAAAGGACTGCTTAAAACTGCAATCCGCGATAACAATCCCGTTATCTTCATCGAGAGCGAGGTTATGTACGGCGAGAAAGGAGAAATACCGGAAGGAGAATACACCATCCCCTTCGGCGTCAGGTCATGTCGTGCAGGAGGGAACCGATGTAACCATCGTCTCATGGTCAAAAATATTGCAGCATATTACACTCAAAGCGGTTCACCGTTTGGAGGATGAAGGAATCAAAGCAGAAGTGATTGATCCCCGTACAATTCGGCCGATGGACTGGGAATTGATTTATAAATCCGTCCGAAAAACGAATCGCCTGGTCATTGTCGAGGAAGGATGGCCTTTTGCGGGAGTAGGCGCTCAAATATCGCACCAGGTTCAGCATGATTGTTTTGATAATCTGGACGCCCCCATCGAACGCGTGACACAGGAAGATGTCCCTCTTCCATATGCCCACAATCTTGAAGTTGCATCTTTGCCAAATATTCAGAAAGTTATTCGTGCGGTAAAAAAAGTAATGTATAAAGGGTAAGGAAAAACAGGATGGCTGCGAAAATTTTGATGCCGAAGCTCAGCGATACGATGACGGAAGGAATCATTCTTAAATGGCTGAAAAAAGAAGGGGATTCCATCAAGCAGGGGGAAATTCTCGTTGAGATTGAATCCGATAAGGCAGACATGGAACTCGAGGCCTATGATTCCGGTATTCTGAGAAAAATTTTAATACCGGCAGGCGGCAAAGCCCCTATCGGCGAACTTATTGGTATAATAGGTGAAGCAGATGAAGATATCGCTTCCCTTATCGGAACCGTACTTGCAGATGCACCGGCACAACATAAAACCGGCGATTTTAAAAACCAACCGGAAACGCTTGCTTCGACGACCGAAATCCAGGCAAACTCGCCTGGCAGCCGTATCAAAGCTTCTCCGGTTGCACGCAAAATTGCCAGTGAGAAAAAAATAGACCTGCGCACTACGACAGGCACCGGACCCGAAGGAAGGATCATAAAACGCGATGTCGAGGGGATCTCTGCCTCTTCGTCTGCAAGACCCGCCGCACAATCTATATCGGTTTTTTCCAGCGGATATAAAGATGTGGAACTCTCACTTATTCGGAAAACGATTGCAAAACGCATGCAGGAGAGCAAACAGCAGGTGCCTCATTTCTATGTTACGATCGAAATCGATATGGATCCTGCAATTTCTTTTCGCGGCCAATACATTGAGAGTACAGGCATAAAAATTAGTTTTACTGATATCCTGGTCAAGGCGGCATCTCTTGCACTCCTTAAGAATCCCGCTCTCAATGCATCATATATCGGTTCGGCTATGCGGCAATTCAGCGAGACCCACATTGCCGTTGCAGTAGCGCTCGATGAAGGCCTGGTCACTCCTGTTTTGAGAAATTGCGAGAGAAAGTCTGTCGCACAATTGAATGCGGAACTGCGCGATCTTGCCGGACGTGCGCGCAGTCGAAAATTAAAACCTGAAGAATATCAAGGCGGAACATTTACCATCAGCAATCTCGGTATGTTCGGTGTCGAAGATTTTATAGCGATTGTCAACCCACCGGAAGGGGCGATTCTGGCTGTTGGAGCTATTCTTGAAAAGCCTGTCGTTAAAAACGGAACAATCGTTATCGGGCATATCATGAAACTCACGCTTTCTTCCGATCACCGCATCATTGATGGAGCGGTCGCGGCAAGATTCCTGCAAGACCTGAAAAAGCTTCTTGAAAACCCTCTTTCTGTCTTTCTCTAACAATTACTCGACAAATAAAAACCCGCTTTCCTCAGGAAGAGCGGGTTTTTATAAAATCTGCAAAAAATGATCGAGCTTTTCCGAGGAATCAGGACTCTGATTTTCCAGGAATTTTAAGCACTTGGCCGATTTTTATTTTATTACTCCTCAGCCCATTTGCTTTTTTTAGTCTTTTTATATCGATACCGTAATGCTGTGCAATAAGAAAAATAGTCTCTCCCCTCTTTACTTTATGTGTCGGTGCAAAAAGTCCCTTGCTTGAAGTCTTAATGACAGTCGAATGGTTCCCCGCAATAAGCTTAGGACTCGAAGCTATAATTTTCCCCTTCTCATCAGTTTTATCGTAAATTTCGATCGTCTGGCCGGCTTTAATCCTCGAGGTTCTTAAATTATTCCACCGCTTAAGGTCTGCTATTGAAACTTCGTAGATCCTGGCAATTTTATCCAGAGATTCACCCGATTTTACTTTGTGTTGAATCCAGTCAGGAGATGTAATCTTGGCGCTTCCTGAATTGCTGAGGGGGGCGGTTCCTTCATCAGATTCCGCATTTACCTTTTTTTGTTTTTCGCTGAAGGCCAATTTATCTATTTTTTTCATGGCCTGAACTTTTGAATTCGGAATCCATAACTCCAAAGCCTGACCCGGGCGGATATAGCTTCCATATGAGATATCGTTCCAGTTTCTTATATCGCTCGCTCGAACACCGTACCATTCCGCGATATGCCCCATCGTATCTCCGCGTTTCACATGATAAACGATTTTTCCGCGGCCTTTCGGCTGTTCCAATTCATCCCGGCTCACTCTCACCTGCCTTCGGGCACCCGATTGTTTGGCTTGAGCGATAACTTTTGCCGCAGAGAGATTTATTCCTCTTATTTGCGGAGTATAGTCGAACGGCGTCTTTTCATCCCCTATGTCTTTAGGAATAGGAATGGCTAATGCGGTTCCAATTTTTAACCTCTTATATGAACTTATATTGTTCACTTCTTTGATCAACGAAACACTCATTGAATACTGCCGCGCGATAGACGAAAGAGTTTCTTTCCGTTTCACCGTGTGAATCACCCAGTCTTTTTTTTCTTCTTTAGGAATGGACACATATTGAGCACGGAACGCATCCTTTCTCCCGGCAGGGATACGGAACCGGTATCCGCTGACACCCGGAGGTGTACACCAGCGGAGCAATTCAGGATTGAGATACTGTATCGTATCGAGTGTCGTTCCGGCGCATTTTGCAAGCGCTCGAAGATCGACGCAATCATTGACTTCGACGACATCGAACGCCAGCGAATCCGCTTTGAGCGTGTCTGTAAAACCGTAGCTTTTCGGATTCATAGCCATGCGCGTGACTGCGATATATTGCGGAACATAATTCCGGGTCTGCCGCGGCAAATAACGCCGCATCTCCCAAAAATCGCTGCTTCCGCTCCTTCGCATAGCCCGGAAAACTCTTCCCGCACCGGCATTGTAGGATGCCAGAACGAGATTCCAATCGCTCAATTCAGAGTACAATTCCTTAAGATGCCTGGCCGCTGCTCGAGTCTCTTTTTCAAAATCTCTTCTCTCGTCGTACCACCAATTCGAACGCAACCCATAAAGAGAACCGGTGCCTTTCATAAACTGCCATAGCCCCACCGCACGAGCCCATGACCGCGCATCCGTCCGAAGTCCGCTCTCTGTCATCGAAAGATAGACCAGTTCTTCCGGAGTCCCCTCTTCGCGGAATATCCTTTTCATCATCGGCACATATCTTCCTGAAAGGAAAAGCCACCGATCCATGTAATGCCTTCCGCGTTCCATAAAGAATTTTTCGGCACGTTCTACATATTCGTTGGAAGGGAGCGGAACTTGTGTCCCTATAATCTCAGGCGCGGGAACGACAACTTTCGAAGTGTCTGTTTCATCGACAACCTGATTCAGCTTTTCACGCAATGCATAGAGAGACGCATAGGGTGAAAGTGTATCGATTGCTGCGATATATTTTTCGTAATCTTCGACGATGCTGTTGCTGAGATCGACGAACTCCTGATTCGTGTCGATTCCCGGGAAATCGCTCAGTTCATTGAGAATCTGAATGGAATTTTCAAAATCGATTTCTGAATTCGACGTGTCTTCTACTTCCTGGGCTCTCAGTGCGGCCAGATATTGTACACGCGCCTGCTCAAGGCGCTGCTCTATAAATTCATCATCCCCGGAAGTCGAATCCGCATAAACAGAATCTGCTGCCAATTCAGACGGGCTTTCTTTCAGCGCTGCAGGTTGAGCGGCAGAGGAATCATATTTGTGATGGTGTTGATGCATTGCGAGGAGTGGAGCTTTGTGAAGAGTAGTATCGTTAACCGGAATTGAAGACTTTGCTGCCGAGAGCGGCCTGATCTCAGACGATTTTTCGTTGACAACGGCTTGCTTAGGCGCACAACTTAAAGCTATACATGAGATAAACGCTAAATACTTGCAATACATCAAACTCTGCTTGCCCTTTGCCTATCGATTGAGAATTTCTTTAAAGATACGAGAATAGTGCCACGGAAGCAAGGAGAAGAGACAGAATAATCTTTTACAGAGCAAGAGCCATGACCAGGCAGCCCGTTAGAGCACAGCAATAATTAACGATCTCGTTATCGATCCAGATGAGTCCCCCGATATGATCGGCAGGCAGCTCGCAGTGTATTTTCTTTTCTGTTATTTTTTTGCAATTTGTGCACTGGAACGCCGCTTGAATGGTTCCGCCGAGAACGCTGTCGATAGCGCTCCCAAGAACACCGGAAATAACGATGAGTTCGCTGATCCTGATATTTTGAGTCCATTGGTACGCAAGAGCGCTCAACAGACAGCATCCAAGGCACCCTCCGATGAACCCGAGCATCGAAACTCCTCCGTTTGATCCTTGTTCAACACGGTTCCATGATGTCAGCGAATATGTTTTTGTTTTTCGTAAAAGACCGATCTCGCTCCCCCACGTATCTGCCGTCACTGCTGCGATGGATCCGACATAAAGCGGATAAAAATCATAGCTCGGAAAAACGACGTGGAGCGCAATCAACAGTCCTCCGATTCCTCCATTTGCGGCAACCTGAGTATAATCCCGCACACTCGATTTCTTGTAGAGCCCCTCGTAGCGCGCCTTCCGTTTTTTTCCAATTTTCGAAAGCAAACTTGAAACGAAAAAAAAGAAGAGGATTGGAACTGCCCACTTCCATCCCCCGATTCCAAAAATAACGACTGCCAAAAGGGCGGTTGCGACGGCCCCGCTGATCGAAAGAAATTTTGCTCTCCATGAAACCACAGCTATACAGATCGCAAAAACTGCCGCTGTAAAAACCTGCTTCGGAAGTATGCCGGTTTCGGGAATCAAAATACAAGCAAGCAGAAGTCCCGAAGAAACAGGCACCGTAAAGTTGTCCCATCCTCCCGAGGAAAGCCCTTCCCATGCAGCCGCAGTAAAAGCAATCACAAACGACGCCTGCAGCAGCGCCGGCCATGAGAGTTCATTCTGTGCATAATATTTCAGCCCTCCGAAAACGCACACGAAAGAGACGATAAACATAGCGGCGGATCCTTCGAGGGATTTTTTATCCGATGAAAGGATGTAATAATGCGGAGAACGCACTGCTCCGCCGATAATCGCCGCAGACCCGTCTCCAAGCGCCATCACCAACATTGCAATCGCAGGAATTTCCGGGTGACGGTCCCAGAAGAAAAAAACGAGAAGGACGAACGAAACAGGATACAGCACCGTGCCCAAAGAATGCCTATCCGTCCCATGCATCCCGGCAAGCCATTCCATCCGGAGAGCCGCTGAATTAACCAGAATAAAAATGAAGCCAAGCACGAGCATAGGCAGGGCATGGACAATGATGTTCGGCAGGAAAAAAATAATGAGACCGATTGAAACATGAACAAACTTGCGGGAGAATTCAGGCGAGAGTTTCAATATCGCACGGAAGATCTCTGCAAGGCCGACGCAAAGAAGCATCCCCAGAAAAACAAAAACAAAAATCCTCCATTCCGGCATTTGCTGCAAATATCCGAAATATTGCCCGTTAAGAGCCAGACGCATCATTATGCAATACTCCGCTCTTTTTGTTTTCAGACCGGGCACAGGAATAAATCATCAGCGTCATACACGCCAGCGGATCAGGAGATGTCGACTTGAGATCAATGTCGGCCTGCAGAAGGGCTTTGAATGCCGATCCAAACCGATCCGGAGAAAATTTTTGAGATGCTGCAAGGTATTCCTTCAGAAAATACGGGGAAATTTTTACTTCACCGGCGATGATATTTTCTGCAGTGCCGTGCATTCGAAGTTCCTGTATCTTCCACAAAGCCGAAAAATATCGTGTAAGCATAATGATGATCCCCTGCGGAGATTCACCGGCTTCGATCATCCGTTGAAGGATCGTAAGCGATTTCTGCAAATCTGCCCGGCCTATGGCATTCTGCAGATCGAAAATGGAATTTCCTCTGGTCACTCCGACGACATGAACGATATCGTCTGCGGTAATTCGTTTCCGAACGGAAATATAGGTAAACAGTTTTTCAAGTTCGTTATTTAAAACTCTCAGCGAGTTCCCTGCATTGGCGTGAAGCAATCGGCAGGCCTCAGCATCGATGGACTTCCCGAAAGAACCGCAGCGCGATTCTATCCATCCCGGAATACGGTCATCATAAAAGGGAGCGAATTCAAAAACCACTCCCATTTTTTTCAATTCGTTAAACGGCTTCGTTCTAAAATCCGGTTTTTCAGCAACCAAAATAAGGCACGTCGTTTCGAGCGGTTTTTGGACATATGCCGACAAAGCCGATCGCGCCGTTTCACTTCCTGCCATCGCATCGAAATCTTTGATAACAACAATACGGCGTTCACTCATCATCGGATACGCCGCCGCATGCGCCAGGGCTTCTTTTACGCCGACTTTTTCACCATCCAGCACGTCAAGATTAAACGATCGAGTATCGGGCGTCAGAAGATCGCCGATGATCGAATGCATGCATTCATCGATGAGAAAATCTTCTGCTCCGACAAAAAGATAAACCGGACCGTATTCCTTTCCCTTTGTCTGCAATGAAAAATCCGCATAAGAGGGATATTTTTCTTTTTTCCCTTTTGACCAGGCCATAAAATTATTTTTTAATGGTTATGCTTTTCATAAGAACATCGACCTTCGGCCTGCCGTCGGTCGGTCCCATTTCCGGGATGATCTCGACATCGGCTATCGCATCGACAACATCCATGCCTTTAATCACTTTTCCGAAAATCGAATAGCTCTTCGGCATCCACGGCGCATCTTTCAGCATGATAAAGAATTGGCTTGTATTTGTATTGGGGCCCCTGTTCGCCATTGCCAGCGTACCTCGGAGATATCCTTCCTGATACGACTGCGTCTTGGGATCGAGTTCGTCGGCAAACTCTTTTCCATAAATGCTTCTCCCTCCTCTGCCTGTTCCGGTCGAATCTCCCCCCTGGATAACGAAACCCTTTGAAATGCGATGGAATATAATTCCATTAAAATATCCTTCTTCTGCAAGTCCGGTAAAATTTGCCACCGTTTTCGGAGCTTCGGACGAATATAATTCCACCTCTATAGTTCCTTTGGATGTCTCAATGATTGCGTTCATAGTAATCCTCTTCTTTGTTTCACATTGGAAATGAATAATTGAGCAGAGCGTTAAAACAGAAAGCAGGAAAATCGACAGGAAGGTCTTTATCGTTTTTTTTAATTTCATCATATTCTCTTGTTGTGGACTATTTACCATTCAACATTTACTATTGAGCATCTACAGTTGATAGTTAATTCCAAATTTAATCCCGGCGCTTAAAAAGCTTATTTTCGGAACAGTACCCATATATGACATTTCGGCCCCGTTCGAAGTAAAAGAACTGCCGAGGCAGCCCCGTATATCCACGGTAAGCGAACAAAAAACGTGATCGCTAAAAGCCATATCGGCAACTGCATCGGTTTTAAGTCCTAAACCGTGCGCCCGATAAATTGTCGTTTGCCCTTGATCCGGCCCCTGGCTCAAATTGCTGATATAATAACCGAAGCTTCCTCCCAGCCGAAGAAACGATCGATTCGAGCGTATCAGATAATGAAGGCTCAGAGCCGGCATTTGGAGCTGCTCTTCATAGTCCCAGATTCCAGCGCTGCCTGCCCAGGAGTGCGACCAGAGCCCGTAGCTGTATTCCAGTCCAAGCGACCATGACGAATCGATGCGAACATCGGCATTGAAAAAAAATTCTGAAGTCCCTATAAAACCGCCTGCTTGCTGTGCGGCAGGAATGTCGACAAATGTATTGATATAATTCCAAACGGACGGAGTCAGCAGGCCGCTTATGCCCATGCCCGCCTCGATCCGCAAATGCGTATCCGGCAAAGAATCTGCCTGGACGTCTTGTGCGGCAAGCGGCGCGGTCATACATACCCATAGGAGAAGATTCCTTGCCCGAAAAAAACGATGCGGCATAGAGCTTTATTCTCCTCCCGGCAATTTCAGAGCGTTTTTTTCTCCAATTCCGAATTCCGCAACATTCATGTGATCTTTAAAATAATAATATGCACCGAACACCATAATGATTATATAACCGAGTTCATGCGTAACGATTGAATAGCTGAGCGCCGTCGTCATATCGACTCCATAGAGCTTTACCATAGCAATCTTAAGAAATGAATGATAGGTCCCTATCGCACCGGGGGCAGGCAATATCCATGCAATCGAGGAAACGACAAGCAAAACGACAGAAGCGCCGAAATTCAATTCCGGTTTTACCATTGGAGAAAAGGCAAAGAATGGTTCGTACATACCGAGTGCATAAAGTCCCTGCATTGCAAAACTTAAAAATATAATGACTGCAAATTTATCCTTCATTTTGATGACGCCGAGTCCCTGATAAAACGAATCCAGTATTGGATCCAGCTTTGCCGAATATTTCTTCGGTAAAACATTCTTCAGGAGGGCGCAATATCGGAAGAATGCATCCGCTTTAAAGAAGAGGAAAAGGAAAAGTCCCAGTCCGGCAAACGAACCTATAAAAAAAAACGGACGGACAGCAGTCGCGTCAGTAAAGAACGGATCGAGAGCATGGGGATAGAGAAAAAGAGTTACGCAGGCAATGAAATAGAAACTCATAAGATCCAGAATTCGTTCGATAACGACCGTTGCCAGCGTGGCGCTCTTTGAGACATGCTCTTGTTTGCCGAGGACATAGGGACGCACCAGCTCTCCGACACGGGGAAGAACGTTGTTGACTGCATAGCCAATCATAACAGCGCCAAAGAGATGCGAGAGCGAGCAATCCTTTTTTATCGGCGCCATAAGGTACTTCCATCGCAGCGCACGAATCCAGTGGCTTAAAAGAGAAATCGGAATAAGAAGCGCGACCCACCAATAATTCGCACTCTGGAGCGAAACCAGAAGGTCGGTTAATTTGACTCCCCGAAGAGCGAAGTAAAAGAAGATTGCTGCGAGAGAAAAGCTCAATATGAAACGGAGAATATTTTTTTTTATCATAAAATTGCCCCTCTGCAGTGTCAGCGCAAGTCGACGATATCCGTGCCGGCCGGCGCTGCAAAGGAAAAGAATTTCTCTCTGATATTCGTATTCAACTTAATATCTTTGACAACATAGGTTGTTTCGGTTTCATTGACATCGGTAATGAATATCTTATGCACCATCCAATTTTGTGCATCGACCCAGATTTTTACAGTTTTGATAAAGGAACGGTCGTCTTTCGGAGTCAATTTTAAAATAATACACTTGAGCGAATTGAACGTCTCCTCGCCGAGAAGTGCGCTGTAAAAATTCGCAGGCAAATTGAGCATAAATATTTCAGGTGAAATTGAATTTTGATTCTCTTTGTACTTATCGATAATGACCTGATGGTTGGTTTCCGAATAAGCCCAGACGGTTGTTCCATCCGTTACGATGGTCTGGTGTTCCGATTCTATGCGGTAACGGTTCGGCTTCTTCATGGTCAATGTACCCACAAACGTCTGTTCGATACTGGAAAAACCGAATCTTACATGCTGCTCGAATTGAGCCACCGCGTCATCGATCATTTCATATCTTCGCTGGATATGATCGGCAACCTGTTTTGATGTCATCTCCGCATCCTGGGCAAAGGATAATGCGCCCATGCATGTGAGAATGGCGAAATACTTTAAAGAAATTTTCATGCTGTCAATCCATCCATACATCAAAAATGAACAACTTCTCCCTGCAGAGATCTCCAAACGCCGATAGACGGGACCTTGATTTTAGTTCAAACTCTTTAGGTACTGCTTCGAGTTCTGCTTCCGAATCGATCAGAACTTCACGCGCTTTGCTGCCGTCAAAAGAACCTACGATGCCTGCAGCTTCTAATTCATCAACCAGGCGGGCAGCTCTTGAATACCCGACCTTCAAGCGGCGCTGCAAAAGCGATACTGAACCCTGCTGATGGCGTACAATAATGCGCGCCGCCTCTTCGAATAAATCGTCGCGATCGTCATTGACCAGACTCCCGGTTCCCTTCCTTTTTTCCAATGCCGATGGAAGCTTAAACGGATTTGTATATCCCTTTTGCTTTCCTATATGGTTCGTAATCCGCTCTACTTCATCGGTTGAAATAAATGCATTCTGCATTCGGAGAGGTTTGGGTGAACCGCTCGGCATATAGAGCATATCGCCGTTACCCAGCAATTGATCCGCTCCGTTCATATCCAGAATTGTTCTCGAATCGATTTTTGACGAGACCTGATACGCAATCCGAGCCGGAAAATTCGCCTTAATGACGCCGGTGATGACATCGACCGATGGACGCTGGGTTGCCAGGACAAGATGAATTCCTACTGCGCGCGCCAACTGCGCCAGGCGTGCTATCGGTTCCTCCACTTCGCGCGCTGCAGTAATCATCAGGTCGGCCAATTCATCGACGATAACGATAAGATACGGTATCTTCTTATGTTTCACTTCCTCCGTATCGTGCAAGCGTCCTGCCAGCAGGCGTTCGTTGTAATCGGCTATGTTGCGGACGCCGGCAGATGCAAGACGGTCATAGCGGCCTTCCATTTCCCGTTCTACGCTCTTAAGCAGGAGGACGGCATTATTCGGTTCCGTAACGATTTCTTCGTCGACATCAGGCGAAACAGCCAGATAATGTTTGCGCAGTTTTCTATAAAGGGCTAATTCTATTTTTTTCGGATCGATGATGGCAAATTTAACATCGCTCGGATGCAATCGATAGAGGATGCTTGTAATAATCGTATTGATGCCTACGCTTTTTCCCGATCCCGTCGCTCCGGCTATGAGCAAATGCGGCATTTTTGCAAGGTCGTCGACGTACACTTCTCCTGAAATCGTTTTGCCGAGTGCGAGCGGCAGAGCCGCTTTTGCATCCCTGAATTTTGCAGAGTTGATAACGCTGCGGATGGTAACCAGTGAAGGATTATGATTCGGGATTTCCACCCCCACAGTTCCTTTGCCGGGCATCGGGGCTATAATGCGAATTCCTTTTGCTTTCAAAGCAAGGGCAATGTCGTCCTGCAAATTTTCAATTCTGCTAATTTTCACGCCGGCCGCAGGAATCAATTCATAGAGCGTAACAACAGGGCCCGGTGTAACGGAAATATTTTCTATCTCGACCGAAAAATCTGCAAGCTTTGCACGCAGCAGTTCAGCGTTGAGTTTCAGTTCTTCTTCATTGACCTCTTCTCCTCCGCGATGGCTGTCGAGTAATTCCACTGACGGGAAGACATAATCTATTTCTTCATCGATCTGGCTCTCTGGAGGCGTTTCTCGCTCGTCATAATTTACTTCGTCTTCTTCAAGAGGTTCCTTGATTTCCATCGCAAGTCCGGATTGATTTGACGTATCTGCTTCCGTCACAGTTTCCGTGTTCTTGTGCTTTTCATCTCTCAAAAGACTTGTTTGTTTTTCTTTTTTCGGCTCAGGAGCCGGCATATCTTCTTCTGCAGGCGCCTCTCTTTCCGGACGCCGTATTTTTATTGCATGTTCCTGTTTAGGCTGCCTTTCACGTTCTTTTTCCCTTTCATTCCGACGCTCTTTTATTCGTTCGGAATATTCTCTCCACCATTGGCGAAGCATGTCGAAGTATTCCCTCAGTCGATCAAGGGTGACCCGATAATCGAGATCGACAAGCAGCGTCAAAACTATAAAAATGATCCCGAGCAGAATGACGAGCGTACCGAAAACGCCAATGGTCGTCGACATGACCTCAGCCAGGAAATGTCCGACAATACCGCTCCATTCCATGGGCAAACCGTCGTCCAATTTCCGAAGCGCTCCTGCAAGAGAAGCAAAAAGAATTGCCAGAATAATTGCATAATTCGTAAATGTGATTTTCTTATGAAGATTTTTTCGGCTGAACAAATAGAGAGACCAGATGAAACAAAGGACGGGAAGAACGAGGACGGCATATCCGACCGTAGAATTAATCAGCCAATTCGAGATGATGGCGCCGAGCAGCCCGAGCCAGTTCTGAGTATGAGCGGCTTTGACAAGAATTGTTTCGTCGTTCGAAAATACTTTCCAAAGATCTGAAAAAGAAATTTCCCCGCTTGCCTGATCTGCCGATGAATAGGAAATCAAACTCAAGAACAAAAGAAAGGACAAAAGAAGCGCTGAAAATGCGCTAATCTGCCTTCGGTGCGGCGCGCCTTCCGATTTATCCATTCGTGTGTACTGCTCGGCCATACTAAATTTCCCCAACCTTCAATGCGTTCAGGGTCATAGAGAATTCTTCTTTTACTTTTTTAGTTTTATCACTGTTCCGGACAATTGCGGAAGCACCGGCATGGTATCTATTCCGGAACAAATTTTCAGATCGTCGGCATATCCAATTTCAGCAAGATATTTACCGTGATCCGTGGCCTTCAGCATTTTTAAAATTGATCGTCCGAAGGTTTTATACAACGCCTGCGCTGCTCGTGCGCCGTCTGTTAATTCCAGTGAAATCGATTCTGTCTTTTGCAGGCGCGTGACGATCATTCCGGCGCATACAGCGTCCTCAAGACTAAAATTACCGCTCGTGCCGGCATGTCCCGCACAAAGAATAAGAAAATCGCTGTTCAGTTCCTTAAGACTTTCCACAATCGCAGATATATTGACGAATGCGGCAACGAGCAAATTCCGGGCATAGCGGCTTTTTGACATCGCTACCGATCCATTGGTTGTGCAATAAATAATAGACTTTCCCCTTACAGTCGCTTCCGTATATTCGAGCGGTGAATTTCCAAGATTAAATCCCTCGATCATTTTTCCGCTTCGCTCGCCGCCCCGAAGCGTCACTTCGCCGAACAGGCTTCCGGATATTTTCACGGCAGACTCAATATTTGCTACCGGAATAATCTCCCTCGCACCCTGCGCTAGCGCAGCAATGGTAGTCGTGCTCGCCCGCAGAACATCGATAACGACGATGTTTTTATCGCGGAGCTGCAATTCATCAAAATGATTTGCAGAAAAGCTGACATCTATTTTCATGTGGTAACTCCCTCTGTTTCTTATTTTTTGAGAAAGGGGATCGCTGCAGTCATGACCGGAACATTACCTCCCCGAATCGATACAGCTAAATGTTCTTCGCCCTGCGGGACCGATGAATCGATATAACCCATGGCGATCCCTTTTTGCAGAGAAGGAGAAAACGTGCCGCTTGTCACGGATCCGACTGGCGCCCCGTTCAACATAAAAGAATATCCATGGCGTGCGATCGTTTTGCCGGGAAGGGTGCAGCCGATGAGCCTTCGCCTGACTCCTTCTTTCTTGATTTTCAATAATGCATTTTTCCCCAGGAAATCTTTTTTATTCAACTTCGTAATCCACCCCAATCCCGCTTCCAGCGGATTTGTTGTCGCATCGATGTCGCTGCCGTATAAACAAAAACCCATTTCAAGTCTCAGCGTATCCCGTGCTCCGAGTCCGACCGGCTGGATATTGTATTCCTTACCTGCAGCAAAAAGCGCATCCCAGACGGACCGTGCGTTTTCAGGATTCGCTCCGAAATACAATTCAAAACCAAGTTCGCCGGTGTACCCTGTCCGCGAGATAATCATCGGAATTCCTGCAATCGCTCCTTCAAAGAAATGATAATACGAAATCAGGGAAAGGTCGACCCGTGTAAGCTTCTGGAGCAGGAGAAGCGAATTCGGCCCTTGCACTGCGAGCAGCGCTGTTTCATCGCTCCGGTTCGTAAGGATAACACGCCCCGTTCGATGGCCGTTGAGCCACTCCCAATCCTTTGCAATATTTCCAGCGTTCACTACGAGCATATACTTTTCTTCTGTAATTTTATATACCAAAAGATCGTCGACGATTCCGCCGTCTTCATAACACAGAGCCGAGTAATGAATTCGTCCGGGAAAAAGTTTTGATACGTCATTGACAGTGACGCGCTGTAAAAATGCAAGCGCCTCCGGCCCCTCAACAATGAATTCTCCCATATGGGAAACATCGAAGATACCTGCGGAATTCCGAACGGCCAGGTGTTCCTCAATAATTCCCGCGTATTGAACCGGCATCGCATAACCCGCAAAGTCCGTTATTTTTGCGCCGAGCGCATTATGAATGTCAAAAAAAGGAGTATACTTCAAGATTATTTCCCCTGCATTTTCTTCCAATCGGCAAGAAACCTTTCGATGCCGATATCAGTCAGCGGATGTTTGATCAGCTGATCGATTACTTTAAAAGGCATGGTACATACATCGGCCCCAAGCAGGGCGGCCTCGATAACGTGAAGCGGATGTCGGACACTTGCCACAAGAATCTGCGTCCGAATCTGATAGTTATGGTAGATTGTTACGATTTGTTCGATCAGCTGCATACCTTCATGGCCGATATCGTCAAGGCGTCCTATGAACGGACTAATATACGTTGCACCGGCTTTTGCAGCCAAAAGGGCCTGCGGCGCTGAAAAGCAAAGCGTTACGTTCGTCTTTATTTTTTCGCCGGAAAGCGTCTTCACCGCTTTCAGCCCTTCTTTGATAAGCGGAATTTTAACGACTATATTTTTGTGAATTTTTGCAAGATCGTGCGCCTCTTTGATCATGCCTTTATAATCCATCGCGATGACTTCGGCGCTGATTGGTCCGTCGACGATTGAACAAATTTCCTTCAAGAGTGTGCGAAACTCTTTTCCTTCTTTTGCTACGAGGCTGGGATTCGTCGTTACGCCGTCAAGGACTCCGAGGCTGGCCGCTTCTTTAATTTCATCTATATTTGCAGTATCGATAAAAAATTTCATGCGAGAACTCCGATATATTATTTGTACAAGTCCGTAATATCTTTTTGCTGGCGCGGAGAATAAAAATGGAATTCATCAGCCGGCAGCGACGGGTCTGTCTGCAGCTTAACTTTAACAAAAAATTTAATTTGAATTTTGGTCAGCCGGCTTATCGTTCCTTGTGACAAGAACTCCGCAATGGCCGGATGAACACGCAGTTCCAGGCGCAGTTCATGCTTTTCCATTTTAAAACGACGTATCCAGCGCTCGATAAGATTGATCGTCGTCCCCTTCGATTGAACAACTCCTGCTCCGCCGCATGTAGGGCAAGGTTCGCTGAAACTCATATGAACGCTTTGACGAATACGCTGACGCGTAATCTGCATCAAGCCGAATTCTGTCAACGGTAAAATAGTGACTTTTGCACGGTCACGGCGCAATTCTTTTTTTACTTCGTCGTAGATTTTTTTGCGATTCCTGTCTTCCTCAAGATCGATAAAGTCAATAATAATCAATCCGCCTATATCCCGGAGGCGCGTCTGCCTGCAGATTTCGCGCGCCGCTTCCAGGTCTGTCCGTAAAGAATTTTGTTCCTGTTCTTTTTTTGCTGCATAGCGCCCGCTGTTGACGTCGATGACTGTCATCGCTTCCGTTTTTTCAATAAACAAATAGCCGCCGCTTTTCAGCCATATTTTCTTACTGAACAGCGATTGAATATCTTTTTCAACGCCGTATTTATCGAATATGGGTTCTTTGCCTTTATAGTATTCGACCCGGTTGAGCATATCCGGAGAGACCCACTGCACATAGGCGCGTATCTCTTTGAACATTTTTTTCCCGTCGACAATCACGTGTTCCACTTCATCCTGAAATAAATCACGGATGACGCTCGATGTTGTATTCAGGTCTTTGTAGATGAGCGTCGGCGGCTTCTCGATCTTCACCGCCTTCTCGATGCCGGTCCAGGTTTTAATCAACTCATCTAAATCCTGTTTGAGCATTTCTTCGGATTTGCCTTCGGCAACAGTGCGGATAATAGCGCCGAATCCCTTCGGAAGCATGTCCCGGACTGCTTTTCGCAGGCGCCGCTTTTCCTTAAAATTGGAAACTTTTTTTGAAACGCCGACTTTGCCATCGAACGGAATGAGCACCAGAAGCCGGCCCGGCAAAGATATGGCAGATCGAACACGCACTCCCTTTTTGCCGACCGGTTCTTTCGTAATCTGGACAAGGATATCCTGCCCTTTTTGAAGGTTCACCTCGTTCTGGTTTCGCGGGGGATAACGGTGATGCTGGCGTTTCTCCTCGACGGCCGCATCGGCCTGAACGGTGGAACCGCTTCGGCCGTCCGGCTGAGGCAATATCTCTGCCGGCGTTTTGAGCGGCTGCACAGGCGTAATTTTCGGCTCTTCATCCTCATCGTCGTCTTCTTCGAAGAGCGAATTGAGCTCTTCGATAGCTCCGATGTCGGAAAAATGAAGAAAAGCGTCCTGTTCATGCCCGATGTCGATAAAAGCGGCTCGAATACCGGGCATGACCTTGGCTACTCTTCCGAGATAAATATCGCCGACATTTCTGTCTTTACCGGGTACATCGACAAAAAGTTCTGCTAATTTCCCGTCTTCAAGAATAGCAATACGGTGTTCATTCGCTGTCGAGTTGATGATAATATCTTTTTTCATAGCGGTTTCTTTTCCATCTCATCAATTGAATGATGTTGATCACACACAGATTTTCTCGACGAAGTGGAAATGTTCCGTACGAACAAGATATCCCTTGACGGACACATACTCGTTGTTGTGCTTTTCCGCATCGACTGAAAGGTTGCTCCCGTGCTCCGGAAAATTTTTCCGCGAGTACAAAAGCAGATACTGTGAGGATATGTATGATTATGAATTGAATCATGAATTATCTCCATATAGTGCCGGCAATTTTGCCGTTACACCTGCCCGTTTGACCGCGTCAACAGTCGACGTTGCAGTATCGTCGCGTTGTCGCAGCGCTGGCAGGCCCGCCCAAGGCGAGCAAGCCCTATGGAGAAGGCATTTACACTTAAAAGAACAAAGATTATTAAAGAAAAGAGGTCAAGCTCCCCTGCGTCACACAAAACTTCTGCCGACCGTTGCTTCCTTCCGGACCTGGCGGGGTTGAGCATTATTCTGTTGCGCAGGACTTGACCCCAATATTACATTACAAATTACCTGAAAATTGAATATAGACCATTTATTACACACAGTTTTTGCTGGAAATTCCAAACTTCCCGGCGATTTTTTCAAAAATTGCAAATTTTTTCAAATCGAAACTCGTAAATGCATCTACATCTGAAATCTGCCATTTAAAAATTTTACGTGGAGCTGATCAGGATCGAACTGACGACCTCTTCGTTGCGAACGAAGCGCTCTCCCAACTGAGCTACAGCCCCAATACCTCATATTCTTATTTAGAAAGTACGTATTAAGTTCAACAAAAACAATGATTGATTCTCGTTTTGTTTTTCGCTATGCTTAAATTTAGGCATACATTGTAATGAAAGCAGAAAAAAAAACATACACATTCGACGATTTTTTAGACATTGTCCGACGGCTGCGCAAGGAATGTCCGTGGGATCGAGAACAAACACATTCTTCAATCCGCCACGGCCTTCTTGAAGAAACGTATGAATTCATCGAATCCATAGATCAGAACAACTTTGAGGAGATGAAAAAGGAGCTTGGCGATATTTTACTTCATATCGTACTCCATTCGATTATGGCGGAAGAGACGCATTCCTTCCGATTTGAGGATGTTGTCCAGTCGATAGCGGAAAAGATGGTCCGGAGACATCCTCATGTTTTCGGTTCTGGAGAAGCGAAAACCGCAGAAGAAGTTATGCAAAAATGGGAACATCTCAAGTTGGACGAAGGCAGGTCATCCGTTTTAGAAGGCGTTCCAAGCGATATGCCGGCATTGCTCCGTGCACAGCGCATACAGGAAAAGGCCTCAAAGGTCGGATTCGATTGGAAAACACGCCGGGAAGTCTGGGAAAAGGTAAATGAAGAGATTCGCGAGCTCCTGGAAGCCCAGGAAAGCGGAATTCAAAAAAATATAGAAGACGAATTCGGCGATATTCTTTTTTCGCTGGTCAACTATGCGCGATTTATAAACCTTAATGCGGAACTTGCTCTGCGCAGTGCTGTAGAAAAATTCATCAAACGATTTCACCGTGTTGAAGCCGAATTAAAGCGTCAGGGTAAACCAATCGGATCGGTGCCTCTTGAGACGATGGATGAGCTCTGGAACATTTCAAAAGAACCTGGAATGTAAAGGACTCAACCGTTCGGCCTTGTTCCTGCCCCGGTATCTGCATGATATTTGTCGTATGCCTCGATAATATCTTTCACCAAACGGTGACGAACGACGTCGTTTTTATCGAAATAGACAAATGCAACACCCTGAACAGATTTGAGAACTTCCCGTATCTGAACCAATCCCGATGTCGATTTTGACGGCAAATCGATCTGCGTAATATCGCCGGTAATAATGGCGCGAGAACTTGCACCGAGACGTGTCAGAAACATTTTCATCTGCATTGCCGTTGCATTCTGCGCTTCATCGAGAATTACGAAAGAATTATGTAGCGTACGTCCGCGCATATATGCAAGCGGAACAATTTCAACGATTTTTTTCTCGATGTAGCTGCGCAGTTTATCCGCCGTCAGCATATCTTCCAATGCGTCATATAATGGACGAAGGTAAGGATCTATCTTTTCCCGAAAATCGCCGGGCAGAAATCCGAGACTCTCCCCTGCTTCGACCGCCGGCCTTGCAAGAATGATTCTCGTGACATCTCTATTCTTCAATGCAGCGACTGCCATAGCAACCGCAAGATATGTTTTACCGGTTCCTGCCGGACCGATAGCAAAGACAATGTCGTTTTTTCGAATCTGTTGAACATAGTGCCTTTGTCCGGGTGTCCGGGCTTTTACGATTCCCGATTTTGTGTAAAGGAGCGCACTATCGGCGTCATCCGTCATACTTTCCGGAGTCATTTCGGCCGAAGTTCCGTTCATCGCGACCAAATCGATGACCGTTTCAATATCCGTCGTACTTAAATTCCCGTTCTTATTGAGGATGTATATCAACTCGTTAAATATTTTTTCCAGTTGTATGACTTCCGAGTTCGATCCGCGGATGGTCAGCATTTCGCCTCGCGCAGAGATCGTTGCGCTGAACCTGTCTTCAATCATCTGGAGATGGGCGTCATTAAATCCAAGGAGCTGGACGGAATCGATGCCTGCAAGGGGAATTTTTTTTTCAATCAAGAGTATATCAATCCTCATTAAAAAAAAACGCCCTCCGATGAATTTTCATCGTGAGGGCATTTTTTCCAAAATAGACTGCTGTAAACGTTGTTGATTTTTCCTTACGGTTTTGCAGCCGGCGCTGTTGCAACAGAATTCTTCTTTGCCCAGTACCTCTTTAATGCTGATTTTTCTGCTTTTGTTAAATCCGCCTTCTGTGGAATCTTCAGAACCTGACCCTTGTGAATCACATCCGGATTTTTTATTTGATCTCTGTTTCCCTGCCAGATTTTCGGCCACAGGAATGCATTATCATATATTTTCGGTTTTTTCGCGATATTCCATAAGCAATCGCGGTCCTTTGCCCATGTTCCGACTTTATAAGTCTGAACTGCTTGACCCGATGCAATGACCTGTTCCAAAGATTTTTTCAATGCATCCAGACGCGCCTGTAATTCATTCAGCTTTTCTTCATTTTTCTTGATGGCGCTCAGCGGATTTTGTTTTTCCGCATTGATCCATGCCTGCACGCTGTCGAGTTCTGCGCGACGGGCATAAAGGTCTTGATTCGAAAGCCGGGATAATTCACTCAATTTCGAATCGATATTATCTGAAAGCGCCTTAAAAGGCGTTTCCTGCTGGCCTTGCAATGCCGCAAATTCGTCCTGGCATTGCTTTAAAGCAGCATCTTTTTCTGCATCTTGCTTCCTGAGATCAGCAACTTCCTTCTGAAGTCCGTCGTATGTGTTCTTCAGATCGTTGCGCTTTGCAGTCAATTCCGTAACTTGTTTTTGCCACTGTTCTTTTGTCATTTCCTGTTGTTGAGCAGAAAGGACAGAAGTTCCTACAGCCAAAACAAGAGCAACTGTAATAATTATTTTTATCGTGTTCATTGTTTTCTTCTCCTTAGTCCTTTACTCAATGCATGCTTTTAATGCGAGCCTGCAATGCGTCTTTATCCTGCGCACATTGAGTTAACTGTGCGTTTTTCTCTGCAATAGTACGCTGCAGAGCGGCCTTTTGACCTTCCGCATCGGAAATTGATTTTTCGAGAGAGGTGACTTCCGCTTTTAAATCATTCAGCTGTTTCATCTCCTCATCAGAAGGTTTATTACTGCAGCCCGTAAAACTTCCGGCCAATAATCCGCAGCCGATAAGAATGAGGCCAACGCTTTTTTTCATGTTAATTCTCCTCAGCATAGAGTGCTTCCAGTTCAACAAACTGTTCAGATAATAACCATTAATGAATAAAAAGTCAAGTGGAAAAAACCGCCTTCTTTTTGCAAAAATAATCACAAAAGGTTTCTCTCTGCAAAACTTGTAAGCGCGTGGTCTCCTGCAAGAATGACATGATCATGGACTTTAATGCCAAGAATTTCCCCGGACTGAACCAGCTGGCGTGTAATGGAGATATCTTCCTGACTCGGTTCAGGATTCCCGCTCGGATGATTGTGAACAAAAATAACGGCGGCTGAATGCTGAACGAGCGCTTCGGCAAAACATTCCCGTGGATGGACGAGCGAAGAGTTGAGTATTCCTACACTTACGCACTTTTTCGAAATCAGCCTGTTCCCTGCATTGAGGTGAAGCACCCAAAATTCTTCGTGTGTCAATGCATGCAAATGACGCATCATTATGTGCAGAACATCCTGGGGAGATTCAATACGTATGCGGTTTGCCGAAGCGCTGCTGGATATCCTGCGCCCTATTTCGAATGCGGCAAGCAATGCGGCCGCTTTGCTTTTTCCGATGCCGAGGGCAAAATACTGCGCAACGGACAAACCGGCAAGATCGCTTAGAGATCGCTCTTCGGAAAGCAGTTTTTTTGACAAATCTATAGCTGTCGATCCGCGAACACCTGTGCGAATAAGAATTGCCAGAAGTTCAGTCTCTGTTAAAACGGATGCGCCCTGCGAAATAAGTTTTTCTCTCGGCCGATCCTCGATAGGCCATTCTTTGATAGTCGTATGATAAAACGTCGGTTCTGAAACCTTCTTCATGTACACCCCCCCTCAGATTTAAGATTGCAGATTTAAGATTGCAGATTTAAGATTTCAGATTTAAGATTACAGACTTCAGACTTCAGATTTCAGACTTCAGATTTCAGACTTCAGATTTCAGACTTCAGATTTCAGATAATTCTATCTTCTGTCTCCTGTATTCTGCTTTTCATCTCAATTCTGCAAATTGATCGTTCCGATTTTTCGAATTTCTCTTTGCTTATACTGCATCACCGTCATGGCAGAATTCACCCTGTTGCGAGAGAATATTATTTTCGAATGCCATCCGTCATGCGTTGCTTTTGCTAAAGCAGAGGCAAATTCCTTTCGCTGTGTCGCTCCGCGTGATATGGTTTCCAGCATCATTTTCATAACATCATATCCGATCAGAACATTGGTACTCGGGACTCTCCCTTTCATTGCTATTTGATATTTTGCTTGAAACACCCGATAATTTTCGCTCGCTGCATCAGTATAGGAATCGACAAAGAATATGACGCTGTCCGTGTACTGCCGCTGCTGGTCGAGTTCGTTCAAATCGTTCCAGTCTCCCGTTCCCAAAATCTGAGCCTGAATATTGTAATATTTTAACTGCGAACTCACGACGGGAATTTCTTCCGATCCTGCAATTGGAACAAAGACGGCGTTGAGTGTCGTCACCGGATATTCAAGGCTGTCGTATTTTGCCGGTTCGACTTTTGTCGGAATTTTCAGCGAATCTGCGATACGTTTGCCGTTGATGCCGAAGAGCGACACAACGGTCGCAGTTAAACCGTGTTCATTAAGAGAATCGATGCTGTGCTGATCGGCTCCTGCTGCAATTATTTTATTTAATTCGACCTGACGCAATTTACTTCCGAAATCGATGCAGGGAATTTCCGTCCGCTCCATAGCTGCATGACGAATTTTTTCTATCTCGCTCCGGATATCCGTTGCACCGGGTTCATACCATGCAACCTGCACCAAGTCTCCGCCAATATCATGGACTTCCTGTATAAACGATTCGGCAAGCTGTCTGCCGATTGCATCGGAAGCAGCGAGAACGGCAAATGTTTTTGCCTTTAACTCCTGAAATGCATAGAGAGCCGCAACTTTGCCCTGGGTTTCATAATCCGGAGTTGCTTGAAAGATATTCGTACCAAGCAAGGTCATACCGTTTGCGTTTGCGGTGGGTGTAACAATTGGAACTCCCCTCTCATTTGCAATTCCGACGCAAGCCAAAGCTTCCGTGCTGAGAATGGGACCAATTATTGCTGTAATTTTTTCATTTGAACAAAGGTCTGCCACCTGCCGTGCTGCCGTTGTAGGATCGCGTTCTGTATCGCGGATATCGAGATGAACCTTGATCAATGCAGTTTCATTGTACTCTTGCACCGCATATTGGATGCCTTCTAAAAATTCCGATCCCAATTCGTGCGCCGCCTGACGGTCGGATTTCAGCAGCAGCGGCAGAACGACGCCTATTTCAACTGCCCCCCGCTTCCGCATTTGATCGAGTAAATAGAGAGCTTCGCCGACATATGAAATTTGCGGCGGCAGGAGTGCAATAGGGGTCAATATTTTTTGTGCGGCAGTAATGTCTCCGTTTCGGTTCAATCGTTCTGCTATCCGAACGGAGAGAAGCGCGCTTGTGACGTTTGTCTTTGCAGTTGCAAGAAGTCCTTGTAATTCGTCAGCAGAGAGATTATTCTGAGCCGTCTGATTGAGCATCTTTTCCGCATGCGCCAGCACCCGCTGATCGTTGGTCGTATCGTCCCGAACGCCGAGCCATTCTTCGGCTGCTTCTTCAAAGCGGTTTAATTGGTAATAATTCAAACCAAGCGTATAATGTGCATCGGAGCAATATCCGGAGTTTGGATAAAGGTCGAGCAGGTCTTTCAGAAGTTTTATCGATTCTCTGTATTCATGCAGCGCAAAGAAAGACTTTGCTCCCATCGTATAGGCCGCAGTCGATCGATGGCTGCGGGGAAAATCCCTGAGATTTTTTTGAAATAACTGCGCGGCCGTATCGTAGCTCCCGGCTTGATATGCATGCATAGCTTCAACAAATTGTTTTTCCGCATCCGGACGAAAGACTATGCTGTCCGCCTGTGCAAAGACACCGCAGCAAGGAACCGATAAGAAAAAACAAAGAAGAGAGGTGTACCAGTCAAACACTTTCACATTTTTCCCTTTCCAAACAGAACGCCGGAATCATTCGCATACCGGCTGCCTTCATGTGCCTCAATTTAAAAAGTCCCTTTTGAGCGACCTCAACCCGATATGCCAGCCCCAAACACCGGCAAGCATCGACAGCACAGCGGCCGCTGTTCCGGGAACGACGATGCTTTCTCGCGAGAACTTTGTAAAATGGAAAAGCGATTGAAAATAATTCGATAATGGTAAAAGAACAATCGCCAGGAACACGAATAAATAAAGCAAACTTGACAAGAATGTCAACGTCGCACCTTGTGAAGATGCCGCTCGAATCGGATTTTTTTCTGCGTACTCGGCAAAAAAAGCGCCGAATCCCAAATTCAATGCAGCCATCGCAGATGCAAGCCAGAAACCGGCGTATATTCCGAACCAGTTGAGGAATTCCCCGCGCGGGTTATAGCGGATAAAGGGAATATTCATAGCCCAGGAGATGACCTCCGTAAGCGTTAAAACGAGCGAAAAGCCTATTATAAATTTGAGTATAAACCATTGCTCAAGACGAACAGGAGCGCTGCGTATCGACCAAAATTGTTTACCTTCCAGCTCGCACATCGGGTACATAAACCGCAGCGCAAGCGATGCTATCATAAAACCACTGAAAGCAAAAAGAATCAAATAAGTAAAAAACTGCAATGACTCGACGCGAATATTCAGATTCATATTCGTCAGACTGAGTATAAAAGTACCCGCTATGGTCAACAAAACGAGTAAATGAATCCATTGACTCGGTTCGCGGAAGAACATAAAGAAATCTTTTTTCAACAGCGATTCGACCTTTGAAGAAAAAAAACTTTCTTTTCTAAAATCGAATAATCGAATCCTTCCTCCGCCTTTTTCCACCGCCCGCCCCGATTGTATTTGAAGGGATATCAGCCAGGTTTTAAAATACAATCGTTTTGCTGCGGCAAGCATAACGATAAAGAAAACGGATGCTGCCGCAAGCAGTACCGCTTCTGAATTGAAAGCCGCTGCGTAATCCTTCCTCGCCACTGAAAATAGAAATTCTGCAACCCAATGGTTCGGCAGATATTGATATGCTCCAAGCGGCATCTGAACGAAATATTGATCCACATTCGGATAGAACCGGCTTGCCTGTTCGATGAGAAGCACAGGATTTGAAAAACTGAAGAACACCACAAGAAAGCCGAAATAGATCAGACACAGCGCTCCCATGATCTTACGGAATCCGAGTGTCCCTGCGATCCTCATGATTCCTAAAAGAATAACAGCTGCAAGACAAGCGGCAAGAAACATGTACGGCATCAGAACGAACAGCATTATTCCGGCAGAGACGTACCACGGGTAGGCAAAACACGAACCGTATCCCAGGAGAGCTGCAAAGCTTATAAAAAGCAGCGTTGTAGAGCTGTAAAAAAAATTATCGAGAAATTTTATGACGAAGAGCGAAACAGACGGCAGCGGCTTGGTCATAAGATACGCCACTTCGGAAGATTTGTACAACGTTGAGTAGGAAACGATTATATTTCCCAAATTCACGGCGATAAAAAAAATAAAAAGGATCATCTCGAGAAACCGGTGAAACAAATACAGACCGATATGCGTCTGATACAAAACATACATCGTAGTATTCCGTGTCGATACGTATACCCCCCAGGCAAATCCGATATAAAACAAAAACGAGCCGGCGCTTCGTATAATCGAGACAGACCGGACTTCGAAGATAGATTTCAGCGATGCCTTGAATTTATAGAGAAATATATGAAAGAGAAGATTCATGCAGCGTATATAATTTCGTAATTGGTTCTTTGTGCTTGGTTCTTAGTTCTTAGTTGGCTCTTTGTTATAAACTATGAACAACGAACTAAGAACCACGAACTAAAAAACTTTAAATATTTGTCACTTCGAGAAAAAGTGATTCAAATGTTCCATCTAATCGATTCTTATCCGCCTGCAGTTTTTCCCGCGAATCGCAGAAAACAAGTTTACCGTTATGAATAATTCCAATGCGGTCGCACAATTCTTCGGCAATAGCAAGACTGTGCGTGGACATTAAGATGTCTGTGCCCTTATTTGCTTCTGCACGCAGTGTTTCCCTAACAATTTTTGAACTGCGCGGATCCAGGCCGATCATCGGTTCATCGATGATGATCGTTTTCGATTTATGTAAAAGCGCAGCGGCAATCGTTATGCGCTGCCGCATTCCCTGCGAATATTCTTCCGTGCGGCGGTCAATCCATCCGCCGATTTCAAGATGCTCGAGTAAAGCCGGAATTCGGCTATGAAGCACGCTCTTGCTGACGCTGTACAATCCGCCGACAAAATAGAGAAATTCCCTTCCGGTCAATTTATCGTAGAGAAACGGCTGATCGGGAACATAGGAAAGTGTCTGCTTCGCTTCGATGGGCTGCCTGACCGTATCAAAGCCGTTTACCGTCACGGTTCCGGATGTCGGTGTAAACAGCCCGACAATCATTTTAATAGTCGTCGTTTTCCCCGCACCATTCGGGCCGAGGAATCCGAAAAATTCACCTTTTGGAATGGTTAAGGAAAGGTCATCGACTGCCGTAAAAGCGCCGAATTTTTTTGTAACGTTGCGAAGTTCAATCATTTTGAAATTCCGGCGGGTGTGGTTGGTATCGTTGCTGCGTCACTCCCATTCGATTGTAGCGGGAGGTTTGGAACTGATGTCGTTACACGACTCGGTTAATGCCTCGCAATTCATTGGTGATACGGCTGGAAATTTGCGCGAGCACATCCATAGGAATACGCGCCCAGTCCGCAGTCATACCGTCTACGCTCGTCACCGCGCGCAGAGCAACAGCATTTTGATACGTTCTGCCATCCCCCATTACGCCGACGGAACGAACCGGAAGCAGGACTACGAATGCCTGCCATATTTCGTTATACAAATTCGTCTTTTTCAATTCATCGATGAAGATAGCATCGGCTTCCCTCAGCAGGTCGAGTTTTTCTTTTGTGATATCGCTTAGAACGCGCACGGCAAGTCCCGGACCCGGGAACGGATGCCTTCCGATAAAATCATACGGAACATCCAATATTTTACCGATTGCCCGCACTTCGTCTTTAAACAATTCGCGGAAGGGTTCGATGAGTTTAAAATTCATTTTTTCAGGCAGGCCGCCCACATTATGATGACTTTTAATCGTCACGGAAGGGCCCTTAAAGGAAACGGATTCTATCACATCAGGATACAGTGTGCCCTGTGCAAGAAATGCGACGTTGCCGCGAAGCGTCGCAGCTTCTTTTTCAAATACTTCGATAAACACGCGTCCGATAATCTTTCGCTTTTGTTCCGGATCGCTCACGCCGGCAAGTTCCGTTAAAAATTCTTCTGTCGCATCTACATACGTAAGAGGCATATGGAAATGATCGCGGAAAGTTGCGAGCACCTGCTCGCTTTCATTTTTGCGCATCAAGCCGTTGTTGATATGTACGCAATGCAATTGACCGCCGAGCGCTTTGTGCAGCAGCACGGCAAGAACGGATGAATCCACTCCTCCGCTGAGTGCACAGAGTACATGCGCAGTCCCGACTTTTTCGCGGATTTCATCGATCGACCGCTCGACAAATGAAGCCGGAGTCCAATTTCCTTTTGCCTTGCATACGTTGAAGAGAAAATTTGAAAGGATTTTTTTTCCGTCGGGCGTATGGACGACTTCCGGATGGAATTGAATGCCGAAAATGTTCTTCGATTTGATTACGAACGGCGCAAATTGGAGCATTGTCCGAATGTGCAATGCATTCAAAGTTTTCGGGCATCTTGCTCAACGAGTCGCCGTGGCTCATCCACACGGTTGTGGTGGCTTTCAAGCCGCTGAAGAGATCGTCATGGTTATCGATCTTCAAATCCGCTTTTCCGTATTCCCTGCGAGCCGCGGCGTCTACCTTACCGCCGAATTTTTCCGAGATTAGTTGCAAACCGTAGCAAATGCCGAGAATCGGTATATTAAGATCGAAGATCGTAAAATCGGGTTTCGGCGCATCGTCTTCGTAAACGCTTGCAGGTCCGCCGGAAAGTATAATACCCGCCGGTTTCATCTCACGAATTTTATCTAATGAGAAATTAAAAGGATGGATTTCTGAATACACGCCCAGTTCTCGCACCCGCCGTCCTATAAGCTGCGTGTATTGAGAACCAAAATCGAGGACCAAGATCGTTTCCGTATGCTGCATGCATTAATATAAAAAAAGATGTTCGTTGTTCAAAAGAAGATTGAAGCAAAAGAGAAAATCTTTTCCTTTTTATCTTCAAAAAATTATCGAAAACAAATTAGGAATCCGGTCCAGAAATGATTTACTTTACCGACCTAATTCGGAGACCGATGACACACGCCTAAATCGCACATCCTCAAAATTCTTAAAATGCTCCGTACCGCATTTTATTTTCATCTTTTCACTGCCGCGTAATTCCTGCCCGGCGCTCTTTGTTTCCGCAACAAAGTATATTTTCCTTTCGCCCTTGAACACTAATGCCCAATCAGGATTATAATTCCCTATCGGCGTATTGATTTTAAACCAAAACGGAAGTTTGAAAAAGAATTCTATATTCTCACTTGTTTCACAGTCTTTCGCAAATTGGCTTTCAACGGATGAATCCAGCGGTATATAATTCTCATAGATTGTTTTCTCTGGGGTATTCACCGTGTGTGTAAATTGATCGATATAAAATTCCAATTCATTATCTTCAAAAAGGGTCATTTCGTAGAACTTGCCCCCTATTTTCTCGTATTTGATGCCTTCAATCATCAATTCATACAGCACGATTTTAATGAAGCTACGGCGTTATCGAGAAATAGCTGAGGATTTATAAAAAGTTCTTGGATTCGCCCGGACTTCTTTAATACTTCCAATATGGTGCTCCGCGTTAACTCCGTTTTCGATTGGATATAGGCAAGCATATCGGGGGTTTCAAACGATCTCTTATAATTATCATCTGCACCATCGCTTATCAATTCTCCGTCTACGCCTTTATTTGTAATTCGCATCTTTTTCTTTGTCGAAACAATGACCGGTCTTTTTGTCTCGGGCATTTCGCGAATCGCTTTTGCAGCAAGCGTAATCAGCTCATCCGTTGCATAATGAACGCTGTATTTTGTATGGAATTTAATCTTCTCCCAAATCTGTAGGAACTTCGGATCGGCTTCAAAACCTTTTCGCAATTTTGCGTTTTTCCTATCCCCTTTATTCTTTATTCTTCCCGTAAACCGTACTCCACAATCTTCTTCAATTTCTTTCTGCAATGCTTTCGCAAATTCTTCATACGATTCATTTGCCACAACGGTAAGTTTGTTGATATTGCGGTCGAATATTCGTTCACCTTCCTGATTCACCGACAGACGGAGACCTCTTCCAATTTCCTGACGTTTTTTAATTTCCGATCTCGTCTCATTCAACGTACAAATTTGAAATACATTCGGATTATCCCACCCTTCCCGTAATGCCGAATGGCTGAAAATAAAACGAAGCGGCGTGTTGATATCAAGAAGTTTTTCTTTCTCCTGCATAATCAATTTATACGTATCATCGTCCGCCTGTGTCTCGCCGCCCGTGTCCTTCATTCTGCCTTTGTTATCTTGCGAAAAATACCCATTATGTATTTCCTCAACGGAATGTTCATTCAAATCTTTCAATGCGGGTTTGGCAATTTCTTTCTTATAGATTTCTTCAAACCACTCTGCAAATTTCCCATGTATCGGATTCCCATTTATATCGTAATCGCGATAATTCTTTACTCTATCGATAAAGAAGAGCGTTAATACTTTTATCCCTTTATTCTCATACCCCCGTTCCTTTTTTAAATGCTCCTCAACAGTTTTCTGCATCATATATTTCATGACTTTATCGTTTAAACCGCCCTGTGTCTCTCCTACTTTCAGAATGACACCATTGCTTAGTTCAATTTGTTGACTGCCAAAATCTATTTCATAGATCTTTAATCCGTCGTATTTTGCGTTTTCTTTTGAGAGTTTGAACAAATCCAGATTGTTTTTATCTGCCGTAACGGATTTCCTTGTTATTCCTTCCTTGGCATTCACATCAATTTTAATCTTTGCTTTGATCGTATTTCCGGTTCTTGTAATCTTTTCTACTTGCAGGAAGGCGCCGTTAAAATCGTTCTTGCTTATGACAGAATCTACTTCGATCTGTTTTACCAAACCAAGATCGTACACTTTCACAGGATTCAGCGAATACAAGAGATTATAAAGATTCGTATGCGTCGCCGAATATCGAAGCGTGCAAAGCGGATTCAGATTTTGAATCGCTTTCTTGCGGATTTCAGTTTCCATATTCTGCGGTTCGTCAACAATAACAATAGGACTCGTGCTTTGAATAAATTCTATAGGCTTCTTTCCCGTTAATTTATCATTCGGTTTATTTATGATATTTTCATCTTTGGCAAAAGAGTCGATGTTTATAACCAGAATTTGGATTGCATTATTTGAAGCAAAACCGCGGAGATTGGAAACTTTCCTGCTGTCGTACAGATCATAATTAATCTGGACTTTATTGTAAAGCGTTTGGAAATGTTCATGCGTTATTTGCAGATTTTTTAATACACCTTCACGAATTGCTATTGATGGAACGACAATAACATATTTCTTAAATCCGTACAGCTTATTCAGTTCGTAAACGGTTCGCAGATAGACGTACAGTTTTGCCTGTTCCGGTTTCCATTTCCATGGAAAAGTTCATTCCCTGAATTTCGGGATTATCTGTCTTGATTTCATTCCGTTTCTGGACTTGCCTTACATTCTTCAGGATTTGATCAGAAGTCAATGTTAATCTATTTCCGGAGCCATTTTCGGAAAGTAAAGCTCCGGTCATGTTCAGCGAAAATTCAAAATCGCCGTTGTGCAGTGGTTGGCCTTCAAATACATCTGTAACCGCTTTTACTGCTTCGGTTTGATATTCTTGGTTGGAATCGAAATGGAGTTTCATTGGTCTGTTATTTATCTTCTCAATATCCGCATCGATGCGCTAAGTTTTGAAATAAATTCTCTGCTTCTTTTTCTCAATGATATTGATGGACGACAATACCGATCAGTAAGAAGTAATTCAAAAGCATTACCATCGATCGTACCAATCCACGCAGGCAGATCGAAAGAAAGCCAACCGAGCATTTCAAATATCATTCTTCGAATCTTGACGGCTTCACGCCTATCACAAGCAATATAATGAAAGCAAATCGGTTCATTGTGATAGATTCTATTGCGGAACCGTCTAATTTCATTAAGCGCCGTATATAGATTGTTTCTTCTTACACTTGGCGGTAAATGCGGGAATGCTTGTATAGGCACGCCTTTGAGCAAAGCATAATGTGTAGGTTCAAAAAACTCCGTCCAGAATCCAAATGTCAATTCTGCAATAATATTTCCATGAGTCATTTGTTTGTGCCGTTTTACTATTTTTTTCTCGGCATCTTCCACACTTCTCTTCAAAAAATCATTTGTTCGTGCTGTTCCTGAATTCAGTATATATGTCAGCCTCGAATCCGACATAAAACCTGCTTTTTGATTTACAAGCCAATTGGAATCGCTGAAATGATGAATGCATTTTTTGTCAATTGCATTGCGCAATGCTACTTCAAGGATGGAGAGTAACGGGTAAAATGATTGAGATAACGCTATATTTTGCTCATATAAGGCAATTGCTCTTCCCGGTTCTGGGCCTTGCGATATGATGTAATTATGCAATCGAGATGCAGAGACAATGTTTTCCAGGATATTGACATTCATTTCAAAACCATTATATTTACATATGTGATGCCCGGTTACTCCTCTTATCTGACAACAGATAATGAAACCGGGTTTTTGCTTTTAAAGCTGCTTTGCTTCCTCTTCAATTTCCCTTTCAATGAATTGAAAATCCGTTATATCGTCTTAAATTCTATATCAGCATCTTTCATTTGCAAAACTGTATTTGTTTTCAACTGATCGTTCCCCGTAAATAGACTGTCTAAGGTTATCACTTTTTTCGGCTTGGCTGCAATGATTTCCTCAACTAATTCTTTGCTCATTGTATCCAACGCAATAATCAATTCTCCGGAATTGATTGAATAATAATTTGCCGTGTCAGTTTTGTCAGACAGGAATGTCTGACCTACCGCGGGAACAACGGGAACAATGTCACTTGTCAATTCATATCCCGCTTTCAACATCAGTTCATACAGAATGTTTTCTTTTTCGCTTCCCTCTTTGGCGGGCTCAACAAACACATCCAACTGCTCTTCCAGATTTTCTTTTGTAATTTCAGCATTGCGCCATATTTTGAAGTTGGAAGGCGAAAGTTTGAAAACCTTAAATCCCAGATCCAATTTTACTTTATCGAACAAATCCGGTTTTTCGGATTTTTCTTTTTCTATCTTCTGAATGACACGACGGATTCTTTCTTTCGCTATTTCCGCAATAGTTTTATAGCCTGCCTTGTATGCTTCGTTCGTTTCGTCACATGGTTCGGCCAGTTGCACTAATATAAATTTGCGATTGCCGCCATCTTCTTTGTTCAGTTCTAAAACGGCGTGCGCGGTTGTAGCTGAACCTGAAAAGAAATCGAGAACAATATCTTCATTTTCAATGAATCGAAGACATTCTTTAACTAATTCTACAGGTTTGGGTGCAGAGAAATATCTCGCACCAAATTCATCATCAAATATTTCGTTTCCTTTTTCGGTATTAAAGACATTATCCATCCAAATAGTCTTCAACTTTTTTCTAGATAATTCACCTTTTTCATTTTTTGAATATGCCTTCCTGAATACTTTCCATTTTTCATTAATCTTTTCAACAACAAGAAATGTAATGTCTTCTTTTACTTTTTTTAATCCCCATGTCCAACAACCTTCAAAACCATCGTCCCAATTCGGAACTTGCCAATACAAATGAGACAAATATTTTCATGAGTTAGCCACCAAATCCGACTGCAATTTTTACTGGTGGATTTATCCAGACATGTTCTGGAAGTGATTTTACCACTGGCACACCTTTAACAAATCTCTCTGGGTGTTCTTCAAAAGCTTTCAAAAGGACAGCAGTTCTTGTTTTTAGTATACCTTCATACTGCTGATAATGCACGCTCGCTGGCGTCAACATAGCAATGCCTGAATGACGATGTTCCTGATTATACCAACGATAGAACTCTTGACAGAACATCCTGGCTTCTTCAATCGAAAAAAATCGCTCAGGGAAATCAGGTCGATATTTTAACGTTTTAAACGCCGACTCCGAGAACGGATTGTCATTGGACACATGAGGCCGAGAATGTGTTTTGACGACACCAAGATCTGCAAGCAATTGAGCAACTGCAACGGATTTCATCGAGCTACCGTTATCAGCATGCACTGTCAATGATCCGCGTTCAATATGCTGCCTTCGGCATGTTTCGCCAATCAATTCTTCTGCAAGCGTTGCTGATTCCTTATAGGCAACCATCCAACCGACTACATACCGACTATAAACATCTATAATGGTATAGAGATAATAATACGTCCACTTTCTCGGCCCCTTGAGCTTTGTGATATCCCAAGACCATACTTCATTGGGCTTTGATGCCAAAAGTTCAGGACGAGAATATTTTCTCGGCTCACCTTGACGCCGTTGAAGGTTTTGTTCATTACGGCCAAGAATTCGATACATCGTTCTTTCAGAGCATAAATACAGGCCTTCATCAAGTAATGTCGTATAGATTTCCGGTGGAGCCACATCCCTAAATCGTTCACAATTCAATGTTTCCAGAACACAGGTTTCTTCTTGTTTTGCAAGACTACGATGATGCACACTATGCTCTTTCAATGAATCTTCCGGCTTTGGTAAACGATATACGCTCGATCGAGGCATTTCAAATGCCTGGCACAAAGACCTTATCCCTAATGCTTTTCCATGAACTGCTATCATTGCTCGGCTTTTTTCTCGTCGGTCTCGACTTGGTCGAGTCCCAGAATCAACGAAAGTTTTTTTTGGAGCTCTACGATTAATTCCGTCTTCTTGAGCTTCTTTTCTGTGCTCTCCAATTGTCGACGTAATCGGTGTATCTCCGCCTGCAAAACGACTCGACTTTTTATCTTACCGCCGCTCTTGATCGAACTTAATTCTCCGCGTTCCTGTTGCTCAATCCATTTGCGAACTGAGGAATAATACAATCCTTCTTTGCGCAAATACGATCCGATTGAACTGCTGCTCCCATTGGCTTTCATTTCTGCAACTGCTTCTATTACTCGGACCTTATAGCCAATTGACAATCGTCGGCGTCTTTTACCTGCGACCACCTCAACTTCCATCTTTGGTGTTTCTGCACCCGTAACTCCAGTCGGCCTACGGCCTCCTTCCATTACAGGTGTCTGGGGTAGTTGTTCTATCCGTGCTTGTACCATTTATTCTGCTCCTCTGCCCTCGATTGTGAGTTACATCATTATACAGTATTTTGTCTCATCAATATAGGCAAAGAGGGTTAGGATAAATCTCAATCAAGCCTTTTTCTTTTTCAAGTTTTATCTCTTTTGTTTTGGAATTATAATAAATTGGAAAATATAGTTTTCGGCGATTAAACTTACCAAACTGCCTATGTGTATTTCTTAATTCAAGCTTTCTGTAACTACCTAAATCATCTTTTAAAGGATACTGAATTATAATTTCTTCTTCTCTTTTTTCAATGGTCAGATCAGCCATTAATAAATTTTTGACATAGACAAGTATGTATTCATGATTTTTCGAAAAATGTCTATCAAGCACTCTTCCTTTGGGATTTGCATTTACAATAATCTCAGCCACAAAATTCTCTTCGCCAAATATCTCATTCATTATTAAACGAAGGTTATGCACCTCATTATCATCAATATGAACAAAGATTACTCCGTCATCGCGCAAGAGATTTTTTGCAAGGTACAGGCGGGGATACATCATACTCAACCAGTTGCTGTGGTAATGTCCGTTTTCTTTGCTATTTTTGCGGAACATTCCCTCTTTCATCAACAGGCCTTCTTCGTCCGTATCGCCGACCCGTTTTAAGTATTCTTCTTTCTTTTCGCTGAACTTATCCGGATAAATAAAGCTGTCGCTTCCGGTATTATACGGCGGATCGATGATAATGCACTTTATCTTGCCGTAATACGATTTTTGGAGAACTTTTAATACTTCAAGATTTTCCCCCTCGATAAATACATTTTCCGTATTATCAAAATTAACGGATTCTTCCGGCATCGGTTTGAGCGTAGCAGTGGTCGGGATTTGAAGAATTCTGAATGAATCGGCTTTTCCTGCCCAATTTAGCACATAGCGCTCATTAGCAATTGAAATATCGTCGCCGAAAGTCGCTTTCAATTTCTCCCAATCAAGTTTTTCTTCGGAAAATAGTTCTGGAAAAAGCTGCTTCAGTTTTTCAAGATTGTTGTTAAGAATATTGAGAGATTCGCCATTCATAAAAAGTTTTCAATTTTTATTCTTCGTTTGTGAGTGCCCTTAAACAAAAGGTATGCAAAGCTTATCTTTGTTGCAACGGCTATCATAACTTAAGCTTTTATGCGCATTGACTCATAAATAATGTAACTTTAGAGGTATTGCGAAATAGTCGTTGACTCATAATATATGTAACCGAAAAAAGAAAGGTTACATATATGGGAATCAACAGCAAACGAGAATATCTTGAATCCATTCGAGAACGTTATCGAATCGCGAGAAAGAAACAAAAGCGTAAAATCCTCGATGAATTTTGTGCTGTTTGTGAATATAACCGTAAATATGCTATCCGGCTGTTACGTAATCTAAAGAATACACGTAAAAGCTTTTTGACCAAATGTAAAGGCCGACCACAGAAATATGCTGATCCAGTCATTGTGGAAGTCCTTAAATGCATCTGGAGCATCCTTAATCTTCCGTGCTCCAAACGGCTCAAAGCAGCTTTACCACTCTGGCTCCCGTTCTACAATACATTTTTCCATAAGAACTTAGACTCAAAACAATCTTCATTGCTGCTGAGTATCTCTCCGTCCACCATTGACCGCCTTATGGCTCCTGTGCGTGCCTCAGCACACAAATACGGCCTCTCTACGACCAAGCCAGGATCATTGCTTAAACGGCACATTCCCATCGCAACCGATCAATGGGACGAAAAACGCCCCGGATTTCTCGAAGCCGATACCGTCGCTCACTGCGGCACTACAACCGAAGGAATGTATGTTTTAACGATCAATTGCATCGATTTGGCCACTTCTTGGCGTGAACAACGAGCTGTCTGGGGAAAAGGTGAACGAGGTGTGCTCTCTGCTCTTAAGGACATTGAAGGATCATTACCCTTTCCCATTCTTGGCTTCGATTGCGACAATGGTTCTGAATTCTTAAATTGGCCCATTCATAAATACTTTACTGATCGCAAAAGTCCTGTACAGTTTACACGTTCTCGACCTTATCACAAAAACGATAACGCCCATGTGGAAGAAAAAAATTGGACTCTCGTCCGCCAATATCTTGGCTATCAGCGCTTTGCTCAACCACACTTGGCAAAACTCCTGGACTCTCTCTATTGTTCTCAATGGAAGTTGCTTATGAACTTCTTTATTCCATCGACCAAGCTTATTGCTAAAAAACGTGTCGGAGCGAAGATTAAAAAACTTTATGATGAACCCCAGACTCCTTTCCAACGGCTTCTCCTGTCTCCCGAGATCCCGGAATCTACCAAAATCAAGCTACAGGATACATACTCAAAGCTTAATCCTTTTATTCTCCAAAAGATTATGAAAAAGAAAATCCATGCTATCGTTAAACAGGCCGATCCTTTACCTCGGTATCTCCTCAAAAAGGATTCTCCTACTCCATAATTTATGGTTACCTTTATTTATGACGCAACACGTATGCGATAAGGAAGAAAAGAATGCTCTTCCAATAAGATTTTCATCTTGGTTTATATTTGAGGTTTCAGATTGAAACCTCAAGATCGCATTAACTTAATGCGGCTTATTAAATACGTCCCACTGCGAGTGGGACTCTACTAAAAGCAGCATCGATAGTTCCAAACGACTTAAAATTCGATTTGAATAACTATGTTTTCTTTTCAGGAATTGCATACTCATATCGGACGATATGATATGGTCCTACATGTCTATCGCTATGATATTGAAATCCAAACTGTTCGTAGAACCGGCGCAGCTTGGTTCGCGATGCTTCGCAATCGAGCCGGAGGTATTGCCGGCCGAGTGCTTTTGTGCGGTCAACCGCCCACTTCAACATTGCGGTTGAGACCGTACCGCCCGCATAAATTCGACGCACTGCGATACGATGCACAAAAGCAGATTCACCGTCAATCGCATCCGGCCAGGACACCGGATCTTCCATTGTATATCTGAATGTTCCTGCCGGCTGTCCGTTTTCTTCAGCAAGAAAATAGCATCCGGCTGCTACGTCTTCATTAAGGCATTCAACCGAAAGATCCTGAATATTCCACAACGGGATGCCTTGCTTCTCCAACCATAACTCTGCCTCGATCAGAATTTCAGAGACGATTTCCACGTCGGTAATTCCTGCCTGTCTAACAATGAGGTTCATAAGTTAACAGCCGAGTTACTGCTGCTCTTTTTAATCAATATGTATCTGCACTTATGAATATGTTCTCCCCCGTGTGTTTCAGGTTCGTCGATAATTCCCCATTCAATTATTTGAAATCCTGTAAACTGCTCTTTTAAATCTGAATCTGTAAAATAATGAACAGGTTTGCCTTTTCTCGGTTCATAAGTATTCGGCTCAATTTCATCTCCTTTTCCGAAGCTTTCCTCGACTTCAGACATTGCAACAATAAAGGCATATCCATTTTCATTGAGCTGTTTACGGAATTTTTCAACAACCAATTTTCTTTCTTCTTTAAGAAAAAGATGGAGGACATTGAAACAAAATATTGAATCATATTTTTCCGAATCAAACGGCATGTCGAGAAGAGAACCATGGTAGTACTTGATATCAATGCCATTTTCTTTAGCAATCTCGATAGCGCGTTTAGAAATTTCAATTCCAGACACCGTAAATCCTGAATCCGCGAATAATTTTGCATTCCGGCCATAAGCTGCTCCGGGTATCAAGATTGACTTAATTCCCAGGTCGATAAATTTAATTCTCGCAACGAAAGCGGATTTACATGGAGTCCACGACCATAGAGCTCCCTCGTCTTTAAACCGCTTGTTCCAATATTCTTTTTGATTCATTTTTAAGTCCTTGAATCGAATTTGTGCGGCTCGAACCATCCGAGGCCATTCAAGACTAAACTGCCGATACGATCTCCAGAGTTGATGCACTCGGTATGCAGCGAAATCGCATTGTATGCGGCGTATTTGCAGAATCCTGATATGCGATAATAAATTCGATACTGTCGATGGGAGTGTCGGTTGTGCTGAATCGAATCGATCCTGTTTCTTTTCGCCGGAAATATTTCGACGGACTTATTTGCGCTGTTACTCCACGGGGAACTTTCAAGTGCAGAGAGTTCATCGAAGCGCCATTGTTGACAATATATAACGTAATGAACGTTCCGCTTCCGACACATCGTTTCAACTGTATCTCCGGGACTCCCGGAAGAGGCGAAGGAGAAAGGAAAGGCGAAGCATCGAGCGAATCACCTGTTTCCCCAAGCTGCGGTGGGATATATCCGGAAGGCGCTGCGTAGCCAACCTGCTGCTCTAAAGCCAGCGAGCGAGCCAGCTCCTCCTCTTCCGTTCTTCCTGCAAACATGTCGAAGATGTTAAGATGATTCGATACTATAAGATTAAATTTCAACGCACAAACAGCGATGATCATGCCGCCTGCAAACCCGCCGATATGCATCCAGTGCGCAATACCATCCGGTGAGCCCATGCTGCCGAGAATATCAAATATGAGCCAATAGAGCACCAGCCAATATGCTTTCGTTGCAAATGTTCCGACTTTAAACAGCCAGATGAAAGGAATTGCAAAAAAATACCAGCTATGTATTTTATTACGCGGGAAAAAAACCAACGCCATACCGACAATACCGTTAATCGCGCCGCTCGCTCCGATTGCCGGGCGCCCATCGACGGCGAGATGGACGACTCCCGCAATAACACCGAGGCAAAGATAGAGAACGACATATGCGATATCCCCGACCGATGCACAGACTGCATTCCCGAAGATCCAGAGGAACAACATGTTTCCAAACAAATGGAAAAAACTGCCGTGCAAGAACATATTTCCAAGCAAACTGGAGGCCTCCCAATTATGAAGAACGAGTGACTTCTTATCTGCAAGCGGAAATATTTCTTCTGGAAGGAAAAATAAGATGGACGTGACAGCGATGAGAGCGGCATTTCCATAAGGCACGCAGGTAAATGTCGTTTCTAATTTATAAGGAATGAGTATCATGTTAATTTATAGACGGCTCGCCGCACGAGTCCGACGCAACGTATCCGGTTGCGGAAAAAATTGACTCATCAATAAAGAAACAATAGCTATTATGCCGTGACACTGAAATTAAAAATGAGAAGGCAGGATCACTTTAAAAAGGTAAAACCTCCTTCTTCGTCGATCAACGAATCCAGAGGCTTCAAAATGTACCGCTACAACAGTCCCCAAGACCCGGTCGTAACTGCAACAATTGGATGGCTCAATTAAGCGATAATTTTAGCTTTATGCAAGCCCGCTTCTTCCCCTTTTCCCAGGTTTTTTCCCCTTTGTCTCTTCAGGCCTCATCCTGAAACAGCCCTATCCCATTGTTGGGGCAACATCGCTCTGTCTCCCGCATAGATCCTTTAAGAAGAGACCAATCCTCAAAACTTTACCGAAACATCCTGTCTATCGACCTCCGCTGCTCTGAATAATTCTCTCGGCGCATAATTCAGCCAGCCTGCAATCATGTTGTACGGTATCTGCTCTATGCGCGTATTGAATGTGTTCACCCAATCGTTATACAATTCCCGTCTGTCGGCAATCTGACCTTCTATATCGGTAATCCTGCTTTGAAACTGAGCGAACATTTCGTTGGCTTTCAATTCCGGATAATTTTCAGAAACGGCAAATAACGATTTCAGTGTCGACGTCATCATATTATCTGCTTGTGCTTTTTCCGCAACCGTTCGGGCCTGTGCATAGGACGACCTCGCCTGCGCAACCTGTATCATCACGTCCTTTTCAAAATTCATGTATCCTTTTACGGATTCCAATAATTTTATTAATTCATCGTGCCGTTCTTTGAGCAATACATCGATATTGCTCCATGCCTTGACGATGTTGTTTTTGAGCGACACAAGACCGTTATAGATGGAAACGAAATAGCCCAGAATAACAACGATGAGAAGGAGAACGAATACAAATATGAAGAGTTCCATAAGATCTGTCCTTATAATAAGTTTGATAAATGAAGTATTTCAAAAAATCCCGTAATAAATAGAACGACCCCGTAGGCAAGTCCGGCAAGCATTTCCCACTTTGTGTCGCTGACCACATCCTTTTGCCGGTCGTCCGAAATGATAAATGTCGAATCGGCGTTCCCCCGCTGGATAACGACATGCGTTTTTGTGCCTTCCGTTTTCAAACCGGCAGTTCCAAAAATAAATATTACATCATTGGGTGATAAATATTTTTCGACATACTGCTGATCGCCGGCTTGAGGAGAAAAATTCTCCGCCACATCTTCCTGTGGAGTACCATCCGGCTTCAAAAAACCGAATGCCCTGTCTGAAATTTTAAATTCAGCGCTTTCCGGGTCGACCATTATTTGGCCTGTTTCGTCTTTGATCCAAAAAGGAATTTTAAAGCTTTCAGAAGATAGGTTCTCCCATCTATAATCTACCACATCGTCCGAGCTTCTGTAGCTGCGGTAGATCTGCAATTCACTGCGATAGTAAACGCAAGACGACTTGGAATATGGAGTAGTCAAAACATGTTCCGAAACAATCCGTCCGCTTATTTCCACGATGCCCATAGCCACGGAACGAATTTTAGAGCGCGGAGTATTGCGGATAACCTGCAACTCTGACATTTTCGTAAAACCGAACTGGAAAAGGATCGAACCGACAATAATGAGTACAACCGGTTCAATGGCCGACAGAAGAGACCTTCTGAGAAATATTTCCAGGATCAATCTATTAGTTGAAAATACAATGTAGGAAAGGAAAAGCAATACGATGAGATAGAAAAAAAATTTGCCGCCGGAGTTCATAAAAGCAGAAAATTCACTCCCCATGCCGCTCTCTGTAAACGTTGTTTTATAAAGGTACCACGACAGCAACAGGCAAAGAGTAAAGAGTGAGAGATAGATTATCGACGGATCCATATTGCTGAGTCCTTTTTTGAAATTCTTGCATGAACCGGCTTAAAGCCATGAAAAGTATCAGCCGGACATAAGGCCTTAAAATACAAAATCCTCTATCTTCGTATTTTAACAAATCCAGAGGATTAAATCGTGCTGATGTAACAGTCCCCAAGACTCGGTCATAACTGCATCAATTGTACGGCTCAATAAAGTGATATTTTCAGTTTTAAGCAAGCCATTGAAGATGACACACACTTTACCTTGAGAAACTCAATTTCCAATTTTAAAGAATAAGCCGTTTGTATTTCATGCCCTATAACCCTGTGTTTAAACGGATAAATCATCGGAAATAAAGTGCGCTGTAAGAGGAATTGAGGTTTTTAGAGCTTAATTAAACTTAAAATAATAAGTCCGTTTTTTCATTTTCTGTTCATGTCTGAATTCTAAAGCAATTCGACCTTTTTTCAGTACACTGTGATGTCATGAATCCCTGAAATTTCAGTAAAGCAGCTATTTTTCCTGCTGGCATGTGAATTGTGGTTTAAAAGAAGGTGATAAAGGCACAGTATGAAAAAAACAACAATCTTGGCAACTCTTCTCTTTGGCAGCCTGGCGATCTCCGGTTTGCTGAATAAGACATTTGCTGCCGAACCTCCGGCAGAAGCACATTTCGGTTTCTTTTATTCCAATCTTTCTCCGTATGGCGAGTGGATTGAATTCAACGATGGAGCGCAGGTTTGGCGCCCATTTAATCTTCCCCCCCAATGGCGGCCGTATTCTCTGGGACGCTGGGAATGGACCGATGAGGGCTGGTATTGGATATCCGACGAACCTTTTGGATGGATTGTTTACCATTACGGGCGCTGGTACTACGATGATTTTTATGGATGGGTATGGATGCCTGACGATGTCTGGGCCCCATCCTGGGTTGAATGGCGTTCCAGCGACGATTGCATCGGGTGGGCGCCTTTGCCGCCGTATGCAGTTTTCGATTTTTCATTAGGTTTGCATTATTCCCGGCATTGGAGAGCGCCCGAGCATTACTGGTCATTCGTACGATATGATAGATTTACACTTAATTTTCGACGGAATGATTTCATGAACAGAGAGGATGTCCACCGAGTTTTCGGCAGTACGCGGGATGCATCAAGATATGAAATTGAACGCGGTCATGTTGTCAATCGCGGTTTTGCACCGAATGAGATTTCGCGCCTCGGAAACATCCGCATTGAACAACGGATGATAAGCGAACGGCAATTTCCGGGGGAACATTATGCGAATTTGCATGAATCGAAGATTGAAGTCTATCGTCCCGCACCGGCCGAACTTCACCGGCCGCTTTCATCTCCGAATTTCCGCAAAGGCGAACGCCCGCTTTCAGGAGATTTTCACAGCGTTTCCAGAATGCAAACACCGGCGTCCAGAGTCGTGCCGGGTACTGGATCAGTTCATCCTTCTGTCTCACGAAATCAAAAAAACGCCCTGCATCAGGAACAAGCGACTGTGAAACCGCAAAAAGAAAGGCGCCAGCAGCTTATGGAGCGCCACAACCGGGACCGCAATACGGGACCTGCATTGCATCAGCCGAAAATGAAATCAGGCAGGAGAGAATAAGAAAGTCTGAGTTTGTTATAAGTTCTTGGTTCTGAGTTCTTAGTTCTGAGTGCTTAGTTCTTGGTCGGTTCATTGGTTTTTTATTTATTTGGTGGTGTTCAACGAGAACGACGAACTCAATACCATAGTGGGATGCCCGGAAATTTCTTTATGATTCACATTTTTTACTATTCACCATTTGCAATCTGCTCAATAAAATCTCATTTTTCTGCAAAAAACGCTAAAAATCCTTCTTAGACGCTGGATTGTTTATTTCATCCCCCCATAAAACATTTTTTTGAAACTGTTTTTTTTGATTAAACCATTTCCATACTGAGATGTCTAAACGCTAACACGTTTTATGGAAAGTTCTTTTTTTTCGAGAAACAAGCTTATACCGAGGCGAAGTTGAGTGGTCTTTGCCTCAAATAGAAGAGAACGGATGCTTTTGAGTCCTCGTGGTGGAGGGGCCTAAGTTTGCCGTTCTCTTTTTTTTATTTTGCCTCAGAAAATTGAAAACTCGCCAATATCTCTTTCATGTCTTCGGGTAATTCAGAATCGAATCGCATAAATTCCTTCGTCGCAGGATGGACGAATCCGATCGTTTTGGCGTGGAGCGCTTGCCGCGGGATTTTTTTAAGCAAGTTTGCCGCCCGCTGTGTTTGAGAACCATCCAATCCTCCCCATGTACTGCTTCGCCCGCCGTACGTCGGATCCCCGAATACCGGATGCCCGATGTGAGCAAGATGAACTCGAATCTGATGTGTCCGTCCTGTTTTGAGATGCAATCTGACCAGCGAAAGAAAATCCAGGTTTGCAAGCACTTTATACTCCGTCACCGCATGTTTTCCCTCTTTTGTGACGGCAATTTTTTTCCGATCCTTTTTACTCCGGCCAAGGTTCGCATCGATCTCCCCTTTCTGTTTATCAAATGCACCCCAGACAACTGCCCAGTATTCCCGTTCAATCGTGCGCCTGGAAAATTGATCTGCCAGGAATACATGAGATTGATCCGTCTTCGCGACAACCATGAGACCGGTGGTGTCTTTATCCAGACGATGAACAATGCCGGGACGCAGCGCTGTATTCATGGAAGACAGAGAGTTGCAATGATACAGCAAAGCATTCACCAGCGTTCCTGTATAATTCCCGTAAGCAGGATGCGTAACCATTCCAGCCGCTTTGTTAACGATCAGCAGCGTATCATCTTCATAGACTATATCCAGGGGAATGTTTTCCGACAGAGCGTCGGGAGCTTCGGGATGCGGCAGTGTGACAAGTATATTGTCGTTCGGATTGAGCCGGTAGCTCGATTTTATTTTTTTCCCGTTCACAAGAACCAATCCGGCTTCGATGCCCGACTGAACCTTGCTGCGAGTCGCATTCATGATGCGCTGTGTAAGATATACGTCAATCCGTTTACGATGTTCCCCCGGCGGAACAATGATATGAATTTTCTGCCGGTCATCTGCCCTGTCAATCATTGCTGCTCCGGATGTTTCGATTGCTCGATGCGCGAATTGAATGAGTCGTTATATGGGTTTCCCTTCGCTGCTCATATCCGATTCCCCGATATTCGGCATTCCGCTTTGCTGCGGGCCGCCGAGGGGCGATCCGGTTTTCGGCATATCCGCCGTAAGGCCTGCGTCTGATTCATTTTTCTTTCTTTCCGGTGCACGGTGAAACATCAGCATTAAAACCAGTCCGACGCTGACCGATGCATCTGCAATATTATATACTGCAAACCGATTCATGTGAATTCCGAAAAGATTGATTTTAAAAAAATCCATATCGATAAAATCCACGACCTTTCCGTACATCAGCGGCCCTTCGCCGAACAGGACACCATAGAATATTCTATCGATAAGATTGCCTACTGCGCCGCCGAGAATCATAGCAAAAGGCAGACGATTGAGAAAACGTTCGTGACGAATGCTGTAGAGATACCATGCAATTGCAGCAGCGGCAATACCGGTGACAAGAACCAGGATGGGACGGTGCTCGACCTCAATGCCGAACGCCATACCCGGATTCTCCACAAACGTCAGGCGAAGGAAACTTCCGATGAGGGAAATACTTTCTCCAAGCTGCATGCCGGGATAATAGATGTGCAGAAACGGCAGCGCAATACCTTTGACAAAAAATTTTGTCAGTTGATCGGCGATGACGACTGTCAATGTAATATAGAACGCCTTCACTCTTTTTCCCTCCGAGAGCAATAAAAAAGCCGGCGATGCTTTTCCGAAATCACCGCCAGCTTCAGTTTCATGACTCGTTTCGTTATGGATTATTTTTTTGCAATTTGCACTTAACACAAAGTGTTGAATGCGGAACCGCTTCCAGACGTTCTTTATCGATCAGTTTCCCGCATTCAGTACAAAAGCCGTAATCTCCCCGTTCGATTCTCTTGAGAGCATCGTCCAGATAATTTAAGAATTTTCCTTCCCGCGATGCAAAAAGAAATGTCTTTTCACGCTCCATCGCATCGGTTCCCTGTTCCATATGCAGCGAATATGTCGAGTTTTCAATTTCATACTGACCGGTCGTCACGTCCATCATCGTGGACTTTAACGATTCAAGCTCTTCGAGTATTTCCTGCCTTTTGGCAAGAATCACTTCCTTAAAATGGGCGAGATCTTCTTTGTTGAAACCCTTTTTTGTAACAGCTTTCGTCTCCGGAAATTTTGTTTTGACCTGGACGGCTTTCACAGGTTTAAGCTTTTTGGGCTTTGCGTTCTGCTTCGCGGTTTTTTTCGCTATTTTTTTTACAGCTTTTTTTGTCGCCTTCGTTGCCGTTTTCTTTGCCATACTGATCTCCCAAACTCCGGAAATGGATGCAGCACTGAATAATAGGTTTACAAATATACGCTATTTTTTTTCAACCGCAAGTGCAGTCTGTTCTCCGTTAATATCTTCTTCCTTTGCCTGCTTGAGTTTCAAGTCTTCCAGGGAGAGTGGACAAATGTCGACTGCCAGCGTTTCCTGTGCGATATAATCACGAAGCTCCGTCAGGACTTTCGTCAGGGGCTCGGATGAATGATGATAAATCGCAATACGATCGGTCACCTCGAATCCCGCATCCTTGCGCATGTTTTGGATGCGATTGACAAATTCACGCGCAAGCCCTTCCTGTACAAGTGCAGGCGTTAATTCCGTTTCAAGAGCGACAGTAAGAGATCCATCCTGGCCGACGAGCCAGCCCTTAATATCTTCCGCGAGGATAGCCGCATCTTCGCGCTGTATTGCAATATTCTTTCCGTCGACGTCGATTTCGATACATCCTTCCGCATCGAGTCTTTGGATTTCCATTGGATGAAAAGAACGTATTCTTTCCGCAATTTTCGAGGTCAACTTACCGTGCTTTTGTCCCAGGACTTTAAAATTCGGCTTGATTTTATATTGAATAATATCATTGCTTACTTTGACATCTAATTCTTTGACATTCGTTTCTTCCAGAATAATGTCTTTAACTTTTTCGAGCATATCTGATTCGGATTTATCTTTAACCGGGATCAATATTTTTTGCAGCGGCTGCCGAACTTTCAAGTTCGATTTCATGCGCATTGAGCGTACGATGCCGACGATCCGCATGGCATGTTCCATTCTGTCCTCAAGCTCCAAATCGATGCATTCTTCCCGGAATTCCGGAACCGTCTCCAAATGAACGGAGAGTTTTGCCTCTTTGCTTCCGGCAGCAAGATTTTGATACAGTGTTTCCGCTAAAAACGGAGCAAAAGGCGCGATGAGCCGAGTTATCGAGGACAAACATTCATGGAGAGTTTGATATGCGGCAGTCTTGTCTTTGCCGGTTTCACCTTTCCAGAACCGCCGCCGATTACGCCGAACGTACCAATTCGAAAGATAATCGACCGTAAAGCCGCTTACCGCCCGCGCTGCCTTTGTGAGGTCATAACTTTCCATACATTTTTGGTATTCTTTCACCAGCGAATCGAGTGCTGAAAGTATCCAGCGGTCGATTTCCTGCCGTTCCGACAGCTGAAGAACAGGCTCGTTTCCCGTGAAGCCGTCGATATTTGCGTAGAGAGCGTAGAAAGAATATGTATTGACCAGCGTGCTGAAAAATTTTCGCTGTACTTCTCCGATGCCTTCTTCGTCGAAAAGAGTCGTACGCCATGGAGGGCTCTGTGCAATAAGATACCACCGCACGGCATCAGCGCCGTATTTTTGCATTAGGACAAAAGGGTCGACAGAATTCTTTTTCGTCTTCGACATTTTTTGCCCCTGCTTATCGAGAATCAGTTCGTTGACCAGCACATTCTTAAAAGCCGGTTTCTTAAATAGAAACGATCCAATCGAGTGCAGCGTATAGAACCATCCGCGTGTCTGATCGATGCCTTCGGAGATAAAATCCGCTGGATATGATTTTTCGAATATTTCCTTGTTCTCGAACGGGTAATGCCATTGGGCGAACGGCATGGAGCCGGAATCGAACCATACGTCGATTAATTCGGGGGTCCTTTGCATAATCCCGCCGCAGGAACATTCGAATGTTACGCCGTCGACATGAGGTTTATGAAGATCGACCGGGTCCGAAAGTCCTTTTCCTTTTTTCAGTTCTTCAAGAGACCCCACGCATTTTTGTTTTCCGCACTCTCCGCAGATCCAGATCGGCAGAGGCGTTCCCCAAAACCGGTCGCGCGACAACGCCCAATCTTTGTTTTCTTCCAGCCAATTGCCGAAACGACCCGATCCGACTTCCGGCGGGATCCAGTTGATTTCTTTGTTCAAATCGATCATACGTTGAGCATACTCCGTGGTTCGAATGTACCACGATTCCCGCGCGTAATACAGCAGCGGCGATGAGCAGCGCCAGCAATGCGGGTAACTGTGCTGGTGCATTTCTTTTTTGAATAAAATGCCCCGGTGTTTGAGGTCGGCAACGATGTCCGCATCGGCGTCTTTAACAAATTTTCCCGCAAACGGCGGGACATCAGCGTCGAATTCTCCTGATTTGTTCACGGGATGAATCGTCGGCAGTTTATATTTTCTTCCGACCTGATAATCGTCTTCACCGTACGCCGGCGCCATATGCACGATACCGGAACCGTCTTCCGTCGTGACAAAATCCGCACAAACGACATACCATCCCTTTTCTTCAACAGGATGAAAAGAATACAGGCGATCGTATTCTTTTCCTGCAAGTGCCGCTCCTTTGAACTTTTCAAGCACGCTATATTCATCGCCCATTACCGATAAACGCGCCTCGGCAAGAATAATTTTTTGATCCTTGTGCTTTACTTTTACATAATCTACTTCGGGATGGACGGCGATGGCAACATTGGAAATCAGCGTCCAAGGAGTCGTCGTCCAGACGAGAAAATAGGTATTTTCCTCCCCTTTCACTTTCAGTTTTATATAAACGGATGGATCTTTAACATCCTTATATCCCAGCGAGACTTCGTGCGATGAGAGCGGTGTTTCACAACGGGGACAGTACGGCTGGATCTTATAACCTTTGTAAATCAGCCCCTGATTAAAATACTGCTGCATCGCCCACCAAATGGATTCTATGTAGTTGTTTTCGAAAGTTACGTATGGATGATCAAGGTCGACCCAATAACCCATCATCTTTGTCATCTCTTCCCAATCAGCTTTATACTTCCACACCGATTTCCGGCAATCTTCATTAAATTTCGCTACGCCATACTTGACGATATCGTCTTTGTGCTTGAAACCGAGAGTCTTTTCGACCTCGATCTCCACGGGCAATCCGTGCGTATCCCATCCGGCTTTTCGGGGAACCTGATATCCTTTCATGGTTTTATATCGGCACACGATATCTTTAAGCGTACGGGCCATAACGTGATGAATGCCCGGGCGACCGTTCGCCGTCGGCGGACCCTCATAAAATGTAAATTGCGGTCTGCCCTCCCGTTCGTCGATGCTCTTTTTAAAAATTTGATTTTCATCCCAGAATTTTCGAATTCCGGATTCGAGTTCGTGGTAATTAATTTTATCGTTCAGCTGTTTAAACATTTTTTTACTTTTTATAAAACATTGCGTTCATTAAATATTGCAGTTCACGGTTTACCGTTCGCCGTTCACAATCTCTTAATAACTTCCATCATAATTGCGGTCATTTTCGGCTCTGCTTTCCGTGCGGTCTTGATAATATCTTCCATCAACGCCGGTTTGAGAGCATCGGGAAAACATTCATCGGTAAGGATAGAAAAACCGAGCACCTTCATCCCCATATGAACGGCAACAATATCTTCCGGCACAGTCGACATACCGACCGCATCCCCTCCGATCATTCGCAGGAATCTATATTCGGCACGCGTCTCCAGCGCCGGTCCCTGCATGGCTATATAAACTCCCTTCCTTAAAGAAATCTTCAGATCGATTGCCGCCTCCTCGGCAAGAGCGATCAATCCGCCGTCATACGGTTCAGACATATCCGGAAAACGGGGTCCAAGATCTTCGTCGTTCGGGCCAATGAGGGGATTGTCTCCGAGGAGATTGATATGATCCGACATGAGCATCACATCGCCTTTTTGAAACAGCGGATTCAGCGCTCCCGCTGCGTTGGAAACCAGCAATGTATTGACGCCAAGAAATTTCATCACCCGAACGGGAAACGTTGCCTGCTGGAGCGTGTATCCTTCGTATTTATGAAATCGCCCTTGCATAGCGACGACTTTTTTTCCGGCAAGTGTTCCGAAAATCAGCTTTCCTTTGTGAGTTTCCACGGTCGATAGGGGAAAATGCGGAATGTCGCTGTAATCGATCAGAGTTTCCTTCTTAATTTCTTTGGCAAGTCCGCCCAGACCGGTACCGAGAATAATTCCGACGGCCGGTTTGAGCGGCGTCTTAGTACGGATAAAATCCAGCGCTTCCGCTATGTGTGTGCGCAGATCGTCCATCGTGCTTTCCTTGCTACAACTTTTTAAAAATTTCCTCGAGTTCAAGATTTTCTTTCCCGGATCCCTTTGAAAGGTTTTTCGCTTCATCGTCGTCGCCGATGGCGAGTGCACGGATCAAATCGAGTTCCGAGGAAAGAAGTATTTTTAATTTGCTGAGAGCGCTTTCTTTTCGCGCTTTGAGAGACGAAATTTCTTCCTTCACCTTTGCAAAGTCGAGCCGGGCTTTTTCAATAATCTGCGTTGCCTTGACCTCCGCCTCTTTGACAATAAGCTCCGCTTCGCGTTTGGAGTTTTCAATCGATTTGCCGCTGGTTTCCTGCGCCTGCATCAAAGTCTGCTGCAGCGTTTTTTCGATATTCTTGTAATCGGCGAGCTGCGTTTCCAGCGCGATGATTTTATCCTTATGCTCCCTGTTCAGGCGGACATATTCCTCAAGCTCGTTCGAGAGCATCTCGAGAAAAGTATCCACTTCCACGGTGTCGTACCCGCGCATAACTTTTTTGAATTTTTGATGTTTTACTTCAAGCGGTGTAATTTTCATATCCGAGCCTCATAAGGTTTTGTTTAATCGCGTGCCGAAAATTGCCGTTCCTATTCTGATCATCGTTGCACCTTCTTCGATCGCCACTTCAAAATCATGCGACATTCCCATCGAGAGATGCTCCATAAAAATATTTTCAATTGCTTCTTTTTCAACTGCCCGCTTTACATCCGCCAAACGCCTGAAAGAGGAACGTGCTTTTTCCGGATTATCTGAGAACGGCCCCATCGTCATCAAACCGCAGACCCTGAGGTTCCGGAATTTTGAAAGCAGCCGGGCAAGTTCGATTGTTTTTTCCGGAGCAACACCCTCTTTGGTCGCCTCGTCGGTTGTATGTACCTCAATAAAGACGTCCTGCACTCTCCCCGCTCGCTCGGCCCGTTTGGAGATTTCCTCGCCGAGTCGCGCATCATCGACCGAGTGAATGAGATGCACGTATTCGGCTATATATTTTACCTTGTTCGACTGAAGATGGCCGATAAAATGCCAGCGGAACGAAGCATCACTCAACCCGTTTTTTTTTCAGGTTCAATTCCTGAACATAATTTTCACCGAAATCATAAATACCGCACTCTACCGCTTGCCTTATACGATCCGGCGAAACAGTCTTTGAAACGGCAATGAGCTGAATTTCGCCGCTCTTGCGGCCGCATCTGCTGCAAGCCATTTGGATGCGTTCGCGCAAGCTTCGTATATTCTCAGCAATCATTTTTTATCATAAAAATTAAATGTACTCCAATAATCGGCGAAAATCAATGAAGTCCGGCTTGGCTTCAAATCATTGTTCTGTTTTCTTGACTTACACTCTGGATTTTATTTTATTATGGTATAAAGAGTCTAAAGGCGAGTTGCATGTCTCATTACGATGATTTCGACGATAACGAGTCCCATCCGCAGTCTTCCGAGCAATCAGAAGAAGCTGTTCGGCGTTTTCGCGAACTTATTAAAACCGGACAGAAAGATATCAACAATCCGGATGCCCTGGAAGAAATCATTCAGTTTTATTTTTTTCACGAAAAATTCGACGAAGCGCTCATGTACGTCGAAAGGCTTCTTTCGTTTCAGCCTTTCAATTCGGACGCACTGCAGCGCAAAGGCATGATTCTGAACAATCTGACCCGCTATGAAGATGCGCTCGAATGTTTCAAACGCGCGATAAGCCTGAATCCGGCCGATACTGAAATTTATGTCAATCAGGGAATCGCATTTGATAACGTCAACAAAGTCGAAGAAGCAATGGCATCTTTCGACAAGGCTATCGCACTCGACCCGATGCACAGTGATGCACTGTTTCACAAAGCAGTAACGCTGGAAAAAGTAGAAAAATTTGAAGAAGCGATCAATTTATTCAAAAACGTGCTGCATATCGATCCGGAACATCCTGAAGTCTGGTACGAAATGGGATATTGCTACGATTATATGGACAAACCGGAGGACTCCATACGCTGCTATGATGAACATATCAACCGTGATCCGTTCAATTTTAATGCATGGTACAACCGGGGTATCGTCCAGAATCGAATCGGAAAATTTCAAGAATCTATTGCGAGCTATGAATACGCCCTTGCCATCAAAGAAGACTTTCCTTCTGCATTATTCAACATGGGAAACGCCTATGCCAACCTGGGCAAATTGCAAGAGGCAATAAAATGCTTTAAGGCGACGATCGAATTTGATCCCAAGGATTATGCTGCATGGCACAATCTTGGAAATGCCTACGAAGAAATGCAGCAATATACGGATGCTATTTTCCATTACTCTCAGGCACTTCGATATAATGCAGAACATCACGAATCGTATTTCGGAAGAGGATGCTGCTATGACGCCCTGGGAAAGCTGCCGGAAGCATTGAAAGACTATCGAAAGGCCGCCAGTTTGCAGCCTTCATTTCCCGAGTATTGGTATGCCTGTGCTGATGCGGAATACAACTCAGACCATAGAGATATTGCGCTTCAATATTATGAAAAAGTGACTCAATTGGAGCCAAAGAACTATGAAGCATGGTTTGATTATGGAGACACATTGGTCGAAACCGGGAATTATAAGGGCGGTATTATCGCACTTGAACAGTCAATCAAGTTGAACCAAAAGTTCGGTCTGTCCCATTTTAGCAGGGCAAAAGCTCTTGCCGGATTGGATCGATTTGAAGAAGCCGCGAATGAATTTTCCGCTTCATTTAAAATTTCACCCGAATTACGAAGTGAGTTTTTAGCTATTTTCCCGAAGCTTGCTTCATGGCGCTGGTTTATGAAATTTATCAATCGTTAGGCCTATCGCATTTGTAATAAAAGACTTAACTACTGTCGCTTAAACTTTTCTATGCAAAAATTTGCCATCATAGGTCATCCCATCAAACAGACACTTTCTCCAGTTATGCATAATGCTGGTTTTGGCCTTTTGGGATTAAACTGCAGATATGAGGCTATTGATGTTCCATTTGACAGACTTCTTTTGATTCTTCCGGAACTTGTAAACCAAGGATTTTCCGGTTTTAATGTGACAATTCCTTTTAAAGAACAAGTCCAGCCGCTGCTTACAACCATCAGTCTCGAAGCGCAAGCAAGCGGTGCAGTTAATACGATTCACGTTCGCGAAGATGGATGGTTTGGATACAATACCGATATTATAGGTGTTTTCAAAACTTTAGAACCTTATCAATCGCAAATCGATCAAAACGAAGTTTTAGTCCTCGGAGCCGGCGGAGCATCGCGCGCGATGCATTTATGTGCTGACACGCCACTTTAATCCAGCCCGAATTATCGTTGGAGGCCGGTCTATACAAAAGACGAATGTTCTTTTATCTAACTTTAGAGCAAATTCTCAAATTCCTCTCGATTCTGTTGATTTCAATCCCCATAAGTTAAATAATTACATCAGCACTTCGAAGGTCATTATAAACACAACGCCGATCGGAATGTTTCCCAATATAGATGAATCTCCATTGCCCCCGAATGCGCCGCTGCGGAAAGAACATTTACTTTTCGATGCAATATATCGTCCTCTTCAGACAAAATTTCTAAAAGAAGGAGCATCCGCTGGAGCTGCAACCCTTGATGGATTGACCATGTTTATTTATCAAGGAGCTGAATCCTTTAGAATATGGACCGGCTGCGATCTGCCCATCGATAAGATTCGCCAAATACTCACTGCACATCTCTCTTGATCTGTCCCTTTTATTAAACTAAAGAAACGACCTCTTTCTGCGGTAGAGAGAAACGGTTTGAATACACTTTTATTGACTTCTGCTTTTACTTTTTTCCAGATTGAAAACGTGTCTCAAAAAAACGATGTATTTCTTCATAAATTTAGGCCGTTTTAATGCCACCTTGAAAAAACCTTTTTTAATTTACTCCGTTATGAAAATCTCGCGAGTTAAATAAGAAGGAATATTTTTAATATCATTTCATTGACTTTTGCTCCATTATTAAGTACATTTATTGATATTAAAATAAATGCTTAGAATTTGAGGAATCCAATGTTTGCAGTAGTGGAAATTGCAGGTACACAGGTTACAGTTGCCCCTAATACTAAAATTTTCGTCCCCCGGCTGGAATCGGAAATAGGAACCACCATTAAATTCGATAAAGTTCTTCTTAAAAATGACGATAAAAACACAGCCGTTGGATCTCCTTTTATTTCCGAGCTCTTTTATCGAAGCAAAAGTCCTGAAACATATCAAGGACGGCACAGTTATCGTGCTGAAAAAGAAAAAACGGAAAGGCTATCGAGTCCGCAATGGGCATCGACAGCAATACACGGAAATTGAAATTACAAAAGTAGAATAAAGAGTTGGAGGTTTTACAATGGCTCATAAAAAAGGTGCTGGAAGCACTAAAAATGGCCGCGAGAGCAATGCGCAACGTCTTGGTATCAAACGATTCGGCGGACAAACGGTTTTGGCCGGCAATATCTTAGTACGTCAACGCGGAACAAAATTTCATCCGGGTCTTAATGTAGGCATCGGGAGCGATGATACTCTTTTCGCCTTGACAAACGGTGATTGTAAAATTTGAACGCGTCGGTAAATTAAGGCAAAAAGTAAGCATTTTGCCGTGCAGCGTAAACTCAAGAAAGAACCCTTTAACCTCCCTTCCTCAAAGATGCGGAGGTTTTTTTTGCGTTGTCCGCCTGAGGGAAAACATCTCCTCGAAGCAGGAATTTCTTTCCCGAATTATCGTGTTCTATAATCAAGCGGCTTATGAATAAAAATTCTCTCTTATTTTAAGGTGTTCGACTAAACTTGGAGGAACAGATGAAAATTACGGTCATCGGAGCGGGAAATGTCGGAGCTACTGCGGCACAGCGCATTACCGACAAAGGACTTGCCAACGAAGTTATTTTGGTTGATGTCGTTGACGGTCTTGCGCAAGGAAAAGCGCTCGATATTTACGAATCCTCTCCTATTGAAAAATCGGATACAAGAATTATCGGAACCACAAGTTACGGCCCAACAGCAAATTCGGATATTGTGCTTATTACTGCCGGAATTGCGCGAAAGCCCGGTATGAGCCGGGACGATCTTCAGAATACAAATGCAAGCATCGTTAAACTCTGCACAGAACAGATTATTGCATATTCTCCGAACGCTCTTATTCTCGTGGTATCCAACCCGCTGGATGTTATGACTTATGTCGCATTAAAGGTCAGCAATTTACCGCGGCATCGCGTCATCGGCATGGCCGGCGTATCTGGATTCTGCCAGATTCCGCTCGTTTATTGCACTCGAATATGGCGTCTCGGTCGAGGATGTCGATGCATTCGTTCTCGGCGGACATGGTGATTCTATGGTTCCTCTTCCCCGCTACTCGAACATCGGCGGTATTCCGCTGCCCGATCTTATGGATAAGGAAACAATAGACCGGCTGGTCAAGCGGACCAGAGACGGAGGGATTGAAATTGTGAACCATCTTAAAACCGGCAGCGCATATTATGCCCCCTCTGCTTCTGCTGTCCAAATGATCGAAGCAATTGTTAAAGACAGAAAAAGAATACTTCCAGGAGCTGTTTTCCTCCAGGGAGAATATGGTATTCAAGACACCGTTGTCGGTGTTCCGATAAAATTAGGCAAAAATGGAGTCGAGGAAATAATTCAAATAAAATTGACACCGGAAGAAAAAGAGCAGCTCGCAAATTCTGCTGCGGATGTCAAATCCAATATAGCGAAACTGAATTTTTGATTCGATTGTATAAACAAGATTTTCTCTTAAAGCGTAAGAACTATACTTAAGAACTATACTGTAGAAATTTGACCGGGGAGCGGCGGATACAAATATTTTTCCTATGCCTTCGCGGATTCGCATATCAGAAAACGCACAGGTTGCAGAGACTGATCACTGAACAACGTTTCATGGAGCGATGTCTTGAGCACGTGTCCGGCGATCAAGAGCGCAGTATACCGGAAATAACCCGCATGGCCGCAAGCAAGGGGATGTTCATACTAAATGCGACGTGTCTTGCGCAGAAAATCATTTGAAAATACCGGAATGCGGAAAAGATTCGATCCTTGTTTATTATGTCCGTCTCGCTTCATTTTTTTGACTCTCTGAGAAAGCCGCCTGTCTTAATAGATGCGGCGTCAGCAATTCTTACAACTTACCGATTGTCTTATTTTGTCTTTTCTTTTTTATTACAATTTCGCCGGCGTCATCGATTGCATCGTTAGCCTCTCCGTTTGATTTTTTTCCATCAGACAAACTTTTTGACTCGGAGAAAAAAAATTATAAAATAAGTAATTTTTTCGGTTATTCATAGAAAAACACAGCTTATTAATGAATATATATTCTGTAAATTGCATTTTATTTATCCATTATATATACTAATGCCGATGCGGTAGCATTATTTTTTTCCATTAATCTTTTCCAATCCATCTTTAAGGAGGACTCTATGAATTTTTCAGCTCGATTTTTAGGATTGCTTGTCCTTGTCACTTTTCTTGCGACAGGAACATTATTCGCCGGAGGTTATCAATTGAATGAACAAAATGCCCGCGCGGTCGGTATGGGCGGTGCTTTTGCTGCAACTGCATCTGATCCTTCTGCAATATATTTCAATCCGGCAGGACTTGCATTCCAGGATGGTTTTAATGTTCTCGGCGGTATTAATTTTATTATTCCATCGACCACATTCACACCTGCAGCCAATTCCTACCTGCAGCCCATCATTGTTTCTACAAATCCTCAGGTCTTTACTCCCTTTAATATTTATGGATCGTACAAACTTAATGATAAGATTGTCGTTGGACTTGGAATTTATAATCCATTTGGATTGGGTACACAATGGCCTGATCAATGGGGACGAGCGTATATGAATCCGTTCGGTGCAAATTATCTCGGCAGCTCTTTGGCCATTAATTCGAGCATTGCAACATATTATTTCAATCCGACAATCGCATATAAAATCAACGACAAATCTTTCCGTTGGTTTGGGAGTAAGTTATGTCTACTCAACCGTCGATATGACAAAAGCCATACCATTGGGTATTACTTGGTTTATTTATCCCGCCCTTAACGGTTTTACCGGAGTCAATGAATTAAAAGGCACCGGAAATGGATTTAATGCAGATATCGGTATTATTTACAAGCCGATCGATAAATTATCACTGGGATTATCATATAGGATAGAAACAGACATCGATTTTTCAGGAAATGCGACTTACACGAATATGAGCGCGCTTGCTCCCGCATTTCCCAATGGAACGGGAAAAGCAACACTTCCAATGCCGGGTAATTTATATTTCGGTGCAGCATATATGCTGTCGCCCGATCTGAGAATCGAATGTGACTTCCAATATGTCCAATGGTCTGCATACAATAAACTTCAGATCAATTTGCCCGCTCCCGTCGGCACTGAGACCTATGCAAAAAACTGGACGGACGAGCCTATTATCCGTCTTGGCGCAGAATATAAGGTAAATGAAAAGTGGACTTTCCGCTTTGGCGCAATCGAAGATTATTACACCGCAGCCTGTAAGCACGACCGAACCGATGCTCCCGGACGCAAACCGTACTGATATATCAGTCGGCTGCAGCAATAAGATTACTGATAAATTGTATGTCGACGTAGCTTATATGATTGTTTTGTTCGCTGATAAAACTGCACAGGATCGTTTCCCGGGTGCAACAAACGGAACTGCGACAATTCCAGGCACGTACAGCAGCACTGCGAGCATTATCAGTGTAAATTTCGGTTATAGTTTCTAATATTCATCAGCGCTTCAATAAAAAGCCCGATGAGACATCTCATCGGGCTTTTTAGTTACTTGATTTCCGCTCGCTCTTTGACTTTATAAATCCCCTCACCCAAGCATAAATCCACTCTTTCCACTATCTTTTTATACTCATTCTAATCAGCGATCCATTTTTAAGTTTTTTGAATTTCACGTCATCCATAAGCGAACGTATCAAGAAAACGCCACCGTCCGCTTTCCTTGAGCAAATTTCTCTCCTCAATCGGATTCGGCAGTTTTTCCGCTTCGAAACCGGTTCCGTTATCTTTTACTGTTATCGTAATGTTGTGAGCGTGTGACGCAGCATTTTATATTGACAATTTTTTTTTCATCTAATTTGTTTCCATGAATAATGGCGTTATTGACGGCTTCTGTAGTTACAATCAGCAATTTATAACACTGCTCTTGAGCAAGATGATTTTCCCTGCTCGAGCTTTTTGATAACAGCCTCGATTTTTCGCACTTCTTTCGGATTACTTTTACAATTTAATTCATATTTGATTCGGCTTCCTGTCATGATCTTCTTTTTTGCTGATTCGCTTTTTTCATAATTGCCCTGCATAGAGATTCTTTACAGCAGCTCGAATTTATCTCCGCGCCGGGGAATAACAATATTGCTGTAACCTATGCTCGGCCAATTTTGCTTTCAATTTTTCAGCTTGTTCAATTTCGCCATGCACTAAAAATATTTCTTTTATTTTTGTCTTTATCTTCTTGCTCGTATATATCCGACAATTTCATCCTGTCCCGCGTGGGCAGAGAATGAATTCAAAACTGCATATTTCTGCGTTCACTTTATGCACATCTCCGAAGATGGTCACTTCCGGTTGTTTTTCCACCAGCCGCCGTCCCAATGTATGTTCCGCCTGATAGCCGACGAAAAGGATGGTGTTCTGCGGATTTTCAATCGTATTTGCCAGGTGATGAACGACGCGACCGCCTTCGCACATTCCCGAAGCCGAAATGATAACACATGAACTTTTCATATCGTTAAGTTTTTTCGATTCTTCGACAGTCCGTATATATTGAAGTCGTCGAAATCCGAATGGATCTTCGTGTGCGTGCAGGAGCTTCATCGTTTCTTCATCAAAACACTCCGGATGAAGCCGGAAAACATCGCTTGCGTTGACGGCCAGCGGACTGTCGATATAGATTGGAATCGTCGGCAGCCGGCTTTCATCAAATAATTCATGAAGCAAATAGACTACTTCCTGCGTACGACCGACACTAAACGAAGGAATCACGATTTTTCCGCTCCGTTCCGCCGTCCTTTGAATAACCTGGCAGAGTGAATCCTTCATTCCAGTGACCGGTTCATGAATTTTTCCCCCATAGGTACTCTCCGTGATGAGAAAATCGACGGGAGGCAGCGGCTGCGGATCCTTAATAATCGGCATGTTTTTTCTTCCAAGGTCGCCCGTAAATCCCACCAAGAATGTTTTACCCCTTTCTTCGATCTCCAGGAAGGTTACGGCAGAACCCAGAATATGTCCTGCATCGAAAAACGTAGCATGCACTCCATTGCAGACCTCAATGCGATGCTCATAACTAACGCTGACAAATTGCTGCAGAATATCGGTTACGTCAACTACATCATAGAGAGGCTGTATTGTGGGTTCATGCTTCTTAAGATGCTTCTTGTTGACATACTGAATATCCCGTTCTTGAATATACGCGCTGTCATAGAGCATGATATTGCAAAGATCGCGGGTTGCATCGGTCGTATACACCGGACCGTGGAATCCGTTTTTCATCAATCCCGGAAGGTTCCCGGAATGGTCGATATGTGCATGGGAAAGAATGACTGCATCTATTTTTGACGGATCGAATGGAAAATTCTTATTTCGTTCAAATGCTTCAGACCTTTTTCCTTGAAAAAGACCGCAATCGAGCAATAATTTGCTGCCGTTGACCGAAATGAGATGCATCGAGCCTGTTACGGTCTGTGCAGCGCCATAAAATTCAAAGACCATTGCTTCTCCTTTTACCCATTTTTACAAAATGAAAGTAGCGAGAAGATTAAAAAAAAGCAAAAAACAAAATAACAGAAGTTCGTAGTGCGTGGTGCTGCGTCGAGTTATGATTTATAATCTCCTGTGCAGAAGGTCCGACAAGTTAACCGTTCCGACCGGAAACGTCCGGTATGTCCTTGCAATCTTATTCATGGCTGCAAAATAATTATTTTCAATTTCAGGACCAGAAGACTATGAACGAAGAATTTATTTTTAAACCAGTTCACTTTCAGCGAAAAAAAAGCGACTTCGAATCTGCCATTTTCAGGAGAATCCGATCCATGCACGATATTCTCTCCTTTATTGTCCGCAAATAATTTTCGTATCGTGCCTGGCAAAGCATCTTTCGGGTCTGTCGCTCCGATCAATGTCCGGTAATCAGCGACAGCATTTTCTTTTTCAAGGGCTATTGGAACGCATGGTCCGCTTGTCATAAACTCCACAAGACCTTCATAAAAAGGACGTCCTTTATGCACCGCATAAAAGGCTTCCGCTTCTTCCTTTGTCAGTCTGATCTGTTTCATTCCGAGAATTTTAAATCCGTCTTTTTGAATTCTCAAAATGACTTCTCCCTGTAAATTTTTCCGGACACAATCCGGTTTTAGAATTGCCAATGTTCTTTCTGCTGCCATAGGATTTTAACAGCTCCTTCTTCTAGTTATTGATTTTTCTTTTTCAAAATTTTAGACTTGTTGAAGTTTCGTTTTCCGGCGCATCGATGCACCTGAGATTTCCGCCTCTGGAGAACAGCGCGTTTTGTGGATTTTACAGTAGCTTTTCAACAGTTTCGCCGATCAATGCCGGATTTTCAACGACAATAATGCCTGCGGCGCGCATTGCGTTCATTTTTTCTTCTGCGGTTCCTTTACCGCCGGAAATAATGGCGCCGGCGTGCCCCATACGTCTCCCCGGCGGCGCAGTTTGTCCGGCAATGAATCCAATGACCGGTTTCCGTGACTTTCGCCTTAATAAATTCCGCCGCCTCTTCTTCAGCCGTTCCGCCTATTTCGCCGATCATGACAATGACTTTCGTTGCTTTGTCGCGATTAAATAATTTTACGGCATCGAGAAACCGTGTTCCGATAATCGGATCTCCGCCAATACCGAGACACGTAGACTGGCCTATTCCACGCCTGTGTTAATTGATCTACCGCTTCATATGTCAATGTTCCGCTGCGAGAGATAATGCCTACATGTCCCGACATATGAATAAATCCGGGCATAATTCCAACTTTCGCTCTCTCCTGGCGTAATAACTCCCGGACAGTTCGGCCCGATGAGACGGACTTTTTTCTTTTGAATAAACTCATAAAACTTTCACCATATCGTTTACCGGTATTCCTTCGGTAATCGCAACGATAAGTTTCACTCCCGCATCCGCCGCTTCCAGAATAGCATCTGCGGCAAATGCTGCAGGAACAAAGATAATCGATGTATTTGCCCGTCTGCTTCTGAACTGCTTCTTGCACCGTATTGAAAATCGGAACTGCGATCGGAAAATGGTCTTTTTCATTTCCCTCATAGAGCGTCCCGCCTTTGCCGGGGGTAACGCCGGCTACCACTGAGGTTCCGTACTCTATCATTTGTTTTGTATGAAATGTACCTTCCGCGCCTGTTATTCCCTGAACAACAAGCCGCGTTTTCTTATTCACAAGAATGCTCATAAGCATCCTCCTTCTGCAAAGAAGATTTAAGTTTAATTTTGATGTTCAAGAAAATCTGCGGTTCGGAGAAGCACCGATTCACCAAATTGCGGCCCCATAATCTGAAGACCGATCGGCAGTCCCCGGCTGTCGATTCCGCACGGAATGCTGATGCCGGGAATACCTGCTAAATTCGCCGACGTCGTGTAAATATCGGACAAATACATTTGAAGAGGATCGTCCATTTTTTCTCCTGCCTTAAACGAAGTCGTCGGACTTGTCGGCGTTATGACGCAATCGACTTCCTTGAATGCATTCATAAAATCCTGCTGAATCAATCTTCTTACTTTTTGGCCCTTCCGGTAATAGGCATCGTAATATCCGGCTGAAAGCACATACGTGCCCAGCATAATACGACGTTTGACTTCGGCTCCAAATCCTTCGCTTCTGGATTTTACATACATCGATGAGAGTGTCTTTGCACTCTCGGATCTGTAACCGTACCTCGCTCCGTCGAAACGAGCAAGATTCGAAGATGCTTCGGCAGTCGCAAGTATATAATACGCCGCAATCGTATATTCCGTATGAGGAAGGGACACTTCTTTAATGAGGGCTCCGTTTTTTCGCAGTATATCTATGCTCTTTTCGACAGCAGCTCTTATTTCCTCATTCAGCGCTTTACCAAAATATTCCTTCGGCAATCCGATGCGAAGTCCACGGACATCGCACGTCAAGGAGGCGTGATAGTCGGGAACCGGAATATCAGCCGATGTTGAATCGTTCGGATCGTAGCCGGCGATAATCTGGAGCACAGATGCAATATCTTTTACGGTGAGTGCAAAAGGTCCTATTGTATCGAATGATGAAGCATATGCCACGAGACCATAGCGGGATACGCGTCCATATGTAGGTTTTAAGCCGTAAATACCGCAAAATGCTGCAGGCTGACGAATTGAACCTCCGGTATCGGACCCGAGAGATGCGGTAGCCATTCCCGCAGTAACTGCAACAGCAGAACCGCCGCTCGACCCTCCCGGGACTCGATCCCGATCCTGCGGCAGCTTTACTCTTCCGTAGGCCGAATTCTCCGTCGATGAACCCATTGCGAATTCGTCCATATTGCATTTCCGATCAGCAGAGCATCTGCTTCCTGGAGTTTCCGGATAACGGTTGCATCATAGAGCGAAACAAAATCTTTGAGAATTCTCGAGCCGCACGAGACTCTTGCATTCTTTATGCATATGATATCTTTGACGGCAATGACCATCCCGGCCAATGATCCGGATGTACCGGCCGCTATTTTTTTATCGACCGATTCAGCCTGCGAGAGCGCTCGTTCCGGAAAAACGTCAAGAAAGGCATTCAAATCTTTTTGCTGTTCAATGGCATCAAGATATTGCCGGGTCACCTGCACACACGTAGTCTTTCCCGAGGCAAGATCTGCCTTGATTGCATGAAAAGTTTTCATTTTAGATGGCTGAGTGCTTTTACTTTTGCTGCGGAGTCTCTTTTTTTTCGTCCGGCTTCTTAACCTCGGTTTCCACTTGATCCTGGACATCACGAACAGCTTTTCTGAATTCACGAATACCTTCGCCCAATCCTTTTGCAAGATCGGGAAGTTTCTTGGCACCGAAGAAAATCAAAATGAAAAGAAATATAAGAAACATTTCCGGACCGCCGACATTACCCATAACAACAACTCCTCTCTCAAACAGCAGCGAACTGCTGCGCTGATGATGCAAAATTATGAACTATTGATTCGAAAATTCTTTTCCCGTCTGTTAATCCCAGCAGGACATCCGATGCGCGCTCTGGATGCGGCATCATGCCCAGCACATTCCCCTCTTCGTTGACAATTCCCGCAATGTTATTCACCGAACCGTTCGGATTCGATTCCTTAGTCACGCGGCCGGATTCATCGCAATAACGAAAAACGACCTGACCGTTTTCTTCGAGTTTCTTGATTGTATCCGCTTCGGCAAAATAATTGCCGTCGCCGTGTGCAATCGGAATGTTCAACACTTCACCTTGCTTTACAGGATTCCGTGAATCGCGTTGAAACATTTTCTGTGCGTATCCATACATTCCTGCAGACAAACAGAAGCGATTCATTGCGTAAAAGCACGCCGGGAAGAAGTCCGGCCTCCGTAAGAATCTGAAAACCGTTGCATATGCCGATAACCGCCCGCCATTCCGGCAAATCGCACAACATCCTTCATGATAGGGGAAAAACGCGCAATAGCGCCGCATCGAAGATAATCTCCGTACGAAAACCCTCCAGGCACGATAACAACATCGACATCGCCGAGAGAACTTTCTTTGTGCCAGATGAGCCGCGAGTCCTGGCCGGCAAGCTGGCCGGATGCATAGTGCGCATCATGATCGCAATTCGAACCTGGAAAAACAATAACTCCAAACTTTATCTTTCCCATCATCAGCCTTCGTGTTCTTCCAATGAGAATAGAGAAATCTTCCATAATCGGATTCGCTAAAAGTTTGTCCGATATTTCCCTGCTTATTTTTTCAGCTTCATCGCGGCTGCTCGTATCGATATCCATCTCTACACATTTGCCGATGCGCACATTGGAACCCCCGTATACCCGAGCGAGTGAATGCCAGCTCGACCGCTTTCCCTTGGGGATCGAGAATCGATTTACGCAGGATAATTGTTACTTTAGAATGATACACGTTTTCCTCTTTTTTCTTAAATATCGATGCTTGAAAATCCATTTTCTTTTTCAATTTCCTTTTGCTGTCCTGCCGCGATCTTCTTCAGCCACTGGAAGAGAGCGCGCACTATTCCAAAAAGTATATAGGCGCTCATAACGGGAAAGAAGAGACTTCCTTTTGAGAAGATAACGATTAAAGCCAGAAGGACAAAACCGACAATTTTCCACGGATGCGCCCGTATCTGTTTCTTTGTTAATTTCGGCAGGGTATCATATTTAATTCTGCTTACCATTAACAAAGACAAAACAATCACGATCGGCGCAAGAGCCGCAGCCGCCCATCCTGTAAGTCCTGTCTCGCTGTAATATTGGAGCATAAACGTACACAGTGCCATTGCTTGCGCCGGAATCGGCAGGCCTTTGAAATAATCTTTATCGAATCCCACCAGTTGAACATTGAATCTTGCCAGACGAATTGCACCAAATACGAAAGGCAGGGACGCAATGAACAATGCCTACGTTATCGAACGAATGCAGATAGGCCATGTATGCCATAAACGAGGGAGCTGCGCCGAAGGATACCACATCGGCCAGGGAGTCAAGTTCAACGCCGAACTGGCTCGATGATTTAGTGATTCTTGCCATTACTCCATCGAGCGAATCGAAAATTGCGGCTAGAATAATAAACCATGCAGCATGCCGGATGTGTCCTTCTTGGGCGCTGATGATAGCAAGAAATCCGCAAAAAATATTCAGCGTCGTAAAAAGACTCGGAACGACAGCTCGTGTGATTCTCATCGGCTTTGCGCTCCTTTCTGCGCATTGAAAAATTCCGCAAGAACAGTTTCTCCCGCCCGTGTCTTTTGCCCTACTTTCCACCCGGATGACTGCATTCTTCGGAACAAACACGTCGACGCGCGACCCGAATTTTATCATTCCGAAACGCTCACCCATCGTTACAGTGTCCTTTTTTTTCAAAGAACAAACGATTCTGCGTGCAATGAATCCCGCTATCTGTTTGAACAGTACTTTCCCCTGAGCATTCTGCATACCAATAACCATCTGCTCGTTGCGTTCTGAAGCTTTGTCTGCATTCGCTGCGAAATATTCGCCTTGAACATAACGCAGATATTCAACAATCCCGGAAATCGGATTGCGATTGACATGCACATTCAAAGGGGACATGAAAATGGAAATCTGCTGAACATCATCATTCATAAATTCCGCTTCGTACACCCTCTTCATGGCAATCACTTCCCCATCAGCGGGAGCGATAATAAAATTTTTATCTTTCGGCGTTGTTCTGTCCGGATCACGAAAAAAATTCAGCGTAAAACCGAAGAGAACGATAGAAAATATAATCAATGCACTGCGAATCGCTTTGGGCTCGATAAACACAAAGGAAATAACTGCAAGAATCAGACAGAACGTTGTAATTGTAAAAAAAACATCGTAACCGTATCGTGTAATCATTTCATTTCAAACCTGACCCGCGGCATGATAGGAACTGCGCACTAATGGGCCCGACTCCACATGCCTGAATCCCATGGCCAAACCTTCTTCTTTAAGCATTTTAAATTCATCCGGATGTGCATATCGCACAATCGGCAAATGATCTTTCGACGGCTGCAAATACTGTCCGAGTGTAAATATATCGCATCCGATTATTTCGAACGTCGCGCATCGACTCAAGCACTTCTTCTGTCCGTTCACCGAGTCCCAGCATCATTCCGGTCTTCGTAACAAATCCGCGTTTTTTTGCACGCTCCAGAACTTCAAGCGACTGTCTGTAATTTGCCTGCGGTCGAACGATTCGATACAGCCGAGGCACTGTCTCAATATTATGATTCAAAATATCCGGTTTTGCTTCCAGCACGATATCCAGCGCTTCTTCGCTTCCTTTAAAATCAGGAATCAATACTTCGATCTTGCACTCCGGAACACGTTCATGGATGAGCCGTATTGTCTCTGCGAAAATCGGAGCGCCTCCGTCTTTTCGCTCATCCCGGTTGACAGACGTAATAACCGCATGCCGCACTTTCATCATCTCGACAGCATCTGCAACACGCCGCGGTTCATCCCAATCCAAGCCCTCATCCGGCCTGCCTGTTTTCACGGCACAGAATCCGCATGACCGTGTACAAATATCGCCAAGAATCATGAAAGTTGCAGTACCCTGGCCCCAACATTCTCCAAGATTCGGACAATGTGCTTCTTCGCAAACCGTATGCAGATTCGAAGTGCGCATGAAGTGCGTTAACATGGGCAAATTCGCCCCCTCCGGGAATACGCGCTTTCAGCCAATCAGGCCTTCGTTTGATTTGCTCTCCTTGAGCTGCCGATATTTTTTCAGGAGGATTCAATTCTTAATCTCGTTCTCCGTCATTTGTTCCAGATATTGACGAACGCGCGATGCAAATTGCCCGCCGGTCGCTCCATCTATAAACCGATGATCGAACGAAAGAGTCAGATAAAGCATGGAGCGAATCTCTATCGAATCATCGCCATCTTTTTCAACGGCTACAGGACGCTTCTTCACCGCACCGATTCCCAGAATTGCCGCCTGCGGCTGATTGATCATCGGCGTGCCGATGATATTGCCGAAGACGCCGTAATTGGTCAAAGAAAACGTCCCTCCGGAAATATCGTCCGGAAGCAGCCGTTTCGCGCGCGTCCTATATGTAAGATCGTAAATTGACTGCGCAAGTCCAAGAAAATTTTTTTCATCCGCACGTTTTATTACCGGCACAAGCAGGCCTGCAGGAGAAGCTACGGCAATCCCTAAATTGACGTAATTCTTAAAAACAATTTTATCTCCGATAAGGGAACTGTTCAAAAGGGGAAAATCCTTCAACGCGCGGACAACAGCAAAAGCAAAAAAAGGAGTTAAGGTTAATTTAAACCCATGTTCCCTTTCAAATCCGCCCGAATATTTCCGATAGAAGAAAATCATCGAAGATACATCCGCTTCATCGACAATGGTCACATGAGGAGATGTCGCAGCACTTCGCGACATATGTTCAGCCATTTTTAACTGAACGTGATCCAGGGGAACGATGCGGTGGAGGGGTTCAGGATATTTTGCCTGAACCTCCTCGATCTGCACATGCTGAGGTAAAAAACTCTTCTCTGCCCGCATCAAAGAATGAAGAAGCCGTTCCTTCTGTGAACAATAAGCTAAAATATCTTTCTTGCTGACGCGCCCGCCTATCCCCGTACCGCTTATGCCATCCAATTCTTGATCCGTTATTTTTTCTTTCTCTGCAATTGTCCGGACAAGCGGTGAATAGAATCTTCCCGTCTTCTCCTTGCGGTGTAAAAGATAGTTTACGCCCGATTTCTGATTCGAACCATTCTGGAATTGATTTTCGAAACCGGAGGAAACTCCAGGGACTTGAAGGACTGCAGCAGCTGACGCGGTCTCCGTTTCGATAACGGCAATCACCACGCCCACCGGTACAACGTCGTTTTCCTTTGCGCGTATTTCAACGAGCACGCCTGCAGCCGGAGAAGGTATTTCCGAGTCGACCTTGTCCGTGCTGATCTCGAGCAATGTTTCTTCTTTTTCTATCCTCTCCCCTGCTTTTTTTGTCCAGCTGAGAATTTTCCCCTCCTGAATACTCTCACCCATTTTTGGCATGACAATTTCAATACGCATATCTTTTAATACCGGACAAGACGTTCAACTGCAGCGAGTATGTTTTGTTTATTGGGAAGCATTGCATCTTCCAGCGGCGGGCTGTAGGGAACCGGAATATCCAGGGCTGCAACACGGATAATAGGCGCATCCAGATGTTCGAAACAGTTCTGGGCTATCCTCGCTGCGATTTCCGCTCCAAAGCCTGCTGTCAGTGTATCTTCATGCACGAGAAGGACTCTATTCGTCTTCTTGACCGAATTATAAATTGCATTTTCATCGAGCGGATTAAGTGTTCGTAAATCGATCACTTCAACCGACACCCCCTTTGTTTCCATTGTTCGTGCGACCTCGAGAGACTGCTGAACAAGATAGCCGTACGTCACAATTGTTGCGTCGGTTCCGTCTTTTCGCAATGAGGCCTGGCCAAACGGCAGCAGGAAATCTTCCGGCGGCTCCGGCGCAGCAGCATATCCCTGGCGATATAACCCTTTATGCTCTAAAAAAAGGACAGGATCGTCGCCGCGTATTGCAGATTTCAGCAATCCTTTCGCATCTCCGGCATTTGAGGGATACACTATCCGGATTCCCGGAATATGCGTAAAGAAACTTTCGATGGACTGACTGTGATACATTCCACCATGAATATAGCCGCCCACCGGTACCCGAATCACCAGCGGGCAAGACCAAACTCCATTTGACCGATATCGGATCGTTGCGAGTTCGTCACGTATCTGCATAAACGCCGGCCAGATATAATCGCCGAATTGAATTTCAACGACCGGTTTCCATCCTTTGAAGGCCATGCCTATCGCAACACCTACGATACTCGCCTCTGCGAGCGGAGAATTAAAGACGCGCGTCGTCCCGTACTTCGTCGAGAGACCTTTTGTTGCGGTAAATACCCCTCCTTTTTTATCCGCAATATCCTCGCCAAAAATTACCATTTTTTGATTGCGGCCGAGTTCTTCATCCAGAGCATGGTTAATCGCATCAACCATCACGACCGAAGATCCTTCCCTCACGGATACTGATTCTTTTTTTGGCGTCATTTCGTGCGCTATGCCGTATAAATGCAAGCCCACTGTCGAAGGATCGGGTAAACACTGTTCTTCAGCCCAATCCGATTCGGATTCAATCTCCTTTTTTATTTCAATTTTCAGGTCACTATCTTCCTGCTCATTCAAAATTCCTCTTTCGAGAAGCGAACTTAAAAAACGCGGAAGCGGATCGCGGAGTTTTTCCCGCTCCAACTCCTCCTCGCTTCTGTATTTTTTATGGTCGTCTGAAGAGGAATGAGGAAGCAGCCGGACAACATGTGCAAGAATAAGTGATGGTCCTTTGCCTGTTCTTGCGAGCTGCACGGCGGACTCCATGCTTGAGAAGGTCTGATAGAAATCTGTTCCATCGCATTCTACGCGGTGTAGTCCCTCGAACCCGCGTGTTGCTTCAAATACCGAACCACCCGCCGTTTGCAGGGCAACAGGAACCGATATGGCATATTTATTATCTTGAATGAAAAAAATGACGGGCAGCGATTCCCGGGCTGCCCAGTTTACGGCCTCAAAAAATTCCCCCTCGCTTGTCGCACCTTCTCCGGAGGAAACGTACACAACTTCATCCGTTTTTTCTTTTGTTATTGCGAGTGCAGTTCCGACAGCCTGTAAAAATTGAGTTCCGGTCGGACTGGATTGTGTGACGATTCTTGCAGATTGTTTTCCCCAGTGGCAGGGCATTTGCCTTGATCCCGTCGCGGGATCGTCGGCACGATGAAGCGAGGCAAGCAGGAGTTCTCGAATCGTTATACCGTAAGCAAGAACGAACGATTGGTCCCGATAATAGGGAAACGCCCAATCGTATCCAGTCCTGAGCGCCAGAGCAGCAGCCACCTGAGCGGCTTCATGTCCCGATCCGCCGATTTGGAAAAAAGATTTTCCCTGTTTGAGCAACCGAAGCTGCTTCTCGTCCAGCAAACGGGATGTCAGCATGCAGCGATAGGCATGCTGCAATCTCTCATTCATCTTTTGAATATCCGGCTGCCGTTCGATATAAGTCAATTTATCCCGCATATTCATTGCGGCATCTGCATTGATGCCGGAACGGCGTTTATTATGTCCGACAATTCTATCGGTGAGATTTTTCTCAATGCATCGTATCCAAAGACCTTTTGAAATGCATTTTCAAGAACTTCTTCAACATCGTCCATCGGTATTTTTTTCTTGAGGATTTTTTCGAGAGATGTGACTCCTTTATGGAATATCCCGCATGGGATAATCCTTCCGAACCGCGCCAAATCCGTATTGACATTTAAAGCAAAGCCATGCATTGTAATCCAGCGGCTGACCTTGACGCCGATAGCGGCGATCTTTTCACCGTCGACCCATACGCCTGTAAGCCCTTCTTCACGCATTCCCACAATGCCGAAATCCCGGAGAGCAGCAATGATGGTTTCCTCAAGACTGCGCAGATAGAGATGAATATCAGGCATTCGTTTCTGTAGATCGATAATAGGGTATCCCACAATTTGACCCGGGCCGTGATAGGTAACATCTCCTCCCCGGTCGATATGAAAAACCTCTGCGCCGTCGATCTCAAGTTCTTCCTGCGAAGCAAGAAGGTGATTGTCGTCGCCGCTCTTGCCGAACGTGTAGACGTGATCATGTTCCGTCAGCAAAAGCAAATCTCCGATGGCCCCAGTCAGGCGCATTTGCCAGAGTGATTGCTGCAATTTCCAAGTCTCGCCGAATCTGGATCGTCCTCTATGTATAGACAACAAGGGAATCAATAAATGCCTTACATTCAGTTGTTCGTCAAATTGTCAGATATGAATAGCAACGCCGTACGCCTCTCCTGCAGCCTCCATAATCGCTTCCGATAATGTCGGATGCGCGTGCATCGTTGCGTGCAGTTCATGCCATGTCGTCTCCAGCGCTTTCGCGGTAACGAGTTCCGCGATCATTTCTGTTGCTTCGGATCCAACAATATGTGCACCGAGCAATTCGCCGTATTTTTCGTCAAAAATTAATTTAACCGCTCCTTCGGATTCACCGAGCGCCATCGATTTTCCGAGCGGGCGGAATGGGAAACGTCCGATTTTAATTTTGTAGCCTTTTGCCAGCGCAGCTTCTTCCGTCAACCCGACGCTTGCAACCTGAGGCTGACAATAGGTACAGCCGGGGATATTTGTTCGATCTATACCGTGAACTGCTCTTCCGGCGATATGATCGGCAGCTACGATACCTTCATGCGAGGCCACATGAGCGAGCAGCGGAGGACCCGCGACATCGCCGATAGCATAAAGCGCATCTACATTTGTTTTACAAAATTCGTTTGTTTGAATGAATCCTTTTTCCAGCTTGACGCCTGCATCTTCAAGTCCCAGGTTTTCAATGTTTCCCTGAACGCCGATCGCCATGAGAGCAACTTCGGCCTTCAATTCCCTTTTCCCTTTTACATCGGAAATAATAACCGTCACTTCATCCTGCGCGGCGACCGACTCGACCTTCGTACCTGTTAATATTTCGATTCCCGACTTTTTTAAACTCGTTTCGACAATCCTGACATTTTCCTTGTCTTCTACGGGAAGTATATTCGGCATCATTTCTACGACGGTAACTTTCGTACCGAAGGTATTATAGAAATATGCAAACTCTATGCCGATAGCTCCTCCGCCGAGGATAAGCATTGTTTTCGGCTGTTCTGCCAAAGTCATTGCCTCGGTGCTGCTTATAATTTTTTTCCGATCGATGACAACACCGGGAATGGTTCGCGGTCTTCCACCCGTTGCAAGTATAATATTCTTTGCCTTAATCGATTTTGCAGTTTCTCCGCCGTTTGATACTTCGAGGGAATAATTTCCTGTCAATTTGGCCGTTCCTTTGACAATGTCGATTTTATTTTTTTTCATCAAATATTCGACGCCCTTGGATATCCGTTCCGAAATTCCGCGGCTCCGGGCTATAATCTTTGAAAAGTCAAAACCCAGACCTGTATGGGTAATGCCGAATTCTGAGGAGCGTTTGAAGATCGAGTAGAGTTCGGCGCTGCGGAGCAGCGCTTTTGTCGGTATGCAGCCCCAGTTCAAGCACACACCTCCTAGTTTATCCCGTTCTACGAGTACCACTGTAAGCCCATGCTGAGCCGCTCTGATAGCAGCTACATAACCGCCGGGCCCTCCTCCTATTATTGCGACATCATAATGTCGTTCAGTCATGCTCTTCCTTTCAAGTTTTCTTCCGGCAAAATATAACCAGAACTCAAACGAAATACAATGAAGGGGCAACTCTCATCTGCCTTCCCGTTTGTCTATTGAACACATAACGAGCCTTTGCAAGTTCCTTTTTCTTTCTTCCAGGCATCCAAGCAAAAAAATGCCAATCAAAGAAATATATATTTTTTATTGATTATCTTTCACTTTTAAGGTAATATTAAATAAAAATTTTACGGATGGTTGAGTCAAAAGCACGGGTTCTCATCAGCAATAGAAAAGCGCGGCACGAGTACTTCATTTTAGAAACACTTGAAGCGGGCATCGTTCTATGCGGAACGGAAGTAAAATCGATCCGGAAGGGAAACGCAAATCTTCAGGATAGCTTTGCTGTCCTGCGGAACGGAGAGGTGTGGGTCGAAGGGATGCACATTAGTCCGTATGAACAAGGAACGACAAACAGTCATATTCCCAAGCGCAAACGGAAGCTTTTACTGCAGAAAAAAGAAATCAGGAAATTGGCTGTTAAAGGAAACGATAAGGGTTTGACTCTGATTCCCTTGTCGGTTTATTTCAAGGGACCTTATGCAAAAGTCGAACTCGGTGTAGCACGCGGTAAGAAAACATATGACAAGCGCCAGGCAATTGCCGAACGCGATGCAAAACGAAATTTAGACAGAATCCGAAGGAGAAGTTAGTAAAAATTGTTTCCATCTATCAACGAACAAATGGACATCATTAAACGAGGCGCTTCGGAAATCATTCCGGAAGAGGATCTTGTACGTAAACTCGAACGATCCATCAAATTAGACAAACCGCTCAACATCAAACTCGGCTGCGATCCCAGCCGCCCTGATCTTCATCTCGGCCATTCCGTCGTTCTTCGTAAACTTCGGCAATTTCAAGATCTGGGACATCAGGCAATTCTCATTATCGGCGATTTTACCGGAATGATCGGAGACCCCTCGGGCAAAAGCAAAACGCGCCCTTCCCTGACGCTTGAAGAAACGCACCAGAACGGGGAAAGCTATTTTGACCAGGCTTCGATCATTCTTGATCCACAAAAAGCAAAGATGCTTTATAATTCCGAGTGGCTCAACAAAATGAACTTTGCAGAAGTCATACGCCTTGCCAGTAAATATACGGTTGCGCGTATGCTCGAAAGAGATGACTTTACGCTGCGCTATAAGTCGGGAGAAGCTATCAGTGTTCATGAGTTTCTTTATCCTCTCGCACAGGCAATGGATTCTGTCGCCATCAAAGCCGATGTCGAATTGGGCGGCACGGATCAAAAATTCAATCTTCTTGTCGGGAGAGATATACAGCGGGAATTCGGACTTGAACCGCAGATTACGCTGACTATGCCGATTCTCATCGGCACAGACGGCACGGAAAAAATGAGCAAATCGCTCGGAAATTATATAGGAATCAGCGACAGCCCTAAAGAAATATTTGGAAAAACGCTGAGTATTCCGGATGCACTCCTCTCGACATACTTTGAACTCGCGACTGATGTTCCAAAAGAGAAACTCGCCTCCATTAAGAAATCCCTTGCCGATTCTTCGATCAATCCGAGGGACATCAAACGGGAGCTTGCACGTACGATTGTCCGCATGTATTATTCACAAGAAGCCGGAGAGCAGGCAGAGGAAGAATTCGACAGGATTTTTATTTCGAAAAACGTTCCGAGCGACATCGAGACCCTGAAATTAACTGCATCTCAAGCTGCTTCCAATGTCGGAACTTTGATATCGGAAGTTAAACTTGCCTCTTCGAAAAGTGAAGCGCGCCGGCTTATCGAACAGGGGGGCGTAAGTATCGACGGCGAGCGTATAACAGATTTTAACGCAGCGGTTCCTGTCAAAGAAGAGTTTATTATCAAAGTCGGCAAACGAAAATTTTTAAAGATTTTAAAACAATAAACATCTATTCAATTAAAATTCGGAGATGAAAAATTGTTCACCCCCACAAAAATGTTTTTTACGAAGGGCGTAGGACGTCATAAAGATTATTTACAATCATTTGAACTTTCATTGCGTGATGCCGGTATTGAAAAATGCAACATCGTTACGGTGTCCAGCATTTATCCCCCCGGATGCAAGCGAATTCCGAAAGACGACGGCGTCAAGCTTCTCAGTTCGGGACAAATTACATTTACAGTTATGGCGCGCAATGCAACAAATGAACCGAACCGCCTGATTGCTTCCTCCATCGGCGTTGCGCAGCCCGCAGACGATTCAGTTTACGGCTATCTTTCCGAACACCATCCATTCGGAGAAACCGATGAACGCGCCGGTGAGTATGCGGAAGATCTTGCGGCAACGATGCTGGCTACGACACTTGGCGTTCAATTTGACCCCAACACGGCATGGGATGAACGCGAGAAGATCTTTAAAATGTCAGGCAAAATTATACGAACTTTTAATATCACACAATCTGCTGAAGGAGATAAAAACGGCTTATGGACGACAGTCGTTGCCTGTGCCGTACTTCTACCTTAAATTTATAGCTGATTTGTACAAGGGCGTTTTAATTATCTCATCGGTTTAAGAGAAGGTATCCGAATGAAAATCCTTGTGCCCAGTTTTGATCCTATAAAATCACATTGTGAAATCTGCAGATCCCATGAGATTTTCCTTCATGCAATTGACTATAAAGGGATTCGGGTTTATCGTGCAGCAACTGCAAAGTGCAGTTTATGAACCCTCAGTATTCTGATCTTCACCTCAAGAAATATTATTCCGATTTTACTTTCGAGGAACCTGAATGGGATGAAGCTCATCTGACGCTCACGGTTACTATCTTTCACTCATCGAACGATACACTCCAAACAAAGGCCACATTCTGGATATCGGTGCCGGAAAGGGACATTGTCTTATCGCCGCCAGACAGCGAGGCTGGAATCCGATCGGATACGATGTCGATGAAAAATCCGAAATTCATATCAGCAAGAAAATCGGCATTGATATCCTCTGCGGTGATTTTGTTAAAATTCCCTGGGAACGCGAATCTTTCGATGCAGTCTATATGCATCAGGTCATCGAACATTTAAAATCGCCTGTTCCATATCTCGAGATTATTTATTCCATACTCAAAAAGGATGGAATTCTCTTCGTTGCACAGCCGAATATCGAATCTCTTTCAATCGTGGTCAAGCGCTGCCTGGAGAAGATCGGTTTGAGGAAAAAAAACATCGGTGCCTACTACGGCACGGAAGGACATCTTTGTATGATACTCCTCAGACTCTTGCATTTCCTTCGTAAATTTGGATTTCAAGTTCTCTACACGAGAAGCTGTCACAAGGTAAGGCCTCATCAATCTGCGCTAAAACGATTCTTCCTTCGAAACGTTATCGAGGTAGTTCCATGGAAATCGACCTTCCTTGTCGTCGCTCGCAAAATATAATATTCCAGGCTGGGGGGGGCAAAAAAAGACATCCTCGAATTGCCGCAATCAATGATTTTCCCCTTCCCTCGATACCGCCTAAAAAGAATATATCTCTTCCAGCAGCTTCTCGATCAATTTTACGCGAAGTCCCTGCAGCCGATTACATTAGACTGCCGGAAGAATGGATGTGTACAATTCGAAAATATTCGCTTTTACACTTCCCTGTAACATCATTCGGCTTTGACTTCAAATTTATTTTTTTTCAAAATAAATCGATTGAAGAGATCGGGAAATCGATCCACCCTATGATAGCCCACATTTACGGATCGGCTGTGTGAAGAATGATCAGAACCCATCATTCATTTCCCTCATATTCCTGTATTTCCCTTGGCCGTATCTATTCAATCACATTGCTCCGACCGCTTACTTCCCTCGATGTCTCATCGAACCCCTTCGATGACTACGACAAATTCACCTTTGCGATTGTCCTTGAGGAACTCTTCATAGAGTTTGGGCGCCTTGCCGTAATAGAATTTTTCCGTGGGCATGGTGAGATCAAAACCGACACAAATCTTTCTCTCCTGCCCATACACATCTGCAATATCACGCAGCAACTGGACCAGTCGATACGGTGTGTCCATGACAACAACTGTCCTTTTTTCTTTTTTCAATTCTTTTAATTCTGCAATACGCCGTTCCCGCTTTGGAGAAAGGAACCCATGAAAAACGAAACGATCAATGGCAAATCCGGAAGTAATGAGCGCAGGCATAAGCGATGAGGCGCCGGGTATCGGCACAATACGAATACCCGCTTGAATAGCGCGATGTACGAGTTCCTTTCCTGGATCCGAAAATACCGGTGTCCCCGCATCGGAGATGAGTGCAACCGATTTCCCCTCCTGCAGTAAGCCGATGATAATAGAGCTAATCGCAATTTCATTGTGTTCATTTAATTCTTCAATCGGTTTTTCGATCTGGTAATGATGGAGGAGGCTTCAATCCTTCTTTACGTTCTTCACACACGACAACGTCGATTTCTTTGAGAATTTTTAAAGCCCGAAGAGTTATATCTTCATAATTGCCAATCGGTGTAGCCACAAGATAAAGGAGACCAATCATATCTGTCTATCGTTTTATTCCGCCGTGAACCGGGGTTATTCCGTTTTTCCGGCGGGTCTCCCAGTCCCGAACGAACAGAACAATCAAAGCCGATGTAGGCACAGCGATTAAGAGGCCGACAACTCCGAGAAAATACATGAAAACCAGCAACGAGAGAATAAGCAGAAGCGGATGCAGTCCCACTTTATTGCCGACAATTTTCGGAGAAAGAAATACTACCTCGAGAATGTGAAGAAAACCGATCGAGCCGACTGCAAATGCCAGTTTTAGCAGAGCCGGCGGATCGCTGAAAAGTGCAGATATGGATGAGAGAAAGAGAATAGCTCCCAGGCCAAAATAGGGAATAAGATCGAATACAGCGCCAAGCAGGCCGAGCAGTAAAGCATACTTGATGCCAATGATGGAAAAAAGAATTGCAATGATAGTACCCTGAACACAGGCGACAAGCAGCACTCCTCTGAGATAATGTCCTACAAGTTCGTCTGCTTGAGCCATAAGATCGGCTATTCTGTCACGGTTATGACGCGGGAAAAGCATTTTGAACCTGTGCGTAATTTTATGGAAATCGGTAAGAAAATAAAACGTCAGGAAAGGAATGATGGCAATGTAGAAAATCTGAGTAATAAATCCGCTGATGCTGCTCATCACCGTACCAAGACCAGCTAACACAGCTTTGAGGATATCTTCAAAACGCGGCGTCAAATGGCTTGCGAATGAATTGCGCAATTCCGTCGAACTAATGCCGTATCGTTCCAAGATGACCACAAGTTTGCTGTTCCATAACGCATCGCTGTATTCATTCGTCAGCTTTGCAAGTGATTCCAGCACCCCTTCAAACTGAGTTAATGCCAGAGGAAGCACAAAAAATATGATCAAAGTAATTCCCGAAAGAAACAGCAGTATAATAACCAAGGAACTCACCCAGCGCGCTATTTTCCTCTGCGTCAGCCAATCGACGACCGGATTGAGCGTGTATGCAAAAATGAAAGAAACAAGAAAGGGAACGAGAATAGGCGAGATTGAGTCGATAAACCACAATGCAAACAGCACAATACCGAGCCACATTAAATTGCGCGCCAGAATATATCGGCGCAAGGGATAGAGAAGAAACAAAAGTGCGCCGAGAACGAGAAAAGGAGAAACGATCGAATGGATCGTATAGATAAGCACAAGGAGCAAGAGAACCCCCCCCACGAGCAGCACGATCTCGATCCTGCCGAGTGAAGCAAAGACGGAATCCCACTTCAAATCCTTAAGCTGATCCTCCTCTGCCGCCCTCTCTATCCCCTTCTTAGGTTTCTTTGCGGACATTTATCGTATCTCCTTGGCAGCGATTCCGGAATGGCCAAACCCCCCCGCACCTCGCTGTGATTCATTCAATGTTTCCGTTTCCTTCCAAGTCACTCTGCTGTAACGTGCGATAACCATCTGCGCAATGCGGTCGCCTCGGCGAACGACAAATGGCTTTCTTCCGAAATTGGTTAAAATAATTTTTACCTCTCCGCGATAGTCGGAATCGATCGTTCCCGGAGCATTGAGAATACCGATTTGATGCTTCACCGCGAGTCCGCTGCGGGGACGGATCTGTGCTTCAAATCCTTGCGGCAATTCCATGCTGAATCCGGCAGGGATCAGAACTGTTTCACCCGGCGGAATATCCATAACTTCCTTGACATCAGCACAGACATCCATACCGGCAGAACCCTCTGTTGCATAGGAAGGCAGCGGAAGGTCCGTCTGTTCCGGGTTCGTTCGCATAATTTTTACAACCACATTTTCCATGAAAACCTATCCTTTTTCGGAAACGCCTGACCAAATGAATCTCGGCTTTTTCGATTACCGAAAATAAAACTTCTTCCTTAAAATTGGTAAACGAAACTCACTTTCGGCTCAATTCGTTTCTGAGATACATATTCACCATTGAGCAGCGTCCATGTCCATTGATAGACGGTCGATACAATCATAAACGATACAGGCTTGTATCCGACTTCTGCGTAGAGAAGAGAGTTTTCATCAAGAGTAAAGAAACTGCCTATATTTTTTTTATCATAGCCGCCGTTGAGTACTACCGAGGGTATCACATCCGGAATATCGAGCACAGCGTGGAAGAAACCGGCATTCTTGACACCGACAGGCGCTTGATAATTGCCTATAATTTTGAACGTATTCAAGATACCGATAACGAGCGAGCCGTAATTACCCTGATTTTTCGTAACAGTTGTAAGCGAATCGGCTTTGCTTCTAAAAGAATTGCCTACAACCGTGAACCTGTCCAGCTCATACAAAGCATTGAAGTAAGAAGGAATAAACTGATCGCCGTTAAACTGCCGTTCGTACTTCGCGTTTACGGTCATCAAACCCATTCCCGAAAAACGGAAATCAATTCCCACGGCTGCCCCGTTCCCATAATTGACGATCTTTGCGTAGTCGAAAAAAAGCGTCGATTTCACGGTCTTGTATGCCAGAAGAGGCAATCCAGCATCGAAACCGTAGATGGACATTGCGTTGCCTATTAAAATATTGCCGTTCGACGGGTCTACCGCAACATCTGCATTCTGCGCACGATCGGTGACATAGGTCGCACCGATTTCAAAATTATTGACAACAGGAATTTTTTCGAGAGTGGTCAATTTCAGCGGCTTGACATATCCACGCACGCCTGTAATTCCGGCGTGGGCAAGATCGCTGGTCATCGATTCGATTCCAAACTGATTGAAATTCAGATCAAGTTCCATTCCGGTTTTTCGTAAATCGTAGCTGGAGGAATTCTGATATCCTTCCATGATAAAACCGTGTCCCAATAATGCATTATCCAATTCTCCGACGCGAACATATAAAGGGGCTCCCTTCTGTGCCCAGCGTGCGTAACGTATGAGCCTAAGATAATCCGAGAATGAATTATAGTCGGGTCTCAATTTTCCATTGGAGTCGAATCGAAGGTTGACATCCAAACCGATCCCGAAATTACCGAATGCAACCTCGGGTTCAAAATTGACAAGGTAGTATGCCTGGCCGTCTATGAATGTAGCTCCAAGACCTACCGGAACAACACCGCTGCTCGCTGCAGCTGCCGCAGCTTGTTCCTGCGGCTGGGCAATGGTGACTCCAGCCTGCAGCAACAGGCAGGCGACTACATATATCATCGTTCGCTGCATTTTCATTTTTTTCATCCTTTATAATTGGTTAAACAGCAAATAGAATCCTGCATATAAACAATGCTCCCAGCATACCGAAGAGATCTGCAATAAGACCGGCCGGAACAGCATGCCGTGTATTTTTAATTTGAACAGCGCCGAAATAGACGGCAAGGACATAAAAAGTCGTTTCCGAGCTTCCGTACATCGTAGACGCAAGAACGCCGATAAAAGAATCCGGTCCGTGTACTTTCATCAATTCCGCCATAATACCGAGCGATCCGCTTCCGGAAAGAGGGCGCATCAACGCCATTGGCAGCGCTTCTGCCGGAAGTCCTATAATGTTTGTGACAGGAGAAATCGCCTTAACCAGCAGATCCATAGCTCCACTCGCTCGAAACATACCTATTGCAAATAACATCGCTACAAGATACGGAATAATCCGTACCGCTGTTGCAAATCCTTCTTTTGCGCCTTCGATAAAGGATTCATATACTTTGACTTTCCTAACCGCGCCCCATACAAGAAAGATAAGAATCATCAGCGGAATAGCTGTGACAGCGATCAGGTTTATGATATTTTTGAAAAATTCAATCATTGTCTTCCGCTGTCGTTTATTTCTTTCTTTTCTTTATCGATTCTGTAACGCGGCAGTTTTTGAAGGAATTTCGATGCTGTCACACCTGCAACAGTCGCACACAATGCGCCGAAAATCGATGTACCGATAATGATCCCGGGATTTGCCGAACCCGATGCAGCCCGAACGGCAATAGCCGTAGCAGGAATAAGAATCAGTCCACCCGTATTGATAGCAAGAAATGTCACCATTGCGTTGGTCGCAGTGCCTGGCTTCGTATTGAGCGAATTTAACTCTTCCATCGCCTTGAGACCCAGCGGAGTTGCGGCATTATTAAGCCCGAGCATATTTGCCGCCACATTCATAATGATGGAACCGATTGCCGGATGATCCGGCGGGATATCCGGAAATATTTTTTTTGTAAGCGGCGCAAGCATTTTCGAAAGCAACTGCACAAGTCCTGCCTCTTCCGCAATTTTTATCAATCCCAGCCATAAAGCCATCACACCAACCAGCGCCAGCGCTATTTCGACTGCAGTCGCAGCAAAATCAATCGCGGCTTGCGTCACTGCACGAAGTTTCACAAAGTGGATCGGCTCAAAAATGATTTCGGCGAGTGCGTTTTTTTTATCTTCAGCGAATTGAAGCGAAACAATATGTCCGGGAAGTTCCCCCTTTGACGAACCGCTTTTCGCCATGGCCTGCCAGATGATCGGAGAAGATTCTGATAGGACAAGCACTGCTTTTCCATTGGACGAGACGAAAGCAGGCTGTTTCACCGTATCGTTTTGACTGCTTCGATCTGCAATACCGTAGAATTTTCTCAATACCGCTCCTGAGATAATCAGATCTCCTTCTGCCTTTGCTGTTCCAGTGCAGATTTCTTTTGAACGGAAAGAAATCTGCAGGGGCAAACCGTTCCTGTACGTATTGTTCAGTTCATCGTACAAATCGTTTCCTGCCGCTGCAAGCAAAGCTAGAACAATGAGCATCCACCAGATATGATTCAACATATAATTTTCACACTGCTGTTATTCCGCATACATGACGAGAGAGCGAATAAAGAGCAAACATGTCATCGTTGATTACAATATTGGTTTTTTCTTTGAAAAAGAAAAGGGCTTTGAGCGGAAAAAACGCGTGCGCATGTTGAGAGAACGAGAATTGCTTCTTGTCAAATACCACTCGTGTAAAATTGATTTTCGTCCCTCATTCCGATGAATAGTTTAACGGTAGTTCAACAGAAAGAACAAACTACATAAGAATAGATGTCACTCTCAGATATCTTATACTGCTTTCCGAACATCATCAATACTGAGAATTTCATAAAGGGTTGTACGTTGAGAAGGCACAAAACCGGATTCGCGGATGAGCGATCTGCATTCCTCGACGCTCGTCTTATTGACAAACTTTGCCGAAGCATGAACGTTTTCTTCCGCCAAAACCCCGCCGAAATCATCCGCTCCAAAGTGAAGCGATATCTGTCCGATTTTTTTCCCCTCGGAAAACCACGATCCCTGTATATGCCTGAAGTTATCGAGATAGATACGCGATATGGCAATCATTTGAAGATAACGCGCCGGCGAGGCATAGTGCGGTATAATTTTTTCCAGCGGTGTATTGCCGGGTTTGAACGACCACGGAATAAACGCTGTAAAGCCGCCTGTCTCGTCCTGTAGACAGCGTAAAGCCTCCAGGTGGGTCATAATATCCTCGTCGGTTTCCAGATGCCCGTACATCATCGTAGCGGTCGTTTTATACCCAATTCCATGCGCAATTCGCATAACTCGGAGCCAATCGGCAGAAGTTCCCTTTTTACTGCTGATTTTCTTTCGAACGCTGTCGGAGAGTATCTCCGCTCCGCCGCCCGGCAGGGAGCGCAGTCCTTTCCCCCATAATTTTTCCAATACGGTCTCAATGCTGAGGCCGGACACTTTCGACATGATTAAAATTTCAGAGGTCGAGAAGAAATGCGGAAATATCTGCGGAACCTCATTGATTGTCCGTTCGACAAGCTCAAGATAATAATCAAACGGCAAATCGGGATTCACGCCTCCCTGAAGAAGAACGGTCGTCGTTCCATTCCGGGCCGCATCTTTGAATTTTTCGATCATGTAATCCACAGTATGGGTGTAGACGCCTTCTTCTCCTGGATGACGATAGAACGCACAGAAAATACAATCGACGGTGCAGACATTCGTATAATTCGGATTTGTATCAAGCACGTACGTCACATACGGTTTCGCGTTATTTCTAAAACGAATCTCGTTCGCCAAACCGCCAAGATCGAGTAATTCCGCATTGCGGAGAAGAAAGACTCCTTCATCTTTTGTAATCCGAACATTCTCTCGAATTTTTTTGGATATTTCTGCAACCGTCATAGATTTACCTCAAGAGAACATATTGAGATGTGCAAGAGGGCTCATTCTTTTTCCCTCGAAGGAGAGATGAGAAAAATAAATGCACCCGTTTTCCATATCCCAAATTTTGTATTCTGTACTAAATATTTACAGTATACCCTGCCGCCTTTAATTCTTTCATCAATTCAAATCCGGCTTCTTCCAGTTTGACCACAATCCGCTTAACACTCACACCCGGTATGTTGTCTGGAAAACTCACGTCCGATTTGCATAATATGCAGACATGGCCCGCTCCCAATTTCCCAACCAAATGGCCTATTTCAAACATCGCATAACCCAGATCGTCTTCGTTCAGAACAAAATAGGCGAATCGTATATCGGCACTTTCCTGAAAGGCATTAAACGAAATCATCGTCCCATGTTGTCTTTCTATCAGAACCTCTTCAATTCCAATTTCCAACAAAAAATGCGCCAGCTGGATGTAGAGCGGACTGCTTTTCTCTCCGATAATATAAACAGTGCGCGCAACAGCAGCGGCCGCTTGCGTTTTTTCGGTCTTGGGCGGAGGCTTTAGCACGCGGACACCCTCCGAAACGTTTTGTGCTGAATGCTGGTTCTCCCGCGATTCCTGTCCGTCTGCAGTTGTCATCTCCGGAGAGGATTTAAGTTTAACATACAATTCATTGATCGAATGAAGGATCAGAAGTGCAGATACCTGAAAAAAATTGGATCCATTTTTATCGCCTAATATTTTGTTTTTATAGGGGATTCCGATAGGACCGGAGAGTTCCAGAATTTCGAGGCATGCTTTTCGCCACCCCAAATATGTATTTTGGAGGCGTGCATTATATCCGGAAAAATCAAATCCTCCCTGGGGGGCAAGTCTGCCCCCTGCCTCAATAAGCTCCTCAAATCTTTTAAGAATATGCTCGGACATGTCTTTAAACTTTTTCCAACACTTCCAAATCTATTAAAATTTTCTCGAATTCTGCAATTGCATCGAGCTCTCGTCTGCCGAGACGGAAATTAAATCCCTCCAGGTATTCTTCACATTCCGGTTTTGTAAGCCCGATACGATGCGCATGTAACGCGCCTGTTTCCCCGTAATTTTGTTCTGCCTTTTTAAGTGATGCCTGCAGGATTTCGGCCAATTCCAGTTTCACATCCGGATTCATCGTCTTCTGAACAGCCCAGATGGCAAAGACGAATGGAAGCTGTTTCCATTCGTACCATTCCGCGGCAAGATCATAGATTAATTCGAAACCGGCAAGACCATGCTTTTGAGCATGGAGAGCCTCATCGCCGATTAAAAGTACAGCATCAAATGTCCTATAGTCATTCACACCGGAATTCATTCGGCGGAAGTGCGCCTGTACTCCGTATTTTTTTTCCAACAGCACTCTGAGAAGCTGAACGGAGGTTGCCGTATCATCGATAATGCCGACGGTTCTGCCCTGCAGGCCTTGCCATCCATGATTCGAAAAAAGCATAACGCTTTTCACTTGATCACGCGTTGCAATACAGTAATCAAGAGGTTCCAAATGCTTCTGCTGCTGCAGATAATCGACCAAAGAAAAAAGACCGGCATCCAGCTGCCCCCTTGAGGACAATACACCCATACGGCGGGGAGAAACAGGCAAGATCTTGAACTGCCGTTGTTCGATGTTTTCATAGAACGGCACGGAATTCAAATACGGAATTTTTCCTACGACATTTTTGCCGTGCAGATTCAACGGATTATAATAAATATCTCTTTCCACCGGAATTTTTCCAGCATCGCGAATCATTTTAATAATTTGTTCTTTTGCCAGAACTGATGGACTTGTCGCACCTGCATCATGTGCGATTCGTTCGCCTCCCACCGTTCCATCCATATCATCTGCACCGAAATTCAAAGCGATCGATGCAACTTCTTCCGTCAGCATGACCCAATAGGCCTTGATATGCGGAAAGTTATCAAGCATCAAACGTGAGACGGCAATCATTTTCAGATCGTCAAGAGCCGAGGTCGGCTGGTCCGGCGGCTTGATGCCAGTCGTCCCCGGCTGGAATGCTAATGGTATAAAAGAAAGAAAACCCTGGGTCTCATCCTGCAATTCCCGAAGTTTGCTGAGATGATAAACACGTTCTTCTTTTGTTTCAATGTGGCCGTATAAAATCGTCGCATTCGTCGGAATACCTAAGCTGTGAGCAGTACGATGAATGTCCAGCCATTTCTCAGATCCTATTTTCTGATGGAAGAGTTCCGTTCTCACGCGTTCTGAAAACACTTCAGCTCCGCCGCCGGGCATCGTTCGCAGTCCGGCTGCCTTCAGTTGCCGCAAAACATCTTCAATCGGAATTTTAAATTTCTTATGAAAATAATCGATTTCAACCGCAGTGAATGCTTTGATATCTGCATGTGGAAATTTTTCGCGGATTCGGCTCAGCATATCCAGGTAATATTCCCACTTCCAGTCTGGATGCAGCCCGCCGGTGATATGTACTTCCTGGATATCGGAGGTAAGCTTGGCGAGAATTTCTTCTATCGTCATTTCGTATGCTTTCGCTTCGTTTTGCTGCACCGCAAAATCGCAAAACTTGCATGATAAGACGCAGATGTTCGTCGGTTCGATTTTTTGATTCAGGACGAAGTAAATTGCATCGCCGCTTTTTTGTTTTTGAACAAAATGCGCCATCTTGCCGAGCGAAATAACATCGTTTGTTGCGAAAAGAGTCAATCCGTCTTCAAGCGATAATCGATCCCCCTTCTGAACTTTTTGCCAGACGGGCTCAAGATTTGTATCCCGGAAATGTATCTCCATGGCTATTTCCAAAATTCTTCCCATTGTGAATGGACTTTATTCACGACATCGGGATCCATAACAAGAGGATCCGGATATCCTTTTTTCCACGTTGCATCTATTCCCATAACACCGGAATAGAGCGGCGAAATTCCCAGCATTTTTTGATTCGTAAAATATACATCGCGCTGGCAGTCAAATCGCGTAAATATGCCCCAAATCGAATTCACTTGATCTCTCACGATCGACATCTTCGCTTACTACCGCAATGATGCTGAAAGCCTGAAGTTCCTCGCTCCGGAGTAATTTTTGCAGAACCGGCCTTCCGCTGTTTTGTGATCCGTTCGATGTTGAAACGCTTGAGCGAACTTTGACGATAAGCAGCGTTTCTTCCCACGATTCCGCATCCACGATTCTTTTATCGGATGCGATCAACTTGGAGATATGAGAACGCTTCAGACCAGATATCCTTTTACTGGTCTCAGTTGTTTATCTTTTCCCGTGTTTTCGCGTTGCATCGATAATCATTTTACTGCCCAGTTCCATTTTAAAACTCGTAAAGTCGAGCGTATCCAGCGGGACATTCGGAATCATGACAAAGTCTAAATGCGGATCGAAATTTGCATGAATTTCTTTTAGAACGGAAGACCAGTCTTTCGGATCGATATCTTCCGAGACAAGAACCATGCATTTTGTCAGAGATAATTGACTTGTCCCCAGTAACCCAAGAGCGGTCTTCATCGCTTCCTTCTTATATCGTGCTTCCGTCGAAACAACGAGCAGGTTATGAAAACCAGCTTCATAGTATGCCCAAAGCGAACGAACCTCCGAATGCAGAAGCTTGATCAGCGGAGAAAGAATTTGCTGCGATGCATCGCCTAAAAATTTATCTTCCATCGGAGGAATGCCCACAACAGTTGCAGGGTAAACAGCATTGTTGCGATGCGTAAGAGCTTTGATGTGGAAGACCGGAAAAGGGGCTGCATGGGAGTAATGGCCGAAATGATCGCCAAACGGTCCCTCTTCTCTCCGCTCGCCGGGGTTCACATATCCCTCCAGTACGAATTCAGCCTGAGCCGGAACATCAATGGCGATGTTTTTTCCGCGTGTGAATGGAATTCTTCTGCTTCTTAAAAATGCGGCGAACATCGCCTCATCGATACCTTCCGGTAAAGGTGCAATCGTCGCAAGCAGCAATGCCGGATCGGTTCCAAGCGCAACGGAAACCGGCAATGATTGATTCATCCGTTCTGCACGATAATAATGGAATCCTCCGCCTTTTTGAATTTGCCAATGCATGCCGGTTGTTGCCGCATCATACACGTGCATCCGATACATTCCAATATTTCGCTTCCCATCCGCCGGATCGTATGTGACAACCTGTCCCTGCGTAATAAATCGACCTCCATCGCCGGGCCAGCAGGTTTGAAGCGGCAGCAAATTGAGATCGGGCGGCAGGTCAAGAGACTTGCGAGAATCCAGCTGCAGTTTTATGTGTTTGAGCACGAAGCGCTTTAAAAAGAATCGATCGATTCTTCCAGAGTTCCGACGGTTTCGGCGGTAGCAATTTTTCAGCAAAACCTGACAAGTTCTTCGCCAATCTGTACCGGATGCCGGCCTAAAGCGAGTTCTATCCGGCGTTCTGAAGCATAGACATTGATAGCGAGAGGAAAACGAGCACCTTTTACATTTTCAAAAAGAAGAGCCTGTCTGCCTTCACGAAGAGCTCGCACGGCAATTTCAGTTATTTCGAGATACGGATCGACCTACTTGCTTGATTCGTCTGAGTTCACCGATAGACTCCAGATACCGAACAAATTCGCCAAGCGCCGGAAACGTTTGCATTATTCCAAATCTCCGGAACGCCATCCTTTTGATTCCCGCACACCGAGAACACCGAGCAATTTTGCGATATATGCATCGATATATTCTTGAACAGAATGCGGAACAAAATAAAGAGGCGGAGAAATCGGCATAATCATACCGCCGTAAGCGGAAATTTTTGCGCATTGTTCGAGCGTAACGGTTGAGAGCGGAGTTTCCCGTAATGCAGAGAATCAATCGATATCGTTCTTTTAAAGCGACCTGAGCCGTACGCGTAATGAGCGTATCCCCTATCCCCGATGCTATTTTCCCTACCGTTGAGATCGAACATGGAAGAATCACCATCGCATCGAATCTGTTGGAGCCTGACGCAGTGAGGAGCCGTTAGGTCATCATCTGAAAATTGTCTCTTTGCAAAAGAAGCGAATTCTTTTTCCGAAATGCCGAGTTCTTCCTTGACGACCACTTTTCCCCATTTGCTCATAATGAGAAATTTTTCTGCGTCGCATTGCTTCAGAAATTCCTGCGCAAAGATAACCCCGGAGGATCCGGTCACTCCGACAATAATCCTCATGGGAAATATACTCCTGCCAGCACCATTGCAAGAACTGCAAAACCGATAACAGCGTTTATTTTAAAGAACGCCAATTCGACATCTTCCGCTTTTCGATGCTCCAGATATAAAAGATATCCGGAAAAAAGCAGCAGAGGCAGCGCCGCTACAGCGCGGATTTCCATAGTAAAAAGACAGACCAGTACGGCAAAGGATAAAACATGCAGGCAGGCTGAGATTTTTAAAGCATGTTTTCTTCCGAACCGCGAAGTAAAGGAATAAAGCTTCTCACCCCGATCAAATGCTTCATCGAGCGTTGAATAGATCACATCAAAACCGGTGGCCCAAAAAATCATAAAGAGCGAAAGCATCAATCCGGGAAGCATTCCATTAGTTGTGTTTTTTACTGCAAACCATCCTCCCAGCGGAGCCATCGATAATCCGAAGCCCACGCCAAAATGTGCAAACGGCGTGAAGCGTTTCATGTAAGGATAGATTAGAAAAATGATAAGGGGAACCGGCGAGAGAGCAAAACAAAAAGGCGATATCAATTTTGCGCTGAGTTCATAAAGTGCAAGGCTTCCGACAAGAATAACAAAAGCACCGCCGAGAGGCATCCTTCCGCTTGGCAGTTCCCTGTTTGTAGTCCGCGGATTGCGTTTATCAATATGCCGGTCGATTATACGATTAAGAGCCAAAGCCGTCGTTCGAGCCCCAAGAGCTGCGGTGAGAATAAGCGCGATCAGTCTGAACGGCGGCGGTTTTGGGAGAAGCTAAAAAGACGCCGGCAAAGATCAGCGGCAAAGAAAAAAGCGTATGCTCGATCTTGATAAAATCCGTTATGCTTTTTATTTTTTTCACACTGCTCCTCTTATTGAACAACCGAGCCAGCCGGCATGTCGCCGCCCGGTTCAATAAATTTCAAATTCCCGCTCGTATCGCCTGCCGCTAATATCATCCCCTGTGATTCTTGTCCCATAATTTTTGCAGGCCGAAGATTTGCGACAAGAACGACTAATTTTCCGATCAATTCCTCGGGTGCATATGTTTTTGCAATACCCGCAAGAATCTGCCGCTGTTCAGATCCAAGGTCAACCTGGAGTTTTAAAAGTTTTTCGGATTTCAGAACTTTTTCCGCTTTGAGAACTTTTGCAATGCGTAAATCGATCTTTGAAAAGTCCTCGATCGTTATGGCCGGTTTAACCGGCACAAAGCCGGGTTTCAGCCCCGTTTCATGACCACCTTCCAGAAATTTGATAATTTCTTCGATACGGACATCCTCTATTTTTTGAATCAATATTTCAGGTTGAGCCAGAACATGGCCGGACTCAAGCAGAATTTCTGCTGCAGAATCCCAGCCGTCCTGATACAACGTCGAATCCATCTTCAGAAGTTTCCATATCTTTTCAGATGTAGAAGGAATAACCGGGGCCAGTAAAATTGCCAGCGTGCGGACTACTTGCAGCGAGACGTAGAGTGTCGATGCGCATTGTTCCGGGTCCGTTTTTTTTGTTTTCCACGGCTCGCTGTCGTTGAAATATTTATTGGCGGCCCGTGCAAGATTCATAGTTTCCATCAAACCGTCGCGGAACCTGTACTGCTCATAGTATTGCCCGACTGCACCCGGTGATTCCTTGATTTTAAGAATCATTTCTGTATCGAGTGAACTCAATTTGCCGGGATGAGGAACTTTGCCTTCGAAATTTTTTTCTGCAAACGCAATGGTACGATTGATAAAATTACCTGCGATATCTGCCAGTTCATTATTGATGCGTGCTTGAAAATCTTTCAAATAGAAGTCACTGTCGCTTTTTTCCGGCAAATTGACAGCGAGTGCATAGCGCAGCATGTCGGCGGGAAAATGCTTTAAAAAATCTTGTACGTCGATTCCCCATCCCCGGCTCTTTGAAAACTTCTGCCCTTCAAAATTTAAAAATTCGTTGGCAGGAACGTTTTCAGGCAGGACATATTGTTCTTTCCTGCCGTCATTCCAAGCCATAAGCATGGCTGGAAAAACTATACAATGGAATACGATATTGTCCTTGCCGATAAAAGGCACATATTTTGTCTCAGGATCGAGCCAATATTTTTTCCATGCGTCGGGTGTTCCTTTTCCGGCTGCCCATTCCTTGGCGGATGAAATATATCCGAGCACTGCATCGAACCAGACATAAATGACCTTGTGCTCAAATCCTTTTACCGGGACAGGTACCCCCCATTTAAGATCTCGGGTCACTGCACGGTCCTGCAATCCGTCTTTGAACCACCCTTCACAGTACCGCAAAACATTTTCTTTCCATGGATCCCGGGCATCGGCATCTTTCAAATATGCTTGCAACCTTGTTTGATACCTTCCGAGCGGAAAATACCAATGCAGGGTTTCGCGGACTATCGGCGTGCTTCCGCAAAGCTTGCACTTTGGATCTATCAAATCGATTTGATTCAGCCACGTACCGCACGATTCGCATTGATCTCCCCGTGCCTGTGTTGATTTACAATTTGGACATGTTCCTTCAACATACCGATCGGCCAAGAAGAGAGAGTCCTTTTCGCAGAACAACTGCTGTTCCTTCTTTTCCAGAACAATGCCGTTCTTATGGAATTCTGTAAAGAATTCTGTCGTTGTTGCATAATGCAGAGGCAGAGACGTACGGGAATAATTATCGAAGCTCATTTCAAATGCCTCAAAAACCGATTTATTTGCAGGATGATAGCGGTCGATAATGGCCTGCGGGGTTGTATTTTCTTTTTCCGCAGAGACAGTAATTGCGACCCCGTGCTCGTCTGATCCGCAAAGAAAGAGGACGTCGCGTTTCTTTAAACGTTGATACCGGGCATAGATATCTGCCGGGAGGTATGCGCCTGCAAGATGTCCGAGATGTAGATAGCCGTTTGCGTATGGCAAAGCGGCGGTGATGAGTATGCGCTTAAATTTTTCAGTCATTGTTTATTCAGCCAAATTCTTTCGTAATCCAAGAGATACATTAATCAGGATAAGAGGAAGGTAGCCATTTTTGTCTATTTGAGCAATTGCCTGATTTGTCAAATCAAGGGCACCGATAAGGTTCGCTTGAGGAAAATTCCGGGTAAAGCGTTTCAAACTTTCTTGGTCCCATGCCAATCCAGTATCGTTTCCCGTTTTTTGAAGCAGGAGGGCTTCTCGCAGCCAGATCTGAAGCAGTTCAAACCAGCGCTGCATGGCCGTCCTGTCATAGGTACTCGCCAATTCTTCAACTGCCTGCAGCATGGGAACACGCTGTTTGGAAAGGCAAAGGCGTAAAAAATCCACAACCTCCTCGCGCTGAGCGGCCATGTCCGCAGAGACCAGGCGGCGCGCGAGTCCGTAGCTTCCATTTGACAATCGTGCAGCAAGTCTGCTCTGACCGCTTTCGATTCCGTCGCGCTCTTGCAATGCCTTATCAATATCCTCTTCGATTAAAAGATCGCACTGCACCGCCTGGCAGCGAGAAAGAAGAGTAGGCAAAAGGCTGTCTTTGGCCGATGTTGTCAGCAGGATAATGGTGTCCGGCAGAGGCTCTTCCAAAGTCTTGAGAAGTGAATTACTCGCCTCTTGATTCATCAATTCAGCATTGAAGAGAATAAATATTTTTTTCCCCTCTTCAGAACGCGACATCGAAGATTCCCGTTTCATGCCGCGTATACTGTTGATTTTTATAAAATTTGCTTTGGGAATTTCAATCTTATGATATGGATCTTCAGCTTTCAATCGAACCTGTTCTCTTACAGTCAGGATCTGCTCCTCCGTAAGCACGGCAAAGGGATCATCTCCTTGCTTTTCCCCTTTTCCCGCCGGCAAAGGGAAAATGAGTTTAACGTCGGGATGCTGAAGTGTTTTGAATTTTTTGCAGCTCGGGCATGAGCCGCATGTATCGGGCATACCGGACGAGCAGTTTATTGTCCGTGCAAATTCCAAGGCGAGAGCATCTTTGCCGATTCCTTCTACACCGTAAAAAAGGTAGGCATGCGCCAGTTGCTTCGTGCGAAGTGTATTTTGCAGCAGGCGCTTGACGCGCTCCTGTCCGATGATTTTTGTCCAGCTCATATGATTTCGTCAAAAAGCATGACCGACGCCGAGCTGAATTACTCCTGCAGCAACGGTTTCGGGAAAAAATTTCTTTTCGGTAATCCAAGCGTTCTCGCCGGCAGCATATGCATCGGGATCGAACACACGCATGCCGAAATCTATACGAATCGGACCGGCAATAGTATTATAGCGCAGGCCGAATCCTGCCGCCATGGCAATCTGTGAGAAGCGAACTCTCGAAGGTTTCGACCATACATTGCCTATATCATAAAAAAGGACAAACGATATTTTTTCCAAATCGATAAAAGAGAAAGACCCTGCGTTTTTAAGAGGATTGAGCCGCGCCTCGAGACTGCCATCGAGAAATGCATCGCCTCCCTGATCATCCGTGCTGTCCACAAACCCCAATGAGCGCGCCCTCCATCCGCGTACACTCCCGCTTCCTCCTGAAAAAAATCTATGAGTAAGCGGAACATCAATGGGCGATGAACCGTAAAGCACGGCAGCGCCAGCATTCCATTTGGTTGCCCAGATTATATCTCGTTTCCCATTCGGATCCCAGTACCACTGGCCAAGTACTGTTGCTTTTACATATTGTGAATACGGAAGAATAATGCCAAGATCGCTGCCGAACATTCGCGGCAGCGTACCAGATTCCTCAAGAGATATCGACTGTAAAAATCCATCCGAAGGATAAAAAATATCATTCCGTTTATCGCGTTGGAGTGTAACTGTAAGGATGGAATTGAGCTGCTTTGTATACGTACCGATGGTTGTATCGTGCTGAGCAGCGAGTGCCTTTGGGCTGCTGTACTCTAGAGTCCAATCATAATATGCTTTTGTGTAGGTAGCGGTTTGTGTTATGATTTCAAATTTCTGCTGCAGAACCGGCAAATAATATGTTGCTTCCTTATCGATGATCCCTGAAACAGTCCAGCTGAGGCTCGTATGATTATTGAGAAAAAGCGGCTGCAAAATTTGAAGAGAAAGATTTAATTTTGCAACAAGAGAGCTGTCCCGCAGACCGGTTTGCGAAAAGAGCCTTTTGAACTGAATGTTAAAAATTGACTGGAGGTTTGCATCAAAGCTTATGGAAAAATCGCGCGCACTTCCAAAAAAATTTCTATTATTATAGCTCGCGCCCATAGAAACATTAAATGCATTGTTCTCGTCGTTGACGCCTATTTCCGGAGAAAGCTCTTCGAACAACCGCGTACGAACCAGTACATTTGTCGGAATGCTGCGGGATGCCGCTGCCGAAGAAGGAGTCACATTTTCGATTTTTGAAACATCAAAAATTCCGAGCCGGTTTAAATTCCTCTCGCTCTGGGTCTTTTTTTGTTCACTATAGAAATCCCCCTCCTGATAATCGAGATGCTGAAGAATTGTCGTCGAATCTATATGAGCTCTGCGATGCCGTATCTTCCTGTATGCTAATTTTCCCGAATGTATACCTTGCACCCGGTGTATAAGCCAAGATAACGGCAAAATTATTGGTGGAGGCGTAGCGATGAGCATCGATTGTATCGACCCGCATATGGACATATCCGCTGTTGGCGAGCACAGAGATATCACGCCGGACTTCAGTCTCCAGATTGTCCAAAATAAACGGGTCATGCAGATGGAGCACAGGACTTGCGATAATGCTTTGCCGGACGTCATCCGGCAAAACGTCCAATCCTTTATAGACGATCGAATCGATTATTGAGCGTCTGCCCTCCTTTATTGAAAACAATATGTCAATGGTACTGTGTTCTTTATCGACAACAAATATCGTGTCAATTTTCGCCTGGTAAAAGCCATTGCTTTCGTAATACTTCTTGACCGCTAAATAATCTGAGGTAAAAAAGAGAGGATCAAAATATTCAGGTTTTTGACCGATCGATTCGCTGAGATGCGCATATATATATTTCCAGAATCCCCAGGGGGATTTTCGCGTCTGCATCAATGAGAGGAGCTGATCCGACTTTATGCTGGTATTGCCGGTAAACCGAAGGTCTCCGATTTCTAATTTTCCTGAATTTTCCTGTCCAAAAAGAAAACAGGAAAAAGCAAGAAATAAAAAAAAGGGCGATAAATACCGCATGAGTCCTCAATAAAAAAAAACCCAGCACGAAAATGCTGGGCGATGTATATTATTTGTTCATCCCGAATTTAAAAAAACTTAACGATGAGGGATTGAAAATCAATATTCCTTATCATCCTCATAGAAAAAATCTTCATCCGTAGGATAATCAGACCAAATTTCTTCGATGCTTTCGTACGGTTCATCTGTATCTTCCAATTCCTCTAAATTCTGAATGACTTGAGTAGGGGCACCCGTACGTACCGCATAATCGATTAATTCATCTTTTGTTGCCGGCCAAGGGGCATCATCCAGATATGAAGCCAACTCAATGGTCCAAATCATTTTTTATATCTCCTGCATCAAACCAATGAAAGAATACGGAATCAATCACTCGCGTTAAGACTTCCCTTGGGCGACCTATTCCTATCATCACTATTGAAAAAATAATCTATCGGGTTTTGTGCTACTCCGTTCAAACGGACTTCATAATGCAGATGCGGAGCTGAAGAGAGGCCGGTATTACCAGAGCGTGCAATCAGCTGCCCGCGCCGGACAATCTGTCCTTCATGTACCAGGATTTTCGATAGATGGCCGTATACTGTTTTCAACGAGTATCCATGGTTGACTTCCAGCACGATGCCAAAGCCTGTCTGATGACCGGCAAAGTCTACGGTTCCGTCGGCAGATGCATAAACAGGCGTACCTGTCATATTCGAGATATCAAGACCTTCATGCATACGATAAATATGAAGAATCGGATGCAGTCTCATTCCAAATCCTTGAAGTGAATAATATCCCTCCATTGGTTTAATAGCAGGCAAATGAGAAAATCGGTCTTTATTTTTTTCTACAGTCTGCTCGACAGCATCATAGCTTGCTTTCTGAAGGTGCATCTCACCCTCCGTCTTATCGATTACAGCATGCAAATTATTCAGCAAGTCATTAATCTTCGTCGAGGAAGAAAAATCGATGCGGTTTTCAGTTCCGCCGATACCTGCCTTTCGTACGTCTTCATTGATCTTCGGTAAGTCTGCAAGCAACCGGAGTTCGTTTCCTTGGTCGCCCAGTTTATCGAGTGTTTTTTCGTCTTTTTCAAGCCGGCTGCCGAGATAGGCCAGCTGGTCCATAAGAATCTTATTTTCATTTGCGAGCGCGCTTTGCTGCCAGTATGAGAGACGCAAAAAATCGCCGTAATATTGATTGATCACGACAGTGGCGCTGATCAAACCAAATCCAAGCACGATACCGAGGATAATCAGCTTGGTTCTCCCCCATCGAATTTCTTTAAATTCGACGGACTGAGATGAATATCTATACAGCGGTAAACGTGCCATATATGTACATGTCGCTTTTTAATATTTAAAATTCTAGTTTCTGCGCAGGGTGAAGATAGGAAATTATTATTCTTTTGTCAAGATTATTGCGCATTTATTCAAAATCGTGATCGAAATAATCAATAACTCTTTTTCCTTTCGTTTTTTCCGTAATTGCAGCATCTAACCGGCGTGCGAAAGCTTTTGCCGCATCATATCCGTAATGTTTCGATAGATAATCCAGCGCGACGACTTCAATGATAACTGTAATGTTTTTTCCCGGGAATATGGGAAGTTTTATATGCGGCATATTAACACCTAGAATCCCAATACTTTCATGATCAAGACCTGTCCGTGTATATTCAATATTTGGGTCCCATTCCTTAAGTTCTACAATAATCTCGATTCTCTTTTGATATCGGATAGAACGAATGCCGAATGTAGCCCGAACGTCGATCAATCCCAATCCCCGAATTTCCATAAAATGTTTCACAACATCGGAACCCGAACCGATGAGAATATTTTCACTCTTGCGAACGATCATGACGACATCGTCGGCAACAAGCCGATGTCCCCGCTCGACCAGATCAAGAGCAATCTCGCTTTTCCCAATACCGGAACGGCCGGTGATCAATACGCCGATGCCATAGACATCGATGAATGAGCCATGAAGAACGGTTTGCGGTGCAAACTGATCGTCCAGAAAGTCGCCTGACATAATAGACAAGCTTTGTCGTTTCAAAGGGTGAAAGAAAAACCGAAACATGTTTTTCCGTAGCGATCCGGACTAATTCTTGGTCAAGTTCGTTGTCACTCGTAACTATAATACAAGGAAGATCAAAACTAAAGATTGTTTCAAAAACATGCAGCCGCTCCTGTTTACTCAGGTGATTCAGGTACCGCATTTCAGTATTGCCAAAGATCTGGACACGGTCATACGTAAACAATTCGACATAGCCCGCAAGAGCCAGTCCGGGACGATGGATGTTTTTGTCCCGGATTTCCTTCTCAAACCCCACCTCTCCGTTCAGTGTCCTCAGCTTGAGCCGCTCTTTATTGACTTCGTATAAGAATCCGACGGTAATGCTTTTTTTCTGAGTTTCTTTGATGTGGTTCAGCGGCATACAGTTTCCTTTCTATTCTTTCTCCCGTGCTTTCCGCACTATTTTTCTATCTTTCGAGTGAAGTTTATCTTTATATTTCTTGAGCTGTACAAGGGCCTTCTCCATTGCGTAATCGATGGATTTTGTATACTCATCGCTCTTTCCCAGCGCAGTCAGAACGGATCCGTAAACGGAAATAGTAATTTCCGCAATTTTTCCATCCTTATGTTTTTTTTCGTAGGAAAGAATGACATCTGCTTTAATAATACCGTCATAGAAGTGGTTGAGCTTTTCTAACATTTCTTCGGTATAGGCAATGAGCGAATCATGCGCCTTAAAATGACGTGCCGTTACTTTGATCTGCATAGACGTCCTCCTTCATGAGCCGATGGTTAGGCTTTTGGATGCGTATCTTGATAAATTTTTTTTAAACGTGAAGTTGAAACATGGGTATATACCTGCGTTGTCGATAAACTTTCATGCCCCAGGAGTTCTTTGACCGCCTGCAAATCGGCGCCGCGATTTAAAAGATGAGTTGCAAATGTATGACGCAGCATGTGCGGACTCTTTTTTTGTATTTCCGATACCGCTCCTACATATTTTTTTACAATACGCCGAACAGCCTGTGGATAGATGCGCTGCGTATTATTAGCAGCAAACATCGGCAATCGGGCATGTGCAGGGCTGTTCGATACATCCGTGCGTGTCTGTAAATAGCAAGACAATGCCTCGGCAGCTTTCTTTCCGACAGGTATAATTCTCTCTTTACTGCCTTTTCCCTTTACTTTAATCACCCCTTGCGTTTCGCTGTAATCTCCCACGGAAAGAGCGACAAGTTCTCCGACCCGGATACCTGTACCATAGAGAAGTTCAAGGATTGCGGAATCGCGTTTTCCTTCATCGGTCGTGCAGTCCGGAAGATGGAGAACCTCATCCATCGTATGTTCATCAAGAAATTGCGGCAAGATGTTTCGGCATCCGAGGAGTCACCAAAAGCACAGCCGGATTTGCGGAAATAATTTCTTGCCGTTTAAGAAATTTAAAGAAGGACCGCAGCGCAGCAATTTTGCGTGCAACGCTTCTCGGCTGAAATCCATCATCCATGAGCATTCCTATGAACAAGCGCAGACTGTCTTTCTTAACCTCGGCAAATTCATCCGAATACCCTCTTTTTGAAGAAATTGCAGAAACGCTGTCAAATCCGTTTCATAGGAAAGGATGGTATGCGGAGAATAATTCTTTTGAATTTCCAAATACTCCAGAAATTTTCGCAGTTGATGCTGCATATTATGCCGATTCAGCGAGTTCTGTTTGAACGACTTCTTGTTTGCATGCTGGACACATCAAATAGTCACCTTTCATTTTCGAATATTTTGATACGATGTATGCGTTGTGACATGTCGGACATGCCTGATTTACCGGCTTATCCCATGATGCAAAATCGCAATCCGGATACCGAGAGCATCCGTAGAAAACACGTTTCCCCTTTTTCGTCTTTCGTTCAACAAGTTCTCCTTGTGTACACTTCGGACATTTTATTCCCATCGAGATCGGCTTTGTATTCTTGCATGCCGGATAATTCGAACAGCCGAGAAATGTTCCAAAACGCCCTCCTTTCACGACCATATCTCCGCCGCACAATTCGCATTTTCCGCCGACGACGTGCTGATGTTTTTGTGCATCTTCTGCAAGCGGCTTGGTATTCTTGCACTCCGGATATCCCGAACATGCCATAAATCTTCCGTTCCGGCCCCATTTAATCACCATCGGCTTGCCGCATAATTCGCACAATTCCTCGGTAGTGGTTTGGAGCGACTTTTTAATACTCCCGGCAAGACTGGATGCTTTTTCCACCGAATGATAAAATGGCTCATAAAAATCCTGCATAACTTTTATATATTCCTGTTTCCCGGATGCTATCGTATCGAGTTCATTTTCCATACGGGCAGTAAATTGGATATTGACAATTTCCGGAAAATGGCTGATCAAGAGATTATTGACTTGCATTCCCAGGTCTGTGGCAAACAATTTTCTTTCTTTTTGCTCCACGTAATTCCTGTCAATAACAGTAGAAACGATTAAAGCATATGTGCTCGGGCGTCCGATGCCCAAAGATTCCAATTCCTTCACGAGGCTTGCTTCCGTATAGCGTGCCGGCGGTTTGGTAAAATGTTGGCGGGGCAGCACATCGCTGATTGCAGTTCTTTGTCCGTGAACCAGATGTTCGGGAAGTTTTGAAGTCGGATCACCATCCTCATTTTCAGAGGTATTCTCTTCGCAATATCGTCATAGACTTGAAGAAATCCTCTAAACTTGGCCTTCTGATCCGTAGCCCGGAACAAGTAGTCGCCTCCTTCGACATCGATTGAAATTTGCTCGAACTCCGCAGGATTCATTTGACAGGCAACAAACCGGTTCCAAATCAGCTCGTAAAGAGCATACATGTCTTTATCAAGATATTTCTTTATTGTTTTGGGCGCATATTTTATTGAAGTCGGACGGATGGCTTCATGTGCATCCTGCGAAGATTTTCCTTTTTTGAAAAGACGCGATTCTTTCGGTACATATTCTTTACCGTAGTTATTATAGATATATTCTCTCACCTGTGCGACGGCTTCCTCGCTCAGACGCGTCGAATCCGTTCGCATATACGTAATAAGTCCTGTCGGACCTTCGTCGCCGATATTGACTCCCTCATAAAGCTTTTGTGCAAGTATCATAGTACGCTTTGTAGACATTCGCAGCCTGCGTGCCGCTTCCTGCTGCAGGGTACTGGTAATAAACGGGGCCGGCGGGTTGCGCTTTACGTACACGGCGATTAATAGCTCCGATTGTGAATTGCTGCTTCGGGATATCTTCCAGATATCCTTTCATCGTCGTTTCATCGGGAATCCGCGGATCTTCGCCGCGCAACCTTTGTAAGCTTTGCAAGGAATTTTTCTTCGTCGAGCGTCCTGAATTCCGCTGTGATCGACCAGTATTCTTCCGGAACGAAATTCCTGATCAGCACTTCTCTGTCGCAAATGATGCGTACGGTAACGGATTGTACTCTTCCGGCAGAAAGTCCGTAATACATCGTCTTCCATATGAATGGAGTGACTTTATAACCGACGATGCGGTCAAGCGCCCGCCGTGGCCTGCTGCGACATAACCAGGTGCTGATCAATTTTTTTGGGATGCGCCATGCCGTCTTTAACGCCGCTTTCCGTAATCTCGTGGAAAAGGACGCGCTTAATATTTTTATTGATACCTTTCAGTTCGCTCGGCTATATGTGCAGCAATTGCTTCCCCTTCCCGATCAGGGTCAGTTGCAATAAAGACAGTTTTCGCTTTCTCAGCATGTGTTCGTAATTTTTCTATGACCGATTCTTTCCCTGCAATCGTTTCATACGAAACCTCGAAAGCCGTTTTCGACATCGACGCTCAGTTTGCTTTTCGGTAAATTCTTAATATGGCCGACCGAAGCCTCGACGATATAATCTTTTCCGAGATATTTGTTGATGGTTTTTGCTTTTGCAGGAGATTCAACGATTAATAATGATTTTTCCATAATTCCTATATTTAATGAATAGTATCATTTGAGCCGAAGGGCAACATACAGCTCGTGCGTGCCAGGATCCAATAAATGCATGCGCGACCAGGGATTTCATTTCGGAAATTCCCAGCGAAGGAAGTCCGGATCCCATAATGCGATCAATCACCGATTCGATTTCATCGTTTCCGAGCAAGCCCAATTGAGAGCACTGGAGCAAATATCCGAAAGCATCCGGCTGGATCATCACGCGCTCTGCATCATTCAACTGCCGGTGAGAAGCCGCTCCTGCCGGGGTTGTTACCGATAGAATTCTTCAGACCGATCATGCGCTCAAAAATCCAGGAAAATGCCTTCGAAATTTCGTTTTGTGTATAACCGTCGCGCGTCAACGAACTCATATCGACTTCGTGCAAGTCGTTTATCTGAACGAACTCGATCACGAGATAGACAATAATTTCAACGATTCTTTCCTGCATCTTTTCTTTCTTTGCGTGGAGTTGAGCATTGATAAATATCGATCTTCGCGTTCATGGATGACGGTTTGTTCGGCAAGCCGTTGCATCATGATATCCAAGCAAATGTAAAGCGCCATGGATAAGAAGCCGCTGCGTTTCATGCCGAAACGTAACGCCATACTCGGCGGCTTGCCGCCGGGCAGCGTCGAGATTAATATAGAGTTCCGCCTCTTCGCCCTTTTCTTCGCCGAGATCAAATGTAATAATGTCCGTATCATATTGATGCTGCAAATATTTCCGGTTCATCGCTCGCATCTCTTGAGTATGAGTAAACACGATGGACATCGTCGGCAGTGTTTTCCGCCCTTCTCCTTTGTAGACGCATTGAAGAACATGAGGGACCAATTCTTTAGGGAATCGCAAAAAAGGGTGATTATGTGAAACGATAATCATCCGGATCGTTTTCTCCGTTTCGGAACATTCGAGATGGTCTTTTTCAGCGGCTTTGGAGAGCGGGGGAAGAACCGATTCAGTGAGCGATAATGCAATTCCGGACAACATGACTTCGGGCCCCAATCTCGTAAAATCTCCGGATAAAATACTCCGATCGACATTGGCATAGAGAGAGCATCCTCCCCCGCGTTCAATCGTCAATCCTGATAATTTCCCGGCCGATTCACCGACAAACGTCACTTCTCCGAGCAATGCGCTGACGACATAACCGGTGCAATAATGCAAGCTGAAGATGCGAAGCCGCTGTGTAGACCGAAATGAGATTCCCTTTCGCACGCCGATATCGATATCGGAATATATTTCCATCGAAAGCCGTCTGCGGCGAGGAGTATTGAGAAGCTCGAAACGCACTCCGTCGCCGATTTTTTTCGGCTGCACTTCTAAAACTCGCGCAATTTTTTTTATGTCGGTTTGTGTAAATGCAAACTTCATACGATCTTTCTCGTTCAAGCTTTCTTCAGGCAAATATACCTGCAACCTCTTTGAATGTCAAGTTCAGATGGCAATCGTCGTATTTTCGATTGCCGCTTCGCATTCCAGCGAATAGCCCCGGCTTCGTGATTTCCTTTTTGCATTTTTTTAAAATATCGTCTACTTTCTCGTCGCTGTGATTTTGATCATGATGGAAGAGATACAAACGTTTCGTATTCGATTCTACCGCCACGCGTAATGCAAAAAGATAATCAGAGTGTCCCCATCCCACGCGATCGATATATTCTTCAGGCGTATAGGTAGAATCATGAATCAGAACATCGGCATCGCGGCAGAAATCGAAAATTCGCTGGTTCGGATCTCCTTTCAAAGCACGGAATTTATCTTTTACAATTTGTTCGAAATTTGTCAGTGAATCCGCTGCGGCGGCATCAAACGGTTCGTTATCACTGATATAGATCAGAACTTTTTTCTTGTATTCAATCCTGTACCCGATGGTAAAACCCGGATGATTGACATAGATCATCTTCACGACTGCATCGTACACCTGCATTTCTTGTTCTTCAGTTATCGGCACAAAATTTATTTTTGCTTTGAGATCATGCAGCTGCACGGGAAAATAAATTCGATTCATTTGTTCTGCGATGATCTCGTTTAAAGGTTTTTCAGGACGTTCCGTGCCGACGATCGTCAGTTCGTTCCCCGGAATGAATGCCGGTTTAAAAAAGGGAAATCCCTGAATATGATCCCAGTGCGGATGAGAGATAAACAAATACGCCTTGACAGATTCTCCGCTGTTTATGAGAAAATCGCCGAAACTTCGAATTCCCGTGCCTGCATCAAAAATAAGCAGCCTGTCGTCATCAAGGCTCAATTCCAGACATGGTGTATTGCCGCCATAGCGAACGGTATGCTTTCCAGGAGTCGGAATCGACCCCCGAACACCCCAAAATGTGAGCTTCATAGAAACTCCTTCCAATTATATCGGTCCTATATTTTTTTGCTTCAATAACATAACTTCGGGCCGATTGTTCAAAAAATGATTTTTCTTCTTGAGTGATCGAACGCCTTATTTTCCCCGGTATCCCCGCTACTAATACGCCATCCGGTACCTCGAATTTTTCCGGAACCAACGTCCCGGCGGCAATCATGCTGTAATTGCCTATTCTTGCGCCGTCGAGAATACATGAACCCATTCCGATCAAATTATAATTCCCTATACTGCATCCATGTAAAATGGCGCCATGGCCTATCGTGTTATTTTCACCGATATGGACAGGATAATTTTCATGCGTTACATGAATCACGGCGGCATCCTGAATATTCGTGCGCTTCCCGACAGAGATGGAATTTACATCGCCTCGCAAAACCGCATTGAACCATATACCGGCATCTTCTTCAATTTCGACATTGCCGATAATCCTTGCACCGTCTGCTAGAAACACAGTCGGATGAATTTTCGGTTCTATACCGTCGTATCTTATAATCGAATATGACTTTAATTCCATTGCGGCGGATTCCATGAACTTCTCTTCCAGCTTAGCAGTTCGACTTTAACGCTGCCAAGGATGACTTTCATTTTCGCTTTTATGGGAATACAGGCCTGATCGTTGCTGAACCACCCTTCAAACCCGCCTGTCAGACCGAAAATTCCTGTAAAGTCCGCACGTCCTTCGAAGTGAACACAATCGATCGGGTATTGGACCGAATCAATTTCAATTTTTTCCCTCTCATTGAGAAAATTGATATACGTCTTCAGTTCCTTATTATCGATACACGTAGGAACGTACTCCTCTTTTTTCTGGCGGGCATTGCCTCGTGCATAGAAAAACAAAGAGAGCCCATCCTGGCAATGGCCTGACAATTTAGTCGTATCAAATCTTTCCGGTCTATATTCATCGCCCTTCTTCGTTCCGTTCTCACCACGCAGAGTACTATCTCCGTATTGAAACCATATTTTTCTGTACGTCACTGTTTTTTTTGAACTATCTTCGCTCAGCCAGGTACTTGAAAATAAATCTTTATCGATACCGCTGTAAAATCGGATGTGGAGTTCCACAAGCCAGGAGAGACCAGGATTGGAATTTATAATTGCTGAGGTATGGTACAATTTCCCGGCCATCGACGCTCTCTTTTGAATTGACCGTCATTCGTATTGTTCCTATGTTAAAAAAAGAATAATGCACTCCATAGGTCAATTCTTCCCCGACCTGCATCATGGACCCAATTGATCTTCAGTCAGGACCATATCGCCGGGAATGGCTATCGGCCGGGCGCTGCGCAGACCCAGAGGTACAGACTGCAAGAAAGATGCCGCATGTGATGCTGCTCCAGATTATCCATTTTTTCAGAATCATTTATTTTCCCCCGATTATTTTAGATTGGCTATTTTTTCCGCCTCTGGAAACAATGTCATCGCTTTTTGAAATTGGTTATCCACTTCCAATATCACATCGATATACCCCTCGAGCCCGAAGAGCCACTGAGCGATCTGTGCCTTTAAGCGGGCTTTGATGAAGGTGAGATCCTCTTGATATTCTTTTTCATTAATCACGATCTTTTTCGTCTCAATATACTTGCGAAAATCCTGCAGCGTAGCATCCGATATCTGGAACGACGATTTAAATTTTAACAAATCCTGTCCATATCGAGACCGCACTGAGCTTCCAGGGCCTTCGATATACTCTTTTGAATAGTCATAGAATATGTTGCGCCGCCATAGAGTTTGCACGAGTCCCGTTACATTTCCTGATTTGACGACATAATCCGGCGTAATTCCGCCGCCGCCGAGAACTATGCGGCCTCCGAATGTTTTGAATTTCGGAATTGTGCTGTCGGCTTTTTCATCGTGAGTATGATCGATATTTTCGCCTTCTTGCTCATCTCTCTGGAACGCTTCCAGTCTGATATTCGTCTTTATTCTTCCCTTCGTACGATCTCTGGATAAGACGCCCGCTCGGAGTATAATAGCGCGCGACAGTAAGCCGAAATGCAGAACCATCCCTCAGAGGATATTGATGCTGAACCAAACCTTTTCCAAATGTTGTTTCCCCCACGACAAGCCCTCGGTCCCAATCCTGAATTGCTCCTGTGACGATCTCGCTCGCACTCGCCGTTGCATTGTTAACGAGAATAATCAGCGGAAGTTTCTCATACGGATCTCCCGACTGTGCATAATAAGCTTCTTCGAATTCCGGCTTCCGGGATTTCGTATAGACAATCGTTCGGGGATGTTCTGCTGTTCCACCCGATAAAAATTGATCCGCCATTTGATACGCTTCCTGGAGATATCCGCCGCCGTTGTCGCGAAGATCGAGTATCAACCTTTTCATTCCCTGGCCCTGCAATTTTTGGAGCGCTGATGCGAATTCCTCATGTGTCGTTTCCTTAAATTGATTGACCCGCACATAACCGATATTATCACTGACCATCATGGATGCATCAATGCTGTAGATGGAAATAATATCTCGGATAATTTCAAAATCAAGAAGATCTTTTTCACCGATCCGCTTGATCGTAATCTTAACCTTAGTTCCTTTAGGACCTCGCAGTCTCTTCATAACGTCTTGATCGGTATATTTAATCGCAGAGGAGTCGTTAATTTTTACGATTCTGTCGTCGGAGAGAACGCCTATGCGCGCAGAAGGACCGCCTGCGATCGGTTCAATAACGGTTATCGTATCGTTGATGACGCGGAAAGAAATTCCAACGCCTTCAAATTTTCCCTTAAAATCCTCAACCACTTTTTCAAATTGTTTCGGCGGAATATAGACTGAATGAGGATCGAGAGAATTCAGCATGCCGACAATGGCAGCATCCGTTAATTTACCGGTATCGACTTCGTCGACATAATTTTTTTCTACGAAGCTCAGGATATCTCCGAACTTGCGTATCTGATCATAAAGATTATCGGCGGAGATCAGACGATTAATTCCCATCCCGGCAATCATACTTACGATAATCAAAGCACATACTGTAATTGTAGAAAATCTTTTTTTCATAATTAAATTCCTTGCAGATACTATCCAGTGCAGATCAGACAATCGCAGACGGTACTGCCTTTTCTTCTGATCCATTCTCTTTCTCCCTTTTACTCATTTTTGCAATAATACGTTAATTCACGACAAAATCAAATCGCTTCGGATATACATATCACTTTTTAACGCGAATTTGAGCGAAAAGATTCACTCTCTCATTTCCGGCTTCATTTGGGGAAACAGAACAACATCGCGTATTGATTCCTGATTTGTAAGAAGAATCGTCAGCCGGTCGATTCCGATGCCGAGTCCGGCAGCGGGAGGCATGCCGTACTCCAGCGCCCTGAGATAATCTTCATCCAAAACCTGCGCCTCTTCATCGCCGCGCTCGCGAAGTTTCATTTGTTCTTCGAATCTTGCGCGCTGGTCGAGAGGATCGTTTAATTCTGTAAAGGCATTGCACAATTCCTTACCGTTGACGATTGCTTCGAAACGTTCAACCAGTCCCTGTTTGGTCCGATGCTTCTTGGCAAGAGGAGACATCTCCAAAGGGTAATCGATAATGAATGTCGGCTGTATAAGAAACGGTTCGACCTTGGCGCCGAATATTTCATCAATGATGGCTCCGACACCGACCTTCGGCCCTATATCGATGTGCAATTCTTGAGCAGCCGACCGCAGATCTATTTCCGATTTCCCGCTTAAATCTTTTCCCGTGAATTCTTTAATGGCGTCGAACATTGAGATGCGTCTCCAAGGAGGAGTGAAATCAATAATCTTGTCTCCGACTGTCGCTTTCGAAGATCCGTTCGCTGCAATTGCAGCCATTGAAACAAGATCCTCGACCATCGACATCATCCATGTATAGTCCTTATAGGCGACATAAATTTCCAGCATGGTAAATTCGGGACTATGGGAACGGTCCATCCCCTCGTTTCGGAAATCTTTAGAAATTTCATACACTCCGTCATAGCCGCCGACTATCAAGCGCTTGAGATAGAGTTCGTCTGCAATGCGAAGGAAGAAATCGAAATCCAGTGCATTGTGATGCGTTTTAAACGGCCGCGCAGATGCACCGCCGTAGATCGGCTGAAGGACGGGTGTCTCGACTTCCAGGAAACCCCGGTCGTCAAAATATCTCCGCATGGAACTGATAATTTTCGCCCGTTTTACAAACACAGCGCGTACGTCCGGGTTCACGATTAAATCGATATAACGCTGCCGGTACCGTATTTCTTTATCGGAGAGCGGATCATAAACGGTTTTTTCGCCCTTTTCGTTTATCTTCTCCTTGACTACCGGCAGCGGGCGCAGCGATTTTGAAAGCAGTTCGAGCTGCTGCGCATGAAGAGAGATTTCTCCCATTTTTGTTCTGAAAATAAATCCCGTGATACCGACAATATCTCCTATATCCATCAGCTTAAAAGCATCGTAGGCCGTTCCGATGTCATCTTTCCGCAGATATACTTGAATCTTTCCATGGCCATCCTGCACGTGGCAAAAGGAGGCCTTGCCCATTCGCCGGATCGACATAATCCTTCCGGCAATCGACGCAATTCGCTGTTCCGCGCCATCGGCAAAGCTTCCGATTATTTCTTTTGAAAATGCATTGCATTCATAGAAATACGGATACGGATTGACGCCCATCTTTTTGAGCTGCTCCAATTCTTCACGCCTTCTGGCCATTAAAACATTCAGATCTTCTTGTTCCGGCGATTGCTCGCTTTTTGTTATTTCTTCCGGCATAGCAGATTTCTCTCAGTCAAATTGAACTACAATAAATGAAGTTTATACGGATCCGTGCGTCCATAGAGTGCGGATAATTCATACATCCTCTCTCCAGGATACGAACCTACCTGATCCCAGGTAAACCGCCATTCCCAGTTTCCATCGATTGTTCCTGGAATATTCATGCGGGATTCCGATCCCAATCCAAGAACATCCTGGAATGGCACGATTGCAAGATCCGCCTGGGATTGAATGGCCAGCCGGATAAGATCCCAATAAATGGCGTTCCCGTTCGTCTGGCAATACCTCCGCACGAAATCTTTTTCGTGTTCGCTTGCTTTTGCATACCACCCGCATGTCGTGTCGTTATCATGCGTACCGGTATAGACGGCACAGTTCGTATTGTATCGGTGCGGTAAATATTCATGATCGGGACCCGAAGCAAAGGCAAAATGCAAGATTCGCATTCCGGGAAAATCCAAAGCATCCCTTAATGCCCGTACGTTATCGGTTATGATGCCCAGATCTTCCGCAAGAATGGGAAGCTTGCCGATTTTTTTTTGAACTATTTTGAAGAACTCTTCTCCCGGACCTGTCCGCCAAATGCCATGGACTGCCGTTTCTTCTTTTGCAGGAACTTCCCAATACGATTCGAAGCCCCGAAAATGATCGATACGGACGATATCGAACAACTCGAACGTCTTTTGGAATCGTTCGATCCACCATTGATATTTTTTTTCTTTCATCGATTCCCAGCGATAGAGCGGGTTTCCCCATCGCTGGCCTGTTTCACTGAAATAATCGGGAGGAACACCGGCAACATGAGTCGGGCTGCCGTTTGCATCCAGAGAAAAATCTTCCGGATGCGCCCACACATCTGCACTATGCCCGGCGACAAAAAATGGAAGATCTCCGATCATTTGAATGCCCCGTTCATGCGCATAAGCTTTCAGCCTGTTCCATTGGCGCACAAAGCACCACTGAATGAATTTATGAAATTGAATATCCATTCCAAATTCTTTTTCTGCCGCTCGAAGAGTTGCGGGATCTCGCCGGGCCAATTTATTTCCCCATCCGGTCCATTCTTCTCCGTCGTAATGCCAATTCAGCGATTGAAATAGAGCATAATCGTCAAGCCAATATTTTTCTCTGCTGCAGAACGATTCGTAATCATCCCGATGTTCGTTCATGGACTTCGTTAAAAAATTTTTTCGCAGCCGCTTGAAGTTTTTCCATGCGGAAACGGGTTACTGCGGCATAATCGATTCGATGATCTGTAAAAATGCGGGCGCTGTCTGCCGCAAAATGCTCAAGCCAGCCATGTTCTCGAAGTTCATGCAAATCGATGAGCAACGGACTTCCGGCAAATGCCGATGAAGCCATGTAGGGAGAATTTGCCATTCCGGCAGGTCCTATCGGCAGCATCTGCCATAAGCTCTGTCCAGCCGCATGGAGCCAATCGATAAAATGATATGCCGAGGCCCCGAGGTCGCCGGATCCGTAAGGGCCCGGTAAGGACGTGGGGTGAAGCAATATTCCTGCACTTCGAGTAAATCGCATGGATTAAGCCAACCCCAAATAACGTTTCAAATCTTTGACCTCAGGATACGACAATATGCGGCATTTTCCTCGGGGAACACCGAGAGTTGTCAATCCGGCAAAAGCGACACGATCTAATTGACGTACATCATACTCTATCGCCTCGAACATACGGCGTACCTCGCGATTGCGTCCTTCGCGTAAAACGAGTAATATTTTTTTTCTTTTGGATCCTTCTACAATTTCAGCTGTTTGCGCCCTTGCCAGTCCATCTTCAAGGCGGATGCCTTTTTTTAGTTTTCTCAAATCATCGTCTTGCATCGTTCTGTCGATCGTTACGCGGTATACCCGTTCAATTTCGAACTTCGGATGAATCAGGGCATTTGCAAATTCGCCGTCGTTCGTGAAGAGCAGTACCCCTGTTGTATTACGGTCAAGCCGGCCGACCGGGAAAACCCTGTATTTTGTCCGGACATAATTCATCACCGTTGGGCGGCCTCTCTCATCGTTCATGGTTGTGATGACGTCTTTCGGCTTATTTAAAAGAAGATAGACATTCTTTTCTTCTATGGACACGATCGTTCCGTCCATCGACACGCGATCCTTGGATAAAATAACTTTGGTGCCCAATTCGGTCACGACTCGCCCGTTGATCTTCACAGCGCCGGAGAGAATCAGTTCATCGTTTTTTCTTCTTGATCCGACTCCCGCCATTGCAAGAAAGCGGTTCAATCGAACAGTTTCTTGATGAATCCTTGTATTTTCTCTTTCCATAATTTCCACCGCGGAGCTTTTTTCTCGTTTTCCTTCATTTTTGACAACGGCGTTTCATCGCCGGCAAGCTGCTGCACTCTTTGCCCTGAGTTCATTTCTTGAAGAGGGACATCATCTCGCATTTTTTCCGGATATTCACGTTCGTAGATATTCTCCGGTGCCGCAAAGGTTGTTTTTGTTTCATCAGTGTTCTCATCGGCAAGACCGGCTGCAGCTTCTGCAGAATCCGACGGAGTTTGATGTGCAACAGAATTTATTTCCGAAAAAGTATTTCTTTCCCCTGCCTGCACAAGTTCATCTCCCGGATTCACCGGAGATATTGCACCTGAAGATTCTATGTCCGCAATTTGGGCAACGATCCGATCTTCGCCTTGTGTGTCCGGCTTGAACTCGATTGTTTCCTGCGCTGTCATCTCATGAGAAACGATTGATATCTCTCGCGTCTTTTTCCGCGGAAGAATGGAAGCTTCCTTCTCGTCGAGATCAATTTTCTTTTTCGGAATATGAGGGAGTCGCGACTTGAATTCTTCCTGTTCTTTTTTCTGCGCCTCCGCTCCGGCCTGGGCTTCGAGCATCCGGCGCTCCGTTTCAAACTGGCTCTCGCCCAGTATTTCTTCTATCTCACGCGGACGCGGCAAATCGGTGATATCGTTCAACCCGAAATGTTTTAAAAATTCTTTCGTCGTTCCGTAAAGCAAAGGCCTTCCCACACTTTCAGCCCTTCCCGTTACGCCGACCAATTCTTTTTCGAGAAGAGTCCGCAGAACATAATCGCAGTTTACTCCTCTTATTTTTTCTACTTCTGATTTTGTAATCGGCTGCTTATACGCAATGATAGCGAGCGTTTCCAGCCCGGACTGGGACAGCTTTCGTCTCCCTTGTTCGCGGTAGAGCCGCCCCAGCCATTCTGCATACTCGGAAAGCGTCGCAAACTGGTAGCCTCCTGCTACAGAAACAATACGGTACGGTTTGGAAGCTTTTTCGTAATCCTTATTGAGATCAGCTACAGCCTGCCGAATCGTTTCGGTTTCGATTTGCACTGCTTCGTCGTTTTTACTATCACCGGCAGAAATGGCTTTTATCTGCGCAAGAGACAGCGGTTCCTGAGCGGCAAAAATGAGCGCTTCCACAAGTGCTTTCAGCGTAGTCGGAATTTTGAGTTGCTGTTTTACAGTTGTTGTTTCAGTCATCGCTGGTCTTTTTAAACCCTAGTTAACATTGCGCATAATCGATAATTCAGCGTAGGGAGAAAGCTGCCTGACAATAATTTTTTTAGATCGGATCACTTCCAGAAGCGCAAGGAATGTTACGACAATTCGGATTCGTTCCCTGAAGTCTTTTACGATTTCATAAAATGTAGCCTCCGAGCGATGGGAAAAGAAGTCTTCGAGAAATGCGATTTGTTCTTCCACCGTTACATTAATTTTCACGATTTCATGAAACATCCGCTTCGGTATCCGATCCATTGCAAATTTAAACGATGCAATAAGATCAAAAAAGGTTACATCGCGGATGAAATCTTCATTCGTTTCTTCTTCATACGCGCGTGCATCCATGGCGTGATAACCGCGATACGACACTTTAGACTGCTCTTCTTCCAGCTTCTTCATCTCAAACGCCATTTCTTTATATCGCTTATATTCGACAAGCCGCTGCACAAGATTGGTGCGCGGGTCGGCATCTTCTTCTTCTCCGGGCTCCGGCGGCAGGAGCATCTTTACTTTGATTTGCATCAATTCTGCAGCTACGACCAAAAATTCTCCTGCAATTTCAAGATCGAGTTCCTGCATATAATGCATATAATCCGAAAATTCTTTTGCAATGCGCGCAATCGGAATATCATAGATATCCAGTTCGTCCCGTTTTATAAAAAACAGGAGAAGATCCAGCGGTCCTTCGAAATCTTGAAGTTTAACGGTATACATTATATCAGTAAACAGTGAACTGAAAAACTGTGAACAAGTAAAACTAAAGAACTAAACCAACCGAACACCAACATCGAGCGCTCTCCTTCAACCCATGTGCATCGCCTCATGGACTTCATTCATTGTTTCTGCAGCCCTTTGCTTTGCCCGATGCTCTCCATCATGCAGAATCGAATGGACTTCGTCTCTATGCGATTCAAAATATGCGCGTTTTTCACGATGCGGTTCGAGCGCTTCAATAATCCGCTGCGAACATCTTGTCTTGCAATCGACACACCCCAGTTTTCCGGTCTGGCAATCGGTGCGAATCGACTCGATTTCTTCCGGATTGAATTTCGTATGATAGGAAAAAACCAGGCAAATATCCGGGTGACCCGGATCGCCTTTTCGAATTTTCTGCGGATCGGTAACCGCTGTCTTTGTTTTCTTCATGATTGCATCGGGTGAATCGGAAAGCAGGATCGTATTGCCGATCGATTTACTCATCCTCTTGCCATCCAGGCCTGTCAGCCGTGCGAATTTTGTAACACGTCCTTCGGGTTCAGGAAAAACAGGGACAAGTGCCGGATACTGTGTATTAAAACGCCGGGAAATTTCTCTTGTAATTTCAATATGAGGCAATTGATCCTCGCCGACCGGAACAAGTTCTCCTTTATAGAGAAGAATATCCGCCGCCTGAAGCACCGGATATCCGAGATGTCCATAGACAAGACTTTCCATTTCCAGGTCACGAACTTGTTCCTTCAGCGTCGGATTGCGTTCCAGACGCGCAGTCGTTATGAGCATCGAGAAAATCAAATGTAATTCCGAATGTTCTTTAATTTGTGATTGGCGGAACATCGGACTGATTTTTGGATCGATACCAGCTGCAAGCCAGTCAATCAACATGTCGATCGAATTCTGATACATAAGAGAAGAATCCGGGTTGGTCGTCAATGCATGATAATCGGCAATGAGATGATAATTTTGGAATTCTCCCTGTAATGCAACCCAGTTTTCCAGCGCGCCTGCCAAATGGCCAAGATGTAATTTGCCTGTAGGCCGCATTCCGCTCAAAATTACTTTCTTTTTTGTATTCAAAAATTTACTTGCTCCTTTTTCAAATTCGTTAGATCCTCTCTTTAGTGCAAACAAGCCAGACTATTGATAGGTTCATCATATGACCGGTTCATGATGTCTTTTGAGGGTCATATTTTATCGTTCTTGCCCAACGAGATACAGATCGGATGTCACTTCCTGGTATCGAGGGCTTCAAAAAATGCGATAACAAGGTCTTTCGCCGCATTCAATATGTTCGTTTCCGACTGTTCCTGCGATTGGCCGAGCCTGCACCGGTATAGACAAGGGTAAAGATGAGAACCGATGGTCATTTCTGCTTCATCCTCAACCATAACTCCCCAAAACAATTCCCCATTCGACGAGAAAGGAAATGATCCGGAAAAAATCAATTCATAAAAAGATATGGTTTCCAATGATCGTCCACAGTACCTACAAAATGCCTGAATAAACATAACATGGTTTGGCCTGATCGGTTTTCGCAGAAGTGTCATTTGAGCTTCGCCGGGGGAACGATCTCCTTTTTTATTATTGCATTGCACGCAAGCTGCGACAAGATTTTCCCATGACTCGATGCCGCCATGAGCTTTGGGAATGATATGGTCCACGGTCAACGAAATATCCGTTTTTCCGCAATATTGACATCGATGTCCATCCCGCCGTAAAATATTTTTCCGTGAAAGAACGATCTTTTTATAAGGAATGCGGACGTAGATACAAAGGCGGACAATACTCGGATACGGCATCGTTGTTGAGACAGAATGGAGACTTTTTCCATCACATGCCGCTATCAATTCAGCTTTGCCTAAAAATAGTAAAATAACTGCTTTTCGGACGTTGCATATACTCAAAGGTTCGTAATTATGGTTTAACACGAGCACTTTGCGGCTTAATCTACCATTGAGTTCTATGGTTTTCTCGAAATTACTGAAGATCGCACCTCCTTCTAAGCTGCCTGAAAATCGAGAACGAAAATTCTCACCAAGAAAAGATAACTCGCGAATCCTTCTCAAAATGATATAAGGATTCTCAGAAACTATTGTTCGCTCACATCTCGAGGTTTTTATTAGCTCATGTATTCCTTGAGCCTTTCTCTCAATTCTATTGAAAATATAGCATAATCCAGAGCGAGAGTCAAGGCAAGGAATCCTCCGCATTGACTCATAAATAATGTAACTTTAGAGGTATTGCGAAATAGTCGTTGACTCATAATATATGTAACCGAAAAAAGAAAGGTTACATATATGGGAATCAACAGCAAACGAGAATATCTTGAATCCATTCGAGAACGTTATCGAATCGCGAGAAAGAAACAAAAGCGTAAAATCCTCGATGAATTTTGTGCTGTTTGTGAATATAACCGTAAATATGCTATCCGGCTGTTACGTAATCTAAAGAATACACGTAAAAGCTTTTTGACCAAATGTAAAGGCCGACCAAAGAAATATGCTGATCCAGTCATTGTGGAAGTCCTTAAATGCATCTGGAGCATCCTTAATCTTCCGTGCTCCAAACGGCTCAAAGCAGCTTTACCACTCTGGCTCCCGTTCTACAATACATTTTTCCATAAGAACTTAGACTCAAAACAATCTTCATTGCTGCTGAGTATCTCTCCGTCCACCATTGACCGCCTTATGGCTCCTGTGCGTGCCTCAGCACACAAATACGGCCTCTCTACGACCAAGCCAGGATCATTGCTTAAACGGCACATTCCCATCGCAACCGATCAATGGGACGAAAAACGCCCCGGATTTCTCGAAGCCGATACCGTCGCTCACTGCGGCACTACAACCGAAGGAATGTATGTTTTAACGATCAATTGCATCGATTTGGCCACTTCTTGGCGTGAACAACGAGCTGTCTGGGGAAAAGGTGAACGAGGTGTGCTCTCTGCTCTTAAGGACATTGAAGGATCATTACCCTTTCCCATTCTTGGCTTCGATTGCGACAATGGTTCTGAATTCTTAAATTGGCCCATTCATAAATACTTTACTGATCGCAAAAGTCCTGTACAGTTTACACGTTCTCGACCTTATCACAAAAACGATAACGCCCATGTGGAAGAAAAAAATTGGACTCTCGTCCGCCAATATCTTGGCTATCAGCGCTTTGCTCAACCACACTTGGCAAAACTCCTGGACTCTCTCTATTGTTCTCAATGGAAGTTGCTTATGAACTTCTTTATTCCATCGACCAAGCTTATTGCTAAAAAACGTGTCGGAGCGAAGATTAAAAAACTTTATGATGAACCCCAGACTCCTTTCCAACGGCTTCTCCTGTCTCCCGAGATCCCGGAATCTACCAAAATCAAGCTACAGGATACATACTCAAAGCTTAATCCTTTTATTCTCCAAAAGATTATGAAAAAGAAAATCCATGCTATCGTTAAACAGGCCGATCCTTTACCTCGGTATCTCCTCAAAAAGGATTCTCCTACTCCATAATTTATGGTTACCTTTATTTATGACGCAACACGTCCTCTGCGGGGAATCTACAGGCAAGGAAGTGCTTTTTCCATTCAGGTTTCCAGCAATATCGGGCGCCTCATTGCAAAGTCGTCAAAGTATCAATTACCTGGATGGATGCAAACGTCCCTGCAATTCCTTTAATGAGTCTCCCCCATATTTTTCCAAAAGTGCATTGGCTATCGGTACAGCCACGACAGCTTCAGCCACTACCGATGCGGCAGGAACTGCACAGACATCTGAGCGCTCATAACGGGCTTGTACCGATTTTCCTGTGGCAAGATCCACAGAGCTCAGCGGATGTGCAAGCGTTGAAATCGGTTTCATAGCGGCACGAAGCACAAGAGGCTCGCTGTTGGTCATTCCACCTTCCAATCCTCCGGCACGATTCGTCTTTCTGCCTATCGTTCCGGACTTTATAAAAAATTCATCATGTACGTCTGATCCATAGGAATGCGCCTGGCCGAATCCACCGCCGATTTCTACTCCCTTTATTGCCTGTATCGACATCAATGCCTGAGCAAGAAGTGCTGTAAGCCGTCGATCCCATTGTACATAGCTTCCAAGTCCGGCTGGAAGACCGGAGACAATAACTTCGAATACACCGCCGAGTGTATCTCCATCCTTTTTCGCCTTTTTAATAAAAGAAATCGCTTTTGCTTCAATGGAAGAATTGAGAATTCTAACAGATGACTGATCTGCAAGTTCGCTGATACCGTATGAACCGGTTTTCCCCTTTTTGATTTTTTTCGCAAGAATCAGATCGATCTGGGACCGGTCTTTTATTTCCGCTTTTCCGATCGCGAGCACATGACTGCCGATGAAAATGCCGCAATCTGTCTAAAATTTTTCGGGCGAGCGTACACAGCGCAACGCGCATCGCAGTTTCTCGGGCGCTGGATCGTTCGATGACGTTTCTCAAATCATCAAATCCGTATTTGAGCGAACCGGTAAAATCCGCGTGACCGGGACGCGGTACCGTTATTTTTTCTATGTCTGAACCGTCTCCATCGATCGACATTTTCTCCGTCCAATTCTGCCAATCGTTATTCCGAATCATCAATGCAATCGGCGAACCAATGGTCAGACCGAAACGGACACCGGACAGAATTTCCACGGTATCGGTTTCAATTTTCATTCTTCCGCCGCGTCCGTATCCCTGCTGCCTCCGCCGGAGCTGACAATTCAGAAAATCGGCATGGAGAGGCACTCCGGCCGGCATTCCTTCAAGAATACCGACAAGCGCCTTGCCGTGAGATTCACCTGCAGTAAGATAGCGGATCATAGGAAGTTCCTTGTAGTATCATACACAAAATATTTTTCTTATACATCGATGCTGTTTTTGCAGCAATGACCAGTATCCTTTTATTTAATAAAATGAAATTTCAATGGATATTCAACGAGGCCGCAAAAAAAAGCGCGGCACACTTCTCTGCCGCGCTTTTCACTTGTATGAAATCACAGTTATTCTGATATTTCGACTGCCACAAAGCGGATTTTTTTATCTTCTCCTTTCACCCGAAGCATGACTGCGTCGCCGGATTTGAGTTTGTCAGAGTGAGAATTGAGTTCCTCCGGAGTCGTAATTGTTTTTTCGCCTACTGCAAGGATAACGTCGCCTTTTAATAAACCGCGCTCTTGAGCGATACCGCCCGGATTGACGCTTTCAATATACGCTCCCTTTTCGATTTTATATTCCTTCTTTACTCTTGCGTCCAAAGCGCAGACTGTCAAACCGAATGCATCGATGGTTATTCGATGGCGGGAAGACTCATTTTATCGGAAGAGTTTTCTCCTTCGTTTTCATTTGCCGCAAGAGATTCATCTTCTTCGCGTGCTTTCAGAACGACTTTCTTTTCAATTTCCTTTTTCTCCCTCCAGACTTTCAGCGTAATACTGATTCACCCGGCGATTTTCCGGCGACCATCGTCTGCAGCGCATTCGGAGAGTTGACTTCCTTTCCATCAACCGTTAAAATGATATCACCGGACTGAAGTCCGGCATGCCTCGCCGGCGCTCTTCTCATTTACATCGCGCACTTTAACTCCCTGCGCTTTATCGAGCCCAGCAGCTTTCGCCGTAATGGCGTCGACCGCTTCAATATGTACACCGATATAGCCGCGGCGAACTTTGCCGGTTTAAATAATGTCCGATGCTACTTTCTTTGCCAAATTGATAGGAATAGCAAAGCTGTAGCCCTGATATCGAGCATTCGTTGTTGCAATAGCACTGTTGATGCCAATGACCTGTCCCTGAATATCGACCAACGGGCCGCCGCTGTTGCCCGGATTGACTGCCGCATCGGTCTGAATAAAATTTTCTATCCCATAGCCGCTTTCGTCATTAATAATGCCGATTTGCCTGCCGAGAGCGCTTACTATTCCCTCAGTCATCGTCGATTTGAGTCCAAGCGGAGCGCCAATGGCAAAGACGATATGTCCGACTTCGACCTCATCGGAATTCCCGAGTGCAGCAGATGAGAGATTGTTTGCATCAATTTTGATAACTGCAAGATCGGTATATTTATCGGTTCCGATCAGCTTCGCTTTAAATTCGCGCGTATCGGAAAGCTGGACCTTTATTCCATTTTTCTTTGCACCGCTGACAACATGGTTATTTGTAAGAATGTAGCCGTTCTCGCTGATAATAACTCCCGATCCGGCTCCTCGTTCCGGAGACCTTTTCGGCATATCAAATTTGAAATCCGGACCGAAAAATCGGTGGAAAAAATCCGATGCGTCGCCGCCTTCAGTCGGAACCAGATTCCATTTCAACCTCAACATATACCACCGACGGTGTAACCGTCTTTCCGATTTCATGAAAAGCCTCGTTCAGAGATTTTCATCGTCGGATTGGCTTTAATCGTGAGATTCTTTGGCTCCTAATTTAATATTTTCACCGGCAAGCGAGAAATCAATTCCCTTAAAACTCGAAACCAGCACTACGCCGAAAATAATTCCAAGCGAGATCAGCAAAACAGCAACCAGTACAGATTTACTTGTCATACATCTTCCTCCGTTTATTTCAAATAATATTGCATTAAATCCAAAGATTTCATGCTTTTATACTGTTCAAAATGATACTGCAAATATAAACGCAGCACCTCTTCCAGTTCGTTCCCGACTTTTTGATCGACGATTAAAGAGTTCAATGAAAGCATCGCCGACTGTTGCGCACCTGCGCAAAATCTGCAGAGCAGGAGCCGAAACCGTAACCATCAATTGTTGAGACGACAATCCATTAGAAGAAGTTCCCTCCGGGGACATACATGCATTGCAAAATACAGCCCCGCGGGCAATTTGGAATGCATATCGGTATTCGCCGCTTCCCCCAAGCAATTCTTTTCTGCATGCAGCGCAATAATCTAATGTTGGCGAATAGCCGAAAAGAATCGCCGTCCGCAGCCGTAAAGCATGGAGATGGATCATCGGCGTCTTGGGCTCCGCATCGAGTGCAGTCAAAGTATCAATGAGAAGATTGAAGAGAAGTTCATTTTTTTCCTCGTTATGTGCAATGCGATAGAAGAATTCCGCAATAGCAAACCCTATCGTCAACAGATCGAGATCTTTTCCAATATTTTTGAATGTCTTCATTGCGTCGCATTGTGAAATCAAATGAAGATCGCGATGTTCCTTTTTATAAAATACAACAAATGAGTGCGTCAGCGGTTCCATGGATGAACCGAATTTATTCTTCGCAGAACGAACCCCTTTAGCTATACATGATATTTTACCGAATTCCTTGCTGTAGAGAGTGACGATTTTGCTTGTTTCGTTGTACTTCATGGTTCGCAAAATAATAGCTTCTGTTTTAACGATCATGGGTTTCTCTGGTTCTTAGTTCGTCGTGCGTAGTTGTTGCTCTTAGTTCTTGGTTCTTAGTTCTTGGTTCTTGGTTCTTGGTTCTTGGTTCTTGGTTAGAGCTAATCGAACCACGCACTACATACCAAGAACTAAGAACTTCTTTACAATTCACTATCCATCATTTCCCGTATCTTCTGTTTGTACGGCGGATACAGAATTCCTCTGTCGCTTATAATTGCAGTAATCAATTCGTTTGGTGTAACATCAAATGCCGGAGAATAAACGCGTGCATCTTCGAGAGTCGTCAACCGTCCGTTTATCATCCGTATTTCGTCCGCATCTCTTTCTTCAATTGGAATCCGGCTGCCGTCTGCAAGTGCAGTATCAAAAGTCGAAACGAGGAGCGGCAATATAAAAAGGAACAGCGTGATATTGCGCCAATATGGCAAGATTGTAGGTACCGATTTTGTTTGCGCAATCGCCGTTTTCTGCAATTCTATCCGCTCCGGTAACGACCGCATGAATTTTCTTTTGATGCATAAGAAAAGCAGCAGCATTATCCGTTAGAAGAGTAGCCGGGATTGTGTACCGCATCAGTTCCCACATGGTCAATCGCGCTCCCTGAAGGAGAGGCCGGGTTTCATCAACATAGACATGTTCGACAAGTCCCGCATCCCATCCGGCCTGTATAATTCCGAGTGCTGTGCCGTTTCCGCCTGTCGCAAGTTCGCCGCTGTTGCAATGTGTGAGAAGAATCGAACCGGGCTTGAGAAGCTTGATTCCGTATTCCGCGATGCGTTTGCACATGTTCCGGTCTTCATGGTGAATTGCCAGAGCTTCTTCCAGTAAGAGATGCCTCAGGACGACGATTGGAGCACCAGGATTGTCAAGGAAAATTTTCCGCTGCCGGTTGAGAGCCCAAAAAAGATTTATTGCGGTCGGACGCGATTGCTCGAGCATATGCAGTGTATCGGAAAGAATTCGGTTTGCTGGCAAGATTCATCTTCGGGGCACTCGCTGTGCCGCAAGAGCAACTCCATAGGCCGCAGCAATACCAATAAGGGGTGCACCGCGCAGGGCAAGTCTGCAGATGGCATCATAAACAACATGCACATCGTCTGTTTCAATCCAAACTTCGTCGGCGGGCAATTTTGTCTGATCAAGAAATCGAAGCTTGCCGCCAGTCCATTCCAACGGCTTCACCACCGCTACCTCTCGTCATCAAATCGCGATAGATCCATAAACGATAGGAACCTATCGTGCACTTTTAAATAGCTTAAATCACGCAAACTGTCAATGCTGAATTTTTCCACACAAAATGAGGCAAGTGTGCTTCCATAAACTACCGCACGTTTCAAATTATTGACAGAGATATCGTCTGTCCGCGCCAGCCAGCCAATGAAGCCGCCGGCAAATGCGTCTCCTGCACCGGTTGGGTCAAAAATATTTTCCAAAGGATATGCCGGCGCAGCAAAAATCGTTTCCTCTGTCACAAGCGTAGCGCCATGTTCGCCTTTTTTAATAATAACAATGCGCGGGCCCATCTTTGATGATTTTTTTTGCCGCCTTGATAAGATTCGGTTCATTTGTCAGGAGGCGTGTTTCCGAATCGTTCACGATGAGGACATCCATGTTTTTCATCGTTTCAGCAAGTTCTGCCGGTTTTGTCTCAATCCAATAATTCATTGTGTCGCCCACAACCAGCCGCGGTCTGTTGATCTGACGAAGGATCTTGCGCTGCAGAAGCGGATCGATATTACCGAGGCAGACATAGCTTGATGTTTTGTAGGTACTCGGAATGACCGGATCAAAATCTTTAAAGACGTTTAATTCGGTGAATAATGTATCACGTACATTGAGATCGTAATGATATTTTCCTCCCCAGCGAAAGGTTTTTTTACCTTCGATAACCTGAAGGCCGTCGATATCGATCTGACGCGATTCCAGGAATTGAATATGTTCTTTGGGGAAGTCATTCCCTACAACGCCGACCAGTCGAACTGGAGAGGTGAAATAACTTGCTGCCGCAGCAATATAAACAGCAGACCCGCCCAGCGCATCCTTAGCGCTTCCAAAAGGAGTTTCAACGGTATCAAGCGCAACAGATCCTACGACTAAGAGACTCACGGTTTGTCCTTTAAATTAATCTTGGTGAATTTCAGTGAGAAGACTTGCCGCTTCTCTTCCGGCAATATATTGATCCACAATTTCCAGTCCGGATCGTTGTCCGGGCCATACTAATTTTTTAAACGCATGGCCGAACGGCAGCCACTCATATGTTTGATGCTCTTTTGAAAGTTTCGGCTCAGCATCTCGAGCCACTTCGGCTGCAAACACCGGAATGACCTGCACGACATCATGCCGGTGATCATAAAAAGAATCGGTTGTTGGAACCGCCCAGAGCATGGTATATTGCAAACCTGTTTCCTCTGTGAATTCCCGAAGCGCACATCGCACTGCGGTTTCCCCGTCTTCCCTTGTGCCCGTTATAATCTGCCACATTCCGGGATACAAAGAATCTTCCTGTGCCCGCTGCAGCAGCAAATATTCCGGAACATCCGCATTGCGGCGGAATACATACATTTCAATAATTTCACTTCGAAATTCCGGCATCGATTTATAGATTTTCGATGTGCTTCGTCATTGCAGTTTCTTTTTCCGATAATCTCCGCCAACGGCCGGACGGAAGAATCCCTAATTCCAAGCTGCCTATCGCTACTCGCTTTAACGATGTGAGACACGATCCGGCTGCTTCGAACATCTTTCGCACCTGACGATTTTTTCCTTCCGTCAATCCTATTTGATAATTCAGGGTACTCTCTGCGCACAGGTACTGCAGGCAGGGTGAAATAATCGTTCCCATCAAGGCGAATAGAAATTCCGTCCCGAAGCGACTCTTCATCCTGAAATGAAAGCGGCTTTTCGAGCTGAACATCGTATATTTTCCGGACGTGCGACTCCGGATGAGTCATGTGTTCCGCCCATTGATGATCATTCGTTAAAAGAAGCATTCCGCTTGTTTCCATATCGAGCCTCCCTACCGGCTTTAAGTGCCGCATGGATGGCTCAAGAACATCATAAATGGTTTTCCTGCCGCGTTCATCCGCCCTCGTTGTCACTATACCGGACGGTTTATGAAAAAGAATATAACAAAATTTCTTCTGTGCAAGCTGTTTCCCTTCGACCGTAATCAAGTCCTCTGCGAGATCGATCCATTTCCCGGGCTTTGTGCAAATTTTCTCGTTAACCAGAATATTCCCCGATAGGATCAGGGCTTCTGCTTGGGAACGGGAGCAATAGCCCAGCTTCGAGAGGGCACGCTGCAGCGTCACGCGATTCACAGCCTTCGATGTCCTCTTTCTCTTTGCCGGTTCTGCACACATAAAAAGATAAATGATAATTATATAATTTCAAAAAATACGCTGCAGTTTTTCCACAGCCGGAATTCAAGTTCTCTCATCATTTATATACTTTGATTCCGCCATTTGGCCGCGATAATTCCGCATGCGATGCCGGCATTAAGCGATTCTGCTTTGCCGTATGAAGGAATCGTAATTGTCTCATCCGCCAGCGAGAAGATATCGCCGCTTACTCCGTGCGCTTCGCTTCCAAGAATCAGTACGGATTTCGCCGGGAATAAATATTCCTGTCCCAATATTTTTCCGTCCAGAGCCGTTGCAAGAAGAGAAAAACCGTTTTGCTTCATCTTCGGCAATTCGTGCATCAAGCTGATATTTTCCAGAATCGGGATATGCAGAATTGAGCCCGCCGTCGAACGGACAACCTTTTCATTATATAATTCGACGCATCCTTTTCCAAGAAGTACGGCATCTATACCGAACCAATCGCATATCCGGAGTATCGTTCCCATGTTTCCCGGGTCGTTGATGCCATCGCATGCAACAACACGTTTCCATAGACTTGACATCGAGTTCATCGAATGTCCAGCGGCGCTGTTCAACAAGAGCCAGTATGCCCGGCGCATGAACCGTTTCCGTGAGATATTTCATTTCTGCTTCAGTGAGAGAGTATACGGGAATTTTTTTCCCTTTTGCTCGGTCCATCACTCCGGCAAAACGCGGGTCCGACGACTGATCATCGGTCGCCGCTATCAAATCGATCATAAAATTCGATACTAACGCATCTGAAAGCGGGCGCCAGCCTTCGAGAATGAATTTTTTTTCCGAAGAACGAATTTTTTTCTGAGATAGAGAATGGAGATATTTAACTTGTGTTTTTGTCAAGCGCATATTGAAATATAGACAAAATGCTTATAAGATACCTATCCAGAAAAAAAATCCGTTCAGTGGAAATCCCGCACCTGAACGGATTTTTTATCGATTCGAAAGTATTTGTTATTGAAACACTTCCATGAAAAAATTTTTCATTGCCTGCCATGATCTCCGGTCGGCTGCTTCGTTATATGCTCCCCCTTTCGTATTGTCGCTTCCGGCACGTTTATCGGTAAAGCTGTGAACGGCGCCTCCGTATTGAATGAGCTGCCAGTCCACTCCTCCTTTGCGCATTTCATCCATAAATGCGGTGACATCTGCCTGCTTGACGAATGGATCATCAGCCCCGTGCAGAACAAGTACCTTCCCCTTGATATTTTTTGCATCGTCTGGAGTCGGCGTTGAAAGCGAACCATGGAACGTTACGATGCCTTTGAGCGGAGCACCGCTTCTTGCCAGTTCAAGAGCTCCCGCTCCGCCAAAACAGTATCCGATGACAGAAAGACGCGCTGTATCTACCATTTTTTGTGAAGAGAGGAAATCGAGTCCTGCACGGGCCCTATCACGCAGCAGTGTCCGGTCCTTGTAATATTTCATCGCTTCAGTTTGCGCTTCCTGCGCATTTGCGGGACGTATCCCTTTTCCGTATATATCGGCGGCAAGGACGACATATCCGAGTTCTGCTAATTGTTTTGCCCGCATCTGTGTGATTCCGGAGATGCCGAGCCAATCATGAATAACAAGCACGCCCGGATGTTTTCCCGCCAGAGCATCATCATAGACAAGATATCCTTCGAGGATAGTGTCTCCTTGCTTGTATTCAACAGTTTCAGTCTTGATTGCCGCCGCTGAATTTTTCATAAAAAGTATCCCGAAAAGCATAATACAATAAATTTTCATACACCCTCCTTTTTCTCATTGAACAGATATTTCAAGAAGGAGGTTCCGCTTTATCGATTGCGCCAGGGCGCTGCTTTACAAATCCTGCCGTCGCTTTCTATAATACTCGCATGATCCATATCGGTCCGGAATACCACGATCCCATTTTTCCTCAAAGACTTTGAGAACGATGCCTGATGGATGCCCGAACATATTTTTGCGGCCGACGGAAATCAAAGCCATCGATGGATGAACTTCCTTCAGGAACTCCGGGCCGGTGCTCATATCGCTGCCGTGATGCCCTATTTTTAAAACATCGCTTTGAAGAAGGGCGCTATACTTCCTTTCCAGCATGTGCTCAATTTCTTCCCCTGCATCGCCTGTAAAAAGAAACGAGGTGTTTCCAAAATAAATTTTCATAACAATGGAGCAATCGTTCAAATTTTGCTCCCTGATATTGTGAATGGACGGATTAAGAACGTAGATCCGTTCATCATTGCCGATATACAATTGATCGCCGGAGCTCACCATCCTTATGGATATCCCCATGCTTTTCAACGAATCGATCAATAACCGAAACTGAATCGGATAAGAATGAAGTAATGGAACAACGATGGTATCGATATGAACGTGTTGCGCGACCCGGCGAATTCCCCCGTAATGATCCGCATGCGGATGGGTCAACACTGCGTAGTTCAGTGAAGATATTCCCGTCTCGTTTGAGATAAGGGGCAATAAATCGATCTCCTGCATCGACAAACCTGTTGGACGGCCCGGCATCGATAAGCAGGCTGCGATGGCCTGGAAATTCCGCCAAAAAAGCATCGCCCTGTCCGACATCGAAATGCACAAATCCTTGCAAGAAAAGCATGTTCATTGAAAATGTCCATGCAAAGAAAACCATTCGCGGCAATCAGCACAGCAATCACTGCATATTTAAGAGTGTTCTTGCGCAAAGCAAAGATTCCGATAATTGCGCAATAATAAATGACAATTGCCGCTACGCCCATCGATGATACGGCCGAAAAAGCAAAAGGCATTTTCGCCGCCGTTGCCACGAACCAGAGCACAAACCAAAGGAAACAGTCGTTTACTGCCGAATAGTAGGAAGCAAGAGTCATAGCTCAACGGAGCTGCCATAATTTCAATAAATCCCAAAATAGTATTCAGCCCGCTGACTGGAACAACAATAATATTCGCGATGCATGATACGAAAGAAATTTTCCCGAAATAATATGCCGTAAACGGGAGCGTGCCGATCTGAGCGGCTAACGATACTGCGAAAAGTTTCATCAATTCCCCGGCAAAGGGGTAGTCTCTGATTTTTACCGGAATTTTCTGCCCGGCATCGATCAGCTTCGGATAGAAATAGATAATCGAACCGACTGCAGCAAACGAAAGCTGGAAACCGACATCATACAGCGTGTCAGTGTTCCATAAAAGAAGAAGAAGAGCGGCAATACTTATGGAATTGACAATGTCCGATTTCCGTTCGAAGCATGATCCGAGCAAAACGACAGCCGCCATAATCGTTGCACGAACGACAGAGGCAGTAGAACCGCTGACAAGCATATAAAGGACCAAACCGGCCAGGCTTGAAAGGGCGGCAAGAATGCGATGAAACCTGAGTAATTCAAAAATTGAGTAGAGCACTAATGCGACAAAGGCGACATTCTCTCCCGAAACCGCCAATATATGAATCGTTCCAGTATCGATAAAGGACTGTTTGACATCTTCAGCAAGATCTGCTCTGTATCCAAGTACAATTCCTTTAGAAAACTTGAATAACGCTTTTCATGCAGGCGATCCAGCGTTCTATAAAAATAATTCTGGGCAGAAGAGACGAACGAGGAAAGAGTGTAGTTCGCTTTTTTTGACATCGGCGATATATGCAGAACTGAGACTACACCGTGAATGTCGTTTAATTCAAGGTAACGCCCATAATCGAACTCTCCCGGATTGCGTGCCGATGGAAATTGATCAATCGATGCCTGCATACAAATAAAATTTTCATCGGCGCAGAGGCTGCCCCATTTTTTTTTCTCCCGGAGTCGCAGGACAGCGATGACGTTTCTTTGCTCATACTCCATCACTCCGTTTCGTACGAAGACTGTCAGCTGCAAAAACATATTGAGTCCGCTCATCTTTGGCGGCAGATTCGGAAATCACCCTGCCATAAAGAATAATTCCTTCATTGATAGATTTCGGATCGAGCCGCAGGCACCTGGTTTGATCTGCTTGACCGACGTGCAGTGCAAAACCGAAGAGAACGACCGCACTTTGGAGAAGTACGAAGAAAACAGCCGAATCCGGAAATTTCCATAAACAAAGCAGCATGCCGCCGACTGCGAATGCACATAAGCAATACGCAACGGAAAACGAAAGGAATATTTCGGATGATAATGCAATCCCTGCAGCAAACAGCAACACGAGCCGAAATGCCGGTCGTTGATTGAACATGATAGTATTATGATCGAATTATGATAGTAGTTGCAACAGTGCCGGCGTAATATCGGTCAAATTTCGTATATGGCGCGCAACAGTCCCCTTTTCCCTGCCTGCAAGTATGCAAGGAACCTTATTTCGAGTATGACTTTTTATCGAAAGATCTTCAATATTACCATGATCGCTAATCATCAGAAAAAGCGATTGCGATTCGTCGAACTGTTCGAAATATCCGGCAAGAAATTCATCAAGCCGTTCCAGGACATCGACAGCATACTGCATGTTCTGACTATGTCCGGCATGGTCGGTCAGCCAATACTCGAAAACGGAGAGCGTATGGCGCATCGATATCCGGTAACAAATGACGGCCGGCTTCAAAGGCCGCAATGGGATGAACATCCGGATGTCCCAATTCCGGCCAGTGTGTGCGCAGAAAATCCGCAGAAATTCCATTGTTGTCCGCCAGATCTCGAACCGTCAGGAGCGGTATGCCGCTCATCATGCACGCCAATGTGGACACCGTCAGCCTTCGTGTGCCGGATGAAGCATACTGGAAAAATTCTTGAGGAAATGCATTCGCATATACTGCAGTGCCTCCTAGATCCTGGACTCTTTTAAAAATATTTTTCAACTGAATAATCGGCCTGAGTACAGAGGGCGGATATGGACCGAAATGCCGGCCGAATATTTTTGCTCCGTTGGAACCGGTAAAAATAGCAGTTTGGCCGGTTCCGCTTTGAGGAAGCCCCGGCATTCCGAGCGTTGCATCGACCGGAATCAGCGTCGAATCCTTTGATGAAAATCGACTATGTCTTTTATGAAATATTTCACCGCCGCAAAGTTTCCGAATCTGAGGAAGATGTGCGCAAAAAAATGGGTTGACTGCAGTATCTTTTCTGCCGATTCCGACCCCGTCAACGAAGAGCAGTAACGATATGTTTGGGAGATTTCGTCTTGCCCCCTTGCTGAAGGCTGTTGAATGCAATCAGGTGTGCTGGGGTTCTTTGCTTTCCAGCATAACGGTTACGGGACCATTATTGACGAGCTTCACATCCATCATCGCCCCAAATTTCCCCGTTGAAACGCGTTCCGCCCCTATGACGAAGCCGCATTCTATCACAGAACCGGGCATAAAGCTTTTCTGCATCTTCCGAAGACGCGGCATCCGAATATCCCGGGCGATTGCCTTTTCTTGTATTTGCGTATAATGTAAACTGAGAAACGATCATAACCGATCCTTGGTTTTCGATAACCGACAGATTCATTTTTCCCGCACTGTCATCGAATATTCTCATAGCGCTGCATCGTTCGGCCAAATAATCTGCATCGCTCTCAGTATCGTCCTTTCCGATGCCGAGAAATATCAGGAGTCCGCCCGGAATTGCGCTGTAGGACTTTTCCGTCGATTTCTACTCCGCATCCTTTCACTCTTTGCAAAAGCGCTCGCATAGGCATCAATTGATCGAGAAAAATACGCCCGTCAAAGAGGCGGTTTTTCGGTATCCGCAAAGAACTCGCGGGACATTTTGCAAATCTTTTATGATTGAGATTTCTCGAAAAGCCGATTGATTCAATATTTTTTGAACACTCTCTGCCTGGCCGCAGCCGACCTCGACCATGACAATACCGTCATCCGTTAATAGATCCGAAGATATTTCTGCAATTCGTTTATAAAACGTCAGTCCGTCGGCGTGATCCGTCACTGCTTCATGTGGTTCAAATTGGAATATTTCCGGCTGAAGGGTCCTCCATTCTTGCTCCGCTACATAAGGCGGATTGCTCACGAGGAATTCGTATTTTTTTGTTTTTATAATATCAATAGATCGAAAAACATCCGCATGAATAAAATCTATTCGATCCTCTACATGATGAAACAGCGCATTTTCACGTGCAATGCCAAGGGCTGTTTCGCTGATATCGACAGTCGTGATATATGCATTTTTGATATACTTTGCAATGGAAACTGCAATATTTCCGCTTCCAGTTCCGATTTCTAAGACATCAATTCTCTTTTCGCGTAAAAGATTTTTGCATTCGAGAACAAACTGTTCAATTAACGTTTCAGTCTCGGGACGCGGAATAAGCACTCCCGGTTTGACGGAAAATTGTAATCCCATAAAATTCGTGGTGCCTACAATATACTGCAGCGGTTCATGCTGCAGACGCCGCTCGAAGAACGATCTGAAGAGTGCAACTTCATGAACGTGAAGCGGTTTGTCAAAATTCGTATAGATTTGGATACGCTGCAATTGCAATGCATGGGCAAGAAGCAACTCTGCGTTTAACCGCGTCTCATCGAAACCCTTGTTCCGCAAGGTACTGCATGGCGGATTGCATTAATTCCCTGTACTGTCCATGTCTGTTTTTTTCCCTCGATCATAGGACCCGGCTATTTCTTCCTTTTCTTGGAATTCCTTACAGCTGTTTTTTTCTTAGGAAGGGATTTCTTTTTCTTCATGCTTTTTTTCTTTTGGACGATCTTCTTCCGCACGGACTTTCTTTGTTTTTTTCTTCACAATGATTTTTTTCTTCTCTGCCTGGCTTATGAAAGAACGATGACGTATGCTTGCAACGTCCTCCTCTTCCTCTGGAAGCGGGGCTTCAACTTCCGGGCACTGCGGGGATCGACCTGAGCCGGACTCGATCTTCAGGGAAAAAACCGAGATGCTCCATTTCTTCGCCTTCCAGATCTCCTTCCGCCAATTCCACTTCCGATATTTCGTTTTCATTATGTGCGGGGATGATTTGGAAGCGTTTATCCGCATCAAGCAGCGCCGTAAAATCGGGCAAAGATGCGATTTCGAATTGTTCGGCTTTTGCAAGCCGCGCAACATCTTCCCATACTTTCCTTACCGGCAGTAAGGGATCCTTTTGCGCTCGAATAAATATTTCTGCTTCGTTAAGACTTCTTTCGTACACGGAACATTCCTCCTCGCAATTTTTTGTTGAATAATTTATTCCCTCTGGAGAATGTAAAATTATTTCGAAGAAATCGCAAGCACCTGATATTTTTCAAAATCCGAGGTGCGGCGGAGGGTCGTCCCCGGTCCGTATCGTCTGAATGAATCTGCTACTACCGTGTTTCCGGCTCTTGCAGCCGGGCCAGCCGCAGGCGGGGCTCCTTGGCGTTCCAGAGCAAGAAAAGGCCGATGCATCCGAAGAAAAAGGAAGCTGCAAAGACGGCCCGATAGCCGTACAGGGTGCTTAACCAACCTGCAGCAATATTCATCAAATAAAAAGGCGCAAGCCAGGCGTTCATGATCCCTATATAGAGCGCCCTTTCATCGGCAGGGGCGCAGTCCACCGCATAATGATATCTCAGCATGGTTTCCGGCCCCAAATTCACGCCCATCAGGAAGAACGCAAAACAGATGAACACAAAAGCAGGCATCCAGAGAAAAAGGACGGTCGCAAGAACCAGCGACCCGCCAGAAACCATCAATGCTATTCGGCTCCCCCTGCCGTCGGAAAGCCATCCAAGTACGGCGCCGCTCACGATCTGTCCAAAGACAGTAATAACGGTAAAAACGCCGACAAAGGATTCGTTTAAAGAATATTTTTGCATCGCCGAAACTGTAAAAAACGCAAAGGAAGTGAAGCTCAATGTTAAAAAAGCAGCAGAATACAAAAACATTCGGAAGGCAGAATTTTTCCGGACAATCAGAATGGTCTTTGCTATCAATTCTCGTACAGGAACCGGATGCACCCTCGTGGATTCGTTTTCCTCGCTGATAGAGCGCTGCGCAGCCAAAGAACCCATCTGCAGAAGAAATGCAAGAATGAAGACACAAACATAACTCCAGGGAAACACGAAAAGAACCGAGCAGAAGAGTCAGAATAAACCCGTTCATGATTCCAATTGCTGCGCCCAGCGAGTTTCTCAGTCCGAGCAATTTTCCGAAATGCGCCGGAGAATTTGTTTTCGCAATAAATTCCGTCCAGAGAGGAGAAACAGATCCGGAGAGGATCTGGCTCATGGCATAGAGACAAAAAACAAAGATGAGCGCAAGAGACGGATGAGTAACGCCTAAAAAACCGATCGTCAGAGCAAGCATAAAGATATGCATGCGTTGAATCAGGCCGCCTCCAAGAACGAACGGTTTGCGGTAGCGAGCTTTGGCAAAATAATTTGCGCTTAAAAGCTGGGGAATAAAATATGCCAGGTAGACAATGACCGGAATCGCACCGAGCGCCAGATCGCCTCCGCCCAAACGTTTGACGAGAACAGGAAACATTGTCTGCGGCGAAAGGAACGACGTGGTACTGATATACAACGCTCCCTCAATCAAATGCTGCTTAAAATTATGCCTGTCAATTTCAGAAGTGAATTCCATGTGTTTTGCATTTAAATATTCAACGACTGCGTTATGAACTGAAAGTTGCACAATGCGAAGGATAAAGAAAAAGGTCACATATGTGACCTTCGATGTCATGCTTTATGATGGTGTCGTTCATTTTTTCTTCAACTGGGCGGCAAAAAGTTGTGCTACTTTTTCGATGTCATATCCGACTTTTGGCAAATAAATTCCGCCGTGCTTTTCCACCATCGCCTTCAGAGTATCATAAGCATCCGCACTGCAGAAAAAAGTCGGTGTGTTTTTATTCACTCCCTCTTTTTTGGCAAGCTGGAGCAAGGCAATTCCGGGAAGATGTCCTTTCAGATGTACATCTTTGAAATCATTATCCAGAATGATCAGTTGAAATTGTTCATTTTTGATTTTTTCCCACGTTTCACCGCTTGTTGCGGTTTCTACGATTGCAATTTCATCTTCCAGAATAGCCGTTGCGACTTCGAGCGCAAATCCGTGAGATTTCCGCTGTCCTTCATCATCATCTGCGACCAAAACTCTATAGGGCATTTTTCCGAAGTTCCTTACAATTTCTTTTCAATTCTACAAACTTTTCAGTGTAAAAACAACAGAGACGAATTATAGGCCGCTCTGATAGACCATTTTTCCGCCGAGAACCGTCGTGACAACCTTCGTATTCGGAATTTCTTGAACCGGAATGGTCATAATATCGGCAGAGAGTACGACAAAATCGGCCAGCATTCCCGAACGTAAAGCTCCTTTCATATCTTCTTCAAAAGATGCGTAAGCGGCCCAGCGAGTGAAACTCTTGACGGCTTCCTCGCGCGTCATGCGTTCCGAGCCGTACCACCCGTTCTCAAAGGCAGCAGTATCGCAAAATGCCTTCCTGCGATAACTGAAAGTTATTGCGGACATCCTGTGCGTTACGGGGCAGACCATGAAGGTCCTGCCGCGTACATGCGGCAGTAGATGCCATAAAGCGGATTTGGACTTTCCACTGGAAAATCGGATCCGCCTGGTATTATCACATCGGTATTGAGCAGCGACCTCCATACAAACGCGTTACGGATTCGTTTGCTGCCAAGCCGCGCCTCGGCCCAAAACATGTCCGAAATGCATTGAACCGGCTGCATACTCGGCAGTACTCCAAGTTTTTTAAACCGCGGGATGTCTTCTTCTGAAAGCACCTGTCCGCATGCTCGACACGAAGCCGGAGATCGTCAAGCGGGTGCTGAAGCGTTATATTTTCATAAACATCGAGTATCATATGATTTGCACGATCGCCGATTGCATGCGTACAAACCTGATATCCGCGGTCGACCGCTTCCTGAACAAGCTGCTTCAGTTCTTCAGCAGAGAGCAGCGTTATACCGCGGTTTGCTGCATCATCGGAGTATGGCTCAACAAGCGCAGCTCCGCGAGAACCGAGCGCACCGTCGACGTACAGTTTGAAAGCGCGAACAGTCAGTCTGCGATCGCCATAATCCCGGATCATCCGATGCTGCTTGAAATAGTCCCATGTTTCTCCCGGCCCATCGATGCACGAATAGACGCGAAGTGGAAAAATATTTTCATCAATGAGCTTTTGGTATAAATTGAATTGCCGAAGATCGAGTTCCATTTCCTGGACGCTGGTCAATCCGAAGGAATTGCATTCCTTTGTCGCTGCACGGACGGCCTGCCGCATTTCATCATCCGAAGGTTCTGGAATAAATTTATATACCAGGTCCATTGCAGCATCAACGAGCACGCCTGTCGGATAACCTTTTTTGTCCCGGATAATCCTCCCTCCCGGCGGATCGGCTGTTGTCGGTGTGATATTTGCAAGCGCAAGAGCTTTTTGATTAAGCCAGCATGCATGGCCGTCAATACGCATTAAAAAAACGGGGTTTCCCGAAGTCAGAATATCGAGGGATGCATGTGTTGGAAGACTTTTTTTCGGCCACGAATTTTCATCCCACCCCCGCCCTCGGATCCATTGCCCGACTATGAAGTGCGCCTGCCTTCCGTCCGACTATGGCAGCGGCTTCTTCTTCGCTTCCAGCTTCGTCTAAATCGACGGTCATCCGCGCAAGGCCCATGCCTAACAGATGACAATGAGCATCGATAAACCCCGGGAGCACAGTTTTCCCTTGAAGGTCGATTATATATTTCGCTTTGAATTTTCTCCTGATATATTCCTGAGAGCCCACGCCGGCAATATGATCTCCGCTGACGGCGATCGCATCGGCAATAGTATTTTGATCGTCCATCGTATAAAATCGGCCGTTCACATAGAGAGTATCCGCTCGTTGAGGCATATAGTATACAAACAGGAAGGTAAAAAATGCAGTTCCTAAAACTAAAAGAAAGAAAATTTTTATCGGACTTTCCGTCATGAATTCTTGATTCTCATCTTATCCGCATCCGCGTTCCGCAGGAAGCATGGAAGAATGCGTTCTGTTCCATAAAAGTCTAAAGGCATGCATGAAGAGAGCCTGATGCAGTATACAAAATATTTCTATAATAATTAAGAAGGATCCTGTTTTTCGGGCAGCGTATTACAGTCCGAGCTTGTTCAGGATCTCATCGACGGCAAGATCTATACCCTTGCGGTACTTGCGTATGGATTCTGTTGTGCTGGAAAAATAGCCGCCCATTTGAATTGGAACGACATTTCTCGGAAGCTTGTCTTTGCACTCAATGCGACCGGCAATGAGAAATATCTTTTTCTTTTGCCTGCTTGCTTCTTTAAGAACGACTCTTGCCGCTTTATCCAGATTGCTTTGACGATCGTATCTTCCTTCCCCTGTTATAACGATGTCGGCAGCGCCGATGACAGACGATAATTTCATTGTTCTCTTGAGGAAGTCCGCCGACTGTACAATACGCATTTTGGATAAAAGAGAGAGACCAAGTCCCAGACCGCCTCCGGCACCGAGGTTCTTTCCTGAATACACGAGAGCATAATGCTGCTTGAGAATACGGAGAACATTTTTTGTTCCTTCTTCAAGAATCCTCGCTTCTTTGTCACTTGCTCCTTTTTGCCGTGAAAATAATCGAGCGGGGCCGTCGGCTCCTGTCAGCGGAACCGACACATCGAGAATGACCTCAATCTTCACATTAGATTTTTTCGGCAAAACAATCGATTCAGCTTTGATGAAGTTCTCCGGATAAACCGGCAGCGAATTTCCGCAGTCGTCTAATATTTTCAGACCAAAAATAGAACACAATCCCAGGCCCAGATCATTTGTTGCTGTTCCCCCGATCCCGATAATTATTTTTTCTACAGGCAGAGATCCGGAGTCATTCCCTTTCATGACGATTTGGAGCAATTCCCCCAGAACACCTGAATTCATCTTCATCGGTTTTCTATAACGCGGGGGAACATCGTTCAAGCCGATCACTGAAGCGGACTCGATATACACTTTGTATGTATTTTTATCATATCCGATCTTTATTTTTTTTCTCCTGCCGTTGAAACAATTATGGATACTCAGGGGAATAAGTTCAAGCCCGAATTGTCTTGTGCATACATCGAGAAATCCATCCCCGCCGTCGGAGACAGGATAAATAGTCAGGTCTGCCAGGCCGCGTTTTTGAAGAGCGCGCGCAATAAGTCCGGCAATATGAGTAGAGGAGGCGCATTCTTTAAAACTATTCGGAGCTATGATAATATTCATTCGTCACCTGCCGCTCTATGGACAGATCGGACTATTTTTCGATAATCGAATCATGAACATCGACGCGAATTATTTTATTCTGAGGTATTCATACAACATTGCGAGTCTTTATCGACTATTCATATATTTGTATTTTTAGCATTGTTTAAATTCCTTCACCTGTCCATTTTATGCCCCTTTTAACCATCTTTTAATTCACAACGACCTCAGGCTCGGTAAATCCGATACAACAGCCATTGAAGTATTGCCGGATTCATAACTTTGCAACGAATTTAATACAATCGCTTGTATTTCTTTTTTTGTGACTATTGAATGGATCAAAATAATAATCATATACGATAGATATAATTATGAAAACCACCATAGTAAAGAAAAGCCATTGAAGCAAGGAATCTTCTTGTTTGGTTAAATATACTATTGTGCGATGTACATTATGGCTATAATCCTGCCAAACTCAGGTTGTTTTACTCGAGATTGAGTATATGCAAAGTCAAGATCAAAATATACCAAAGAGCCGAGAAATATAAATGTTATACATATATTTACCACGCCAATAATAGCTTTGATATGTTTCATAGTCTGCTCTACACGCAATTACTTATATGTTTTCTTAATGAACAATTTTGCTATACTCTTTAATAATTTTATTTTTTAAAAAACAGACCGGTTGTAAAGGTTCGAATCACCGAAACAGGAGACTGGCCGAATGCTTCCTTTAAAGAATTGGAAAAAAGATAATGATGCGGAATCATCGGCCGACAGCAGCGGCTCCCTTTGAATGAGTTAAAATATCTCCTGCACCAGATGCCTTAACGGATCGGATATTAAAAAATGATCAAGCAGGTTTTTTAAACGAAAATATCGGGAAATTAGACCGATTTTTTCAAGTAAAACCATGCATTTGGTGCGCTTTTGAAGAATAAAATTTATATCGCAGGGGTTTAAAATTTTCTTTATTCCATTGAGTAATACACTTGATTTTAATTTGAAGAAACCCCATATTCTTCTCAATCGAGAATGCAAAACGTGAACGCATTTCTCGGAAAACAAATGAAAAGTGCGCAGCAGGTCAATTAACGTTTTCATTCATTCACATCCTATTGAGGAGAAAGCAATGACTCACACTCATATTATTTTATTAGTAATCGGTGAAGTTGTCTCTTTTGCTTTATTTCTTTATGTCCTTTATCTTTTTGGCGGCATGTATCAGCATGTAAAAAAGATTGCAGAAAAGGTCGAGATTCTAGAAAAGAAATTGGAAAAAAACGGATAAAACATAGAGGCCATCGAGCCAATTGCTTCTGCGAACGATCTCAAAGGATAAAGATCGCAGCAAAGATATGCCTTGGAAGCACTCCTCGCCACACAATGCAGGAAGACGGCTCTTCAAATCATCATGGAGCCTGCAACTTCTGATGAGGATTTGAGAGAGGGATAATGATTTACTCGTTTCCGGCCCGAAAGATCCCTAAAGCTCTGTGCTGATAACACAGAGCTTTTTTGTTTCTTTTCAGCTGTTCTATGAATAAGCTTTACAATGTACTCAGCAACGCGTATTCTCAATCGCAGCAGTGCAAATTTGGCCGCAGATATCGGCTGTGTACTGGAATACCGTGCAAAAGTATTTTCATATTCGTTAGAGTGTGTTCCATTGTTCCATACTTTACTTTTTACGAGTGCCAGTTCTAAAAAATGATATTGTATTTCATGATGCCCGCCATTAAATCAAGATGCGAAAGTTTCCGATCGACACAGGAGAACAGCTTTTTTGCCGCACTATCCGGCATATCTTTTATGCCTGCTTTGAACAATTCTATTTTCGTCTCGATTCCGCTGCTTATCCCTAAAGAAGGTTGTAAGTTCGGAAAAGTTTCTCAAGAAAGAGCCGACTATGAATAAAAAAAGCGCGGTAGACATACGTCCTGAACTCTTCATTATCCCGGAGGCTGTCAAGATTTTGTTTTGTTGTTCGCGTTTGAAAATCAAGTATCTGGTCGATGGCCTCCGGAAAAACATATCGACGGGCAATGAGCATATGAAGAAAGAGATCACGAATTTCGATAAGATGATTGGTATCTGCGTCCAGAACTTCTTCTCCCAATGCATCGCGCTGGGAAAGAATGAACTCGGTATTCAATTCTTTAAAAGTGCCTATTTTGATGGTTTTGCCGCCGATTTCACCCAGATAACTATCAAGGCCTTTGGGCACAATTTCAGTCACCGTGACACATTGAAAACCCTGTGTGGATAATTCCGGCATATATTCTTTTATCTTTGCGAACCATGCACGATTTTCGTTCATGTGCCAGTCGATAATTCCTTCAAGTTTGCTTTCAATAGTGGTTTTTTCGCGAATATGATAATTGATCGCGTCCGACCTGTATTTTCTCTCAATTGCGGCCATCAGCACATTTGTCAATTCTTTAACTGTGATATCATAATCCAAGTGTGAAAACAACTGCGGATATTTGTTCTGAATCATTTTAAAAAAAATATCATGGCCTTCACTTTTTCTGATCCACGGAATCAAAGAATCATAGCCGACTGTCTGCTTCAGTTCTTCAAGGACAGGGACTTTTTTAAGGTCTTTGAGAAATGAGATAGTTTTTTCATAATTCATTCTTCTCCCATTGAGGTAATGCATGGTTCCCTGCGCGCTCGGTGTATCCAGACCGAATTCCTCAAAGACAAAACCTTCCGAAGTGTTTTTTAGCATTTCCGAAAGTTCGGTCTTTCGTATTCGTATATGAATGGAGGGGGCAAAATCCCTGACAATAAGATCGAATTCTTTATCAGGAAATTTCTTTCTCAATTCGACTAAGGCATTTTCGGTTACTGTGCGAATTTGAATAGTTATATCATTCATGATCTGCCTCCAGTACGCAAAAAGTGTTAGCAGACTATGAGCAGCTACTAACACTTCGAGGAAAAAACGGCGTTTTTAGTGGACAGGGACGGGATTGAACCGCCGACACATGGATTTTCAGTCCATTGCTCTACCAACTGAGCTACCTGTCCATACAAGGAAAATATAGTAAAAACGAATCCCGCTTAAACAAAGTCTAAACGGGATTGTATCCGCTACCTTTAAAAACTATGAGACTTTTACTACAAAGTCAAGAGATATGGACGATTGCGCATTGACTCATGAGCTGGATGCAGAAGCGGCGAATCTGTCTCCGGTTAAGAAACGCATTCCAGCGAATATTGCTTTTCGTCCACCCTTCAATGCATGTATTCCCGGAATTAAAGGATTCCATTTTTTTTCAAGACATCGCGCGCAATCACAAGGCGCTGGATTTCATTTGTGCCCTCGAAGATTGGATTGATGCGTGCATCGCGATAAAACCGTTCCACAGGAAGTTCGCGGGAATAGCCCATGCCTCCATGAATTTGTACCGCAAGGTCGGCGACTTTGCACAATCCCTCGGAGCAAAACAATTTTACGTGTGCCGATTGACGAGAAATTGATTTTTTAGCGTCGTAATCGACTGCTGTCCGGTAGATGATAGACTCCATAGCATAGATCGTTGTCGCTATATTGGCAATCATAAATTGAACGGCTTCAAAATGCGATATAGGTTCGTCAAATTGTTTGCGTTCCTTTGCATACTTGACGGAAAGCTCCAATAATTCTTTCGATGCACCAAGACAAGCTGCACCAAGACCAAGCCGGCCGGTGTCGAGTGTTTTCATTGCGACAAGAAACCCGCGGCCGTCTTCACCGATAATATTTTCCTTCGGAACCCGGACGTTGTCGAACGATATTGCATTGGTCATGCTTCCGCGAATTCCCATTTTATGTTCGGGAGGACCTGCATGAAACCCTTTTGATTTTGTCTCCACGACAAAACCCGTGATACCGCGATCGGTTCGCGCAAAAACAGAGAGAACGTCTGCTAAACCGCCGTTTGTTATCCACATTTTTTCGCCGTTTATAATCCAATCATCTCCATCGCGATGCGCCTTTGTTCGGAGATTGAACGAATCTGATCCTGCGGATGCTTCAGTCAATGCAAAACCGCCGATCATTTTCCCTTCAGCCAATGGAACCAGGTATTTTTTCTTCAATTCTTCCGACCCGCCGACATAAATTGCATTTGCACCGATGGATTGATGCGCGCCGATAAATGTAGCCGTTGCAAGACATCCGCGCCCTATTTCTTCCTGCATGATGCAATACCCGGCCTCTCCAAATCCGCCGCCTCCGTATTCCGTCGGAAACGAAGCTCCCATCAACCCAAGTTCGCCGAGTTTTTGAATAAGTTCGCGCGGGATTTTTTCTTCTTCATCGATTTTCCTTGCGATGGGTTTGATTTCCGCGTTTGTAAAATCACGAACCATCTCACGCAGCATTTTTTGTTCTTCCGTAAGGACAAAGTTATCCATAAATCATTCCTACTCTTGAATAAAGGGTTTCAACGATGTGTATTAAGATTTCTTTTGACCGATATAGCCGACGATATCCTCCGCGCCGTCTACACCGATGACGTTTCCGGAGACCCATTGTGCGCCGTCTTGGGACAGAAGCCCGATGACCTTTGCAATATCTTCCGGCGTTGTTAGACGTCCGCTTGGATTCTTATGGCGTGCTATTTCAATCATTCCGGCATGCCCGGGAATTTTGCGAAGCGCAGGCGTATCGGTAACCCCGGCCATAATTGCGTTAGCAGTTATTCCATACGGCCCCAGTTCCATAGCAAGCTGCCGGATATGCGATTCAAGACTTGCTTTCGCAGCTGATACGGCTCCGTAACTAGGTATCGCGCTGTGTCCGCCGGAGCTTGTCATTCCGAAAATTCTTCCTCCCCGTTTCATAAGACCCCTCGCCACCAAACCTTGCGTCCAGTAAACAATACTGTGAGCCATAACATCAACTGTCATTTGCATTTGTGCCTGCGTAAGAGCATCTTCCGGTTTTTTCGCAATGAACGGCTTGAGGGAGCCGAAAGCCAGCGAATGAAGGAGAACTTTAATCGTCGAGCCGGGTTCCTGTGCAAATTGTTCTTGAATATCATCAAGCGTTTCGGACTGCTTAATGGAATCGGCCGCATTGATATTATAAAAAACCGACTTAGCACCGGTATGTTTGATTTCTTTTATAATGTCTTGAACCAGAGGCATCGTTGCCTGCCGGTCCAGATGGATGCCGAAAATACTATATCCTGTCCGAGCTAATTCGATTGCCGCAGCTCCGCCAAAACCGCTCGATGCGCCGAGAATCAAAGCCCATTCGTTATGCCGTGCTTTAGTGTCTGTTTTCATTCGCTAACAGCTCCTTGCAGATGAATATCATTATCCCGTCTTTCTACTCTACCGTCACGCTCTTTGCAAGATTGCGCGGCTGGTCGACATTGCAGCCTCGAAATACCGCGATACGATACGCCAGAAGCTGAAGCGGGATAACCGTAAGAATCGGCGCCAGCATGTCCAATGTTTTAGGTACGAGAATGCGGTAATCGGCAAGCTGGTTCATTTCCGATTCGTCTTCATTGACAATGGCAATGACACGCCCTCTTCTCGCCTTTACTTCCTGTATGTTGCTCATGACTTTTTCATAGGAACCATCCCGCGGTGCAATAAACACAACGGGCATATTTTTATCGATCAGCGCTATGGGACCATGCTTCATTTCTGCTGCAGGGTAACCTTCCGCATGAATATACGATATTTCTTTTAGCTTAAGCGCCCCTTCTAATGCAACCGGAAAATTATATCCGCGTCCGAGATACAAAAAGTTGCGCATTTCCTTAAATTCGTTTGCGATGAGATCGATTTGTTTCGTATCGTTGAAGATCGATCTGACTTTCCCCGGCAGCAGTTTCAATTCATGCGCAATTTCTCTTCCCGCTTCTTCCGACATTCCTTTTTTCCGCGCCAGAAGAAGCGTCACCAATGCAAGCACGGTCAACTGCGACGTAAATGCTTTCGTCGAGGCAACACCGATTTCAGGACCGGCGTGGATATAAACGCCTGCATCACTTTCGCGGGCAATCGAACTACCGACAACGTTGCAAATACCGATAACCGTAGTACCGCGAGATTTTGCTTCGCGAAGCGCAGCCAGAGTATCGGCGGTTTCACCGCTTTGACTGATAACAATCACCACATCGTCTTTGTTCAAGATGGGGTTGCGGTAACGAAATTCGGATGCATATTCAACTTCGACCGGAATATGGGCATATTGTTCGAACATATATTCACCGACAAGAGCCGCATGCCAGGATGTGCCGCATGCCGCAAGAACAATCCGCGGTGCATGCACAAGCTTGTCAATGACATGACTCAGGCCGCCAAGTACAGCTGTGCCTTGATCTTCCAACAGCCTGCCGCGCATGGAATCTTCTATCGTCGCCGGCTGTTCATGAATTTCTTTAAGCATGAAATGAGCAAATCCGCCTTTTTCAATTTCCTCCAGATCGAATGTAAGTTCTTCTGCGTCACGTTCGACTTCGACATCATCAAGCGTTTTAATGACCGCGGAAGAGGAAGTCAAAATGGCTATTTCCCCGTCTTCCAGGTAATTGACCTTCCGTGTATGCTGAACCAGAGCAGAAGCATCTGAAGCGATCAGCATTTCGTTCTCGCCGTATCCTATGACCAACGGACTTCCTTTTCTGGCGACAAAAAGTTTTTCAGGGTCGTATTCGCTGATGACGATAATGCCGTATGTACCGGTAACTTTGCGCAGCGCCCTCTTGAGAGCAAGCTCCATATTGAAAGATGTTTTATAGAACTCTTCGATTAAATGAACCAGCACTTCCGTATCTGTTTCTGAACGAAACTTATGCCCTTGAGATTCGAGCATTGTACGCAGAGCTGAGAAATTCTCTATAACACCATTATGAATAAGAGCTATTTTGGAATTGCAGTCGAAATGAGGGTGTGCGTTAACTTCATTCGGCACGCCATGCGTGGCCCAGCGCGTGTGCCCTATACCGATAGTTGCACATATATTTGCATCTTTCAGCGATGCTTCGAGTTCGGCAACTTTTCCGACATTCTTTTTTATGAGAAGATTACCGTGATCGAGGACAGCAATGCCGGCGGAATCATATCCACGGTATTCCAGCCTCTTCAAACCTTCAATAAGAATAGGCAATGCTGACTGTTTTCCTACATATCCAACGATTCCGCACATAATCAATTTGTCCTTCCAATAACAGCCATCATCCGTCCGGATCTTTTTCCATCGCGCCGGTATGAATGGAACATTGTATTGCAAATAGTGCATTCCAGCCGCATTTCGATGTTCATTGGCTGAACACCTTCATCAAGCAGCTGGAGCCGAACTCCTTCTTTAAGATTTAAATATAACCTTCTATTCCTTTCCATCAAAATACTTTTTTTAAAGCGATTCGCTGTTTCTGAACCAATTTCGTAACAACACTCTCCTGCTGCCGGACCGATGAAGGCATGAACAGCTGAAGGCAGAGAATGCCATTCTCCATTCATACGCCTCATTGTCTTCTGCACGATCCCGGAAGCAATGCCTCTCCATCCTGCATGAACCGCCGCGGTAATTTTTTTTTGCGGATCATAGAGAAGCACCGGTAGGCAGTCTGCAACCATGACGGAGAGAAAAAGGTTAGGCACAGCGGTTATTAACGCATCGCAATGTGCATACTCTCCGGGTGTATCGACAATTTTGACGATATCCGTATGCTCCTGCTCGGGAATGGCAATACGGCCGGGTGGAATATCGAGATTCGTAAAAAAAGTTTTCCGATTTTGAGAGACATCCTTTTCTGCGTCTCCAACCCGATAACTACAATTCATATTATACGGTTCCCGGCTCACTCCTCCCATGCGCGTACTCATTCCAGCAATGACTTCGGACAAGGTGGAAAATATTTTTGGCTTGAGTATCATAAATAGATTTTCATACTACAGCGGCAAATTGATTTCAAATGTTGTTCCCTCTCCAAGAACGCTTATACAACTGATTGCACCGCCATAATCCTCAATAATTTTCCGTACGATAGCCAGTCCAATGCCCATTCCTTCTGTCTTCGTCGAGAAATTGGGTTCAAAAATTTTTTGAATGAGCTCCGGTGCAATACCTGGTCCGGTATCATGTATTCTGACGGCGTAACTCTTCGAAAGTTCAGTCAAAACAATATCGATCGCTCCTCCTGAAGCCATCGCTTGTACTGCATTTCGAAAGATATTGACAAAGACTCGCTGCATCTGATCCCTATCGGCGACTAAAAACATCGGATTATCGGGCATCTCCACATAAAACCTAATATCTTCGAGCTGCGAGAAGAGAACCACCGCAGCAGAGACGACATTTTTTAAATCGAACCGTTCATACCGAGCTTCCGGCATTTTGGCAAAGTTGGAAAATTCCGTCGCAATACGGGAAAGCGCATCGATTTGATCCATCATTGATTTCATCACACTCTGCAGAATATCTTCCCGCAAAAGCGCTTTGTCTTTGAATAGCTGCTGCAAATGCTGAATCGACAGTTTCATCGGTGTAATTGGATTGCGGATTTCATGAGCCACTTGCTTGGCCATTTCCCGCCATGCCCGCTCACGCTCGGCCTTGCTTAAATTTTTTCGATTTTCCTGGAGTTCCTGCGCCATCTCGTTAAACGAACGAATCAGATTTCCTAATTCATCATGCGAGTTGGAAGCGATAGTAATGTTTAAATCTCCCTTACCGACCTGCCGAGCGGCATGGTCCAATTCCAGCAGCGGCCGCGTCATTCGATGGGCTAGAAAACCTGTTGCCGCAATCATCATACCGAACGCCAGAAGATAGGTGCCAAATATAAACGCGTTTCGCTGTGCGATTTCCATATCGAGGATATGCCGGCGGCTCAGCGCAGGCACAGACAGTACGCCTACAACCTTGCCTCTTATTTTCAACGCTTTGGAAGCAACCGTATACGTCATCAGGCCTATCCGCTCCGTTCCAAAAACCGTCGTATTCGGTTTGCCGGTTGTTTCTGCGAAAACATTACCATCCAGCCGCCGATCGAGCAGTCCGGCACGATACAATTCAGAGCGGCTGCTTGCATGAAGAGCGGATCCGTAATAAACCGAAAGGTCGATCCCGTATTCGGAAGATAAAGCGTCGCAAAAATCATCGTTCACACCATTTACGAAATCGGTTTCATTCTCGACATAGGAGGAAAACCGCTGCTCCAGTGTTGAAATTTCACGCCGTAAAAGCTCAGAAGTTCCTTGGTCGGAAATTTCCGATGCAAATTTTCGATTATAATATCCAAGAAAAATAAGCGGAAGCAGAGAAATTGCTGTAAACCCGACAAAGAGCCGAAATCGGAAGCTAAAAATTAATTTTTTCCATTGACGGCGCTTCAAAACACCTGCTGCAAAGGTACAGAGGATAAATACGTAAAAAATGAATCCTGTCTTAAGATAATTAAAAATAGACAATCGGATATCGAGCGGCGCAAGATGTATTGCAACAATTCGCTCCGGTTCGCGCAGATCTCTCGTATAGACCGTGTGAAAGACCGTACCCTCGAGTTCCTGTCTCTGCCAATAATATTGCACCGCCGAATCGAGATTGGCCGAAACATCCGGCGCTAAAAAGTCAGGCACGGAAAATTCTCGTGCTGTTGTTGAAGAAAGCGCTCCATTTCTATATTCCGATACGGCATAGTTCCTATAGCTCAATTCTCCGTACGTCGAAGAAGGCACAGTCAAAATACCTGTTTCCTCATATCCCAATTGGACTTCCCGGCTGGCGGACATAACGACCGCCAAACTACCTGCCACGGAATCTTTATTATTGCGGAGCACCGTCCATGCGCCGTAGAGTTTCGGCACATTCAACGACAGCGAAGGCTGCACGCTGCTGACTGTCTCTTCCTCCCCTTGAAAAACTTTCGTCAATATTTCGCGCTGCTCATAGCTGTTCAATCCAACGACGAACCGGTCCGTTTCATTTCCCGCCGGGTCATAGAGTACGACTGCAGAATTATAACCGCGCTTACCCAGCGGCATTTGCATCCAAAACCGAAACGCAAGATTATTCTCTTTTGCCCTATGGATACCCGCATCCATTCCTTTTTCTTGAAGTCCCTGACTAGCACTATGCAGTCCCTCCTGAATCATATACGAGACCCACTCATCGGAGGGGCGGGCAACTTCCGAAGCAATTAATTCGACATTTTTTTTTGCTTTCTCAATGCTCTGCATACGAATAACAGGCAGCGCCAGCACATACGAACAAATCATAAGCAAGATGGCTCCGAAAGTAAACGACGATATTACTTGAAAACCAGCCCGTTCGATGACCCAGACTTGCATGACAAAAGCTGCGAAAAGCAGTATGCCGAGAGAATAGAAGGGAACCTGCGGATTTTCATCGAGACTATAAAAAATTGCAGCACATAACACATAATGGGAGACGATGATGATCCATGGATTCGAAAAATGAAATGCCTTTTTTGATTTCCAGAATCGCAGGACAATATCCGTACAGAGGCAAGCAGCCGTAATGACCGCTGCAGACAGGCAAAGAATAGCAAATTGCAGCAAAGCTGCGGGACCATCAGGAATAATATCTGCCGGTTCATAAAATCGAATTGTTGAATCGAAGAAAAAACTGTGCAGAGAAGCGCCATAAGCCCTCAGTATGCCAAGAAGAAGAAACGGCAAAAAAATCACTGCAGCCGTCCAGAGCATGTTCCAGATCGGTTCCGGGGCATGCTTTGATATTTTACTCCGTTCCTGTCTAATGTATACGCTGAAAACCCATAGCGCAGAACACAGAAGAGTTAAGGCACTGAGAGCCAAATCTCCGGGAGTTGCCGTCAAGCCGAAGCCGAATGAGGAGGCATAGAGGGAAGGATCAAAGAACATTCCGCTAAAAATTGAGCGGGGAAAATCAATGGCAAGCCATCCGAAACGTATTCCCCATAGTACCACGATGCTGCAAGACAGCGATATCCAATGCAGGCTCATGCGGCGGCATATCATGAGAAAAATAATTCCTGATATCAGAATCATCAGCGCAAGGAGCACGGTGCTCCATTGATCAAAGATCAGTCTCAGCGCGGCAACTGTTGCATCTTTTGACTGCGGTTGAATGTTGAGATAGCCGATTTCGCGATGATTAAAATCTCTCAAAGCAAAAGAAGAGTCTCCGGCTTGAATTTTTTGCACGGATGAATCGGGTATGATCAATTCGACCCGGCTGTTGAGCTTTTGTGAACAGAGCCGGCTGAATCCGGCCTGAACATCCTCCGGTTTCAGAGGGTCATGCGACTCAATCGGTTTGCTGACAAACAGAAAAAGTGATCGACGGGAGAACGGTATGCCCGCTGTGAGATAGCAGCGGTGTCTTGATTCTGTCAGCAGCAAAATGGAGTCGGAAGCGCCTGTACTTCTGAAGACAGGATATTGCATTCGAACACTGCTGCCTGTCCATGCCTGAATATGACCCGTTGAATCAACCAGCTCAAAAGTGTAATCCCGCGCATCATCGCTCTGCAGCACACTGGAAAAAGTCGATAAAGCCGGCGCCATCGTATCATTTTGCTGTGAATATTTTAATTCTTTGACGGCTTGAGAGGCGCAGATCATCAATTCCTGTACAATTTTTCCGAATTCATATCCGGTCACAGCATGTACATTTTGTCTCCATTCCACCTGTATCTGGTACCACCGATTCTCGGTTTCCTTCACCTGTCTCCATTTAAAAACCTGAAGCAAGAAAAAGAGGATAACACAGAGGCTCAATCCGAAGAAAGTGAAACGAAGCAATTTCGGGTATTTCGATTGCATTTAAAAAACGATCAATAAATATTGAACTGCGTGATCATCCACTTGTTGCCGTGCAGTCCTAATAAAACATAGACCTGAACGGATTCCTGTCTTCCTTTTTCGATATACACATAACGCCCGGTGGCATAAGGAGAACGAGAATGGCTTTTTATACGTGAGAAAGAAAAGGATGTGCATTTATGGGTGGAAAAAAAATTTGATAAAATTCCTTCAGTTTGGTTTGGCGAGAAATAATCGCTTTCATGAGACAAGAGGGTCACATAGACTATGCTTCCATAAAATCTTGAGAACTCGGTCACTGACCCGTGCTGAATTCCGTCTTCTATTTTTTGGAACAAAGCCTCGGCTTCATGGTATGGAAGGGACTCGGCTTGTTTCTGTAATCGTTCCGGCACCTGTGGTTTTTGGGCGGAATCGCTCTTCGTCTGTGCAAATATTTCAGCAAATATTCCGACGATCAATATAAAAAAAATCCATCGCATAGTATGTTAAATAGTATCTCTAATCATTGAAAGAATCAATGATGCCCTGTAATCACTCTTCGCATTCCAATACACAACGCAAAGAACACTTCTTTTGACGCATCACTTGGCCTATTCGCAGAAAAAAGTTTGAGCGCCGTTAATAATCCCCAGAGCTTTTCCTTTCAGATGCCGGCCGTGAAATGGAGAATTCTTCGATTTTGACCGAAATGCCTGAACATCGACAATCCATTCCTTTCCAGGATCAAGAAGCGTCAGGTTCGCTCCTGCTCCTTCTTCAATAATAATCTGCGGAAGTCCGACAATACGCCGCGGGTTGGACGTAAATTTTTCGATGAGTTGATAGAGAGCGATATATTTTTTTTCTACAAGTTCCGTCAAAGACAAACCGAATGCCGTTTCCAAACCGACTATCCCGAATGGGGCCGACGTATATTCGACTTCTTTTTCATCGATCGTATGAGGCGCGTGATCAGTTGCAATGGCGTCGATTGTCCCGTCTTTCAATCCCTGCTTGACGGCTTCTACATCGTCCCGGGTTCGTAATGGCGGATTCATTTTTGTATTCGTATCGAAACCCTCTACTGCTTCATCAGTCAATGTGAAGTGATGCGGTGCCGCTTCCGAAGTGATATTCAACTTTTCATTTTTTGCTTTTCGCACAAGTTCAATCGTTTGAGCTGTGCTGATATGTGCGATATGGTACTTTGCCTTTGGAATATACCGGAGAAGAATGATATCCCGTGCTACCATTAGTTCTTCCGCGATCGGCGGCATTGCGGGCATCCCGAGCCGGGTCGACTGAAAACCTTCGTTCATCGCCCCGCCCTTTGTCAGCGCCGGTTCTTCTGCATGCTGAATAACGGCAAGTCCGAACATTGAAGAATATTCGAGAATACGGCGCATCATTTCCGCACTCGCTATCGGAGCGCCGTCATCTGAGAATGCCACTGCCCCTGCCTGGGCCAGCTCAGCGAGAGGTGCAAGTTCCTCCCCTTTCCGTCCTTTTGTTGCAGCTGCAATTGGAAAAACATCGACCAGGCCGCCGGTCACTCTTTTACCGCTTTCCCGCACATAACGTGCGACGGACTCGTCATCGATAGCCGGATTTGTGTTCGGCATACAGCACACCGACGTAAATCCGCCGGCCGCAGCAGATGCACAGCCGGTCGCAATGGTTTCCTTGTGCTCGAATCCCGGTTCACGCAAATGGACATGGATATCGATAAACCCGGGTGTAACAACTTTATTTTTTAAATCTATGATATCGTAATTTTTCGGCGACGATAAATTTTTTCCGATGCGTTCGATTATCCCGTCGCCGATCAGCAGATCCACAACCTCATCTTTACCGGTGTTCGGATCGATCAGCCGGCCTGATTTTAAATGTAATTTCATAGGTATCTCCTTAATTCGAAGTTCCGAGTAAAAAGAGGACAGACATACGGACAGCTTCACCGTTCGTCACCTGTTCAAGGATGACCGAATGCTCGCCGTCCGCAAGATCCGCTGAAAGCTCTACATCTCGGTTGATCGGCCCCGGATGCATGATGGTAATCGGCTTGGGCGCCTTATCGACTTTCTCTTTTGTCACGCCGAAGTACCTGTGGTACTCGCGGAGTGAAGGGAAGAGTCCGTTCTTTTGACGTTCCAGTTGAATCCGGAGGACATTCAGAGCGTCGACATGCGGGATAATCTCTTCCAGCTTATGGTATACTTTGACCCCCATTTTTTCGATTGATCGCGGCATGAGTGTTTCGGGCCCGCACACAGAAACTTCAGCGCCCATCGTTTTCAGTCCGAAAATATTCGACCGGGCTACACGGCTGTGCAGGATATCACCAACAATGCAAACGCGCAATCCCTCAAGCGTGCCGTATTTTTCCCGCAGCGTCATCATATCCAGAAGGGCCTGGGTCGGATGTTCATGCTGACCGTCTCCTGCGTTCACGACATTTGCCTTTACAACCCGGCTTAAAAAATGAGGCGCGCCTGTTGAAGAATGCCTGATGACGACCATATCAATTTTCATCGCCTCGATATTGCGAGCTGTATCTTTTAAGGTTTCTCCCTTCGATACGCTGCTTCCGCCGGCAGCAAAATTAACGACATCAGCCGAAAGCCGGCGTTCTGCCAGCTCGAACGAAATCCGGGTACGCGTTGAATTTTCAAAAAATAAATTCACAATTGTTTTTCCCTGAAGCGGCGGAACTTTCTTGATTGGACGTCCTAGAACTTCTTTAAATGATTCCGCGGTATCAAGGATCAGGTTAATATCCTCCTTGCTTACTCCTTCCAATCCAAGGAGATGCCGGCTTTGCAGTTTCATTGAAGTTCCTCCTTTTCATCGCCATTTTCATGGATAATGTAAATTGCATCGTCTTTGTCTTTTTCAGACAGCATGACCATTACTTCTTGCGCTTTCGATGTAGGGATATTTTTTCCGACAAAATCGGCTTTGATGGGAAGTTCACGATGACCGCGGTCCGCCAGCACCATCAGCTCAATCATTGCCGGGCGTCCGATATCCATCAATGCATTCAATGCGGAGCGTATTGTTCGACCCGTATAAAGCACATCATCGACCAGCACTACCGTCTTGCCGGTGATGTTGAAAAGAATTTCGGTACTTTTCAGGAGCGGCTGATCGAGGCGTCCGTGGAGGTCATCCCTGTAGAGCGTAATATCGAGCACTCCGACTGGTATCTCTTTGCCTTCGATAGAATGTATAAGCTTAGCTATTCGATGTGCGAGAAATTCGCCTCGTGTGCGAATACCGACAAGCACGAGCGAGTCGAGATCCCGATTTCTTTCGACCAGCTCGTGCGCCAGCCTGTTGAAGAGTACGGCGCAGTGCGCTGGCATCAAGAATTTGTGTTTTCATGTTTCCTCCAGATATAAAAAAAGCCCCTTTTCCACAACGAGAAAAAAGGGGCTAAAAAGTCTCTGCCTAACATTTTGATCGACTCCTTTCCTATCTCTCCGGATAGGTATTAAAGGATAGAAGAACATCATTTACCGCGTTCGATCCTTAGATCGAACCTGCTGCCATATGTATTGAAAAACTGCTTCTATCTTATCACCGTCGGTTTATTCGCTCATGCATGCTCGAAATGCCGATAATTGAAGGCAAAGAACGAGCTATCTATTCATTTTGCCGGCAACAATATCTAGAGATAATATAATCAACCTCTGCCGTGGAAGCAAATTCAATGATCAAAACCAATTCATTCATTTCTTTCAATGTTTAACTGCACCAGAATAAAGTTAGGGGAATCATCAGCGAGTTACAACTTTGTATTCCACCCATCTCTCTTCTCCTGGTCTTAAAATTCGTTGGTCGTTCCATGTAATATTGATCACCGCGCCCGTTTGAGGCACAGCCGCTTTTTTTCGTTCAAATGTTATCTTTGTCCCTTCTCCTGAGGCGCTTCCTTCGATGTACGCCGTTCCTTCCGGAATCGGCCCGCTGACGCTCATATTGGCTGCATTATCGGTTCCGATATTGTGATAATAAATTTTATATGTCAGCGTATCGCCCGGCGATGTCTTTTGCTTATCCGGAACCGTCTCTACGGCTATCTTTGCCGCCGCCTTATGCGATGTGAAATATGACCGCAGGTTCGCAGTCTGCTGGGCTGCGGAGCCCTGGAACGGAACCGATGTTCCAGCTATCTCCAGCGTCAAGAGCGATGCTTCCTGACCCGATCCGGCCTTATGAGCCGTTGTTGTAATCGTAAAGCTTTGCGGTTTCCCCTTCTTCAACGGCTCGGCAGTAATCTGCCTGGCCTGCTCCACAAAGCCGACCATCGCAGGGCGTTCCGTTGTCTGAGGGTCTATATTGGATATCGAAAACGTCCGTCCCGAAGATTTAAACAATCCTTCCGCTTTACCGTAGAACTTTACATACACGTTGACCGCTTTTGCCGATTCCAATTTGAAATCGATCCTCAACTGTTTTCCCTCAGGTAGATTGACGCTCTCGACAAGCTTCACTTGCCTCGTTAATTTCATATCACCGTTGTTCCACGTCAGCGTCTCATTGCCGTAATATTCTTCCAGTGTCACTTTCTTGACCACTGCATTTGTCGCTGCATCGACGATTTCCATCAACGTCGTCGTTGAAAGCGATTGTGCGTTGTCCCGATAGAGTATCCCGAACCTGCTGTCCTGATCCTTTGCCGGAAGCTTATCCAATTTCCCGGCTGCAAACGGTATGATGCCCGCATCCGGGTTGCCGCTCAAACCCCCTGCGCCCGAGAGCGTATATCCCGCATAATGGATGCTCACTTGAGCGCTTGCAATTGATGCGGCCATAAGCAAGAGCGCTGTGAGTTTTATACATGATGTCATATAAATTCTCCTTTATTGAATGACTACTTTAAATACGATCGTGCCTGAATTCGAAATATATGATGTGAAGCTCCTTATTCAAAGATATCGCTTTAAATAGGCCTTGCCCCTGATACGCTGGTTGAAATTTATATGATGCTCAAGCGAAATGCAAGGGGTTTATTTTACTTTGCTATAACAAAAATTCCTGACCTAATCAAACCCCGAGGACAATCAATGTATATTCACTGCTCAGAAAATTATAGAATTCTTTAGGATTTGACCAATTTCTAATAATTCACAATATGGAATGTCTTAAATAAAAATACAAAAATATACATTTTTACAAACCAAATTTTACTAACTGATGTTGCGCAAAAATGGAAAAGGCTGTCATTCCCATCCGGAGGCATTGATATGAGTCTTCTTGACAATGCAGCCCATAAATACTTACATTAACAGGGCAATAAGCAGAGTAACTGAATCAAGAGATGTGAAGTTATCTTAACATTCGTTTATCTTAAGTAGTATTCATATGGAATCTTCCGCGATAAACAAAGCCATCGTATCTCATACTGCATGGAAAATCCGGTTCGCCAGAGCCATAGAAACAAATAATCCTGATTTCACATCAGAGAAAATCGATATTGATAATCTGTGCGATTTGGGAAAATGGCTCGATAGTCTCGGCGCGAGTGATCGCGTGTCATCGCACTATAAAACAGTCCGAATGCTGCATGCCGCTTTCCACAAGGAAGCTGCAGAGATCTTACGCCTTGCCCTCAACGGCAAGAAAACGGAAGCTCAGGAAAACATGACTTTTCTCAGAGGCGCATTTACAAAGACTTCCGCAGATTTAGTTATGGACATGGTAGATTGGAAAAAAGAAATAGAGTCGAGTTTCAGGCAGTGATCTTTTTTCGTTACGACTGATTGCTGTCTATTCCGAATAATACTTTAGCTTTTCGTGTTCCTGTCCACTCCTTGAAGAACAGCATTTCCATATTTCTATGTAAGTTTTTCATACAGAATAAAACTAAAGGAAGTATTTATTGCTAAACAGGGATATTCATAAAATAAGAGGCTATTTTTGCAGAAAATGACAATTTGCATATAGGGCTCTTTTTGTGTAGTATTCTGTTAAATATATTTTGTTTCATAGGTGCGAAAGAAATACCGATATGGCAGACCAAGAGAAGAAGATTATAATTGCGGCTTCAGCATTCAATGCTTCAATTCACATCGCGATGTGCGATAACCTCAAAAAGTTGTTCAAGCCGGAGGAAATGACACTTCGATCATTGACAGGCGACATTCAAGTACAGAAGGAGCGTTTGATGCAAGCGCTCGAACAAACAAAATTCAGTGCTCTGATTGCTATGGATATACTGCCTGATGCCGAAACAATTGCCGCATATACGGCTGCGAATATTCCCATCATTCTCACAAATGAAGAGGCCCCCGGTGTGTCTACGATTACTACAGATAACTCCGCAGGCGGCCGCATAGCTGGAGAATACTTCATAAAAAAAGGCAAGAAGAGGATCGCAATCGTAAGCGGCAAGACTAAAGTGAAAGGCGGTTTCAACGCAGAACAAAGACTCAAGGGATTCCAACAGGCACTCAGCGCAGCTAAACTCCTTATACCGCAAGGATGTATGATAGAAGTAGCACGATATTCCCGTGAGGAAGGTGCAGAGGTCATGCCGAAGCTGCTGGCTGCAGGCGTAGATGCAATTTTTTGCGCAGCGGGTGATAACTGTGCACAAGGATTGCTGTCTGTAGCTAGAGAACGTAAAGTGCGGATACCCGAAGATGTTGCAATTATAGGATTCGACGACTTGCTTATTGCGCAGCTTTCAACGCCTGCACTCACTACGATCAGACAGCCCTTGAAGGAAATGGCTGAAGCCGCATTTAAGATGGTAATGTCCCAGAGAGATGAAATCCTTCAAAGGCCCAAGAAGATTATGTTTAAGCCTGAGCTTGTGATTCGCAAATCAACCTAATGTTTTTTTTCTGCGCGTCAGCGTGATTTACGTCAGGTCATAGATCTTTGCTCATCGAAGACCTCCTGTTGCCAGCATTACGTTTCCAATCCATGAGTAAGGTGAATGCAGTCGAGCTGTTGTGGAACCCGATTTATAAGATTTGGGAAAATCATGCAAGCACTCTCGGTGTAAAAGGAGCGATAGCAGCAGCGAGCATAGATTGGACGGGCCATTCATGGGTATCTCAAATGAAAACAGTCGATACTATTATAGACATCACTGAAAATCCTGAGCAGCATGAGTACCCGGGCTATAACTTCATTGAATTTGCCTGCTCTGCTGGAATGGATGCGCATTAGAGTGACAATTAAATTCGGAAAAGGTAGCACAAACAAAGGTTGGAAAAAGTTTCATCGAAGGCCAGAAGGATCTAATTTCATTCCCGTATCGTGCGATGAACAGATGCTCATGTGATTTTTTTTCACATTTTTGAGCTTGCGCTTCGGCGCTGGAATTAAGCGGTTTTCTGTTAAAATATTTTTTTGAGCCACAGCATGCTCTCACTTTATTTATATGAGGCTTGATATGATGAGAACACAAATTGGAAAACACCTCTTCACCGCGTTATTATTCGTGGCATTCCTCAATGCGCAAGAAAATCACAAAGTGCTTCCGATAGGCGCAGCTGCGCCGGATTTCAATTTATTAGGAATTGACGGGAACACCTATAGCATAGGCAGTTTTTCTAAAGCGAATATTCTCGTAATAATTTTTACCGCAAACCATTGTCCGACTGCACAGGCGTATGAAGACAGAATTATAAAACTTGCAAAGGACTATCAAGGCAAAAATGTTCAGGTGGTTTGTATCTCTTCAAACAGTCCGCAAGCATTGCGTCTCGATGAAATGGGCTACACCGATGTGGGCGATAAAATTGAAGATATGGGAATTCGCGCGAAGGATAAAGTGTTTAATTTCCCCTACCTCTATGATGGCGGCGATCAAACGACTGCGGAAAAATACGGCCCGCAGGCGACTCCTCATGTGTTTATCTTCGATAGAGATAGAAAATTGCGTTACAACGGAAGAATAGACGATTCTGAAAAATTTCAGAAAGTAACCGTAAGCGATACGCGCAATGCGATCGATTCGCTTCTGGAAGGAAAACAGGTCGTTGTTGAGCAGACAAAAACTTTTGGATGCTCCCTCAAATGGGCTTATAAAAAAGCTTCTGCTGAAGAAGCTATTGCGAAATGGAACCAGGAAAAAGTTGAATTACAGCAAATAGATTTGGACGCAATCGGCGATTTGCTGAAGAACAAAACCGGCAATTTGCGACTCATCAACATCTGGGCGACATGGTGCGGCCCCTGCGCTTCCGAGTTCCCTGAGTTGATCGAGATTAACAGGATGTACCGCAACCGCGAATTCGAAATGGTGACATTAAGCACCGATGATATATCAAAAAAAGACCATGTTCTTAAATTTCTCTCACAGAACTACGCTTCAACAAAAAATTATCTATATACTTCGGATAACAAATACAAAATGATCGAAGCTATTGACAAGGATTGGCCGGGCGCTCTTCCCTATACTTTGCTGATAAAGCCGGGCGGCGAAATTATCTATAAACAACTTGGAGCGATTGACCCGCTTGAACTTAAAAAAGCTATTGTAGAATATCTGGGAAGATACTACAAATAATATTTTCGCCTCCGAATAAAAAATATCCACTCTGCGTAGGAACAGGCGTATTTATTCAGAGAGATTCGCCGACATTTTCAGTCTGTCATGAAGAGATGCGGATCAGAATATGTCCGGCTCACAGGACTTAATGAGATAAACAAAATACCTGATTTGCAGGATGATCGCCCCAGGTCCAGGTTCCTCCGCCTGTCTTGTATCCTGATGCATTGATAATGATCGTATATGGTGTATTAGAGTAATGAGCAGGTGTATTCGTTTTCAATTGAAAATTACCGCCGGCATCGGTAATTGCTGTCAGTGTATCTAAAGATGTTCCCACGATCGCCCCTTGAATCGAAGTATTCACATTACTGCAATCGTCTACACGGCCGCTAATGGTTACAACATCATTATTGACGGTTGTTCCGGTGTCTTTGCTGCAGCAGAAGACCTGATTTATTGGATGATCGCCCCAAACCCAGGTTCCGCCGCCCGTCTGATATCCTGATGCACGGATAACAATCATATAAGCTGTACTCGAGTAATGAGCAGGTGTATTCGTTATAAGCTGAAAGCTGCCGTTGACATCGGTAGTCGCAGTGATTGAATCTAATGATGTTCCCACGACCGCACCTTGAATCGGAGCATTCATATTGCTGCAATCGTCTACGTGACCGCCGATGGTAACGACGTCATTTGGAGTGCTTGCTCCAGCGTCTTTAGTGCAGCAGAATACCTGATTTGCAGGATGATCTCCCCAGATCCAGGTTCCGCCGCCTGTCTGATATCCTGAGGCATTGATGCTGATCGTATATGCAGTATTGGAGTAATGAGCAGGCGTATTCGTTTTCAACTGAAAGCTGCCATTTGCATCGGTAATAGCTGTCATCGAATCTAAAGATGTTCCTACGACCGCCCCTTGAATCGGGGTATTCACATTGCTGCAATCGTCTACGTGACCGCCGATAGTGACGACATCATTAATCGGTACTGGCGTTCGTATTGTTATTAGATTCGGTCGGTTGAGTATTCTTATCACAGCCTGATAAAACAAAAAGCAGGAATGTGATGTATACGACTCTTAAGAATGTATAATCGGATTTCATAACTTCTCCAAATTTTATTATCTCTCATTGAAACATTTGAGGCGAGATCCATTGCAGCCGAACATCCTGCAATCTGAATAAATCGCACATCAAAGAATCGACTTAGCATTAAGTTTGTTTTCTATTTTATGCTATTGCTCTGAGACGCTTTTAGTGCTTCTCTGATGGACTGAATCTATATATTGCTAAAGTGAGATGCAAGCAATCACTAAGCATAAAAGCCTCAAAGAAGAGGCTGTTTTCTCTCAAAAAACGAGATGAGATCGGGAATCGAATTCCTTTAGAGAAATATAAAATATTCAGGAGAATAATTTCCGCGTACTGTTTTGACGTTGGCTCCTGTATTGAGAAATATTTTTCACCTGATGTGCGGTTCAACAATTATAGTAGAGCAGCCATTTCTCAACGGTTCGCCAACTCGGGGAATCAATCGCGATTCATATTCCAATAATGTCTTCATTGCTTCTGCTTTTCTGATTTAGTAAGTTGGAATGTAAGCGAGTTAATATTGACAAAATGAACCTGTATAGCATGAGGCAATCATGGCACGACGCATACCCGGAGATAAAACAAAACTCTCTTCATCAGCAATTATGGATTCGGTATATGCCTTCCGAGAGGCGCGGGTTCTGCTGACTGCTTTCGAGCTCGATCTTTTTTCGCAACTCGGCAACGGATGGAAGTCTTCTGAAGAGGCCGCACATCTGGCTCAAACAAACCCGCGGGCTACCGACAGACTGCTGAACGCCCTTTGTGCCTCCGGCTTTCTCGTTAAGAAAAAAGGGAAATTCCTAAACACTCCGCTTACATCGCGCTTTCTTGTCAAGGGAAAACCTGATTATCTTGGAGGATTAATGCATCAGGTCGGCTTGTGGAATTCTTGGAGCACTCTTACAGATGCCGTGCGCAAGGGATCATCGGTCATCGTGCGTGAACCTGTGAGCGGACACGGAGTGGATTGGTTAAAAGCATTTATAGCGGCGATGCACATGCGGGCAATTCATCAGGCTCCGGCTATCGTCAAGTTGATTAACCTGAAAGGAGTGAAAAGCGTCCTCGATGTCGGTGGAGGATCGGGAGTGTTTTCTATGGCATTCGTTCGTGCAAGAAAAGGAATTAAAGCGGCAGTATTTGATCTGGCGAATGTTATAAGTCTGACAAAGACCTATATCGACGCAGAGAACATCGGCGATCTGATAAGCGTTATTGGTGGTGATTACACGTATGATCCTCTGGTAAGCGGTTTTGATCTCGTGTTTATGTCTGCTGTTATCCATAGTAATTCCGCAGAAATAAATAAACAATTGTTCAGGAAGGCATTTGAAGCGTTGAACCCGGGGGGACGATTGGTGGTACTTGACTACATCATGAGCAATGACCGGATTTCGCCGGCGGCAGGCGCATACTTCTCGCTTAACATGCTGGTTGGAACACCTGATGGAGATTCATACACGGAATCAGAAGTCCGAAGCTGGATGAAAGATGCCGGGTTCAAGAAGATGAACAAGAAAAAAACTCAATTCGGAACAGATCTTATAATCGGTAAAAAGTCCTAATGCCAGTCTTAAAAAACGATATTATCTTCCATTCGTCCCTTGATAAATCAGAGCATCAGTTAACAACATAAGGATAACCTATGAACACCAATTCATCAAGCCAAGACGGCGCCGACGAGCGCACCGAATTTGAATCCTTCGAGGCAAGCATGCTCTCGGTTTCATTGACCGTGAAGGATCTCAACAAAAGCCTTGCGTGGTATCATGATATGCTGGGTTTCGCGATCGATCGGAAGATTGAGCGTGAAGGCAAATTGCGTTCAGTAGCTCTCAAAGCAGGCGTCGTTCGGATCTCAATCAATCAAGATGACGGAGCCAAAGGATGGGACCGGATCAAAGGATTGGGATTCTCGCTGAACATAACGACAGATCAGAATATCGATAAGATTGCAAGCCGGATCAAAGAGCTTGGCGGCACTCTCGAATCAGAGCCCGCAGACATGCCATGGGGAGTGCGCTTATTCCGGTTGAAAGACCCGGACGGATTCAAACTGGCGATTTCGTCGCCCCGTGCGGCTCAAGCGCTTTAAAATAAGGAAAGAATCCTGCGCTGCCGCACTTTGCCGCGGCAGCGCGCTTTTTGACCTCTGCTCAATTGCACTTTGGCTTGAAATCCGATTTATCCGGCTTCAGCAAAAACAACAAAGCACTTTTGGCGGTGTCTCATTGCATCATCCCGCACGTACAGCGGGGATCGAACCTGATGTCCGATGAATTTTTCTGAATCTATTCGCCAAAATCGATCTGTTCCTGTCCGCATTACCGGTGCCGGTTCTAAAAAATGATATTGTATTGCATGAGACCCGCCTGCCATAGCATATAATATGTGCGGCGGGCAGGCTTGGTGCTGCGGAAATAATCCATTTCTGCTCGGCAAAACACAATATTACTTCATTGAAGCAGCGCGAGACCGCTCTGCCCTCTTCTCCGTGGATGAGGAATCAATGTTTTATAACGAAGAGATATGCGCCAATGACCGGACCGCGCGGACGACGACCGTTTCGTTCCATCGGTGCATCTGGTGAAGGTTGTCCGTATTGCGGCTGAAACAGATACGCCGCATGGTTTATTGTATCGACGGAAATTGTTTTTGCACCTGTCATCGTCATAACGGTAGCAACTACCGTGTATCGGTCAGGCGAATCTTCATGAACTATTGTTACATTGCTGTCCCGGCCGGCCGGAATATATATTAACTTCTCTGACGGATCCCAGCCAAGTGCGTCTACACCTTCGCCATTGAGTATTCTTGCCACAATCTTTCCGGTCGCAGGATTCACCACTGCTGAGGTTTTACTGCACCCGGAAAATATTCTGTCTGCAGACCGGTCATATGCAATCCCTGTCGGTCCCTCGCACGAATCTAACTGCCACGAACCGAGAACATTCATCGTTTTTGAGTCGATGACCTGTATCGTGTTCTTTCTTTCATTATTTACGAACAGTTTTCCTTTCCCGTCGCTTGCAGCGCCTTCAGGTGCATTGTCTTCAAGCCGGGCTTCTCCTGTAATGATTCCAGTATTTGGATCGATTGCTGTAGCCGTACCGATAGTGCTGTGATTGGTCAGGATAATACGGTCTGAGAAGTCATCGTACATGATTCCATCCAGTCCGCCGGCCGGAATTTTGATTTTCCTGATCGCAGCAAGCGTTGTAAGATCAAACATAGTAACAGTGGAATCACCGCGGTTGGTTGTAAATCCATGATTATATTTTGCTGCAAGTGCAATTCCGTGTGTGTTCGGTGTTTCCGGAATATCACCGACAACTTTGCCTGTGTTTCCATCGATGACCATAACGTGGGAGCCGCGTGAGACAAATACGCGGCCGGTGCCGGGTTCAGCTGTCAGGTAGTCCGTCCCCCCTTCGCCGCCAATGCTGTATTTCTGAATCGTAAAGGTCTGCGCATGCAAACCGCTGCCGATACAGTTCACTATGAGCATTACGGCGACTGCAAATAATTTTTTCATATTATCCTCTTTGGCTATATATAAAATACTTAACTCCTCCAAAACGAAAAACGATGATTTAGTTTTGTTTAGAAATTTCGGTCAATTTCTTTCATATGGATCTATCCGAATTTTGAGTCCCTGCGTCTCTTTATAATCATGGTGAACAATTCCTCGCGCCTCATGATATTCGATCTGCCCCATCTCAAAAAGGGACAATGATAAAAACGGCCAAAAGCATCCGAAGACGGAATATAATGTGTTTTATTCCAATGCTTCTTCAATTCTTAGTGTTTGTCTATCAAATAATCCGGATAAAATTTGATCATACAATCCGGACAGAGGCCGTGTGTAAATTTCGCATCGCTGTATTTCTGAATATAACTCTCTACTTGCTGCCAATAACCATGATCATCTCTTATCTTCTTACACGAAGCACAGATCGGAATCAGTCCGCTTAAAGTCTTGACTTCTGCCAGAGCTGTTTTGAGTTCATTGATTAGTTTTTCGCGCTCAGCTTCCGCTTCTTTGCGCAAAGTGATATCTTCTTTGACAGCAAGGAAATGCGTAACGATTCCGTTTACATCCATGATCGGAGAAATAATTGCGGACTCCCAATACAATTCGCCGTTTTTCTTTTTGTTATGAAACTCGCCTTGCCATTCACTGCCGGATGTAATCTTATTCCAGAGCTGCTTATATTCTTCCGGCGGTTTTTCGCCGGATTTAAGAATACGAGGATTCTTACCGATAGCTTCTGCGAGCGAGTATCCTGTTATTTGTACGAATTTGGGATTCACGTACTCTATAGCGCCGTTTAAATCTGTAATGACGATAGAAGCGGGGCTTTGCTCTACAGCACGAGACAGTTTATTCAATGCTGCTTCAGCCCGTCTGCGCTCGGAAATGTCCCGAATATTGAACTGGATAACCTTATAACTGTCGACAAAATATACACTGCTGACAAATTCCAGATAGAGAATCCGCCCATCTTTTGTTTCCAGCGGTATGCTTTCATAATGAAAATATTTTTTCTCCTTTAATTCTAAAAACTTTTCCCTGATGAGGCACGATATCCTTGAATAATCCCAAATCCCATATTCTCTTTCCAGTGAGCTCTTCACACGAATAGCCCAGCATTTCGATCAAGAACGGATTAACATCAACAATCATTCCGGTCTCAGAGTCGAGGATGAGAATTCCATCTCTTGCTGCCTCGAAGAGCCGGCGATAACGTTTTTCCGACTTCCGAAGCGCTTCCGCAGATTTATATTGCTCCTGAAAGAAACGAGTGCGTTGGCGGCGCCATACAAATCCTACGCTCGTCCCTGCTCCGGTAAATAATGCATATACAAGAAAAATGATCAGCCACAATCTTTCTTTCAGAGGGGCATCCACCTCTTCTTTATCGATGCGGGCGACTAAAAACCATGGAGTATCGGGTATTGATTTAATATACGCGATGACCGGCATTCCGTGATAATCTATGCCTTCGACGATTCCGGTCTGCCCTAAAACTGCTTTGACAGCGGGAACATCTTTATCTTCCAGCGGAATCCGCAGATTCAAAGCTGCATCCGCTTGATACTTTAGGTCATTCAAAAAAAGGGCACTATTCCCATCCCGGCGGATGATCAACGATTCGGCTGTCCGGCTTGGTGTCGGCCATTTTTCGATAAGGGGATAGAGATATTCTTCCGGACTGATTCTCAAAGCAAGAACTGCAAGCAATCGTTTTGGGGAACGATCTTCAAGGATTGGAACAAGAACTTTCAGATAAATATGCCGATCTTGATCATTACGGTAAAAATCCTGAAAAGCAATATTTCCTGACAGCAAAATTTCTGTGTTTTTTGGATCAATGATAAGTCGGGCTTGCTCTTTATTCTCCGGAAGTACTAATATCGAATTCATTTGAGCATCCAGCAGCATCATGAGATCGTAATTATAGACCTTCAGTCCTTGCCCCGCCCACATTGACGATCTCTTTCTTTGCGCTGCGATCATTCCGGTTGTTGATATACCGTTTCACGATTGCTGAGAATGCATCGTTCTTGTAAAAAAACAGTCCATCCCCCAGCCGTTCATTTCGCCATCCTTCGACCTGGCCTACTTTTAAATCTGCTACAGCAGAGAGCTGGTTTTCTATTTCAGCGTGATAGCTTTTCTTAAATTTTTGATAGGCGAAATAGCCGCCGGTAAAGATGCACGCCGCAAGAAGCAGGAATATTATCAGAAATACATATCCGATTCGATAGTCTGTACTTTCAGAATTATTCATACCGAACCTTTCAGGATATGCACAACGTCACTGAGTAAAAGTAACACTCCATAGAGTGAATAGCAATATACGGATTTGCGGCTTTTCGATGCGCATTGACTCATAAATAATGTAACTTTAGAGGTATTGCGAAATAGTCGTTGACTCATAATATATGTAACCGAAAAAAGAAAGGTTACATATATGGGAATCAACAGCAAACGAGAATATCTTGAATCCATTCGAGAACGTTATCGAATCGCGAGAAAGAAACAAAAGCGTAAAATCCTCGATGAATTTTGTGCTGTTTGTGAATATAACCGTAAATATGCTATCCGGCTGTTACGTAATCTAAAGAATACACGTAAAAGCTTTTTGACCAAATGTAAAGGCCGACCAAAGAAATATGCTGATCCAGTCATTGTGGAAGTCCTTAAATGCATCTGGAGCATCCTTAATCTTCCGTGCTCCAAACGGCTCAAAGCAGCTTTACCACTCTGGCTCCCGTTCTACAATACATTTTTCCATAAGAACTTAGACTCAAAACAATCTTCATTGCTGCTGAGTATCTCTCCGTCCACCATTGACCGCCTTATGGCTCCTGTGCGTGCCTCAGCACACAAATACGGCCTCTCTACGACCAAGCCAGGATCATTGCTTAAACGGCACATTCCCATCGCAACCGATCAATGGGACGAAAAACGCCCCGGATTTCTCGAAGCCGATACCGTCGCTCACTGCGGCACTACAACCGAAGGAATGTATGTTTTAACGATCAATTGCATCGATTTGGCCACTTCTTGGCGTGAACAACGAGCTGTCTGGGGAAAAGGTGAACGAGGTGTGCTCTCTGCTCTTAAGGACATTGAAGGATCATTACCCTTTCCCATTCTTGGCTTCGATTGCGACAATGGTTCTGAATTCTTAAATTGGCCCATTCATAAATACTTTACTGATCGCAAAAGTCCTGTACAGTTTACACGTTCTCGACCTTATCACAAAAACGATAACGCCCATGTGGAAGAAAAAAATTGGACTCTCGTCCGCCAATATCTTGGCTATCAGCGCTTTGCTCAACCACACTTGGCAAAACTCCTGGACTCTCTCTATTGTTCTCAATGGAAGTTGCTTATGAACTTCTTTATTCCATCGACCAAGCTTATTGCTAAAAAACGTGTCGGAGCGAAGATTAAAAAACTTTATGATGAACCCCAGACTCCTTTCCAACGGCTTCTCCTGTCTCCCGAGATCCCGGAATCTACCAAAATCAAGCTACAGGATACATACTCAAAGCTTAATCCTTTTATTCTCCAAAAGATTATGAAAAAGAAAATCCATGCTATCGTTAAACAGGCCGATCCTTTACCTCGGTATCTCCTCAAAAAGGATTCTCCTACTCCATAATTTATGGTTACCTTTATTTATGACGCAACACGGATGACAACAAAAGGCTGGGCGGATTTGATAAAGAACAGCTCATGATCGGTATTATAAAATGCTAGCGCCGCTTCAAATAAATAAAGTTGTATTTCATTGAAAGAAATGTCAATATTTCCGCGGCACATATTATATGTTATGGCAGCCGGGCATCATCGGATGCAATGTCATTTCAATGGAATGGCACCAGCATATCATATACACATAATAAAAGAGCAGATTATATGTAAGTTTTTTTTATTGATGGCTGCTCTGCGAGTTATTTTTTAACTCCAAATATCTCCAATAAATATCATCTTTTATTGTAACTACTCAGCGTTTAATTTAAGGATTAAAATCCCCCGCAAAAATCGCCTCCCCCTTTGCAAAGGGGGATTTAAAACTGAGCAAAAGAGCATTTTTTCAAAATAAGCTGAGTAGTTACCTTTTATTTAGATTGTGCGGAACTATAAATTCCAAACAAGTCATACGGCTTTTTCCTAAAATTATCGTTCAAACAAACTCAGATCAAAAATCTTTTAGTTTGCAATTCCGTTCTTGCGACTCTGTTCTTCCAGATCGAATTGCTGAAAAAAGCAGAACGCTTCATCTTTAGTTTTTGAATGTATTGATACTTTGGTGCGCTTACCTTTAGCATTGGGTTAGTAGAGATGGCAGATCCATGAAGAACTCTTTGATAGAAACAAAAAAACCTCCAATTGTCGGAGGTATTAGTCACCAATTTAGTAACCATTTTTATTTTTCGCCTTAAAACCGGCGATTTCAGTGGGCGCTGCGGGGATCGAACCTGCGACCTTACGCGTGTGAGGCGTACGCTCTGAACCAGCTGAGCTAAGCGCCCATTTCGGGCATAAATTGAAACTTAATAAAATCTCTTTTCAAAGAATTTCGAAGGATTTCATTTCGCCATACCTTCGATCACTCCTAAATGCTCGCCTTATAACTCGCAATCTACTTGCAGTTTCTTACAGTCCGATTACTGTCAGCACTGTCAAGAATGTGATTATACTATGGAAAGATACGAAAGAATCGCTCTGAAGGCAATATACGTTCTCTAAAAAACACATGTTACCGCTAGTATGACTCCTTGGACTGTGGGATGTCCAAGCTTTATTCAGTTGGACAGTCGAAGCACCCTCCGTTAATAAAACAATGAGAAGAGCTTTGCTCGGATGCAGCGGAATAATTTCAAACATCTCTTTCTTTTCCCCAAACGACGATTCGATCACTCTTTTTTTATTTCCTCAACCATTTGACAAGCATGCTGGAATCCCAACGCGCAGCTTCTCTGGGCATCATCTGCTGCCTCGCGTTTCATACCTTTCTTCAAGTAAGTCAAAGCTCGAGTGTAGAACATTTCGCCGTTCTGATTATCAAGCTTCAGGAAAAAACTTATCGCCTCCAGCGCGTTGTCATAATTTCCCCGCTCGAATTCTATTCTCCCCATAAGTTTGTATGCAGCGGTATATTCTCTTTTGCGTGCAATGACCTGACGCAGATCAGCAAGAGATTTATCCGGAAGTTGAAGATAATAAAAGCAAACGCCCCGATTATAATAACTGATATAATCTTCCCCATTCAATTCCAACGCTTCGTTCAGTTCTTGAACCGCAGATTCATATTGCCCTTTTTGTAAATATTCATAACCTCTGTTGGCATATACTTTCGCTTTTGCACCGTCGCTTTCATAGAATTCTTTTTGCTGCCGCACCCATTTATCAGTTGGATCGAGCTTCTCTGCCTGTTCAATCAATTCCTGTGCATCCGACATCCGGTTTAAGCTGTACAGCACTTTCGATTTCCACCGCAAATAATCCGCATCCTTTGGATCAAGAGATATTGCATGGTCAAGATCCTGCATCGCTCGTTTATAATCTCTCAGCCAGTAATAACACTCTCCCCGTTCGGCATAGTATACTGCCCTTTCCGTAATCTGGAGAGCTTCATTATAGAGCAATATCGCGTCGTCGAATCGCCTATCGTACTTTAGGATGTTCGCTTTATCGCCGGCAATCATGGCTCTCAAACGTTTAATATCCGGATTCACCGACAGGAACCGTTCAGATTCGTTTACAAATTCTTCCATTTGATTATACGACCCGCCCCAGCGCGGCGTCAAACTATAGAGATACGTCTTTCGCACTTCAAATCCATACGGATTGTTTTTCAAAGATTCTTTCAGTGAATTCAGCTTCAAAGCATCATTACTTGTACACATACCGATCCGAATCAGCATAGCATAGCACACATCCATTTTCGGATTGATCTTCAATGCACTTTCGATATCCTGCAACGCCAGCGAGAAGTATCGCTCCATGCCTTTGAATTGGCTCTCCGACGTTTCCGAAGACCAAGCAGCCCCGCGCGCAGCTGAAGCGCATGCAGAATAGTACTCTGCACGCGCAACATAAGGAGCACACAACGAAGGATACCCGGCGACCCATTGATTTAAATACGATTCATACAGCGGAATGGCTTGAGAAAAAACCGCATAAGCTTCAAATACATTCGACTCTTCTCTAAAATCCTGTTCGTAGGTCCGCTGCATTTCTTCAAGCTTTTCGGTCAACGATTTATAAACCCGATTTTGGAAAAGGAACAATATAGTCCCCTGATCAACTGCCCGGCGGCTTCGTCCGGACTGAATACTTGTTTGTGAAAAAGTGTATTGAGCGAGGAAAACTAAGAAGACAACGAAAAGAACTGTACGACCTCATCATGCCTCCATCATTTATGCCGTCGTGATTTATTTTTCGATTGGACCGCGACTGATCTTTCCTACGGGAAAATACTAATGAGACATGCGGTCCGGGTAACAATCCATCCTTACCTGTGAAGCAACATTAATAAGATTTTATAATGAATGCAACGGCAATCAAGTTCTAAATTTCTCCATAAGAATCATTTTAAAAAAAATGAATTGCTTCTTTTTCATTATAAGCATTCGACGGCCTTATCCTGGAGGGATCGCAGAATCACGGTTCATGAGCTGATGGGTTCCCAGACCATCGATCATGAGAAGAATGGAAGAAAAAACGAGATGAATAAAAAAACTAGTGCCATTCTTAAAAAATGATATTGCATTCCATGAGGCACAGTGCCGCGAAAATATTGATATTTCTATCAATGAAATACAACTTTATTTATTTGAAGCGGCACTAGTGCTATTTCTAAAAGATGATATTGTATTCCATGAGGCCTGCCATAGCATATAATATGTGCGGCGGGCAGGCATAGTGGTGCGAAAATAATGAACTTCTCACGGCAAAACACAAAATAACTTCATTGAAGCGGCATTAGTTGAGAACCTGAATAACGTTCGATTGTTCGGTTACGCTCATACTCACTCGGATCGAATCGTCATCTGAAACCAGCCATCCGACGCCTACAATGGTCAGCTGCGACTGCGAGGCATTTTGAATATAATATCGCCCGTTTTCGTTTTGCGAAATTCTCGAAATATTGTTAAATGTAACGCCGGAAAAAGTTCTATTGCCACCCCCAAGGTAATAGGGTTTTACATAGTATTGACGCGCCTGACCTGCGAGGATTTGTAAGTCTTGAATAATGGCTGCCCGGCTTGCTTCGATATTGTCCTCCTGAAATAACGATATACCCACAGCTATAGCTGCTCCCACAATAATCACAACTAAAATAATAAGCAGCATCTGTTGATTACTCATGGGTCGTCTTGCCTTCTAACCCGAACCAATAGTTTTAACACACAAAACCTATTGTGAATACTTTTATTGATGCAAATAATGCGGTTCTCTATGTTTTTGAGGGTTTTTAAGTTTTTATCCAATATAAATCATATGATTATGTCTATTTCTTTGTCTGGATATAATTGTTCAAAATTTGTTCCACATAATGAAACTCATATTTATTGCGAAATTCGCCACTTCATTAAAAATTCGTCGGTATTAATTACCGTTTAATGAGTAATGAAATTGTAAAGAGTAGATAGGATTTATTTTAGGTTCTATGAAAAGATGGATCCTGATTTCTAAAATCGTCTGACTCGGCCACAAGAGGCGGCCGTCGCAAAGAGTCTATTTTATGGTTTTTCCGATGAGTGACAGATATAATGCCCTAAGCAGATCGTCTTATCGCAAATCCCGGCTTATAATTACGTACCTACGGGAATGATAATACTTGACTTGCCTTTAATTTCTGAGTGTGAATGATAAATCTTATTTGGCCTTTTAGTGAGGACGGGGACCCTTTTAAAACATCCAGCTTTAATCAAAAAACATAAATGCAAAACCGGCGTTTCAGCATCTCATTACTCATAGATTTATTGACAGCGATGATTTCTTTTGGAGAATATTAGTGACGAAAATTATCCGAGACGTACGCTCTGAAACATCAAAGCTGCATAATCTAATTTTGTACAAACCTCATGTTCGAATACACGGACACTTTGCCCGCAATGCAAGTATGAATCTTTTTTGTCCCTCTTCAGGTCAACAACAGGCAAGGGATTATTTCCGTTTATTTCGACTTCCCCAGGCATTCGTCGCAAAAGCACAACGACCGCAAATTATCCCACGTATAAATTCCCGTGTTATGACCGTCTCCCCAGGTAAATTGAAGAGCATAATTACCCACTTGTTCTGCTCCTTTGAGCGTGTATTTTCCCGGCAATTCCGGCTGAATTATCGGCTTGTAAGTTTTTAACAAGATCGTCTCTCCTTGACAGCCGGCACAGGGACATTGATCCCGCAGCATTCTCAACGGGATGATGCTCTGATGTCCGTCATCCCAAGAGAGAGAGAGTTCATTTGTATTTACTAATTTAATTTGCTTTGCAATCATACTATATGAACAAATATCTACGGCCTTAAGTTTCTAATATACTTCGATGTGCAGATGAAATGCTTTTGGATTTTACGGATGAGAGAATCGATATGACTAATACACTGTTTTTCAGTGTGCTTGCTTTGTAATATGAACACTGTAAAAATGGTGGACCGTACCGGGATCGAACCGGTGACCCCCACAATGCCATTGTGGTGCTCTCCCATGCTGAGCTAACGGCCCTTTTTAATTTTTTATCTTCAAAGAATTTTTTGTAACTCTGCCCGTCACACTCTCGGTATATCGGGATGCTCTCCCAAGTTGAGTTCCGATGTTCTTTGTCGGAACGAAATCCCGTTGCTTTTAAACGGGACTGAGCTAACGGCCCTCATGAATAATCCGGACATTCATAATATACCCAAGCAGGTCTCCAAAGTCAACGAATAATTCTTTGTTTAAGGAATCCTTTTTAGTTATTATACGTTTATATTTTAGGAGTTTAATTTGCATGGAATTACGTTTTTCCTCTTTTGCGTTTTGTATTCTATTTTTGGGATTTATCGTCTTCGAAGTTGTTGCTTGCAAAGACACAACAGATTCGACGACAAGCGTCGTTTTCCCTGCCAGCGGTCCCGTAAGTTATTCACTTGTTGATGAACTTTTTCAGCAGCGATGTTCAATTTCGGGATGCCATAATAGTACAACAGATGCTGCCGGACTGAACCTCTTGTCCCCTTCGTATCATGCCCTTATCACTTATAGTCCCCCGCTCGTCGTTGCAGGCAATGCAAAGAACAGCTTGCTTTATCAAGTATTGGCTGGAAAAATCAACCCGCCTATGCCTCCCCCCGGAGTAACACAATTAAACAGCAATCAGATAAATGGAATTGCACTTTGGATTAATAATGGAGCCAATAATCCCTAATCAGCCGACACGGATATCTTTTCCCCAGTTTAACTTTCTTCTCAGCACATCATAATAATTCGTATTCCTTCGCTTCACCAATCGGGTAATACGAGACGATTTTCGAATAACGATCTCCACAGGAGCATCGACAAATTTCTGCGGCTGGCCGTCGACCGCAACATGCACTTTTCCCGGAGCCGTATCGACTTTAAACCGAATAACCGATACATCAGGAACGACGACCGTGCGCGCGGTGAGCATGTGCGGGCAGATAGGACTGATAAGAAAAAGATCGGTTTTCGGCATGATAATCGGCCCGCCGTTCGCCAAGGCATACGCCGTCGAACCCGTTGGCGTCGCTACGATCACTCCATCCCCGCGGAATGTGGACAGGTACTCATCATTCACATACGTCTTTATGCTGAACATTCGCGAAGATCCGGAACAATTTATGACAACATCGTTCAGCGCACTTTGTGAAAAAACTGACTTCCCTATTTTTGTCTCCAGCATTGAACGCTCTTCGACAGTATACTCGTCCTTTCAATATTTCTGAAAGGCAGGCATCTAACTCTTCCAGCGAAACTTCCGCAAGAAAACCGAGCTTTCCCAGATTGATTCCGAGTATAGGAGTTCCTGCATCACTGACCGAACGCGCCAACCGCAGGATCGTCCCGTCACCCCCTAATGAAATAACGATATCGCATGCGCCGGTCAATTTCTTCTCGGTCGACAAATCGTGATTTTCTTCAGCAGCGCAGTATTTATTTTTTTCCGTAATGCCGGGAGCAGGGCATCGTGTATGACATATTCTATTTTTTCCGCTTGAAATCTGCTTATCAGACGCTCCACAACGCAGGGCAATTCCGTTTTTTCGATGTTTCCTGAAATTCCAAATCGCATTATTCCGCCTTTTTTTCTTCTTGAGGTTTCTGGTCTTTAGAAACCTCGTCCACATAATTGAGTTTTAATTCCTGCAGTACTGTCTTGAGCAAATGAGCTTCTTTTTCGTCAAGATTTCCTTTTGTTTTTGCTTCCAGCATATCAAGAATATCGATCGATACCTGTGCTTGTTCTAAATTTCGTTCTATTTTGTCGGTCATCGCATTTTTGACTTTTCCCATCTGCTGCATTGCAGCAGAGTGAAATGTGGCTACCAGACCAAAAAACATTGAACTGTTTTTATCGCTGTTCATTCTTTATCCTCCTTTTCGTGATAATTCCCATAGCTTTGCATATTTAGTGAACACATAATTTGCGGAGAGAGCGCTGAGAATCAAGCCGGGAATTCCATCCAGAAATCCCAGACGAAAAACATACATCTTTAGGAATATCCATAACGGATTACATATAAGCTTTAAGAGGACAAATGTCTTTTTCTGCACGATCAATTCATCCGATGCAAGCGAAGTATAACGGTTGAATTTTTCGTAATAGTGTTCGAGATCCGGATCCGTATAATGCAAAAGATCGGAACGAAGATTCAGAATCTTTCCGCGCACATCAAGTCTTTCATGAACCTTGTGTTCGGAAAACGTTCCTGCAGATTTCCGGAAAAGCCTGACAACTCTTCCCGGATACCAGCCGCAATGATCGATCCAGGTGCCGAGAAAATTCGCATGACGCGGCATGCTGAAAGCAGCCGTCCCTGAATCGGCGCCGGCGATTGCAGCGCTTAATTCAGCGTGCAATTCTTCGGTCACCCGCTCATCTGCATCGAGCCATAATGCCCATTCTCCCGAACATTTTGAAAGACCGAAATTCTTCGCCTCGCCGTATCCTATCCACGGATGGGAAAATACTTTTTCCGTATACTTCCGGGCTCTCTCAACCGTTGTATCCGAACTCTCTGCATCCACGACAATGATTTCATCCGCCCAGCAGACGGATTCCAGGCATTCGCCGATATTATTTTCTTCGTTTTTTGTTATAACAATGACAGAGAGTGCGGTCACGTTTTTTCCCTATCCGGCAACAACGATGTTCACGAGTTTATTGGGAATAACAATTTTTTTAATAATTTTCTTACCATCCGTATGACGTTTGATGTTCACATCCTCGAATGCTATTTTTTCCAGCTCACTTGCAGGCGTATCGACCGGAACGATAAGTTTTGAGCGCATTTTTCCGTTTACTTGCACTACCACCTCGATATTCGATTCGGCGCATTTTGCGGCATCAAAAACCGGCCATGGTTCGTATGCCAGCGATTCCGTATGCCCAAGAATCGACCAAAGTTCCTCCGCAATATGAGGGGCAAAAGGAGCCAGGAGAATGACAAAGTTGTTGAGAATTTTTCTCGGGCGTTTTTCCAGTTTCATCGTCTCGTTGACAAAAATCATCATCTGAGAAATTGCGGTATTGAACCTCATATTCTCGATATCGTCGCCGACTTTTCTTACCGTTTGATGATACAGGCGCTCGTATTCTTCCGACGGTTCTACGTCTGCAATCGCCGCATCGAGATTCTTATCCTCGTCGACGAATAAACGCCACACTCGATTGAGAAATCTAAAGACGCCTTCTACCCCCCGCGTGTTCCACGGCTTCATTTCTTCCAGCGGACCCATGAACATTTCGAATAAACGCATCGAGTCTGCTCCGTATTCATGAACGACATCGTCCGGATTGACCACATTCCCGCGCGATTTGGACATCTTGCGCGAATCCTCGCCAAGAATAATTCCCTGATGGCGAAGTTTCATAAACGGCTCTTTTGTACTTACATGCCCCAGATCGAACAGCACTTTATGCCAGAAACGCGCATACATCAGATGGAGAACCGCATGCTCGGAACCGCCGACATAGAGATCTATCGGCATCCAGCGTTTTTCCTTGAGAGGATCGCAAAATGTTTTTTCGTTGTTCGAGTCTATAAACCGCAGATAATACCAGCACGATCCCGCCCATTGCGGCATGGTATTCGTCTCCCTGCGTCCTTTCAGTCCTGTTTCTTTATCGACGACCTGAACCCAATCCGCTGCAAGTGCAAGAGGCGATTCCGTCGTGCCGCTCGGCTGAAATTTTTCCAGATCCGGAAGTTTTAAAGGAAGCTCTCGCTCATCGATCGCTTTCATCGTTCCGTCTTCCAGATGGATAATCGGAATCGGTTCTCCCCAATAACGCTGGCGCGAGAACAGCCAGTCCCGCAGCTTATATTGCACTGCCGCTTTGCCGAGTCCTTTTTTCTCCAGCCAATGCACGATGACCTTCTTTGCTTCTGGAGTTTGTAAACCGTTCAGAGACACTTCGTTGTTGCCGGAATTGATGGAAATGCCGTCTCCGGTAAAACATTCCGGCGCATCGGGACCGCCCTCGACTACCTTTATGATATCAAGATTGAATTTTTTTGCAAACTCCATATCGCGGTCATCATGTCCCGGAACAGCCATAATGGCTCCTGTGCCGTATCCCATCAGGACATAATCTGCAATCCAGACCGGAATTTCTTTGCCGTTCGTCGGATTGATTGCATACGACCCGGTGAACACACCCGTTTTTTCTTTATCCGTGCCGCGTTCGAGATCGCTCTTGAGAGCCGCTGCTTTTCGATAGGATTCTACGTGCCTGCGCTGTTCAGGAGTTGTCAGGGAATCGACCCATGGATGTTCCGGCGCAAGAACCATATAGGTTGCACCGAATAAGGTATCCGCGCGTGTCGTAAAAACGCGCAGACTTTCCGTTCTCTCTTTAAGAGGAAATTCTACTTCCGCACCTTCCGAACGTCCGATCCAGTTCCGCTGCTGCTCCATCGTCGAGACCGGCCAATCCAAATCCTTTGCATCTTCCAGCAGCCGTTCACAATATGCAGTAATCCGCATCATCCATTGTTTCATTGGACGGCGTTCAACAGAATATCCTTTTTCAGTCCATTCCGCCACCTCTTCATTTGCCAAAACGGTGCCGAGTTCTTCGCACCAATTAACCGGAATCTCTGCAATATAGGCCAGCCGAAATTGTGCTAAGAAATCGTGCTTTTCCCTGCGCGTCTTTTTGTTCCATTCGTCGGCAGAAAAATTTTGTTTTATGATTAATTTTCCCGTGCCGTACTCGAAGCAAGTTCTTCTTCAAGAGCAGAGATCGGACGCGCTTTCCGTGCACGCGGATCGAACCATGAATTATAAATTTGCAGAAAAATCCATTGAGTCCATTTGTAATAACCGGGATCTGTTGTATTCACTTCCCGAGACCAATCATAACTGAGGCCGAGCATTTTAATCTGACGCCTGAATGTATCGATATTGCGCTCAGTCGTCACTCTGGGATGGATATTTGTCTGCATCGCATAACGTTCCGCAGGAAGGCCAAAAGCATCCCATCCCATCGGATGTAAAACGGAGAATCCTTTCATCCGTTTATAGCGGCAGATGATATCTGTGGCCGTATACCCTTCCGGATGGCCGACATGCAATCCCGCGCCGGACGGATATGGGAACATATCGAGAATAAATATTTTTTCCTTTGAATCATTATCGGAGACTTGAAAGGTGTTCTTTTCATCCCAATATTTCTGCCATTTTTGTTCAATATCTAAAAAATCGTAGCTCATTTAAAAACTTTCATTGAAGATAGATGAACCGAAATAATAAACTGGATTGGAATGTACTCAAACTGTCCGCTATTTTCAACGGAACCGGATAAAAGATGGACCCTCAAATTGCAGTTCAGCCGTTCCCTTTGCTCAATTCATCATATAATATGAGTAATTTCATTGTGTTCGAATGACATGATAAGAACTGATCTGCATTTCATCTTCTGCGACGCCGGACAAAATTCAATAATAATTGTGGGATATGAAAATCTGTTTGTCTTCTCTGCTCGCTTTTTCAGAAGCTTCTTTTCCCCACATGTACCAATCGACGGGATTATACGCATGCTGCAGAAGATATGGGCTTTTTTCTTTTCCGGGACGATTTTATTTCCTTTGGATGCATATCGGTTTTGATTTTTTTGCATAATTATTCGATTTATTCGTTTTCCTTTTTTTATCAAAACAACGCTCTTCACGCATAGGTTCATCTCTGACGTATGAACTGCCGTTTGATGGAATCGCAGCAATGAAAGAAGCCGCTTCATCCCTTAAATTCAAAATAGTCGGAAAACTGCGCTCAAAGGCTTGACATAGGAGTGGAGAAACAGTACATTTTCTTCAATTCAGGCCGAATATTTATCCTTTTTTGTATTCCACCCGGCCTGAGCACCCAGGCAGCTCTCGTTGAATAGAACATTCTTGTCTTCATGAACTTGGAGAAAAAATGGACAATGTAGCGGATGTAGGAAGCATTGGCGTACGCATTGTAGCACAATGGCTTTCCAAGCAGGGCTACCGGACACGCATGAATTTCGTTCTATCGAGTACAACCGACATCGAAGCAGTGGATCAAAATACAAGAATGCTCATTCAAGTGCGCACGGCCATCCTCCCCGCCGAACCGGTTTCACTAACACCGCAGGAAATTTCACTTTTTCAAACGAGAGCCTGGGATAAAAATTTTGAGCCCTGGGAAGCAAAGATTCAGCTCGATGCGAGTCGTGCCCTCATCGGACAGATCATGTGGAAAAAATTATAGCCGGGTATAAGCTCAGGAGACTACGAATTTTCAATCACTTTTTTCTGCCCTAAAGTCAATCCGGCCGCGGCTGCGGCATTTTTTTATTACAGCACTTTCAAAATCAGGAGTGTAATATCATCTGATTGCGGAGTGTCTTTTGTGTGTTTTTCAACAGCCAGGCGGACTTCATCTATAATTTCTTGAGCGTTTAAATGTATATTTTTCTTTATCGATATTTCCAGCGCCTCCTCTGAAAACTCCTTGCCCTCTGCGTTCATCGCCTCGCTGATCCCGTCTGTATAGAGCACAAGAACATCGCCGCTTGAAAGTTTGACGCACGATTCCTCATATGCCTGCGTGGTTTCATAAATTCCCAGAATCAAGCCTCCCGTGCCAAGACGATCAATCGTTTTATCCGCATGGACAAGAAGGGGCGGATTGTGTCCTGCATTCGAATAGACAAAGCTGCGCGAAGCCGAGTCCAGTATCCCCCAAAAAAAAGTGATGAACTTGTTGCTGCCGTGAATATTAGAGCATACAAGATCGTTGATTTGTCCTGTCGTTTTGGAAACCGATGTGCAGGAAGGTGCGAGTGCGCGAAGCACTGCCTGAACATTTGCCATAAGCAGTGATGCAGGAGTTCCTTTCCCGGATACATCGCCGATGGCCAGGACATATTCGCGGTCGCTTCTCTTCATTACATCATAATAATCGCCCCCAACTTCCTTTGATGGGATATTAACTGCAGCGATATCGAAACCGGGAATCTGCGGAAGATGTTCCGGCAATAATCCCTGTTGAATTTCCCGTGCAATTTTCAGCTCATCTTCCATGCGCTGTTTTTCAATGGCAGATTGAAAAAGCCTGGCGTTCTCTATCGAGATGATTGCAAGATTGCCGAGAGAAAAGAGGAATTCAAGATCCGCCGGTGTATAGACTGCATTACGAATACTTTTACCGACAAGAATCATGCCCTGCGTTTTTTGCTGGATACGCATAGGAACAGCCGCAATAATTCCCAGCCGGAGCAATTCCGCTCCGGCAAGGCGGTACCGTTTTTGTTTGAGCAATTCCGAAACAGACTGTGCTTTTTCAAGCTCACAGAGTCCTTTAAACACAATCTTCCAATCCGTCGTATCGATATTCTTCGATGCGAGGATATTGACTGTCTCTTCGCTCTTCATACAAATCGCATATTGTTTAACGCCTATCTGACCGAGCAGCGCAAAAGTGAGCAAACGAATAACGCGGTCGATATCGAGGCCGATATTGAATTCCTTGCTCAAGTCGAACAGAGTATTTAATTCTTGAACCTTTCTGTCAAGAGTCCGGTTGACATCATTCAACTGCGCGATCATTGCCGCTTTCTCGACTGCAGATCCGGAAAGATTGACCAGCGACTGAATTAATTTTTTCTCGGCAGTCGAGAATGATTTTTTTGGTAAGCTTTTCACCAAGCGTGATAACGCCTACTACTCTTTTTTGGGAAAAAACCGGGATCACAAGTTTTTGATTGAATCTTTCGAGAAAACCGCTCCAGAGAGGGTCCTTCTGCTTCAACGCTTCGAACGATTGAATCGTTTTAGGCAGTTTTCCCGGATCGACTGTCTGCTGAATTCGTTCAGCGGAAAAGCCCTTCGCTGCAACAATCCGCACTCCGCCGCCGTCATTGGATAACAAAACCATGCCGTTCGGTATGAGCAATTTTCCCATAAGTGTCCGGAGAATCGTGTTGAGAATAAAATCGAGGTCGAGCGAAGAATTGACAATATTGCTGAACTCAAACAGCGGCTGCAGCTCGAATGCCTCCCGTCGTTCAGTTTCTTTCATTTCCTGCTTTTGTGCTTTCGGCATATTCGACCGCCTTTATGGGTATCGTCGGATCACGGAACTCGCTTATTCCATTTTTTTCGCTTATGCTTTGTAGATTTTTAATCCTCAGTGCAAATCTGTCGAACAAAATTATCGAATATTCCAGAGTGCTCAGTTAATAGCTCTCTTCCGTTATTTCCACTTTCCCCCTGAACACATAATGAATAAAAATGGAATAGCCGATTACCAGAGGAACGCCGATCAACGCAATAATCAGCATCGTTTCAAGCGTCAAGGGAGTCGACGATGCATTATAAATCGTAAGACTGTTAGAAAGGTCGATCGATGAAGGCACCAGCCGCGGGAACAGGCTCAAGGCCATCTCTCCGAGCATCGCTGCTATGACGAGCGAAGAGACTAAAAACGCCCGTCCCATCTTCCCCGATTTTAAAACGACAGGAATATATACGACAGCCGCTAAGAGGATAGTGAGAAGAATATAGAAAACCGGGTTCTGTAAAGAATTCTCAAAGAGGAATGGAGAACCGATCCAGGTCCAGATTGTCATAACTATATATACTATGACAAAAAGCATCCAGGCCCGCATAGCCCACTTGCGGCAGCGAGCATGCAAATCTCCTTCCGATTTACCGGCAAGATAAATTGCACCGTGCATAACGAACAGAACAAGACTCAGAATCCCCACTCCGAGGGAAAACGGATTGAGCATTTCCAGAAAACTCCCCGCATCCATTCCTGATACATCGATTGGAACACCATGGAGAATATTCCCGATTGCAACGCCGAACAGAAGAGCAGGCAGCAAGCTTCCAATACCGAATGCCAGGTCCCATGTCCGCCGCCATAGAGGAGAATCCACTTTGCTGCGGAATTCAAACGAAACGGCGCGGAAAATCAACGCTGCAAGGAGCAGTATCAAAGCGAGATAGAAACCGCTGAACACTTCGGCATAGACGACAGGAAAAGCAGCAAACAACGCGCCTCCTCCGGTCAGCAGCCATACTTCGTTTCCATCCCATACCGGACCGATTGCGTTCATATGGAGCCGGCGTTCTTTTTCGTCATGTGCAAAAAGAGAAAGTATGCCGACACCGAAATCAAAACCGTCGAGAATAGCATAGCCGATGATTAAGATGCCGACCAGCCAAAACCAGATTATACGCAAATCCATTATTCCATTCCTCCTAAACGTCCGCCTTCTGCGGCCCATGTTTAACTTCACGCACCAGCAGGTAGATGTAGAGACTGCCCAGCAGAAGATAGATAAGACCGAAAAGAATGATAGAAAATAATATTTCACCTGCACTAACGTTCACCGATTGTGCCTGAGCAGTCCTCAGCAGTCCGTAAACGATCCATGGCTGACGCCCTACTTCCGCGGCAATCCATCCGAGCTGACATGCAGCAAGCGGCAGCGGTATAGACCAGATAAAAAGTTTCAATAACCATTCTGTACCAAACAGAGTTTTCTTCCAGAGTTTATAGGCCGCAATAAGCATGATCAGAATAAAATACATGCCCAGTACGACCATATTATGGAATGAAACAAACGTCAGCCACAAAGGCGGGATATCGGATGCCGGGAATTCATTGATGCCTTTGATATGAGCGTTGATGTCCCCAAACGCCATCCAGCTGAGCAAACCCGGCAGTTCCAGGGTTCCTTTCAATTCAGGAGGCCTTGTAATCGGAATGGCAAAAATAACGAGAGGTGCGCCCGATTGAGAGGTATAAAGACCTTCGATCGCCGCGAATTTTTCCGGCTGCGTATGTGCGACCTGTCTTGCATGTTCATGGCCGAACGGCATGAGTTCGAGCATCGATGCTGCTAATCCGAATATCACGGCAATCTTCAATGCGCGTTTCGCAAGTTCTGTTTCCTTGTTATTCAAAATCAGATATGCGGAAATTCCAGCCACCAAAAACGCGCCGGCAATCAGTGCAGCATCGACCGTATGCAGGTAGCGCACGACTGTTGAAGGGTTAAATACCGCATCGTAAAAATTCGTCATCTCCGCCCTGCCGTTCCGTACGACATATCCGGCAGGAGTTTGCTGCCATGAATTTGCAACGATAATCCAGAAAGCAGAGATCGTAGCGCCGACGGCAACCATCAGGCTCGAAAACCAATGGACTTTCTTTGAAACTTTATTCCTCCCGAAAAGATAGAGCCCTAAGAATCCGGATTCAAGAAAAAAAGCAAAGACTCCTTCTGCAGCCAGCGGAGCGCCGAATATATCTCCCACAAATTTAGAATAAACTGCCCAGTTCGTACCGAATTGAAACTCCATAACGATTCCCGTTGCAACGCCGACGGCAAAAGTCAGGCCGAGTATTTTGCCGAAATATTTGCCCATCCTAACATAAATTTCATTGTTTCTTCGCAATCCGAGGCCTTCCATTATGACCAGAAGCCAGCTCAGGCCGATTGAAAGCGGCGGAAAAAGGAAGTGAAAGCCGATGGTCAGTGCAAATTGCAGCCGGGCGAGAAACAATGCGTCCATGAAGTTCTCCTTTGCGTTCACCTAAATTGGAATACCGGGACAAAAACGAATATAGAAAATAAATAAGTAAGAAACCAAAAGAAGTATGCTCGAAAAGAAGATTGCGGCGCGGTTCTTTCTCAATTCCACTAACGACGCACAACTCAAATGGAAAAGAGTGCTGAATTTTTCAGCGGATTAAGCCAAGCTTATGAGTTCGTAAGGTATTTTCTGAGGCGCACTTCGTTCGCATGACCCGGGATGAAATGGTACTCTACATCATCCACCAGTTTTTTCATAAGATAAACTCCCAATCCTCCCCGGCGGTGCTGGGCCAGAAATTCCTTGAGGTCGGGATTCCGGAGAACAGCCGGATCGAACGATTTTCCGTTGTCAAAAATCCGGACTTCAAACGTTTGTTTTTCCCGGACAATACTTATTTCAATTACTTTATCCGGCGCATTCTGATACGCGTGCTTGATAATATTCGTACACGCTTCATCGACAGCCAGAATAATATTCGAAATTCCCTCATCGGAAAAACCGAATTGACGGGCGGCTTCCGATACGAATGCCCGTACATCTTCCAGTTGATCGGTACGGCTTAAAACTTTCTTCGATATTTGAGGATATGCAGACACCGGATTATCGATTATTTATTTTTTGCTTCTTTGAATTTAGACAATGCCTCCCCTTCCTCCTTGTAGATTTCGTACAAGAAAGGAAATCCGAGCAAATCGAAAACATTAAAAATCTTCGGAGGCATATTCGTAAGCTTGATGTCGCCGCTGTTCTTCCGAATATCTTCGACATACGCCATAAAGACTCCTAATCCTGCGCTGCTGATATATGAAAGTTCTCTGCAATTGACGATGATATTGTATTTTTTCTCGTCCAGCAATTTTTGAAAGGCGCCCTCCAAATCCGGCGCCGTATGGGCGTCGAGGTAGCCTTTTAATTCTATGATGCTGATGTTATCGGCATCACGATGATGAATTTTGAACTCGCTCATGGTGGTCTCCTTCTTACAGCTTTTTCCTTTGCTTCATATCATACTCCCCGTTCCTCATTTGTTTGTACCTTTCCATTTGAACACGATGAGCGTTATATCATCTTTATACGTCGAAACGCCCATAAAGGTTCGCACTGCTGTGAGGATGGTTTCCTTTATTTCTTCTGCAGAACAATCCCGCGACTGCATACAAATATCCGTCAAACGTTCGGTTCCGAATTCGCCGCCGGCTGGATTCCGTGCTTCTGTAATCCCATCCGTATAAAAAACACAGATATCGTCCCGGCGCAGGTCAATCCGGTGTTCCTCGATCGATGGCTCGAATATTTCGTTGCCTGCTAAACCGAGTCCCATTCCTTTCTGCTGCACGATCCGCACGCCGTCCTGAGAAATAAAAATGGCGGGACAATGTCCGGCGCGTGCAATAACGAGAGATCCTTCGTTGACATCCAGGACTGCATATGCTAAACTCACAAACGCCTTTTTTTCCAGAGTTTCAAGCAGCGCTGCATTGGCCCTGACAAGAAATTCCTTCGGAGTTTTGCACAATTTGCTCAGCGTGAGGAAAATTCCTTTCACTTCCGCCATGTAGAAAGCAGCAGAGACTCCTTTTCCAGCCACATCGCCGATGGCAATACCGATCCTCCGCTCCGGAAGGTCTACAAGATCATAATAGTCCCCTCCGACTTCTGTCGACGGTTCTGAAACAGCGGCAAATTCTCCTTCCGAAATCTGCGGCATGCGCTGCGGGAACAATCTCCTTTGCATTTGCTGCGCCACCATCATTTCCTGATGCAGCCGTTCCCGCTCAATCGATTTAGCTATCAGTTTGGAATTATCGATTGCCAGACTGACATTATCGGCAAAAGTCGTTAGAACTTCAATATCGTCACGATCGAATCCGTCCGAAGCTTTTTTAGCGGCATACAAAACTCCGATGCAATGCTCATGTGAAAGCAGCGGTATGCTCAGGATCGCGATGCGCGGGACACCGCGTTCCTTCAAACCCTTGAACCCGCGGTCTTTCCAGATGTCTTCGATAAGAACCGCTTTTCTCGTTTCGAAGAGTTTCTTTTGAAACGACAATTCCCGTGACAGGCGACAGTAATTCGATATCAGCCTGCGAAATATGCTGTTTTGCAGCCACCGATGTCCTTTGTTCGCCTTCGACGGAGCTTTCATCGGCCAATTCAAGCCATGAGCTTTGCGCACCGCTTACTTCCATCGTCATCTGCGTTACCGTAGACAGCAATTCATGGAAATCAAATACTTGCGTAACCAGGCGGCTGAGACTGTGAAGAGAATTCAATTCTGATTGTTTTCGTTCGAACACTTCTGCGGTCGGCAGATGAAAGAGCGTGCTTGCGAACGATATGCCGAAATAAATAGATCCGAAGAGACAGTTGAGTTCTACAAACCGCTGCAGCGGCGCACTGTAGAGCGCTACGACATTGCTGCTGAAAGAATCCTGCGACAAATAAATAGTATTTCCAACGAGGATGAAATTGAGCAGAGCGGAGTATACGAGTGTGTACACTTTTTCCCTCTTTGAGAGGTATACGATCCACTGCTGCCGGAACGAATTCATAATCATGAGAACGATGAGAATCGGCAGCAAAAGGGAATTAACGAAACCGAGAACATCGCGAAGAGAATGATAACGAACGGCGCAGGCGCAAAGCAGCACGGCGAGATAGAGAATAAAATTGCGCGCGGCTTTTATACGGCGCTTATACAGAACCAGCTCTTTAAAGAATTTCAGAAGCCACAGTCCTATGAGCCCGAATGCAACGGCAACGATCGTCATCCACAGAACGCTTACAGCCGACTGTCTGATGGCCGCCGCATCCGGATTTAAACCTACTTCCCCCCCGAAATAATGTCCGAGGGCGGCAAGAACGTCCGCTCCGAGCAGAACCAGAAGAAGATTTCCCATTTCCTTCGGAACTGTCTGTATATCCTGAAACCTATTTCTAAAAAAATAATAGAGCGAAAGAAAAGCAGCAGCTAAAAGAAGTTCCCTGAAAAATAGAATCTGGGGAATATCCAGTTCCACCGTCATCCGAATAACATCGTAGAGAAAAACGACAGTAAAAATAACGACGGGCACTATGATCAGCAGAATTCGTTTTACGCGATTCATGTCATACCTTCATTTTCAGCCACGACCCGGAGCGGAACTTCATCCAGGCAAGCGAAGAATAAACGATAATGTACAACGGTAATGCGAGCCATGCCCCGACAATGCCGAAATGCAGTCCCAGAATATATGCAAGCGGCAGAAAAACGATCCAGTGAGTAATCACCTCCAGATACATCACATAGACTGTTGCACCGGCGGCTTGAAGAGCATTGGAGAAAATAATTCCGGAGCCGTATGCAATCTGGCCGATCCCGGCTATACGCAGGATCGGACGGGCCGTATCGATAATAGCCGTGTTCGGAGTAAGGATATGAAGAACGATATCCGGTGCCAGACAGAAAAGAGCGCCTACAGCAAGCGTAAAGAGCGTCGTAATTTTAGCGGTTTCAATGCCGTAGCGGCGTGCATCGCCAGAGGCATTATCGCCCAACGAATTTCCGACCAAAGTCTGTGCGGCAATTCCGAATCCAAAACACGGCATAAAAGATAGAAACATAGCTGTTATGACAATTTGCGTTGCTGCCTGCGGAAGGGTTCCAAGTATTCCCGCAATAGCAACAAAAATTAAAAAACCGAACAATATTAAAACATTCTGCAGCGAGACCGGAATTGATATTTTAACAATCTGGCGTATGGAATGCAAACCAATTTCAAATTTCCGATAGTATTTATATCTTGTACGATAATACGGCAAAAAAGTTACAAAAACGAAGAATAAAAATCCCAGAAACATACCGAGTGAAGCGGATAGGCCGGCGCCTGCAAGCCCCATGCAGGGAAATCCGAATTTTCCGAAAATAAGCAAATAATTAAACACAATATTGAAAAGATACGCAATCAGAGCCGAAAACATGAAGATTTTTGTATGACCGATTCCATAAAAAAATCCTCTATAGGAAACTGCAAGAAGGAAGAAAGGCAAACCGATGGAGCGGTACTTCATATATTCCCCCGCCGCATGGGCAACCTGTTCGTCACTGGAAAAAAAGCGGATAAATTCATAAGAATAATTAAACCCAAGTCCGCCGAATAGTATTCCGAGACATAACTGAGAAGAAGCGAATTATTGAGAACGGCCCCGCAAAAGCATAATTTCCCTCGCCGTATCTTCGTGCTACGAGAATATGCGTGCCGGCAGCAAGACTGGAAAAAAAACTCATCAAAACCCAAGTCGCGAGCACTCCCAATCCCATAGCTACAAGCGAAACGACGGATTCCGTCAATCTTCCGATCATTGCAGTTTCAATTATGGAAACTACCATCTGCGACGACATTCCGGCAATTGCAGGGAGCGCAATCTGCATAATCCGGTTCGCATAGGGCTGATGCAGAAGAACTTTCATTCGAACATTTCTCTTATCGAAAGTCAATAAAAAAGCCGTCGATGGGTTTCAAACACATTGTGATGAACCATGTCGACGGCATTGAAGTTATTGAAAGTTTGCGTTAGAGACTGAACTCAGCGATGTATTTATCGACATCGCGTGCAGCAGTCGACGATGGAAATTCCTTCTTAATTTTTTGAAGAATATCGACCGCCTTTTGTTTTTCCCCGGCTGCGGCATAATTAACTGCAGCTCTCTGCAAATTTTCAGGCGCTTGAAGATCCGGAATACCTTTTGAAGCAGCTTTTTCATAATAAGAGGCAGCCTCGCTGTAATTTCCTTTTGCCTCGTAACACGCGGCCTCTCCTGCAAGAGCAGCCGATTTGATCATTTTTTCGCCGATACTGACATCGTCGTATGTGGAAAGAGCTCTTTCATAATTTCCGAGAGCAAAATAACAGTTAGCAAGATAGAATTTTGCAAGTTGTCCGGAGGGAACGCTGCCGTGCTCCTGCACAATGGCTTCGAGTCCTTGAATACCCTGCTGCGGGACGCCGCTCACAGCTTCCTGGTATTTGCCCTGATCATAATATGACATAATTTTAGCAAGCTTTGTATTCGCCTCCAGATTCCATTCGCTGCGTTTCTGGACCCAGAAAAAAATGATAACCGCTATCGCGATGGGAATGCCTACGATATATGCGGCGAGCCGTTTGTTTTGCTCAATCCAGGTCTGTGTCTGGAAATACATGGTCACAATCCTGTCTTCTTTGATCTCCTTCATGCTGATTTTTTTTTGCGCTTTTAACATGCCATATCCTCTGCAAATAATGTTTATAAAATTTTGTGCGCCCGGGGCGATTCGAACGCCCGGCCTACAGCTCCGGAGGCTGTCGCTCTATCCAGCTGAGCTACGGGCGCGGTGATTTATATCTCGTTCCGTTGGCATCCTTCTTACAAAGCCACAGCACCGGAAATATGATAAGCTCCAAGCGCTTACGCGATTGCTAAACCTGCCTCTATGAAGCTATATCAATCTAAAAGAGACTTCCTGGCTTTAAGCACTTGCCGTTTGCCTAATATTTTTAGGAATTAACGTTATATTTTTTTTTAAAATTCGTTAATAAGTTACGAAACAAAGCCTGAATAGGCAAGAAGAAGCTTATATTGATACGGACATATTTCATTCTCTTTCGGGCTTCAAGTTTTTTTTAGCCCTTTGACGACTCTCAACGATATCTCAATCCTTATATCATCAGCCGATATTATGCACCGATATTCAGGATGAATAACCTTCCACTTCTGCAGCCAATGCACGAGCATCAACATTATTTCTACTCACATTCTTCTTCAGCAAACGGGCATCTTCTTGTTACTCATAATTTGTCAACAAGGGGCGGACATCCCTGAATAATTTTATCTGCCTGAAGATGAGGGTTATGCGACGCAATATACCTGTCCTCTTCCTTCATCCAATCGTTTTCCCACTGTATTCGTGCATGTTCTCCATCGCGTTCGAGCCCTCGCTGAAGACGTATGTCACGAGGACATTCAATCCACAGACGAAGATGGTAGTAGCTTGAAAGCTCAGATCTTAGCGCGTAGATTCCTTCTATAATGACTGATGAAAGAGGCCGGATGTTCCGCCAATCCGCCAAACAATCCATCTCCCAATCGTAGCGTTGATAATGTGCTTCTCTTCCCGTTTTTAAAGGTTTTAGCACATCTCTTTCCAGCCGCTGCCAATCAAACTGCCATCCAACAGGATTGGAACTTGTTGAGCAAGACCGCTCTTGAAAGGTTTTATAGAAATCATCGATATGAATAACCGGCGCCAGCCCTAACGAACTCGATAACTCGGCAGCGAAATGTACTCTTACCGGATCCTCCGCATCCATCAATGCCAATAAGCACCGGCTGTTCTGATTCGTACAACCGTCGCACACGAATCAAGATTTCAGGAAGAACAATTTTGTAATACATAGCTGCCATTCTTATAATGACGTGTATCGCTCACCTAAACGCTCTATATTTTTTTGACTTTCACAGTCCAGTATCTGAATCCATGCCCGGGAAGTTCTATTTTGTAAACGACATTTCTCGTAAAGTCTACTGCGGATTTCCCGCTTTCCTGCTTGATCTCATTCACATAAACAAGAGAGTTTTTCTTCGCAGTTTTAAAAACGGGTTTAACACTGGCAAGACTCACTGTGGAATCGGCAACGCAATCTACTGAGGTATCAAGCCAATCGATTGAGACACTTACAGCGCCGGAAAAACCAAAATTAATAAATCCAATCTGACCGTCTTTCAGGTTTTGCCCCGGCAATAGATTTCCCATTTCAATGACTCTGAAATGTTTCCTTATAAATTCAGGCGTAAAGACTGCGGCGAAATCTGTCTTCTGCAGAATTCCTTTCCATTGCTTCAACGCTGAAGGTGAATTATCAGCATAGAGTACAGTTGCACCGGCATAGTCGCCATTGAAAGCACCATATTCCTGCAAGGCCTTTGCGATAATTCTACATGCTGGATTAAGGTGCAGCATATCCACATTGAGAGCCGGATCCATCTGAATTCTTCCGCCCATTGGAATTCCGACCCGGTTGTTCATTTCATTTGTTGTTGCCTGCGCCGTACTTGCAGGAGGAATAAAAAATTCCGAGCGTCCGCGCTGATATGCAAAGACGAGCGCATGATCGATCCTGCCTGCCTTTATTTCATCAGGTCTGATAAGTCCGGCGATCAAGGGAAATCCTCCCGCTCGCGATCGATGAGCATCGAACTCATTTTCCTGCTCAAACCACGGTTTCTCAACGCCGGTACTTTTTAAATCTGTTACCGCACCGAGCCCTGTCGTCCAGACCCCATCCCTATTCTTACGAGCTGCCCACATATCCCACTCCAGATTTGCTGTCGTATCGAGTACACACATGTGATTATCGCTAAAGTCCCCGACCGGCGGCGAGGCGATGAAATCGGGAAGAACGGGAATGCGGTTGGGTTCGGCAAAACCCTTTCCATAAATGCCGGGACGCGAATTAATAACATTCACTTTCGGGACAGAATCGGAATGGACATAGTACACAGGTATCGACCAGTCCTCTATGTTTATAAAAAAATCTCCTTTTGCAAAATCATCTATGAATTGGTTGGACTGTGGATCTGTTTTAGCATTTGCCGGAATCTTCCGGTTCCATGGACTATCATCGTCGAACGGCCGCCAGATGTTTTGCGACGACGACTGGTGCATGCCTAAAAGGAACAGGCATAAGACAAATAAATATTTTTTATGCTTCATAAATTTAACGCCTTCTTAAATTTTAAAAGACGGCACTAAAATATATAATCCGAATCAACCGATAATATAATTTGTCTTACTCTTTCGGCGACAATATCAGAACAAGCGATTCTTTTGGCGCCAATTTGACATTTGGAACAACCAAGCCGTCATTGGTGGTCCTGGCAGTGCCAATCTTTGTATAAATCCGGTTCGCAGGATGGAAACCCAGGACATTGCAGGATTTTCTGTCCGTGATATCGAGCGTGATGCTGCTTTTTACAGCGGAGCTGCTGTTATTCAGAAGATATACAAATAGTTTATCACCGCATTTTACGCCGTATGCTTCGATGATATCGGCTTTGACATCGAGCATAACAAAGGACCCTTTTCCGGCTTCCAGCATCTGATCGCTTATCTCATGGACACTTTGGAAATACGGGGTCATATTATGTTCGTCAAAATATTCCCACCACCAGGACATGGGTAATATTGGAGTCGGGCTGAACAAACCGTACCAGAGCCCGCGTTGATAGTCGTAATCCAAACCCGCCGTAATCGTAGAAAAGTCGATGTTCCAGTCCCACTCATAACCGAATTCTCCAATGACATACGGTTTGTTATACGCTTTTGTATATCGCAATATTTCAGCCCGAAGTGCCTCTGTATTTTTATAAATATGTTTCTGATTCAAATCGATATACGGCAGGATATTCATCCCCATAATATCCCTGTGTGAAATACTTGTCGTTATGATATGACGATAGGGATCTATGTCATGAAGATATCTGCTCATTTCCGAATGCCATTCGATGAGAGCGGCATGATCAATGACAATGCTGTCTTCAGGTGAATGCGTATATGCTGAATTATCGATTTCATTAAAGAACTCGAACGCAGCGATGGCCGTACTGTATCCCCATCGTGCGACAATGTATCTTAATTTATCTTTATATTTTTGACGGGCGCCGTTCAACGTGAAAAATCCTGCCGGGTTGATCTGACGTTTGCCGCTCGAATCGGAATCATACCAAAATTCATTCGACAGCGAGCCGCCGCTTTCGAGTGTCAGCATAAAATACAGACCGAGTGAATCCGCCATGTCGGCCAGCCGGTCCATCCTTTCGATACCGCCGGGATTGTAGTAATCCGTCGTATTTTCGTATCTCGTCGTGCTCGACACCTTGCGCCATTCGATCGGAAGATTCCAGGAACACATCCATGTTCTAAAGAAGTTCGCCCCGCTGTGAGCAAGATTCGATAATAAATAATCGTAAGTCCATTTCGGGTTTTCGAACGACCTCGATTCCCATCCGACATTTTCTCCTATTCCTCTGAACAATTTTCCTGAATCAAATTTCAACGTCCAGAATCCATCAGTGTGAAGAAATCCATTTTTATTCGACGGCAGCACCGTAAATGAAGCCGTATCCGGGCTCACCGTTTTATGAGCGCCTCTGATTAATTGGAAGGAATACGTATATGTACCGGCCTCCTGCGCTGCGAAACGCGCCTTCCAAACGGAAAAAACAGTATCGCCCGAGACATAATAACACGGCAAGAACAATTCTTTTCCGGAAGGTGCAATTAAATGCATGTCTAATTTTATATCGTTCGCAGCAAAGGGATTTTTATAAGATGCAGAAACGATAATGTTAAATTCCATTTTTTCATATGTAACGGGATTTCGGGTAATTAATTCAAAAGAAGTTATTTTATTTTCCGCACGCGCAAAACAAAGGATGCCTGCTGCAAGTGCAAACGCTTGAAGTTTTCTCATCCTGCTCTCCTATCGCTGTTGCGGTCTCAACCCTGACTTTAAAACTAATATAGTTAAAAATGACTTTTTAATTGCGATTTGTCGACATTTTTACTTAAGTTTTTTATGCTGCTGTCCTTTGAACCCCGTACAATTCGCTCTTGAGGATCTTGTCTTTACGGATATCGTTCGGGGTTATTGCACGGTAATTTTTCATGCTCATAAGCTAAACGGAAACAATATCGAGTGCCGTTAGAGGGACTTATTTTTCAATCGTATGTCCGAATATACGTTTAATAGCGACGAAGAATTATTTAATCGCATGAAGAATGGCGACCCTAATGCGCTGAAGGCATTATTTATAAGATACTATTCGATACTCTGCCGCTTTGCATTCTCCTTCGTTAAAAGCGTCTCCAACGCCGAAGAAGCCGTGTCCGATGTGTTTCTTCATGTCTGGCTGAAAAAAGGGGATATTCAAATAAGATCGAATCTCAAAACATATTTGTACAGCGCCGTCAGGAACCAGTCCATCAATTATCTACGACATCGTGGAGACCGTTTTTTTGAGGACATAGAAACTGCCGGCGCTGAGAATGTGACTTCAGATTTGCATGCCGATAGCATTATTTCCTATCATGAATTGAAAGACAATGTCGAGGCACTTCTTCGACAGCTGCCGGAGAAAAGACAAATTATTTTCCGAATGAATCGGATGGATGGGTTAAGCTATCAAGAAATTGCCGACATTCTTTCAATATCGGTACATACCGTGCAGAATCAGATGACCGCGGCTGTAAAATTTATTTCACAAAAACATCATTCTCGTAAATAGTTTCGAATCCAGCCGTAACCCCTTTTCATTAAGATCACTGCAAAACCTATCATTTTTTTCGATTTCCAATAGTAGGATAGTCTGGTTTATTGTGTCTTAGCTTTAGACCCCAATCGTATAACATTTTTACAATAACGAGGCGGAGCGATGAATGAAGATCGGTTTATTCAATTAGCAACACGATATCTCTCAAAAGAAGCTTCAGCCGAAGAGATTCGACTTTTATTATCCTTGCGAAAGAATAATACATATGCCGCATTGTTCGCAAAAATTGACGAACAGTGGAATAAATTGAAAATGAGAGATCCCGGTTTTGAATACGATGTTGACCGCGGACTGCAGCGGCTTACCGAAAAGATCCGACAGTCCAATCCGGCATTTCAATGGGATATACATGCACAGCAGAAATATCATTTCATGCATCGACCTATCCATTTCCGAATTGCTGCATCCGCTGCCGCTCTTATGCTCATCATTGCGGGTACGTTCTTCTTATCGCGTTTCTTGAAACAGAAGCCGGATACAATCGCATGGAATGAAAAAAGAACAATGATGGGCGAAAAAATCATCTTCACACTGCTCGACGGTACGAAGATAACACTGAACGCCGACAGCAAGATTCAATATCCTGTGCGTTTCGGAGAGGAATCCCGCGAAGTTGTGCTTCAGGGAGAGGCATACTTTGAGATTCTGCATAATGCCGGCAAACCTTTTGTCGTCCATACGGGAAATATATCGACAACCGATCTTGGAACGAAGTTTGACATAAAAGCCTTCCCGCGCGAAAATAATATAACCGTTTCCCTCGAAGAGGGAAACGTTGAAGTCTCAGCGAATCAATCCATTACGGGGAGAAAGAAAATGATGCTGGCGCCGGCACAACAATTGGTTTATCGTAAAGAAGACGAATCAAGCACCATCGAGCCGTGCGATATTCAAAAAGCTATTGGATGGAAAGATAATATACTCATGTTCGACAATGAGCCCCTGTCGAGCGTGTTTATTTCTCTGGAAAGATATTTTGGCGTCAAGTTCGAAATAGCCAATTCCACTTTGGCCGAGCGGCGTATTAAGGCAGATTTTAAAAACGAATCATTATGGACGGTCGTAAAGGTCATCGAAAAGGCAACCGGTCTGAGCTGTAGAACCGAAATGGAAAAGAATGATATTAAGAAAATCGTTTTTTATGAAAAATAATACGTCCAAATCGATTCACACATTCCTCTGTTATTCTCTCATGGAACTAGCTGTACAAGCTGTGATGCTGATGGGACTTTTTTCCCTGTCGATTTCAGGAGACAAAAGCCTGCAGGATGCGCGGGTCAGGATGAAAGGAGAAATTGTATCACTCGAACAGGCGTTTCATATGATAGAGCAGCAGACCGAATTCAAATTTTTCTATATCAAGGATGATTTACCTTTACATGCAAAAGTTGCCGTGCCATCGGACGAGGAAAGTCTTTATAATATTCTCCGGAAGATTGCAAAAGAATGCAGTCTTACATTTAATCGCGTCGACAATCAAATCGTCGTAAAGAACGATTCTTCTTCATCCGAAATGTATAAAGTTCAGGGAATCGTCCGCGACGGTTCGACACACGATGCGCTTGCCTATGCAAATATCATGGTCAAAGGAGCACAGCTTGGAACGACAGCAGATGCAAACGGCAGGTTTGCCTTGAGCGTTCCGCAGGGAAACGATACTCTTCGCTTTAGTTTCGTAGGATATAGGACGGTGGAGATTCCTCTTTTAATTCATGCAAATATGCAGCTTTCTATAAATCTTTTGGCAATAGATGTCTTTTTACAGGACGTGACGGTTTATGCAAATCCTGATGTCGATGAACTGAGCCAAAAAGGGGTAAGCGCCCTCTCTCTTCAGAGCGAAACAATCAGAAAGATTACCGGCGTCATGACGGATGTGCTTCGCAGCGTTCAGATGCTTCCGGGCGTATCGAGCGATAATGAATTAAGCGCCAAGTTTAACGTTCATGGCGGAGATGCAAATGAAAATCTCGTTTTGATTGACGGCACACAGGTCTATGATCCTGTACCATATCAAGGAAGTATCCAATGTGAGTATCGGAATTTTTAATGTGGAGATGATTAAGAAGATGGATCTCATGACCGGCGGATTCAGCGCACGCTATGGAGACAAGATGAGCTCCGTGCTGGACATCGAATACCGGGAAGGCTGCACCGATCGGATCAGAGGTCAGGCAAGTTTGAGCTTGACCGACTTTGATGCGCTCTTGGAAGGACCTCTCGGGAGCGATGGATCGTTCATTGTCTGCGCACGACAAAGCTATACGCAATATATATTGAAACTTCTTAACGAAGCGCCCCAAATACACCCGTCCTTTTACGATATCCAGGGAGTAGTGGCGTACCATCTTGCAGCACAGGATAAGCTGCTCCTGAAATTCATTCATGCGGGCGATAATTTTACATACGACCCGACAACTACTTCTACAAATGTTTTAACAAATTCTTATTTTACAGGCACGTACACGGGATCGTTGTCGCAATCATGGCATGATTCGACGGAGGAACATGCTCGCTATTTCAGCAGCATGTATGCGATCCAGAACAATTATGTCGCTTCTTCAGCGGCTCTGCTGAAATCGGAGATTTCGTACTATGACGAAATCGAGTCGGAACATTCCGATCAGCTTCATCTTTACGAAGACAAGTTTCATTCCGTACCCATCACCGGCCCTATCAATGCTTTCTATAACAGCACATCCGATTACTTGTATGATAATAACCTTCATATCCGGATACTGGAATTCAATTCTTCGTATGATATGCAGGCGACGCATTTCTACGGTATTAAGACGGGTGCAAGCTATCAGCGCATCTTTTACTACCAGAATCTGACGGAACAAGAAACATTTTCTTTCTCAACGAATAATTATAAATATCCTAAAATAACCGACAGTCTATGGAATGTGAATCCTCTTGATCATGCATTCGGCAATATCAATGCAGAGTCTTTTAAAACGACCGGATATCTTGAAAATATTTTTCAAATCGGCGAAAAAGCAGTCGTTAATATCGGGGGAAGATTCGATTACTTTGATCTTAATAAAGACCTGACGTGGAGTCCGCGTCTCAATATCGCATATAAGTTCAGTCCTGAATTTACAATGCGCGGGGCGTGGGGATATTTCTATCAATCACCTATCTACCAGCAGCTTGCCTCTTCCATTGCATCCGACACGAACACACAATCACAGCGGGCAATCCATTATATTCTCGGCGCCGATTACGACATCATTTCCGACGCGGAGGACCATAAATTTTTTAAGTTGAAATTGGAAGCATACCACAAGACCTACAGCGATCTTATTTCGTCCACAGTTTCAAGTTCCGGCAGAATAAGTTATTCACGGAGAAATGATGCGATCGGGCGAGCAACGGGTCTCGATGCTTATTTGATGTATTCGACATCGAGTATGTCCGGATGGATAAGCTACAGTTTGCTGAAATCCGACCAGAAGATGTTGACGAACGATACGATCGGCTATTTCCCGAGGAATACAGACCAGCGGCACACTCTCGCGGTGGTTGCCGATTTTGATCTCGGCTCCGCATGGAGCATGAACACACGGGTAGTCTACGGCAGCGGATATCCGTATACTCCATCGGTTGCGGTTTATAATAAAGCTTCTCTCTCGTGGGAATGGCAGCTGGGGAAAACTAACTCTGTCTACCTGCCTGCCTATCAAAGAGTCGATGTTCGTGTGTCGAAGGACTTCGAAATTTTCGGATGCTCTTCATCCGCGTTCCTCGACATCAGTAATCTTTTCGATTTCAAGAATGTCCAGGCATACGCATACCAGTTCGATAATAAAGGCAATCCGGAAATCGTCCCTCAGAATCTATGGCCGATCCTGCCTACACTGGGCATGACTATTCGATTTTGATCAATCCAGCGTCCTTTACCGCTGAACCTCCGTCACCGCACATTTTCATGCTTCGTTACAACAACCTTTACCGTTCATCTTTTGGAAACGATCCCATCGTTTTTTCTTCGAGGATGCTTAAGATTTCCTGCGATTCTATCGAGCGCATGCAAACGAATGTTTTTATCGGACATTTCTTCCCGCCGTGGATGGAGCAGGGCCGGCATGGAAGTCCCCTTGTCTCTACGACGATATCTTTCGGACCGTAAGGAGCAAAGCCGAATTCCGGAACAGTCGCTCCGAAAATAGCAACGACCGGAGTTCCCATCGCCACTGCTATATGCATGGGAGCGCTGTCGTTGGAGAGCAGCAGCTTGCATCGTTTGATAACCTCTGCAGACTGGAGCAGAGATAGTTTTCCGGCAAAATTAAGGCAACCGGTCTTTCCAGCCGATCGGCATATCTCTTCGCAGATGTCCTCGTCTTCTTTTCCTCCGATCAGGATAACCGTATTTTTTTCTGCAAGTTTTTTTGCGACTTCTGCAAATCGTTCCGGCAGCCACTGTTTTGTTTTCCAGACGGTTCCCGGCGCGATGCAAATCCGCGGCTTTTCTCCTTCTGCGTCATAGGGCCGGAACAATCGATCCACTTCCTCTCCATCCCGAAACGATGGATAAAGCTTCGGCAGTTCTTTCTCCGGAGGACCAATTCCCAGCGGCTGCAGCAATGAATAGTTCCGCTCAACCTCGTGCTTGTTCGGATCATAACGAACGCGCTCGGTAAAAAATATCCTTCCAGCGCTCCTGTCGAATCCGATTCTATGCGGAATATTCGACAGCCCGGCAAGCAGTGCACTTCGAAGAGAGCGATGCGGCACAATCGCAAGATCGTATTTTCCGAGCCGTAATCTTTGAACCAGCCGGAAGAACCCTGCAAGCCCTTTGTCCGATTTTCTCTTATCGTAAGATATAACCCTGTCAATGTGAGGATTGTTGGCCAGTAAATCCAAAACACGCGGAATGACGACAGCATCGATCGAAGCATTCGGGAAATGCCGTTTCAAAACCTGAATCATGGGCAGCGTGAGAATCACATCTCCGGCAAAAGCAGTTTGAATAATAAGAATTTTCTTCAATTCCGGAATCATAACGATACTTGTTTTCTGTCCAGAGCGTGTTTCCAGCGTTTGTGCATCCACATCCATTGTTCCGGATGTTCTCGAATTAATTGTTCAGTTAATTTTGTATGTCTCTGTGTTAATTCTGAGATATTTTCTTTCGATGCGCCGATGAGATCATCAGATGGAACCTTGTGAAACTTCACCCTGTACGTTCCGTCCGGCTGACGCACTGCCAGCCCTACAAGAATCGGAGCGCCTGTTCGGAGACTGAAGACTGCAGGACCCTGGAACGTCGGAACAAAACGTCCGAAAAACTCCGCTTCTACGCTTTCCATTGCGGCGGCCTGATCGACGGCCATTGCGACAGCACCTCCTGCCTGGAGTGTTCTAAGAATTTCCCTTACACTCCGCTCCATAGGCAGCACAACAGCGCCGAATTTTTTCCGATATTCATGAATACACCTATGGATCAGCGGATTCGATTGAACTTTTTCCATAGCAATACACGGAACAGCTAAATGACTCTTCGTGACCAGCGCGTTCAATTCCCAGTTTCCGAAATGCGCCGAAATGAGAACGCATCCTTTTCCGGATGCAACCGTATTTAAGAGAAAATCGGGATTTTCTATAACAATAAATCGTTGCAGTGTTTCGACTGTAAATCGCGGCACCCAGAGTAATTCAAGTAAAGCTGCCGCTACGCTTTTAAACGAAAGCCGGACGATCTTTTCCAATTCTTCACGTGATTTTTCCGGATACGCATTAAGGAGATTCTGCATGGCGACATCCCGGCGTTTCTTCAGGAGTGGATAAAGAGTATCGACCAGCAATGACGCGGCATGATGAAGCGCTGAAACCGGCAGCAGTCTAACAAGAAAACCGAGGCCGAGAAAGAGGACGTATTCAATGCGATGTTTAATTTTCTTTTCCATTTTTAAAAGATGTAAACCGTGAACTGTGAACGGTGAATGGTGAATGGTAAACATTGATTCGATAACTTGATATCCCAATGGTCCAATAACTAAACAACCGAATAACCGAAGAACTGAATAACTGAATAACCGAAGAATTCAACAACTCTCACTCTCCCATAACTTTCACGATAAGCCGCTTGCGGCGCTGGCCGTCGAATTCCGCATAATAAATTTGCTGCCATGGGCCAAAATCCAGCCTTGCACCTGTAACCGGGACAATGACCTCATGATGAATGAGCAGACTTTTTAGATGCGAATCTCCATTCGTCTCGCCCGTATGATGATGCCTGTATTCGCGCTTAAACGGCGCTAGTGTTTCAAGCCACTCATCAATATCCTGAATAAGTCCCGTTTCGGCATCGTTCACATACACTCCCGCTGTAATATGCATAGCAGAGACCAGTACCATTCCATCCTGAATCCCGCTCTTTGCAAGGATGTCCTCCACCTGAGGTGTAATATTGATATATTCACGATGTTTTTTTGTGTTGAACCAGAGATATTCGGTATACGATTTCATAGGATTTCCCTTTTATTTGAGCGGCTGAAGAACGGCAAAGCCGAATGCAGGAAGTTCAATCAATAACGTATTATGATCCGGAATATATTCTTTTTTTGATACAACATCCTGCCATCGGTATGACATCAGAATGTTCCCCTTCAATGCTGCAACGCGAGGCTCGTTCGAAATATTCATAACCACTGCTGCCGTATCGTATCCGAGAGTCCTGATAAATGAATAAATTGTTCGCGGATCAACGGCCGAAATATAATCATATCGTCCTTTAACGAGCGCCGGATGATTTGCGCGAATTGCCATGAATTGCCCGATGAGCTGCAAGGCATCCGAATTGCCGGCAATTTCTTCCGCTCCAAGAACGGGAACACCTGGATAAGTCAAGCGAAAAAAGATTGATTCTCTCTCCTGAGCCGGATCGTTCGAATGTTTTCTCAATTCATCCGTACGCGCGAACACAGCGCCATCAGGAAACAACCGGACTTCCCGACTTAAAAGTTTCTGAAAAACAGATGCAGAAGTCGTTCCTCTTAAAACCTTGTTCAATACCGCACCGACGTCAAACGATCCGGAAATATCGAAGGCGCCTTCCTGCTGTTCCGGAATATCCTCTTCTGAAATCAGCAAAACAGGTTTATTCTTTTCCAGCTGAATTTTGGCGCTAAGCCAGAAATCCACCGGGATATTGCCCGACCCGATACAGCGGAAACCGTCGAAACCGACCTTAGCAGACCAGTATTCAAGTACCGCAATCATATATTTTCGCAGCTCGTGCCTGTTATAATTGAGCTTTGCAACATCGTCTGCACCTGCATACGGCGCGACAATCTCTCCCTTTTCGTTTTGTGCACGTACCATTCGGGATACTGCATAAGGAGCGAATTGTCCCACGAGGTACAATTCACCACAAAATCCATTATCACCTTTATTCCGCTGCTGTGAGATTCTCTAATCAATGATTTTAAATCATCGAGGTTTCCATATTCTTCATTGATACCGTAATAATCCTGAACCGAATATGGATTTTCCGCTGCCCCCCTCCTATTGAGCTGGCCGGCCGGATGCAGGGGAGAAAGGCAGAGAAGCGTAATGCCGCTGCGTTTGAGGTCTGGAATTATTTTCCGCAGCATTGTAAAAGAACTGCCTGCAGGCAGCAAACGAAGATCGGCTTCACAGAGAACTGCATCGCTAAGTTCATTATTTAGGGAAGAATCATGGACCGCATCATGGGCGGCAGATTGCGTCTCTTGATCATTATCTACCGGAATCAATTTTACAGGAGCGTAAAAATTGGCCGATCCCGAATGATTTATAAGTTCGAGGACGATCTCATTTGATCCGTTTTGAAGCGCAGCAGAGGCATCGACGGAAAATTCGTCGTCATAGCCGATATGCAGACCGGCCGGAACTCCATTTATCCAAATTTTCATGTCATCATCCGATCCGGCAAAGCAGATCCTGGCATGCTCGGGTTTTTCCGCCAAGTCGAACTTTTTTGCATACCAAACGATTGCATGAGGTTCATCGGGAACGGCATGACGTTCTTTTACCTGAGAAATTTCTTTTTCATACCACCGGTTTCGGTCAAAACCGGAAATAAACCAACGCTCGGACTCTCCCCGCCCGAGCGAATCAATCTGAGAAAGCCATATTCCTTTCAATGCCTGTCCGCTTTCATCGTCCCAAGACAACCAAACAGCGATGATTAGAACCATCGAGAGCACAAAGAGAGCTGCAAGAATAGCCAGTATTTTCCTGAATCCGAACATATCGATCATGCGAGGTCAGATTTTCCCAAAAGTATCGAAAAGGAAAACGGTTCCATTTTCTGTCCGCTCCAGATGCACTTTTCTGTTCAAGTATGGAAATTCTTCGCCGGGCATCCAATTCCCTTCGCCTCCGCTGTTTGTATATTTATATTCCAGATCCGTTCCGACCGGAAATTTCAACTCGATGGTCCAAATTCCATCCCCGTCTTTTTGATCTCCATGTGTTCCGTCATCATAGAGCCGGACGCGGTTCGGCACCCAGTTCCCAAGCTGCTCATGATTCCCGGCGATATAGATGCTTTTGCGAACATAGTGGTCGCGTGCATCGCATTGGAAAAGCACTGTCACAAGGTCTCCGCTGCTTTGAGCCATAGTTCCCTGCTCAAGGGAACCGTGAGACTTTTCTGGCTGCGCTATAATCGGTTTAAATTTTCTCGGCGGCATTTTTCCTCCAGCCAATTCTGAAAATTTGTATATATTTTTTATGTGCGTTATGAATGCAATATCGAATGGGCGGTCTCCTGCCGGGGCATTTTGATCCGTCCCGTACCACCAGAACCAATCCGATCCCTCGGCTGCATAGAGAGATTCCCATGCACGATAGGCGTACCACGCCTTGGTTCCTGAACGAGGAACTTTTTTCTTCGGATCCGGCTGCGGCAGACCGGATACATCCAGATCTTTCCGGGCAGTGAGCAAATATTCCCACGCCTGATTTTCTTCATCTTCGCCGATCCAGGTATCGTAATTCGCATTGATCCATGACCCCGGCCAAAGCCGTTCGATTTTAGGAAATTTTGCTATGGAATGAGCAGGTATATTCCTCTGCGGATTCCCTTTCATGTATTCGGTTACCGTCGTCGTTATCACCCGGCTGTCAGCGTGCAGTTCTGTTAGTTTCCGATATAATGCATTTTGGAATGTCTTTCCGTCATTATCGAACCGGTACCATTCCCATGCGTTTTCGCCGTCCAGAATGACTGTAAGCAGGCGGTCAGGCTCATTCTCCTGAGGCAAATAGCGGAGCACATGCGCAATAAAATCGTTCGCAGCATCTTCGCCGTAATAATTCTTGTATACAAATCCGATTTTATCGCTTAATTCTGTTTCCCGAAAAACAATGACTGTTCCGTCTTTTTTGCCTCCCCTGGATGCCGCGGCATACGGATAATAACACGGCTGCCCTTCCGGTTTTGAACGGGCCAATATTTTTTCATCCGTGGCAATCCATGATATTCCCTCACGCGCAAAAATAGGAAGTATTTCATGTGCCACCGATCCTTCACCCGGCCACATGCCTCTCGGATGGACACCGAATATTTCCTTAAAATATCGCATTGACTTCGCCACTTGAATTTCCGCATCTTGCGGGTACTGAAAACGGGCCGGCATAGGGTCAAGCGGCTGACAGGTTTTGGCAATATCGGAATCGTAAAGGAGAGGCATAATCGGATGATAATACGGCGTCGTAATGATTTCTATCTGTCCTTTATGAGAACCGGGCCGATACATCAGTTTTTTATGAAGCGGTACGATAGCCGCTAAAACTTTGACCGTTTCGGCAACGATCCGATTGCAGTCGTCTTCGGTAATCGTGCGGGCTGCAAAATAACAGCCGTGCTCATCCCTGTTCAGTAAATCGGCCAGGTCGAGTATGCTGCCGTCTGCCAGGACGTGCTTTCCTGCATAAAAATCCGGATCGAAATAGGCTGCATAAAACCAAAATTTGATTTCCCGCATATCCTGTTCGGTCAGGATTTCCAGTCCTCCATTCCAGAATTTTTTCTGAATGGCCTGATATTGCGGAAAGCGCGCAATCATAACGTCGCTGATTCCGAATGCATTCCACACGTTTGTGAGAAGATACTTTTTATCCTCTGCTGAAAAATCAGCGGTCGGTTTGAGAGCCAGGTCGATCCAGGGATCGGTTTTTCCTCCGAATTGTTTAAAATATTTTTCGGTATCGATGCGGTTCTTTTTCCTATCCAGGGAGGGAGAAAGCCGGTTCACATAGCATTCCTGAAGCTGATAGAGGAGCGAAGAAGTCAAATTGACCGTATAATGAATATCAGGATAGCTCTGAGCAATAGAAGCCATGTCATAGTAGTCCTTCGTACCATGTGTTCTGACCCATGGGCCTTGTAATTGATCGCTTTCCGGATCGAGATACAGCGGCTGATGCTGGTGCCAGATAATATTAAGATATAACGTCCCTTTTTGAGTATTCATGCTTTCTTGCGCCCAAGGATTACGATGCTTATTTTTCGATAAAGTACAGATATTCAAGTGAATGTCCAAGTTATGAAACAAAAAACTGAGATATCTGTATTGAGAGGATGGAAAAAAACGCCGGCAAAAGTTGCCGGCGCTTCAAAAAAAACGATCAATCGTCGTTTACTTCTTGCTGAGAATTGCTTCTTTTGCGGCTTTCGCAACGCGGAATTTTACAACTGTTTTTGCCGGGATTTGAATTTGTTCGCCGGTAGCCGGATTACGGCCAATACGTGCTTTTCTATCAACGAGAACGAGCTTTCCAATTCCGGGCAATGTAAAAGAATTCTTCGCTTCCCGATACGCCAATGAAGCTATTTCTTCCAAAAGTGTTACTGCAACCTTTTTCTTTAAATCGAATTTGCTGGCTATATGCGCAGCAATTTGACTTTTGGTCATTGTTTTTCCCATATGCATGCCCTTATTATATTAGTGTTAGTGAATAGAAAAATCCGAAGAGTAAAACTCTTCAGATTGCCTTAGATATATGCACAAAATATAGGGATTTTAACACAAATGTCAATAAGAAAATCGCTTATTTTCTTAAAAAAAAAATTAAGGGAATCCCCTAAGTCCATATTTCCTCTCAAAGTCGTCAAAAAAGGCCATTTTACGACATTTCATTATCTTTACGATTATTTTTAAAAAACCTATTTTAGCAGCAATTTGCAAATTATGCGAATAAGCTCCACAGTTTCGCTGTATATACCCGCATTCGGAGTATCCAATGAATTGGAATGAGAACAGAATACAAAGGAAAAATTCTTTTAATCCGGAAAGTCAAAGACCTCCGGCAAAGCCGGAGGCTTGAAAAGATTGTGAACCGCTCAAAGCGGTTAAAAGTTTTTATTCAAAAAATAGTCATTTGATCCATACGCCTGTCCGCGTCTTCCTGCTTTCGTATATATTCTCGTATCGCTTTTTCATCTTTGCCTACTGTCGACACAAAGAACCCTCGAGCCCAGAAATGCTCTCCCCCAAGTTTTTTTCTTCTCCTTGATATTCTCGCGCTATATGAATTGCGCTCTTTCCCTTGATATAGCCTATCACTGAGCTTACCGCATACTTCGGAGGAACGCTTACCAGCATGTGAACATGATCCTCCAGCATATGCCCTTCTTCGATCCGGCTCTCCTTTTGTCGGGCTAAATCGTGGAATACTTCCCCTAGATATCTGTAAATCACCTTGAATAGTATCTTCCGTCGATACTTCGGGATGAACACTACGTGATATTTGCATTCATACTTCGTGTGTTGTAAATTGTCTTGTCTATTCATCGGAATCTCCTATGTGCTTTGAGCTGTTCACACATATAGGAGATTCTTCTTTTTTCCGCAAAAGTCAAACGGGGATTCTGCAGAGCCGGGGGTTTACCCTATATAATTAAACTATTATTTACTAGAATAAATACAATTGCTATTTCAAAAAAATGATATTGTATTCCATGTGGATTCGTGCCGCGGAAATAATGCGCTTCTCTATGGCAAAACACAGTATTACTTAATTGAAGCAGCACTGGTCGCCATATTTTGTAGCGTGTAAGACCTTGCCAATTATAATGCCGCGCAAAAACGAGTGATTCATTTTAGGATGCTCTTTGCCGTGCCCTCTTTTTTATTTTTTTTGTTCATGTTTCTTTAAATCGTCGATTGTATCTTGCATACGATGCTCTTTAAAGCGTACCAAAAGGGAGGCCTCAATGAAATGGTATCGAATAATCTGTATCACCGTCGGCAGCTTTTTATGTATTACTTCCGCCTATTGTTCCGCCGAAAAATATTGGCAGGCAGTTGACAGCGCTCTTTCCAACGGCCTTCCCCAAACTGCGGTTCGTAATCTTGATACAATTTTATCCATTGCCCAGAAGGAAAAACATTACGGCGAATGGCTTCACGCCTTATCCAAGAAAATTGTTATCGAAGCTTCTTTTCAGGGCGACAAGCCAGAAGAAAAAGTGAAAAGATTAAAAGCCGAATTCGTTCATGCCGATGCGAATACAAAGCCGCTCCTTCAGACGATACTTGCCCAGTGGTACTGGCAATATTACAACCGCAATCGATGGCGTATCATAAATCGAACGGCAACCGAGAATATATCTGATAAAGATTTCACCACGTGGGACCTGCCGAAGATTTTTCAGGAAATCGATTCGTTGTACGCCGCTGTTCTCAAAGATAAAATCCGACTGACAAAAATTCAGACAGAAGACTTTATTGGATTCCTGGAAAAAGGATCAATGCCGGCTGAACTCAGACCGACACTGTACGATTTTATTGCTCAGGAGGCATTGACTTTCTATACGAGCGCCGAGCAGACAGCGGCGCTGCCTGAGGACGCATTTGAAATGAATGCCGATACATCCGTGTTTTCTCAGGCCGAAGAATTTTTGAAATTCAAGCCGGCGGCTACAGATACAAGTTCGCCGAAATATAAGGCGCTGAAACTTTTCCAATCCTTGATGGCATATCATAAGAATAAAAAGAACATTGAATCCTTTGTCGATCTCGATATACAAAGACTTAAGTATATGAAGAATGCTGCATACGGCGAAGACCGTAATCAGATATTCATCCGGCTGTTAACAGATATTGTGGAGAACAATAAAAGCTATGCAGTTTCCAGTCTTGGCGCTTATGAACTTGCAAAAGCGTGGGCCGATCAAGGCGATTTGAGGAAAGCTTACGAAACTGCAAAGAAAGGATGGATCAGTTATCCCAATTCCATCGGAGGCATCTCCTGCCGCAACTATACCATTGAACTAACGGAAAAAACATTAATATTAACCGGCGAGAAATGCACCCCGCCCGGACCGTCAAAAATTCAGGTTTCTTACAAGAATTTCAGAAAGGTATTTTTTAGAATTTATGCCGATCAATGGGATGATTTTATGAAGAAGGATCATTCTTATCCCGATCAAATAGATAATACAAAGATAGAAATATTGTTAGCCAAAAATCCGATTGTAAAATGGGAAGCAGATTTGCCTGATACGAATGGCTACTTAAAAGAGAAATCTATAAACCTGGATGTACCGGCGCTTAAACCGGGATACTATTGGATATTTGCAAGCTGGCAGCCCGATTTTAAGTATTCCACGATGGTGCAATATACCTGTATGTGGGTATGCAATTATACGCTCATTGCGCGCATGGAATCCGGCTTCGTTGACGGCCTGGTTTTAGATGCTGTTACCGGAGAGCCGATAGCCGGAGCTGAGGTTACGCCAATCGTCTCTAAGCCAAACTTCCGGTTTGAGGCAGGCACGATGATCAAAACCGATACTGACGGCCATTTTATGAAGTTTAGAAACGATAACTACCAGCAATGTTTTCTTCATGTTAAAAGCGGCGGTGAGGACTTGCTCTTAAGCACGGAATTTATTCCAATGCAGCGGAGTATAATAGACCAGATGAAAGAACTGTTTTTTTTACAGACCGCTCGATTTATCGTCCGGGACAAACCATTTACTTCAAGGGAATCTGCAGTCATATTGATCCGCAGAAAGGAGTCTATGAAGTCATCCCAAATCGCGAGGTCGTTATCCATTTTCGGGATGCTAATAATCAAGAAATTGCCAAACAGACACTGCGAACAAATGATTTTGGAAGCTTAAGCGGCCAGTTCACAGCGCCTGCGGACAGACTCAACGGACGAATGAGTATTTTATCCGATATTCCAGAGGGCTTTACGTGGATTAGAGTTGAAGAATACAAAAGGCCGAAGTTTACAGTAAAATTGGACACACCAAAACAAGCCGCAAAACTCAATCAGCTCGTTGAAGTCACCGGCAATGCCGCAACTTACGCCGGAGCGCCGGTCGACAATGCCGATGTGCATTTTTCAGTAACGCGAGACGCGTCTTATCCTTCCTGGCGGGTATGGTATCAAAACGCCGTCATTTTTCGGAGTCCTAAACAGCAAATCGTACACGGTAAGATTAAAACCGATGCTCAAGGCAATTTTAAAATCATTTTTATCGCCAAACCCGATCTCAAAATTCCATCCGAGAATGACCCGACATTCACATTTTCAATTCACGCCGATGTAACATCACCGGATGGTGAAACACGTTCTTGCGATGGTTCGGTCCGGATTGGTTATTCAGCTCTGAAAATCGACATATCATCCAACAATAAAGAGCTTTTCAATAACAAAGAATTTCCTCTGACTCTTGAGACGAAGACGCTTGATGGGCATTCTCTTCCGGCAAAAGTGCATATAAATATTTTCAAACTTCAGGAACCGGCAGAACCTATTCGGGTAAAACTCAGAAATAATAATTGGAGTGAAGACACTATTGCAGATGCCGAACTGTCTCAGAAATTCGGCAGCAACTGGTTCACCTGGCCGAAAGAGAAGATCGTCTACGATGCGGATGTTCGTACTGATAGTTCCAATCCAGATATCATCAAACTTACATTGCCGAGCGGTCTTTACAAAGTAGAATGCACAGCGAAAGATAAATACGATAAAGAAGTTCGAGCATATCTGCCATTGATGGTTTTGCCCGACTGGAACCTCAGCAAGTTCAATATTAAACTCCCCTTTATAACGAAGGTAAAGAGCAGCTCGATAAAAGTCGGAGACACACTGGAAGCCCTCTGGGGTACGGGATACGACAGCGGCAGGTGCCTCGTAGAGATTGAACACAATGGCACAATATTAAAAAGGTTCTGGACAGAGCAAAATCGGACACAGCATGCATTCGCTTTTCCTGTAAGGGAGGAACTTCGGGGTGGATTTTCCGTGTATTTTACACAAGTAAGAGAAAATCGCGCCTACAACACCGCCTTTTCCATCGATGCCCCTTGGGACAATAAAGACCTGATTATCACGAAGGAAACTTTTCGCGATAAGCTTCTGCCCGGTGAACATGAAACAATAGCTCTGAGAGTGAAGAGCAAGAAGAATGCTCTTGATTCGGTTGAAATGGCTGCCACCATGTATGATTTCTCTTTAGATCTGTTCTCTCCCTACCGATGGACTCGGTTTGATTTCTTTAAACATGAGAACAGCGAACAACGTAATTCTATATTTATAAACGGCCGTCAATCGTTTAATACATGGCGCTCTTTCTGGAATGAAAGGTTTTCATATCCGGCAATAGACTACACACATTTTCCGAATTATGTCGTCGAAGACTTTTTCTATTATCGAATACCTTCTTATCATTATTATAATTATGGTGCAGGCGAAATTAGCTATAGTAAAAACAAGGAATTTGAAGGTCAGTATGGTAAGTTGAAAGGAAAAGCAGTCGATGCACTGACCAACGACCCTCTCATCGGTGCTAATGTAAATATTGCAGGGACTTCAATTGGCGCTTCCACCGATCTAGAAGGTGAGTTTACAATACTCAAAGTTCCGGCCGGATCTTATACTGTTAAAGTCTCTTATATAGGTTATCGACCAATGACATTATCTGTAAAATTCGAAAAAGGGAAAACAACGACTGTCAATTTTAGATTGGACCCTCAGCCAATGGCGGGAAAGGCGGTTACAGTTACTGCTTATGCACGAGGCCAGCATGAAGCTATCAACCAGCAGGAAATGTCCTTTTCTCCGGCCGCAGATATTATCTCCATAGATAGGATGAAAGAACTTCCCTATGCGACTATGTCAGAATCAATAGGGAGATTACCGGGCATTTCAATACAAAAAGGGAAAAATGGAAATTTTGAGTCTGTTGATATTAGAGATATTGCTCTTCGTAAGAATCTGAATGAGACTGCATTCTTCTATCCGCATCTGCTTATGGATAAAGACAATACTGTAAGAATAGAATTTACAATGCCGGAGGCCTTGACAGAATGGAAATTTATGGCTTTTGCACACGGCAAAAAAAGCGAAAATGGATTGATGACAAGCTATATAAGAACGCAAAAAGACCTGATGGTTCAGCCAAATGCACCAAGATTCCTGCGCGAAGGCGACTCTATCTCCTTCACTACAAAAGTTATCAATATGTCCGACCAGCAGCAGAATGGCCGCGTGCAATTGGACTTTAAGGATTTTTCTACGGAGAAGCCGGCAGATTCAATTTTGGGTTTAATCAATAATGTTCAGACATTCGATTTAAAGCCGCATTCCTCGGAAACATTTTTCTGGAGAATATATGTCCCAAAGGGAACGGGATCCTTATCCTATACTGCAGCTGCACAAAGCGATTCATGTTCCGATGGAGAATCCGGCACGATTCCAGTTTTATCCAGCAGAATCTTTCTCTCAGAATCATTGCCGCTGAATATTCGCGGCCCAAAGACAAAAAGTTTCACATTCGATAGACTCAAAGAGACCGGCAAATCTAACACATTTGATCCGGTCAAATTCACCGTCCAAATGGCATCGAATCCGACGTGGTATGCTCTTCAAGCGCTTCCGTATCTTATGGAATTTCCGCATGAATGTGCGGAACAAGTTTTCAACAGGTTCTATGCAAACAGTCTTGCCGGCCATATCGTTCATTCCAATCTTCGGATAAAAGAGATTTTTGACGAGTGGCGCAAGACAGGCGCATTGAAATCCAATCTGGAAAAGAATCAAGAATTAAAATCGGTCATACTTATGGAAACGCCCTGGGTACTGGAAGCTCAGGATGAGACCCATGCAAAACAAAAACTCGCACTCCTTTTTGATGATAGCACGTTGAACAGCAATCTCAATTCGGCGTTGAACAAGCTCAAAAACGCGCAATTACCCGACGGCAGCTGGTCCTGGTTTCCAGGCGGACATTCAAACGATTATATAACACTTTATATTGCCGCTGGATTTGGAAGACTCATGCATCTCGGTGTAAAAACTGATCCCTCACCAGCGCATAAGGCAGTAGGTTATCTCGATCAATGGATAACAAAATATTATCATAACCTTCGCGACACAACCTTGAATAACCTGACGCCGACGATTGCGATGTACCTCTATTGCCGCAGCTTTTATCTACAAGAGCGTCCGATTCCTCAGTATGCCAAAGAAGCCATTGACTATTTTATCAGACAAAGTGAAAAATACTGGCTGAAATTCGATTCACGCCTCAGCCAGGGGTATGCTGCTCTTGCCTTGCATCGCTTCGGTGACTCAGATGCAGCTAAAAAGATTATTGCTTCACTAAAGGAACGCAGTCTTCATAGCGAAGAAATGGGTATGTACTGGCAAGAAGATCAATCTTCCTGGTTCTGGTACCGGGCGCCGATTGAAACCCAAGCGCTTATGATTGAGGCATTTGCTGAAGTAACAAACGATACGATATCAGTTGAAGATTGCAAGGTTTGGCTGCTGAAACAAAAGCAAACACAAAACTGGGAAACAACGAAAGCAACTGCCGATGCGGTATATGCGCTCGTGCTGAGAGGAACCGATGAGCTATCCAGCACAAAGCCGGTTGAGGTAAAGTTAGACGGCGTGAGTATCACTCCGGAGAAAGTCGAAGCAGGAACAGGATTTTACGAGAAAACATTTTCTAAAAATGAAATAGAACCGCAGTTTGCAAATATCATCGTCAAGAAAGAGGATAATGGCATTGCCTGGGGTGGAGCACATTTGCAATATTTTGAGGAAATGTCCAAGACAGCCCGTCATACAACGAATCTCTCTTTAGAGAAGAAATTGTTTGTCAAGACGGACACAAAAAATGGAAAAGTTCTTAATCCGATAACGGGTCCATTAAATGTCGGCGACATCATGACTGTCAGGATTATTTTAAAAGTCGATCGCGACATGGAATATGTGCACCTTAAGGATATGCGGGGAAGCGGCATGGAGCCGATCGATGTATTGTCGCAGTACCGTTATCAGGACGGACTGAGTTATTATCAATCGACAAAAGACGCCGCGACTCATTTCTTTATCGATAAGCTGCCGAAAGGGACATACGTCTTTGAATATGATCTAAGAGTGCAATTGAAAGGACAGTACGAGAGCGGCATTGCAGAAATCCAATGTATGTATGCGCCGAAATTCAACAGTCATTCGGAGAGCCGGCAATTAGTCGTAGAGTAGAAAACAGAATCCCGGACATTGAAATAATTCCGTCTGAGGAGCAAGAGGCCTGCTTTGCGGGACAATTGAGGATAGTATGCGGTTTATATTATTATGCTGATCTAAAGATCAAGATAATATCCGGGATTTTCTAAAAACTTGCGCCAAACATTCTCGACTTCTTCATCCGTTTTGAGCGGCATTGTCCGGAATGTCGCCGTCCATTTGTCGAGATATCCGGATCGGAGACGAGACCAAATTAAATAATACTCGTCCTTCTCATTCGTATTGATGCTGAGGCGGATCGTCTTCTGATTCAGATCTACGAGTCTGGGAAGCTCAAGATCGAAAAAAATGGCTTTTTCAGTAAGTTTCGATACAGGCAAAAGCGGTGTCAAATTTTTAGGGACTTCCGGCATTGCAACTCCTTCCCCCCAAGTTCGATTGAAATGCATAGACATTTGTATATGCGATCAATCTCCCCGTCCTCGAGGATTTTTTTAATATTGAACTCGAGCTTTGCCTCCCTAAAACACAAAATCCTCTTTCATCATATTTGAATGAATCCAGAGGATTTAAAATCGTCTTATGAGTACCAGAGCCCTAGGACTCAATCATAGCTGATGCAATTTGGAAATTGTGTATTAATCCATATGAATAGATTAACACGCATACAAAATTACTGTATTAGAAAATTAAAAGCAAATGATAAGAGGCATGATAAAAGCGAATGAATCAGACGAATATTGCATGACCGACACATTTAACACAGCTCAGTAATTGCCGATTTTCACTTATTATTAAGGGTTTGAACGAACAAATCAGGACATCTTCAGCATAATCTTGCAATCTAAGATTCCACTGTCGAATCATGGAAGCATTATTCGAGTATGATTCAAAATAAATGTATCCGTAAATGAGAAAGGCGTTCCATGAGCTCATTCCCAACCCTCTTTTGCCAATTCCGCATGTAATTCGTTAGGGTGATGACGGCAGTGGTATTCAATCCTGCTTGAATCTTCGTGCGCTTTGCTGTAAGGCCATCCTTGAGACATTAAATTCCGTTCGTGCAATTCATGAAGAAGTACATAGGGCCGTTCCGCCTCTTCTAAATCATTATCGATCCAGACTTCATTCTGAGGCACGAATTCATAAACATAATCATGCCCGCCTTCCGTGAAATCGATGTCGAACACGCTTCTCACCAGCCTGCCGTCGATGATCCATACACTTATTTCGGTTTCTAATTTTTTCCAGAGCCGCACATGAACTTTTGCCGGTTCGGGAAGATTCCCTCCCTTGGTCAGTTTTTTAACATCGCCGGCTTTTTTCCGTTCTGCCGCCTCTTGTTTATCGGCAGCTACCAGGGCGTCATCATACGGAATCCCTTTTTCCGCCAGCCTATGTTCGACCAGCAAATGATCTATGAAGAAGCGCTGCTCATCCCCCTGCGCCTCCTTATCGAGCCAGAATTCGTCTTTGGGAATACACTTGAATCCGTAATGCTCGCCATAGTTTGTAAACTCTTCGTCCAGATGGGTTCTCACATAAGTGCCGTCAACAATCCATATAACGATCTTGCCGCGCCGTCCAACTTCTTTAAGATACGGCAGCTTCACGAGTGTATCCATAGTCTATCCTTTTAAAAATATATTTTTCCGATGTGCTCTACTTATAAAAGACAATGACGACTGCATCCATCGATATCTGCGGCAACATATCATTCCGTCTATTAATGGAGCCTCTTCAGACCGCCATGTCAACGCAAGAAGCAGGAACCACAAAAATATTTATCTATTCACTGGCTTGATTTGCAAGATAGTTTTCAATTCCTATCTGCTTAATTTGATCCCTCTGCTGTTCAAGCCAATCCCCATGTCCTTCTTCCATGAGAAGAATTTTTGTCAAAAGATCAGCTGTGCCGGCATCTGCTGCTTCGCGTGCAAGTGTAATGGCTTTATTGTATAATTGGACTGCAGTTTGTTCTCCCATGCTGTCATTTGAAAGCATCGCAGGAATATCGGCGCCTATTTTTATCTGATTAAGCTTCGATACTGTAGGCGTTCCTTCCAGGAATAGAATGCGCCCGATAAGCCATTCGGCGTGTTTCATTTCATCTATTGCCTGTTTCTCAACAGCTTTATGGAGTTTAGTATATCCCCAATTATCGCACATTTCCGAATGAACCATATACTGACTGATCGCCGTTAATTCCTCAGAGAGTAAATCATTCAGCGTTGAAATAATTTTCTCATTTCCTTTCATATCTTTCTCCTTTGAATAAGGTTATAGCGTTCTTTGATTAGATGTACCATATTGTATGAAAATTGCATTATACAAGCAAATATCATACTAAATGTAAGATGGAGCCCATCTGCCAGATGGACTCCATCTTACCATCTTACTCTAATACTTTACCACAATATAGTCCTTGTCTCCTACCATTTGCGGTGTTTGTTCCCTGTTTTGTTCACGTGCTTTTTCGGGAACATTTTCCTTAAGATAATTCTCCAATTCTTCCGCTGTGACCTGTCCATCTTTGTTCACATCCGCAGCTCCCTGTAAACCTTTCAGGAAAAAATATGTAAAGAGTCCATGTTTTTTCTCCGGATACCAATTGGAAAGTTGATTTTCCGATGAGGAACTAAAAACCACACCATTCTGAACTGCCACTATTGGGTTTTTTACCTTCAACAATGCCGGACTGACTCCCTTAAACAATAGTCCTTTCGGAGTGGCCCCGCTAAAGCATGCATCCAGAACAACGGTCATACTTCTTGCAGGAAGTTTTTCAATCTGATTATAAAATTCTGAAACAGGATATCCTGACACATCCACATATTCCGGATCACAATCATAAGGAACAAAAAAGGCTTCATTCGTCTTTGTATCCGGAGCTCCATGTCCATTGTAATAGATAAACACATCCGATTTCCCGGCTCTTATCAAATTTGCAAGCTTTTGCAGCATGATATTAAAATCATTCTTTCCCGCATTTTCATCATCGGCATAGATGATCCTTTTTTCGCTGTAACCCAGCGTATTTATCAGATATTCTTTCATAATCGCTGCGCCGTGTTTCGCAAAATCGACACTCGGCACATAAGGATTCTTATATTTTGAAATACCAATAACGAGCGCTACTGCATCGGTATTCTTTATCTGTCCTATCGGGATATTTTCATCAACGTCCACAGAAAGTCCGGATGCAATTTTGATTTCGCCGTATTTATCCTCTTTTCCTTTTATTGTAATTTCTTCGATACTTGCGATTGTTTTATTAAAAGCCAGAGGGAGTTGCTGTGCAATAATGCCATAGGTACCGTATAATTCCGAAACAGTAAGAAAGACAGGAACGCTCGTTGCAAGATTATTCGTATAGATCGAAAAGTTTATGTCGGAGTACTTGCCGCTTTCTAATATACCGATTGCAAATTCAGATTGAGATCCGCCGGCAAGAAATACATTTTGACCTATAGATATTTTTGCTACCACGTTTTCTGCATTTCCTTTCCCGACATTTTGAATACGCGCAATGATATTTACAATTTCACCGGGTTCAATTTTTCCGTTTTTATTATAATCGTCAATGCCAAGATCAGCGAGAATTAGTTTTGGAGGAACGAGAGCTTTTGTTTCAAAGATAATTTTATTTCCTGCGGGAGCAAAACCATTTGACTCATCATAGGTAATCAATGCTGCCGTTTTTCCATCCCCAACTTCGCTTGACGCTTGAAGGTGAAGTATTGCAGTCCGTGATTGCCCGGAAGGAATTTCGCCAATGTATGCAGAAGGCGACACTGTAACTGCTTTTTCATTCTCAAGCTTTGCATTTACATCCACACCAAATGCTTCACCCTGACCGGTGTTCATAATCGTTACAACGATCTCACCCGTTTCATTTGCATCGAGTTTCAAATTGCCGGATGGTTCCGAAAAAGTGACTTTTGCCGTCAGTTGCGGAGGTGCGTTTGGCTGAGATGAAGATGCGACATACCGGGATTTACCTTTTTGCGGACCAACCGGAATCGCTTGTTCGTTAAACTGCACTATCCAATTATAATATTCATAAACCAAATCTGCAGTAAGGCGTTTTTTCCCCTGCGCCTTTAATGAGGATGAAGTTTTTTTGAATTCCCTTGCAGACTGTAGCGCTATCGGTATAAAAAGAGTATCATCATTTACGGCCAGCGTAATCGGAAATTCCTGTTGATCTGCATCGTATACGCCCACCATGAATGACGAAACTGTGTCATGCTCGGATTGCGCAAGGATCTGATTGAGTAATTGTTTCAATTCAATGTTGCGTTGATCAAATATCCGTTTTGCATCAGCGATTTTATTTGCATATTCAGTGAGCAGATCCTTTTCCTTATCAGCAGCATCAGCTTTGCGTTTTTCAAACATTGCCTGCGTTTCAAATTCATCCTTAACCGGATATTTCAATTGGCGCAGCTTTTCATCACGTTCATGTTCCAGAGTAGTCGAAGAAAACTCCATTTTTATTAACAATGAAATACGTTTTACTTTTTCTTCAAAAGATTGACCAAAAAGATTCACGGTCACTAACAAAACAAGTAATAATGCCTGTCTCATAAAACACCTTTTATTAACTAAAATAATAAGATTTTGTATATTCAATCATGCTAATCATTCTCGCAAAGAATAAAAGAACAATGATTTATTTCTTCTGGAGAATACGGAATCCCAGTCCACTATAGCCTTGGTCAATATTCTGATCGTCGCGATAGGAAACAAGGCAGTGGTCATTTTTGCTGGCCCAGGAGCCCCCCCGAATCACGCCAGATGTACCGCACCATTCCCACACATTCCCGCTCATGTCATAAATGCCAAGTTCGTTTGGTCGTTTCGTTGCCACTTCATGCGATTTGCTTTCTGAATTTCCATCATACCATGCAACTTCGTTAATATCATTACTGCCGCTATATGCATATCCTTTACTCCTATTCCCTCCTTTCGCAGCATATTCCCATTCGCCCTCTTCCGGCAATCGCACAATAGTTCCAGTCTTTTTGCTCAGCCAATTGCAATAAGCAACGGCATCTGCAACATTTACATTAACGACGGGTTGTTGACCTCTTCCGAAGCTATCTTTTGGTTTTTGATAGCCTGTCTCATCACAGAATGCGTCATATTGATCAAACGTAATCTCTGCTACAGAAATGTAATAATCTCCTCCTGGCCATCCCTGGACTAATACGCATTTAATGCTTAGACTGTTTCTTTTGGGAGCATTTAGATTTTCCGCAGTCAAATTAATCTTCCACCCTGCCGCATTTACTCCATCGATTGATGTTTCCCACCAGATGCTTTTTTCATTAACATTTTTTATTTCATGAAGATCTCCTACAATTCCACGCGGCTCGATTGTCTTACCATCTTCATTTGTCGCAGTGACTTTGATGTTATAAATGCCTCCCATATATCCAATCAGATTGTAAGTTATGATAATGCGACCGTTCTCTGTCGTTTGCTGCACGTTACTTATTTGCGAATAAATCTCTGTCGTTTGCTGCACGTTACTTATTTGCGAATAAAGAAGAGAAGTTGTAAATATCATCAGAAGAGAAATAAAACGCATCGTTGTTCTCCCGAAATTTATAATTACTGAACAATTACAGGTATTTGATCTGCAGATCGTTGCTGCAGAAGAATTTTGTGTAGCCATTTCGCATACACATTGAGTTGCTCCATTCGCAGCCGAAGTGTATTGTTTGTAAATTCCATTTTCTCTAAATTTGGAAATGGAATATTTTCTTGCGTAACAACGGCAATGAACATTTCCGAGGAAGCTTTTTTACCGTCCGGTACTGTCATTTGCAGTTCATACGCTTTGTTTGGAGGAAATACAAAAGGTTTATTTGCTTCGATGTAGTTTTCTTTATCGATTGCATTTGGAAAAACAACGGAGAGCGAGTCTTCATAGATATTGAAGATTGTCAAATATCCGATTTTTGTCGTTGTCACTTTGAGCGTGAACGGTTCTCCTTCCTTAACAATCTGCTTTGAAGATTCCAGCTTTACGACAAAAGACGGATCGGGTTCACCTTGCTGAACCGTTACCCTTGCCTCAATCTCAATCTCAATTTCATACGTTGTACCTTTTACTTTCTTGAGTTCACCTTCACGAATAATTCTTTCTTCAAGAATGATACCTTTTGTTGATGATTCTGAAAATTTGGAATAATAATCTGTAAAATTATTTCCAGATTCCGATACCAAGCGAGTATCTCCGGCGCTCACTGTAACACCTGCTTTTGATAAAGCATCCGCGCGTGCATTATTAAGCGCTTTCAGTCGAATGACTTCGATGTCCGTTCCGGCAGCAGAGCCGGTACCCTTTTGCCACTGCGGCTGCTGAGCTAGAGCAAGAGAGGTCGCAAGAATTATTACAAAGAATGATTTCATAATATTGTCTCTTAAAAATTTAAGATGGAGCCCATCTGTCAGATGGACTCCATCTTACTCCATCTTACTGCTTCATATCCAATATTTCGAATCAATTGTTGGAAGTAATTCCTTTGAGAAGATTTTAAATTCTTCAACAGAACCGTGCTGCTGCAACAATATATCCTTTTTTATCAAACTATGGTCAGCCAAACCAATATAATCCCGATAGCTCGTATGCATCCAATCTTCCAATTTGTTCGTTAATCCCGCTCATATCGGATTTTGATGGATATACGCCGCTAAAGTCATAAGATAGTTTTTAGAATCGACAAGTTTTGCCTTCGTATGCAGTTGGAAAAGGCTTCCATGTCTTTGATATCTGCTATTTATAGCTTTTGTATAAGGGCTTAATAATATTCCAAAATTGTTTTTGATAATCGTCGTCTTGTCCGATTGTATAAATACTAAAAGATGAAAATGTGTCGGCATAAGACAATACGCTAGGATTTCTACAGTATTGCAAAAATATTTTTTATGCTTCCAAAGAAAGAAATCATAGTTTTCTTCCGACTTGAACACAACCTCCGACTTATTCGAGCGGTTGTAAATATGACAATATTGTTGAGAAATAATATCCACGCATCTTGTAAGATGGAGCCCATCCGTCAGATGGACTCCATCTTACACTCATCTTATAACTCGATTTTCCCCAGAACATAATAAATACGATTTGCAATATCCCGCCATCGTTCCACGACAAGAATTTTATTCAGGTCAATATTTACTTCTGTTTTCTTCAGACTCTGACCTTCATTGATATCTTTCTTTCCAAGCATTTTTATAGAAACGAAAAATGAGCGGGCCATATTTTTTCTCATTGCCCGTTCCGCCTCCTGCCATGAACTGGACTCATAATAGTATTCAGGAGCAATTCCTACAACATAGACGACTTTTGATTCAACCGGTACTGATTCAATCCATGCAGGAGCAGCAAGCGATGGTTTTACCGTTTTATTCATTTCCAAAGGAACAACATCTTCAGAATCACCTATGAGGACAAGTGAAAGATTATCCGATTCAAACAATTCGATCAATTTTAATTTGGGGACAAATGTTTCTGGTGCAGGGATCACTTTCTCCATTACGTTTGTCCCCAACCAATATGTGCCTCCTTCTTTGGACCAAAACAGTTCTCCACCGGAGATGTTCACTGCACGATAAATGAGCGCATTTTCCTTTGCATTTATGCAAGCGTAGGATTTTGAAGAATCGGACAATACCGATGCATCTGCATAGCCAATCGCAAAGTCTGAACCTTTTAACTCACCTTGATGGATAAACCATCGTGGATATTCCTGCGAGAAGCATACACCGGCGGAAAAACATACTTGGATCGCCAGATATAGAATAATGACACGGATAGCTTATTTCTGTTGTTTTGATTCATCAAGTTTGTTTACCTCGTCGTCCAGTTCCTTGAAGCTTTTCGAGGCCTGGAATTTAGTATACATATCTTGATTCTTTTTAATCTGCTGCACCAAGGCTTCATTGGCTGCACCTATTGGGTACTGCATCAGGTACGTATGCTCTCCAGAGTGTCCCATCTTTAACCAATTTTTGTTCTTTTATCTTTGTTCCTGTGAGTGTATTAGAAACCACGGTTTTAGTTGTCGAACTGAAGTATTGCAGCAAATTAGCATCATTACCACTGCCGGTTTCTTCTGCGAATTTCTTTGTCAAATTATTGACCTTGACCTCTAATTGTGTTGAAATATCTGCCCGACAATCAGTCGATGCTTTGTCGATGGCTAATTGCATGTCCTGTGATGTTGCAGTTTTAGCTGAGAAGAGATAATTCGGATCAGATGGAACATTCGTAAACCACGCCGGAATATCGCCGGTATCTGCCTGCTGCATTCCTTTTTGGCCTCCGCATCCGATAAGAAATAGGACTAAAACCAATATTGTGAAAAGAAAAGTCTGTTTCATATATCCTCCAATGATAAGTAATGTGGATATGAACATTGTTCAGTATCCGTTTGATTAGTTAGTTACCGTATTAACTTCTACAATCTTTCCGTTTGCAATGCGAAATCCTATCCATTTTGTTCCGGGAACATTTGCCGGAACTGTAATGACGCGCAGTAATTTCCCTTCGCCGAATATTTTTATAATAGCATGAGATTCAGACAGACGTGTGGATCGAGTATCTTCCCTGTCGGTATAATTATGGACATAATATTCATAGAGGTCTGTTGGAGATACATCCGAAACGGTAATGGTTTCCGGTCCAAATCCATTCTGAGCGTCTCGATCCAAGACCGCACTTCCATCGGTCGATGTTCGCGTATTCCTAAATGAAATATGATAACTGCCTTCCTTTACCAAATGAGCATCAAGATCAGGAGGATTCTTACCCCAATCCACGACCACACGTAGTTGACGAACACCCAGTTCCGGAGAGATAGAATAGCGGTTTGCAATAATCGTTCCAGCCTGCACTTCCACAGAAAACTCAGAGGTGATATATCCTTCCGCTTTAAAAGTAACTTGATAGACGGCATTTATTTGATCAGGAGCAAAGGCCATAATTCCTTCTGCATTTGTTTCATATCTACCTATGCCTTTCACTTCGACGGCTGCACGCGGGATCCCTTTTCCAGTCAAAGCATCGAGGAATCGCAGCGGCAATGTCTCCATATCTAATTCCGTCATTGCATCCCGAACTTTTTCACGGATATCTGTATCCTGTTTATTTTGACTGACTGCGTTGAACGTCAGAAAAATACACAGGACTGCACATATTTTTGCGTGAGAAATCATGATTCCTCCATTATCTAATTTTCCCGACTATTCTCCACGGTCACCCTCCAAAGGCGGGCGAGCCGTCCGCGGCTGCAAAGTATAATAATTCAAAATACTCTGAGCAATTATTGAATTGCAATGACATCGGGTTTGACTCCTTTAAATTGAGGCATGCACATGCCAAGATTTGCATTGATATATGTCGGGTCGCAAATAGTATATACATTGCCAACGTAGTCAATAGTATCACCTTCATATTTTTTGTTGAATTGTACAGCAGTAGCTACATGATTCGGATAATGGAGGCCAACAACATCCAGATGTAATAACGCGCGCACTAAATATGCAAAAAGAAAGGATCTATCTTTACAATTGGAATATGGATAGTAAATTGTCTCATCCGGAAACAACGGTTTCTCTTTGCCGAATATTTCTTCATCTATCTTATATTGGAACGCGGTTTGAACAAATCGCAGGAGAAAATTTGCTTTATCCTCTTCAGTCCTTCCCTTTAGAAACGGCTGCAATGCATCCTGGAGACTCTTAGCTGCCTCCCGTGACGGCGCTGAATCAAAATATGCCTCAAAGTCGACCTGGGGATAATTTAAAACATATTCAACAGCGTCTGCATTATATTGAACGGGAATTTTATATTCAACATTATTATATGTAAAACAAAGCAGCTTTTCCCCTATTTTTTCTTTAAAAACCGGAGTATTATGAATTACAAAATCCAAAGATGCAGTTGCCTGTGGATGACTCCCTTCGTATGTATAAACACCCTCTCCCATCTGAGTGGATTGATTATTTGCCGGAAACACATAGTATCGATTGTTAGCTGGCGGCAATGAGTAATATTGCAAAGCATAGAGATGCTGTCGGGACGGGAATAACAGATAGACATTATTATTCTTTGTATATCCGACTTTTGCATCAAACCCCAGACGCAGCAAAAGATACCAGGCAAGAAGCCGTGCCTGATTTTCTTTCCCGGCAAAGACCTTATGACCAACCTGATCCGCAAGAACGGCTGTTCCCCAATCGCCAACTTTCATTTCTTTTTCTTTCTGTCGAATTTCCATCAACATTTTATCGCAATCTATTTTTGAGCATGCTTCATAAAAGGAACGTACGGCCTCTTTATCGATATTGCCGCTCATTTGATAATTTTTAAGGGCGGGAGGAATATCTAAAACAATAGAAACTTCGAAATAATTGAGCAGCACAGATGATGTGTTTGACAATTCCGGCCCCTTGGGTTGTTCGATAACAGACCGAGTTGACGGTTCTATCGGCATTTGTTCCTGAGGCGCAATATTTTTGGGTTCTTCAAGCTTTGGCGGAATAAATTTAGGTTCTTCTTTTTTTATCGGATTAGATACGAACGACTGCGTTTTAGGTTCAGGTTTGTCAAAGAGTTTAAGGCCTTGAGAGGCATGATATTCTTTCCAATCCTTGGCCATATAATCCAGAAATTGTTGGTCTTCTTTGCTGAGATATTCTTGATATTGCTTATCCTGATCTTTACTCCATTTCTTGAATTCCTCATCGTCCTGGGCAAAGAGAGTGTAAGAGAATAAAACAAGCATGGCAAAACACAGCGACCAATATGATTTTTCCATACTCAATCCCTCTTTGATTATTTCCAATATCGTTTAAAGCTTATGAAGCTTTTATTTTCTTGAATATATTTTGTTCAATATTGTATGATTGCAAAAGCATTATTCCTGAACACAACGAAAGCCGATGATGTCGAGATTATTAATTTGACAGCTCTGACGGGCCGACACCCGACAAAATATATTGGAAAACTCGAACCAAGACCCGCCTCGCAATACATGGCAATCGCCAATATGTGATCCTTGGGGATTATCATGGGAACTATTTTTATAATAATTTGGATCATACCAATCCGATCACCATTCCCATACATTTCCGCTCATATCATAAATGCCAAGTTCATTTGGAAGCTTACTACCCACAGTGTGAGCCCGAAAACTGGAGTTCCCGCTTTGCCACGCTACCACGTTAACAATATTGCTTCCGCTAAATATATATCCTTTGCTTTTATTTCCGCCGCGCGCGGCGTATTCCCATTCAGCTTCTGTTGGCAGGCGTTTCCCTGCCCATTTTGCATACGAGTTAGCATTCTCCCAGCTAACGTTTACAACCGGATCATTATCTACCCATCCCCATCTGGGCGCCTCCGGCATTTTCTTGTCTGTGGCCTGGCAATAGATCCTGAATTGAGCTACTGTTACCTCATACTTATCGATAAAATAATTCTTTATTGTTACGGTATGAATCGGTTTTTCGTCATCATATTCATTGCTTCCCATCTGGAAGGTTCCGCCTTCAACAAAAACCATATTCCTTGTATTCATGCTATCTATCAATTTATCTTCTGCCAATTTGGAAAGTGTCACCTCTTCTGATATTGTTTTATTCTCTTCTATTTTGATCTGCTTCTTCATTGGTATATAGCCGAAAGAAGTCACCTCAAGCTCATATTCTCCGACTATGATTCCTTTTTGCATACTTAATCCTGTCCATTCGAGCGCAACCGTATCCTTGCATCGCAGTTTCACTTTTGCATCTAAAGGGGTCACATTAAATTGAAGCGTTCCTGTCTTTGCAACAAGATCATACTTGCGATTGATTGCTGTGCCGCGAACAAGTTCGATTGTTTCGCTTTGGCTGCGATAGCCTTCCCTTTGAATTTCTATTTTGTATTTTCCTGGAGCAAGTTCTATGCTCTTTTCGTTCGCATGCTCTTCTTTATTTATGAGAATCTTGGCGTCCTTAGGGACGATAGAAAATTGAATCGTCCCTGTATTTCTTTCTAATAAATAATTCCTTGTGATTATCTTGCCTCGTAGAATCTCAATTTCTTCCGTTTTCCCCAGATATCCGGACTGCTCAATATTTAGAGAATATTTACCGGGTATTAATTCAATATTTTTCTTTCCGGAATAATCCACATCATTCAACAATATTTTTGCATCCTGAGGGATAATAGATAATTGAATAATTCCACTGTTCTTCTCTAAAGTATAATTGTAAATATTTTTCCCATTTTCCTCTATAACTATTTGCGTATCAATATCAACATATCCATCAAGCGATAGTTTTAATAGGTATGCACCCGGGTAAAGAAATATTCCTTTATCCGTTATTCCTCTTTCTGTATTGTTTAAAATAATTTTCGCATCTGTCGGCTTTGAACATATTTGTACCGGCGTAAGCTCCACTTCCTGCAATTTCACATTAAATAAAACATTTTTTGAATTAACATCGATTGTCTGAAGATATGTTTTGAATCCGTCTTTTACCACTTGCAATTCGTGTCTGCCTTGCGCTACTTCCTGAGTTCTCTCACTTCCTTTATTATGACCGTCAATAAATATTACTGCATCATTAGGTTCTGTAAGAATTGTCACAGGTATAATGGTTAATTTCTTTTCTCCGGTTATCTTTATCTGCCATACTTTCCCGCTTTCCATTTTTGATATGCCGCATTCATTAAGAATAAGTTTCAGAGGTTCATATCCCGTTTTGTACACGTTTACCACTCGTTCATCCGGAGAAAGAAAGAGAAAATATCTTCCCGGTTTATCTGCATCCATTTTTACAATACCGTTATAGGAATCGAACTTTAAACCATCCAGGTCAGTGGCAATAATAAGCCCGGCACAAATTTCGCCGTTTACATCCAGAACTTCCTTGGCGATAAGTTCACTTATCTGAAACTCTGCTTTTCCCACAACACTCATCTGTGAAAGTTGTTGAGAAAGCGCAGGAAACTGGAAAAACAGGAAAAATGTCAATTGAAAATGCAGTAAGTATTTCATTGCTGGCTTTTATGAATTGAAAAGATTTTTATCAACCTTGAAGTTATCATCATTTGAAACCCAGCATACTTTGAGTCAATTGTTTTTTACTCATTTTTAAATCCTCCCTAAATTGGAATCGTATAGCTGTGTCCATTTTTAATCTCCAACGCTTTTAAATAAAAGGGAAACGCTTTTCCTGAAGCGGGATTCTGAATTTTCATTTTTAAGCTGAGTAATTGCCATTATTTATTCAATTTAAAATTTGCCAATTTAATGATTGCGTCTTCGTTCCATTCGTGCGGCTGCCACGAGCGCACATAAATCTGCGGCTGCGTTTGTTGAAAATCGACAAGTAAAAAAAGATGACCTTCATCTGCATAACCCGATGAAGTATAATTCTGTTTCATACTGAGCCCATATGTACCATCGGAATCATTTTTACGGCTGATTTTAAAACTCGAAAATCCCAGAAACAGGTCTTTTTGATTCTCGAAAGCTTTTTTCTGGTTTTTCAGATATTCTTTTTTTGTGTATTGCGTATAGCTGTAATCGGGCTGAGCATCATTCAGCTTTGCATATTGAAAATCATCCCGCTTCCTGCCTTTCCTCAATTCGCGTCCGATAATAATCACTGCTTCATCTGCAAAAAGGGAATCGAGCATTGCCATATTGCGCGTAAGATATGCAGTACGATACCGTTCGACAAATTTCACGATAACCTGACGATTTCCCCAATCATTTCCATACTCGCCCTGCTTTACAAATTGCGTATAAAGCTGATCATAAAGACCAAAATTGACATCATTAAGTTTGCCGGTTGTATCAAAATCAAGGATTAAGTACTCCCCCGCCTGCCGGTTAAGGGTAGGATAATATGTCAGTACACGAATTCTGCGCAATTCCCAGCCGGTCATAGTTTTGTTAATATCGGCTTTAATGTGCTCCTGGATGACCTGCGGAGCATTAAACCTTACCAAACCGGCGATCTTGCTTGCAATAAATTTATCCGACTTGAATGCCGTCTGTATCATCCCTGCATTTTTCGAGTCCAGCACTTCAAGAAGCTTTTCTGTTCCTTCCGTTATCTGTTCCGCTACAGGACAATTGTTATTGTTTATTATCTCAAGCGAATACTTTTGAAAAGTATGCCCATTTCCGGCGGATTCTATCTTCACAGCCGAATTTGCTTTTTCTTCTGCTGCGGTAATCTGTTTATCCTTCTCTTTCGATTCAGATGAATCCGGCAGCGAAGATTCTTGAACAACAGATCCCTTTATCAAACTTACCATTTGACTGTTTTTAAATGACGGCTTGACTACCAAACCCCACAAATCAGCCACTTCACTTATTTCATCACGGGATTCGTAGTAATTATATTTTATTTCTATATTCAGTTTATCAAAAGAAGCGCTTCCGCTGTATAAACGAAACGCCCCCACGCCATCTACCGCCTTTACACTCACTTGAGATGCTCCATCCCAGAAGGAAAAATCCAATTGCTGAACCGGCTTGCCGAACGAATTGATCCGGAATTGAATCTCACGTTCTTTTTCCGATATTTTATTATCCGTATTCAGCGAGAATTTTGTATACGATATAATCGTATTGATTCTGGCGGGAATTTCAACGATAAGATTTTTTGACTGCTCTTCAATATCTTTTTCAGGAATAGAATTCATTAGTATAATGGAAAAGTAATAATACTTAAGAGCATCGGAAATATCGCCATCGGATTCACACTCTTTTCCTTTCTCGTATATTTGCCTGACGAGGGCCTTTCGTTCTTCAAATATTTTAACAACTTCGTCTTTTGAAATGTAACAAAAGACCTCTATTCCCTTGTCTGTTTGGCGCTTGATAGACTGAACATTTTTCAACGTGGCATTTGAATATGTTTTAAGGATGCTTCGATAGATATCTTTCAGGTCGCCGTTATTTTCTACAAGTTCTCTATCGTTAAAAGAAGAAACTTTCACGGCAATCTGTTCAATAAGCTGTTTTAATGCATTGTCGCGCGCTTCTTGCTCCTGCTCAGCGACAGATTCTCCGTAATAATAATCCATTGAGCCGGTAATGACCTGTTTGTCTTGCGCAATGACCTGCATTGAGAAAAGAAGAATAAAAATAGCATGATTTTTCATAAACTAATCCGATTTTTAGGAGTATATACAATAAGCAAATGTATATTAATAATATTTTTAGCCAGCCTTTACAATTTATTTTGTTCTCACAATACGAATCATTTTTTCAAAAACAAAAAAGGATCAAAACGAACTTATTTACTCTTCAATCCGGCTTATTACCGGCAGATTTGACTTTTTGGGAGAGAATAAGCCGGAAACCTATATTGTCAGCATGAGAAGTGGGATAATCATAGTAACGAAAGGCAACATTGCAATAGTTTGTACCGCCGCGCCATGAACCGCCGCGCAACACTCGCCATTGACCTGAAATTGGTCCTTGAGGATTCATTTCCGGACTTTCTGAATAATAATATTTCCCGAACCAATCTACACACCATTCCCAGACATTCCCGCTCATATCATAAATGCCAAGCTCGTTCGGCTGTTTTGTTCCAATCAAATGAACAAGGCCGTCAGCATTTCTATCATACCACGCTATCTCATCGATATTATTGCTGCCGGAATATTCATTACGATCGGAATAATTTCCGCCTTTCGCAGCATATTCCCATTCGGCTTCCGTTGGCAGGCGTTTTCCTGTCCACTGGGCATACTCAACTGCGTCACGCCAACTCACGTTGACAATCGGATTATTATCGATCCACCCTCCTTTGGGTTCCAGCGGCATACTTTTGCCAGTGGCAGCACAGTACTTTTTATACTGCTGCACAGTAACTTCATATTTGTCCATAAAGAATGAATCGACAAAAACACGATGCTTTGCATTTTCTTTCAATCCGGCATCATAACTTCCCATACTAAACCAACCACCTTCAACATAAATCATTTCCGAATTGCTTCTGCTGCCTCCCAATGTGTCTATCGAATATCTCTTCATTATTAAGGCGATGTCTTCCCTAATCGCCTTTCCTTCTTCAATCGATATTTGTTTTTTTATTGAGATATAGCCGGGAGCCCTTACCTCAAGCATATAATCCCCGACATCTATCCCCTTCTGCATTTTTATTCCAGTCCATTTGAGAACTTCAACTCCATTCTTTACAAGTTTTACCCTTGCATCTACCGGAGTAACGTTAAATTGCAGCGATCCCGCGCCTGCTCCAAAAGTATATTGCTTAATAATCGTCTTTCCGGGAAGCACTTCAATGAATTCGCTTATCTGATTATATCCGGTCTTTTCAATATCAATATTGTATTTACCCTCGGCAAGTTCTATCGTATCTTTACCTGTGTAGTCTTCCCGGTTAATAAAAACCCGTGCATCTGCCGGGCTCCGTACTATGAGCACACCCGTAGCACTCCGTTCGAGTTTAAAAACAAAGACATTCCCTTCCGTTTCTTTTACTTCAATTATTTTTCGAATATCAAGGTATCCCGATTTCGCAATTTTCAGCTTGAATTTCCCCGGATAAAGGAATATGCCCTTATCAGTAATCCCCTTTTCAACACTATCAATAAATATCTTTGCATTGGATGGTAGAGAGCGAATCGTAACGCCGACAAGTTCAACTTCCGTAAGCTTGAATGTGAAATTCGTTTTTGATAGAGAAACAATAATCTTCTCATCCAATATTTTGAATCCTTCTTTTTCGATGCGAAGAGAATGCTCGCCCGGCAAAAGTTGATACGACCTTGCTGACGCCTGTTTTTTTCCATCGACGATAATTTCATCGACCGTTGGTTCGATTAAAATACTTACAGGTATATAGTCTACTTTTTTTTCACCCGTTATTATCAACTGCCATACTTTACCGCTTTCCATTTTGGATATTCCGATTTCGCTCAATATGAGCTTAAGCGGTTTGAATCCGGTTTTATATATCGTCACGACTCGCTCATCAGGTGAAAGGAAAAGAAAATATCGGCCCGGTTTGTCTGCATCCATTTTCACAATACCGTTATAAGAATCGAATTTTAGATCATCCAGATCGGTGGCAATAATCAGTCCTGCACAGACATCGCCGTTAGCATCACGAACTTCTTTGGAGATAAGTTCGCTGGGTTGAGTTTCCGCCTTGCCAACAATGCTCATTTGAGAAAGTTGCTGGGAATAAACAGTGGAGATAAAAACAATAATGAAAAGATAAATTTTTAATAATGAATTTTTATCCATAGTGGTTTTAAAACAAATCAATGCTCACCCCATCTATATGAGAAGGTTACATTGGCAGCAACGAATGATGGATTATAAGATAATTCTGAAGAATATGGTTGCGGCTGTTTATCCCATGATGCAGAGCCATACGTCGTTTGCAATTCAGCAGAAATACGAAAATGCTCCGATATGCTTGTTGAGATTCCTGCACCAACTCCGACAGTGAATCCACTTAACGATGCAATTATTGTATTACTATCATCTGATGGAGTCAAGTCTCCTCCTATGAAGCCTATCGAACCAAAACAGTAGGGCTCTAATTTCCCTCTCTGAAAAGTCCACCTCCCAACGAGGCCAAAGTTAAATGGAGTAAAGGATAAGGTGCCATTCTTTTTTATTCCTTCTTGCATGTATGTGAAATTATTTAACGTCATTGAATATCCGGCCATCCGAATCCCAAAAGCAAGGTGAGCATCATAATTATACCAATAATTGATACCGATAAACATACTTCCTTTTAAAGAAGAAGCATGATGTAACGAATCCGTAAATAAGTTCTTTTCAAATATGATTGCCCCACCCGAGCCTATCCCCACTTCATTAACATGATAATGGAACAATTCTTTTGTTTCTCGTAATCCGTTTTCATTCATTTCGATTTTATATAACTGATTACCATAGTTCGTTAAATCAATTTCTACATCATGCATCCCGAGATCAAGAAACGTATCGAGGGGTGTCTTACCTGCATCAACACCATCAATTTTTACAGGTGCATCTGGAGGTACTGTCTCAAGATGATATTTCGCTTTACGATTGTTCAGAGGAATTCTTTCTAATGTTCCTTCGGTAGTTATCTCAATTGTTCTGGTGACATCCTCATAATATTTATTTTTAATAGCGATCGTATGTTCACCAATATCGAGAAGAACCTCAAACGGCGTTATGTACATATCTCGTCCATCGATGGTCACTCGAATATTTGATGGATCCGTATTGCACTTAAGCATGCCTTTCTTTTTCAGAAGAGTCCTCTTTTCGACCATGTGCGATTCGGTACAATTAATTTTATATGAAATGTCTTGATAATATTCTTTTTGCATTACAATGAGATGTTCCCCATACTCGAGAGTATCGGTAATAGGAGTCTTTCCTTTTGCGTGGCCATCAATATGTACCATCGCTCCCAAAGGATCGGAATCAATCACATATATTGTTTTCTTCTTTCCCTCAGTAATCTTTATTTGCCACACCTTGCCGCTTTGCATTTTTGAAATTCCCCAATCACTCAAGATGATCTTCAACGGTTCAAATCCTGTTTTGTATATCGTCACGACTCGTTCATCAGGTGAAAGGAAAAGAAAATATCTTCCCGGTTTATCGGCATCCATTTTCACAATGCCGTTATAGGAATCGAATTTCAAGCCGTCCAGATCGGTGGTAATAATCAGCCCTGCACAAACATCGCCGTTGGCATCCCGCACTTCCTTGGCGATAAGCTCGCTTGCTTGATACTCTGCTTTTCCTTCAATGCTCATTTGTGAAAGCTGCTGGGAACATAAAACAGGAGCACAGAGTACAATGAGCAACAACTGCACCAAACATCGATTATTTATGTATAGTTTATGCATTTTTAGACAAATGAGTTTAAACAAAATGTCCTTTTTATAAGTGAACATCAATGATTCTCCTCACAATAGATCAATTTATAATCCATATATCATCGCATATTCGCAGTACGATTAATAAAGCGGTCCTCAAATTGCTTTTCTGCATTCGGCGTCAATGATTCTTCATGACAAAACTTATTTGCACTCAATAATCGCTCCTGCAGATCATTTTTTTGAAAATACGGATTCTCTTGCTGCTTCTCTCCTGATAATGAAGCATTGTTTATTCTTACCAGCAAAGAAACCAGGGCAGTTGGATCGTATCCGGCTCTTTCCAAATATATCATACTCAATTGATCTGCCTCCTGCTCATAAGTTAAAAGACGCGGTGCAATAATATTATCATAGATTGCAGCAGCGTCTTCTTCCAGTTCTTTTTCCACGTCACTCTTTCCGCCGGCTTCTTCATCCAGTTCATCAAATGATTGTTCTGCATGAATCTTAGGTGTACTTAGTTTTAGTTCTTTAAGGCCGTGGCGCTGTATGCAATGTGCCATTTCATGTGCGATGAGTGCAGCAAGTTCGGCTTCGTTCTTGCATGTCGAAATCAATGCGCGGGAAATGAAAATGTATCCTCCCGGGCAGGAGAACGCACAAGCCTGTGCATCGTTCAAAATCATGATCCGGAATCCAAGATCGTACGCTTTTGTAAATTGACTTAAATATGTTCCGATGCTGTTTACATAACGTGTCAAATTAGGCGCATGATAGAGCTTTTTTTGTTGAGCGATTTTTTCCGCAATACCGAAGCCGATTTCTTCTTCATGCAAATTTATATCGAATGGTTTTTCTATATTAATATTGTTTTTGTACGGCACAATGACAAAGCTATGTTCCAATTGTTCCATTTCATCCTTCGAAATATTCGTCGCATCATATTTGCTCGGGACGTTATCTTCAGCGTCCTTAGAGCCGGTATATTTATTTGCAAATCCTTTAACCGCCGCAGCAAGTTCTGCCCGTGATGCGCGCGAAGATACTTTCCCTTTAAGCATATTTTCGTTCTGTTCTTGTGCATTTCCCGGTTGGAAAAAGCTGTTTTCAGAAATCCATCCGGTATCCGAAAAAGCCTTGACTTTAAACCACGCTCCTTGCTTTTCCAGGACATCGACATTGACCCCCTTCGATAGCGCTGCAATAACGTTATAGTACGATGCAGGACCTTCACGAAGATAATTCGTCGGCTGTTTCGTTTGCATCATTTCTGCGCATAATGTTCCCCCCATACTGATCCATAAAATTAAAAAGAATGTTTTCATAGCGGCTCCATAAGTAATATCTTAATCAATGCGTCAGGCTCGATTAGTTCTGCACTTGCTTTGTCACTTTCCTATCACTTCCAAATCTTTTTAATCCTTTCTACAAAGGATAATTTTGAAGCATACCTTCACAGTCACAATCGTCGCTTGACAATTGTCAATTGGCAATCTTTTACTTACTCAGCATAACCCACACACCATCCCAATTTTTCGGGGGTGGATTTTTGCTATATTCAATACAGCGTTTGATATAACGTTTCGATGGTTCATCGGGTCGAAGTTTTAAAACCTTTTGGAATGCGGATATGGCTTTACGCCACTGACGCCTTCGATAGAGTTGTAAGGCAGATTCAAAATACCCGCCAATCTGGTCCATCATCTCGGTTTGTTCACTGCGTTTGCCCAGGAGTTCATATATCTTAACCGGACGGACTTTCCCTTTGACCCGGATCAAATCCATTTCACGAAGTGCAAATTCATCCTGCACCTGCCGGGCCGTAAACTCGCTGAGGATGACCGATGTACCATAAATTTTATTCACGCCTTCGAGACGGGATGCAAGATTGACCGTATCGCCAATAACGGTATATTCCTTTTTTGATCTTCCTCCGATATAGCCCGCCACCATCAGTCCCGAATTGATTCCAATTCGAGTCGAAAAAACCGGCGTATGTGCCTTTCCGGCTTTTACATTCTTGTCGTTTAAAGCATGAGAAAATTCATACGCTGCACGGACTGCTAATAATGCATGGTTCGCATTTTTTAAAGGTATCCCAAATTGCACCATAATAGCATCGCCAAGAAACTTATCGATAGTCCCGTAATATCGGAAACAAATATCGGTTGCCATGGAGAAGTATTCGTTCAGAAATGCGACCAATGCTTTCGGCTCCCTGCCTTCTGCAATTGTTGTAAATCCCTCGATATCGGTGAATAAAATAGTCGCTTCAACTTCTTCCCCGACCAGGTTCACAACATCGGGATTTGCACTCAACAATTGCACAACATGCGGATTAACAAATTCACCGAATATTTTTTGAATCTGGCGCTTGGATCTTCCTTCCGTTGCAAAGCTCCATCCTACGGAAATAATATAACCAAACATCAACGAAGCGACTGGAAAAACAATTTTGATGCTTGTCATTTCATTCATAAATATTTTACTTGCCCCCCAACAATACAACAAACCCATTGCAAGCACGCTCATTGTGCTCACAAGAATATTGCCGGCGTATGTTGTAACAAGAGCGGCAACAAATGTCAGAAGAAGCGCGATCATAATGTTACTGAGGACACTGGATTCTGTAATAAAATGATGTTGAAGAAAATTACTTAGCACCGTTGCATGGATTTCAACGCCGGGATACGGTTCTTCGGAAGTGAACGGGGTCGGGCGCAAATCAAGCAAGCCCGGAGCGTTGGAACCGATTAAAATAATTTTATCTTTGAACTGATCAAGGGGAATATCAGGTTTTTTCCCGTATTCAAGTTTGATGGCCGAAATGATGACAGCATGAATAGAATAGTATTTAAAAACCCCATATGGCCCGCCTTTTCCATACCAATAGACAAGATGCGGAGATTGTATGGAAGAAGCATTCTTTACTCCGACAAGATCGCGATAAACGATGTACAGACAGCGCCTCGGCTGAACGCTGCTGATACCTGTAAAAGAGCGGAATACGCCTGCAAATGCCATCTTCATCGGGAATAAAATTGACAACACCTATGCCGTGGGCTTTCCGCTGAAATGAAATTAACGGCGCATAGGTTTTATCGTACACATAAAGACTCTCCCCATGAGACATGTTTTCCTCTCGAACATCGATAAGTGTATCGCCAGGTTGATCATTTTCCTCTTTTGTTGTCAACTGCATTGAAAGATATACATTCCCGGCCTTCTGGATTGCATCGGCAAAGAGGCTATCGTTGACTGCTCCCGGCGAAGCGACCCGATCCTCGTCCGGTTCATTAAACAGAAAATCAAAAACAATTGCTTTGGCGCCTGCTTTGTGAAAATACTTCGTTGTAATTGCATAAAAATCACGAGGCCATGGGGTTGAGATATGCCCGTTTTGTTTAAAATATTGTATGCTGTTTTGATCGATGGTGACAATAACAATAGAAGAATCGGGCTGTTTTGAATTCCGTGCGAGCTTAAATTGAATATCCATGGCTTGCAGTTCTACTTTTCTCCCCAAAGAGGAAGAACTAATCCACCAGCCAATGATCAGAGCGCCTGTTACGGCTGCAATGATGCGTACATATTTGTTATAAAGTAGTTTTTTAAAAGGTTCCATTACGTAGAATTTTCAATTGACAATTGACGCTTGGCAATTTGCAATTCGCAATTTCCTCATTTCAACATTAACATTTTTTTAGTTTTCACATAATCTTTTGTCGAAAGTCGATATATATAAACCCCGCTCGCTTTCGTTTGGGCATTCCACTTCACGCTATAATATCCTTGCTTTTGATCCGCATTAACGAGTGTTGCTACTTCCTGACCCAGAATATTATATATCTTTATCGTCACATGTTCATCTTTCGGCAATTGATATTCAATTGTGGTCGCAGGATTAAATGGATTAGGATAATTTTGAGGGAGTCTCTCTTACATCCGTTAAGCTCATAAAAGATTGTGCAAGAGTGCTTGTAAACAAGCTGTCTTTTAATGCATTATTGTCCTCTTTAGTTTCCCGATAGCTTTTACTGTAAATAAATACTTGTATCTGCTGAGCAAGATTTTGGAATGCAGATTCTCTCACAATCTGCAGATCTCTCCCTTGAGCGGTTCCGATATATTCTCCATCGGTTTGCGAATAAAGCATAGAAGAATAGATGGTTATGAATAAAAAGGATAATATCGTTGAAATGGTAAGATTTTTTATTGTTTTATCCATTGCTTTTCGTCGTTACGATATTGAATAATGCGATCAGGACAAAACGATCGAACATAAAACCACTGAACCAGCAAGCAGTTTCTTTGATTTCATCAAAGTTGTCGACTCAGCGGGCTTCTCCACTACATCGTAATTTCCCATCTTGTCCCAGGAAAGAGAATAAATTCCAACACATCGCTCCCGCGCCTTTAAGGATACAGCTTGGGCCAAATACTCTATTAAAATTTCTTTGAAAAAGACTTGAGTTGAATCCAAATCAAGAGTGACACACAATTATAGACTGGATTCACATTTGTTGAATTTAAATTATAGTATTTTAACCATTAAATCAATGATTCTACTCACAAATACAAAATCATAAAAAAAAGGACAAACAAGAATGTTTGTCCTACCGCTGTTTTTCTTTTGGAACAATCCAAGATTTCCAACGCCAACCCGCCTTCTCAGGAGGGAGCCGTCGGCTGCAGTCAGGCGGCTCGTAAAGTAGGACAAAAGCGTAGTTGTGTACAGGTCATGTGAGCCCTGACTGTTTCTCCCCTATAGGGAGAGTGTCCCGCTCAAGCCGACCATCACTCTATTTTCTTTTGAACCCTCGTCGAACCGTACGTGAGGTTTTCCCTCATACGGCTCTCATGAAAATTAACACACTAATGCGGAAGCGACACGTTACGGTAATTGTCATACAGGCCGAGTTGACCATAAATATAGTTCGAGGTCAATTTCTCTTACCCGTATCCACGCTTTCCTTTCCGTCGCCAGATTACATGCCTGACTCGCAGATTTACAAAGTGAGCCAGATTATGGAACACCATTGATCCATATCCAATCCGGAATTACCCTACCCATCCGCGCAGGTATCGATTGACATTCCCTACCTGCTCTTTCACTTGAAGGGGTATTGAATGATGTACAAACTTCCGTTTTATGAAGATATTTATTTTAAGGATCGATATTCAGAAACTTTCAATGCCTGCCGATCCGCTCGCCTGTATTGTGTTCCTATCAGGACAATAGTCGTGTTTTGCAAATTCCATAGAGTCCTGTATGTCAGGGAATCGGCAGTCACATCCATCACATATCCCGTGGAATCTGCGATGATCAACCGTGTAAACGGCTCATTTCCAACGACGCGAAGCGTGCCACGAACGGTATCCGCCCCGCTGAGCCGTTCCGGTCTGTTGTTCAATCCGGCAGATGAAGTGCGGCAGCCGAAGAGAATCCAAAGCGCCATAAGAGGCGGGATAATAATTTTTATGCAGTTTTTTTTCATTTCATAATTCTTTCGCTATCGGTCAGGAACATTTACATCCGCACTCATTCCCTCCCCTTGACAGCCATTAGCTTGCACAAGTTAAAAACTCTCTTGGAATATTCATAGTGCTATTTACCGCTTAAATCACTGCTTCTGACTTTGCACAGAACAAGTATGACAGCGCCTTACCTTGGCGCTCATTTGAGCAATATTAATTTCTTGAGAAGCGACTTATCCTTGTACTGCAAACGCGAGAAATACACACCGCTTGATAACCGCGATGCGTTAAATACTGCTCTTTGGAGATACCCGGCCTTGACATATCCATCATACGCAATCGCGACTTCACGCCCAAGCATATCAAAAATCTTCAACATTACCCGGCCGTCTTCAGGCACAGTAAATTCTATCGTCGTTGTCGGATTAAACGGGTTGGGATAATTTTGTTTCAACGATAGTACTCTTGGTACGAGGTCCTGTGAATTTGTTCTCACGCTTGTAACAATAGTATCACCTGGAAATTGCCAATTAAGATAGGGATACCCGTTGTTTCTACTATGCCCAATATTCCAGATAGTATCACCACCTATCCCCTTAAATGACCATCCTGTAAACGTTAAATAGTTTTTCATCTCGTTTGTGCTTTTTCCCGTTCCACCTGCACTGATTTTTTGACCGGAGGACGTCGTATCCCAAAAACAGTTGGCGGCAGTAGAAAGACCCAATGCATATCCGATAAATCCGCCCATATACTTAGCACTAGTTACCAAACCGGCGCTGTAACAGTTCATAGCTGTGGAAAATATTTGACCTCCAATCAAGCCGCCCACATAACTATCTCCCTTGACAGAATCAGTGCTGTAGCAGTTCATCACTTTGGAAGAAGATTCTTGAGCCCCAATCAAGCCACCGTCATAACTAGTACCTGTCACGGATCCACTGCTGTAGCAGTTTGTAGCGGTGGAAGAAGTTTGATCCCCAATCAAACCACCAACAAAACCGTTACTCGTTCCCAAACCGCTCACAAGACCATTGCTGTAGCAGTTTACTGCGGCGGAAGAATTTTGATATCCAATCAGGCCGCCTACAAAATTGTTTCCTGTTATCTTTACACTGTCAAGCTTTACATTTTTTATTGTGTCGCCGCTTACATACCCAAACAGGCCGATATAATCCTTTGCGTTTCGACTTATAAACAGATTGGTGATTTTGAACGTTTGTCCATCATACGAGCCTGTAAATGCTGTTGTGCCATCTCCAATAGGAGAAAACCCGGCACTACCGTCCAACAATGAACTTTGCAAGGCATCAATATTCGCCGTCTGCTTGTACGCCATACTCCATCTCGAAGCATCTTGTGTAATCCAATTGAGATTGCTAAATGTAGCAATAAGATACGGACTGGCAGTCGTTCCTGCTCCTGAAGGCTGAATGGACACTGCAATAGAACCATCACTCGGATATTGCCAATCCAAATATGGATACCCATTGTTTCTGCTATTCCCAATATTCCATATAGTGCCGTTGATTCCCTTCACTGGCCACCCTCTGACGCTGAACGTTAAGTAGCTTTTCATCTCTGCTGCACTTTTTCCCTTTCCACCAGCGCTGATTTTTTGACCGGAGGATGTTGTATCCCAAAAACAGTTGGTAGCGTTGGAACCATTTGACTCCCAATCAAGCCGCCGACACTAGAGCCGCCTGCGATAGAACCAGCGCTGTAACAGTTCGCAGCTGTGGAACCATATTGATATCCAACAAAACCGCCGAGATACTGACCAGGACCTGTGACAGAGTCTATGCTGTAGCAGTTCGCAACGGTGGCTGAAGTTTGATACCCAATCAAGCCGCCTACAAACTGAACAGAGCCTTTGACAATACCGCTGCTCCAAGAGGTACTGTCGGTGGAAGAACTTTGCTGCCCGACCAAGCCGCCAACATCACCCGCACCCGTGACGGTGTCGGCACTGTAACAGTTTGTTACAATTGAACCGTTATATTGATACCCAATCAAGCCGCCAACATTATTAGAAACACCCGTGACCGATTCGCTGCTCGTGCAATTCGTCACTATGGTTGTATTCTGTTGAGCTCCAATCAAACTGCCAACAAAATTGTTTCCTGTTATCTTCACATTCTCCAGCCTTACATTTTTGATGGCTGCACTACTGGTAATTCCGAACAGGCCTATATAGTCATTTGCGCTTCTGCTTATAAAAAGACCCGTGATTTTGAATGTTTGTCCATCATACGATCCCGTGAATGCCGTCGTGATGTCTCCTATCGAAGAAAATCCCGATCCTCCGTTTAATGATGAACTTGAAGTTGCATCTATATCCGCTATCTGCTTGTACACCATACTCCATCTTGAGGCATCTTGTATAATCCAATTGAGATCACTTAATGTAGCAATGAGATATGGACTGCCTGAGGTTCCTGAGCCCAAAGGCCTGAGCCGGCGCTGCTAGAGCAGGATCACCCGGATATTGCCAATCTAAATATGGATACCCATTGTTTCTGCTATTTCCAATATTCCAAATAGTGCCGTTTATTCCTTTCAATGGCCATCCTCTGACACTGAAGGTTAAGTAGGATTTCATATCGGCAGTGCTTTTACCGGTTCCACCGGCACTGCTTGTTTGACCGGAGGACGTCGTATCCCAAAAACAGTTAGCAGCAGTAGAAGTATTCTCTTGAGTCCCAATCAAGCCACCGACAGAACCAATTCCCGTCACAGGGCCAGCGCTGTAGCAATTGGTAGCGGTGGAAGAATATTGATACGCGATCAAGCCGCCGGCATTCTGATCAGAGCCTTGGACAGTGTCTGGACTGTAGCAGTTGGTAGCGTTGGAAGCATATTGATTCCCGATCAAGCCGCCAACATTCAAACATTACCTGTTACACTACCAATGCTGTAGCATGTACTGTCGATGGAAAAATATTCCACCCCGATCAAGCCGCCAACATTAATATTACCTGTTACACAACCAGCGTTCCTGCAGTTCCTGGCAGTGGAACCATTATATTGATTTCCAATCAATCCGCCTACATTATTTCCAGCACCCGTTACAGAGCCGGCACTCTTGCAGTTTGCGACGGTAGAACTATTCCATTGAGTCCCAATCAATCCGCCTACAGTATTGTTTCCAGTTATCTTCACACTATCTAACTTTATATTTGTGATTGTTGCACCACTCACATATCCAAAGAGGCCAATGTTGTCCGTTGTGCCTCGGTTGATAAATAGATGCATGATTTTGTACATCTGCCCATCATACGAGCCGGTGAATGGTGTCGTGCTATTTCCTATGGGAGAAAATCCTGCTCCGCCGTCCCATGAAGAATTTGTTGCGGCATCAATATCCGCTGTCTGTTTGTATGCCATGCTCCACCTCGCGGCATCTTGTGCAATCCAATTGAGATTGTCAAGTGTAGCAATGAGATACGGATCGCCTGACGTTCCTGTTCCTGAAGGCGTCGACGGCACCCATAGGGGACCATTAATCAGTGTACCGCTAGTATGGTTGCTGCTTATATCGCTTGCAGTCGTTCCAGTTCCTTCGTCAAACCGCCAGTTGCCTATTAATCCTATTTCGTTTCCTGTGGGTTGGTGGTACATTGTTTCGCGAATTTCAGTTTCTGTTCGTGCTACATTCCATAGAGAGACTTCGTCAATGTTTCCTGCAAAAAATTCAACCCCCCATGCTGTCGCACCGATTGCCAGGTTTGCATCGCTTGATCCGATAATATTTTTTACCCCTTGTCCGCCATTATTTGCCACAAAATTTCCATCAATAAATAATTCCATCAGATCGTTTGCAGAATCTGGTCCTGCAGCAACATGATGCCATTGATCATCATTATATGTGAGAGGAGTTGTAACAGCAACGGTATTTCTCCCCCCCCCCAGCTATAAGAAATTCAATCTGATTTGTCGAATTTATTCGCACTAAGTATAAAGAACCTGAAGTAGGACCATCGTAACGAATGAG
>CAVZWL010000015.1:0-52063 GCA_963778945.1 Ignavibacteriota bacterium
GCACTATAATATTCCTTTGGTTTGCAGAGTTTTCATCAAAATGAGCGTATTTATCCCTTGCTTCTGTATATCATTGTTGCCAATCTGTGTCTTTTCATCCTCATGGTGGTGCATGTTGACGGGTTGGATCCATCCCTTTGGGAGTAATATTCGTTCGTTTAACATCTTTCCTTTATGACAATTTGGACATATCAGAACATCGATTCCGGTAAGTTTTAAAAGCATCTCCTGCCATGTCAATGCGTCTTGTTCAACCTCCGGTATCGGTGCATCAAGAAGCATCCTGCATTTGTCTAAGTGTTCCTTCCTTTTTCTGTTGCAAAGAAAGCCATAATAGCGAATCTTGCATAATCCATCAGGAAGAATGTGCAGCAAGAAGCGGCGAAGAAACTCACTCGCATCAAGTGTCATAATCTTTTCTTTGTCTTCATCCCGATAGTCTCTCCACCGAAAGCTGACTTTACCATCGCTCATTCCTGCTAATCGATGATTTGAAATGGCTACCCGATGTGTATAGCGGCCAAGATAAGCAAGCACCTGTTCCGGTCCGCCAAATGGCTGCTTTGCATAGACAATCCATTCTTTATCGTAAAGCTGGTCAAGTAACTTTTGAAAGTGCTCTTTACATGCCAGTGGCGATGTTTTGCCTATGCAATGTATTCGTTTTGAACGATAAGCCTTTTTCAGTTGTTCCAGGAACTTACCGCGGAAAACTCGGGAAAGCACACGCACCGGAATGAAAAAGTTATTCCTCGATGCAATCCATTTTCTCCCATCCTGTGAGAGTCCTCCTCCAGGAACGATACAATGCACATGAGGATGATCCATCAAATTCTGTCCCCACGTATGTAAGACTGCAATCAATCCCAGCTCAGCGTCCAGATGCTTTTTATCACGTCCAAGATGCAATAACGTCTCCGCTGCGGTTTGGAACAACAGATTATACATCACTCGCTGATTGATAAGTGTGATCGCATTAAGTTCCTCCGGAACTGTGAAGACGATATGGAAGTATGGAACAGGAAGAAGCTCCTTTTTCCGTGCTTGCAGCCATTTCTCTTTTGCCAATGAACCGCATTTGGGACAATGTCTGTTCCGGCATGAATTATAGGAGATTCGCTCATAGCCGCAGGCATCGCACCGATCAACGTGTCCTCCCAGAACTGCTGTGCGACATGAAGCAATATCATGGAGTGCCCGCAATTGTCGACGTGGAAGTTTATGTGTCTTTTGATATTCGCTGCCGTATGCTCGTACGACATCTGCCATTTCTAATCCGCGCATGCTCATGATCGCACCTGCTCTGCAGGAGCCATCAAGCGGTCAAGCGGATTAACAATTTTGTCTGTACTTGCCCGTTGGAGGTGTAGATATATGCTTGTGGTTCTTAGATTTGAATGGCCCAGCAGCTGTTGGATAACAAAAATATCCGTGCCGGACTCCAGGAGATGAGTAGCAAAGCTATGACGTAAGGAATGGACGCTAACATGCTTGGCGATCCCGGCTTTTTTTTTGCCTTTGTGAACGTGCGCTGTACGCCGGTAATTGTTAGCGCTTGGTCGGGCATCTTGCCTGGAAAGAGCCATTCATAAGGATGATATAATTTCCAATATCTCCGGAGCTGCTCAAGGAATGTCGTTGAAAGTAATGTGTAACGATCCTTCTTTCCTTTGCCCTGCTCAACCCGAATTTGCATGCGCTGGCTGTCAATATCGGCCACTTTCAAATGAACTGCTTCACTAATTCGCAAACCGGCCGAGTAACAACTCATTAATACCATGCGGTGCTTCATGTTTTTTACTGCCTCAAAGAGTCTCCTGATCTCTTCTCCGGAAAGAACCACCGGCAAGCGTTTCTCTGTCTTGACTCGCAGTAATTTTTCTACCTTCCATTCCTGCTTCAGTGTGTCCTTATACAGGAATTTCAATGCACTGTATGTTAATCGAACCGTTGACCAGCTCATCTTACGCTCTACCAAACTTTGCAGATACTTCTGTATTTCTTCCGCTCCCATCTCGGCTGGAGATTTCCCATACATCCGCACATATAATTTTACATGTTGCAGGTAATCCTTGATGGTCCTCTGGCTGAAATTTCGCATCTGCATCGCCATCACCATTTGATCTTGTATCTCGCCCATTGGAACCTCCTATGTTTTGTTTGAGTGATCTGTTTTTAACTGCACTCAAAGCTACTACAGGGATCTCATTTTGGCAAGACTCTCTTTGTCAAAGAACAATTCTAAGAATATCGCGCTGCCGCGCAGCGGCTTAGTTCAACTATTATTCGACTGCGTGACGCAGTCGAGTATGCGGTACTTGAATACTCGGCTGCATGGTGCATTATAATTCCATGTAATTATTACAAATCCTTTGAAAAAGCCAAGATTGGATTAAAATACCATGCATAGCGTCTGATGCCGGCATTTCCCATGACCTGCCTCTTTCTTTAGACAATTTTACATCGTATCTTAGTTTTGTGTTTTGGAATCTACCAATTTCATAAACAAAGCACAAGGGGGAAAATGATGGGTGAACCAAAATTATTAGATCAGGTCAGCAACTGCATCCGCACCAAGCATCTCAGCGCTCGCACCGAAGAAGCCTACCTTTCATGGATAAAACGCTATATTCTTTTCCATGATAAAAAACATCCACGCCTTATGAGCGCTCCCCATATCGAGCAATACCTTACCTTCCTCGCAGTTGATGAACAGGTATCCGCCTCTACTCAAAATCAGGCGCTCAATGCAATATTGTTTCTCTATCGTGAAGTGCTCCAGATTCATATTGACGCTCTACAGGATATTGTACGTGCAAAAAGAACTAACCGCATTCCAGTTGTCTTTGCAAAACCGGAGATTGAATCCATCTTACATCATCTTGAGGGAACACCTTGGTTAGTCTGCGCCTTGCTCTATGGCAGCGGCATGCGACTGCTCGAATGTCTTCACTTGCGTATAAAAGATATCGACTTTCAAAGAAAACAAATTATTTTACGGGAAGGAAAAGGAGAAAAGGACCGTATATCTTCTTCCCATTTCACTTATTCCTCACCTCGAACGACAAATCACAAAAGTTAACATCCTCCACCAAGAAGATAAAGCAGCAGGATATGGCGATGCCTGCCTTCCGGATGCGCTTGCTTCTAAATTTCCACATGGTTCAAAAGAATTCCATGGCAATATGTCTTCCCTGCTTCAAAACGTTCTTCCGATCCTGCAACCGGAGTCATTCGCAGGCACCATCTCGATGAGAGCGTATTCAGCGTGCATTTAATATTGCCCTCCAAAAATCAAAGGTTATGAAAACAGGAACAATTCATTCATTGCGTCATTCTTTTGCTACTCATCTCTTAGAAAGTGGTTATGATATCCGAACACTCCAGGAATTGCTCGGCCATGCAGATATACGGACGACACAAATTTATACTCATGTTATGGATCGCAGGAATGTTGCTGTACGCAGCCCGATGGATACATAATGATAAATTGCCAATCGTCAATTGCCAATTGCGACTGCAAACAGCAAACTGAGAACAGCCGGAGGCCTGAAAAAATCGCGAATATCGAATTGCCAATTTCGGATTGCATTTGGAAATTGTAGCCGCGACGGGTCGTCGCGGGTGTTCCCGACACCATCTTGCCCGCTGCAGGAGGGCTGTGTCGCTACAGAAAAGATGCAAAAAAACCGCGATTATTGTATTGTGAATTGGAGAATCGCCAATCGACTGCTGAAGCCGTCACGACAGCACGCGGCGGGCATGCCTGCATTGCGGCGACGCCGAGCCTTCGATACTTGAGGATGATGTCCTGAGTCAGTTGAATGAGATTGGGAAAAGGTTATTCGAGAAACGGTTTATAATTCAGCTATTGAGAAAATCTTCCGGGGAAATTCCGGCTCGCTTTATAATCACCCGCAATGTTCCCTCGGGGATATCACCCGAATGGTGAGGAATTGTAGTAACTTTCTTCGTTGTTTCATTAAACCAGATTTCATGGCTGCCGGCAGCTTGACGGTAAAATGTAAATCCAAACAATTTTAGCTTTTTTACAACTTCTCTATAGGCAAACCCCGACAGCCGTCCCATTACATTTCTACAACAAGCGGATAGTCAAACGGTACTTCCATTGCGTTCTTATTCGAATATTCCTCTCGCAATTCAAGGATTTTTTTCGCAACATCACGCGCAATTTCTAATGTCTCACTAATGGTTCGTCCTTGTGCAACCAACCCTTCGATTTCATCGGACAGTTGCAAATAAAATAAATTTCGGAAGTTTTTCAATATGTAATTTTACAATTTGTTCCATCTACTTCCTCCATGTTATCGTTATATTAATATACTTCGACGAAGTGCCTTTGTCAATTTTTCGGCGAAAACTGTGGAATGAGGAGAATTGCTAATTTACAATCGCGAATGATCACGCGCCTCTCCATCAAAATCGGCGGGCAAGAAGCGTGATTCAACTTGGAGAAGAATTAAAAAGATATTGCCAATCGCCAATCGCGAATTGTCAATTGTGAATTGGGAAATGCAAACGGTAGCCAGAGGATTGAAGAAATCGCCAATCGCAGCCGGAGGCATAAAAATGTTAACCCACGATAGTGGGATTCAATTAGGAAAAAAGCAAAGGGAGAATCGCCAATTGCGACCGGAAAACTGCACGACTGATGAAGCCCGCCAAAATGCGCAGCGGGTAAACAGTCACGCAGGAAGGCCTGTCCAATATTGACGAATAATGACAAACAGGAATGTTTGTCCTACCCTCATTCATTCTTTTTGGACAACCTCATGCGGTTTTTGCAGAAGGATTTTAATCAGTCATTAATTTAAACGTTGAGGCATTACGGAAAAAGGTTGTTCGAGAAACGGCTTAGAATTCAGCTATTGAGAAAATCTTCCGGGGAAATTCCGGCTTGCTTTATAATCGCTCGCAATGTTCCCTCGGGTATATCACCCGAATGGTGAGGAATTGTAGTAACTTTCTTCGTTGTTTCATTAAACCAGATTTCATGGCTGCCGGCAGCTTGACGGTAAAATGTAAATCCAAACAACTTTAGCCTTTTCACAACTTCTCTATAGGCAAACCCCGACAGCCGTCCCATTACATTTCTACAACAAGCGGATAGTCAAACGGTATTTCCATCGCGTTCTTATTCGAATATTCCTCTCGCAATTCAAGAATTTTTTTCGCAACATCACGCGCAATTTCTAGTGTCTCACTAACTGTTCGTCCTTGTGCAACCAACCCTTCTATTTCATCGGACGTTGCGAGAAAAACACCTTCCGGAAGTTTTTCAATATGTAATTTTACAATTCGTTCCATCTACTTCCTCCATGCTATCGTCACACCAATATACTCAGACGAAATGCCTTTGTCAATTTTCCTGCGAAAACTGTGAACAGTAAATGGTGTGGCAATCGTTGATTCCAGCCGGAGGACTGAAGAAATTGCCAATCGCAGCCGGAGGCATAAAAATGTTAGCCCACGATAGTGGGATTCAATTAGGAAAAGAGCAAAGGGAGAATCGCCAATTGCAGATTGCTGTCAGGAGCTTTCCGCGACCAGCGGTCGCGGCTACAATGATGTCAGACGCTGCCCGCGACGACCCGTCGCGGCTACAATGACGTCGGATGCGGCCCGCGACCATCCGTCTTTCTGGATTCTGGTTCCCGATACAAAACATCGGGATGCTCATTCCGACAGCAGACTTAGCAGCGACACTTTCGCTAAGTCTGGTCGGAATGGCACTTAATTCTTTACAAGCCAAAGACTCAGTTCCGGCACATACGTTATCAGTATCAACGCTATAAATAAAACGAAAATAAACGGCAGCGTCGCTATCGCTATTTTGCCGATGGGTTTATTAAACCGGAAACTGGCCATAAATAAATTCAGTCCTACCGGCGGCATGAGGTACGCAATTTCCAGATTTGCCAGGAAAATAATACCCAGATGGACCGGATTGATGCCGTATTGCATTGCTACCGGAACAATGAGCGGCACGACGACGATAGCGGAAAATATTTCCATCATCATTCCGATCATCAGCAAAAAGACATTCAGCAGCATAAGAAAAACAATCTTGCTCGTTACGACCTGACTGATAAATTCGAACAAACGCTGCGGAACCTGCTGATCGATCAGATAGCTGGTCAATCCCATAGCACAGCCCAGAATCATGAGTATCGCCCCTACCAGTACCATGCTTTCTTTCATTACGCGCGGCACATCGGTAGTCATCTTTAAATCTTTATAAATAAAGACTTCCACGACAAAAACGTAAAATGCCGTTACTGCGGCAGCTTCAGTGGCCGTAAAATAACCGCCGTAAATGCCGCCGATGATGAAAAACGGAAGCGGTATTTCCCACGCAATGCCTTTGAGCGCCGTCCATAATTTTTTCCATTCGAATGCATGCCGCGGCACTTTCGTCTTGCGTCCCTGATAGATGCTATAGACGGCAATGACGAGAACCAGAATAGTGCCCGGAACAAGTCCCGCACGGAACAAATTATCGATGGAAACTTCTGCGAATGTTCCGTAGAGAATAATCGGTAAGCTCGGAGGGAAAAGCAGTCCCAGACTTCCGGAAGTGGTCACAAGACCGAGAGCGAATTTTTCCGTGTATCCTTCCTGAATAAGAATCGGAAAAACAAGTCCGCCAAGCGCAACGATTGTCACTCCCGATCCGCCGGTAAACGCGGTGAAAACCGCACAGCTTCCCAGCACAACGACCGCAAGTCCGCCCGGCATCCATCCGATGAGCGCCTGTGCAAATGCAATAATGCGCTTGGGAGCTTTGCTTTCCGCCAAAAAATATCCGGCTACGGTAAAGAGAGGAATCGCCAGCAAAACCGGCTGACTTGCAAGCCGGTAAAGTTCCACCATGACCGCTGCGGTATTCACACCTTCTGCATAAAAACCGTAGAGGGCAATTGTGCCTATGATCGTAAAGAGAGGCGCACCGATAAGTACCAGCGCAGCAAGTACCAGAACGACAAGAACGAGCATCATATGTGCTGCACCTCCGCCACTTCCCAATTACCTTTGAATATCTCGGCTGTCCAGAGAACTGAATGCGCCGCGAATCTAAAACAAAGCACCGCATAACCGATGGGAAGTATGACGATAAAGTCACCATGTCGGAAGATTCAGGATAAGCACCGAGGCCGATTCAATTTCCGACTGCACAAAGCCGGCAGCCGCTTGCATAAGAAAAAGACAGACCGCCGCAGCAAAAAGATTGGTTATAATTAAAAACAATTTATGCGGTTTTTTTGAAACAAGCTTGGAGATGAATTCTATCTTCAAATGACGCCGTTCCCCTGCCGCAATGACCGCGCCCAGAAAACCTATCCAGAGCACCATATGACGGAGAAAAACATCTCCCCATTCGATGCTGGTATGAAAAAAATTACGCAGAACGACCTGACTGAATGCCATAATAATCATTACGCCGAGAAAACCGACAATCAGCCATCCGGCCGCGACGTCGAGCGCGCGGTCGATAAATTTCAGAATCTTCATTTGCCGCCTTTCGTCCGAAAGTCCGCAAGAGATTTTTCCACGCGGTTCAGCAAGTCCTCCGAGAACAGCCGCCCGACCAGCGCACGGCGCGTTTTTTCTCCTATAGCATCGTATGTTTTTACTTCATTTGCATCCGGTTTGACGAATATCATTTTATTCTGCTTGAGAATTTCCAACGATTTTAGATTATCCCTGCGGCTTTGTTCCGTCAGCTTGCGGAGATATATTGCGCCGTTCCTGAGAAGAATCTGCTGCAGGTCTGCCGGGATCTTGTCGAATTCCTTTTTTGAAATGAGAACCGCGCCCGATGAATTGGTAATGGGATAATCCATCAGATATTTTGTCGCGGCGTACCATTGTAATGAGACAATGGCCAGCGGCGAAGAATACGCACCGGTGACCAATCCGGTCTGCAGCGATGTCAATGCATCGGTAATCGAAAGCGGAATCGGATTGATACCGACCGTTTTAAACAGCGCATCTGCGACCGGGTCACCTTCCCATTCCCACATTTTCACGTTTTTCAAATCGTTGATCTTGGCGGCGGGCGTTTTGGAGATGACATAAACCGAGCCGACTTCCGCCCATCCGAGCAGAACAAAACCGTTCGATTCGAATTCTTTGCGGAACTCCACGTCGAACTGATTCAGGATATGATCGACTTCCGCGGTATTTTTAAAGAGGAACGGAGAATCCAGTATACGAACCGATTTTGCAACTTCACCGATGCCGGTCCCCGTTACACCGGCGCTCTGGAATTGACCCAGCCGGATTTTACGGATGACATCTTTCTCATCCCCGGCAACACCGCCAGGATAAATTTTAAATCCGAGCCGCCCGCCGCTTTCCTTGCGCACTGCGGCATCGTATTCTCTCATAATGTTGATCCATGTGCTGCCTTCGGGAGCCAGAGTTGCAAATTTTATGGTATACTCCTGCGCGGATGCACAGGCAAACCAGAGCAAACCGAACAGTATTGAAGATGTTATATGTTTCATAATGTTTCTTATTCCTTTATTATCGTTTCGAACTTATAATTTATTCTCTGTATGTTAATCCCACTGTAGCCGCGACCGCTGGTCGCGGGAGGCATCAGATATCACAAAGCGAGTAACCCGACGCCGGCCTGCCCGACTGATGACGTAGTCACTCAGGCGGGTGTCGGCTACAGAACAACCTAAAATAAATCGCTTTCATGCGCCAGCAGTCTGCGCGCTTTTTGTTTTGCTACGACATTGGCAAAACGCGCTTCAGGCAGTATATCGATCGATGCCTCTTCGATTTGCTTCAGAAGTGATTCGAACAGCTGCTGATCCTGCATCTGCACTGCAACTGTTTTGGCATAATACAATTGCGTCATTAGGAATTTTCCGCCATTGACGGCAAGACATTTTTCGAACAGTTCTTTTGCTTTTTCCGGATGCCCGCCCAATACCTTAGGAACACTTCCTTCCATGGCTGCTAAAAAGAGGTACGCTCCGCCATGATAATACGTCGAATCCAATTCCGCAGCCCGCTGAACCAGTGCGGTCACTTTACTGATCTCGGAAAGCGCTTCTACATCTGTGCGCGTGATATTGATATAGCTTCCCCAACTGAACGCCGTCCAGAAAAGGGCAGGCACATCGTCTTTTGAAAACGTTCTGACAGCCGCCTGGAATTCATCAAGATTTCCGTTCAGCGCTTCTTTGAATTTTTTGTTTTTCTTCAATGCACGCAGTCCGTAATCCTTGCCGCGCAGATAAAAAACACGCGCGCGTTCCGCACTGTCGTCCTCGCAAAAAGCCAGGCCGTAGCCCTGATATCCCTCCGCTGCAAAAATCAGAAAATGCGTATTTTCCGTATCGCTTTTGATCAGCGCCTCAATGAGCTTCAGATTGCTTCCAAGCGCTTCATGCGCCAATTGAAAGTCCGATTCTTCATTAAAAGCCGCCATACCGTTATCCAGTATGCCGCCCATGGATTGCAAAGCTAATTGTTGAATGCACCCCTGAAAGAAAAATACCGCTAAAAGCGGGAGAAAATATTTTTTCATTGTTATCGATTCCTTGTATAAGAAAGAATGCAAAAAAACATTCTTTAATAGTGAAAAATATAGCGAAAAATGATTCTCATTACAATGTTAAAAAATGGTAAATGGTGAATAGTGAATGGTAAATGGTGAATGGTGAATGGTGAATAGTGAAAAGAGAACGGTAAACAGTGAATGAGGGGAAATTGCGAATCGCGAATTGTCAATTTCCAATTTAAAATCGCAAACAGAGATACGAAATCAGGAAAAGAAGCCGGAAGTTTAAAAATGTATTCCTGCACTGCGGGAATCTATTTTATGCTTCCAGATGAACTACGAACCAAGAACCAAGAACCGAGAACTGAGAACTGAGAACTGTGAATGGTAAACTGTAGAACCAAATAACCAATCAACCAAATAACTGTTATCCACATGTCGGATTTGCAAAAAACCGTGAATTTGGGTATTATATTATGTAGAGCTTTGGACGTACAAAGCACACGTGACATTCTTTATATAGAGGCGTCGAATAAGTAACCTATTTTTCTTCACTTTCTGCGGCTTTCCTCTTTATGTTTATCACATTCGAAGGACTTGATAACTCCGGTAAATCGACTCAGGTGCAGCTGCTTGCAGAGCACCTTACACGCGAAGGGCATCGCGTGCTTGTTTTGCGAGAACCGGGCGGAACGGACATCGGCGAACGCATCAGAATGATGCTGCTGGACAAAAATAACATTTCCATGACCGAAGCAAGCGAATTGTTTCTTTTCTCTGCAAGCCGTTCCCAGCTGGTCAAAGAAATTATAAAACCCGCACTTGAAGGCGGAATGGTGGTTCTCTGCGATCGGTATTATGATTCGACCACGGCCTATCAGGGCTGGGGCCGGGGCATTTCTCTGGAAGTCATTTCCGCCATTAACCGCTATGCCGCGGACGGTCTCGTCCCTGATATAACTTTTTTCTTAGACATTCCTATTAAAGAAATCGAAAAACGAATTCTCCGGTCAAAAAAGAATAAGGACCGCATGGAATCCAGCGGTCTGGATTTTTACGAACGCGTCCGCAGCGGCTACCTCGATCTGGCAAAGAAGGAGCCGCGCTACTGTCTTCTTGACGCCCTTCAGACGGTTGACAACATTCACGATGCAATTTGGGAATTTCTCTCCCCCGTATCGGGAAGCACAATGAAGATGAGAATGAGAAAAAAAATAAAGGGTTTTATGCTCCTTAAGAAAAACGGAAAAATCGTTGCTGGAATTTGTTCCTCAGCAGTCTGTATTGCCGTGCTTGCAGCCGGCGTCACCGCTTTTGGTTTTTTCTTCAGTGATGACAACGAATATTTTTTAAAAATCTACACCGGCATCGACACATTCACACGAGTCTATAAAGATGTTGCTGCGAACTATGTGGATCAGATTAATCCAGAACTCTTTATGAGGGCCGGTATCGACGGAATGCTGAAGACTCTGGATCCGTATACGACATTTATCGGCGAGAAAGAAGGCGATGAAATCGATCTGGTCACGAGCGGAAAATACGGCGGCGTCGGCATTACAATCGGTTCCCGGGACGGATATGTGACCGTTATCGGATTGATCGATGGATATTCTGCTGCAAAGCAGGGCATCGAAGTCGGCGACCGGATTACCGGAGTCGACGGTAAAAACGTTGTCGGTCAATCGATAGAGGATGTTCGCCTGCTTGTGCGAGGCGCTCAGGGAACGCCCATCAAATTGACCATCGAACGCGAAGGAGAAAAAGCGCCGATCGTTTTTTCCCTCACACGGGAAGAAATACCGGTGCACAACGTGTCTTATTCGGGTTTTCTCGAACCGGGTATCGCTTATGTGCGGCTGGAACGTTTTTACCGGACGACCGGAAACGATATGCGCACGACGCTGAAAGACTTGAAAGTACAGGGTGATGTGAAGGGGCTTATTCTCGATCTCCGCGGAAATCCGGGGGGCCTGCTGGAAATGGCCGTGGAGGTCGTGGCTCAATTTGTTCCGGACAGTACGCTCGTCGTTTCCACGCGCGGACGGAGAGCCGAGTCCGAGCATAAATATTTTTCTTCGGAAATTCCGATGCTGCCGGACGTACCGCTTGTCGTATTGGTAGACCGCAACAGTGCAAGTGCAAGTGAAATCGTAGCAGGAGCAATTCAGGATATGGACAGGGGTATTATTGTCGGAACACGTACCTTCGGCAAAGGATTGGTGCAGACAATAGAACGCATCTCCGAAACGACATCGCTTAAAATTACGACCGCTCGCTATTATACACCGAGCGGGCGGTGCATTCAAGAAGTCGATTACGCGCACAGGGCAAAAAACGGCCAGGTGTCGGTCATGCCGGACAGCGTCAAAAAAGAATTTTTCACAGCCCGCTACCGCCGCCCCGTGTGGGACGACGGCGGCATTAAACCCGATTCGACGGTTTCCGATACCGAACATATTGCGCTCATCGATGAACTCGAGCGAAAAGACCTGTTCTTTAAATATGCCAATCATTTTGCGGTGGTTCATAAAACCCTGCCGGATCAATTCAGGGTCACGAAGGATATTACGGCCGATTTTGAAAAGTTTACCGGAGAAAAAGGGTTTACGTACGAAATGGAAGGAGAATCGCAGTTGAAAGAATTACAGCGCGCCGCAGCTGCATCCGGATACAGTAAAGCTTTTTCCGACGAAGCAGCAAAACTTGATGCATTATTAAAATCCGAAAAGAGCAGTCAATTCCAGCGGCATGAAAAAGAAATCAGATCGGCGCTTCTGACACAGATTCTCGGCCGATTGAAAGGCGAACAGGCGAAAATTGAATCGACCTTCGACGACGACGATCAAATACAGGCGGCGCGTCGGACTCTTAAAAGACAGCAAGGTTTACGCATCGCTGCTCAAAGGAAAACATTAAAAACACACGAGCAGCAAAGCCGTCGCCGGCGGTCTCAGGGTAAGGCATCGAATGACATACCACAGTCTCTCATTCAATCTGAAAAATATCGAGATTGAGAACAACCGCCGGTTTCAAATTCCGGAAACCAGCATTGAAATTTTAAAGTTTGCGTTCCGTTCTAAAAGCTGGGAACTGCTCCCGGCGCCGGCGATTATGCCTGCGAAGAACACCGCATATCTTTTCATGAAACAGCCGCCGATTTGTACCGGAACGATTTTGTCGAATATCCCGCCGGCATCAAACATCACGATATCGATATCACCGAAAACAGGGATTTCGATATCATGGTTTTCAAACGAGCGGCGCCGAGAAAATCCGGCCGCATCCTGTTCCTTTTTCACGGCCTGAACGAAAAACGGTGGGACAAATATCTTCCGTGGGCGGAAAAACTGGTGGAACTAACCGGCAGCACGGTTGTTTTATTTCCCATTGCTTTTCACATGAATCGCGTTCCCCGGGAATGGGCCGACATACGGCTCATGAACCGTGTCTCTGCGGCCAGAAGGCAGCAATCTCCTTCGATTGTAAACTCGACGTTTGCCAACGCGGCCATCAGCGCACGCCTTCAAATGATACCCCAGCGTTTTTTCTGGTCGGGACTCCAGACATTTTACGATGTCGTTCAGTTTATCGACGAGGTTCGCACGGACAAATATGAATTTGCCGATCCGCAGGCCGGCTTCGATTTTTTTACATTTTCCATCGGATCGTTCCTGGGTGAAATTCTGATCATGTCGAATCCAAAAGATTATTTTCACGATTCGAGGTTCTTTATTTTTTGCGGCGGACCGACGCTCGACCGCATGTCCCCAAATTCAAAATTTATTCTCGACAGCGACGCTACGATCGCCATTTATTCCTTTTATACGGAACGCCTCGAAAGCGAACTGCGCCTCGACAAAAGGATGGCGCACTATTTTAACGGACACCATATTGCCGGAAATTATTTCAAATCCATGCTCAGTTATCAGAAGGGGAAAGACTTTCGAGAGAATCGTTTTCGGGAACTTCATGAAAGAATTTTTGCCCTCACATTGCGGAAGGACACCGTCATTGCGCCCGGCGAAGTGCTGAACACCCTTCAGGGCGATTTTCGGGAAATACCCGTGCACGTTGAGTTGACCGATTTCCCCTACCCGTATCATCATATCAATCCCTTTCCCCTTGATCGGGAATTCGAAAACATCGTCGATAAAGAATTTAATAAAGTCTTCGAGACGGCCGCACAATTTCTTATGCAGTAAGATATCTGAAATTAATGTTTTAAGCCCGCAAACCGCGTTTTTTTAACAAAACCCCGTCTGAAACTTAAACAAGAGCTTATAAGTTGAAAAGAGAAACCGTAAATCCGTCTAAAATGAGAGACGAATTCCCGGCAAAACCGATTTTTTTACCTCATCTCCTGCCTGTCATTATTCCCGCTCCGGAGGAATATTCCTTATTTCCTCAAAAATGCTATTGCAGTAAGACAAAAAGCAACCTATTTTCCTGTATACCTTGAGCGTGCGTCCTATTGAGTGAAGGAAAGTTGTATGTGGGAAGATAAATTTATCGGAACCGTGAAAGAAGTCACTAATGCGGCCGTTACCATTCTTTTAAATCGCAATCTCGCATCGCTGACCAAAGTTATCGGAAATAAAACGTATTACATCGGGCAAATTGGATCGTATCTTTTTATTCCGATCGGGAGTGAATGTACATTCGGCATCGTTTCCCATATGACCAAAGAGGAATTGGCTCTTCAGAGCGGCAGTGAATTCCGTTATCTCGTGACCATTACTCTCATCGGAACGTTCCGCAAGGGAAAGTTCGAAACAGGCGTTGCCGTGCTTCCCACCGTGGATATGCCGGCATATATTCTGGAAGACAAGGATCTCCGGGGAGCTTTTGCCGCTTACCTGCATTACGATTTTTCCGTCGGGCGGCTCTCGCTTATTGAAAACGAACGCGCGTTCATCGACCCCAACCGTTTCTTCGGCAAACATATCGCCATACTCGGCTCGAGCGGCGCCGGAAAATCTTACACAGTCGCTACTCTTCTGCAGAAAGTCGCTGTTTTTCCCGATACGCATATTGTCGTCCTGGACTTGCACAACGAATATAGAAAAGCTTTCGCCGCTTACTGTCAGTACTGCGAGATCGGATCGCTTGAACTTCCGTACTGGCTCCTCAATGCGGAAGAGATGCTCGAGCTTTTCATAGAACCGAACGATGAAAACGCATCCGTGCAAAGTTCCGTTCTGCAGGATCTCGTCTATAATGCAAAGAAAGGGAAAAACCCCGAACTGAGCAGCGTCATTACGATCGACTCGCCGGTGTTTTACGATTTAAAAGATATTGTCGCTCGCATTCGATTTCTCGATACGGAAAGAATTTCCTCGGCATCCGGTTCGAAAGAAGGACCGCATTACGGAAAATTCTCGCGCATGCTCGTGCGGCTGGAGAGCAAGATGCATGATCCCCGTTATGCGTTTATGTTTCAGCCGAATGTTATGCATAACACGCAGGATGTCGTAACGCTCATGGAAATGATTTTCGGCCTCGTGGGAAACTCCCGCATCACCGTTATGGACCTCAGCGGCGTGCCGTTCGACATCGTCAAAACGATTGCTGCCTTGCTGGCGCGCATCACATTCGATTTTAATTTTTGGAATCCCAGACATACGGATCTGCCGATCCTTCTTGTCTTCGAGGAGGCGCACAATTATCTCTCTTCTTCCGCGGACGGATCGAAGGCGGCGCGGCGCACCGTAGAGCGTATTGCAAAAGAAGGACGGAAGTACGGCGTCAGCTGCATGATTGTCAGCCAGCGGCCTTCGGAAATATCCGAGACCATACTCTCGCAGTGCAATAATTATATCGTCATGCGCCTTGTCAACCCGACCGATGTGCAATATATCAGCCGCCTTGTTCCCGAATCGTTTTCCGGATTGGACAGCATTATTCCGCTGCTCCGCCAGGGAGAAGGGATTATTATGGGGGATGCCATTCTCATACCGCAGCGCGTTCAGATGGACATTCCCAACCCGCCTCCGGAAAGTATCGATGTCCGCTTCTTCGACAAATGGCGCAAGCCGGGAGAAAAAACGAACGCCAAAGAAGTCATGGAACGGTGGTGGAATCAGAGAAGATCTTAAAAGAAGTTCGTAGTGCTTAGTTCTTGGTGCTTGGTCTTTTTTAAACCACGGACCCCGAACTACGCACTTTATTTATTCAAAGAACTGAATTTGGGGAAGCTTTCTTTGATGCGGCCGACAATGAAGTCGAGATCTTTCTTCTTATTGACAAAATCCAGATGATCGCTGTCGATAATAAGCAGACCGTGTTTGTAACGGGCAATCCAATCATTGTAGAACGAATTTAATTGCTCTAAGGACGACTTTTCGATTCCTTTTTCAAAATCGCCTTCTCATAAATCGTCCCATCTTGAATGCCAATTCGTAATACGGCTGCCAACGAAAGCATTCTCCCGGCAGCCGGGCGAGCGAAGAATTGCCCAATCCTGATTCCCGGAAACGGCGCGAATGAGCTGTCCCGCATAGCCGTTTGATCAGGATGATCGAAATGCTGCAACGGCATCACCGGCCATTTTGTGAATATCGAATACCTTATGCAGTTTGGTCATCTCCAGCAAATTCTCAATTTTTTTCGAAGCTCCGGCAAGCTTCAATTCTCCTCCCGCTTTGCGCATCGCCGTCAACCCGCCGATGAGCAGCCCCAGGCCGGAGCTGTTGATAAAATCCACGCTTCGATAAATCGACGACAACCTTCGTCTTTTTTCCGTCGATCAAGCTGTGAAGCTGATCGTTCAAAGCGGTCGCATCAGGCCCTCCCATGACGTTTCCCTCAAGTGCGATGACGGTCACTCCCTTTTGTTCTTTCGACTTGAATTTCATCATAACCGTTTTCCTCCGGCTATCGAACTGTTACGACAATTTCTTTTTCTGCACGTGAATCGACCAATCGAGCACGAAAGCGCTTGCGACATAAATAGACGAATAGGTACCGGTGACGATTCCGAATGCCATGGTAAAGGCAAAACCCCGGTTTACTTCTCCGCCGAAGATGATCAGGATAAGCAGCACCAGAAATATCGTGCCGGAAGTAATGATCGTCCGGCTGAGCGTTTCGTTCAGACTTTTATTCATCACTTCGGAAAGAGACAGGCTGCGGTGAACTTTTTCATTTTCGCGGATTCTATCGAAGATAACGACGGTATCGTTCACGGAAAGACCGATAAGCGTCAGAAACGCTGCAATTACTTCCTGCGATATTTCCAGATTGACTCCGGGAACCAATCCGTTCAAAATGGAAAGAAAACCGAAGGTCGTAAAAACGTCGTGCACGGTCGCAATCACTGCGCCGAGGCCGTACGTATACCTGAACCGAAACGCGATGTAGATAAGAACAGCGATGAACGAACACAGCACCGCATACAGTGCATCGAGCCGGAGTTCTTTCCCCACCTTCGGGCCGATCCTGTTCTCTTTCAGAACTTCGAACTTCACTTTCGGAAAAGTCTGCTGAAGGGTCAGTTTGATTTTATCGCTGATGGTTGTTCCTTCTCCCTGCTCAACCGTCCGGATGAGCAGGTTGTTTTCATCCGAACCGTAGCTTTTAATTTCGCTTTTGCCGAGTCCGACCTTATCGAGCGCCGAACGGATCTCTGAAACGTTGACTTTTTCAGAGAATCCGAGCACTAATTCGGTGCCCCCGCGGAAATCGATGCCGTATTCAATTCCTTTGAAAAGAATCGACACGATACCGACGATCACCATGACGGACGAAATAGCATACCACATGTAGCGTTTTCCAAGAAAATCTATATGAGTCTTTTTAAATAATCGCATGAACTTGTTCTCTCCTAACTTTCAATTTCGCACAGTGGTGTGCCGGTTATTCAAATTTTGGATTCCATCCGCGCTCTGTCATAATATTAAAGATAAGATGCGTAATCACAAGGCCGCTGAACAAACTTGCAAGCACGCCGATAATCAACGTCAGAGCAAATCCCTGAATCGGACCCGTTCCGAATTGATACAGGACGGTAGCTGTGAGTAATGTCGTGACATTCGAATCGAAGATTGCCGTAAATGCCCTCTTGTATCCGGCATCGATTGCCGCGCGCAATGTTTTTCCGCCCTCCAATTCTTCGCGAACACGTTCGTACACGAGGACGTTCGTATCCACGGCTACTCCGATGGAGAGCACAAGAGCAGCGATGCCCGGCAATGTGAGTGTCGCCTGAAATGCGGCCATAACGCCCAGCGTGAACAGCACCAGGAACAGAAGAGCAAAGTCTGCAACAACGCCCGCATTTTTATAATACACGACCATAAAAAGCGCCGTCAGAAAAAAGGCAATCATCGTTGATGTAAGGCCGGAACGGATCGAATCTTCGCCGAGGGATGGACCGACGGAACGTCTCTCAATAATAGCAACGGGAGCAGGCAGGGCGCCCGCTTTTAATACGATTTCCAGCAAGCGCGCTTCATTGGGCGTGTCCATTCCCGTAATGCGCGAGCGGCCTCCGGAAATTTTTGTCTGCACGACTGGCGATGAAAAGCAGGAATTGTCCATAATGATGGCAACGCGTTTGCCGATATTGGCTCCGGTAATCCTTGCCCAATCGCGCGAACCTTCGCCGTTCATTTCCATATTTACGACGGGCCTGCTGTCTTCCGGATCGATGCTCGCACGCGCGTTCGTAATAACGCCTCCGGTCAGTTCAGGCGTGGCTTTGACTGCAGTCAGGCGGAACATTTTAGAGCCGTCGCGGAATTGTTCCGCTTTTGCAGACCAGACAAATTCAAAATCAGGCGGGAGAATCTTTTTTACTTCGTCCCGTTCCAAGAGGCGCGTCACCCGTTCTTTGTTTTTCAGTTCCACATAACCGTCGCCTGAACCGCGCTGATCCGGAGAAACGAATGAGAAGAAAGGATGCTCGCGTAAAAATTGCGCCTTCTTCGATGTATCCTGAGCGGTCGGCGCTTGACCGCCTGTCAGCTCGGTCAATGCATCCTTCGGTTTTTCTTTTGCAGTATCCATCTCTCCTGCAGTATTGGCTGCGAGCGTTGAATCTCCTTCCGTTTTTCCGGCAAGAAATTTATCGATTGCATCCATGACTTTATAAGAGATTGCCGCGTCTTTTACCATTTTAAATTCCAGCTTTGCCGTTCCGCGCAGGAGTTCGCTTACTTCATTTTCATCTTTCACGCCGGGCAGCTCTACAATGACGCGTTTCCCTCCCTGCTTTTGAATGGTCGGTTCTGAAACGCCGTACTGGTCCACACGATTGCGGACGATTTCAATGGCCCTATCGACTCCTTTATCCGCTTCGTCTTCCAGATTCTTGACGATTTTCGCATCATCATCGCGTATGCTTCCGTAATAGCGGCTCATGCGGATGCCGCGGTCCTGGAATTTTTTCGCTAAAGCCGGAATAATGGGAAATTCATTTGTCAATGATTCTGCGCGAATTTCTTTTATAATAGCATTAAAATTATCATCCTTGTTTTTTGCCAGATCGTCAAGTAATTGAATGATGTCGACTTCAAGAACAACGCGCATTCCGCCCTGCAAATCCAGTCCCAGCTTGATGCGCTTTGAACGTACGGCGAGCATATCGTCGCGATTATCTTCAAGATATGCGCTGCTGTCTTTTCCGGAAAGCGCACTAAGATGCTGCCGATAACTGTAATCCTTATACGTCGGCCAAAGAAAGACAATGCTGGCCGCAACGGCAAGGAGAATCAAAATGATTCGGGTCATGTGGTTTTTCACTCGGTATCTCCCAACGATGAATCAGTGTTAATGGAAAATAAGGCGCGAACGACTGCGCCTTGAAACGTGCACAAAAACTCATGTGCTGAAAAGAAAAGCCGCGAATCCGTCTCAGAATGGGATACGGATTCCCGCGTAAGCTGTTTTTCGTTCACGTCTCTTGATGGAACTTAAAACTTCATTATAAAAATTTTCGATAAAAAATATACTCGGATATGCCTACAAAGTCAACAAGAAAGTCATTGCATATAAAGCGAATCTGGGCTATATTTCTTGACATGATTTTTATATCGATTTACGTGATGAAGGAGTTTATCCCGTTATGGCATTAATGACTCAAATTCGGAACAACCTTACAACAGCGTTTGGTGTCTTCGCCGGACTTTTCATTGTCTACATAGTATTGGATTGGGGAATGGATTTCGCCGGCAGGCGAGGTCACGGGATGACCGGCGGCAGCGAGGCGCTCGGTGAAGTGAACGGAAATGAAATTTCCTACCAGTACTTTTCTGAGATGGTCAAGCGCGCTGAAGAAAATCAAAAAAAGCAATCCCCGACCGATATCGACGAGGAAACCGAACGACAAATTCGTTCGCAGGTCTGGGATCAGCTCGTGAACGAGATTCTCTACGACCAGGAAATACGCCGGCTCGGTATCACGGTCACCGATCAGGAAATTCGCGATATTCTTCAGGGACCTAACCCTCCGGATTTCCTCATTCAACAATTCCGCGATTCCACCGGAACATTCAGACGCGAGGCCTACGATCAGGCCATGCATGATCCCCGCAATAAAGAAATCTGGATTAAAGTCGAGGATATGATCCGTCAAACGCAGCAGCGTGTAAAACTTCAAAGCATCCTGACCGCAGCCGTCGGAGTCAGCGAAAGCGAAGTGAAAGACCTCTTTAACGACCGCCAGGAAACAATGAACGCTGATTTTGTCCTGTTCGATGTCAACCGTATGGTTCCCGATACTGCGGTAAAAGTCGCCGATGATGATCTCAAGAAAACTTATGCTGATCATCAGGAAGATTATCGCACGAAAGCTACGCGAAAAATTAAATATGTGGTCTTTGCGCAGACACCTTCTGCACAAGATTCTGCGTCGGCTTTAACTGAAATAACGAAGCTGCTCGATCAGGCAAAATCCGGAACCACCGATTTTAGTGAGCTCGTTAAGACATATTCGGAAAATCCCTCCGACGATAAGTTTCACAAACACGGCGAATTAAGCCGTCCGGTAGAAAACGCCGCCTTTGCTGCAAAGAAGGGCCAGATTGTCGGACCGATTAAAGACGGGAACGGATACCATCTGATCAAGGTTCTCGACGAACGCCAGGGTTCACAGGAAGAGTTCGTTCGATCGAGTCATATTCTTATCAACAGCGTTCCGGGTCCGGACAGCATCAACGCGATCCGGAAAGCGAAAGAAATTCTCAGGCAGGCAAAAGCCGGAGCTGATTTTGAACAACTCGCCCGGACAAACAGCGATGATTACGGCTCCGCCCTTCAAGGAGGCGACCTCGGCTGGGCCAGGAAAGGAACTTTTGTCAAGCCGTTCGAGGAAGCTCTCTTCCACGGCCGTGCAGGAGAAATTATCGGCCCCGTCCGGACACAATTCGGCTGGCATATTATAAAGATTACGGGAAAAGATAAACGCGAATTGAAAATTGCAGATCTCACATGGAAATTTAAAACGAGTTCCGAAACCATCGATAACACAGCGCAGCAGGCACAGGAGTTTGCTTATCTTGCTAAGGATGAAGGTTTCGAAAAATCTGCAGCCAACAGCAAATATGCGGTCCGCGAATCGCCGGAATTCACAAAATCCGGTCCTATTCCGGGCCTCGGCGAAAATGATATGATTGCACAGTTTGCCTTTAACAATAAAAAGGGGAAAATCAGCGAACAGATGAATATCCGCGACGGATTGATTGTCTGCATGGTCAGCAGCATCCGCGAAGAAGGCATCCGCCCATTTGAAGAAGTAAAAGCACTCGTCCACAACATTGCGGAGCATCAAAAGAAACTCGATTATATACGCAGTCAGGTTGAAACTTTTTATAGAACATTGACGCCTTCGAGCGATATTGTGGCGGCAGCTCAGTCGATACCGAATATTATCGCTCAATCAACCGGTTCTTTTTCTCCGCTTAATCCTCCGACCGTGATCGGAAACGACCCGAAATTCATTGGAACCATGTTAGCAGCGAATCAAGGAGACCTCATAAAACCGTTTGAAGGACAGCGCGGTTACTATATTGTCAAAGTAACCCACAAAACCGCTTTCGATACGGCACAATATAATTCGGTCAAACAGGCATACCGCGAGCAGGTGCTGCAGCAAAAACGGAGCCAGTTTATGGCGCAGTGGCAGACTTCGCTACGCGAGAAAGCAGACATCATGGACAACCGCGAAAAATATTTTCGTTAAACCGTATTTTTCTTTTTTTAAGGCGCACAGATGTGCGCCTTTTTTTTTATCTTTAAGTAAAGAAGATATCGAAGCATCCGTTTGTATGGAACCCCAAAAGAAAACAAAATCTCTGATTTTCCTCACCGGCTTTATGGGAAGCGGCAAAAGCACGGTCGGGCCCATTCTTGCCAATACGCTGGGTTACCGCTTCCTCGATATCGACAAGCTCATCGAAGATGCGGCGCAAAAAAGTATTCCGGAAATTTTTAGAAGCGAGGGCGAGACGGCATTTCGCGCTCTCGAACATACGACATTGTGCGGGCTTTCTTCCCATTCGGAGAGCGTTATTGCATTGGGCGGCGGAACCATCGCGAACGAAGAGAACCTGCAGCTTATTCAGAAAGCCGGTATTCTTGTCTATTTAAAAATTTCGCCGGAACAGGTCATGCTGCGTGTTCAGCGCCACCGGACCGACCGGCCGATGCTGAAAGATGAAGCCGGTATTCCCTTGACTGCGGAAAAATTGAAACAAAGAATTATCCGGCTTCTTGAACAGCGCGAAAAGTTTTACCTGCGCTCCGATATCACCGTCAATACCGACAATTTTCGGGTGGGAATTACCGTCGATGAAATTGTTAAAAAGTTAAAGGCATTTTTATAGGACAATTGAGTATGATCACAGCGCAATATCCCGTCACCCTCAGAGACCGCTCTTATCCCGTCTATATCGGAACCGATGCCGGCTCGGCATTCGCACCGAAATGCATCGAACATGGAATTTCCGCATCACTCGTGGTTATAACCGACTCGCATGTCGCCTCCATGTACTTGCGGCCAATGGTGAACAATCTTAAGCATCACGGGTTCGCAGTTCAGTCCATCATTATTCCTCCCGGCGAGCGGCAGAAAAATCTCCGCCGCGCCGGTATGCTCTACACGGAACTTCTTCGGCGTGCTGTCGACCGCAAGTCGGCGCTCATCGCTCTCGGAGGCGGCGTCATCGGAGATCTTGCCGGATTTATAGCGGCAACCTATCAGCGCGGCATTCCTCTGGTCCATGTCCCGACGACCCTGCTCGCTCAGGTGGACAGCGCCATCGGCGGAAAAACAGCCGTCAATCATGCGCTCGGGAAAAATATGATCGGCTCTTTTTACCAGCCGAAATTTGTCTGGGAAGATATTGCGGTTTTCGCGACCCTGCCGTTTCGCGAGATCGTCTGCGGCATGGGCGAGGTTGTGAAGTACGGGATCATCAGGGATAAGGATCTTTTCGCCTTCCTGGAGAATCACCTCGAAGCCATACTCCGGTGCTCGCATGAGGAACTGCTCTTTGCACAGTCGCAATGCGTCGCCATTAAGACTGATGTTGTGAGTCAGGACGAGTTTGAACAAAATATTCGAATCATTTTGAACGCCGGCCATACCGTAGGCCATGCGCTGGAATCGGCGGGACATTATCGTGTGCTCAAACACGGAGAAGCTGTGCTGCTCGGACTTGCTGCGGAGAGCTACATTGCACAGAAACTCGGAATACTTCCGGCGGAATCGTACGAACGCATCAGCAGGCTCATCGGACGCATACCGTTGAGAGCGAATGTATCATCGCTGCGAATGCCGGAAATCCTTTCCGCGCTTCAATGGGATAAAAAACGCATCGGGAAGAAAGTGCGGTTTGTGCTCCCGAAGTCGATCGGCGAAACCGTTGTCGTCGATGAAGTCGACCTCAAGCTCGTAAGAGAGGCGGTTAAGAAAGTTATTTAGTTCTTAGGTTCGTGGTTGTCAGTTCACAGTTCTTGGTTCTTAGTTCTTGGTTCTTGGTTCTTAGTTCTTGGTTCTTAGTTCTTAGTTTCTCGAACTTCAGCACTATGAACTACGCACTACGAACTCTACAGATCTTTACCATGCTATTTTGCTATTCTTCCGCGGTTCGTCGCTTTTTTCGCCGTTTTGATTCCAATCCTGACTGGTATGCTTCGGGCATAATTCCAGAGGATATTTTGCATTGATGATTTCCGTTGTTTTTTCCGGACAAAATTCACGCGCCTTTTTCATTGTCTCCGCACAAATCGTATCGGTTATGATGCCGTCCGGCTTGACAAAATACGCCAGAGGAAAATTAAGAACCGGATCTTCATACGTCTTTTGCATAAACCGTCCAAAGATCGGCGCGGCCGCCCTCCCTCCCTGTCCCTCGGCCATCTGAAACTTAATGCGGACATCGTCGAATCCCACCCAGGCGCCGGCCACGAGCTGGGGAGTGAATCCGACGAACCATGTATCTGCATAATCGTTTGTCGTGCCTGTTTTTCCAGCGCACGGTCCGTTATAGAACGACCGGACGCCGGTCGTCGCCGTTCCGCCGTTAACGACTCCTTTCAGCAAATCGGTCATCAAATATGCCGTTTCGGGGCTGAGTACTTCTTTCTTTTCAGGAGCGAACGACTCAATAACATTGCCGTCCTTATCTTCGACGCGCACAATGGAGTATGGCGAGACCAGGACGCCTTCATTTGGAAATACACCGTATGCGGAAACCAACTCCATCGGTGTCACGACCGCCGTCCCCAGAGCGATAGACTCATACGCAGGAATCGGAGATGTTATTCCCATCCGGTGTGCATAAGCGGAAACCTGCCTGGCCGGAGCTATTTCCAAAATCACGCGTACCGCCACGAGATTCATGGATTGTTTGACCGCTTCGCGGAGTGTAAATTTGCCGCCGACAGAACGGTCGAAATTTTCCGGCGTCCAACGGGTGCCGTCCGGCATCGGAATTGTCACCGGCTGGTTGAGCATTTGGTAGCAGGGCGGATATCCATTATCCAGCGCGACGGTGTACACAAAGGGTTTGAATGCGGAACCGGGCTGCCGGTGAATCTGCGTTACATGGTTTAAGCCGTATTTAAATGTCCTGAAATTACGACCTCCGACCATGGCTTTAATCGCTCCGGAATGCGGGTCGATGACCACGAATCCCACTTCGATGGTTTGCGCCGCACGGCGTATGGAATCGAGAAACGCAGGACTCGACATGAGTTCATTGTAAATACTGTCCCTCATGGTAGAATTCCGCGATTTGCGGTACATCTCGTTATCGCGGGCGGCACGTTCGAGATTTTCTTTTAAAATTTCCGGATGTTCGTTCCAGTTCCAGGTCTTATCGAACCGGATCTGGTAATCGCGCAAATGTTCTTCCACCGCATCGTTTGCGTGCCGCTGCATACGGCTGTCGAGCGTCGTGAAAACACGCAGCCCGTCACGGTAAATATCGAGGCCGTATTTTTCCATTTTCTTGACCAGCATCTGGCGAACCGTTTCCACAAAATGCGGCGCCATGCCGGAACGGAATTCGGTCTGCATGACTTTAAAGTCGAGCGAATCCGCGTGGACCTGGTTTGCCATTTCCAGCGTGAACAAACCTTCCTTGACCATCTGATCGATCACGACATCGCGCCGAGCAAAAGCGCGGTCGGGATGGCTGATGGGGTCGAAGAAACTCGGTCCCTTCAGCATGCCGATGAGCAGCGTATATTCCGGCGGGTCCAGTTCCGCCGCCGGTTTGCTGAAATATGTCTCAGCAGCGGACTCGATGCCGTATGCGTTGCGCCCGAAGAAAGCAACGTTCAAATACATTTCCAGAATTTCATTCTTCGTAAAATTCCGTTCGATCTGGACCGCAGTAATAAATTCGCGTATCTTCCGCGTAATTTTATTATACCATCTCTCATGCCGCGCTTGAAGTTTATATAAGTTGCGGGACAATTGCTGTGTAATCGTGCTCGCTCCGGCCTGCCGGAATGTGGCGATATTCAGTACCATCTGCCGGGCAAACCGGGAAATATTGACCCCCCAATGCGAATAAAAATCCTTGTCTTCTGTGGCGACAAGCCCTTTGATCAATCCGGAAGGCAATTTGTCCAAAGTAACATGCGTTCGGTTTTTGTATGCAAGCTGGTCGAGAACGACTCCGTCGCTCGAATAAATTTTTGTGGCAAGTTCCGGTTTCGGATTTTCCAGTTCCTCCAGCGATGGCAATCCGCCGATCACATAGATGGTGTACCATGTTAAAAAAACGACACCTATAAAGATTCCGGCATACCAGAGTAAACGGCGATTCCTGAACAGCCGGCCGGCTTTATGTATATGTTTCCGGCGATATTCAGGATCGTTGAAGTACCGCTGCATTTCGTCGGAGCTGAATGAATGGTCTGCCATGTTTTTTTATGCCGTTTAATCTCGTTCTATCGTTTCCACTCTTTAAGGTACAGTTTCTTTCCATCGAATACCGCATACGTATTCTTAAAAATCCAATCGCCTAAATTGACATAGAGACCCCCGCCGTCTTTATGCAAAACCGGATTATGGTTATGTCCCATAATGACATATTGGAAACCCTCGCTTAGCTTTCCAAGGGCAAAATCCAGCATCCCGTTCTCTTCATACGCTCGGTTGCTTGTATATTCACGGCTTGTCTTCGATGACCAGCTTGCAATCTTTCCCGAAAGATCCGGATGGATAAGGGAAAAAAGAAAAATGTTGAAGCGGCTTCGGAGAATTTTTTTCAATATTTTATACCCGCGGTCGTCTTTGAGCAGGCCGTCGCCGTGATGGAGGTAGAACCGCTTGCCCTGAATTTCCTTTTCCTGCGGAGTAAAAAAAACCTGCATACCGAATTCCTTCTGGAAATAATCGCGCATCCAGTAATCATGATTGCCGGCGATGAAGAAGAGACGAATTCCTGCTTCCTGTAGTTCCGCAAATTTTGCAAAAAGCCGATAATATCCCTTTTGTACACGACCGTACGATATTCGAACCAGTAATCGAATAAGTCCCCGAGAATAAAAATTTGTTCGGCATCGCGCTGGATATAATCGAGGAACCGGATCAGCCGGGATTCTTTTTGACGGTCTTCTTCATCGTTCCCAAGCCCCAGATGTACATCTGAAAAGAAATAGGTCTTGTTTCTTAGAGTTTTTTTGGCTGTTGAAGTCCTCTTGAGGGCCATGCGTACCTTATGTTGTTGCCATGAATACTATTAAATACCGAATAATTTGAGCAAAATCAAGGACAGTGAACCGGCGCCAGCGCCGGCGGCTGTTAACCGATAAGCGGAAGACGGACGATAAATGTGCTTCCTTTACCTTCCCGGCTCTGGACTTCTATCGTGCCGCGGTGCGCTTCAGCAATCCATTTTGCAATCGGCAAGCCAAGCCCGCTGCCTCCGGCATCGACAGCAATCTCGATATTTGGTACACGGTAAAAACGCTCGAAAATTTTTCCTGCGTGTTCTTGCGGTATACCGATGCCGTTGTCCCTGATGAAAACAACCGCATTACCTTTTTCCTTCCCGAATGAAATATCGACTTCGCCCTGGGATCGCGTATACTTCAAAGCATTATCGAGAAGATTGATGAATAATTGTTTCAAACGAAGTGCGTCGCCGTTGATCGGAAGCGGAATGGGGGAATTTAATTTCAATTCAATTTGCTTCCCTCTGGCAAGCATCTTCATATCCTCGTATAATCCTTGAACCAGGTCATCCAGACGCAGCGGCTCGGGGCTGATCACCATTCTTCCGGTATCAGATTTAATAAGCATCATCAGACTCTCTACGATCGTCGAAAGCCGGACAAGTTCGTCGTAAATACTGGAGAGTAATTCGCGCGTCGATTTTGCAAGACGGCCCTTGCGCATGGCAATTTCAATTTCTCCGCGCATGATCGTCAGAGGCGTGCGTAATTCGTGCGAAGCATCGGCGGAAAATTGCTGGATTTGCGTAAATGATTCCTGCAGGCGCTGAATCATATCATTGAACTGCTGTGTCAGGCGCCCGAGTTCGTCGTCGATTTCGGACGGGGGCAGACGGCGGCTTAAATTTTGCGCCGTAATCTCACGAGCCGCTCTTGTAATGGCGTCAACCGGTTTTAACGAACGGCTTGCGAGGAACCAGCTGCCGAGAATGGAAATGATCAAAGCAAACGGCATAACGAACAAAATATTATAAAAGAGGTTGTACAGCTCCTCGTTGACCGGCTCCAGCGGATAGGCGACGAAGATTTTGACATAATCGTTCTGCATCAAAGCCAGGCGAAGGTGTTCGCCGTCGAAACCATCCGTACTGACGACATTGATCCACTGGTACGGAATTTCGGTATACTCGATCGAATGCCCTCTCAGACTCTGCGAACGGAACAGCAGGTCTCCGTTCCGGTCGAGAATTTGTATGTAATGCCGCCGGGGGCTGAGGAGCGTGTGATGATAGATTTGATTCCACATTTCGTCTATCACTTCCCGGTCCTTGTCCGTTGTGTCCGGTTCGAGCGTATGCCGGCCCTTCTCTTTGCCGGTGTGCGTGCGTTTCAGTTCCTGTAATTCTTTAACGGCTGCCCGCTTGAGCCGGATTTTTTTTGCCTGCGGCTGGATGAATTCGTTGACCCATTTTACTTCGTTGCGCAGCGAATAATCGAGATTGCTGTACATCGCCGACCGGGTGGCAAGAAACGATGTGACGCCGAAACCGACCAGTGTAAACGCCAGAATCAGCGCATACCAGAGCGTCAGTTTGGCGCGAATGGAATGGAACAGCCTCATGTATTCTTGGAATTCAGTTTCGTGTCGGAAAGATAATACCCTTTGCCGCGCTCGGTCTGGAACAGCTTAATTTTGGAATCCGCATCGACTTTTTTCCGGAGATGATTCACATATACATCGACGACATTCGTTCCCGGATCGAAATCGTATCCCCAGATTTCCTTTGCCAATTCCTGGCGGCTGATCAGTTTTCCCTGGCTGCGCATAAAATATTCGAGCATCGCATATTCGCGCGTGGTCAGTTCGATTTGTTTCCCGCTGCGATGCGCTCTGTGAGCCACCGTATCCAGTGAAAGGTCTAAGAATTGGAGCTGTGTTTTGATCTGTCCGTTGCGGCGGACAACCGACCGCACTCTTGCAAGCAGTTCCTCAAAAGAAAACGGCTTCGTCAAATAGTCGTCTGCTCCCTCATCGAGCCCGCCTACGATGTCTTCCGTTGCACTGCGTGCCGTCAGCATAACAATCGCAGTGCGGATGGAATCTTTTCGAAGATTATGAAGAACCGTAAACCCGTCCCTTTTCGGGAGCAGAACATCGAGAAGCACAACATCGAACGATCCTGAGCGAGCAAGCTGTTCCCCGAGTTCTCCATCATTTGCTATTTCTATTTCGTACCCCTCGGCTTCGAGCCCTTTTTTTAGAAAGCGGGCCACTTTTTGTTCGTCCTCAACAATGAGGATGCGCATAGATTTTCCCTTCGTGGTGGATAGATAGCACGTATGCAAAATGTAGCGGTAATTCCGGAAACTTACAAATACCCGTCCGGCGTGCAGCGGATATTGCTTTTGGAGTATCCTTTCCGGAAATTCTTTCTATCATGTTATTGATCGACAACGGAATACAATGAATTCTTCACAACTCTTTGCAGCCGTGCTCATACTCCTGAGCGCAGTCTCCTGTAAAAAACACGAACCCTCCAAGGAACAATTGGAAATGACTCTTGAACAAAAAATAGCCCGATTCGTACCGGCCGCCGTTGCCGCCGATATTTCCGCACTCAAGCCGAACGATGCAAAAGCGCTGCAGAAAATTATCGAGGCGGCACGTCTGATGGACGAAATTTATTTCCGGCAGGTCTGGAAGAACAATCCGTTACTCCTGAACCAATTGAAAGCCGACACGACGGAAACGGGAAAAGAACGGCTTCAATATTTCCGCATCAATATGGGTCCATGGTCGCAGCTGGACGACGGCAGCGCTTTTCTGGACGGCGTTCCGGACAGGCAGCCGGAACAGGCCGAATATTATCCGGGCGATATGACGAAAGAAGAATTCAACACCTGGCATTCCACACTCGATGAAAATTCACGGGAGCAGGCAGCCGGATTCTTCACTCTTATCCGCCGCGATGCACAGAATAGACTGAAAATCCTTCCATACAGCGAAGAATACCGCCCCTGGCTCTCTCCGGCCGCCAAACTGCTGGAAGAAGCTGCGGCATTGACCGGCAGCCCTTCGCTCAAAAAATATCTTCGTACACGCGCTGCCGCTTTTTTGAACAACGACTATTATACAAGCGACGTCGCATGGATGGAACTCGATGCGCCGATCGACGTTACGATCGGGCCGTATGAAACATATATGGACGGCATGTTTAACTATAAAGCAGCTTTTGAAGCGTACGTAACTCTGCGGGACGAGGCGGAGACGTCGAAGCTGGCAAAGTTCAGCGGCTTCTTGCAGGAGATCGAGAACAACCTTCCTCTCGATCCGGCTTACCGCAATCCGAAACTTGCCGCACTCTCTCCCATCCGCGTCGTCGATCTCATCTACGCATCCGGAGAAGGCAATCGCGGGGTCCAGACGGCAGCATTCAACCTGCCGAACGATGAACGGATTATTCATGAAAAAGGATCGAAGCGTGTCATGCTGAAAAACGTGCAGGAAGCAAAATTCAAGAGCGTACTGGTTCCGATTGCCGAAGTTATACTCGATTCCGCACAAATTCATTCCGTTTCATTCGACGCATTCTTCACGCATATCCTCGCTCATGAATTGATGCATGGGCTTGGCCCGCACAGTATAAGGATCAGCGGAAAACCGACCACTGTGCGGAAAGAGCTGAAAGACATCTACTCTCCGCTGGAAGAAGCAAAGGCGGACATTACGGGACTCTTTGCACTCCAGTATCTCATCGATAGAGGTGTACTGGATAAAAAGCTTGAAAAAGAAATGTACGTTACATTTCTTGCAAGTTTATTCCGGTCCGTCCGATTCGGCATGAACGAGGCGCACGGAAAAGGCGTTGCTCTTCAATTTAATTATCTGACACTGGAAGGAGCCATTACGATAGATGAAATGAAAGGGACATTCAGCATCGATCCGGCCAAAGCGAAAGATGCGGTAAAAAAACTGACCGGGGAAATCCTTACGCTTCAGGCGGAAGGATCGTATAAAAAAGGACTCGCTCTGCTCGATCGCTTTGCCATCATTCATCCGGCCATGCAGCGCGCTCTGGATAAGTTGAACGAAATTCCGGTCGACATCATACCGGTATATACGGCCGTCCGGCCTCCCCCGGGCGCTTTGCGTTGAGATCGCTGGAAGTATAAAAATGTCAAAGAAGAGATCAGAAAAACCGTGAAAAAAACAAAATCGCCACAATCAAAAAAAAAGTGGATTTTATTATCCATTGCGCTCATCATTCTCATCATCATCATCGCCATCTCTATGCCGAAAAAAACCGATCAGGATACGGCCTCGGCCGCTCCGCAGTTTAAAAAAGAGGGAGAGCTGTTTTTTCTCCGCAAGGACGATCAACCGATGATCGCTATCGACATCGAAATAGCCGACAATGACAGCAGACGCGAGGTCGGAATGATGGGACGACCGGCGATGGATGAAATGAAAGGCATGCTCTTCGTTTTTGACCAGGAATTTTATGCTTCGTTCTGGATGAAAGACTGCGTCCTTTCACTGGATATGATTTTTATCGATAAGACCGGATCGATCGTAACGATCCATAAGAACACGACGCCTTTTTCGGAACAGAGTTATGCTGCAACCGCTCCGACTTTGCTCGTTCTCGAGGTCAATGCCGGATTTACCGACAGACATAATATTTCCGTCGGCGACCGCATTACATGGAAACGGGTAAAATAATAGTTCGTAGTTCTCGGTTCTTAGTTCTTGGTTCTTAGTTAACTTATCAACTATTCACTATTTACCATTTACTATTTACTATTTACCATTTACTATTTACCAATTTATCTATTTACCAATTACTATTTACCAATTACTATTTACCAATTACTATTTACCAATTACTATTTACCATTAACTATTTACCATTTACCATTTATTATGACTTTCCTTAATCCATTCATGCTCTTCGGGCTTATTGCAGCCGGAATTCCTCTTGCCCTTCACTTGCTCAATAAACGCAAGCTGCGGACTATTGAATTCAGCACTCTGATATTTCTCAAGGAACTGCAAAAAACAAAAATCCGGCAGGTCAAACTCCGCCAGATCCTCTTGCTCATTGTCCGCACGCTTCTGATCGTTCTTCTTGTCCTCGTTTTTTCCAGGCCGACGACGAAAGGATTCCTTGCCGGAGGGCTTTCAGAATCGGCAAAAACGACTGCGGTCATTATTCTGGACGACTCCTACAGCATGACGGCCGCCGGCGAACAGGGGGAGTTTCTGCAGCAGGCAAAAGAAGCGGCTTCCGAAGTTCTCTCCATGCTCAAAGAAGGAGACGAAGCTGCGCTTATCAGACTTTCGGAAGCAGGATCTCCGGACATCCAGTATGCACCGCAAAAGAATATATCTGCCGTGCGGAACGCTCTTCACGAAATTCAGCCCTCAGCAGTCCGCAACCCGCTGCGCATAGCGCTTGCGAAAGCCGCCGCGGTTCTTGCAGCATCCCGAAATTTCAATAAAGAAGTGTACATCCTTTCCGATTTTCAATCCGGCATTACGGAAGCCGGACAAAATGCGGAGAATCTCTTTCCTGAACAAACGCATTTTTTTCTCTTCCGCACTGCCGGGCGCATACTTCATAATGCGGCTGTCGAATCGTTGTCTCTGCCGAATGCAATTCTGGAAACGGGAAAACCTTTTCTTGTGCGGGCGACGATCGTCAACGAAGGATCCTCGAGATTAACCAATCATGTTGTCGGAATTTTTCAAAACGGCGTTCGGGTCGGTGAAAAAAGCGTGGACATCGGCGCTGGAAAACGCACGGAGGTTGAGTTTTCTCTCATCCCCAAGCAAAGGGGCCCGCTCCAGGGATATGTGATGCTGGAGGACGACGATCTCGAATTCGACAACATCCGGTACTTTACTGTCGATATCCCGGAAGAGATTTCTCTCTGCTGTATCGGTTCTCCAGCCGATGCTCGTTATTGCTCCCTTGCATTCTCGACCTGGCTTTCGGACAGCACGGCGAATTTAAAAGTTAAGCAGCTTTCCTTCGACCGGCTGAACTCGGCAATTCTTTCCGAAACGAACGTGCTGGTCATGGCATCTTTTCAAGGATTGACTTCCGAGCGCGCCGCACAAATTCGGGCATTCATCTCCGGCGGCGGCGGTATGATCATTTTCCCGAACGACCAGATGGATATCCCCCTTTTTAACACCGATATCGCGAAACCGCTGGGACTGCCGGAAATCGGAGGTAAAGAAAAAATTCAAACAGCAGCGAACCAAGCGGGATATCTTGAATTCGGGAAAATCGATAAACGGCATCCGGTTTTCCTCGGAATGTTTGAGGAAACTTCAGGCATTCATTTATCCGGTTCGGCGCAAAAACAAATCGAATCACCGCAGATTAAAACCTACATGCGGCTTCTTCCGAATCCAAGTACACAGATCATTATAAGCGCATCGAACGGAGCGCCTTTCCTGACGGAAAGCACATCCGGAGAAGGGCGCGTGCTGATGTTCAGCGTTGCGCCGAATACAGAATGGTCCGATTTTCCGTTGAAAGGATTGTTCGTACCGCTTCTCTGCCGATGCGTTTCCTATGCCGCGCAAAATTTTTCCTCTGCCAACAGCATTCTTTGCGGCGGCGAATTATCGCTTCAAATGCGCGCTCTCCCCGATGCCCTCTTACGAATCGACGCAGCCGGGAAAAATGAGATCATCGGGAAAGCGATTCGGAGAGGAGGCCGTACCGTCGTTCAAGTATTGCAGACGCAATATCCCGGAATTTATACCGTTAAAAACGGAAACATCGTCCTGCAGAAAATTGCCGTCAATATCGATCCGCTGGAATTTTCTCCTCTGACAGCCGATGACGAAATAATTCAGCACCTCTTCGACATGTGCGGCGTTACCCGCCCGCAGATACACAGTGCAATTCTGCCTCAGGACATCCGGCACGCCGTTACAGAACTGCGGATCGGCTCGGAATTGTGGAAACCGATCCTTATCGCTGCACTCATTTTCTTACTGATCGAAACATTTCTTGCACGGGATATAAAGGACAAAAAGGCCTTGCTCCAGGAATCCGACGCAAAGCAAGCGCAAATGCCGTAACATTTTTTGAATCTACATTCCTTTTTTGTAGCTTTCAGTAAAAGGATTGTCACACAATTGCCCAATGTCTCGATCTTACAATATAAAATGGTAAAATATGATTGAACTGGCCTCGAGCGGAAGAGAAAAATGCATTCTCGTCGGCGTCACGACGCATTTTGTAAAAAAGGCGCAGATGGACGAATCGTTGGACGAACTTGAGCTCCTGGCTGATACCGCAGGGGCCGTTACGATTGCGCGTATATCCCAGGACCGTGACCGTCTGGATCCGGCAACGTTCATCGGCAAAGGCAAGGCGGAAGAGATCGGAAAATTAGTCGAACAGGAAAAAGTTTCGCTTGTTATTTTCGACGACGACCTGAGCGCTGTGCAGGTTCGTAATCTGGAAAAAGCATTTCAATGTAAAGTACTCGACCGCAGTGCGCTTATTCTCGATATCTTTGCGGCACGGGCGCGCACAAGCGAGGCAAAATGTCAGGTCGAACTTGCTCAGCTCGAATATCTGCTCCCCCGCCTGACGCGTCAGTGGACGCACCTTTCAAAACAATTCGGCGGCATAGGGACAAAGGGACCGGGCGAAACGCAGATCGAAACCGACCGCAGAATGATCCGCACGCGCATCAGCCACCTGCGGGAACGGCTCGAGCGTATTACGCAGCAGCGCACGACGCAGCGCAAGGAACGCACCAAACATACGCGCGCTGCGCTTGTGGGATATACGAATGTCGGGAAATCCACGCTTCTCAACCTGCTCTCCGGCTCCGATGTGCTTGTGGAGAACAAACTTTTTGCAACGCTCGATCCGACAACACGCATCGTTCCCCTCTCCCCTTCCTCCGCAATTCTCATGACGGATACGGTCGGCTTTATACGCAAGCTGCCGCATCATCTCGTGGCATCGTTCAAAAGCACTCTGGAAGAAGTAACCGAAGCCGATTTGCTGCTCCATATCGTGGATGTATTGAATCCGCTGTATGAAGACCAAATTCGAGTCGTGCAGGAAACACTGGAAGATCTCGGTGCGGCCGACAAAACGACCCTTATGGTTTTCAACAAAATAGACCGGTTGAACGACCGCAGCATCATTTCCGTCCTGAGCGAAAAATATCCCCGGTCTGTATGCATCTCTGCAATGCGCGGCATTAATATCATCAGCTTGAAAGAAAAAATTCAAGAACTGGTCAATACGGAATTCGTCGAAGAGACCATCGTGATTCCGCAATCCGATCCGCGTCTGATTTCTTCCATTTATGATTTCGGAGAAGTGCTCGACCGTTCGTACGAAGATAATTCCGTTCGTCTTGTCGTTCGTGTAGCGAGAAAAGATCTCGAACACCTGAGAGCTATAATCAGTAAATAGTAAATGGTTAATGGTAGCCGGAGGCCCAATAATGTTGTCCCGCGCAAGCGGGATTCAATTTGGAGCGAATAGTAAATGGTAAATAGTAAATAGAGACAGAACATAGAGCATAGAAAACAGCAACTATCAGTCAACAGACAAACCAAAGGACTAATAACAAAATTGCCGCGAACTAAGCACCAAGAACTTTGAGCTTACCGACATGAACAAGTATCATATATTCGTTGCCGCATTAATTTTAGCGCTATCACCTCTTCCGGCACAGGACAAGAGCACCGATTCTTTAAAACTTTATATCGATAAAAAATTCGAAGCGCTCGACTATCGTCTGGACGAACTGGATAAATCTGTCGACGATATTTTATGGTATGATAAAATTTCCGACGCGGTAATTATGGAGAAGGTTTTTATTGTCGGCCCGCCTCCCGCAAAGGCAGCCGACACTGCGGCTCGCGGCGCCTGGAATCCGGTTAAATTTTGGGCTTATGTTTTTCTTCCGAAAGGGCTCGACCGGAACAAAAAATATCCGCTCATCGTCCTGCCGCACGGCGGCGTCCATGCCGATTTTACGACCTATCACGCGCATATCATTCGGGAATTGACTGCACAGGGATATCTCGTTGTTGCGCCCGAATACCGGGGCAGCACGGGGTACGGAAAACAATTTTATGAACGGATCGATTACGGAGGGCTCGAGGTCGAAGATAACCATGCGGCACGAAACTGGGTTATTGAAAATTACACCTGTGCGGATAAGAACCGGGTCGGTGCAGTCGGCTGGAGTCACGGCGGGCTTATTACGCTTCTTGATATTTTCGAACATCCGAACGATTATGCCGCTGCATTTGCCGGAGTGCCGGTCAGCGATCTCATCATGCGGCTCGCGTATTATGACGATGAGTACCCGGAAAGATTTTTATGTTCCCTACCATATCGGGAAAACCGTGAAGGAGGATTCAGCGGAATATATACGGCGTTCACCGGTTTCTCACGTCCAAATGCTTAAAACACCGCTTCTCATTCATGCAAATACAAACGACGATGATGTACATGTAGAAGAGGTAGATCACCTTATTCAAGGACTCAAGGCTGCCGGAAAATCATTTGAGTATGAAATTTTCAAAGATGCGCCCGGAGGACATAGTTTCGATCGTATCGACACGAAACTTGCGAAAGAAACTCGATTGAAAATTTATACATTTCTTGCACGTTACCTTCATCCGCCGAAACCGTTTAAATCGCTCTCCGACCTGGAACGGGCAGGATATAAATGAAGAACAGTAAATGGTAAATGGTGAATTACATTTGTTCTGAGTGCTTGGTTCGTAGTGCTGAAGTTAGAAGAACTAAAACCTACGAACCACGCACTAAGAACTACGAACTTTTTAAGAAACCCACTTAATCGAGCATCCAATCGAGGGGACCTGTTTGTCTGGAATCGGCTTTCCCTCGATAAGATTGTCAAGCGCCTCTTTTAATTCCAGTCTCGTAACCTTCGATTCATCCTGCCAGTTATCGTCCATACGTCCGTGATAGACGAGTTTTTTTTGTTTATCAAAGAGATAGATATCGGGAGTGCACTGGGCTTTGAAAGCGCGCGCTGCGTCTTGCGCGCTGTCGATGAGATACGGGAAAGGAATTCCCCATTCCTGAATTTTCTTTTTCATTTCAGAGGGAGCGTCGTCCGGATAATTCGGATTGATATTCGGATTGACTGCCAGGACATTGACGTCCATGGAAAGAGCGTATGTACCGATGCGGATGAATCGGGGCCATACAGCTTTTGCATAAGGACAATGGTTGCATGTGAATACAACGAGAAGTCCCTTCCTGCCGACGGCAGAATCGTCCATAAAATGAGCGCCTTCCGTATCGAAAAGGGAAAAATGCGGCAAAACAGTACCCAGAGGAATTTCAAGAGATTCTAAAGCAGCCATACGAGAGTCCTTCTAAAACAGTGAAAAATAACTGTTGCTCTTCATGCTTTTGAACTATAGATTATAACAAAAAAAACGTAACTACACAGCGTGATTTATTAAGATAAAAAAAATATTCAATAAATATAGAGTTAGGGCTTGTACATTTAGAAATCACTTTATATCTTATGTGCATGGAACATCGGTCAAGCACACGAGAGAAAATATTAGAAGTCTACGCCAAAGGTCCGGATGCTATAGTTGAACTTGTAGAGACGCTGCTCAATGAAATTCAAGAGATGAAAAAGATTATCCAGAAGCAGGAAGAACGAATCACAACGCTTGAAGATCGACTCAACCAAGATAGTCACAATAGCAACAAGCCGCCATCGAGCGACGGATTGAAACGAACGATCATTCCAACACGCACAAAGAGCAATCGGCAATCGGGTGGACAAGAAGGCCATAAGGGATCAACGCTTGCGATGAAGGATAAACCGGATAAAACAATTGAACATGCTGTTGACCAGTGTTCCTGTGGTTGTTCATTGAAACGCATTGAAGTTCGCCGAGTGCATCGACGGCAAGTCATTGATATGCCTGCGCCGCGGGTCGAATATATTGAGCATGAAAGCCAAGAGAAACAATGTCCGCGTTGTGGAAGAGTCGTGGTTGCACCTTTTCCCGAAGGCGTCGAGAAGAGTATACAGTATGGAACAAACATCAAAAGCTTAGCAATATACATGATTCAGTCTCAACTGATACCATTGAAAAGAGCTCAAGAACTTCTTCGGAACATGTTTCATATCGAGATATCACAAGGTACACTCCTGAATTGGACGCAAGAGCTTCACAAGAAATTAGAGCCTGCTGAAAAAGAGATTGTTCGGCAATTGAAGCAAGCCACCGATGTTCATGCAGATGAGACCGGAATATTCTGTGAGAACAAGCTTTATTGGGTACATGTTGCCGGGACATCGAACTTGACGCATTTTCAGATGCACCACAAGCGTGGTTGCGAAGCTATCGATGCTATCGGTATCATAGGCTCGTTGAAGGGAAGAGTTATTCACGATTTCTGGTCACCTTACTTCAAGTATGACATAGAACACGGTATGTGCAACGCGCATTTGATCCGTGAACTGACTGCTGTCTATGAGAATGAAAAACAAGCATGGGCATTAGAGATGAAAGATTTGTTACTACGCATTCACAAGCGTGTTGAAGAAGCGAAAGTGAAGTCTCGACCTGTTGGGAGATTGTCTTTGCAGACGCGCCAATATTATGCAGGAAAGTATAGAGCGTTGTTGGTCATCGCCAAGGCATTGAATCCGCGTCAAGGATCTCCGCCGGGGAAGCGCGGAAAACCGAAGCAAACCAAAATACGCAACTTGATTGACCGCATGAGTGACTACCAAGATGCAGTGCTTGCATTTATGGAAGACTTCCGTGTTCCGTTCACAAACAATCAAGCCGAACGTGATCTTCGCATGTTGAAGGTCAAGCAGAAAATCTCCGGCACTTTCCGCAGCCATGAAGGAGGCGATGCCTTTTGTCGCATTCGTGGATATCTCTCCACCGCCTGCAAGAATGCTTGCTCTGCTTTTGACGCCCTCGTATTGGCGTTCAATAATAAATCTTTTATTCCAAAGAACAGTTACGCTGTGTAGTTACAAAAAAACTTCATAAAAGGATTCCACATGAAATCCTCCATCATTCTTTTTTTATTAACGGTGTGTTTTATGTCCATCAGTCTCGCACAAACGGAAGAACAGAAACTTCAGGCATTCATCGACAAGCATGTCAAAATCGTCGAACCGATGTTCAAAGCGATGAATATCGCCAATTGGAATGCCAGCGCAACCGGTGAAAAAAAGTATTACGACGAGCAGGCGGCATTGGAGCTTGAGGTGCGCAAGATTTATTCGAACAAAGATGAGTTCGGACAGGTCAAACACTGGATGGAAAAGGACGCCGTCAAAGATCCGCTTCTCCATAGGCAATTGGTTGTCCTCTATAATAGTTATCTCCCCAATCAGCTCGATTCTGCTCTCTTGAAACAGATCGTGGACAAGGCAGCGGAGATTGCGAATAGATTTAATACGTTCCGCGGCGCCATCGACGGAAAAGAAGTCACCGACAACGATATCGTCGATATACTGCAAAAGGAAACCGACAGCGCCAAGCGTGAAAAGGCATGGGAGGCAAGCAAAAGGGTCGGCCAGGCGGTTGCTCCGATGGTGGTCGAACTCGTTAAGCTGCGCAATGAAGCAGCCCGCAAGCTCGGCTTTAAAAACTATTACGAAATGATGCTTGTAACGGCGGAGCAGAGTGAAAACGAGGTGATTGCGGTCTTCGATGAATTGAAAACACTTACCGACAAGCCGTTTGCCCGGCTAAAATCCGAAATCGACGCAAAGCTCGCCGCAAAATGGGGAATCGCTCCCGCCGCCATGAAACCATGGCATTATCAGGACCGGTTCTTCCAGGAAGCGCCGCACATGAGCGAAATTGACTTCGATAAGTATTTCGCCGGCAAGAAAGTTGAAGACCTCGGCAGATCGTTCTATGACAACTTCGGCCTGCCTGTCGACGACATACTGAAGAACAGCGACCTGTACGAACGCAAAGGAAAATATCAGCATGCATTCGAAACGGACATCGACCGGCTGGGCGATATCCGGGTCATGCTGAATATTAAGGACAATCATGAATGGATGAGTACCATGCTCCATGAACTCGGTCACGCAGTGTACAGCAAGAACGAACGGCGCGATCTTCCGTTCCTCTTGAGGAGCGAGGCGCATATATTTCTGACTGAAGGAATCGCTGAATTGATGGAACGCCAGGCCGATAATGCCGACTGGCTTCACTTGATGGTCGGCGTAGACGACAAAGAAAAGGAACGGATTCGTGAAGCAGGAAAAGAAAATTTGCGTATGAAAGAACTGATCTTCTGCCGCTGGACGCAGGTCATGGTCCGCTTCGAACGCGGCATGTATCAAAATCCGGATCAAAACTTAAATAAATTCTGGTGGGATCTGGTCGAGGAATACCAGCTTATCAAATGCCCCGAAGGGCGCAATGAACCGGACTGGGCTGCGAAAATCCATCTCGCTCAGGTACCGGTCTATTATCATAATTATCAACTGGGGGAGCTCTTCGCTTCCCAGCTTCAGCATTACATCGCAGCGAACATACTCAAAGACACGACGAATCCCGAACCGTCTTATGCGAATCACCCGGAAATCGGACAGTACCTGAAAGAACGCGTCTTCGCCCCTGGCGCGACTATGCGCTGGGACGAATTGGTGCGTTTCGCGACAGGCGAACAGCTGACTGCCAAATATTTTGCTGAAGAATTCGTGAAATAATTCTTCGATAGTTCTTGGTTCTTGGTTCGTTCTTCGTGGTTCTAACTTCAGCACTAAGTACCAAGAACTAAGAACTTTATAAGTTACAGTTCACCATTTACAATTTACCAGTTTATATGTCTATTATAGAAGAAAAAAATTACACAACGATTCAAAAGCGGCTGGCACAATTAAAAAATCCTGTCCGGCTTGTTTTCTTTACGCAGGAATTCGAGTGCGAGTACTGCAAACTGACACGGGATATGCTCGAGACACTTGCTTCACTGAGTCCCATGATTAAAGTCGAAACGTATGAATTCCTGAAAAATGCAGAAGAGACCCGAATATACGGCGTGGAACATATTCCCACCGTCATTGTGCGCGATGAAGCCGATTACGGCATTCGATTTGTCGGCGCTCCCGGAGGATATGAGTTTATTGCATTTCTTCAAGCTATCGAAATCGTCGGCAATAAAACGACCGGCTTAAGTGAATACAGCATACAGCAATTGCAGTCGATAAAATCGCCGACTCGCATTCAGGTCTTCGTCACACCGTCCTGCCCTTATTGTCCGGCTACAGTAAGCCTCGCTCATCGGATTGCACGTTCCAACGCATCGATAACAGCAGAAATGATCGAGACAACGGAATTTCCATTTCTTGTACAAAAACATAATATTCAGGGAGTCCCCCATATCCTGATGAACGGCACGCACAGCTTCGAAGGTAATCTCCCCGAAGCAGTGTTTATTGAACAGCTTTTACAATCGGCAAAGAGCAGTGAAGTGTAAATAGTAAATGGTAAATAGTGAATGGAAAAACCAATAAACCAAAGAACCCAATAACTGATAAACTGACAAACTGAATCAAATGAACAAAAGCATATATCTAAGGCAAATACAGGGCAATACATTCGCCGCGAAAGCGGAATCGGGACATTGGATCGTGATGGACACGAAACAGGAAGCCGGGGGGCATGCAGGAGCATCGACGCCGAAAGAATTACTGCTCATGGCGCTGGCCGGATGCACGTCCATGGATGTTATCAACATCTTAAAGAAAAAACGTTCACCGGTCACCGGATACGAATGCATTGTCCGGGGAGAAGAAGCGGAACAGCATCCGAAAATTTTTAAGACAATGCATATCGAATATATCTTTTACGGTGACGGCATACGCAGCGAAGACGTCGCACAGGCAATCGAGCTTTCACGAACCAAATATTGCAGCGTTTCTGCGCAGCTCTCTGCAGGCGCGGCGATAACCCATTCATACGTTATTAAACCTGCATCGGATTTACAATAATATTAAACGATAAAAAAAAATCGTAATCATAAGTTCTGTGTGCTTGGTTCGTAGTGCTGAAGTTAGATGAACTAAGAACAAAGAACCATGAACTGCGAACTGATTATTCCCCGACTCTTAGCGAATCCCACATGGCATATCCGCACAGCAGGAGAAACATCACAAACCCGGTTAGTTCGCCGTTTGCAGAATCGGCCCACGCGGAATTGAACCAGGCGGTATAGCCGAACGGCCATTGCTGGTCAATAAATTTCAGGAATGCATTAAAGACGCCCAGCAATGCTCCGCCGGCTATAAAACCGGATGCGATCAGCGTTCCGCGCTGTATGCGGGCATTGTTCAATTTTTCGTTCCTGCTGCGGCTGGAGACAAACCATGCGATGGCGCCTCCGATTAACAACGGTGTATTTAACTCCTGCGGAATGTACATACCGAGCGCGAAAGCCAGTGGAGGCACTTTGAGTATAACAAGAAGCAATGCAATAACAGCGCCGATAATATAAAGGACCCAGGGTGTCGGCGCATTCGACATCAGCGGCTTGATGACTGCTGCCATTGCATTCGCCTGCGGCGCCACCATCCCCTTCTCGCCAGTGAAGCCGTAGGCCTGATTGAGAATTAAAATAACTCCGCCGACCGTGGCGGCGGAAACCAGCACGCCGAGAAACTTCCACGACTCCTGCTTGCGCGGCGTCGAGCCGAGCCAGTAGCCGATTTTCAAATCAGTGATGAATCCCCCGGCAACGGAAAGCGCAGTGCAGACAACGCCGCCGATAATCATGGCGCTCAGCATTCCCGATTCTCCTGTCAGCCCGACCTGCATCAAAACGAACGATGAAAGTATCAGCGTCATCAGCGTCATGCCGGAGACAGGATTGGTTCCGACTATAGCCGTCGCATTCGCAGCGACAGTTGTAAAGAGGAACGAGATAATCACAACCACAAGAAGCGCAATGACTGCTTGCACGATTGTCGGTACGACGCCTGAGATAAAAAAGACAAAGATAGCGAGGGCGGTCAGCAAAATAAGCGTCACGACCCACAGCATCTTGATATCCGTCTGTGTCCGTTCGGCCGCTTCAGCTTCGGATTTGTGATGCACGATCTCTTTATATGCAAGCGAGAACGCTCCGGCAATAATTTTGGACGAGCGGACGATACCGATAATACCCGCCATGGCGATGCCTCCGATACCGATCGGACGGACATAGAAACGGAATATTTCTTCCGGGCTCATCGCAGCGATCAGCTTGACGGCGGCTGCACCCAGCGGAACTGTCAGATGCTGACCGATTTCATACACCAGCGGAACGAAAACGAACCAGGAAAGCAGCGACCCTGCAACGATGATGGCGGAATATTTCAGCCCGATGATAAATCCGAGCCCGAGCACCATGGCCGATATATCGACTTTGAGAACAATTTTTATTCTGTCGGAGAGAACCTGACCCCAGGAAAACATTTTTGTCGTAATGACTTCCGACCACCAGCCGAATGCGCTGAAAAGAAAATCGAAAAGTCCTCCGATCACACCGCTGACGACGAGCACCATCGCTTCTTTTCCCCCTTTTTCACCTGCAACCAGAATTTCGGTCGTAGCGGTCGCTTCCGGAAAAGGAAACTTTGCATGCATGTCTTTGACAAAATATTTACGAAACGGAATGAGAAAAAGGATGCCGAGGAACCCGCCGAGCGCAGAGGCGATGAACATCTGAAAGTAGCTTGCCGGAAGCGCAAGAATATAGAGAGCCGGAATCGTGAAGATGGCGCCGGCAACGACAACACCGGAACAAGCTCCTATAGATTGAATGATGACATTCTGACCGAGGCCGTTCTGTTTTTTAGCAAGGCCGGTCACGCCCACCGCAAGGATGGCAATCGGAATCGCCGCTTCGAAAACCTGTCCGATTTTCAAACCCGAATATGCCGCAGCAGCTGAAAAGAGAACCGCCATAATCAATCCCCACGACACCGACCAAAGCGTCACTTCCGGATACACCTTATCGGCAGACATTAAAGGAAGATATTTTTCCCCTTCGTTCAGTTCTTTATATGCATTTTCCGGAAGCCCGGTCGTTGTGTTCTGATCCATGTCAATCTCACATAAAACTTTCGTGTTGTTTAGTTCGTGTTGTTTAGTTCGTGGTGCGTCGTTCTTGGTTCTTGGTTCTTGGTTCTTGGTTCTTGGTTCTAACTTCAGCACTAAGCACCAAGCACTAAGAACTTCCTATTCACAATTTACCATTTACTATATTCACTATTCTCCAAATTGAATCCCACTGGTGTGGGACAACATCATCAGGCCTCCGGCTACCATTTACCATTTACTGCTTTTCCACCCATATCTGCACCAAATTCACAATTGTTTCAATTGCTTTCTCCATACCCCACACATTGACCCATTCGTTCGGGCTGTGATAATTGGCGCCTCCGGTAAAGATATTCGGAGTGGGCAGTCCATTCTCCGTGAGTCTCGATCCGTCTGTTCCCCCGCGGATGGGTTTCCATTCCGGTTTCAATCCGGCACGCCGTGCTGCTTCGTACAGGTAATCCGCCACACGCGTATCTTTCTCAACGCCTTCCCGCATATTGCGGTACTGTTCCTTAACCTCAATATCGATTTTCGCTTTGGGGAACATCGGCTGCACTTCGGCAACCGTTTTTTCGACAATTATTTTCAGATCGTCTAATCCTGCAGTATTGAAATCGCGGAAGAGAATTTTTATGGATGCTTTACCGACTCCTCCCTCCAGAACATACGGATGGATGTACGGTTCATATTTCTCCGTCGTCTCCGGCGAGATATTTTTCGGCAAGTGCGCGATAATTTCAGAAACGACACGCACTGCATTGATCATAATATTCTTGGCGCTGCCGGGATGTATATCGCGTCCCTGCACGGTAATAGTGCAGACATTGGCGCTGAATGTTTCTTTATTTAATTCACCCGGTGTGTCTCCATCCACGGTATAGGCAAACTGTGCTCCGAATTTTTTGATATCGAAAAATTTTGTCCCTGCGCCTACTTCTTCGTCCGGAGTAAATCCGATTTGAATGTCGCCGTGCGGAATATTCGGATTGCCCAGCAGCTGCTGCACGGCAGTCATGATGACGGCGCAGCCGGCTTTATCATCCGCCCCAAGCAGTGTCGTACCGTCGCTGGTTACGACAGTTTTGCCGATCGCAAGTTTAAGGTCGGGATTTTCCGATTCGCGTATAACGACCGAGGCATCGCCGGGAAGCGCGATGTCCCCTCCTTGATACGAGTGTATAACCTGTGGCTTGACATTCGCTCCGCTGACTTCAGGAGAAGTATCGACGTGCGCTATAAAGCCGAGCGCCGGGACTTTGATTTTTATGTTCGACGGTATGGTTGCCATCACGTATCCGTACTGATCGATGCCGACCCCCTGGACACCGAGGCCTTTCAATTCTTTTGCAAGCAAGTTGAGCAAATCGAGCTGCTTTGCAGTACTCGGATAATCCTCTACATCCTCTTTCGATTGCGTGTCGATCACGACATAACGAAGAAATTTGTCAAGAACGCTCTCTGCCATAAAAATATCCTTTCTTTCTGAAAATTCCGGCTGCTAAAACATTATTCCATTGGGACACTGTTCCGCATAATTATATATAAAGTGAAGATAGGAAGAACGCAGACAAAAAGCAGTAAGAAAAAATCCCGCAGAAATCCCGATTATCCCGGTAAAGAGCGCAAGAATCTATCTTAGTCCGCACATTTCTTATTTCTTCAGCTATCGGCAATGCAATGACTCCTCACGATTTACCAATAACTGCATCTTTAACTTCAGCACCAAGCACAACGCACGAAGAACTTCTTATTACCATTCACCATTGACAGTTTGGAGTTTATCGTTTACCATGTTCCAATTTGAATCCCGCTTGCGCGGGACAACATTATTGGGCCTCCGGCTACCATTTACCATTCACTCTTCACTTTACTATTCAATTCTTCTTTCAGGGATCTCCACTGAGGCATAAATCCGCTCATCAAAGCCGCGAAACGTCGTGAATGATTTCGTTCCAGGAGATGCACTATTTCATGGACAACTACATATTCCAGACATCGGGCAGGTTTTTTCGCTAATTCTAAATTCAACCAGATTCTTCGTGCACGGATATTGCACGACCCCCATCTTGTTTTCATCTGTTTAATTCCCCATGCATTGATCTCGACACCTATCTTTTGTTCCCATGTTTTAATCAAGCCCGGAATTTGTTCCTTTAATCGGTCGCGGTACCATTTGGCAAGAACGCTTGCTCGGTGCTGTTTTGTACTGCTTTCCCTCACGAACAGTTTTAGAGCCGTATTATCCAATACGACTTTAGGTTTTCCAGCATGGGGAACGACTTCCAGTATAAACCAGCCGCCGTTGTATTCATGGTATTCGCCCGATGCAAATATTCGCGCCGCTTGCGGTTCCCGGAGTTCAAATCTTTTCTGATGCTTCTTGATCCATGATAATTTGGAAATTGCATACAGCCGCAGCGCGTCATCACTCAGCCATAAAGGTGCGGAGAGCCTGACTCTTCCCGTCTGAGGATGAATAACAAGACGAAGACTTTTGATGTTTTTTCGAACTACATCGATGGGTACGGATTCTATAACAATTTGAGACTGCGAGAATTGACGTCGAAACACGCGGCGAACATTCCAATATTAGTTTATTCACTCTGACGCCCTGACCTTGCAAGGTGTCCAACCGGCGCTGCAGCCGACCGGGGATAAAACCAACAAAGCGGGCAGAGAAAGAGAACTGTGAGAAACAAAGTTTTATTCTTTTTTAGAGATCATGCTTGGGATAAACGATCCCGCATTGCTTTCTTATTGAATCCATAGTGCTGATAAGCTGTATACTGTTGTTCCAACTCCATACATCGCTTTGGGTCTTTCCGGCAAGAATACACTTCGCCGTTTCTTCCGCTTCATATTCGTACCCGTTGCTTCTCTCTTCGAATTCGAATATTTTTTCCTTGCCGTCGCGGTATATTAATTTCACTTGCCCGGGACAGAACCATAAATGACCCAGAACAATTTTGCCTCGTGTGCCGTGGATTTCGGCGACAACAGGCGGATCCGCAAGGAAGGAGGAATACATGACGGCAAGCGTATCCTTCTCATATTTGAACGTGTAGCTGCAGCTATTGTCGCCGCCCTGTTCGCTGATTCCGGCCATTGCAGAAATGCTTTTGGGAGTTCCAAGAAGCAGGAGCGAAAGAAAAATGTTATAGATTCCCGTGTCTAAGATTGTCCCTCCGCAAAGATCTATATTGTAATGCCTGTGTTCCGGCCCATTATCGGATAGAATAGAAAAAGACACGGTAAGGAGTTTGACCTCTCCGATTTCACCGGAATCAATCAATTCTTTTGTTTTGATAATGTTCGGAAGAAAACGGGTCCAGAGCGCTTCCATCAAGAAAAGATTTTTTTCTCTCGCTTTATCAATCATCCTCTCTTCTTCTTTACGATTCACGCCCATAGGTTTTTCACAAAGCACATGTTTATGATGTTCGAGAGCGAGCAGTGTGTTCTCTAAATGAAGATTATGCGGTGTGGCGATATACACGGCATCGACATCGGGATCCAGCAAAAGTTCCTGATAACTGCCGTACGCTTGAGGGACATGAAACTCATCGGCAAACTTTTTTGCAGTATCGATACGGCGGGAACCGACGGCATACAATTCACAATTGGCTGCAACTTGAAGCGCTGTCGCAAATTTATGCGCTATCCATCCCGGACCTATAATTCCCCATTTAATTTTATTCTTTTCCATACGATATCCTTTTTATTATTTGTAGAGGCTGTCCAATATTGACGAAAAATGACAAACAGGAATGTTTGTCCTATCCGTAATTCTTTCTTTTGGGACAGCCTCCTATGCCGTTCATGATTATTCATGCCTTTTAATTTAGCAAATTACCGGCAAAAATGTAGCGGACAAGCATTATACGCACAACAGGCATCCGGCAAGAGTCTGACTGGATCTCAAAAATGCCACCTTCGGAAGGTCACCTTCCGAAGGTGGCCTTCCGAAGGTCTTCATAGAAGGGCCGATTTCTTGGCCCGTTAACTCTTGTTAACATCAGGAATTATTACAATGTTCCGGATTATTTTACAATGTAGTTCAATTCCTTCAGTTTTTCTGAAATCCGTGTTCGCTGGTCGCCCTGAATTTCAATCGTCCCGTTTTTTACCGTTCCGCCGGCTCCGCAATGCCGTTTTAAGATTCGTGCAATATCTTCCAGCGTTGCCGGATTATGCTGCAAACCGCTCACAAGTGTGACGGTCTTTCCTTTTCTTCCGTGTGTATCCAGCACTACACAGACGTTTTTCCCCTTTCCGTCATGCTTGAGCACTGACGCGGCTATAACTACCGGGTTATGTCCCGAAATTTGTTCCAAATCTGAAAGAGAATGAAACGATTTTTGGGATTTCATGGAGTCGATACGTTTATAATCTTTACCGATTAAGGCGATGAACCCTCTTTATCGAAAATAACAGGATATCTGTCTTAATCAAATGAAAAATCATCCATGAAGAGAAAAATGGGAAGAACATCGCGCCAATCCAATGTATTTGCCGTATAGCAGTGCATTATTTCCGCGCCACTACGCCCACATGGGATATACTATCATTTTTGGGACTGCCGTTAGTATGCCCTGTTTGGGGACTTGCGCTGGAATAAGAATGTTCTTTATGATACGGCAAATTGTAAACGGTAAACTGCGAACTGTGAATAGCAATCATAAGGGGATGATTATGAGAACAACAGCTTGTTTTGTCGGCATTTTTCTTTTTTTCCTGAGTGCTCTTGCGCAAGTTGTATTACATTCACGTTCGGAAATATTCAGCTTTGCTGCGCCTTACACCGATGCCGCAGCGTGCGATGTTGTGATTAACGAGATTATGTTCGACCCGCTAAGCGGCCAAAAGGAATGGTTCGAAATCTATAACCGCACCGGTTCCGCCGTTTCTTTGAACGGATGGAGTTTCCACGACCGCCCGACTGCATCGGGCAGAACAAGAACATGCCGTTTGTCCTGTACTCTTCAGCCCGAGAGCTTTCTTTGTATTGCTGCAGATTCATCGCTTCTCAAATTGTATTCATTTTTTTCCGACGATCAATATGTGATTCTCAATCAGGCGGGCTTCAGTTTCAATAACGATTCGGATGCCGTCGTTCTTTGCGATGCTTCAGGAAAGACCATCGACAGCGTTGCATATTCCGCGAGCTGGCACAATCCGGGAATCCGGGATGTATCCGGCAGGTCTCTTGAACGCATCGACCCGGACGGCGCTTCGAATTCCGCAGGCAATTGGGGCACTTGTTCCGATCCGGCGGGCGGAACGCCCGGCAGAGCGAACAGTCTTTTCAGAACAATTCAGCAAACTGAAAAAGTCGTCACCGTCTCTCCTAATCCTTTCTCACCCGATGGTGACGGATTTGAAGACGTTTGTTCAATAAAATTCAAATTCCCTTATGTCTCGGCATTAATAACGGCGCGCATTTTTGATGTCAAGGGTAGACTTATCCGGACGATCGCCAATGACTTCTATTCCTCTGGAAACGGAGAAATCTTGTGGAACGGCATGGACGATCAAAACCGCCGGGCACACATCGGCATTTATATCTTGTTTTTAGAAGCTTCAGACCCGCTGAGTAAACAATATACGACTTCAAAAAATGCGATCGTCGTGGCGGGAAAACTATAAAATAAAGTTCGTAGTTCATGGTGCGTAGTGCGTAGTTCTGAAATTATTAAAACCAAGCACGACGAACTAAGAACTTTAGGAGTTGCGAATCTGCGGAATTCTCTCTACTATTTTAATTACAATTCGAAAGAATAAAATGGAAAAAGAGCTTACCGCCACGTTATTGTTTTCATGCCCCGACCGAAAAGGATTGGTATCCCGCATATCGCATTTTTTCTACGAGCATGACGGTAATATCATAGATCTGGATGAACATGTAGAACCGGCGGAACGCCTTTTTTTTCTGCGCGTGGCATGGAATATGGAGGGTTTTACTATCCTTCCGGAAAACCTCCACGCAGCTTTCAGTCCGCTAGCGGCGGAATGCAATGCCGGATGGAGCATCCGGCTTAGCAGCAAGCGGCATCGCATTGCTTTGTTCGTTTCCAAGTACAACCATTGTCTTCAGGAGATCCTCTGGCGGCACGACCGGGGCGAGTACGAGGCCGATCTCGCATGTATAGTTTCCAATCATACAGAACTGAAATACCTCGCCGACCGATATAAAATTCCGTTCTATGTTTTTCCGCTGATGCCCGGCAATAAATCGGAACAGGAGCGAAACGAACTCGCACTCTTGAAGCAAGAGAATGTCGATACGATTATTCTTGCCCGGTATATGCAGGTGCTTTCACCGGCATTCGTGGAACATTTTCCCAACCGGATCATCAATATCCATCATTCCTTTCTTCCCGCCTTTGCAGGCAGCAACCCGTACAAACAGGCATTCGAACGCGGTGTAAAAATTGTCGGAGCGACAAGCCACTACGTAACCGACGACCTCGACGAAGGTCCGATAATCGAACAGGATATTATTCGGATATCACATAAGGACACATTAGACGATCTGATTCGCAAAGGGCGCGACCTGGAACGGCTCGTTCTCGCGAGAGCGCTTCGTCTGCATTTAGAGGATCGCGTTCTGGTCTACGGAAGAAAAACAGTTGTTTTCGAATAGCCGGTGTTTTTGAAAGTTTGGAATCTTCGTTAAATCTTTGCATTACAGGCCACTAAGAACCAAGAACTAAGAACCAAGAACCAAGAACTAAGAACCAAGAACCAATGAACCCTCCGATCTATCTGCCTATCGAAAACCTATAGGCGGAATACATTCCGGAAAAATCGGTTTTGATCATCATCACTGACAATCTCAAGCTGTCTGAATCGGCTGAACAACGGATATAATGAAACATTCGTTTTAGGGTCTGATCCGGAAAAAGATCGTGTTCTTTTTGTTCCTTTCCCAGATACAGAGTATGCTGCAGTCCCCCGCCGCCGCCTAAGACGAGAAAATCCTTGTTCTCTATTTTAAAATGTTCGAAAGCATGCGTGTGCCCGCTCAAAAACAGTTTCGCTTTTTTGTGACTGAGGTACAGCGGGACAAATTCTTTCCGGACTTCATCCGACCCGCTGAACAACGAATTATTTGTATATGGCGGATGATGACAGCCTACGATTACGGTAACGACCGAGGAATCCGCCTCCAGCGAATCCATTTCGGCGGCATACCATGTTTGCTGGCTTGTTCTTTCCGAATCCGCAAGACGGCCAAAATTCGAATTCAACAGCACGAAAGCGATATCACCGATCTTTACGGTGTATCCCGTTCTCCGGTACATGGGGAATCGTTTGCGGAAATTTTCTTCTCCTTTCTTTGCCGAGAAAAAATAATCGTGATTGCCGATGGCTGCATAGACCGAAAGACTTCGTTTTTTCGCCTTTACTAAGAAAGAATCGATCGGAAGCCACGACTTATCTTTTGCACTGCTTTCCGTAACATCGCCGAAGTGAACGACTGCCGATAATGAAGAATCGCTCAGAATCGAGTCCAGCAGCATGTGTGTTCCCATTTCATTCTGATTGCGCGCTGCGACAAGCGTCTCAAGCCACATCGGCGACTGTGTATCGCTGATAAGCGCAAACTTAATAGTGCGATGTGCAGAATCGGGATTGGATTGCGCTTCCGTTCCATGCAAGAGAAAGACACAACACGAAATAAGAAGGATCGAATGAAATTTATAATCGATCATGTTTTTCAATTTACCATACCTCACATTTGAACTTCAGCACCAAGCACTACGAACAACGAACTTATTTATAATTCACCGATCAAGCACATGAGATAAAATAATGATATCTTGCATTAAATGTTTTACGCCATAGGAAAATGCAAAAGATAATTCACGTAACATCATTAGAAGAACCCGAACTGCAGCATTACAGAATTCGCAAACATACCGCCGAACTGCAGCGGGACGGTTTATTCCTTGCAGAAGGAAAACAGGTCGTTGCCCGTCTCTTGATTTCAAAACTTCCGACGTTCTCTGTTCTTACGACGGAATCGGTTCTTCCATGGCTGAAAGAAAATGTGCCTCCTGCGGAATTGCAATCCACGAATATTTTTCTGGCTTCACGGGAATTCATGTCCACATTGGTTGGCTACGATGTTCAGCAGCCGATACTCGCGCTAGGAAAAACACCGGACGATGTGCAGCCGGAAAAAACAGCCCGGCAAGAACGATGCCTTATTGCCGCGGTCGATCACCTGACAAATCCGGACAACCTCGGCGGCATCA
>CAVZWL010000016.1:0-176016 GCA_963778945.1 Ignavibacteriota bacterium
TTTCAATCCGGCGTAAACAATTTTTTGCAGCGGATTGAGCTTGCTTAACACCGTTTTCTTTGTCGGATGGGAAGCATTGCGAAAGATTCCGAAGATGTAATACTCCATCTGCGCACGGAGGTTTTTTCGTGTGGGCAGATATTGCCGCCATTCACCCGTTGTGATATGCCAGAAAATTGCAAAAACGATAAGAACGAGAAATGCAATTGCAGCAGCATTGTGCAGTTTCACTGCCTGTTCGAAGCCGAAGAAATGAATGCTTCCATGTATTTCAAACCCTGTGAAACCGAGAAAGATAATCAGCAATGCTTGCATCCAATGCCAAAAACGTTCGAATCCTTTATAAACATATTCGCGTGTCATGCGTTGTTCTCCTTCTGCTTTCGTGAAGACGCTATGCGCATTCCGCCGTGGACAAACACACCAACGAGCGTCAAGACTATTAATACCGTGCCAAGATATTCGATCCAAGATGTATAATCTCTTCCGGGAATATAAAATCCGGTCAAAGAGGCAATCCTTCCATTATCACGTGTATGGCATTCAGCACAGGGCACGGTTTTGGTTTTCGGAGAAACCATATGATTGATCGGCCAGGTCATTTCGGTTTCCACAAATCCATATTTGCCGCTGTAGGGGAGATCGATGCGTTTCATGCCTTCCTCGGCAGCGCGATTCCAATTGAATTCCTTCCAGAATCCGCCATCGCCTTCTTTTGTCGAAACGGTTTTTGGTTGTATGAGGTAATTATACGTCATGTCATAAATTTGTTTTGCTCTATGAATTTTAACCGGGACAATCTTTGAATCAGGGTCGTCATAACTGCCATAAAGCGTATTAATTTTAACGGGCTTGGAAGGATCGATCGTATCTCCGATTAAATAATGCGAAGCCGTTCCGTTGAACCAGATATAATCGGGCTTTAAATTCTTCCCCCAGCGAAACGACCCTTTGATGGACATATAGACGTCTGTCCCATTGGAATCGGTTTCTTCATACGGTTTGCCGTCTTTCAGCTTTCCGGCAGTTGTCCAGTCCCAATACAGTTTTGTCGGATTGACTTTTGCATACTCGGGGATATGACATGTCTGACATGCAACTTTCAAGGTATGCTTATTGAGAATATCATCAGCATGCGGCATAGCCGTATGGCATTGCTCGCATTCAACGCGATTGCGGTTCATCGAAGAGACCGAGTACATTTTGCCGAGCATTTGATGTTTGCGTGCCGTGTGACAATCGACGCATTGCATATCTTCACCGTCGGATGCCATGTGTACATCGACATCGCGTGACGGGTCGAACAGGGCTTTTTCTAGGTCGCCGTGCTTTACATTGTTGCCTCCACCGCCGAAGAAATGGCATGTGCCGCAATTTGAACGCATTGGCTTGCCGACATGCTGTGCAACGTTGGCAAGATCAACGGAGGCATCCGGCATACCGGCTCCGCCGGCGGCTTTAATGTATGTGTTGCTATTGTCATGACAGGCGAGGCAATCGACATTCAAAGGATTCTTAAAATCAAATTTATCATCTCCCCAGCCGTACCCGATATGACATTTATTGCAACTGCTTTCGTTGCCGGAGATGCCGATACAAAAATTGTTTAAAATATTTTTTTTGCCGAGCGTGCGAATGCCTTTGCCTTCCACATATTCCTGGCGTTCCCAATTCCAATGGCTGGACTGCATCACTTCTCTATGCCGTTCATTGTGACAGGAAATGCATGCCGCGGTAACATCCTGCGGTTTTGAAAAATGCTTTTTGAGCTGCGTGAATTGTGTGTGATCAACAGAAGACGTTTCTTTATGTTGATACTTCGTGTGCAATTTCATAAGCGGTGTTGTTGCTGTACCATGATCAGTCAAAGTCAACATGGTTAATAAGGAAAGAACAAGAACACTAAATCCAATACTCATAATCGTTTTTTTCATGTGAATGGATTCCTTGTTTTAAGAGGAAGAGTCCTTACACTCAGAGATACTGAGTGATCGTTGTATCATTTTTTTAATATTCCCGCAATCGGATGAAAGTTGATACACGTTGCAGGCACGGCAGTCTCGTGCTGCACAATCCGTATTCTTTTGTTCATAGGTCCAGCACCCGGCATCGTGCGAACCATACGCAGGGCAATCACTTCTTTTTTCCGGAGGACAATTTACAATTTCCCAGCAAGGCATCAAGGAATGAATCCTGCGAATACCTTCCATACTGATCTTTTGGTCGTTTATTGCCATGCGAATACAACGAATCCGTTCAATATCATCTTGTGTGTAGACACGCTGATTGCCTGCACTTTTTTGTATGATCACGAGACCGCGTTCTTCATACAAACGGAGTATTTGAACGGACACACCCAATTGCTTGGCAACTTCGCCAATGGAATAAATTCTGGGTCCTTTTATCTCGGTTCTCATAGCTATAGTTATAATTAGCAACTATTGTGCCGCGCCATTTATGTCCAAAAAATTAAAAAAATGGGCAATAAATTCGAATTATTATTAAAAAATAAAAAATGGAAGTTATTCGTTCTAAATAATTGGAGAGGTTATGAGGAGAGAGATTTTATAATTTTTTCAGAATATTCACAATTGAAATGCTATCTTGATAATTATTGTACGTCTTTTCTACCATTGTGCTGCGACACGCTGCACGACAATACTTGTGAATGCAACACACATCCAGACAATAAAACCAAGCAGCATAGGTTTGAGCCCGGTTGCAAGCATTTTTCTCAAATCGGTTTTAAGTCCGATAGCGCTGAGGGCCATAATAATGAAGAACTTGCCTGACTCTTTAAGAAAAGCAATGACTGGCTTGTCGAGCATACCCGACGTGTTCAGTGCAGACATCAAAAGAAATCCGAGGATAAACCAAGGAAATATTTTTGCCGGATGGAAATGAGCGCCCTGAACTTGCTGCGCTTCACGTTTTTTCCGCACCATCATCAACGCTACAAATCCGAGTGCAATGGGTACAATCATGATGGTCCTTGTTAATTTGACAATCGTAGCATAATCGCCCGCGGCGTTGCCGAACGTGTATCCCGCTGCAACGACAGAGGATGTATCGTTAATGGCGGTACCGGCAAACATTCCGAAACCCATTTGTGTGAATCCCAATATGTGTCCAAGCGCAGGAAAAATAAAAACTGCAACGATATTGAAGAGAAAAACAGTCGAAATGGAATAAGCAATCTCCTGATCGTTCGCTTCGATGATGGGCGCTATTGCTGCGATAGCCGAGCCGCCACAGATCGCGGTACCGGCACCGATAAGGCTTTTCAAATTAAAGTCTATTCTTAAAAGCTTTCCTGCTATAACCGCGGCTATCAATGCTGCTGCAATGGTTACAAGGATAATGATGACAGATGCAGCGCCCGTGGCATAAACCTGACGCAGGCTCAATCCGCTGCCGAGAATGATCACCGCCCACTGCAGTATTTTTTTTGATGTGAAATTAATTCCCGATACATAGGATGAATTGAGAGCTACGATATTGCCGATACCTATGCCGATAAGAATACCAAAAACAGCTCCGCCTACGAGCGGAATATAATTACCGAGATAATACGCAACGATGGCGATACAAAGTGATACAATAACTCCGGGATAATTATTTTGAAGCCACATTATCTATCCATTTTCATGGTGTTTATGTAATAGCAGAAAAATATTTTTATGGAGGTATCGTTGTTCAAACGGTAAACCGAAACAGAATCATATGTTCTAATGAGATTGTTTCTATCCGGGAGAACCACACTCGTTTCGCGGCTGTTACGATATCTTCGATTTGAAGACGATGATCTAATGGCGGACCGCTTTCTTCCTGTTTGTAGGGCCATTCGAGAATACACACTTTTTGCTTAGCAACGCGCTTTGCTTCAGAAAGGGCTTTGGTGATATTGTCGGACTCATGCAACACATGACCTAAGAAGACAAGATCAAACGATTTATTTTTAAGCGGTATTTCCTCTACGGTCCCTTGCAGGAATGTTCCTGTTGGTGTAAACTCTTTGGCGGCTTTCAGCATATCGGGATTTGGATCAATTCCGGTCACCATGAATCCTCTTTTTGAAAATGCCTCTGCAAATATTCCGCTGCCCGTCCCCACATCCAAAACATTCACAGCCCGAATATCCTCAAGACAGAGATCAGCAGTCCGGTCTACTTCAAGAAGTGCAACCCGCTGCGGTGCTCGAAGACGTTCTACTTCTCCATTGTACCTGCGTTCATGCATATCATTCCGTGAGTTCTATGGTTTTTTATCCGATATCCAATATTGCGATACTTTAGCTTGCATGTGTTGTTTAAGTGCAGCATGTACGATACCGCTTGTGCATTCATTTGCAAATGTTTCGCATGCAAGATTGACAAAGCGTTCCGCTTCTTCTTTGGATTGTGCCTTTCCAATACGTTCCTCAACTCCGGAGCAATGCTTGATGATAAGCTCAGATTGTTTTATCTGGCCGAGTTGTATAAATTGCCGCTCATTGAACAGCTCTTCATTCTCTATCATGTGCTGTTTCATTCCGATTACTTTCCAAACATCATTTTCAACCCAATAAGCACAAGAAAAGTACCCGAAGACTTTTCCAAGAATATCGTTTGATATGCCTGTCGCAAATCGAGCGCCGAATAAGCTGCCGACAATAAATCCGGCTGCAATGATTGCCGCTACCTTTATATCGACAAAGCCCTTTTGATAATATGTCCATGCGGCAAAAATACCGATAGGGGGAACAAGAAGCGCAAGCGTCGTTCCCTGCGCTTGCTGCTGTGTAAAGCCAAAGAGAAACACAAGCGCCGGCACAATTAAGATGCCGCCGCCTATTCCTACAAGCCCGCTCAGAATACCGGCAGCCAAACCTAAGAGCAGATATGCAACGATGTTATTCATATCACGATCCTCTTTTATTGCGTAAAATGTTCTTTATCAATAAACAGTAGAATCTCAATAAAAACAAGTATCGGTCATTTTAGTGCGGGACTTGAGACTGCCTTTTTAATTTCATCCTGTTGAGATGATGCTGCACAGAAAGCATAAGAGGACATTGTCTCCCAAAATCCGTAAAGCCAAGGAACAGCACAAGCAATGACATGGCAATTACATAAGAGCGACCAGGGCATCCTAAAAGAAAAAGGAGAACCCCAAGTATACCAATTCCTTTCAGCGCATTCCTTATTATTATTCGCTGCTGCACATCGGCTCCTTTATGCATCCTTCTTCTTCATCGTCGAGAGCTTCAGCGGCAGATACAACGGGCAGAAACCGATTGCGCTCGTTAAGAGGAAGACAACTGCGAAGATGCCAAGAATGATTGCCGCTATACCAGTGATTTGATTTGTAAAGTACAAAAACGCCTATGACAACAGCCGCAAGAACGCGGACTATTTTATCGATAGAACCCATGTTTTGTTTCATGACGATACTCCTGTGTGTATGTGAATGATTTATAGATAGGATGCACGAAACTTGTAAAAGGTTCGTTCCTTCTTATAATATTCCTGATTCCATGACGAATCGTTTTCCATATTCCATCATCGTATGTAGAACAAAGAAAAATGAACATTTCAGCAAAGGAGAAGAAACATGTCAGAACATCTCAATAAACAGGCCTTTCGTGATAAGGTTTTTAACTTTGAAAAAAACAAAGAGTGGAAATACGAGGGAACTCTTCCGGCGCTTGTGGATTTTTGGGCGCCATGGTGCGGACCCTGCCGCATGGTCGGGCCGGTCATTGATGAATTATCCGATGAATACGCAGGAAAAGTGAACTTCTACAAAATCAACACCGACGAAGAGCAAGACCTCGCTGGTTTGTTCGGTATTCAGAGTATTCCATCGCTGCTGTTTATTCCGATTCATGGGGAACCGAAAATGGCCATGGGCGCTTTGCCTAAAAAAGAACTCAAAAGAATAATCGAAAGCGATTTAATAATATCGAGCAAACAACCAGCGGCGGCGAAATGAAGCAACGTATTCTTCAATGTAAAGAATTCTTCATCGGTTCGGTCCGTCGAAAGAGGATTACATATTCCCTCTTAGGTGCTTTGGCGGGGTATGGCTACTATTATTTTGTTGGATGCAGCACGGGTACATGCCCGATTTCAAGTAATCCATGGATAAGCACGATGTATGGGGCAAGTATGGGTTTTCTATTGACTATTGGAGAACATAAAAAAGCATAGTGATAAAGTTATAAGATAATCACTGCGATATGCTCTACAATAAGAATTTACAATTACTCAGCGAATTATGAAAACCGATTTATATTTAGCTTTTAGATATCCCATTGCAGATGTTCGTCGCGGACAACATCCAATATCATTTTGTAGCCGCGACCGCTGGTCGCGGGATGCTCCGTCACCACCTCTCCCGCCGCAGGAGAGCTGTGTCGGCTACAGAAGTTCGTTGCGGTAACTTAATTTACAAATATGAAACTCACACTGAATAGTCACACGAATTTATAATAAAAGCATGGATGATTATATGAAAAAAAAGGATCATAGAAAAAGTAAATGGATTGTGTGGCTTCTGGTATTTATCGTTTCATCAGCCGTACTCTATTTGGTCGGTTCAACTTCTGCGCAACAGCCATCTTCAACCTCTTCGACCACGAATGTCGAAGCGCCTCAATTTGCATTGAATGATATTGACGGACATTCCGTTTCCCTCTCAAATTATCGCGGCAAGGTTGTCCTTCTTGATTTTTGGGCTTCATGGTGTCCGCCGTGCAAACGGGAAATTCCAGATTTTATCTCACTTCAAAATCAATATGCAAAGCAAGGACTTCAGATTATCGGTATCGGCTTGGATCAACCAAACAATATTGTCTCATTTGTCCGGCAGCATGCCATCAATTATCCTGTTATAGTTGGTGATGAGGCAATCTCTCGCCTGTATGGCGGTATATCCGGTATTCCAACCACATTTATTATCGATAAACAAGGCAATATTATAAATAAATTCGAGGGTTTTACAAATCGAACGGTTTTTGAAGAAGAAATCAAAAAATTACTCTAAGACGGATATTGACGGAAAAGCAAAAGTGAGCACTCTCAGCGGACATACTAAACCCAAAAAAATATTAATCATAGGCGGCGTGGCGGCTGGAGCGACAGCAGCAGCAAGATTGCGCCGTCTGGATGAAGCAGCCGAGATCACGATTCTGGAAAAAGGAAACTATGTCAGTTTTGCCAATTGCGGCCTTCCCGTATTTTATCAGCAGGGATATTCAACGAAGATCAAGCTTATTACTTCAAACTCCTGAAGGATTCTTTAGCCGGTATCGAGTTAATATAAAGATTAATACGGAAGTAGTGGAGATCAAACGCTACGAAAAGGTTGTCGTTGCACGTACTCTGAGCGGAGACGAAGAAATCCGCTATGATAAACTGCTTCTTGCGCAGGGCGGATCGCCGATTGTGCCCGCACTTCCGGGTATCGTTAATGATCATGTTTTTAAGTTATGGACGATTCCCGATATGGATCGCATCCATAAATTCATTGATGAGAAGAAGCCTGAACATGCCGTAATAGTCGGCGGAGGATTCATCGGCCTGGAAATGGCAGAAGCGCTGAGTGCACGCGGGCTCAAAGTAACTATCGTTGAAGCAGCGCCACAGGTCATGATTTCGATGGATGCGGAATTCGGAGCCATGATTAAAAGCGGGCTCGAAGAAAAAGGCATTCAAATAAAAACCCGAGTCAGCTTGTCGGAAATTAGAGACAAAAAACTCGTGCTAAGTGATGGATCTATACTGAATGCCGATTTGGTGCTCTTCTCTATTGGTGTTCGTCCCGAATTAACCCTGGCAAAAGCAGCGGGTCTGGAGATTGGCGCAAGCGGCGGACTCGTTGTGGACGAAACCATGCGAACGAATGACTCCGACATTTACGCCGCAGGCGATATGATAGAGGTTACAAGTAAAATTCATGAAAGAAAAGTCCGCATTCCTTTGGCCGGTCCCGCGAACCGCCAAGGAAGAATAGCTGCAACGAATATGCTTGGCGGCAATATGCTTTATCACGGCGCTCTGGGAACATCCGTTGTAAAGCTATTCGATTTCACTGCCGCATCCACAGGATTGTCGGAGAGAACAGCGAGAGAAGCGGGATTCGATGTCGGTGTTTCGTACGTATTCAAAGATCATCACGTGACGTATTATCCCGGGAGCAAACCGCTGGCATTAAAGCTTATCTATGATAAGAAAACAACGCGGCTTCTTGGCGGACAAGCGTATGGTCAGGCGGGCGTTGAGAAACGCATTGATGTTCTTGCGACGGCACTGCATGGAAGAATGACATTAGAAGATTTATCCGAGTTAGATTTAGCCTACGCTCCTCCGTATAACGGCGCCAACGACTCCATAAACCTTGCAGCATTTATCGGTTTAAATCATATAACTGAATTCAGTCCGCTAAAGACTCCGTCCGAAACTCTCAATGAGCTGAAGAATACGGAAAGTATTATTCTTGACGTACGAACAATGGGTGAACAGTCGAAAGCGCCGATAGAAGATGTGCTCCATATTCCGGCCGATGAGATACGGGACAGATTGAGCGAAATTCCAATGAACAAGACAGTCTTCCTCTTAAGTAAAGACGGATTTTTAGGTCATACAACACTTCAGATTCTTAAAGCAAACGGATGGACGCGCGTGTATAACATTGCAGGCGGTTATCTCGCAGCACGATGGATCGACGGTTGGATTTTTAATACTTAACCTTAAGGAGAAAGAATACAATGTCCGGTTTAGAAAATAAAATTAAAGCAGGCGCTTTAGTCTTTGATGTCCGAACAACAGACGAGTTTGAGGAAGAGCATTTCCCAAATGCACTTAATATTCCGGTAGGTCAGATCCCACAGCGCATAGCAGAGTTTGGAGAAAAAAATTCACCAATCGTGCTTTATTGTGCCAGCGGAGCAAGAAGCGCTTATGCTGCAAAGTTGTTACGTTCAGCAGGTTATACGGATGTGACAAACGCCGGCGGACTAAGTGACATGCCGGGATTCTAAGAATCTGCACATCATTATTTATGACTTATTGATGCGAGAAGTCGTTTCTGAATGGCTTTAGAAATGTGAGGGACTGATTCTTTTCGGTAGAGTGTTATTACCTTTTTCATGTCTATAAGGTCTTTTGAACATTTCGGACAGGTCAGAAGATGCTTTTTGATCGCGCGGCATTTTCGGGAGTTCAACTGTTCATCGAGATTCTCGCAGACATATTTTGCCACTTCGGTACAACGCACTTTGTTGACAGGTTTCGCTTTCATACTTCCATATACTCCTGAAGTTGTTCGCGCAGGAAAACGCGTGCTCGTCGGAGCCGGGATTTTACTGCCGCAACTGAAATCTTGAGAATTTTAGCAGCTTCTTCGGATGAGTGTCCTTCCACATCTCGCAAAATGAAAACAAGACGTTGTTCCATAGGAAGCTTTAAAATAGCATTGTCGAGTATTTCACGAAGCTCAGTGTTCACTACTTCATCCTGCGGTGTATATTTTACGGAAAGAAGTGCTTGAAGCGGTCTTCCATCGCCTTGAAGCTCCGAATCTTCCTGAGGGCTCTCTGGTGATTCTATCGATACAGAAGACCTTTCTATCTTGTTCCGTCTTCTCTTCATCAGGCAATTATTTGTAACGATCTGATACAGCCACGTGCTGAACTTCGCTTTTCCATTGAACTGGTCGAGCTTGTGATAGACATTCACAAATGTGTCTTGCAGCGTTTCAGCGGCTTTTTCTTCATTGCGGCACACTTTGTAGGCAAAGCTGTAAACAGTCGATTCATACTTCTTTACAAGCAATGAAAACGCGCGCTGGTCTCCCTTTTGCGCTTTCTGAACTAATTCCAGCTCATTATCAATTTTCTGAATTTTTTCTATATCCATATAAGAAGAAGATACAAAGAGATTGAATAAAGAAACAATGATGCGGATAACAGGGAAAAAGACAAAAGAACCAACCTCTCGGTTGAAATTTTGAGAGGTTGGCTTCTCGTCTCATAACTTACTTCTTCAGGATCGTATTGAATATCTTTTCCTTATCTATTTTCCTCGTACAGAAGAACCAATCATAACATGTCAAATCGCCTTGTTTGTTCTCCATACGCTCCTTAGCAACTCCGCACGAACCGGCAGTGGGCACAATCACCTCGTCACCGGGGCGCCAGTCGGCTGGAGTAGCAATTGAAAACGCATCTGCCGTTTGCAATGCGATAATAACACGGTAGAGTTCGTCGAAATTACGCCCAAGACTGAGCGGATAGTAGATTATTGCGCGGATAATTCCCTTCGGATCAATCACAAATACTGCGCGAACGGCTTTCGTAGAACTTTCGCCAGGCTGTATCATTCCATATTTTTTTGCAACTTCCATCGTGATATCCTCAATCAAAGGAAATTTCACTTCCACGTTCTTCATTCCTTTATATTCGATTTTATCTTTAATGGTTCTAAGCCATGCAATATGGCTATAAAGGCCGTCTACAGAAAGACCGACGAGCTTACAATTCGCTTTAGAAAATTTTTCTTCTAATGTTGCGAAGGTCATAAACTCCGATGTGCAGACCGGTGTAAAGTCTGCCGGATGACTGAAGAGAATAACCCATGTTCCGGAGTATTCCTCCGGGAAATTAATATCTCCCTGTGTAGTCACTGCCTTAAATGCCGGGGCTTTATCGCCGATGCGCGGCAAGTATATAGGCTGAACTGTTGTTTCCATAATGAATCTCCTTTTTAGTGAATATCAAAAACGATGATTATTCCGTTTGATTAAGTTACTCATGTGAGATGCAAAAATACAGTTAACGGTTCATAGATTTTTATTCATCATTATTCTTTTCTTTTCAGAGATTGAAGTAATGCTTAGTAATCAAGCGATAATATCCTCCCTTTCGTAAATGAAAAGAACAGCGTCTTTTTGAGCCACTGTTACATGCGGCCGAAGGTCCTGTTCTGTAATTCCCGCTATTTTCATGCATGTTGGACAAGCAAGTACACGTTCACATTCAATTCAGCAAGACGATCTAATAATTCTCGCAGTGAAGGAAATCCTTCCATACTTACATTTTTTGAAGTTGAAGACAGAACTTTTACTGCCTCAATATCACAATACACTATTACATCTTTCTGGCCTTCAGCCATTATTACGGCCATCTTTAAAGCCATTAACAAATGTTGCGGACTATCTGAACCCTGAGAAAGATGAATAAAAACTCCGTCTCGAATCTGTTGCAGCCGAGGAATCCCCTGCATAAAGCGGTGCAATGAACAAAAGAACGGTAGCAAGAATAATAAAAAATGAATTGGTTTTTCATATATTCCGCCTATGATTGTTTGTTGAGCTGTGTCGTAATAAAATCGACAATAAATTTACATGCTGCAGATGCTTCAGAATTAGGTTTTTCCAAAATAAATGGACTACCATTATCACTGAGAGCACAGATATCTGTATCAATTGGAATAGAGCCAAGAAACTGAATATTCATCTCTTTTGCTAAATCTTCTCCTCCTCCTTTTCCAAAAAGACCAATTTCTTTTCGACAGTGCGGACAAAGCAAGGTGGACATGTTTTCTACAATGCCGATAAAAGGAATTTTTAATTCCCTCGCCATGTTCACAGCACGTTCTGCATCGATAACAGAAACTTGCTGCGGAGTAGTAACGATAACAGCATAGTCTGGCTTCATTTGTTGAGCTATAGAGAGTATTTCATCTCCCGTGCCGGGAGGAAGGTCTGCAATCAGATAGTCAAGCTCTTCCCAAACAACATCGGCTAAAAATTGATTGATGACCTTAGAACGCATAGGCCCTCTCGAGATCAGCGGCTGTCCTTTCTTCAGCAGACCGGCCATGGAAATCATTTTTACACCATGTTTTTCAAAGGGAATCATGTAATCGTTCAAAACAATGGGATCCTCATTCACGCCGAACATTTTAGGCACGTTGGGGCCCATGATGTCTGCATCGAGAATTCCTGTCGAGAATCCTTTCAATTGGAATCCGTATGCGAGATTAACAGCAACGGTTGTTTTTCCAACTCCGCCTTTACCGCTGAACACTGCGATGCGATGTTTAATTTTTGAAACTGTTTCCGATATTCTTCGTTCTTCGTCTTGAAATTTTTTTTGTATTTCTTGCTGATCCATTATTATTATTCCTGTCCTTTCAAATAAGGAATTACCGTGTATGTATCATCCATCAATTAAAAATGATTTACTGTAATGAGTATATAAAAGTTTTGGAATTTATCTTTGCGCCAACGTAAATGCTCCGCGCGCTCGTGCATAGCAGGTGTTCGAACAAAGAAGTTCTGCATCTGCAAGCATGATTCTGCCTCGTTTGCCTTTCCTGCAAGCCCTCACCGTTATATTCTCACCAGGAGGAGGAACTGCACGAAGGTATCGAACCTCAAGCCGACAGGTAGCAGGACATCATTGCTCTTTCCTCGGAGACTATGTACCATTGCGGCATCGAGCAAGGTGGCAACAATGCCTCCATGGACAACGCCCTTATAGCTTTGAAAATGTGGAGGAATCGAAACGTCACAGCTGCAGCCATCCGTATCATCTTTGAATTGTAGGTGCAAACCGAAATCATTTCTGTCTCCCTGCGAAGCATGTGCTATGGAATACTGCATCGTCGTCATCTTTCATGTTTTCTGCGCTCCTGAATTTACTGGAGTAAAACCGCCATAGCTACGACAGAAGTCCACTTACCCTCTTTATCACCTTCAGCAGATTGGGTGACGTTAAATGTTCTGACAATTTTTCGTTCATCCCACGCTGTGTTATAATCAAACTCTACGCCGAGAGTGGATGCTAACATAGTAGCAGCCAAATCTTCTGCATATTCACCGCATTATTCGTCAGTTTCGCCGACCGGATGATGCTCAGAAATGTATCCGTATTGACTTGCTTCCGTCGGAACCGCTGCACCAATAGAAGATGCAATGAGACGATTGGGTTCGTTAGTTGCGTTGCGTGCCATGACAACGAAGGTAATTTCACCTGCCGAAATATTTTTTTATCCATCAGAGACAGAAATCCTGCGACACCCTGGTGGAAGAATGCTGGAAACTGTTACGAGGTTGCATTTTTCTACCCCTGCATAGCAAGCGCTAGTTCAAATGACTGTAAATAATCTTTATGACGGCCAACGCCTTTTAGCTGAAAAACACTTGTTTAGGAACAAACATGGTTTATACCCTGCAATAAATTGGGCAATGCATCTCATAGCGTTTAATTCCATTTTAGCTCTAACCGTGATGCTGATGAATGCGGCTGGGATCGCTATCCAGTGATCCTGCTGCTACCGCTTCAATGACTTCCTCAATCGTATGAAGCCCTGTAAGAACAGGGAGCAAACTGGATTGTCGAAGATGCTCAACGGCGCCTTGCCCCATTCCGCGGACTACAACCGCTTGACAATCCAAAATAGGCGATACCATTGTTTGATGGCGCTGCTGATGTTCTTCATGATGGTGCTGCCCATCGCTATGATGTATGTGCTCACCTTCTGTCGATCCAAAAGAATGGTGACCGGCTTTTTCACGCCTCTCTCGCTTGGTTACCTTTCCATCAGAGAAGTTGATTACTTCATAAAACCGGGCGCGTCCAAAATGTGAACTCACAGTTATCGCATCATCTGTACCTATTGCAATTGCTGAATTCTTAAAGTCCATTTTATTGCTCCTTAATTATTAATTTTGAAATTTTCATGATTGATGCGCTAAATCCTGAAACGGTTCATCACTGTTTTGCAGGGGCTGGCAGCAGCGCCTGCATTCCACTCGATCCCTTTCGCCTATCTCTCTCGATTGCCGCCGCCTGCAGCGAGGACATTGTAGATGCCTGCCGTTGCCAAACATAAAGGCACCGCCTGCAATTTCTAACCGGCAACCGTGAACAAGCGCCCGTGCGACCTTTGATCTTCCGGATTCGACGATTCTTCCGAATGTGGCGCGTGAAATCCCCATTTTTTTCGCGGCTTCTTCTTGAGAATGACATTCTAAATCTGCAAGACGCAAAACTTCAAATTCATCCATCGTTATTACTATGAGTTCTCGCTGGATCAGACAATGTTCTCCGTCAGCGGGATGAAAAGAGATGAGCTGGAGGCGAAAAGGCAAGTCTTCGTAATCGTTTGGGTCGAGACAGAAATATCTCCTTTTTATAATATATTATGAGTATATGCTCATAATAAATATAGCAGACTTGCAGATCAAAGTCAAGCGGCGGCTTACGCTTGGTGTCAATGTGGATTGCTATTAGAGGTAAAAGTCTTTATTCTTTCTGTGATAGGAAAAGAATAATATTTCTGCCGAGATTGAACATTCATGGGAAGTGATAACATTCACATCAACATTCTTGTCGATAATAAGGCAAAAGCCGATTTAATAAAAGAGCACGGTTATTCTTATGCTCGAAGTCCGGTTATAGAATATTATTTGATACAGGCCAGGGTAAAGCCCTCATTCACAACTCTGTCGCGCTCGGATGCGACCTCTCACCTGCCGATGCGTTGATATTAAGTCATGGCCACTACGACCACACAGGCGGTGTATCTTATGTGTTAAATCAGAATGCATCCATCAAGATATATTACCATTCAAATGTGTTTCATACTCGATACAGCATCCGGAATAAAATAGCGCCTAAAGATATTTCCATGCCCAAAGAAGTTAAGACGGCAATTCTCGGTTTGCCTGCAGAGCAATCCTGCCGGATAACTCATTCACAACATATCTATGACAATATCGGGTTATCATGTCCCATTCCCCGGATTCATCTCTTTGAAGATACAGGCGTACCGTTTTTCCTCGATCCAGAGGGAATGCTTCCAGATCCGATTGAAGACGATATGGCTCTTTGGATCGAGAGTGATCGGGGACTCGTCATCATTACCGGCTGTTGTCATTCGGGATTGATCAATACTGTGAATTATATCCGCCGAATCAGCGGGTCATGAAAAGATTTCTGCTATCATCGGAGGGACTCATCTTTAACCATGCCACCCGCCAGCGCCTTGAAGCGACTTGTCAGGCATTGCAGGAATGGAATGTCGATACAATCGTTCCCTGCCACTGCACTGGTGATGAAGCGGTTGCTTTTATGCAAAACAAACTTGGTGAAAAGGTGATTCAAGGATATGCAGGGTTCTGGTGGGAACAAAAACAACCGAAATAATATTCTATCCGATCATGGTTTGTGTTGTGACGGATGAATATCCACTACGACTCCTTGATCTTCACAAACAGAAGATTCAAGCTGAAGCGTTGGATGCTTTATGCCGAACTGATTTTCCAACTCTTTTTCCAGCCGCGAACGAGGATATTGTCACTGGCACTAATCAGTTGATCTCGCACAACGACGTGTGCACTTAATGCCCGCATTCTAGAAGATAAACCCCAAATGTGTAGATGATGAACGTTCTCCACGCCAGGGAATGATTGAATATACGCGGCAACTTCATGTAAATTAATTCCTCGAGGTGTTCCTTCTGTAAGGATATGAATCGTCTCTGCAACGATACTCCACGCGCTTTTGATGATAAACAATCCGATAGCAATTGAAACAAGCGGATCAAGGATCCGCCAATCTTTTCATGCAATGAATCCTGCAACCACAACCAGCGAGCAATTCGAGCATCAGTAAGAAGATGCAGGTATGCACTTTTCATGTTAAGATCGTTGTGTGCATGTGACTTCAATAAAAGAGTGGCAGCAGTATTTACTACAAAACCAACACCGGCAATAACGAGCATCCAGCCGCCCACGAGACCGGCTCAGGATGTGCAAAACGCTGTATTCCTTCATAAGTGACGATACAAGCCAATTAACACAAGCGCCATTGCGTTGATAAATGCGACAAAGATTTCAACCCGCACATAGCCGTTGAGATTTTCCGAATTCGATTTCCATAAAACGACTTTTGAAGCAATATAGCTCAATATCAACGCAAAGAAATCACTGAGGTTATGAAGTGAGTCGGATATAAGAGCAAGACTATTAGTGAGAACGCCGCCAACAAGCTCAACAATAAAAATAAAAGCATTAAGAACTATAGCGATGACAAGATGCTTGCCAGTTGCTGGAGTATGTGAATGGCTTTCAGTCATTTTAATAAAGTTGTGTTTGTTCTTGACGATGACTTTTTATAAAGAATCATTTGCCGCGCATAACTCTTGTGCAAGTCTTTGTGAATCGCAAAATAGAATTATATCCTTTTAGTAATCGAGCGACAAAATTCTTCCTTTTGTAAAGGGAAAAAAGAGATCCTTTTGTGCGACACTGACACCGGGGCGAAGATCTTTTGGCTCGATGTTCGTGATCTTCATACAGGTGGGGCAAGCAAGTTCACATCACCTTTTGAGTTCCTTCAAGCGGTTTAAAAGCTCAAGTGAAGAAGGAAATTTCTCAAATGTGACAGTCTGCGCACCGGTAACAAGAACCTTTAACAGCTTCGATGTCGCAATACACAAGAACGTCTTTTTTGTCCTCGGCCATTGTTACAGCCATCTTCAACGCCATTCACGCGATGAGGGCTATCGACGCCATCTGAGATATGCACAAATACGCCATCTCGAACTTTGTCTTTCTGTTGACTTGACCGAACAATGATAGAGCTATACATGGAAGAAGAATCATTCCGAAGAAAACGGTTTTCCTAAATTCGTGTATCATATTCCTTTCCTTTTCTTATTAATAGCCAGTCCAAGAGTAGTGTATTGCATGGCACATTTGTAAAAACAAGAGACAGATTGAAGAAAGAAATACTCGTCTCTCTCTGCAGGATAATTAAAAAACAAATGTCATCTTTGCGCCTTCCGCTGCCATCAGGAACGGCGGTATTTTTTCGATAACGATACGACTGTCGCGTAAAGTCTTCGGATCTATGTCCTTGTTGACGATTGCCAGTTCACAGAACACCACCTTACCCTTCTGGTCCAGGATCGTGTTGAACAGATCCACGGGATTAGGCATTCCTTTCGGAGTGCCAATTTTCTCTAATTCGCCTTTGACGAGCATTTCAGCACCTGGCCGGACAAAAAAACATGTGCACCTCATAATCAAGTGCAATACCGGATGAAGCAAAAATCAATGCGGGCATAACATATTTTTTGGCGCTGCGCCGTTGCATACAACGATCATTTTTTCAGCCATGATGTAATCTCCTTGCATTATGTGATTTTGTTATTTATATGTTGAATACCTTCCAACACGAATTTCTTATTCTTGATTCTCTGCGACCGCAGGTTCTTCTTGCGACAGAGGTTTGAGGGCATGGATGTACCAGCTGCCGTCCGATAGATCGCATGTGCAAATTTAGAAAAAGGTAACAGGATAAATAATTCTCCTACAACAATGAGACGCGCCAATAGCATCCAGTAACTCCAGGCGTGAGGCTGAGGCAAATAAATGGTTGCTTCCAACGCGAAGCCGGTCATTCCTGCCAGCCACAGGAGGATTTAAGAAAGCCCAATCCGATGGGGTTGAATGTGCAGATGTTTCATCGGTTTTTCTCCACCGCCTGAAGATTGCAGCTGAAACGCCATACATTAATAAAAGTGATGCGAGTGTACCCAACAATCGGACCGGATACCAGATTGGTACCCATGTTCCAATCGGCTTGACCTCAAGTAATTCCAAAACATAATCTAACGCAGTTGCGAGAAACAGTCCGAGAAAACCCCACAGTATCGAAGCATGAATGAACCACTTTTGTTTATACCAATGCTGCTCTTGTGAATACGCTTCGCAGTCCTTGCGATAGCGATCTTGTCCAGTTATTCAACTCCGATTGTCTTCCACATCGATTCCAACCAATTGAGTCGGGTATCCTTCGGAAACTTTTTATCTTTGCTGATATGTATGATCATATTTACCATTCCCAAAAGTGCAACAAGGGCATTGATAATTCCGGCAATCACACCAACATCGTGGATCATAGCTGAAGGGATAAACTCAAAAAGGCGAAGAGCATCCTTCGGCATCGGGCCGTGGAAGGAATATATATATAATCCCAATACAGCAGCAAGCACAATAAGTATCAGAAGAGAAAAGGTCGAGGATGTGTAAAGAAGTTTAGCGATTCCAAAACGATCATACTGAGCAATTGCATACCGTCGAGTTGCCGCCATAAATTCACCGGGATCAGCTTGGCGCGGACAAGTCGCAGTAGAATTCGCCGCAGTGATAACACATCCAGAGTTCTTTGCAGCTAAGCAATTTTTCTTTCATGCCGATTTGCGTATAGCGAATCATCCGGCGCCGGAAAGTTTTCTTATTGCATCTGAGAAAGCGGACATACAGCAGTACAGTTGCCACAATTGAAACAGGATTCGATATTTACCGTCCCATCTTTTTAGCTCAAAAAGAAAGCGAGGATCAGCGCGATGACTCATGCTTTCGCCTCCTTCACCAGACGATACAGATAATATTCGCCCGATTCATCCATTCCCGCTTCTTCGATGATGCCATATTTTTTCATTGCAGCGATATGCCACAAAACAATATGCGTTGCTAAGTTTGTTGTTGCTGATAATTGAGGAATCGAATGCGGCGCTTGTTGGAGAGCACGCTGTAACGACCTGCGAATAGTCTGTTGTTCCTTCAACAACTCCTGAGCTTTCTTTACCTGAACGCTGTGATGCTGGCGGAGTTCGCCCAGCATTTTTCTGTGTCTGCTTTCTGGTTTCTTCTTGCTCTTTAAGTTCATAAAGCGTTTTCTAACTTGGGAATTTCTGTCGTGATCGCTTCTACCATGGCATTGAACTCAGCTAATTGCCAGCCTTGCACATCAATTGCCTGGTTCGGACAAGCACTCACGCATACACCGCATCCATTACAATTTGCAGCAGTAACGGCTGCCCGCTGATATGTTTTTCCGTTCTTGTTGAAAGTTTCCAGATGGATGGTACTTTCTTGCGGACATACACGTGCACATTCTCCGTACCCTTGCAGCGCTCGGGATCAACTCTGGCAATATAGGGTTCAAGATCAACTTTTCCCGGTAAAGCAAGATAGAGATTTTTGTCGCTGCAGCTTCGGCCGCGGCGCAACTTTCCTGAATATTCATTGGACCTTGTGCCGTTCAGGCCAACACCACACCTGCCACAGCTGTTTCAACTGGCCGCAGCTTGGGATGAACTAAAGCAAGAAACGGTCATTTCCCGGTGCAACTTTAAGCATATCAACTAAATCTTTTACCGGACTCGGCATCATTCCTACAGATAGTACAACCATGTCTACAAGTAATTCGATTTCTTCTCCCCATGTCAAGTGATCTTTTACTTTTACTAATAAGGGGTGTTCAGCTCCTTTTTCGGCTTTCACTACTTCCGGAACTTCTTCGCCAACATATCGCAAGAAGGTCACTTGATTTTTCGATGCCTTCGTATAGTAATCTTCATGCCCACGGGCTTTGGCGTATGTCCTGATAGACATCATAAATGTTGATGTTTGGAAATCGTTCACGAATCCGGTTAGCTGTACTAAGCGTGGCTGTGCAACACACTCTCGAACAATAATCATTCACTTTGCCATCCGGCTGAGGCGTGTGTACACCTTCAATTTGGCGGCTGCCCACACAGTGGATCATTGCCATACTGCGAACAGTATGTCCATTCCATTTCAGTTCATTTTTTATAGCACCATCGTTTGAAAGTAGTTGTTCCAACTGTGGAAGAGTTATTCTTTCAGGAAATTCTCTGTATCCCAGTTCGCCTTGGGATGGTTCGTATGGTTGGAAACCAGTTGCTATAACCACAGCGCCTATCTTAAGACCGAATATCAATCGGATGCTCATTTTCATTTTTCTGTTGTTGACGAATATGGATTTCAAATTTCCCACATATCCTTTAGCAGAAACTACTTCAGTTCCTGTGTAGATTGTTATATTGGGATCAGTCCGCACTTTGTCAATAAGACTCTGTAGGAGTTCGCGAGCATCTTCATTTGTTGGAAAGACATGATCCCATTGTGCTACATGTCCTCCCAATGAACCGTCCTTTTCAATCAAAGTAACTTTTAAATCGCGGCGAGCAATGGACAATGCTGAACGAAGTCCAGCTATACCACCGCCAATCACGAGGACATGTTTGGTCGCATCGAGATGCACGGTTTCAAGTGGTCTCATCAAGCGCGCCTTAGCAATTCCTGCTGACATCATGCGGGATAGCTTTTTGGTCGCCTCCCGTGGACATTCATGTAGTACCCAACTATCTTGTTCACGCAGACCAATGTGAGTATACAGGTAAGGATTCAATCCTGCACGCTCGACCGTCTTTTGAAAGGTTTGCTCATGCAAAAAGAGAGAACAAGCTCCCACTACAACTCGGTTAACACCATGTGCTTTAATATCGTCGGTTATCAATTTTTGACCAGGATCAGAGCACACATAAATTGGTAGTGACGTGCAACGGTAACATTGGGAAGTTTTCCAAGAACATTCGCCACTTGTTCACACTGGACTGTGTCCCGCTGCTGATGTTGCCACCACAATTGCAAATATAGACACCAACTCGGGGTTCTTCTGTCATGGGATGCACAGGTGGTCGGCTAAAGTGAGCAAGTTCATTATTTTTCAATTCTTCAGCCATGGATTACATTCCTCGCATCCTCAATCACAGCCGCCTCGCAACCATTGTGCGATTGTATATATGCCGCGGCTTCTGCGGCCGCTGCACTCGCTGTTACAATACTGTCTACAATGTCCATCGGACCGATTGCCGTACCAGTTGCAAAGATTCCATCCTGCGCCGTTACTGTGGGGGCAATATCTAATTGGGGATATGAACGAATCCGTCCTCGGCTGTCGATACTCCAATACAGATTCAGGATTCCAACCAGGCAACATACCAACCGAGAGAACAACTATGTCATGTTTTCGTTCTACCACTTTGGAGTTCTCATCAATCAATTCGACACGCACTACAGGAGTTTGATTTACATCTTCGGTGATGCGAGCAACCTTACCTTTAATAAATTCGATCCCCATTGCTTTCGCACTCTGGTAAAATTGCTCATAGCCCTTACCGAAGGTACAAGGATGTCCATATAATAGATGGTGATATCAGGCCACGGGCAGCATACGAGAGCATTGCTTGTTTGATTGCATACATACAACAAACCCGTGAGCAATAGGACACATTCAGAGTCTGATCACGTGACCCTGCACATTGCACATAAGCAATCGAAGATGGCTGTTTACCATCCGATGGACGCAGGACACGCCCATAGGGACCTGTTGGTGCAAGCAAGCGCTCCATCATTAATCCATCGATGACATTACGAAATTTCCCGGCACCGTACCGCTTCTTAGCATTATACGGTGTGACTTCATATCCGGTCGCCATAATAATAGTTTTTGTCTCAATCTCTATATTCTTCGGTTTCTGATTGAAATCAATCGCGTCAGACGGACACTCTTGGATGCACTTACCACAAAAAACGCAATAATCAATATCAATCATAGCTTTCTGTGGCACCGCGGTTGTAAAGGGGACGTAGATTACTCGATGAGCCGTACAGGCCAAATTCATTCGCATTATCCGACACGTCAAACGAACAGACCAGTTCACACGACCGGCAACCGGTGCAATCTTCTTCTTTGACATAAAGGGGTTTCTTCAAAACTTGAACAGCGAAGCCATTCTCATTGCGAGATACTGTCTGCACCTCGGTATAGGTCAACAATTCAATGTTCTCGTGGTGAGCAACAGCCGACATTTTTGGAGTGGTGATACAGCTGCAACAGTCTAGCGTAGGAAAAACTTTGCTGAGCCCGATCATCTTCCCGCCGATACTTGGGTTCTTTTCTACAAGAGCTACACGGTAACCCTGATCTGCTAAATCCAGAGCGGATTGCATTCCGGCAATACCACCTCCAATAACAAGCGTATCCACATGAAGTATATCAAATGCCATGTGACGCTCCTTGTTCCTGACCTATGGCTTGTACATTTACAATACCTGATGTGGATTGACCGTGTATTACCGGTCCGATTTTCCTCCAGCAGAGTGTTCATCTTTTGGATCTCATTGAGAAAGGGACGCACACATACGGTGCAGATTGCTGCAAGCCGCAGCCGCCTTGTATCGAGACCATGTTCTTTCATTAAACCGTATGTCTTATTAATAATTTCGGCAGTTCTTTCCGACTCTCCCTTATAAGGGGCTGTCTGTACCGCTATACATCACAATGATCCAATCAATGCCTTTTCGGAAAGCATTCAAATAAAACTCTGGCGGGAACATGGCGGCTGTCCTCACCGGCAAGATGTAATTATTGGGAGGATACTCTAAATGAGACTGTCCAGCACCATCTGCTCCTCGATAACCTCCTGACAAGGTTGCGAGGATCAAGATTTTTATGTTCTTTAGTTTTTTCCTTTACGATCATAGAAACTCTTTTTTCTCAAGCGTTGCCGTAAAGAGTAAAGCAACAACAAACATACAGAATACATTTCTACTTCTTGCGCCGAATGAAAAGCCGATCATATCCATCGGCAGTAACGATACCAAGAAATTCATGTCCCACTTTTGCGCACCACATTGGCATGTCTTTTTTTGTGCCCGGGTCGCCTGACCATATTTCCAGCACTTCGCCAACCTTAACCGTCCCAATACTTTTTTTAGCTTCCAGCAAGGGACCGGGGCAAGCCATCGCACGGGCATCAGCTGTCTTGGCAGGTTGGATGGCGGTTAAATCAATAGTAGCCATAAAAATATTCTCCTTCGTATTACAAATTTTCAATTTGATTCAGAAATTTAGAGGTTTAATTAATTTTTTCCATTCATAGTTTTTGAAGCACTTCCGGTAAAAAATGATGTCGGGCAGGATTGTCACGAGAATCCAAAGGGCAGAGCACCATTATTGTACAGGGCAGGCACCGCTTCTACGTTTTGCCAACGATGCGGCAAATGCGATTCAAACAGCAGACTATCACCTGGCTCCAATAAGTAGGTACGATCTTCTATCATGTATACAATCCTTCCTTCAAGGCAAAATATGAAGTCATGCCCCGTGTGGACAATCGGATGTGCTCCACTATTCGCATTCGGTTTCATGGTAACCACAAACGGTCCAATAGTGCGATCCGGTAATCCGCCACCTAAATCTTCCAGTGTGCCATGAGCAAATGCTACTCCAAGCCGTTGATTTGCTTTTATGTATACCACCCGGCTTTTAGGTGAACCATTTTCGAAAAATGTAGTAATGGGTATACTCCAAGGCGGACGCCAATTGCTGCAATGTCGATACGCTGGGCGACGTTTTGTTGTTTTGAATGAGACTTAGCGTATTTACCGCTAATCCGCTTTTTTCAGCTAACACCCTGATGGACAGGCCGCGTTGAACGCATAATGCACGCAAAGCACGCCCAACGTTCACTTCTTGGTTGTGTTCTGGTTGTTGGGTAGCGGCCGCATCACTCAATGCAGCATGCCGATTTACTTGTTTCACGCCGTTGAGACGTATACGTTTGGGTTTATGAATTTTAGTCAAAATAATCCTCATAAATATTTATCAACAACCATTATTATGGTATAAAATGGCTATGAAGTCAATAGTTACGACTATTATTAAGTAACAATATCACACTATATTTGTATTATTATTTCATTTCATTGCAAATAAAAGGCAATGATTGCTTTCAGATTGTGGTCTGAATTTCAGCAATTTGAATGAGATACCATGAATAAAGTGTTCTGGTTCCAGGTGATTGCAACCGGGATGCAGGGGGGGGATTAACAGCTTTGAAACTTGGTATCTATATGCAGGCTCTTATGACTGCCTACAGTCAATTGCGCCAATTGAAACCTCTGGCTTTCTCTGATAATTCTATTTTTGCGCAAAATCATTGATAAGTAAAAAGAAAGAGGTTTGTGTAAATGAGCCCGTATGAAAAGCATCAGATGTAGTCAAAGATGAAAAAAGAACAAAGGAAAATAACTTGCCTATCTGATTACCGATAATTTAAAAAGACGTATATCATATTTACTATTTACCATTTCCTATGTTTTCACCGGAAATGAAAACACGCTGCCTTTGCCGGCTTCGCTCCGGACTTCGACCTTGCCGCCGTGCGCTTCGATGATATGCTTGACAATGGCAAGACCCAGGCCGGTTCCTCCCGCTTCGCGCGAACGTTCTTTGTCCACGCGGTAAAACCGTTCGAAGATACGGGATCAAATGCTCAGGTAAAATTCCGATTCCCGTATCGGCAACATCGACCCAGACATTTTCGCCTTCCATTCTGGTTTGCACGGTTACCGTTCCCCCGTTTTGCGTGTACTTAACGGCATTATCGATCAGGTTCGTGAGCGCCTGAACAAGACGCTCCCGGTCCCCCATAACCTGCAGCGACAATTCGGTCCCGTATTGCGCCTTCAATGTAATCGCCTTTGCCGACGCTACCGACTCCATATCTGCAATAACAGACTCTATAAATTCTCTTACATCGAAATAACGAAAACTCATTTTCATTTCGCCCGATTCGATGCGGGAAATATCGATGAGATCATTCAGCAGTGCGTTCAGGCGCATTGCGTTCGAATACGCTTTTTCCAAAAAATCCCGGCTGACATTCGGATCATCAATCGCGCCGTCAAGCAGCGTTTCCAGAAAACCCTGCAGGGCAAAAATCGGCGTGCGGAGTTCATGTGAAACGTTTCCCAGGAACTGACTGCGGACCTTTTCCAGTTTGCGGAGCTGGCCGATATCCGTTTTCAAACGGTCGACCATGTCGTTCACAGCGTGAGCGACCTGTCCGATTTCATCGGTAGAAGAAATATCGATGCGTGTATCGAGATCTCCGCGGCGGATTGCACCAGCGGCTTCCGCAATATGAACCAGCGGACTTGTGATGCGGTGCGATACAAACGAACTGACGATGACGACAAGCAGAAGAACGAAAATTCCGGCGAATACGATATTCAGGCGGATGCCGTGCGAGACTGCCTGTACTTCGGTGAGCGGCACACACAGACGAATGAACGCAAATTTTTCAAGAGCGTTTCCATGATGTTCAATGCTTTTAGCCATATAAAAATAATCTATGCCCACCGTCGCGCTCCGGCGTATATCCGTGCCGCCGCCGGCATGAAGCGCCTTTTGAATTTCGGGGCGGTTCAGATGATTTTCAACAGCAAAAATTTTTTCCTCCGGAACTTCAGAATCCAGTATAACCCTGCCGTCTTCTGCTATCAGCGTAACGCGCGCTCCTGCCAATCGCGCAAGTCTCTTTATACGCTCATTGGAATTTCCAGAGTCCTGCTTAACGGCATCAAGGACCAAATCGGCTCGGCGTTCAAGATCGGCAGCAAGCTGACGGTGAAAGTATGCATCGATCTCAACGTCAATGATAAGACCGGCGGCAAGCAGCACAAGAACCGTCAGACCAATATATGTTGCGTTTAATTTTGTCCGAATGTGCTTCATTCGTCTCCCTTAATTCGATAACCGACGCCTTTGACCGTTTCAATCATATCCGCATGGCGGTCAAGTTTCTCTCGAATTTTTCTTATATGAACATCGATCGTGCGGTCCACGACATAGACTCCTTTTCCCCATACCGAATCGAGAAGTTCTTCACGCGTCACGACCCGGCCCCGCCGCCGTGCAAGCAGAGAGAGTACTTCAAATTCCTTTTTCGGGAAAAAGACTTCCTGCTTATCGACCTTAACGGAATAATTCGGAATATTGATAACAATATGCGGCAGGTGCAAAATATCCTGGAGATCAGCCGACGCTGCCGAAGCGTCGTTCCGCCGCAATGTCGCTTTGATGCGTGCTACAAGCTTACGGGGACTGATCGGTTTAATAATATAGTCATCCGCACCGAGTTCGAGTCCGAGCACCTCGTCGATTTCCGATTCCTTTGCAGTCAGAAAAAGCACGGGAATATTTGCGGTTTCTTTTTTCTTTTTCAGTTCGCGGATAACTTCCCAGCCGTCCATCTGCGGCATCATGACATCCAGGACGATCAAGTCCGGGCGTGCCTGTGCTTTTTCAATCGCCGCTTTCCCGTCCTGCGCCGCGATAACATCGAACCCTTCTTTTTCGAGATTGTATTTTAAAAGGCGCACGATGTCGGCTTCGTCATCGACAACTAATATTTTTTTTGACATAATAATTTTCGAATAAATAAATTTAAAGCTTTTTACCGCGTTGATGCGGCGCACCACAGACTCGACGATTCGTCCGTAAACCACGGCGAATAAGGCTGTCATAGCACTTGAGTGATCGCCTCAAAACGTTCTTTGACATATGACTTGTACCTATTTTCTTCTTGATCCGGAATAACAGATCGATCAACTCTTGTGCCCATTTCTGATGATTGAGCTCATAAACTGCCCGTAATTCACGTACAATATGTGCGTTACAATAGGCATGTCGCAGATGCTCATAGCGACCGTAGGATTCCCAGAAATCGTGAACAAGTATTCCTTGAACCTTCGGAATAATGCCGATGGCGTCCATCGCTTCTTTTCCACGCTTCTTGTCAATACCGTAATGCGTATAGTCTTCGGTAGAAGCAAGATGAACCCACTGTAACAAGTTCTCGCAAAATATACCGGTTTCATCAGCATGTACGACAGATGCCTCTTGCAATTGTTCTTTAATCTGTCTTTCGGCATCAACAAGACCTGTATAAGCTTCCGTTCTCCAGTTCTTGAGTGTCCCTTTCGAGATATGACATCCAAACATGTCGCTCAGGCATTCTGCTGTTCTCTCAAAGGGCAACAATTGATGTTGCATCATATATACAGCCAGAGCTTTAATGACGCTTCCGTATTGTACGGCTTTGGTGATCTTTTCAGGGAACATCGCGACGACCTCTTTGTTGCAACAGGGACAATGCTTGACTTCTGCTCGGTGTTCGGTTACTTCAAGTTTCACGCTCGGCAGATCAAACACTTGTCGTTCTTCATAACCTTTCACCGGAAGTTGTTTCAACGACGAACCGCAGTGATGGCAACTCTTGGCTGCATGCACAACGACATGATCAGCTTTCGTGGACTTCCTCAATGTTGTTCCTTCATGTCCCTGTTGACCGCCTCTGGATTGCTTCTTCTTTTCCGGAGAACCATTGTGTATATGACGTCGGTACCCATCGCTTGATGGGGGTTTATGGCTGTTCTGACTGTCTTGCCGAAGAATGCTTTCCAGTTCCTGAACTCGTGCCTCTAATTTGTCAACTCGTTCAAGCAACATCATAATCAGATCTGTTGCCACTTCGGGTTGCGTTCGGCACAAATGCAAAATGTTCTCTCGTGTGTAATTCATCTTTTCCATACACACAAGATATGAAGTGATTTCTAAAAGTACAAGTCCTAACTCTATATTTATGAATAATATTTTTACGCTGAACAGTTACAGCTTTTCTTTATATATATGAAATATAATAGAAAAGAATGATGAAATTCGAGAAGAATATTGGATTTAAAGATTTTCGAGGAAAATCGGGCTTTAAAAAAGCCCGCGGCCAGGGGAAAACCGCGGGCTTCGGGGGATTTAGCCTACCGCCACTACCAAACGGTAGGCGTGGGTAGAACAAAGCTAAGAAGAGTTTCTTCATTTGTCAAGAAAAAAAATCATTTTTTTAATTCTTTGTAACAAGAGTTGCCCACTCATTACGTGCTTCTTTCTGTTGTATTTTTTCACGAAGGTTGACCGGCGAAAAAGCAAGAAGAGCCGATAGATTTTGCATGGCTAATTCTTTTTTCCCCATCGATTTGTATGTCCAGTATAATTCATAATAGACGTAGGAACACCTCGGGTCCAACTCTTTCGCTCGCAGTAGAATATTTTCCGAATCTTGAATTGTTTTGTCGAAAGATTCACCATAGACGATCCGGACAAATGCTTTCTCGAACCATGAGAGCGACGCTGCCTCCCTCCAAAAGACTCCGAGAAGAACATAGGCAAGAACCATTGAGGAATCCAAGCGCAGTGTCTCATTGAGATGGAACAGAACTTCTTTGCTGCCGGCAATTTTTTGCCGAACACTCTGGAACGGAATCAAACTCCCCAGACACAGGGCATAACAAAAATGCGATTCGGCCCTTTCCGGGTAGCGCGCAACAAGTTCCCGGGCGAACGGAATGGCCGTCCGGTATCTTTGCTCTGCACTGTCGGAAGAATGCAGAAGCGCCCTTCCTTCATCATTGTAAACCGTCGCCATGCGTTTTAAAACTGCATATGAATCCGGTTCAAGTTTGTATGCCTGTTCATATTCTGCTTTGGCAGAATCGTTCAAACATAGAGCGTACGCACTATCGCCGCGACGGATATAATCATCTGCCGATTGCGATAAGGCATAAGGTATAGAGAGTGCGAAAACACAACTGAAAAAACATAATCGGAAGCGTTCCATAATAAAAGAAGATATTAAATTTACGCCGCGCATCCAATGTTTCTAATATTAAGAATGGGTTAAGATTTTTTTGTAATCTTGATTATTTCCTATTGTCGAATCAATTTCTAAAGATGGTTATATTTTTTTATACCCCTTATGAGTGGTTTTCATGTTTAAAGAATGCTTGCATCTTGATCGAGCACTGGACTGAATGAAACCAACTAAGGACAGCATCGTGGTAAGTTTATCATGGTATCACTGATTTTATAAAAACTTTCCTTGACCAATACAGATAAAATCATTAACGTAAAGCATGCAAAGCAATCCGTTTTGGCAATACATCGGCGGAGTATAAAATGATGCATCACAACAATACATTATTAACTAAGCTTTTATTTTTTACAGGTGCATCTACTGCGCTTATTATGACGAGTTTTGAAGTATTAAAACAACTTATTCATGCAAATATAACTATCTGGGAATCTCATTTTTTAACAATTGTTTTCACAACGTTTCTATCGATGTTTTTCACATATTACGCATTAAAAAAGCACTATTCTCTATTAAGAATATTAAGCGGTTTTATTCCAATATGTTCATGGTGCAAGAGAATTCGCGATGAAAAAGGGAATTGGGTTTCTTTTGAAGCCTCATTTGAACGACCATTCACATGCTCAGTTTACGCACGGAGTCTGTTCAGAATGTGCAACAAAGTTTTTAATAATTTCAAATAAACCATAGCCAGATCTCATTCGTTATCATTGCGAGAGTGAATCTTAAATGTGTAATTTGCAAAGTTAAGTTATCCGAAAACTACGGCTAAGGCATAAGACAGAAAGCGGCGAGGGACACATTGGCCGATATATTCTCAATGAATCACAAAAAATGATAACCTGCCAACAAAGAATTCAATCTGACTATAGCTATGGCTAAACCCTGGCAAATTGTCGATCTTGATCCTGACGAACCGCTCAAAATGTCCTTGCGAAGGACGCTTCTTGGGTGGTTGCAGGAAATGCTTTCCTATGAGTCCGAGACTATCAGGGGAACCGATCCGGAGGCACTCCACGATATGCGAGTTTGTGCTCGCCGTCTTAGAGCTACATTAAAAATTCACCGAGCATTCTTCCCGAAGAAATCGTTAGGCCGCTTAATAGAGGAGATAGAAAAACTCATCAATGCATTTGGGCTTGTGCGGGAAATAGATGTTTTTCAGGCGGAATTGAAAGAACTTGCCAAGGAATTTCCAGAAAAAGACAAAGTTGCTCTGCAGTGGCTTATTGCTCAGCAGCAAATCCTGCGTGAAGTTCAACGCAAGGCCATGAAAGCAGAAATTCGAAAACTCATGAGCAATGGTTTTAAACTGCGATTCGAAGAATTCATTTGGGGATCCTTACGATGAAAAATCGAATCACATATTTAGGGAATAGAGCAACTCTTCGCAGCAGCGGCCGGGAGATTCTTCCGCCACTCTTAGATTCCTTTTTGGAAAAAGTCAATCCTGTAATTTTAAACGAACGCCAACAGGAACCCCTTCATGCTCTGCGTTTGCGGGGGAAGCGTGTGCGCTATGCCATGGAGATGTATATACCGGCATATGGTTCACAATTTGCGGGCTTCCTTGATTCCATCAAACAGATCTTAGGTATTTTGGGGCGTATTCATGACCTCGATATAAACCTGCCTGTTCTGAGACAGCATGTTAGGCAAGTTCGTCATTTTAACGGAGGCATTAAAGAAAGATCGCTGAAGATGCCGACGGCCGGTCTCCGAGATTTGATCCAGCGGTTTGAAAAGGAACGGCACGAGCTTTTCCTTTCTCTTTGCGAACGATTTTCACAATGGGAACACGAGCAATTAAGACAGCGTTTCGTCCAATCCATTCAGTAGAGGTTGGATCCCCGATTAGAGTGATACGCTTTTAAATCATAAACCGATGTTCCTGCAAAATTCTTAAGCAATACTCTTCCCGCCGCTTCCAGGGGATCTATTCCGATTCATGAAACCGAGGAATCTGCCGCGCAAGATGCCGTTCTTCCCATTACAGCACTATACCAATCGCCGACAATAATGCGTAGACTGTGAAACGGAATTGCCTCCGGTTTTTTTTCTGCGCTTTAAAAAAAGAATGCAGAAGAATCCTTTCTTCATCATTGTAGATTATGGTCACGTGTATTTAAATAATCCGCTGCAAATTTCTATTATGATATGGCAGAATCGTTTTGAAGCTGCGCGTGAGCGCAATCGCCAAGACGAATTCAATCATTTGCCGATTGTGAGTGGACACATTGCGCAGATGGCACTCATATTACAGAATTGATATTCACACGAGAATTTAAAACCATATTTATTAATGATCCGATAATCTCCGCATAACACTGCTTCAGTATATTGATGTCATAATTAACTTGATCATCTATATTTTATAGAATTATTATACAAGAGTCGCACAACATTGTTTCGAAAGATTTTTGCAAATACATTTGTGCGATTCAATCGCAGCCCATTGATTAGTCAAAAATCCGGGAGTCATTTCCGGATGAAAAATCGCTCTGACTCAATCCATACCTTCATGCACCTGCAAAGTTATATTCGAACCACTGCGCCATTGCTTTTTGCCGTTTTCTGCATCAGTACAATCTATGCCGGCTCGATTCGCGGCACCGTTCACGCCAAAGGATCAAATGAAGTTCTGATTGGGGCAAACCTCATGCTCAAAAAAACAGTGTTAGGTGCGGTAAGCGATCAATTCGGAGTTTTCAAGATCGAACATGTCCCGAATGGCGAATATTCACTCCATGTTGGCTTAATGGGCTATAAAAAAATAGAGATCGATCACATAAAGATTGATTCCGATACCGCGAGTGTTGTTGAAGATATATATCTTGAAGAAAAACCTGTGGATATGGCAGAAATTGTCGTTCAGGGTCGGGCAAACCGGGAGCTTGAAGCTTCCGGCGTCAGAAGCGAATTTAATGCAAATAACATTGTTAATGTTGTTACCGCCCAGACCATCGAACGTTCCACAGACAGGACGGCAGCCGAAGTACTCCAGAGAATATCCGGATTGTCGCTTATAAAGAACAACGGAGAAGGGCGCTATGTTATTATGCGCGGATTGGAGCAGCAGTATAATAACACATTGATTGATGGAATAAAAATTCCAAGTCCTGAATCGAAAGACAGGTTTATTCCCCTTGATATTTTTCCATCGGCATTATTCGAACGGATCGATGTAACGAAATCATTGACGCCAGATCTTCCCGGCGATGCAATCGGTGGAACCACGGATCTTATTTTTCGCAGCGCACCTGAATCTTTTGTTTTCAATATGAGCGCTGCTGCTGGATACAGTTCGTCACTCATACATAACACTATTTCTACGTTCGATCCCAGTACAGTTCCCGAACTCGATCCAGAACGTCTCCATGGCAGAGCAAGCGACGCGGATCCGACCACTTTATTAGGGCCGATCTATAAAACGAGTGCGTCTGATTTCACAATCAAGAATCTCATATTTACAAATCGGACTGCGCCGCCGGACGGCTTATATTCGCTTGTCATCGGCAACAGGTTCTTTGATAAGCAACTGGGTATTATTGCTGCCGGAAGTTATCAAGGTACTTATAGCGTATCACAAACTGAGGTCTATACGCTTGATGAAAACGTTAATAATAATTATGCACCATATGATGCAACAAGGGATGATCGAACTTATGGATCGCATAAAGTGCGGAGCGGGGCTACGATCAAAGCCGATTTTATTATGGCTGTCGATCAACAATTATCGGCGACATTCATTTACCTCAATCAGGTTGAAGATTTGACTATGCATGGCCTTTCGGCAACGGTGTTCGGCTCAAAGGGAGGATCGCCTTTTACCTATACGAATGAATCGGCTCTCCGAAAACAAACCGTAACAAATTACACGTTATCCGGAGAACATTTTACATCGCAGCCGGTCTCTCTCCGGTGGACGGCAAATTACTCGGACGCAATTCAGGATCGCCCGGATGATGCCGACTATACATTGCTGGGAAAATATGATAAATATGGAAATCCGCCTACTACATTCGGATTTGGCAATATTTATCATTCATGGCGAAAAAATGATGACGAGCAATATCTCGGGAAAGCGGATCTTTCATGGAAACTTACGGAAGATGGAATGCATACGATTCAGTCTGGTGCAAGTTATATAGAGCTGAAGCGCGTGAATTTCCAGAACGATTATCAATTGAACGCATCTATTCAAAAAAATGGAAGCACGCAAACATTTACAGAACTCGATAGTATGCAGGTTACACCTTTTGGATATTATGGAACCGCCGTTTTCGGCTACCAGAACTATAAAGCACATGAAGGGCTGTGGTCGGGATATGTCGAATATGCATTAAATACAAATTCAATTCAGATCCTTACCGGAGTGCGATGGGAACAGGCAACCGATCAATATTGGACTGCAGCTCCTATACAACAAGGCCCAATTATAGGACCGACGAGCGATACAGTGAAATTCATCGACTTGCTGCCGAGCATTCACATACGTTATGCCATTGATCCTGAAAATATTCTTCGGCTTTCCGTTTCGGGTACCATGAGTCGTCCGAGTTATTTTGATCTTGTTCCTGCTCAAGACAAGGGAGATGTCAACACAACTCAGGGTAATCCGAATTTAAAACCTGCACATGCGACAAATGTCGACTTGCAATACGAGTATGTCACTTCGACCACGAATCAAATCTCTATCGGCGCTTATGCGAAACGAATCACCGATCCGATTGAAGATGAAGTTTCCGGCGCTATAACGACAACCAGATCAAAAGGTAACGGCAATCCGGCTGACGTTTATGGCCTCGAAGAATCGAGTATCGTGCATCTAGGGAATTTTGGCATATCAGAAAATATTACATATGTCTATTCACGAATTACTGATGAAGTCTATTCGGTGGCGATCGATAATCAAGGCAACAATGTCACGACCTATTTCCAGCGCACACGTCCGCTCCAATCTCAATCTCCTGTGTTGGCGAATGCTACCCTTTTATACGATAATTCACGATGGGGCACTGATATACGCGTCTCTTATAATTACACCGGCAGACGGCTCAGCGCCGTAAATAGTGAAGATGGCCATGATATTTATGAAGATGCTGTCGGTGATATGGATTTTGCAGCAGACCAAGAAATTCTTCCCGGGCTTAAGGTTTCAGTAAAACTTTCGAACTTATTGAATTCTAAAGTTGTGGAAGAAGTCCCGACAGGTACAATGATGGTACATCCTACTCTCTTTGTTCAGCAGGATACGAATAAACTTCGGGGCACTATTGGAATTAGTTATCGCTTATAACCCAACATCATAATCCAACATAAATTACTAAAGGAGTGTTTTATGCGTGCTTTACTAAACCATTTGAATCCGAAACAACGAACTGCGGTGAGAGTGTGTGTCAATACGCTTCTTATCGTAGTTTTGATAACATGCCATGCCGTCATGCATGCACAAACGATCACATCGGGACCGCTTTCCGGGACCATTCACGGAACAACGCTTCCTAATAAAACCTATGTCATCACAGATTCTATTGTTGTTAACCCGGGCGATTCGCTTCATGTGAGCGCCGGCGATACGATCATTATGGCAAGCCCGTTTGGAGCGATGTTTGCGTATGGACATTTCTATTTTGACGGTACTTCTTCTAATCCCATCGTCATTACCGTGCCTGATTCACTGAGACATCTTGGACCCGGACAGTGGGGTGGTATTGTCGCAGATTCTTGCGGAATATTCAGTATGAAATTTACAAAAATTTATTGTGCTGGCGGTGTCGATTATACCGGACATGCCTATAGAACGGTGGATGTGACGTCGGATTATCAAAACCTGCAGCAAATAACATTTACGGACAATTTAATCAATGGTACCGTCGACGACGCAATCGGAGTCCATGGCGGCAACTTCAGCATTCTGCGAAACATCTGTAAATATTGCGGAGCACCGGATGGCGACAACCTCAATATTAAGAGCGGCGCATGCGGAGAAATTGCGTACAATATCATCTGGGCAGCCGGTGGAAGCGCAATAAAAATTAATTCAAGTTCTACGACTCGATTTACGAATGTGTGTGTTCATAATAATACATGCGTAGCGAGCGGATGGCGCCGAACTGGAGAGCCCGGCTACGGTATTCTCGTCGATAAAGGCGCTCGTGCAGAGATATATAATAATATTTTTGGCGACAACCTTGGCGATATGGATATCACAGCGTTGACGGATACAATAAACATACATTATGATAACAATTTCTTTTTCAGTTCCGTCGACAGCACAAACCAGATGTCCGTTTTCTATACAAACGACGGTCTCGGCGACGATATCACCCGTGCACAAGCGAACGATAAATATATGACAGCACATCTTACGGGATCTCCATTTGTCAGCTATCATCCATGGTTTGCGAATGATTTTACGACTATGGACAGTACGAACGATTATCATCTCATTACTCAGTATATCGGTTTGGGGTACACGCCGCCTTCGAGCTGGACAAACCCGGTTTTCACGGGACAGCTTCCCGGCGCTTCAGATGTCGGCGCCTTGGGCGGATCGACGACCGCTGTAAGCAAAACGTCCTCAAGCACTCCGATCGAATTCGCACTGAAACAGAATTATCCAAATCCTTTCAATCCGACGACGACTATCCAGTATGTTCTTCCGCATGATGGACAGGTGACACTTAAAGTGTACAATATGCTTGGGCAGTTGGTACGGACGCTTGTCAACGAAGTGGAAGCAGCGGGAGCGCATAGCACACAATTTAATGGAACAAACTTTGCATCGGGAGTCTATTTTTATAAACTGGAAGCCGGTGCAATGACCAGCGTTAACCGTATGGTGATGCTGAAGTAGCAAGAACAAGCATGAACAATTCCCTTGTTCAGCCCATAAGATAAAACGGCGGTGCAACGAACAATTTGCATCGCCGTTTATGTATAATCTCATTTTGCCAATGAAGGAATATGTCATGAACCGTTTCCGACTTTCTGTGTTTTTCATTTTTATTCTGTTTGCTGCCGAAAATGCAAGTGCTCAGGATAAAACAACAATTGCACTCTGGGGAGATTCCAGGGAAAATCTCGACCACGCATGTGAGCAAATCGCAACAGTGTTAGAGCGCCAAATTACAGATTGGGACATCCAAGTCCATACGGGAGATTTTACACATCATGGCACGGAAGAAGATTGGCAGCGGACTCTTTCGTTCCCCGGGATGAAAGAGCTCTATGTACCTGGAAAATTTCTCCTTTGCACAAGCAATCACGATGCTAGTGGCGAAGGAGGAAACCCGGCGACTGTTCGGGATATTTATGACAAACATACACGCAGTATTTTACCGATTAATGATGCCGATAGTACGACTCATTTTTATGCATGGCATAAAGCAAATGTATACATTATCGTACTCGATGCATATTTTTCCGATTCTGCGGTAGTCCAGCATTGGCTTGATTCGTATCTCGAACGTGTTCAACCGAATGATTGGCTCATTGGGGTCTGGCATAATCCTGCTTACGGATTTACTTATAAGGAACCGTATATTGACCGCTGCCGCGGATGGCTTGAGTCCTTATATCGTCATGGCGGAGATTTTATATTCAACGGACACGCTCATGTTTACGTTCGTACCAAGCGGCTTCTTCCGGATGGAACAATAAATGAAAAAAAAGGCCTCATTCATATCATCAATGGAACGGGCGGCGCAAGCTGGAAAGATCCCGTGCCTGCAGCACCGCAAATCGCTTTTACACCGTCTGTACGGTCTTTTCCCGTTATTACATTCATAACATTCGAGGGCAGGACTGCAATACTTCGTACCGTGGATGCACGGCCGGAAAGCCACCTGAAAATAATCGACACATGTACTATCACAAAATAGGAAACGATCATGTCACAGCCAATCTAAAAGAATTTTGACATTTATAATCCTTGTTCTGCGGTGCAACACAATTATCTGTTTGCTCAAGCCGTTCTTCCTGTCATCCTTGATACGATTGCGGTCGGAGGAATAGGAGGAATGGATTACATTACGTGCGATACACACGTCGCATCGTTTATATATTTCTCACAGTACCCGTGTCGAAATCATTCAATACGACACAAAGACCCGTATAGGATGTATTGAAAAAACAGCAGGCGTTCACGGAATCGCACTTGCCCCTGAGTATTCCCGCGGCTTCACCAGCAACGGAAAAAGCAATGACGTTACTGTTTTCGACCTTAAGACATTAGCCGTCGTTGGAACTATCGATATAAAAGGAGAAAAGCCCGATGCTATTCTGTATGAACCGGTGACAAAGCGTGTTTTTACTTTCAACGGAGGAAGCGAAAATTGCACGGCCATCGATGCAGCGACAATGAAAGTTGTCGGACAATTGGAACTCGGCGGCTCGCCAGAGGCTCCTGCCGCTGATGGCAAGGGAAACATTTTCGTGAATATTGAGAATAAAAACGAAGTTGTGCAATTTGACGCAGTTTCCTTTAAAATTCATTCACGCTGGCCGATTGCCCCCGCTGAAACGCCGACGGGACTTTCGATGGATAGCAAGAATCGCATCCTTTTTGTGGGCGGACGGAATCAAATCTTCGTCGCCATGAATGCAGTCGATGGTCATATTCTTGCAAACTTTCCGATTGGCAAGGGTGTGGACGGCACGGCGTTCGATGCCGGGCACCGGAATGATCTACGCTTCGAATAAAGACGGAAGTTTAGATATTATTCAAGAAGAAGGCCGGCAAAGTTTACATTTCTCGGCAAAGTGACAACTTCTCCGGGAGCGAAAACAATTGCGCTTGACCCGCAATTGCATCGCGTATTTCTGCCTGCAGCTCGTCAGAACGATAGCCAGGGCGCAATGAAAGGAGAAATGATTGTTCTCGTAGTTGGGACAAAATAAATAGTTTCAGAGTCTTTTCGACTTTCAGTTATATTTGTTTCCGGAAAAAGCGTATCTTTCCAACAGAGGAGACCCTTTAGTATCCCAGATTATGCATGAGAATTAGGACAATCCGAATATTTCTTTATGTTAATGTATTTGTGAAAGGAGTCGGAATAAAATGCCGGACAAGGTTGGAATAAAATGGCTGGCCAAACCGGAAGAACACGATTATCCGGCCGCATATTCATACTTATCGTTGATGTATGATCAACGGAAAGCCGCCGTCCTGGTTAATAAATTAAGACGCGCGTCGATCGTTGAGTTCAAGGCAAAAGATATTTTCAGGGCATCAGGACTATCGTTGCTTGGTATCAGCAATTCACATATAGAAAAGGATCATCAAAAAATTAAAACGGGGCGCGAGCTTTCCCCTCTTCTTTTAATACGAGATTCAGCTAATGGAAAAGTTATTATTGCAGATGGATATCACAGGCTCTGCGCGGCTTATTCTTTTGATGAAGACGCTGTTATTCCCTGTAAAATAGTATAGAGAATATCCTGATCGCGAAAGATAAAAGAAGAGTTCTATCGCGCTTTTACTCATCCAGTGATCACAGCTTTTATTTTGCTGTAAGAATATTTGGATAAGCGGCGCCAGACGAAGATGCAGGAAGAGGAATATTCAGAAGAAAACATAATGTACCGGAAATGATAGACGGAGAAACCTGTGTCGGAAAATGTCCTTTCCGAAAAGCGGAACAGTAAAATAAGAGCGGTACATGTGTATCGTATTCATAAGCGGTGCCATGAGTTGTTCCTGTAAGCCGTTGGAAAAGAAAGAACCTTCCTTCGGTACGATCATAACGCCGCCGCTTAATTCTTTGTTAAATCCATTTTCTGCATGATGCAAAATCTGATCCATCGATCCGCCGGAAGATCGAGATCGTTCAATTTGTGTGCGTGTAAAATAGCGGGAGACGAACTTTTCTTTTAAGCATGCTTCTCCCACTGCGACTTCAAATGAATCTGCATCGAATCCATGAGCTCGTATGCCGTTATAATCAAGATATACATAATCGTTGGAAAGGGCCGGCAGAAGATTGTCGACTCCTTCGTTATAGTCGAATTTTTGTCCGATGCGGACTTTAACATCTACCAAAACATCCTTGCTGTTTATTCTGCCTGCCGTACCTGCCGGCATTTTTTCCGGCAGCGGGCAGACGCCATGATCTGCCGTTAAAACAATGACTGTATTTTTTAAGGCCGACGGTCGGAATCAACAAACGAGAATAATCCGGCAAGCTGCCTGTCCAAACGAACGACCATATCTTCGATTTCATAACTATCGGGGCCGAAAATATGCCCGCAATAATCGAGCGAGGAAAAGCTGACAGAGAGTATATCGACAGGGCCGCGCTGCCCGAGCCGTTCTCCGATTGATTGCAGCTTCGGTAAATTGAACCGTCAGATCGTCTCCAAAAGTTGTCGGGAGGACGGCATCGAATCGCCGGAATGCCGATGTTCGTGGGATATTCAGATCATTCAAATCCGCAATTGTATGCGGAAAAACGTGTGTTGTTTCGCCGGCAATCGTTCCTTCACCTGCGGCATCATCCGTACCTTGCCGCATATAAGCAGAATCCGGCAGTAATTTTATCCATTGTTTATTCAAGTATGATTCCGGAAGATGACGGTCGTTAAAAGCAGATACCCATGAAGGAAGCCGTTTGAAATAATAACTGCTGGAAATCCATTTCCCCGATTGCGGGTCAAACCAAAAAGCGCCGTCTGCATGTTTTCCTGCAGGTAGGATTGCGCCGCGGTCTTTAATTGCGATTCCTATAACTTTAGATTCTGGCGATACGATTTTTAATTGATCGCCGACTGAAGTTCCGTCAAAATTTTTCGGCGACATTCTTCCTGCTGCTTCCAGTGGAATCTATTCCGACTGATAAAACAGAGGAATCTTCTACGCAATATACTGTTCTTCCCTTTGCCGCACTGTACCATTCGTTGGAAATAATGCCGCTTTTACCCGGATAAATTCCGGAAAGAATGAACGAATGTCCCGGAGCCGTATTGGTGGGTGTATATTCATATCGGCAATCGGTAAATCGAGTTCCTTTTTCCATGAGAAAACGAAAACCGTTTTCACACAAAAGATCGCGAAATCGATCGAGATAATCAGCGCGCATTTGATCAACAACGATAACAAGAACAAGCTTGGGATTTTTGTAAGGCCCGGTCATTTTTGGCCGGCTGACCAAGAGAAATAGAAAAAAATGATAATTCTATAATTATCAAAACGGCTATCATTTTCTTTCGCAGCATTGGATTATTTATGAATATCGTATGTATAGATTTGCAATCCTTGTTCGTTGACGAAGCTGAATTTCATCGTGTTTTGAGTCATTGAAACCACTCCGAATCCGAGAGAGGCTTCGCTGAACTTTGTAAACGATGATTTTCCCGCAGGCCGCGTTTCAGAACCGCCGCCGCATCCGAAATATTCAATCGTTGAATTTTCCGGGCGCGAGTGCTGCAAGTCGTGATCATGACCGGAAAAACAAACATCGACATGATATTTTTCAAACAAAGGGATAAAGCTCTTTTGAATTTCCTTAGTGCTTCCATGCGTAGAGGAGGCAGAATATGCGGGATGATGGAAAAAAGCAAATTTCCACTTTGCTTTAGACGTACTAAGAACACTATCGCACCAACGTACTTGCGCCGCCGTGTCCTGTCCCTTGACATGATGCCGGTCGTCCGTTTCATTCAGATATTCCTGAACAAACGGAGAAGAATCAAGAATTAAAAAAAGAACCAATGCCGAATCCGGACGTCATTTTTGTAAAGGCGTAATAGCGCGCAGGCTGATTCCATCTCTTATTGGTCTTTGCATATTCAAGTTCTGCCTCAACATCACCTTTATAATCATGGTTTCCAAGCGTGATAAACCATGGAATCATCAGAGATTTGACGGAATACACATTTTCGAAATTTACATTCCAAAGCGGATCCGTCGCACTTGGAACACCATTTCCGTGAAAGTTATCGCCGCACGTTACAACAAACGAAGATTTGATCTCTTCAGCCGTTATGCCGAACTGCTTCGCCACTTTGAGCTGACCCGGAGTCTTCTTATTCGTATCATTGATACCGTCTCGGCCCCAATCACTGATAATAAGAAAATTTAACGGATTGTTTTCAAGCGACAGTTTGCCGGAATAATGATTTGATGATTGAGAGTTGAGCCCGGCAAATGATGCTAAAACTAAGACAATGAAAACACTCGATCGAATCAATGCCTTTTATTATTGACTGCTTTTTTATCATCCTTCTCTTCTTTTTTTGACAACCCGCGAGTATGCTCTTTAACTGCCGGCTCAGATGCATATCCCCTTAGAGTGCACTTTATTTAAAACGAAATAAAAATCGTTAGAAAAACGAATGTATCATAACATGATAAATATACCTCTGCAATGTTACAGCAGCATTATAAGGATGTTATTGGATTGTTAATCTTCTTTTGTATGAAATGAGTATTCGACGACCCGGCTAAGTACATCATTGCCATGATATCGCGGCTAGTCTATCTTGCAATTTCAACTTCACAATTCCTTTACATCTCCATAATGCCTTCCTAATCATTGCATGATGTAGAATAATTATCTTTCAGCCGAAAGTTCAATTTTCTCAACAAGGAAACACAGTTGACCATTCTTCCGCAATTCAATTTCTCTTTTATCCAATATAATTGGATGCTGCTCTTGCTGCCGTTTCCTTTTTATATTGGAATGCTGCTGGATGCTCTTGCATGGAAATCTATGCTTTCTTCTGTATCGAAGATCGGTGTATTTTCCCTCTACGGCGCACAAGTAGGCGCTGAAGCTGTTCTTCTGTCTGTCCCCGGCGGCTTTGCTTTGAGCGATCCGATTAAGCTGTACATTCTCAAACATCGTTTTCAAATTCCGCCTTTGAAAGCAATAGGAAGCCTTATTACGCGGTATTGGCTCCTGGGAATCACACAATTCCTGTACATCTGTACTGCTTGCCTGCTTGGATTCTTTGCCGCACAATATCAATTGCCGGCATCCACTTTTCAGTATCGACCGCTGTTTATCGCCGTCGTTCTGCTCATCTTTGTCAGCGTTCTTTTAGGTTTGGTTATCCGGAGTCTCATGCACGGTACGTTAGCCTGCCGAATTTGGAAATTGCTCTACGCCGTAAAAATCCGGTCACTGAGAGTTCGATTGAAGAACGCACTTGGTACGTTTAGAGAAGCAGACCGCTGCTTTGCCGCATTAGGCAAGAAAAACGCATCGAGCATTTTCTCTGCTGCATTGTTCTATATTCTCGTGTGGACAATGGATGTATGGGAGACAATTCTTAGTCGCTCATGCAACAGGAATCCATATTTCCTTTATCTCCACTCTTTTCGTTGAAGCAATACTTTCGGCTGTCCGTCTCGGCATGTTTTTCCTTCCCGGCGGCATAGGAGTCAAAGAGATCGGATATTTTGCTCTCTTCTCATCTTTCCACCTTCCCGTCTCTGCCGTTCAAATAGGCGCTTTTGTCGTCATCAAGCGCATCGTTTCAATCCTCTGCATCATGATCGGTTATTTCGTCCTCATGGGACAAGGATTAGGGCCGATATGGAAACGCACATCGATTGTTTATCAGACTATGAAGGAAGGTTCGTGATAAAAAATATTTTGCATATCGGCGGAACGTGGAATCAAATTACTCAACTGCATCAAATTGCAAATGAACTTCCCGAATACAATCATTTTTTTTCTCCGCAGTATTGCGACGGATTACTGCATGTTGCTCAGAAATGGGGTTTATTGGATTTCACTGCACCGGGACGTCCATGGGTTAAGCGGATAAAACAGTATATCCATGATCACCATCTCCAGGAAGACGAGGGCGGCAAAGCGCGTGAGTACGATTTAACATTGGTCACAACGGATTTGATAGTGCCGGGAAATATTTCAAAAGGAAAAATTATTCTTGTTCAGGAAGGAATGACGGATCCTGAAAATTTTATGTTTCGAATGGTTCGGCGGTTTCCTTTTCTTCCCCGCTGGATTGCAAGCAGCGCTACAAACGGGTTGAGCGATGCGTATGATGTGTTCTGCGTGGCAAGCGAAGGATATCGTGATTTGTTTATCCGGAAGGGCGTGAAGCCGGAAAAAATCGTCGTTACGGGAATTCCGAATTTCGACAATTGCAGAAAGCATAATCATAATACATTCCCTTTTCACGGCTATGTCCTCGTCTGCACTTCGGATTCCCGCGAAACATTCAAAATTGAAAATAGAAAGAAGTTCATTCGGCAAGCGTATGAGTTTGCGCGCGGCAAGCAGCTGATTTTTAAACTGCATCCCAACGAGAATGTCGAACGCGCGACGAAAGAAATCGAAAAGTATGCACCGGGTTCCCTGGTATTCTCGGAAGGAAAGACCGAAGAAATGATCGCTAACTGCGACGTTTTGATTACGCAATATTCGAGCGTCGTCTATGTGGGCATTGCATTAGGAAAAGAAGTGTATTCGTTCTTCGATGTCGAAATGCTGCGCAGGATGCTGCCGTTGCAGCATGCTTCAGCGGCAAAAAATATTGCACGGGTATGCCGCCGGCTTTTGGAAGCAGAACGGGCAGATGTCCATGAATTATCTCTGGAGCTGGCATCTTGAAAAAACTGATTATCATTCAGGCGCGGCTTGGTTCTTCACGGCTGCCGAAAAAAGTGATGATGCCTTTAAAAGGAAGTCCTTTGCTCCTCCGCATGATTCAACGCGTAACCGCAGTGGAAATAGAGTGCGATCTTCTTGTTGCAACAACAACAAATCCGGAAGACGATGTTATTCGCGATCTCTGCAAAAAATTCAATATCCCGTGCTACAGCGGTCATCCCGCTGATTTGCTGGATCGTCATTATCAGGCTGCATTGCATGAAAAAGCAGATGTGGTTATAAAAATTCCCTCCGATTGTCCGTTAATAGATCCGCAGGTTATTGATAAGGTCGTAGGGTATTATGAAGACCATATGAACGATTACGATTTTGTCAGTAATCTTCACCCGGCAACATATCCGGACGGAAATGATGTCGAAGTAATTCCGTTCCCTATTCTTGAAATTGCATGGAGAGAGGCCGTCCGGCCCCTCGAGCGTGAACATACGACGCCATTTATATGGGAACATCCTGAACGATTTCGGATTGGAAATGTACAATGGGAGGCAGGAAAAAATTTTTCTATGTCCCACCGATGGACAATTGATTATCCGGAAGATTATATCTTCATAAAAAAAGTATACGATTATCTTTGCAGACCGGAGAGTTCCATTTTCTCACTCTATGATATATTGGATTTACTGAAGAAAGAACCGATGCTGCCATTTCTGAATTCAAAATACGCCGGCGTTAACTGGTACCGGAATCACTTAAGTGAATTAAAAACAGTAACTGCAAAAGAAACAAAAATATTGTCCGAACTGGCTTGATATGACCGATGATCGATACCAACAATTGAAAGATCGTGCCCTCCGTGTCCGTGAACACATTATCCGGATGGCAACCGGCGGCGGATGCTTTTTAGGCGCATCACTTTCATGCGCCGACCTAATCGTTTTTCTCTACTCCGAAATATTGAATATTACGCCTGACCGCATTCATGATACCAGCCGTGATTATTTTTTTCTTTCGAAGGGCCACGATGTTCCGGCATTATATGGAACACTTGCCGAGTTAAATTTTATTCCGAAGGAGCGTCTGAAACATCATTTAAAAACATCGGATTCAATCTACTGGCATCCAAACCGGTCGATTCCGGCTGTTGAATTTCATTCCGGCTCTTTAGGCCATTTGCTTGCAGTAGCTATCGGCGTTGCGTATGACATCAGGATTCAAGGCGGAAAAAATCGTGTCTTTGTTCTCCTCGGCGACGGAGAATTGAATGAAGGATCAATCTGGGAAGCTTGTCTTACCGCCGCAGCCAAACAACTCGATAATCTTATTGTTGTCGTGGATCGAAACGAATTTCAGGCGAATGTCCGAACAGAAGACTTGATTCCCCTTGAACCGATAGAAACAAAGTTCAAAGCATTTGGATGGAATTGCAAACGAATTGACGGACACGACTTCAAATCGATGAATAGTGTTTTCCGCCGGCTGCCCCTACAGCATGGAAGGCCGTCTGCAGTAATTGCAAACACCGTACGCGGAAAAGGATTGCCCAGCATAGAACAACGAGCAGATCGATGGTTCGTTAATTTTGCAAAAGATGAAATTGAAATGCTCCTCCAGGAATTACACGGTTCAGTTCCTGCCACTCTCACTTCTGAAACTCTTATGGTTCGTTAATATGACATACGAAGAAAAACTTGCACAGTTGTGTGCGCACAATTCCAATCTGATGATTCTTACGGCTGAAAATCGTGCGGCCATTCGATCTCTTCCGGCAATGATCGGGAACCGGTTTATCGATTTCGGCATCGCGGAACAAACGATGATCGGGGCAGCGGCAGGGCTCGCCTTGCGCGGAAGAATTCCGCTGGTTCACGCATTGGCAGCATTCCTTACCATGCGCGCATTTGAGTTTATTCGGACAGACGTGGGAATCGCGACATTGCCTGTAAAATTAATCGGCGGAGTGCCGGGATTTCTTTCCGACGGCAATGGTCCAACTCATCAAGCAATCGAAGATATCTCGCTCATGCGTTCGATTCCTGGCATGCAAATATTTTGTCCCGCCGATAGCGACGAGCTTGTCAATGGACTTAGTTACATAATTAAATCCCAGAATCCATGCTATGTCCGTTTTAATGCGTGTTCTCCAATTGTAAAGCATTCTCTGCCGTTTGTATTCGGCATATCTGAAAAGATTACCGAAGGGTCGGATATAACTATTTTGACATACGGTTTTTTATTGGAACAGGCGCTTATCGCGCAGGAATATCTGGAAAAGTCGGGAGTATCCGTTCGGCTTATCAATCTTCGCAGTCTGCATCCAATCGATGAAACTTCAATTTTAAGGGCGGCTAAAGAAACAGATATTCTCGTGACAATTGAAGATCACTTTCTGACTGGAGGCCTCTGTAGTATTTTGAGCGAAATTTTGGTAAGAAATCAGATCATCACACGTGTCATACCTATAGCGCTGGAACATCGGTGGTTTACACCCGGCCTGCTGCGGGATGTGCTCGAACATGAAGGTTTTACGGGCAAGCAGCTCTCTCTAAGAATTCTCGCCAAGCTTACAGCTATCAATCGAAAGTTTCAACGAACATCCGGACATTATACGAATCCAATTTTTATAAAATCAATTTGTTAAAAGGAAATATATGACAAACAAGGTACAATACAACGAGAGATATCCGGATATTACACAATCCAATAAATTGTATGCCCGCGCTCTGCCGCTTATTCCATCGCAGACTCAAACACTTGCTAAAGGGCCTGGACAATATATAAAAGGTATTGCCCCAAAATATCTTATGAGCGGGAAAGGTTCGCATGTTTGGGATGTAGATGGCAATGAGTTCATTGATTATAATATGGGCATTGGTCCCGTTTCGCTTGGTTACTGCTATCCTGCAGTCGATGATGCAATACGCGAACAATTAGAAAAAGGAATAACATTTTCCATGATGCATCCGCTCGAGGTAGAGGTTGCCGAGTTTATCCAAACACTTGTGCCAAATGCCGAAATGGTGCGTTTCAGCAAGACTGGCGCCGATGTTACGAGCGCTGCTATACGATTAGCTCGTGCATTTACGGGAAGAAAAAAAGTCCTGTGCTGTGGTTATCATGGCTGGCATGATTGGTACATCAGCGTTACGGATCGCAACAGAGGAATTCCGCAGCGAGATAGGCGATCTTACACATACATTCAATTACAATGATATCGACTCAGTTATTGATTCTATCGATATCGACACTGCCTGTGTTATTCTTGAGCCTGTGCTCTTCGAAGAACCCAAAAATGATTTTCTTCATATGTTGAGAGAGATATGCGAAATAAAAGGAACGCTGCTCATTTTCGATGAAATGTGGACGGGATTTCGCCTGGCACTTGGCGGAGCTCAGGAATATTTTAACGTCAAAGCGGATCTTATCACTTTTTCAAAAGCGATTGCAAACGGGATGCCTCTTTCGGTTCTGACAGGACGTGCCGATGTGATGCAACTGCTTGAAAAAGATGTGTTTTTCTTTACGACATTCGGAGGCGAAGCGCTTTCCCTTGCAGCAGCAAAAGCTACAATTCTCGAAATGCTGGCTCATCAGGTTCCTCAATACATTGCCGCACAGGGGAAAAAACTTCGCAATGGCATCGATGAATATTTTCAACGAACTGAACATCGATTATATTAAATGCCGGGGATTTAACTGCAGAACCATGCTCACATTCGAGCCATCCGTTCACGATCCCCTTGCAGTGAAATCGCTTCTTCAGCAGGAATTTTTCAAAAGGGGTATTTTATGGAGCGGATTCCATACCATTTCTTATTCTCACACCGATGAAGATATCGAATATACGCTTGAAGCATACCGCTATGTGCTCAAATTTGTAAAACAAGCTGTGCAGGAAAATAATGTTCGGAATTCTCTCCGAGGTGAAGTGTTGGAACCGGTATTTCGGAGAACCGGCAATTTTCATACAAAACCGAAGATAATACTTGGTGAAAAAAAATGAATCCATTATTTTCACTGCATGACAAAGTTGCAGTGGTAACCGGCGCACTGGGACTGCTCGGCAGAGAGCATTGTGACGCGCTTGCCGGAGCCGGTGCGCATATCGTTGTGACTGATATCGATCAGGCGGGATGTGAAGCGTTTGCCAGAGATCTTTCGGCAGAATATCACATAACGGCTCTCGGCTGCGCGGCGGATATCACCGACGAAAAATCTTTATACGGTGTTCGCGATACGTTGTTGAAACAATTCGGGAAGAATCAATATTCTGGTCAATAATGCCGCAATCAACGATACAGTCGAGAAGCGCAGCGACAAGGCAGATTATTCGAGTTTTGAATTCTTTCCGCTCCAGACATGGAGACAATCTCTGGAAGTCAATGTAACCGGAGTGTTCTTGTGCTGCAGAGTATTTGGCTCGGTTATGGCAGAGAACGGCGAAGGCAGTATTATTAATATTGCATCGACATACGGCATGGTGGCGCCGGACCAGACGCTTTATCTGCGTCCCGACGGTACACGAATGATGTTCAAATCACCCGCATATTCAACGACAAAGGGTGCCGTGCTTGCGTTGACGAAATACCTGGCGGCATATTGGGGAAGCAAGGGTGTCCGTGTGAATGCTCTTTCACCGGGCGGAGTAGAAAACGGTCAGGAAGAATTTTTTATCGATAATTATTCTGCACGAACGCCTCTGCATCGCATGGCGCATCCGAATGATTACAAAGGGGCAATCGTATTTCTCGCAGGCGACGCATCCCGCTATATGACCGGTGCAAATCTGGTTGTAGACGGCGGATGGACAATCTGGTAAAATAAAATTATGACAAAACAATTCAAACCGGATATCCTGCAGCTTAAACAGAATGAACGTAAAAAACGTGCGGACCAAATACAGCTCCTTCTCAGCGATTGCGACGGCGTGCTGACGGACAACGGCGTATACTATTCCAATCTCGGAGAAGAAATGAAACGTTTTTCTATCCGTGACGGCATGGCTGTCGCCTTATTGCGTTCTGCAGGAATTGAGACGGGAATCATATCGGGAGAAAAATCGAAAAGCTTACAGGAGCGTGCCGAAAAGCTGCACATAAGTCATATCTATCTTGGTGTAACGGATAAACTGGAGCATCTCAACGATCTTGCAAGCCGCTATACCATTCCGCTCAATGCTGTTGCATATATCGGAGATGACGTGAATGATATCGGCATCATGTCCGCACTACAGAAAATAAGCCTGACGGCTGCTCCCCGCGATGCCGTCCCTTCCGTTCTTTCCATGGCACTTTACATCTGCACAGCAAGCGGAGGCCATGGTGCATTTCGAGAGTTTTCAGATTGGATTCTCAATCTCCGCAGCAAAGACATACACAGTTAAAAAATACGAAAATCGAGTGAATCTGTTATTAATTTTTTAAAAGGAGAAAACATGAATTCCAATGTTCTGCGAATAGGAGATAAATTGGTCGGCGCTCATCAGCCCGTCTATGTGATCGCTGAAATCGGCATTAACCACAACGGTTCGTTAGATTTGGCAAAAAAGCTCATCGACGCCGCTTTTCTTGCCGGATGCGATGCGGTCAAATTCCAAAAACGAAATCCCGAGAAATGCGTTCCTTTAGATCAATGGAATATTGAACGTGATACTCCATGGGGACGCATGACGTATATTAACTATCGCCATAAGATGGAATTCGGCAAGGAACAATTTGATGAGATACATCGATATTGCAGTGCTCGCGGAATTGCATGGTTTGCATCATGTTGGGATGAAGATTCTATCGATTTTATGAAACAATACGATGTTCCTTGTTACAAAGCTCCTTCTGCCTCGCTTACAGACATAGAGCTTCTTCGCAAAATGAAATCCATCGGCAGGCCGCTGATCGTCTCTACCGGCATGTCGACAATCAATGAAATTGAGACAGTCTTTTCTGTTCTTGGACTCGAGAATATTCTCATCGCTCACACAACATCAACTTATCCTTGTCCTCTCCAGGAAATTAATCTTCGAATGATTCAAACTCTGCAGGAAAAATATACGAATAATCCAATCGGCTATTCCGGTCATGAAACGGGTCTCGCACCAACCTGGGCGGCCATCGCATTGGGAGCAGCGTTTATCGAACGGCATATCACGCTTGACCGGGCTCATGTGGGGCAGCGATCAGGCGGCTTCCATCGAAATTGGAGGACTTATACGGCTCGTCCAAAATATTCGTGATATCGAGCGCGCCCTCGGCGACGGCATCAAACGGGTATATCCGAGCGAGATCGGTCAGCGCAACAAACTGCGCCGTGTTAATTCCCTGAACCCGGTGCCTTCAAAAATGGAAAGTTCTTTCGCTTTTTCATGATGATGTGTCCTAAGATTTCGGATAAATATTGGTTTGTTCAAGATAAGGAAAATCAAATGAAACGAATAATTGTAATAATAGGATGGCTTACAACGTCATTTCTTGCGATGCTGATGTTAATTTCTACGTTTGATCATCTCGATATCTTTGACAACAAAAATGTGTTTTACGGTTCGGATTTTCTTCCGGCGATGTGGATCAGTCCTCTGGTCTTAGTACCGCTTGTTCTCTTTATCCTGTCAGGCAAAAGAAGGAATGCTTTTTTCTTGTCGGTTTTTACATGCATTTATATGGCGGCATTCGGTGATTTTTCTCTTTCTTTTATGCATCCGCGAAACCAGCCGCCGGACCAATGCGGTAAAAAAGATTAGGGTTGCAGCGTTGAATGTTCAGTATTATGACCACGGCGTCATTGAAGTAATGAACGGAATTCTTTCACTTGGCGCCGATGTTGCTCTCCTTTCTGAAAACGATCTTCCGGACACTCTTATCTCTCTTGTCCAGCGGAAGATCGCGCCAATGAGGCTGTATATGGGGCATCGAAACGGTCCAGCTATTCTTTCACGATATCCGGTCGTCGATTTTAAGGAAATTGAGCTTCCAAGTCATGAAGCATCCTTATCGGGCAGCAATGATATTAATGACCTTTCCCGTCAGCCGCATCGATCATTTGTACATGCAGTTCTTAATGTGGACGGGACTTATATTCATGTCATCTCAATCAGATTGATCGCAGGCAGGCCAAAGAATAATACAATAGAAGAGAATTTTCGCTGGGGGAAATATCTTCTCACGACGCAAATGCAGGAAGTCGATGCATTTACATCCTACTTGAGCGGACTTCACGGCCCGATAATTTTCGGAGGCGATCTCAATGCGCCTCCTTCATCCAAGCCGATGCGCAAAATTCAACGCATGGCTACGGACGCGTACATGGAGAGTCACATCTGGGGAGATTATACGTTCCGTACGGATTCCCCCAGAATGAGATTAGATTATCTCTTTTGCATGAATCAAGTCATTCCCGATCAAGCCAAGCGTCCGCATCTTATGGTTTCGGATCATTTTCCTGTAGTCGCCGATTTCTGGATTCCGGCTGGAACCTCGATTCAAGCATATAAAGGAGATATCGCCATTTTTCATTGAGAAACGGCTGCCTCCCCAATTCCGGATCAACGTTTCTTTTTTATTGCCGCCTGTAATTTGCCGAACCAAGCTGGTACAGACATTTCTTTATCGAAATAAGCTGCCATACAATATGCTACGATGACTCCCAGGATCGCTCCTGCGTAAATATCCTCAAAAAAATGCTGCGATAAATAGACGCGTGAAAAAGATATAGAAAGCGCCAGAAGGAATAACAACACGCGCAATGGACGTCGTTTGGTCATAAGACATAAAAGCGTACATGTTGTAAAGATAGTGGCGCTGTGTCCCGACGGAAAGCTATGAAAGGAGTATACTTCGACGCCGGGAACAAGGTATAAATTTTTAATCCCTTTAAAGAATTCATGAGGACGTACCGATTCTGCAAAGATCAATCGTTTCAGCAATTGAACCAGAACGGAGCAGACGATATTACTGAGCGCCATCATCATTGCATATCGATACCTGACAAACAACAAGAGAACGACCAAAATCGCAGCGCTGATGCCGTCACCTAGAAATGTCGTTTGCTTAAAATAAACATCGAGACAGGGAGAGTGGAATCGATTTATAAAAAGGTGTACGGATGCTTTTGTAAAGAATATGAGAATGAGGCCGCCGACAATCGCGAATACGTAACAGCATTCGATGAACGGCGAGCTGTCACGCATTTGCCGGACTATTCTTTTTACAATTGATGATTTTGATTGGATATTCATTTTCTTATTTGAAGCCGATATCCGGCACTCGGTACAAACATGGTGGAAAATAATTCTCGAACATCAAACAATTTGCATGTTTTTCATGGATATCACACGTCTATGGGAAAAAAATAGTATCTTCAATCAAGCATACCAGAAATTCCAGAAAGAGGAATCAGCTTTAAAGAATATTTGGTGAGGGATCGACCACTGCTTCGCCGGAGATCTTTTCCCCTTTTGTATATTTGCAAAGAGAAAACGAATGCACGCCGATTTTTGTAAGAATAATGTAGCCGATAGTTATCCAGGTCAGCGTTATGAGCCTTTTAAAAAGAATGAACGCCATAACTGCATGCATATCTGTGCTAAGAGCCAAGCCGGAAAATAATCCGACATATCCTATATCCTTCACAAGAACGCCTGAAGGAAGAAAAAATGCCGAAAGTGTTACCACGGAGAGAAGAGCTTCAATGCTAATTGCCTGCGGTATGGAGATGGCCATGTTGAAATATACAGCAAGAGCATAGGATTCCGCCGCATTCATGAGCCACGAGAGAAAGTAAATTCCAACAATGAGAAGAAAAAATGATTTGCGATTTTTTCCCAATTGTGCAAAGTATTCGTCCGCTTTTTGAAAAGTTTCTTGGCGGTTCGATATCCATCGTCGTACCGAATTCAAAGGAATACGCTTCAGGAGAACACTGAAGCTTGCTGTACTGTATCCCTTGGATAGAGAACGTGCAATCAGTGCAAGAATAATAATAAAAAGAATCGCACCGAAGATGATGAAGATCATATTATCCCCAAGTCCCGGAATCTTCAAGGGCTGACTGCCGGCGGCCGTGAACGAGAAAAGTATCCCCATAAGAATAAACAAAACCTGTGAAACTCCAATCATCCATCGCCGCGCCACGAGGCTGCCAAGGGAGTCCATCGGATGGAGGGCAGTGTGCCGCTGTAAATAGAATATCTTTGCCGGATCAGTTAATGCAAATCCGCCGGGAAGAGAAGACAAAAGGGATTCCGTTCCCATATGAAGCTGCAAGAGCATTGAAAAGGCCGGCGCCTGGCGATGCCTGCCTATCAATAATTTCCAGCCAAGAGTATCGAGTACCATGATGAAGAAGACCGGAATTAAAAATAATATAAATTTCCAGTTGAACGCTGAAATGATAAAGCTAAGAATATCGGAAGGGGCCATGCATTTCCTTATGAGCTGTATGTAAGATACAATCCATTCGTTATCTGTGCATTATGCCAGTGTTATGGAATTCTGAAAATGAAATTCACACTTTGGTAAAAAAGATCGGTTGAAAGCGACTCTTCGACCGGCCATTGAGCGATTAACACAAAGTTAACATTTTCTTAACCTTCAGGTTCGCCATTGCCGGTCAATAATTTGTACACTATAAAACAGTTTTTAAAAAGGCTTTTTATGCAGATTTACTTATTACGACATGCTATAGCGGTTCCTCGCGGATCGATCAGCTTCCCCAATGACGACCGTCCGCTTACAGAAGAAGGAATTAAAAAAATGGCAAAAGCGGCAAAAGGCGCCGCACTTATTCTGCCGGCAATTGATATTATACTGGCAAGTCCGTTAAAGCGCGCTTATGAAACTGCCGTGATTATGGCAAAGGCAATAGGAGCGGAGCACCGGCTGGAGATATGCAAATATCTGCTGCCGAATAGTTCCATGAAAAATGTGATGAGCTATCTTGCAAAGTATAAAGATCTGCAATCCATTTTAATTGTCGGTCATGGTCCCGATATCGGATTCATTGCTTCGGCTCTTCTCGGCAGTTCCGGCGACATTATCGAATTTAAAAAGGGCGCCTTGTGTTGTATTGAAACAGAAACCATTCCGTCGAGAAAACACGGTAAACTTCTATGGCACTTACCGCCGAGATTTTTAAGAGATAGAGGATAAAGGATAGACTCATGTCAAGACTATTTGAACAAAATCATCCGTATCCCGGGAAACTTATCATTGTGGAAGGAATTGACGGATCCGGAAAATCGACTCAGCTCCAGCTGCTTCAAAAATGGCTGCTCGATGCTCACTATCGGGTGTTTTTTACGGAATGGAATTCCTCCGCTCTTGTCAACGAAACGATAAAACGCGGTAAGAAGAAAAATCTTTTAACGCCGACAACCTTCAGTGTTTTGCACGCAACAGATTTTGCCGACCGGCTTGCACATCTTATCATCGCGCCGCTCAAAGCGGGTATGATCGTATGCGCCGACCGTTATATATTTACCGCGTTTGCCCGCGATGTCGTTCGCGGCGTGCATCGCGAATGGGTGCGCAATATGTATGGGTTTGCGGTAAAACCCGATATTGCTCTCTATTTTCGGGTGCCTATCGACGTGTCATTGAAAAGAATTTTGAACGGACGCATCGATCTTAAATTTCACGAAGCAGGGATGGATCTCGGATTAAGCGACGATCCGAAAGAAAGTTATCGCATCTTTCAATCGAAAATTCTTGAAGAATATAATGCCATTTCGGCCGAATACGGATTAACAATCGTGGATGCAACACAATCAATTCAAAAACAGCAAACGATGATTCGCGAAATTGTGCATCAAAAATTAAATGCCTATAAACCCGCGCCGTTTCTTCAGAAGAAGGAGAATATTTATGTCGCTTAAGAAAAGGCATTTTTACGGATTTGGATTACCTTACGTTGAAACTGAAGATTTATCGGGAAAACTTATTGTAGTCGAAGGGACCGACGGTGTCGGACGGTCCACACAGATTGACGATATAAAAAAGTGGCTCGAAGTCAAAGGATTCGGCGTCGTTACAACAGGATGGACGCGTTCGCCTCTCATGGGCAAGGCAATTGACGAAGCAAAATCGGGACATACGCTGAATGTCAATACGTTCAGTCTTTTATATGCGGCAGATTTTGCGGACCGCCTTGAACACGAAATTATTCCGGCTCTCCGTTCCGGTTTTGTCGTACTTGCCGACCGGTATATCTATACTGCATTTGCACGCTCTGCTGTCCGCGGCGCAAATCGGCAGTGGATACGAAAAGTATTCGGTTTCGCAATTCAATCCCGATGCGGTTTTTTATATGCGCATCGGCGTTGAAGATTTAATTCCAAGGGTTATCAACAGCCAAACGCTGCAGAAACGGTATTGGGAAGAACTTTCCGGCGAAGGAATGGACTATTGGGAATCGGGCATGGATATGCGGCTGGGCGATGATTTTTATGACAGCTTTGTCGAATATCAAAAACGGATCTTAAAAGAATTCGACAAAATGACAAAAGAATTTAGTTTTCAAACCATCGACGCATCGAAGAACTTCGAAGAAATTAACCGTGATTTGAAACAAGGAATTCTCGGCATTCTGGAAAATGAATAATCAACAGCCTCAAACACTTGCAGCAATTGACGTCGGAACAAATTCATTTCACCTTATCGTTGCAAAGGTAATGCCGAGCGGACAATACCGCATACTTGACCGAGAGAAGGATATCGTTCGTCTTGGATCCGGATCAACCGATATGAAATACCTGACCCCCTCTGCAATGAACCGCGGTATAAAAGCTCTCAAGAGAATGAAGATGATTGCCGATATCTTCAAGGCACCTGTGCGTGCCGTCGGGACAAGCGCTATCCGCGAGGCATTGAACAAGAACGAATTCCTCCGCCGCGCAAAATCCGAGGCAAAAGTCAAAATTGAAATTGTTGCCGGTACTGAGGAAGCACGATTGATTTATCTGGGCATTCTTCAGGCCTTGCCGATGTTCAAGAAGAAGGCCCTTTGTATCGATATCGGCGGGGGAAGCACAGAATATATCATCGGATTGAAACAAAATGTCCTTTTCAGCAACAGTTTGAAACTTGGCGCAGTACGCCTGACACAGCGTTTTTTCTCTGCCGGAGCATATTCTTCCAAGAATATTAAAGAATGCAGGAAATACGTAAAAGGAATGCTGAATCCTATCGTTCGGGACATCGATAAATATAAATACCATGCTGCCGTTGGAAGCTCGGGCACGATTGCATCACTTGCGAGAATCATACGCAGCACTAACGGGGACAATATAGGCGGTTCGGTAAATAATTACAGCTTTACAAAAGATGAATTGTTCGATGCTGTCGATCGTATCGTTTCCGCACGGACGTTGTCTGAACGCAAGAAAATCGACGGCATGGATCCATCTCGTGCCGATATTATTACAGCGGGGGCCATTATTCTCGAACAAACATTTTCGGAATTATCGATTGAAGAGATGGTCGTTTCGGAATCCGCCCTGAGGGAAGGAATACTTTTCGATTCGATAGGGAAAGCATTTTCATGGAAAATATCTAGTTATCTCCATGACATACGCATGAACAACATCATTCATCTGGCAGAGACCTTTAATGTGGAATACGGCCATGCGAAACATGTATCCAAACTTGCCCTCGAAATATTCGACAAGACAAATGATCTTCATCATTTCACGGAACGCGAAAAAGAATTTCTGGAAGCAGCAGCGCTTTTGCATGAAACCGGTTTATTCGTCTCGCATGCGCAGCATCACCGGCATTCGTATTATTTAATTCGCAATGCAGAACTTCCGGGCTTTACGGAAAACGAAAAAGAGATCATCGCCAATATAGCGCGTTACCACCGAAAAAGTCATCCGAAGCTGAAGCATGATGAATTCCAGACGCTCTCATCCGAAGAACAAAATATAGTCACGAAACTTGCCGCCATCCTGCGAATTGCAGACGGCCTGGATCGTACGCACTCTGCCGTCATCAGCGGAATCGAATGCCGTAAATACGGCGATCATTTGCGTTTCCATCTCATACATCGTAAAACAAAAAATATTGAAATGGAATTATGGGGAGCAGAGCGTAAAAAAGGATTGTTCGAGCAAACATTTCATAAAAAAATAAAGTTCGATCAAAATTAATTCGCCTTTTATTCCTCCGGGGAGCGGACTTCCGCTGCCCTTACTCTATTCCTGCAGCAAACTTTATACATTTATTTTACGTTCGCATAACACTGCGCCGTTATGGATTTTGTATTTTGAATACAGACTATGATTGCAAAGAACCTTTTTATGAACGACACATCAGAATTATCCATTGCAGATCTTGCAAATCCGATTCCGGGATTAGAACCATCGACATCATGCGACCGGCTGGGTCCGCTGTTTGCCCAATACAAATGTTCTTCATTCGTTGTTGTTCAAAATCGGCGTCCCATCGGATTGCTGACCTATAGGCATGTCAAAGATGCCACCTCAACGCAATACGGTTATGCCCTCTATCAAAAGCATCCTGTTACGGATTTAATGACTTCTGATTTTTTGTATGTCGAAGCATCCGTTACATTCTCTGAAATCGTCAGTCAAGCTCTGGAACGCGAACAGGAATCGCTTTACGAAGATATTGTCGTTGTCTCTGAGGACAAATATGTCGGGCTGCTCTCCATTGCACGCGTGCTTTCGGAACAGCGTCGGCGCATTGCATTTCAGATGAATCGGCTGCAAGAACAGCAGACCCTTCTGGAAGAAACGAATAGAATTCTCAATCAAGCGTTTGAGGACTTAAAAACGAAGGAGAATCAAATTATTCAATCTGAAAAGCTTGCAGGCATTGGTACACTCTCCTCCGGCATAGCTCATGATTTCAACAATATGCTCACAGCTATTATTTCCAGCAATCATATGCTGAAAAGCAAAATTGGAGCGGATTCCCCGATCCAAAAATACTGCACGATGATCGAGAGCGCGGCAAATCGTTCGGCAAGTTTAACGCGGCAGCTTCTGGATTTCTCACAAAAGTCTCCCGTGACGTTCATATCAGTGAACATGAACCGCATTATCGAAGAAACGGTACATCTTCTGGAACGCTCGATCGGTAAAAATATCTCCATCAAAATCGATATCGACGATTCGATTGCAATGATTACAGGGGACGAAACACAGTTGCAGCAGATTATGATGAATCTGTCGCTGAACGCGCGTGATGCTATGCCGGATGGAGGAATATTAAAAATCGGCACACATTTTCAGGCCGCCGATGAGGAATACTGCAAAAAACATCCTTCAATCAAACAGGGAGTATATGTACGGTTTTTTGTTGAAGACACCGGAACAGGAATTTCTCCGGATGCTTTGCCGAAAATATTCGATCCCTTTTTCACTACAAAAGATATCGGTAAAGGAACGGGGCTCGGCTTGTCGGTCGTTTACGGCATCGTTCAGAGACATCATGGCTTTATCGAGGTAACAAGTAGTCCCGGTCGAGGCACGCGGTTTGATGTCTATTTTCCATCTTTTTCAGCACGCAACTCCTTGAGCTCAGTGCAGGAACAGTCTTATAAATCTCCGACTTATGGACACGGGACAATTCTTCTTGTCGATGATGAAACAGCCGTTCTCGATATCAACTGTGAATATCTTGAATCGTTAGGATACACGGTATTGAAGGCACACTCCGGCGATGAAGCCATAGCTCAGGTACAGCACTATGGCAGCACCATTCAATTGGTTGTTCTCGATATGCTTATGCCGGGAAAGGACGGGCGTGAGACATTCCGGCTGCTCAAACAGATTAATCCGAAAATCCGTGTTGCATTTATCAGCGGATTTTCTGACGAACGTCATTATGCCGATGTCATTCAAGAAGGCGCTCTCGCATGGTTTAAAAAACCCATTCCGCTGCCATTCTTTTCACAAAAGATAAAAGATCTCATTATAAATTCACCGGAACCAGCCGTATCGGTTCTTTAAGCAAACACCGGACACACTCTTGACAACATCCTGAGCCATGAGATTATATCGCGGATCACTATTATGAATCCGTTAAATGTTAGACTTTCATCACGGTTCTTTTTCTTAACATTTTGTTTACAGAGAAGCGATTGATTATGCTCAGGGAAATGAGTTTTATAAATAAAGAACTTATCGTCATATATTGCGAACAGTAGAGATGCCTCATGACTTCAATACCTGAACTTCATAGCCGTGTCCGTGCATTGATGGCTTCGATCCAAACACATGTAAAGTCCGGAACTCTTTCTGATGCAAAGAATGATATCGGAGAATTGAAATCCATCGAATCGCCGAGCATGTTTGTTCCTATGTATTTATGGCGTTTGGAATCATTTCAAAAGTCCGGAGTGCTCAACCATTCCGACATTGAGTCGCTCGATCGGCTCTTCGTTCTGATTTTACGGGATCTCCAGAGCAAAGAAAAGGCCCGCCAGACTGCTGAGAACAAGAATGATTCAAAATCCGGACATGATGCCCGGAAACGGGCTTTGGAGGAAAAGTTTCTCCAAATCATCGATTCCGCACAAAATTCACTCAAGCTGGGCAGATATGAACGGGCTCGAAACGAACTCAATCGGGCGGGCATTCTTTTCCCCGGCCATTCGCTCCTCGCAGTTCTCAACAAAGAAATTGTCGAGGCCGAAACGGCGGCGGCTGGCATTTCAGCTGCGCACCAGTCCGAGTCTCCGGAATCTGCAATTTACATTTCGCCTCTCTTCATGAAAATAAAAGAGGCCGTTGCAAAGGGAAATTTCGATTCGGCAAAGGCAATTCTAACAGAGGCTCTCGTACAGGATCCTCTCAATGAGACTCTTCTGGAATACCGGCAAAACATCGAGTCTGCTGCAGCAAAATCGGCAGGCGCACAGAACCCAGGGACGATTCATGATCTTGAATCTGCTTCGTATGAACATATTTCAGCATTGCTCGAAGAGATACGCATCGAATTGCGGAATGATCCCCTGAACGAGCGGCTTCAAATGCTTGTCTATGAATATGAAAATGCTGCCCGGCGAAAAAAAGCCGGACAGCATCCGATATCTAAATCTGATCAATGTTCAGAAACGCGCCTAAATTATTTAATCCACACTTCAACACGTCGATTCTTCTGCCTGCCTTCGGGGGTTGTATTGGTTGTCAGAGGCAGCGCAGTTCCGAAACCATGAATATTTTGTTCGTCGACATTGAGTCCTCGCGCATGAAATTCATCGGCAACAACATGAGCATGATGAAGCGAAATTTCTTGGAGATGTTTTGTATCCCCTTCATTATCCGTTAAACCGATCAAGATCAATTGGAGCGCTCCGTTCCTGCTTTCATATTTGACGATACGATCAATATCTTGAAGCGCTTTATTATCAAGAGTCTCGCTTCCTTTTTTAAAACGAAACGTCATCGACAACCGCTTTAGGGATGCCGTAAGAGCGGTATAATCCGCCGGTGCCGAGGCGGGCGGAACCACATTACTTTCTGCTGTAATTCGCATATCGACAAATCCGATCCGTTTCACTATTTCCTGTCCTTCGTCGGATATGGTGAACCTGACAAAATCGCGTGTCCATGGACTCACCGGATTCGAAGGAATATAAAAAAATAAGCGCCGTGCAAGCGGGTAATCTTCCCGTGCGATGGTGAGGGCATTGGCATAGACTGGCGGCGTATCTCCGTCCGCAACTGCTATTGCTTTCGCATCGTTCACGTACGGCAACCCGATAAAGCCGATGCCGTATTCCGTCGATGAGACTCGTTTTGACAGCTCATTGCTGTCTTCGAAACGTTTTGCCGAAGTATCCACATCCTTAAAACCGTACCGCTTTAAGACAAGGTTTTCAAATGTGTCGAAGGTTCCTGAAGATTTTTCACGCGCAAACAAGAGAATAGGCTTCGATTCTCCTCCGACCTGCGACCAGAGCGTTATTTTACCGCCGAAAATTCCCGCAATTTGTTCGATCGTAAGCGAATGGACAGGATTTGCGGGATGAACAATCACTGCAATACCGTCAAGACCGATAATATTTTCGCATCCGGATGAACCCATATCGCCTATTTTGACGCGTTTGAGAAAATCTTCTTCATCAGGTTTGACGGAACGTGATGCCATGCCGATATCCGCCGAACTGTCGGAAAGATCAGTGAATGCATAGGCCGAACCATGTGCAAAGAGTTCCACGGCGTAACGTGTGGAATCCTGCGGCAGGCGGTATACGAGCTTTTTTTCCAGCGCCTTTGCGCCGTTAAGCCAGAAATAATTCATTCCTCCCTTGAGTCGACGTAAACCGTTCGATAAGGGCAGGAGCAAGGGACGATCCGATTGTATTGGAGCCATGAAGACGCAGCACGATGCGCGGCGGTATTGCTTGTTGTTTTTTGAGGAGGTAATATTTTATTCCTTGATAGGCGCCCGCGCAACAAAGAAGAACAATCACTGCAGCAAAAAGATATCGTCTCCGCGCTTTTTTCCGTTTACCGATAACACCCGTTCCTCCTGCAGAATCCTGTCCTGTAAATTGGCGCAATGCGCGAATACGGTCTCTGTCCGGTTTATCATTCGGCTGCACGCCGAGAGCTTTTAAGGCCGCAAGAACCCGTGAGAGGATGGATTCCGCTCCTTCTTTCGGAATTTCCACAGCCGATCCGCGGCCAATGAGAGAAGTCCAGGAAGTTTCCTGAAGACGAAATTCTGCATCGGAAAGATTGAGCAAGAGCGGTATAATCGGAATGTGAAGCCGTTTTATCGTTTCGATATGCAATTGAAACGCTTCCGCCTCCGCGTTGAGTTCCGGAGAAACGACCAGAATGGCCGTCTGGGAAACTGCAAGCGAGGCAATAATCGTCGGTTGATGTTCTTCGCCGAACGATAATCCTCCCGTTGCATAACCGCCTTCTTCAAGCCACAGACCGAGTTCGTGCGCAAGTTGTTGGTTTTGTTTTGAATGTACAATAGAAATCATCGATTCACTCCTTCTTTAATAAAGTTGTGAATCAATATATCTAATCGATATACGGAAGACCAAAAACTGTGCGTTAATAAATTATGAAGATTGTGTTAGCAGCTTAACAGCGTTTTTTTTGGGGCCGATAAATATTTATGAGGAATCACGGGCAGAGAGGATTTGATTGATGCGGCTCCGGAGCTTCTTTTTAAAAACGGCGCGGTCGAATAAGAGCGCATGTTCCCGAATGGCTTCCGGGTTGAACTGCCGATTTTCGAATACTTCGAGCGCGTCGCGAAGCGATTCTGCTGTCTGTTCCTGGAAAAAAATGCCGGTTGCATTTCTTCCCTTACCGATAACAGTTTCCAGAGCTCCCCCCTTTGCAAACGCTAAAACGGGTTTGCCGCATGCCATTGCTTCCAACGGAACGATGCCGAAATCCTCAACGCCGGGAAAAATCAGCGCACGGCATCCAGCATAATATTTTGCCAGCGCTTCATCGGACTGCCAGCCAAAAAATTCGATGTTGCCCCGCGCTATAGATTGAAGTGCTTTTTGTTCCGGCCCTTTTCCTATGATGATCAACTTCCTGCCGGAATCATTGAAAACCTGTATTGCAAGCTCCACTTTCTTATACGGTACTAATGCGCTGACAATAAGGAAATATCCCTCTGTGCTTTTTGAAAGGGGAAACTTTTCAGTATCGACAGGAGCATAAAGAACATCCGCCGTGCGTCCGTAAAGCCGCTGAATCCGTTCTGCCACGTTGCGTGAATTTGCAATAAAATGCGTCACGCGGCTGGAAGTCCGGACATCCCACCGGCGCAGGTAAGGAACGATTGCACGCATGGTTGTACTCGTGAACAATCCGGCTCTCCCTGAACCGAAATAATCATCGTATTGGTCCCAGATATACCGCATCGGTGAATGACAATAGCAGATATGAAGCGCTCCCTTTGCAGGTTTTGCTCCCTTGGCAACCGCGCTGCTCGTCGATAGGAGAAGATCGTAATCCGAAAAATCGAACGAGTTGACCGCTGCCGGCATAAGTGGCAGATATTGCCTGTACTTGGTGTGTATGAACGGCAGGGATTGCATAAACGATGTCCGGATATCCATCGCTTCGATTCGCCCGGACATTGCACCTTTTGTATGCAGTAAGGTATAGAGAGGGGCATCAGGAAAAAGTTCACAGAGCACCTCCAGAACTTTTTCCCCTCCGCGCATGCCGGTCAGCCAGTCATGAACCAATGCGATTTTTACCATGGCATAAGTATACCAAAAAAAAATGCCTCATCAAAGAGAGATCTGCCCGGGTCCGGATGATGCAATTCAGTTGACCGCACCCGGACACCATACGGAAAAAAGATCAGAGCTATTCTTGAAAAAAAAGTATATCTTTGTCCAGCTAAAAAATGAAATTCTTCTTTCAAATTGCCGACGAAAAGGATATTATGGGAATAAACCAAAAACGGCTTTTTGTTCTTGCCGCCGCAGCTCTTGCAGTTTTCTTCGTTTTAGTAAACGCTCAATCTCCTCTGCCGCCCGGTGCGGTTGTACAAAAACTTCATACGGGCTTTCTGCAGCCTGAGGGACCGGTCTGGGTCGATTCTATAGGGCTGCTTTTCAGCGATATTGCAGGAAATAAAATCTATCAATGGTCGAAGACCAATGGCTCGGTGACATCGTATATGGATCCGTCCGACAGTTCCAACGGCCTGACGCTCGACCGTGAGGAACGGCTGATCCTTACGCAAATGCGATTGCGTCGCGTTTCGCGGCAGGAATTCAACGGAACCATCACACCGCTGGGCGCAACATTCAGAGGAAAAAAATTCAACAGCCCAAACGATGTCGTTGTGAAATCCGACGGGTCGATTTTCTTTACCGATCCCAATTTCAATATTCCGTACCCGTATATATCGGAATTGAATTTTCAGGGAATATACCGGATCAGCCCTTCAGGATCCGTGAGTTTATTAGATAGCACACTGGCCGAACCGAACGGAATATGTTTTTCGCTCGATGAAAAAGAACTCTATGTTAATGATTCTCATGCCTGCATCATCTATGTATGGGATGTGATTGACGATTCCACAGTTTCAAATAAACGTGTCTTTTATACAGTCCCGGCGACCGGTTACGTTGACGGCATGAAAATAGACAGCGCCGGTAATCTTTTCTGCGCCGGACCTGCAGACATCTGGATTGTTTCTGATTCCGGAAAATATCTCGATAAAATACCCATGCCTGAAACACCCTCGAATTGCGCCTGGGGAGATGCGGATAGAAAAACATTATATATTACCGCGGGTAAGAGCCTCTATAAAATCCGGCTTACAGCGGCCACTGGCGTTCCGATCGAAGGAGAGACAACAATCAGAGGATACCAGCTCTCCCCGAATTATCCGAATCCGTTCAATCCATCGACCGTTATCAGTTATCAACTGCCGGTGAACGGTTCCGTGTCCCTGAAAATTTACGACTTGCTCGGCAAAGAAGTAGCGGTGCTCGTAGATGGGAATCAAACGGCAGGAAATCATACGGCAATATTCAATGGAAACGCTTTCCCGAGCGGAGTTTATTTTTATACTCTCCGTGCAGGAACATATGCGGAAACAAAAAAGCTGATGCTTATCAAGTAGTTCTCGCTGAAAAAGTAGTTTCATAAAAGTGTAATATTTTCTGTAATCAATCGTTCTTTGAAAAATTGAAAAAAGTCAACCACAAAACCGGTTGATCAAGCCATTTGCCAAAGATTATAGGCCAGAACCGAGAACCCAACCCATATTTTGGTTCTTATTGTTCCAAGACTACGGCTTCGGTTCAGTAAAAACTGCCGCTTGAGCATACTGATCCCTGCTTCGATACCACACCGGAACCGTTGAAGAGCTTTGAACCATCGGCTTTTCTGCTTGCGGTTCTCTTTGGGGTTGAGCCGCCCTATCTTGGGTATAGCAACTCTTTGGACTCCAAGCTCTACCAGTTCTTCTATGTTCTCCTGCGAGTAATATCCTTTGTCTGCTGCAACATCTGTCGGAGAACAATGAAACTCTTTCTTGAACTCCTTGACGAGAGGAACAGCTTGGGTCTTGTCGTTCGGATTACCTTGATGAACATCGTAATGGACAATGACACCGGATTTATCCTGTATCAGTTGCACGGTTCGTCCAAATTCATTCGGCTTACTCAGTTTTCCTTTCCGGATGACGCGAGCTTCCGGTGAGGTGTACCCCATTGGCTGGACAGTTTTAGGTGAAAGTTAAGGTGGACAATATATCGTTGTATTGTTCTGTTGTCAAGCTCGTTCTTTGAAATATATTCTCTCATAAATCAATCTAATTGTTCCGAGTGTCTATGGAAGTAGACATCTGCTGGTGTACGATAATTCAATGCTTGGTGGTACCGTCGGTGATTATAAAACTCAAGGTATTTTGTCATACCGTCTCGTAGTGCAGGCGTGTCCGGGTAATTGTGGAGATACAAATCTTCATATTTTAGACTTCTCCACAATCGTTCGATGAAGACATTGTCCAGGGCTCGACCTCGTCCGTCCATGCTGATACTGATGTTCGACTTCAGCAGCCGTTGTATGAAGAGATCGCTCGTAAATTGGGATCCTTGATCGGTATTGAAAATTCTCGGCGTTCCAAAGCGTAAAGCTTCATTGAGAACACTAATACAAAAATCCGCATCCTGAGTATTGGAAATATTCCATGCCAGCACATAGCGGCTATACCAGTCGATCACGGCCACGCAATACATAAATCCTTTGAGCATTGGTATATAAGTGATGTCAGTGCTCCAGACATGATCGGCAGAGGTAATCGAGACGTTTGTCAGCAGATACGGATAAATGATGTGATTCTGGCCTGGAATGCTCAGTTTCGGCTCCGCATAGATTGCATGAATACCCATCAAACGCATAAGCCGGGCAATCTTCTTGTGGTTTACTTTGAAACCTTGTTCATTCATTGCTACAGTCATTTTGAGGATGCCATAAAACGGTAACTCGGTATATTTCCGGTCAATCGCGTTCATGAGAGCCAGCGTCTCCGTATTGACTGCAACAGGTCTGTAATACTGGCTCGAATGCGCTATGCCAAGGAGATTACATTGACAGCTTATGCTCAATTGGTCATTGTTTATATCGATACATGCCCGACGATCATCAAGAGACATGATCAGACTCTTTTTTTTAGATAATCAAGTTCGACTTTCAATCGGCCGATCTCTTCATACAGGCTTGATATGACCATATCGTTATCATCTTTGCCGTAACCGTTGGTGAAGATATCGGTCATGTGCTCTTGAAAATGTTTTTTCCATTTAGATATTTGATTCGGATGAACTTTGTATTCCGATGCCAGTTCAGCAATCGTTCGATCTTCTTTGAGCGATTCTAAGGCTACTTTTGTTTTAAATATGGCGCTATGCGTTCGACGGATTCTCATTGCTGGTTCTCCTATGTGGAAATGTAAGCATTTTTCCACCTAAGATACCTGTCCAGTTTTTGGGGTACAGCTCAATTGTCGGAAGCCTGAACATTCCATTACCCGATGCGGTATGGAAATCGCTCGATATGGTCAGTGCATCCGTTACACCGACGGTTCTCATCGTCATCGGATTATTTATCGGTAAATCAAAAATCGGGAAGCTGCGTGAATGGATGCCTGTCTTCTTATTTTCCATGCTGACGCTTTTCGTACTTCCCGCCGGGTTTTATTTCGGTCTCAAAATCTGCGGTCTCGAACCATCAGCATTTGCTCCTTCTCTTATACAAGCTTCAATGCCCCTTGCTATAACACCGTTTGCCTTAGCCGACCGCTATCATTTGAATAAAGAATTCATAGTCCGCTCGATCGTTTTAAGCACCATCCTTGCCGTTCTCTCTCTTCCTTTTTGGATCTCTCTGCTTTAATAAAGAACGTTTCAGCAGACGGCGGCCGAATTGGAGACGAGGAAATAAGCCGTTGTGTCTGTGCAGGCCTTCCCTGGCGCAGCTTTTATCATTTCCTGATAACGCTTGTGCATGGAGAATCCAACCAAAACCGGAAAAAGAGAATAATAAAATTTGAAAATGGTAAAGCTTTTTAATACTTTACAGCAAATAATGTGGGTCGCTCCGATTGTCAGTGTGATATATTGTTGCGGAAGAACGAATATCAACGCGCACATCCCAAAATACACCTTCTCGCTCTGAAGAGTGTTTCATCCTGTGGCTGCCGATGTTTCACAGGATATTTTCAGGAAGAGGACCTTCCCCATGAAAAATAGAAGTTTCAGATCCTTTCTTTTCTTCTTCATTCTTAGTGCTTGCGGCCGGGATAGAAACAGCGCTTGCTCTCGATCCACATAAGTCCATCAATCAATACGGCCATAGCGTTTGGTACCGGCAGGAATGGGTTGCCCGCCAATGCTGTGAATGTCGGTTTCCATGGACGTGATGGATATCTGTGGTTTGGTACATCGGCAGGATTATTCCGTTTTGACGGTGTAGATTTTAAATCGGTCAATATAAATCCTACTGATAATAAACATGTCGAAACAATCGCCGCCCTCTGCGTTACAAAAGACAGTTCACTCTGGGTTGGAACTGCATACAGCGGTTTGGTCCAAATTAAAAATGAAGCCGTCACGGCGTTTGATGCAACGGCCGATACCTCGATTGGTTTAAAAACAACTCAAATAAAGGTATTGCTGGAAAGCCGGGCAGGGAATCTCTGGGTCGGCACCTCCTACGGTCTTTACAAATATATCAATGGAAGGTTCATCATAATACCTATCCATCCGAATTTTATTACTTCTTTAGCGGAAGATTCTCTCGGCAGAATTTGGGTTGGTACACATGAAGGCGTGCGTGTTTATAACGATACACTTGCCAGACAGATCGACAGCATCACGATATCCCACGGTTTGCCGCATAATATGATCAGCTCCCTCTTTTGCGACAGCCGCGGAAATATTTGGATCGGGACATATGATGGACTTGTCCGCTGGAATCACGGTAAAATAAATGCCTATAAATCAACAGACGGTTTGTCGGATAATCACATTACTGCGATGTGCGAAGACTGGGAACATAATCTCTGGTTTGGAACATATAAAGGGTTGAGCCGTCTCTCGAACGGTAAATGGTCGACTTTTACTGCAGATGACGGGCTGACCAATAATCAAATCTTGTCAATGATACTGGATTATGAGGGAAGTCTTTGGGTATGTACGGTGGAGGGTCTGAACAGGTTTATGGATGTCAACATCACTCCATTTACGGTAAAAGAAGGATTAGCAAGCGACAATCTTTCCAGCATTGCAGAAACGCCTGATGGCAGTCTTTATTTTTTCAGCGATGTAAGCAGCACTATAACGCGGTTGAAAAATGGACGCAATAGTCATCATCCATTGATAGCGTTTATAGCAGAGGCGCGCATGGCAGTTAACTTTTGGCTTCGTAGTGGAAACAGTTACACGGCGAACAATTTTTTAAATTTTCTTGAGAATACCTTTGAGAGATTATCAGACAAGACAATAGGTCTCTTGAGAGCCGACAGCGGTTTTTTTGATAAAAAGATACTGGAATACTTAGAAAATAGGCCAAAACCGATCAATTATGTTATTGCGGCAAAATTCTATGGGCCGTTAAAACTGGCACTTGCGCGAGAGAAGAACTACTGGCGTGCAGGTTATGGGATAGAAATTGGAGAGACGATGTACCAAAGTATTGGATGGGGAAAGCCGCGCAGAATGATTATTGTAAGACAAGAGATATCACTTCGCCCGAAGGCAACAGGCAAACAATTGCGATTATTTGGAGACGAAGGAATCTATAAAAATTATCGCTACAGTTGTTTCGTCACCAATCTGACATTGCCGGCAAAAGCCGTGTGGGATTTATACAGAAACAGAGCTGATGCAGAGAACAGAATCAAAGAATTAAAGGAAGATTTTGGAGTTGATAGTTTTGCTGTTCAAGATTTCTTTGCTACCGAGGCAGCGTTAAACTTTGTGGTGATGGGTTATAATTTGATGAGTTTGTTCCGTCAAGTGGTTCTCCAATCCAAACAAGAATTTCAATTAAAGACTTTACGCTACAAAGTATTTGCCATCGGATCGTATATCATAACAAATGGAAATGAAAGGATACTCAAACTCGCTCTGGCTATGAATCGCCGTAAGTGGTTCGATGGGCTTTGGGCAAATGCGAATCTCATGAGTTGGCCATTTGTGGTTGAGTCTGCATGAGGTTCTAATGACAAATCTGGGTTTAATACACAAAAGGAGAAATTATGAACACATATCAGTATAAAACACAATTTCAAATGAGGACACCGATGGAAATTAGCGCCAGTTTTGGGAATACAACGAGAATGATGTTCCCATTAATGTGGATATTGTTCTTTACGGCAATCGTACCTTGCATTGCCGTTTCCCAAATAGACACAAGCGAACAGGGAATGAGTGGAAAATTTCAAAAACTAATGCGAAACTCTGAAACAATCGTAGACGCGCAAGTCATTTCAAAGGAATCAAGGTGGGATAGTGTTGATGGTATAAAAGCTATTTACACATCAATAAAATTTAAAGTATTCCAAACGATTAAAGGTGTGGTAGAAAATAATGAATTTGCATTTTATCAAATGGGAGGTATGATTGGCTCCTCAATTACGGATGTGAGTCATTCGAACACATATAGTTTAAATGAGCGAGCAATTTATTTCTTCAAAAACAAAAACTTAAACACCTATTTACAAGAGGAAGGCAGGCTTAGAGTCCGGCACGGAGTAATGAATTTAGGTAGTTATACTGTTGACGCTAACGAATACATTAAGATTATAAAACAATCGGTCACCGATACAACAGCCTTCCTAAAATATTACCACAAATGGAAGCTAGCAGAAAAAACATATAAAGAATCTAATACAAGACGATTACAGGAGAATGCAAAAGATACAATAGAACAGAAAAAGCAATATATGCAGAAAGATAGCAACACAACGTCAGGGGGTGTGAAATGAAACGTAAGTTCTATATATTCAGCATGGCTGCTCTTGGATTTATTTTTCTGAATATATCTTATTCTCAAGATGAACTACCTGCGCCAAGTCTTACTCAACAGCCGACAATAGTGATAAACACGGCTGTAACATTTGCATGGTCTAATGTTGACGGTGCATTAGGCTACCGGTTACAAGTAAACACTGCCTCAGACTTTTCAGAGAAGTCCTACTTTGATAATAAGGTAAACGGATGTTCGCAAGAAGTGATTCTAGATTATGGGCAAACGTACTATTGGCATGTAGCCTCATACTATGATGATAACGACTTCGGGCCTTATTCTAATATTGAATCATTCACTATTCCCCCAAAAGCCTACGATAACGTCAATTACGCCCTCTCAGGGTCCGTCTGGTTCTCCGATATCAATTTTTGTAAACCCCGGTTGCAATGCATTATTAATAACAATTAATGGGAGTGGTTTTGGTGAATCACAGGGTAATGGTGATGTTTCATTTATAAGGGATCCTGGTACAATCTCGCTTGTTTATTCAGCCGTGTGTTCAGATTATATTTCGACATGGACGGATACAAAAATACAATGCTATGTTCCGAAAAATGCAAGTAGCGGAATAGTGACGGTTTCAAGTAATAATGGCCCGTCGAGCGATCAAACGAACAATGCGGCCAATTTTGACGTGCAATTTGGTTATAACGGTTGGGTCTGGACCTGGCCACAATCAGCTAATGTAACAAAATTACAATTTAAAGTTGATCCGACTTACCCTCTTTGCCTATATTGATGAGACAAAATACTGTATAATGATGTAACTCACAATCGAGGGCAGAGGAGCAGAATAAATGGTACAAGCACGGATAGAACAACTACCCCAGACACCTGTAATGGAAGGAGGCCGTAGGCCGACTGGAGTTACGGGTGCAGAAACACCAAAGATGGAAGTTGAGGTGGTCGCAGGTAAAAGACGCCGACGATTGTCAATTGGCTATAAGGTCCGAGTAATAGAAGCAGTTGCAGAAATGAAAGCCAATGGGAGCAGCAGTTCAATCGGATCGTATTTGCGCAAAGAAGGATTGTATTATTCCTCAGTTCGCAAATGGATTGAGCAACAGGAACGCGGAGAATTAAGTTCGATCAAGAGCGGCGGTAAGATAAAAAGTCGAGTCGTTTTGCAGGCGGAGATACACCGATTACGTCGCCAATTGGAGAGCACAGAAAAGAAGCTCAAGAAGACGGAATTAATCGTAGAGCTCCAAAAAAAACTTTCGTTGATTCTGGGACTCGACCAAGTCGAGACCGACGAGAAGAAAGCCGAGCAATGATAGCAGTTCATGGAAAAGCATTAGGGATAAGGTCTTTGTGCCAGGCATTTGAAATGCCTCGATCGAGCGTATATCGTTTACCAAAGCCGGAAGATTCAATGAAAGAGCATAGTGTACATCACCGTAGTCTTGCAAAACAAGAAGAAACCTGTGTTCTGGAAACATTGAATTGTGAACGATTTAGGGATGTGGCTCCACCGGAAATCTATACGACATTACTTGATGAAGGCCTGTATTTATGCTCTGAAAGAACGATGTATCGAATTCTTGGCCGTAATAAACAAAACCTTCAACGGCGTCAAGGTGAGCCGAGAAAATATTCTCGTCCTGAACTTTTGGCATCAAAGCCCAATGAAGTATGGTCTTGGGATATCACAAAGCTCAAGGGGCCGAGAAAGTGGACGTATTATTATCTCTATACCATTATAGATGTTTATAGTCGGTATGTAGTCGGTTGGATGGTTGCCTATAAGGAATCAGCAACGCTTGCAGAAGAATTGATTGGCGAAACATGCCGAAGGCAGCATATTGAACGCGGATCATTGACAGTGCATGCTGATAACGGTAGCTCGATGAAATCCGTTGCAGTTGCTCAATTGCTTGCAGATCTTGGTGTCGTCAAAACACATTCTCGGCCTCATGTGTCCAATGACAATCCGTTCTCGGAGTCGGCGTTTAAAACGTTAAAATATCGACCTGATTTCCCTGAGCGATTTTTTTCGATTGAAGAAGCCAGGATGTTCTGTCAAGAGTTCTATCGTTGGTATAATCAGGAACATCGTCATTCAGGCATTGCTATGTTGACGCCAGCGAGCGTGCATTATCAGCAGTATGAAGGCATACTAAAAACAAGAACTGCTGTCCTTTTGAAAGCTTTTGAAGAACACCCAGAGAGATTTGTTAAAGGTGTGCCAGTGGTAAAATCACTTCCAGAACATGTCTGGATAAATCCACCAGTAAAAATTGCAGTCGGATTTGGTGGCTAACTCATGAAAATATTTGTCTCATTTGTATTGGCAAGTTCCGTTATTATAAATATACCATGACTCTTCTTTCTATGGAGAAGTATATTGACGCCGCTGCAGGCGCATGGACTGGGGCAAATTTTAGCTTTATTGACAACACAGCTGCTCCTACAAATGCAACCTATTCTGTATATTTTGGAGTAACAAATAACCCGACGGCTAACGCAGAAACAGCGGTGAATTCAAACCATGGCATTATAACGAGTGCTTCTACAAAGATCAATAATGCCAATAATTACGATGGGCTTGGAACTGTTTTGACGTCCGTGATGACCCATGAATTCGGTCATTGGTTAGCCTTGAACGATTTGTATGGAGATGATGATGATCAAAAAGTTATGTACGGATATTTCAATGGGGATCCAATCACTTCCGACGATATTTTGGGAATTACATCTATTTATGGTCCCTCTATTGGCACAACAGTTGGTGGTGAGCTCGTAATTACCAGCGGGCCAACGACCATCACGCAAACTAGTATACAAACGTATTTTACAACTTTTTATAGAAATACCAATAACAATTATATTGTAAATCAAGCATTTAGCATATTGGCTGAATATCAAGGTGGAGAATATGTCGCAGCAACAGGCGCTGATATTATTGGACTTAGCACTCCGCTGCCATATGGATATTATTGGCTCCGGGATGCGAATGGTAATGTATTAGCACAGGTAAAAGATGTGGGGACAGATAACCAGGGTTACGTTTATACGGCGTATTATAATATTGCTATAACTGGAGTTCCCCCAAATACTACAACTGGAACATTGGCGCATAATGAAGCATGGGGAGGTACAAACAATCTAACAGGCAATGTCATAGTTCCATCAAATTGTACTTTAACGATTTTGCCGAATGCAATCATTCATTTACCGAGTAACGTTTCATTGACTGTAAATGGCGCTCTCAATGCAAACGGCACATCCTCGCAGCCAATAACATTCACATCCAACAGTGGAACTTCAGCCGGCAGTTGGGGATCAATTATTTTAAGCGGCTCAGGCGCCAATGGTTCAAGTCTTAATTACGTTAATATGCAATATGGAACGGAAATCGAAGCTCTCAATACATCGAACATTACGATTCAAAACTCAACGATACAGAACTGTACATATGGGATTTACGGCTCCACTGCGACTGGATCCATACTCAATAATACGATTAAGAATGTAAACTCTAATGCAATCAATTTGAATAATTGTGCAATGGATAGCAAATATAATGTTATCACGAAAGCATCAAGTTTTGCCTATTTCCAGCAGGCTTATGGCATCTTATACCAGCAGGGATCAACGGGGACGATATATCAGAACGACATCAGAGGCATGGCTGAAGGTATCGCCGTTGTCTGGGGATCAACAGTAACATCGAATGGTCCCTACGATTACATAAAGAATAATCGAGTCACTAATTGCATATGGGGTATACAAGTATACAGATCAAGTGTTGCTGTATTCGGAACAAATCCCAATAGTGGCGGACAGTGGAATAGTTTTTACAGCAATGCGTCTGATAATATTGCTGTAGGCACTCAATACTCCACTTACAGTTGCACTGTTTGTGCTTATGGTGACTGGTGGGGCAGTTGTCCCCCTAAAACTTCTCTAATCAGTGTCGTTTCGCCATCAACCTTCACCGATAATTATAATCTTACCACGGATCCATGGAGTGGTGTTCCCTTGCCATCGAATAGTGTTCCATTAACACCGATTATTGCCGACAACAAATCATTAGAACCGACCTCAGCTTCTCAGATTGAACCAGAACCAGTTCTTCAACCTAATTCATCTTCTTCTCAATCATCAATAGAACCGCTGTTGGATGGCATAGCTCTAATAGAACAAAACAGATATACTGATGCAAAGAACTTTTTCCTATCATATTTATCTAAGCATCCGGATAATCAAGCTGCTTATGTAGAACTCTATAATTGTTATAATAATGAAACGGCTCCAGATCTTATCAGTTTTTTTAGCTCGCTTCCTCCCCAAGCCTCATTGGATCAAAAGTTTCTTCTTTCGAATTTATATCTTAAGCAAGGCAAAACCGCCTTAGCAAAAGCGATAAATAATAGTATTCTTCAAAATAGTCCCAATACTTCATATTCTGCGAGAGGCAAACTTAACAATGTATATATTGCATTAGATATCAACAACAACATTGATACTGCTTCAGCTATATTTAATAGTGTCCTACAGAACTCCAGTCTTTTATCACAGACAGATTTATCTCTTGCCGAGCAAAGGATTGCAACATATGCTACAACACGGGGAAAGGCAATTCCAAATTTCAATATGCAAAGTGGAACAAATGACTCAATTCCCACGACCATAAGTTTAAACAATTTTCCTAATCCTTTTAACCCGTCAACCAAGATCAGCTACCAGCTACCGCAGAATGCACGAGTGAGCTTAAAGGTTTACGACATTCTGGGTCGTGAAGTAGCTACATTGGTAGATGGCATGAAAGAAGCAGGAGCTTATTTAGCGACATTTGACGGTTCACGATATGCAAGCGGTCTATATTTTGTCCGTTTAATCGTGAATCAACAAAATGGTAAACAAATTGTTCAAACCAAAAAGATGTTGATGTTGAAATAGCAAGGCCATGGTCTACGCATATTGAAAATTAAAAAGGCCGCCGTCAAAGACTATATCCCGAGCAGCGGCCTTCTCTTTATATATTCCGCGGCTTCGTTTACCGCAGCTTATAAATTTCGATATCTGAATCCGACGTTGACAATTCGATTAAATCCCCTCCGCCGTTGATTTTGTAAACCGCACGGACTTCCCGTGAATCGCTGTCCGTTTCATAGGAATCCTGCGGAAACTCAGACCGAACGACATAACGGGAACCATGTTTTCCGGAGAAGCCGGACCAGCCGTTTGTTTTGATAGTCGCCTCGATGGTTGCATGAGCTTTCTCTGCAACGTACAGCCGGATCGTACCGCCGGAACTTGCAAGCCTGCTGCTGCCGTTTCCCGCCGGAATCAACCGTCCTTCTACCGAACCGCCCGAGGAAGATGCATTGATCGATCCGGTAATATTGAACAATTGAACGTCGCCGCCCGAAGTCTTTGCTGTAACGCGGCCGCTCGCTCCTTTTAAAACGATATCGCCGCCAGCAGGTACCAAGCGAAGCCGTGCCGGAAACCTTCCCGACTTCGATATCGCCTCCTGAAGTCGAAACCCGCGCCTCTCCTCCCACATCGCCGATGACTATGTCTCCTCCTGCAGTTTTGGCGTCGAGTTTTTTCGATACCGACCCGATGTGAATATCGCCGCCGGAAGTGTTGACTGTCAATGAACCGTTCACGGATTCGACATGAATGTTCCCTCCAGCCGTTTTGAGAAGATCGTCTCCTTCAAGATTTTTCGCAGAAATATCCCCCCCGGACGTACTCGATTTCGACAGGACCGCCGTGAACCGTTCCCAGGTTAATCGATCCGCCGGACGTTGTTCCGTCGATTTTTCCGCTCAGCTCGCCGCTGACAGTCAGATCGCCGCCCGAAGTCGAGAGGTCAAGATTGAATTGAGCGGGTACATTGATGGTGAACTGAACGCGCCCTGACCAGCTGCTCCATCGGGATCGGTACTCGACACGAATCACTGAACCGCTTTGTGACATTTTGACGCGGTCCAATTCTTCATCGTCCAATCCATCAACCTGAATGCATGCTTCATTTTTATCCCACGGAACAATCTTTATATCGCCGACGCTTGTGGACACTTCCAATGTTCCGCCTTTGCCTGCAGGAAACGACTTTGAACGGCTGGCTTCCGCTGCGCGCGCCGCCGAGAACAGACAGACGGCCGCCATGGTGAAATAAATCCATCGATTGTATTTTAAAATATTTTTCATTGATGTACCTCCTGAAGAGCTGCACCGGCTCTTAATCTGATATAACTGTTTTCATCCGACTGTGCTTTCTGCTGAAAAGCAGAAAGCAGCTCTTTATTAATCGGACGGTGTTCATATTTCGACAGGTCAAGTGAATTAATTACCGCAATTTTGAGACCTGTATTTTTTTCATTTGCCAGAACGAAGAGAAACGCCCGTGTGACCGTGGAATCGGGCAGGTACTGGCTTAAAACATCCAGCGCTTGTTTCCGCACGCCAAGATTCTGATCGTATTGCAATGCCGTTATCAGCGCCTTTTTCACTTCATCGTCCAGTACGTTTGGACGCTGTTCTTTTGATTCACCATAATTGCCGAACAAGTTCACCGTACGCAAACGCATGCCGGCATTTTGTTCGCTTGCCAGTGCATGAGCGAGCATTTTTTGAATCCGTTCATCGTTAAGACTGCCGCGAACATGGACAGGCGTCAAAGCCTCGAACGAAAAATCGATGGTCCCATTTCTTTCGTCTCGGTCTATAAATCGGATATTCGCAATCTGCGATTCTCCCCGCTCCACCGAGCTTCCTGCAGATGCCGTTTGAAAGCCGTTCATGCTTTCAGGAGTTTTCAAGAAAAAATATCCTGCGGCAGCTCCGACGGCAAGGAGCGCTATACTTCCGGCTGCCACCTGCAGCCGCCGGCTTAACAAAGCATCGAACCTGTTCAAACATAATTCTACAAACGACACACGGGAACGTTCGGCAAAAACCGCGTTTCGCAGACCGCGGCGGGCATCCTGCAATTGCATTTCCGTTACGGAAGCTGGCACATGCTGGGCAAGAACCGCATGCATGCGTTTCAAATCTTCCAGTTCTTTCCGGCATGAAGCACATTCATTTAAGTGCATGCCGAGCTGCTGCTGCTCTTCGGGCGTAAGTTCTTCATACAGCGAGAGCTGCAGCCATTTGTTCCATTGCCGGTGTTTCATAGGTTATCTCCTTTTTAGACGAGGTCGGCAAGTTCTTTGCGGACCCGCGCCGTCGCTTCGAACAGATATCGCTTAACGGTTCCTTCCGTGCATGAAGCGATATGCGCAATTTCTTTCACTTTGTATCCATCATAATGGCGGAGCGTAAAAACCAACCGCTGCCGGGCTGAAAGTTTTTCCAGAGCTTGTGTTATACGCCCGGCAATCTCCGTTCTTTCCGCTGTATCGGTTTCCACAGACCGGTCCGGAAGAGTTTCCTTCAATGTATGAGGTGCCCGTCATCATCATTCATCGGCTGGTCGAGCGATGCATGCACATGACGTTTGCTGCGCGCACGGTGCGTCAAACAAACGTTGGTCGTTATGCGAAAAAGCCACGTCGAGAACTCGCTGCGCATTTGAAATTTCGGCAGGCTGCGGTAAACGCGCAAAAACACTTCCTGATAAATATCTTTCGCATCATCGGCGCTCTGAACATATCCAGCCGCAATCGTGAGCACCTGCCTGTCATATCGATGCACGAGTTCTTCAAACGCATCCATATTCCCTTCCTGGGAAGAGCGGATCAGCTCGGTATCATTTGCGTTCATGTGCCCGGAATTCCTTTTTCTGTCGGTCATTGATTAGACTTCCTCTCTTCCGATTTGGTTGTGTCCACTCAATCAAAGATACGAACCCAAAAGCCGGGGGGCAAGAAATGCGAAAATACGGTATTTTATAATGTTCGGAGTTTTTTTACCGTTTGTTTTTTCTCCAACCTTCTGCTACTTTAAGAAGGAATTGTTTTGTTTCCAGCATGATTAAAATCATATGACCCGAATTCTTTTTATCATTATTCCCCTTTTTCTTATCGTTTTTGCAGCAGCTATCATGCAGCGCTGGCGGCGTCTCGGCGATGCGTGGACATCCGTCCTGAATGAATATGCATTGAAAATCGGACTCCCGATTCTCGTCTTTTCTTCATTGTCGAAAACGCACTTTTCCTTTATCGAACAGGCCCCGCTTATTCTGGCCAATTCCCTCTTGATTATCGGAAGTTTTGCAGCGGCAATTGCTGCGGCAAAAATCTTCCGCTTAAGCTCTCAGATGACCCGAACAATCGTCATCTGTTTTTCATTTGGCAATATCGCTTATCTCGGCATACCGATTCTTGTGCAGTTATACAGCGAAAAAATTCTCCCGACCGCCAGTTTGATCGTTGCCGTGCACATGTTCTGGATATTTACGCTCTGCATCGGATACCTGGATGTCAGCCAGAAAGAATCCACAGAAAATATCGCTCTGGACATCTTGAAGAACCTTTTTAAAAATCCGCTGCTGGGATCGGTCTTTTTCGGCATCCTGGTCGAAAGCCTGAACATTCCCCTGCCCGATGCAGCATGGAAATCGCTCGATATGGTCAGCGCATCCGTAACACCAATGGTTCTCATCGTCATCGGATTATTTATCGGTAAATCAAAAATCGGAAAACTGCGTGAATGGATACCCGTCTTCTTGTTTTCCGTACTGACGCTTTTCGTGCTTCCCGCCGGGTTTTATTCCGGTCTCAAAATCTGCGGTCTCGAACCGTCAGCATTTGCTCCTTCTCTTATTCAGGCCGCTATGCCCCTTGCTATAACGCCGTTTGCATTAGCCGACCGCTATCATTTGAATAAAGAATTCATAGCCCGCTCGATCGTTTTAAGCACCATCCTTGCCGTTCTCTCTCTTCCTTTCTGGATCTCTCTGCTTTAATAAAGAACGTTTCAGCAGACCGCGGCCGAATTGGAGACGAGGAAATAAGCCGTTGTGTGTGTGCAGGCCTTTCCTGGCGCTGCTTTTATCGTTTCCAGATGACGCTTGTGCATGGAGAATCCGAATAAAACCGGAAAAAGAAAATAATAAAATTTGAAAATGGTAAAGCTTTTTAATACTTTACAGCAAATAATGTGGGTCGCTCCGATTGTCAGTGTGATATATTGTTGCGGAAGAACGAAGAGTAACGCGCACATCCCCAAATACGCCTTCTCGCTCTGAAGAGTGTTTCATCCTGTGGCTGCCGATGTTTCACGGGATATTTTCAGGAAGAGGACCTTCCCCATGAAAAATAGAAGTTTCAGATCCTTTCTTTTCTTCTTGTTCTTGGTGCTTGCGGCCGGGATGGAAACAGCGCTTGCTCTCGACCCTCATAAGTCCATAAATCAATACGGCCATAGCGTTTGGTACCGGAGGAATGGATTGCCCGCTAATGCAGTGAATGTCGGTTTCCATGGACGCGATGGGTATCTCTGGTTTGGTACATCAGCAGGACTGTTCCGTTTTGACGGTGTAGATTTCAAATCGGTCAACACAAATCTCAGAGATAATAAACAAGTCGAAACAATCGCCGCCCTTTGCGTTACAAAAGACAGTTCACTCTGGGTTGGAACTGCATACAGCGGCTTGGTCCAAATTAAAAATGAAGCCGTCACGGTGTTTGATGCAACGGCCGATACCACAAATGGTTTAAAAACAACTCAAATAAAGGTATTGCTGGAAAGCCGGGCAGGGAATCTCTGGGTCGGCACCTCCTTCGGTCTTTACAAATATATCAATGGAAGGTTCATGATGATACCTATCCATCCGAATTTTATTACTTCATTAGCGGAAGATTCCCTCGGCAGAATTTGGGTTGGTACACATGCAGGCGTTCGTGTTTATAGCGATACACTCGCCAGACAGGTCGACAGCATCACGATATCCAACGGTTTGCCGCACAATATGATCAGCTCTCTTTTTTGCGACAGCCACGGAAATATTTGGATCGGGACATACGATGGACTTGTCCGCTGGAATCACGGTAAAATAAATATCTTTAAATCAACAGATGGTTTGTCGGACAATCACATTACCGCGATGTGCGAAGATTGGGATCATAATCTGTGGTTTGGAACATATAAAGGACTGAGTCGTCTCTCGAACGGGAAATGGTCGACTTTTACTGCAGACGACGGGCTGACCAATAATCAAATCTTGTCGATGATACTGGATTATGAGGGAAGTCTTTGGGTATGTACGGTGGAGGGTCTGAACAGGTTTATGGATGTCAACATCACACCATTTACGGTAAAAGAAGGATTAGCAAGCGACAATCTTTCCAGCATTGCAGAAACCCCTGATGGCAGTCTTTATTTTTTCAGCGATGTAAGCAGCACCATAACACGATTGAAAAATGGACGCATCTCTATCCTTGATCATACCCTTGTCGGAACCGTCGCAGTGACACGGGACGGCAGTCTCTGGATAGGACAAACCGGAGTGCTCCAGCATTTAAAGGACGGAAAAATCATCAGGTACGATACGAGCAGCGGTCTTCCGGTTAAATGGATATCCGCATTGACGGAAGACGATAAGAGTTTGATCCTTGATATCGATAAGATCGGCATTCGCCGGTTTATAAACGGGCGAATTGAACCGTATCTCATGAAGGACGGAAAACAATATCCTTCGGATGAATTTGTTTCGTTTTTACATTACCAGACCAATGGAATATTGTGGATCGGCACTTCGGCTGGATTGGTGAAAATTCAAAATGGTGTCGGTCACTACGTATTTACAAAAAGACGGATTGGCTCAAAATTGGGTAGGATCAATGTTCGACGATGAGCGAGGAAATCTTTGGATCGGTTCGCCGCGCGGGGGGATAACCCATTACAAAGATGGAAAATTCACATCGATTACATTAAAAGACGGTCTTTTCACGGACGAAGTCTACTGCGTTCTCTGCGATGACGATGGAAACATTTGGCTCAGCAGCCCGAGGGGGATCGGATATGTCAAGCGGTCTGAGCTTGACGATTTCATCGGAGGACGGATTCAATCGATTCACACGCAGGTTTTTGTGACCGCGGACGGTATGAAATCCGATGAATGCTTCGGCGACTGGCAGCCAGCCGGATGGAAATCGCATGACGGGCGCCTCTGGTTTGCGACAAAAAAAGGGGCGGTTATGATCGATCCGAAAACATTCAAACAGAATGTCTACCCTCCTCCTGTGCTTATCGAACAAATGGTCGTCGATCAAAAACTCATATCTCTTGACCGGCCTGCCAGCTTATCTCCCGGAAAAGAAAGATTCGAATTCCACTACACTGCTTTGAGCTTTCTTGTGCCGGAACGAGTTCAATTTAAATATTTGCTCGAGGGGTACGACCATGATTGGGTGAATGCGGGAACGCGGCGTGTGGCATACTATACCAACCTGCCGCCCGGAAGTTATTGTTTCCGTGTCGCTGCCTGCAACAATGACGGTATCTGGAATGAAAAGGGAGCAAGTTTTTCGTTTAGACTTCAATCTCATTTCTATCAGACATTTTGGTTCGATGGACTCATGATCATTCTCATTGCGGGAGCGGTTTTTGGTCTCTACCGGCTGCGAGTGTGGCAGCTGCTGCAGCGCGAAAAAGAATTAAAAAAGAGCGTGGACGAAGCAGTCGCAAAGATCAAGGTACTTGGCGGCCTTATACCTATTTGCGCGAATTGCAAAAAGATCCGCAACGATAAGGGATATTGGGATCAACTTGAAGGATATATTCAAGAACACTCCGCTGCAAAGTTCTCTCACGGCATATGCCCGGAATGCGCGGCATTGTTATATCAGGGCTATACCCATCCGTCAAAAGACAACGATGCTTAGCTCAACAACTCAAAAGACTGAACAGAAGCGGGATCTATAGCAAACCGGTCATTTATTCCATTCGCAAGCTTTTCCCTTTTCATGAAGGAATTATAAGCGGCCTCTTCAGAACCGATGCGCATGCTGTACTATGGCCGGTCCTACCGATTGTTTTTTTTTAGATATATGACAGCGATGAGAACGCTGTATTATTTCCAAGATACCTTTCTTGTGAGATGACCGGAATGTGCTGTATGCCCTCACGGGCGGTTAACCGATAACAAGCCCGAGTCCGAAACACAAAGCAAAAAGGAGAGTCGAGAACGATAGGTTCTGCAATTCCACATTCAGTTCCACGGGGTTTGTATGCTGAAGAACCGCCCGTATATTGAGATACAGAAACGGCAGCGTCAAAATAAAGAGAAACTGATAGACAGATTTGAAATTGAGAACCGTATACAATAATCCGGCAGCTAATGCGCTGAGAATGAGAAGCATATGATAGATCTTCGCTCGTGAATTCCCCAGAAAGAGGGCTACGGTATGCTTCAGCACTTTTTCGTCGCTCTGACAGTCGCGCATATTATTCAGATTGAGAACACCCGTGCTAAGAAATCCGATTGAGGCCGCTGGCAGGAATATATCGAATTTAAATATATGTGTGTGCAGAAAATATGTTCCCATCGCACCGACGAGCCCGAAAAAAATAAAGACAGAAATATCACCAAACCTTTTATATCCGTAAGGATTCTTGCCGATCGTATATTTCAATGCCGCCATGATGCAGAGAAATCCAAGCAATCAAATACAGGGCAAAAAAACTGAAAGGCATCCCCGATGTTCCCACACAGATAAGTGCGACCCCGGAAATCAATACTGCAGCAGCGACCACAGCAAGTGCTTCGACCATATGCCGGGGAGTTATCTCCCCCGATTGTACCATCCGTTTCGGGCCAATGCGTCCCGCATGATCTGTCCCGTTCATGAAATCGCCGTAATCGTTGGCAAGATTAGACAAGATTTGAAGCAGAAGAGTGGTCGCGGAGGCGAGGATAAAGACGTCCAAGCGGAACCTGCCTTCAGCCCCGGCAAGAAAACTTCCGAGAATAGTGCTCGACAATGAAAGTGGCAGAGTTTTCGGCCGAACAGCATGAAGCCACGATTTCCAATTTACAGTTTTCATAACATATGAATATTCAGCAATTTTGGAACAGAATCAACCGCAGATGCATATCCTGCATCCCGGGACTCGGGAGGCAGATGAATCCTGCGTGCCGATTATTCCGGGGAAGAAGAAATAGAAACCTCTTTATTTTGACAGTATGGTTTGGAATTCACCGAAACTTTTGCTGGATGAGCATGACTGCGTCAAGAATTTATGTGAAATTAATTTCCGGCTGACATCCGGCACATTCTTTCATTCCCGGCATAAAAGAGAGCAAGAATATGCATTTCCTTTGCAGGATTCTTCATATTTTTTAGATTTTCCTTGCTTCTGCTTGGGAGCAAGCTTAGATTATGACTGAGCATCAAGACGTATTTCAAAAAAAACATTACATTTCCGGTAACGGCGGTAGAAGAAGTATGCGGTTTTCTTTGCTTCATCGAAACGATGAGCGGGCTCTGTTCACAAGAGCCCGCTGCGACAAAAGAGATGAGCGGCTGTTTACGTTCGCAGCTTTTCTTTTCATTTTTCTACTGTCTTTTTATCCGCTCTTCGCCCTTGATCCGGCAAAATCTCTCAATCAATACGGACATATCGTATGGCTGCGCCATAACGGACTGCCCTCGAACGCCGTGAAAGTGGTTAAGGAAACGCATGATGGTTATCTTTGGTTCGGAACATCTGCCGGCCTTTTTCGTTTCGACGGGGTATCATTCACGAAAGTGAACATTGGTTATGAAAACGCAAATACGTACGAAACGATATCTTCTCTTACAGAGGCATCCGATGGAGGTCTATGGATCGGAACAGGATACAATGGTTTAAGACAGTGGAAAAACGGCATTATAAAACGCTACGGAAAAGATGAGGGATTCTTTGATACACAGGTCAAAGAAATTCATGAAACCCGGGCCGGAAAGCTTCTCATCGGTACGGCGATCGGAGTTTTTCTCCTTGATCACGGCAGCTTTATACCTATCTTCGGCAATCCCAACTTTATTACCGCAATTGCAGAGGATCAAACCGGTAATATATGGATCGGCACACATAACGGTGTACATGTTTTGTCGAATGGCACCTATAAAAATATTTTTAATATTTCTGCCAGGAACGGACTCCAAAACGAACACATCGAAACTATTTACATCGATCATCAAGGCAGCGCATGGATAGGAACTTTCGACGGATTGAACCGCTGGAAAAATGGCTCAGTCAAAAGGTTTACGATAAATGACGGACTGGCAGATAATCATATCAACGTCATTTGTCAGGACAGAGATGATAACATCTGGGTCGGAACTCAAAAGGGACTCAGCCGTTTGAGCAATGGACGCTGGACGACCTATCGGGATTCCGACGGACTGACCGATAATGATGTTCTTTCAATCGCAGAAGATCACGAAGGCAGTCTCTGGATTGGCACCTCGGACGGTTTAAATCAATTCAAGAATACGAACGTCACCACATGGACGACGTATGACGGTCTCGCCAACAATTATATTTCAAGTATTGTCGAAGCACCCGGCGAAACGATGTTCTTTCTCAGCATTCAGGGCGCCAATGTCACGCAAATAAGGCACGGTCGTATGCGGAAGTACAATATTCCTGTCGGTCCATCATATTGCGCAAAAGACGGCAGTCTCTGGATAGGGCAATCAGGATTTCTCTTTAACATAAAAAACAACATCCTCAAACAATACGACACGCATACGGGATTGCCGGCGAAATGGATTTCCGCAATCACCGAAGATGAGCAGGGTCTGCTGATGTACATCGATCACACGGGGATATTCCGTTTTAACAGCGGCCGATTAAGTCCTTACGTCATGAAGAGCGGACAGCAGTATCCTGCATCTGAATATGTCGTCTGTTTTTATCCCCAGCGGAAAGGATTGCTCTGGGCCGGTACAACAGACTCGCTGGTAAAAATTGAAAATGGAGTGATGACGGGTTTTACCACAAAGGATGGATTGGCCGGCAATTGGGTCAGCTCTTTTTCAGATGATCAGCATGGAGGATTTTGGATCAGTTCCCCGCAGGGCGGTCTTACTCACTCTACAAAGGGCAGGTTTATTGCGTACAATTCCAAAGCCGGTCTTTTCACCGATGAAATTTATTGCGTTCTCACAGATAACGACGGCAATCTCTGGCTCAGCAGTCCGCAGGGTATCGGCAATATCAAGCGAAAAGATATTGAAGATTTCGAATCGGGCAAAAACGCATCGGTCACAACAAAAGTTTATTTGGCGGCGGATGGCATGAAAACCGACGAATGTTTCGGTGAGTGGCCTCCCGCAGGCTGGAAAACTCATGATGGACATATCTGGTTTGCAACCAAACGCGGGGCCGCCGTGATCGATCCCGGCAATATTCAAACCAATATGCTGCCGCCGCCGGTTCTTATTGAAAAGATCGTTGCCGATGAGCGTGAGGTCTCAAAAGAAAATTATTTTGAATTGCGGCCGCGCACGGAAAAAGTGGAATTCCATTATACGGCATTAAGTTATCTTGTTCCTGAACGGGTAAAGTTTAAATACCAGCTGGAAGGATATGATCATGATTGGGTCGATGCAGGAACCCGGCGCGTAGCATTTTACACCAATCTGCCGGCTGGAAAATACCGGTTCCGTGTTATGGCCTGCAACAATGACGGACTTTGGAACGAAGCCGGCGTTCAGCCAGGATTTGAACTCCTTCCTCATTTTTATCAGACCTATTGGTTTACAGCGGTTTTTCTTCTTTTTGCTGCGGGAGCACTCTTCGGTATTTACCGTCTTCGCGTCTGGCAGCTTTTGCATAAAGAAAAGGAATTGCAGGAAGGAATTAGCGAAGCACTGGCGAACATCAAAACACTGAGCGGATTAATTCCCATATGCGCAAATTGTAAGAAGATCCGCGACGATAAAGGATACTGGGACAATCTCGAAGGATATATTCAAGAGCATTCTACAGCAAAGTTTTCACATGGTATCTGTCCGGAATGTGCGGCGATACTCTACCCGGAATATGCTCCTTCCACGAAAGACTACGGCAGGTCTAAAAGCTGAAGAGCATAAAGAATAAGATCGTGCTTCCAATGAAATAAAAACGCCGGTCACGTTTCTATGGCCGGCGTTTAGCATTTCAAGAACAACAACCCCGCTGTTTCATCTTTCAAAGAGTAATCTCATGAAAGAGAATGAGCCGTTCAAATCTTCGCGGACTTCAAGAATTTCCGCACAGAACGCATGGTGTCTCAACCTCAGGAACAACCTTCGTTGAATCTGTCCCGCGCAGAGCGCGGGATGTCTCAACCTCAGGAACAACCTGAGGTTGAGCCACATTCGAGACACTTATAGCACGAACCGCTGCGAATCATAATGCTGCCGCATTCATGGCATGGCGGAGCATCGGACTGCGTCTGAAAGACGGTCTTTTCATTTTTTTCCATCACAGAAGCCGCTTTTGCCGCCGCAGCGTTGAGAATCGCCGCAGGTCTCTTTGCCGTATCGGCGGAAATTTGTATTCCGCTCATTTCCTTATTCGGTTCGTCTTCTTTGAGGAACTTCTTGCCGAGCCAGCGGAAAATGTAATCGCTTACCGACTTTGCAATGGGAATATCCGGATTGTTCGTAAAGCCGCTCGGCTCGTACCGGGCATGGCTGAATTTGTCGACCAGAACTTTAAGCGGCACTCCGTATTGGAGTGCAATCGAAACAGACGTCGCAAGCGAATCCATGAGACCGGAAATCGTCGACCCTTCTTTCGACATCGTGATAAATAATTCTCCCGGCGTGTGATCTTCAAACATGCCGACTGTCACGTATCCTTCGTGTCCGGCGATGCTGAATTTATGCGTGATCGACTCCCGTTCATCGGGCAAATGCCGGCGAGCCGGACGAACCAATCCGGCTCCCTGCTGCTTTTCTTTCGACAGCGACGTGCTCAACGGCTGCGTGCGTTTGCAGCCGTCGCGATAAACTGCAATAGCTTTCAAGCCGAGCTTCCACGCTTCGAGATATGCATTCATGATATCGTCTGCCGTGACGTCGGTTGGCATATTGACCGTCTTGGAAATAGCTCCCGAAAGAAACGGCTGCGTCGCCGACATCATTTTAATGTGACCCATATAATGAATGGAACGCTTGCCGTTGGCGGGTTTGAATGCGCAATCAAAGACCGATAAATGTTCTTCTTTCAAATGCGGTGCGCCTTCGATCGTATCGTTTTTATCGATATACGCGATAATATGTTCGACCTGTTCGCTGTCATAACCGAGCTTTTGCAGCGCCTCCGGTACTGTCTGATTGACGATTTTTATGAGACCGCCGCCGCTGAGCTTTTTGTATTTGACCAAGGCAATATCCGGCTCTACACCGGTCGTGTCGCAATCCATCATAAATCCGATCGTTCCGGTCGGAGCAAGTACTGTTGCCTGCGCATTGCGTATGCCGTACTTGCTGCCGAGCGCTACGACATCTTTCCAGGATTGAACTTGCGCTGCGTATAATTCATCCGGAACCATCATTTTTTCGAGCTTCTCTGCCTGCTCGCCGTGTTTTGCCATAACAGTCAGCATTGCATTGCGATTGACCTCGAATCCTTCGAACGGACCCCTGACAGCGCTGATGCGGGCCGATTGTTTATATGCTTCTGCGGACATAAGCGAAGTGATCGCCCCGGCCAGCGCGCGTCCGGACTGGCTGTCGTACGCCGCGCCGCGGGACATCAACAATGCGCCGAGATTTGCAAATCCGAGCCCAAGCGGACGATATGTGCGGCTGTTTTCCGTAATGGCTGGTGTCGGATAACTGGAGTTATCAACGGAAATTTCCATCGCCGTGATCGTGATCTGCACGGCCCGGCAGAACGATTCGATATCGAAATCCTTATTTTCTTTGCGGAACTGCATCAGATTGAGCGACGCCAGGTTGCATGCCGTATCGTCTAAAAACATATACTCGCTGCACGGATTGGAGGAATGAATCGGCGCCGTGGTAGAGCAGGTATGCCAGTTATTGATGGTTGTGTGGAACTGTATGCCCGGGTCGCCGCAAATCCAAGCCGCATCCGCCATTTGTTTGAGAAGATCGCGGGCACGGAATTTTTCTATCGGCTGTCCTCCTTTGACAGCTTTGGACCAAAATTCTTTATCCTCCGAAACTGCCTTCATAAACTCATCCGTGACGCGCACTGAATGATTTGCATTTTGATAAAACACGGAATCATAAGCGCCGCCGGGGACGTTAAAACCGCCGTCATATCCGGCTTCAATCAATGCCCATGCTTTTTTTTCTTCTTCAGCCTTGCAGTTGATAAAACTGACGATGTCCGGATGTTCGATATTGAGAATGACCATCTTCGCAGCACGGCGTGTTTTTCCGCCGGACTTGATGACACCGGCGAAGGCATCGTATCCCCGCATAAATGAAACCGGGCCGGACGGCGTACCGCCGCTCGTCAACTTTTCCTTCGACGAGCGAAGCGGTGAAAGATTGGATCCAGTGCCGGAGCCGTATTTAAAGAGCATTCCCTCGGTCTTCGCAAGATTTAATATCGAATCCATCGAATCCTGCACGGAATTAATAAAGCATGCGGAACACTGCGGCTTTTCTTCGATGCCTACATTGAACCATACCGGACTGTTGAATGACATGTACTGATGAACGAGCAGGAACATGAGTTCATGATAAAATATTTCCGCATCTTCCTGCGATGCAAAATAGCCGTCTTTCAAACCCCAGGTATAGTAAGTCTTCGCAATACGATCGACCATTTGCCGTACGCTGTTTTCACGCCTTGAAGAATTCATTGGACCATAAAAATATTTTGAAACGACAATGTTGGTTGCTGTCATTGACCAAAATTTCGGCACTTCGACGTTTTTCTGTTCAAAAATCTTTTCACCGCGGTCGTTCGAAATCGTCGCGTTTCGCATTTCCCATTCTATTTCATCGAATGGATGGACACCCGGCCTGGTAAAGTACCGTTTAAACCGCAGCCCTTTGACATTAAAAAATTGCTCTTCGCTGTCCGATGTATGTGAAACTTGTGCCGGCTGTGTATTGCGCATGTGTCTTGCTCCTTGCATTATGGAACCCGCGTTCCTCGATGGAAAAAAAATCCCAGCAACTCCTTAAGACCGCAGTGTTGCTTCTTATTCTTCAATTTAAGAAGAGACAATAAAACGGATGGTACGTTCTTGTAGCAGACGTCCTTCCGGTCAACAAAATTGCGCCAGGGGAACTGCCGCAGTCGACCCATTCGTGCTACAATTACTTGTAAATATATCCGGTTACGCCTCCTTAGTCAAGTTAAAATTTAAGTTATTTTTTAGTTATAATTTTCTTTAAGAATTAACTTGACAGTGCGAAGAATATCTTAAAAAAATCCTTCGATGTTGATGTTTTCTTCAGGCCTCTTTTGCTGCGGGCTTTATATCGTCACTGCTTTTCACGACGTCTTCATTCTTTTCCTGTTTTTCCCAAGCATAAAAAGAAGCGCGCACAACATCAAGCGCTTTTTCCGGCGCCGTTATTCATGCAACAGATGACAATGCAAAAAAGTTTCAAGCGTCACTTTAAGTAAAGCTCTTATGGATTTATCCTGAAGTGTGCAGAGAACTTTCAAAATGATTTATGGTTCACCATTCAATTTAAACAGCATTGAACCGGCAGCGCAGGAAAACCATGCGCACCAATTTATGAAATCGCTCAAGAAATGGAAAAAAAACCTTAATGAACAGGCAGTGGTTCCACTGGCACAAGTTTACGTTTCACAATTCGGTCCGGAACGATCCATGCATCGCGGTAACCGAGCTCTACAAACTGAGAAAGCCGCTGACCGGCATCATAGCGCGTAGAATAGTCTCCCACACGTACCTTGTAGACGGGGGGATCGAAAAGAATATAAATAGAATCTGCCGGGAATTTTTGTTGAGCAAGAGCCTTCATGGAACCGGCCTCATCGATATTGGAGGAAGAGAATATCTGAATACGGAAACCCTGTACGACCTCCTGTTCCACTTTCATGCTGTCCTGTTTTATACTGTCCTGTTGAAGGACGATCGGCCCATGAGGCAGCGGCAGAATCGTCTTTTCCGGCGCTTTCTCTGTGTGTATTTCAATCTCTTTTTCAAAATCGACCGGGTTCAACGTCGTCTCATATTCCGCCAGCGGCGCCTTGCGCTCCTTCGGCTTGTCCTGCCGCACCTCTGCGGTCTCTTGAGACACTCCGCATCCGATACAAGAAAGACTCATAAGGAGGGTTGCAATGATGAAGCGTTTTGTTACTGCAGAATATAATTGATCCAGCATTTTTGATAATCCCGCGGATACTGTTTTTGCATAGTTTTCATAAGATCGGCCGCTGCTTGCCGATCGGAATATTTACCAATACTGACACGGTAGATCTTTGCAGGTGCGACAAAATAATTAAAAACAGGAACGTCGCTATACCGCTGCTTGGCTGTTTTTTGCGTGCGCAATGCATTCGATGCCTTCACATATGCTCCGACTTGAACAGTGTACATCGGATTTTCAGGCCTCTCGATCTTTAAATGCAGCGAAGCAGATTTGTTATTCTTAAACACCATCGATGCACGAACTGTATCTTGCTTGGCTTTGAACCGAGGCGCAGTTCTCACTTTTTTTACAGCGTTTTTAAGCGAATCGATTTTATGTCCCATTGCAGTATCCCCTACGATCGTTTTGGCGGATGCATGAGATGTATCGATGGGACCCGAAATCCGAACAGGCGTCTGAACGCGGCCGCCGGATCCCGTTTCTTCCGAAGAGAGACAACCCGCAAAAAAAAGAACGATCACGGAGACTACGCTGAGAAAGAGTCGATTCACAAATCTATCCTAAAAGTTCGATGGAACTGCGGGCTTATAGCCCGATATAATGAGAATGCGTGAACTTGTGCCGATTCTGTTTGCCCCGGCTGCTTTGACTCTCTCATAGCTGATCCCATCGTTTTGCGCATCAAGGCAACATCCTGCATCGCAGCACCTCCTTTTGAAAAGCCAGTCGACGTTATTACAAAATCAGCTGCCGCTTCTTTGGCAAGCATGCGTGCGAGATTCATTCTTTATTCATGACGAGTATGGATGTGAACTCTTCCCGTTCCTTGATTCTACGCATGATTGCCAAGAATACCGTCAACCCGCAGATATTCAAAAGAAGCACGTTTTTGAAATACTTTTTTCACACCGGTACGTGCCTTAATATACAATATTTATTTTGAGTTACAAGCGGGCAGATTGCAAAACCATTTTTAACAGAACAAATCCCCTTCGGTAAGAGGATAGCCCCTCAAAAATTCTTCAATGCCGAGCCTGCGCTTCCCTTCCTGCTGAAGTTCATCAACCGCAACTGCTCCATGTCCGGTTCCAATCAGAAGCGTTTTTTTTGAAACAGAAACCACAGTTCCCGGATTGCCGTTGAATTCTGCTCGAAGAGAAGCACGAAATATTCTGACTGTTGTGCCCCGATTCACTGTCCAGGCACATGGATGCGGGGAAAGGCCGCGAATGAAATTATGAACCGTTTGTGCAGATTCCTGCCAGGGAATACGGCATTGATGTTTAAAAATCTTCGGTGCGGGAGATGCAAGGGATTCGTCTTGTGCTGATGTCTGCGCTGAGCCGGATTCGAACAACCGGACCGAACGAATGACCACTTCAGCACCCAAAAGAGCAAGGCGGTCGTGAAGTTCGCCGGCTGTTTCGTTTTCGCCGATAGAAATTTTCTCCTGAAGGAGAATCGCGCCTGCATCTACTTTTTCCTGCAAAATAAACGATGTCACGCCGGTCTCTTTTTCTCCCTTAAGAATGGCCCAATTGATGGGAGCGGCTCCCCGAAATTTCGGAAGCAAAGATGCATGGAGATTGAACGATCCTTGCTTCGCAAGAAGAAGTACCTCGCGCGGAAGGATACGGAATGCAACGACAACGATAAGATCGGCTTCCAGCGCTTTGAGGGATGCGAGAAATTGAACGTCATTCAATTTCTCGGGCTGGAAGAGAGGAATACCGTGTTCGAGAGCGTAAGATTTGACCGGAGTAAAGCTCACATGCAGCATCCTGCCGCGCGGCTTATCCGGCGCCGTAACGACCGCTGCGATATCATACCGATGCGCAGCCAGAGCATCGAGACTCTGTACGGCAAAATCGGGTGTACCCATAAAGACAAGACGCATGCCTGCTCCCTTTTATTGTTCCGCAGCAGTTACGACGGGATAATTCGTTTCAACTTCTCCCTTGCGGATTTTTCGAAGCTTCGGAAGAAGCAGACTGCGCTTTGTTTTGCCCATACGTTCGATAAAAAGAATGCCGTCAAGATGATCCATCTCATGCTGAATGACGCGTGCAAGAAGACCGTCGGCATAAATTTCCTGTGTCTGAAATTCAGGATTTAAAAACCGTATGCGTATTTTATCCGGCCTTTCGACTTCTCCATGCACAGCCGGAAGACTTAAACATCCTTCTTCCCGCGCATGCATCCCGGCGGTTTCCAGAATTTCAGGATTGACCAATGCCAGAGTCCTCGGCAGGTCAGGCGATGTCGGATGTGCAGCATCTTCCGCTTCTCCCTCTGCGTTGCCTTCATCAACGCTGCCTATATCAACGACGATAACCCTTCGCTCATTGCCAACCTGTGTTGCTGCGAGCCCGATGCCGTTCGCTTTTTCCATCGTTTCGAACATATCATAAACAAGCTTATGAAGCGAGTCATCTGCACGAAGAACAGGTTTTGCTTTTTTTTTCAGGATATCCGTGCCAAAAAGATAAATGGGAAGGACAGCCATAAAATATTATCCTCAACAATTGAATTCTGAAAAAGGCATCGATGTTCCGATGCCTTATCTGTATTATTCTAAAATTCTCCGCGCCGTTTCATAGTGTTCTTTGAAATAAGAACTTTGGAGCGATGAAATTGTTACACCGAGGGAAACGCTCGCATGAGCAAAGAGGTCGTCCCCCAAATAAATTCCGACATGTGAAGCGCTTTCGCCTGTTGTGTTAAAAAAAACAAGGTCGCCGAATTTCAAGTCCTGAAGATCGACATGTCCGCCGAGTTTCGATTGTTCGGAGCTTGTCCGCGGCAGTTGTCTACCGACCGCATCCCGATAGACAGTCATCGTATAGCCGGAACAATCCATGCCTTCCGCACTTGCACCGCCGTGAACTGTACGGAACGCCCATGTACTTGGAAATCTCCCGCATCATTTTACTCTGGTCGAGCGGCTTGATGGCGGCATTCTTTTCTTTTTTATAGCTGCGTAAACTTTCGACCGTACGCTCGGCATCTTTCGGCTCTACTTTTTTATCGTCATTGCGCCGCTCCTCCTCTGCTTCCTTCGATGCAAAACGGGACTTCTGTGCATTCGATCCGTCAACGGTCTTTTTCTGTTCCCGGGTTCCGAAACGAGGAGACGATGCACTGCACCCGGCAAAGAAGAGCATTGCAGCAAAGGACAACCAGAGAAAGACGCGACAATTCTGCACGTATGTATTCTCATTCATGGCGAAGCCCTGCACGTGCAGGGCTTCCTGATGTTCTTCGAAGCCGCTGTCGGCATCCGACAACGGATCAACCAAGATATGCACGCAGCGCTTTGCTGCGCGAAGCGTGCCGCAGCCGGCGAATCGCTTTTTCTTTGATCTGTCTGACGCGTTCACGCGTAAGGTTGAATTTCTCGCCGATCTCTTCAAGCGTCAGCGAATGTTCCGAATCCAAACCGAAATATAGTTTGATAACCTGCGATTCACGTTCGCTCAACGTTGCAAGAGCTCTTTTGACTTCTTCTTTGAGCGATTGTTCAAGAAGCCCTGAATCCGGCGCAGGCTGGCGGTTATCCTGGATCACATCGAGCAGGCGATTGTCTTCTCCCTGGGCGAACGGCGCATCCATTGATAGATGCCGCCCTGAAATTTTCAATGTATCCGAAACCTCAAAGAGCGACATATCCAGTTCTTCTGCAAGCTCGCTTGCGCTCGGTTCACGTTCAAATTCCTGCTCAAGCGTGCTGAACGCTTTGCCGATTTTATTTAATGCACCGACCCTGTTCAGCGGAAGCCGTACAATGCGCGATTGTTCCGCCAGCGCCTGCAGGATCGACTGCCTGATCCACCACACGGCATACGATATAAATTTAAATCCTCGCGTTTCATCGAAGCGCTTTGCAGCTTTGATGAGACCGAGATTTCCTTCGTTTATCAGATCGCCGAGCGAGAGACCCTGATTTTGATACTGCTTGGCAACGCTGACGACGAAACGAAGGTTCGCTTTTGTCAGCTTTTCCAGGGCTTTTTGGTCCCCCTTTTTAATCCGCCGGGCAAGGTCGATTTCTTCTTGCGGGGAAAGGAGATCGACTTTGCCGATCTCCTGCAAATATTTATCTAATGACTGACTTTCGCGATTGGTATATTGTTTGCTTATTTTCAATTTTTTTGGACTCGTCTAAATTGTTCGTTTCTTCCACTTAACCTTTACTTCTCATACAACAATAGAGAGAGCACCGAAAGTTCTCTCCTCCCACACCGCTTGGAAAAGCGCGACAGGAAATTTTTCTCTACGCAGGCAAAAATTTATCTTCCGAAAGGATACAGGCAGGTTCCCAGCGCCCTGCCGTATTGTTTTTTGCCTTTCACGGTTTTTTCATTCTGCTGAAACATCCTTCGGCGCATTGAACCGGCAGAATACCGGCGAGAACTGCAACAATTCCAAGATCAGGACGCAGGAGAGATGGAATTTTGAGGGAATCAGCTGCTTCTGCAATGCGGCCAACGGTGTTCGCGCCTGCATCGCTGCATTGGAAAACATCGGCTCATTATGCCGACTTCGCCGAGAACCCCCAAAATGATTTTTTCCGTTCAACAAAAACCATCATCTTCGTTTATATCGCATGCCGCTCTCTTCTCTCCGGAATCCGGCAAACAAAGACACTATCCGAGGATTTGTTTTTCGTTGCACTTGCATATCTGCACACGCTGGCGGTTGAACCTGTACGAACCGTGAGCAGACTTCACCGACTGAATAAACAGCGTCGGAGTTTTTATTCCGCCGCACTTCGGGCATTTTGTGCCCCGTTCACTCGACGCTTTTTTCGCTTTTTCTGCAAAATCTGTTTGCTTTGCCATCGGTTACTCCATTCTTTCTTAATATACTCGAACTACATTGCCGCCCGCTTCGACGGCTCTGCTTAACACACGGTTTGCATTTTCCAGCAGATCGACATCGCCCCCATCCGGGGTCATACCCACAACGCCTATACTGCACGTGACGGAAAAACTTTTATTATCTATATTGATAATGTTGCTTGCGATATTTTTGCGGATTTTTTCCGCCCACAGCGATGCCTCATTCGATGTCGTATTGACGAGAATAACCATAAAGCAATTGAAATCGAATCTTCCGACAAAATCGTACGGACGAATCGATGTTTGTATAATGCGCCCGACATTCTGCAGCACGAAATCGAAAGATTCTTTTCCCTGCCGTTCAATATGATCATTCATCCGGTCGATGGAAAGCATGACAAGGGATAATTCCGCCCTAAAATCATTAGCCCGCTGCACTTCTTCCTGCAGACGTTCCAAAAATGCTTTCCGCGTTCCGACGCTTGTCGTTTCATCGAGCGAAACAAAATTATTGGTTACTTCCGTGAGGTTGAGAATTTCCAGCGCCCACGAAGCAATTTCGGCGATCTTCTGCACAAGCTGAACGTCTGCATCCGAATAGGTCCGCGGATCTTTACTCTCGACGATCAATGCGCCGTAACAACGCGTTAAAGAACTTAACGGAATGCCGAGCAGGGAACCGCTCGAGTCGCACCGTTCGGCTTGATAAAACCTTGGCCGTTGCAACGAGTCAAAATCTTCGGCAATTTTCGGAGCGCCGGTCTGAATCACGCTGCCGGCAAAGCTATGCTGCAGGTCAATTTCGCTCAGCACCGGAACGTACGCATCGTTCATCCGATTGAGCACATGCTGCACAGTCCAGATCTTTCGTTTTTCATCGAATAAAACGATGGTAACATAATCCCAAGGAATCAGCCGGGCAGTTTCTTCCGCCAGTGCGCGTGTAATGACCGGTAAATTAAATTCCTGCTCCAACGATTCGCGGAATCTTCCGATTGAACGAAGCAATTCCGAATCGAGCAAGAGATCGTATTTTGACGTATAGCTTACCAGCAAAGTCGAAATCATTTTTGCAAATTGCGCCATTAGCGCTATTGTCTCGTTGCCGTATGCATCGCTTTCACGACAATCGACTGCAAGCACCGCTATCGGCAAGGGAGCTTCCGATGAGGAACCAGGGTAAAAAATCGGGACACCGAGGAATGTTTGCACGGTCTCTTTGAGTTCGTAATACGGCAGCATTTCCTGCTGACTCAGAGCGTTTAAATAATTGACAATTTGCGGTTTACCTGAGTGCGCGATCTGACTCACGAAATCAGAGCCGAGATCGATTCTTCGGCGCGTCATAAATACCGTGCTGTCTGAAACAAAATTCTCAAGCACGAACTGCTGTTTTTCACGATTGATCCAGAACAATGCTACCGTGTGGGCAAAATTCACATCTTTAATAACGGCCAGAATTCTCTTTATCAAGGCATTGAACTCGGTTCGAGGCCCGTCGCTGGAATGCTGGTCGGATTGGAACGATTCGATAAATTCCTTAAGATCCCAATCAAATGTTTTCGACTTGGGAGAAGATTGTTCCGTCATACTGTTCTTTGTCTCTTCCGGCATAGCGCTTTGAATAGCAGGATTTTCTATGACGGTTTTTTTTTCCATATCTTCCGAGGATAGAACATCGCGAAAAACTGCGCTGTTCATCCGATAGGCGGTGTCGTTCTTCGGGTATGGTTGTTGTTCCGGCTGAGCAATTTTGCCCGTAAAATTTGCTCTCCAGAATGAAACGACTCCGGAGGCGCCTAAAATACCCGCGGCAATGAAAAAAACCACCCTCCAGAGGGACTGCCCCACGGCTATCGCACTTAAAAATAAAATGACGCCCGTCAACGCTGTTATTTCCTGCGTGAGCGTTAGCGAGCTAACCCAGGAGAAAAAAGCGTTACGCTTACGGGCGTCTATCATTGAGCTTTCTATCTTTTATATATCCCTCGAAATTTCTATTAATTTACCAGTTTTGCACGGAAAAGTCAATTATTTTAACGAAATTTAGGTTCTTTTATTTGTCATCAAACCATAATTTTTAACGCAGAATCCTTGCGATGCGCTTTATTTTTATCTATTTTCTCTCCATTAGTAATAATACGAATATTTTATCTACCAAAAAGGGTTTTTATGAAAGCAGTCATTATGGCGGGCGGATTCGGTACACGCCTTCGTCCGCTTACAAGCAATCTACCAAAACCGATGGTGCCTGTGGTAAATAAACCGATGATGGAACATATCGTCTCTCTCTTAAAAAAGCACGGGATTACCGACGTCATGTGTGCTCTTTTTTATCAGCCGGAAATTGTTTCGGCATATTTTGGGGATGGTTCTCAATTCGGTTTGAACATGCATTACCGCAAAGCCGAAGCGGATTACGGAACTGCTGGAAGTGTCCGGAATGTCAAGGATTTTCTCGATGAACGGTTCATTGTTATCAGCGGTGACGTTCTGACAGATTTCGATTTAACTGCCGCCATAAAATTTCACCAAAAAAAGAAAGCAAAAGCCACGCTTCTCCTGACGCACCATACAAATCCGCTTCAATTCGGCGTCGTTATGACGGACGACGAAGGAAAAATTACACGTTTCCTGGAAAAACCGTCGTGGGGAGAAGTCTTCAGCGATACAATCAATACCGGAATTTACATTGTCGAGCCCGAAGTGCTCGATATGATTCCGGAAAAACAAGAATTCGATTTCAGCAAAAATCTTTTCCCGCTGCTTCTCGAGCACCACTCGGAACTCTACGGATACATCAGCGACGGATACTGGAAAGATATCGGAAGCCTGCACGAATACCAGGACGTCCACCTCGACATCCTTCGTGGAAATGTCGATGTGCATTTGAAAGGAACGAAGCAGGGGCATTGTTATGTCGGCGATAATACGGTCATCGAGACGGAGGCAAAAAATCTATCCGGACTCAACGTCATCGGAGATCATTGCCATATCCGCAAAGGTGCTATTATCAGCAATTCCGCCATCGGTAATAATTGTGAAATTCGTGCGGGTGCAGTTATCCGAAATTCCGTCATCTGGAACGATACGACCATCGGCGTACGTTCCGAATTGTCGCAATGCGTCGTAGGAAACAAATGCATGCTGGATGACGAAACCGTAGTGATGGAAAATGTTTTTATCAGCGATTCCTGCTCGATCGGAAAAAAAAGCAAGCTGCTTTCAAATATTAAAATCTGGCCGGATAAAATCATCGACGAAGGTTCAATCGTCACCCGAAGTCTGGTATGGGAAGATCGATGGCTGCGGGAACTGTTTGTTACCGATTCGCGGGTGACCGGTCTTTCGAATGTCGAAATGAGTCCTGAATTCGGCGCCAAGCTGGGCGCTGCGTTCGGCGCGTTCGTCGGCGCGGGGAGCTCGGTCGTCACAGGACGCGATTCGGACAATGTGTCGCGTATGATCAACCGTGCTTTGATCAGCGGCTTGATGTCGGCCGGCATTCACTGTATCGACATGAGGGCAACTTCTATTCCGATCATGCGTCATGAATTGAGAAGCGGAAAAGAACGGGGAGGCATGCATGTTCGCAAATCACCGTTCGATCGCAATTATACGGACATAATTTTCTTCGATGCCCAGGGAAAAGATTTGCCGGTCAATAAATCGAAATCCGTGGAGCGGCTTTTCTTCGGAGAGGATTTTGCTCGCGCGCATTACGATGCTGTCGGCTCCATTTCTTTCCCCGAGCGAACGAACGAAAGTTATGTCGAACGTTTTCTCGCCGCGCTGGACATAGAGACTATTCGATCGGCTAATCTGAAACTGGTGATCGATTATTCGAACGGCGTTGCCTCAACCATCTTTCCTTATATTCTCGGAAATCTCAACGTTCAGGTTGTCGCGCTCAATGCATACCTTGACAGCCGCAAATTGACCCGTTCCAGGGAAGAATTCCACAATTCTTTAAAACAGCTCTCGTACATCATCACTTCTCTTAAATACGACCTCGGCTGTATGCTCGATGTCGGATCCGAAAAAATCTTTATTATCGACGAATTCGGAAACATCATCTCCAGCGAACGGACGCTTTCTTTAATTCTGAAATTTATGGCGCTCGCAAACCCGGAAAAGAAAAAAGTCGCCGTGCCAATCTCCGCTTCGAGCGAAGTAGACATTATCGCGCACGAATTCGGCATCGATGTAGTCAAAACCCGAGACAGCCATCTTGCCCTTATGGAGGCGGCATCCGATAAAGAAATGAATTTTGTCGGAGGCACAAAAGGCGGTTTCATTTTTAATGAGTTTCTTTTCGCATCCGACGGCATGTATTCGGTTGCTAAACTTCTCGAATACATGGCGCGCACAAAAAAAACATTAGGCCAGCTCGATCAAGAAACGCCCCGGCTTACGATGGTCAAGGAAAAAGTGAATTGCGCGTGGCATTTTAAAGGCCAGGTTATGCGGAAGCTGATGAAAGAAACGGAAAAAAACGACCGCGTTCTTATTGATGGTATTAAGCTTTATTTTCCAAAGCTGGCTGCATTTACAACAGTCATGCTGTTCCCGGACCGCACGCGTCCATGTTTCCATATTCAGGCAGAATCATCGGAACCGGAAGTCGCCCAGCGTCTCTGCAATGAGTACGAAATTAAAATCAAAACATGGACAGGACGAGAATGACATCTGCAGGTTGAATTTGCAGAAATATTCAGCGATTATATACCGGTTACCGTGTCCTCTTTCAGACACCGGCAAAAGATTATTTGGTCATACCCATGCGGAGTATTCATGAAAATTACGGAAATCCTTAATGAAGGCGTTATTCGGACAAATTTGCCGGGAACGACAAAAGAAGAAATCATCAACGGAATGATCGATCTTATTGCAGGTCAATCGCATGTTATCGATAAAGAAAAAATGCGTATCGCTATTTTTGAACGGGAAAAAATTATGTCCACCGGCGTCGGATCGGGATTTGCCATCCCGCACGGAAAGACCGATGCCGTCAGCGATATCGTCGCCGCCTTTGCGGTAACCGCACAGGCAATCGACTACCAGTCGCTCGACGATCAGCCGGTCCGTCTCGTCTTTCTTCTTGTCGGGCGGGACAATATGGTCGGACCGCATATCAAACTGCTCAGCCGGATTTCCCGATTGATGAATAAGGAAGATTTTCGCAAACAGCTTCTCGAAGCAAAAACACCGCGCGAAATCTTTGAGATTTTCCAGAAAGAAGAAGAAGCATATACTGAAGGCTGAAAATTCCGCCTTCCCTTTCCCGGCAACCGTCACAGACGGCATACGCATGAACGGCAGCATTCAAAACGGCAGCCATATTCAAGGATAGATAATTTTGAAATATAGAGCAATAAAAGGAACGAAAGATATTCTGCCTGCGGAAACTGCAGCATGGCAGCAAATCGAATCCGTCGTTCGCCGAACAATGCAGCTGTTCGGATACCGTGAAATACGCACACCCATCTTTGAACAAACAGGACTCTTTGCGCGAAGCATCGGAGAGCTGACCGATATCGTCAGCAAAGAAATGTACTCCTTTCTCGATCGGAGCGAAGAAAGCGTCACGCTCCGGCCAGAAGGAACGGCAGCTGCTTTGCGCGCATACGTTGAACATTCACTTGGCGAACAGTCGCCGCTGACAAAGTTGTATTACATCGGACCGATGTTTCGTCAGGAACGCCCGCAGGCAGGACGACTGCGTCAATTTCATCAATTCGGCGCCGAAGCGCTCGGCTCCCCTTCGCCCCATATCGATGTCGAGATGATACTGCTCGCTGTCGAAGTTTACAGATCGCTCGGAATAGACAAGTTTTCATTGAAAATCAATTCTGTCGGCTGCGCACAATGCCGGCCGCGTTATAAAGAAATTTTGATTGCAGCTCTCAAGAATATAGATTCGCAGCTTTCGCCTGACAGCCGCATGCGCATCGGTCAAAATCCGCTCCGCATACTTGATTCAAAAGACGAACACGACCGCGCATTAACCGCCGATGCCCCCCTGATGAAAGATTATTTATGCGGAGACTGTAAAAAACACTTCGAGACGCTGACCTCTCTGCTCGATACCCTTATGCTCCCCTACGAGGTAGACGGCCGATTGGTGCGGGGCCTTGATTACTATACAAAAACCGCATTCGAAATCAGCAGTACCATGCTCGGCTCGCAGGACGCTCTTGCCGGGGGCGGACGCTACGATTTACTGGTGGAAGAGCTTGGCGGCAAACCGACTCCCGGAATCGGTTTTGCAGCCGGCATCGAACGGCTTATGATGGTGCTCGATAAGAGCGGAACACCTGTCTTGAGCGTTCCCCCGCCCGATCTTTTTTTTGTTGCGCTTGACGATCATGCCCGCACATGGTCGTTCGGAAAAGCATATGAACTTCGCCGCAGCGGTATCTCGGTTGAAATCGATTATTTAGCGCGAAGCGTAAAAGCTCAAATGCGGGAAGCAAATCGACAATCAGCACGTTATGTACTGGTGGTGGGAGAATCTGAACTTGCCTCCCGCACAGGAAAACTCAAGAACATGAAAACCGGCGAAGAGACGGCGGTGTCTCTCGATACACTCACTCTTCCGAGATAGCGCAGAATATGGCAAAGAAAAAGGGACGCGAACCGGAATACTCGTTGAATATTTTTCATCATTACGATGAAAAAATCAAACGAAATGTTGTCGTTTTTCTGGTTCAAACGGTTCGAATTTTTGTCAGCTTCCGGTATGAAATACTGCTGGAAGAAGCCGTTCACGGCAGCGTTATCGATTTAAAAATCGTTGGTCTCCATGTACCGGAATTATTGATGCCCCAAACAGGTCCGGCTGCCGGACGGCGCGACTTTCAGGAGTTGCAGGGGTCCTATACGTTGAATGTTTCCAAACAGGACAAGACGCTCAATAGTTTTCAAATTGAAATCCTTCCGGACACGATTGAGATCAAACAGAAATCGAACAGCGCGTTTCTGCTCATCTCGAATGAACCCGTAAGCCTTTTGTAATATCCTTTTTATAAACATATTTTCGGAAATTGATATTTTATGCGCCCTCGTCTTTTTCATATCGGTCCTTTTACAATTTATGGCTACGGGCTGATGCTCGCGCTGGGGTTCATCATTGGAAGTTATGTCCTGACCGAAGAATTCAAACGGCGCAAACTCGATGCCAATATTGCCAGCACGATAACGCTTCTCGCTTTGTTCGCCGGCGTTGCAGGATGCAAGATTCTCTTTCTGATCGAAAACTGGAACGATTTTCTTCTCGATCCGGCCGGTATGGCTTTCAATCCCGGCGGCCTGACCTATTTCGGCGGATTCCTTCTCGCCATGGCTTGCATTGCTGTTTACCTCCGCAAAAAAAAACTTTCCTTTCTCCTGGCTGCAGATGCGGTTGCTCCGGCTCTGATGCTTGGATACGGGATTGCACGCATCGGCTGTCACCTGGCCGGAGACGGTGATTACGGATTCCCGACAACCCTGCCGTGGGGAACGGATTACGCCAACGGAACATTTCCGCCGTCTTCTGCATTTCGAGATTTTCCCGAAATTACTAAAAACTTTCCGGGAGGAATCGTACCTGACCATACTCCCTGCCACCCGACGCCCGTCTATGAATTTCTCATCTGTACGGTATTGTTTTTTCTTCTCTGGAAAATGCGAAAGACAACCTCGCCGAATGGAAAACTTTTTATGCTGTATCTTATATTTGCCGGTATCGAGCGGTTCGTTGTCGAATTCCTCCGCCTTAATCCGCGCATTCTTGCCGGATTGTCGGAGGCACAGTTGATTTCTCTTCTGCTCATCGGCGCTGGTGTGATCGGCTGGCGGAAACTTTCAATGAAACAACCTGCATAGCGTACTATTATACAATGGCAGAACAATACATACCGGGCAGGCAGCCGATTCTTGAAGCGCTGAAATCGCATCAGCCCATCGATCAGATTCTTATCCAGCACGGCACAACCGGAGTGCAAATCCAGCAGATAAAACAGCTTGCACGCGAACAGCACATTGCAGTAAAAGAAACGGATAAAGATAGATTCCGAAAGCTTTCCGGCGATACCGCCGCACAAGGGGTGCTTGCAGTGATCAGCGATTACCGTTACGCGGAAATCGAAGATATGTTTGCGGCCGCACAAAAGAAAAACGAAAAGCCCTTCCTCCTCGTGCTGGATGAGATTGAGGACCCGCACAACCTCGGGGCTCTCGTCCGCACAGCAGAGTGTGCGGGTGTTCACGGCGTTATCATTCCGATGCATCACGCAGCATCGGTCAACCAGACTGTCCTCAAAACTTCCGCCGGCGCTGCGGCGCATATGCCGATCGCGCGTGTGACCAATATCGCTCAAACGCTTGATGAATTGAAGAAAGAAAATGTCTGGATTGTGGGAACGGACATGCAGGCAGAGAAAAAATATTATGAACACGATTACAGGGGAGCGGTGGCCGTCGTCATCGGCAGCGAAGGCAGCGGCATGCGGCGGCTGGTAAAAGAGAAATGCGATTTTCTTGTAACGATTCCCATGCACGGTAAAATCGAATCCCTCAACGCCTCGGTTGCCGGCGGATTGGTGTTATTCGAAGCTGCGAAGGTTAGATAAACCTTGACAAGGAACCGGAGCATTAAAATGTTACGCGCATTCGCGCGCATCTTCTCTGTCCCCTTGACAAGGTTTATCAATCATCAATCAAAAACGAAGCAATGTTTTGTTTATCAGTTGCTTCAATGTAAGCATACACAAATCTCTGATACTCCTCGCCGCTCCTAAAATAATTATCTCGAAGTTGATAATCCATTAAATCCCCATTACGCATCCCTATCCATTCCAAATAGTTAGAATATTTCCATTCTTCTATTGATCTCACAAGACTGGCAGTCAATGGATTGAGATGAATATACCGAATTACTTGTAAACAGTAGTCTTCACTGTCTATTTCCTTAACCTTCGCTTGTCCCTGAAAAAGTGTGCCGCTCAGACTGAAACGCCTATTGATCGCTTGAGTATAAGCATTGAATACGGTCTTCAAAAAGGAGCCTATAGAACCGGTGTCTTCCTGCTTGAGTATCAATGGCAATGATTGGGCATACAGCAATATGCCGCTACAACGGTTTTATATATCTCGGAATATTTAAAGAAAAGGGATATGAGATACCTGTAATTTTCTTTTCGAAAAAAATCAACTCTTTATGCGCACCTCGATTATAGACATGATAGTAATGACCTTCGGTGTAGTGCATATTTCCTCCCTTTTTCCAACCTTGTCAAGGTTTCAAACCTTGACAAGGTTTATTCCTCCGGCTCCTTTTCAAGTCCGTACTGCTTCATCTTGGTATATAAATGACTGCGCTGGATATCGAGAAGTTCAGCGGTCTTCGTCACATTCCATTGATTTTTTTCAAGCTGCCGTTTGATAAACGCCGCCTCAACAAAGTCCTTAAAATCCTGAAATGTTCCTTTAAAATTCACAAAATCCGATTCGGCTTTCTGCAGCGTTTCAGATCCTTTGAGAGCGAGCGCATCGATGTCGACGGTATTGCCGGGAGAAAGAATGATCAGCCGCTCGACAGCATTCCGCAGTTCACGGACATTTCCGGGCCAGTCGTTCTGCATCAATGCATCGAGAGTTTTTGGAGACATCGTTTTCTTTGCAATGCCGTTGCGGGCACAGACATCTTCGACAAATGCCGCTGTGAGGAGAGGAATATCGCTGCAATGATCACGTAAAGGCGGCATGTGGAGAGGGATAACATTGATGCGGTGAAACAAATCTTTGCGGAAACTTCCCTTTTGAATTTCCCCTTGCAAATTTTTATTCGTTGCGGCAAGCACGCGGACGTCGACACCTAGCAGCTTATTGCCGCCGACGCGTTCAATCGTGCTTTCCTCGAGCGCGCGCAGTACTTTTGCCTGGGCCTGCAGACTCATATCCCCGACCTCGTCCAAAAAGAGCGTCCCTCCGTCTGCCTGTTCGAACTTACCGATACGCTGAACCGTTGCGCCCGTGAACGATCCTTTTTCATGTCCGAATAATTCCGATTCGATCAATTCCGCCGGAATAGCGGCACAATTGACTTCAACGAACGGTTGTCCGCTGCGTTTGCTTTGACGATGAATCGCGCGCGCAGCCAGTTCTTTTCCCGTGCCGTTCTCACCCGTAATAAGAACCCTTGTATCGGTCTTTGCAATCCGTTCGATGATATCGAGGACTTGTTTGATAGCCGGACTCGAGCCGAGAATTTGCCGCTTCCCGTCGACATGCTCCCGCAGAGTGCGATTTTCTTCGGAAAGGATTGCCTGCTGCAGCGCATTCCGGACTGTGACCAGTAATTTGTCGCGATCGAGCGGTTTGGATAGAAAATCGAACGCACCAAGTTTCGTCGCTTCGACCGCTGTCTCGATGTTTCCATGGCCGGAGATCATAATGACCGGCAGTTCATCATGACGGCTGCGTATTTTCGTCAGTACTTCAATGCCGTCCATCCCTGCCATTTTGATATCCAGCATAACCGCATCGGGCCGAACGGTTTCTATCCGCTGCAGCCCCTGCTCTCCATTTTCTGCAAACTCAACTTCATACCGTTCGTATTCAAGAATCATCTTCAGCGAATCACGAACGCTTTTATCATCATCGATGATGAGGACTGTTTTCATTGAATGGATTCCTTTCGAGAGCGTTGTTCAGCAATACTTTACTATTTACGGTCTTGGTACGGCAAAGTCAAGTAGTCCGACGGCAGAAGAATTTTATCGGAAATCAGGTCCCTGCCGAAAAGCGTTCCCTGGTCGTTGGCCCGCCGGTCTCGGGGATCGTCCGCCCCGCCGATGACAAGAATCGGCTCCGCCCACTCGACAGCGTCGCCGAACATTTGGATGTATACCGGAGCATCCGATGTGTAGGCAAGGTAAGCGGAGGCAAAGAAATGCTGCGGCTTATCCCTGTCTCCTTCTTTCGTATCCGGAGAATCGGGATACAATGTTTTCGGCACATGCCTTACACGCGTACGAAATTCAGATTTGCTTTCGAACGTCAGCGGCAGCGGAATATATTGAACCAGCGGCATGCGAAGATCGATCGTCCGGTGTTCCAGCACAGCCATGAGCGAAAGAAAAAGGGCTTTCTGAATATCGTATTCGGTGATGACCAAAGACCGAAGGTAAATTGCATCGACTGCCTGCACATCGCCGCAGCGTATTCGAAGAGAATCAAAATCCTTATTATCTATAAAGGCGCGGATAGACCGGACTTCACGCACAAGGCGGGGAACAAAGATATTGCCGGAGCCAGTCAGGCGGCAAGGAATATTGCCTGAATCGGACCGGGATTCGGAAGGCTGTGCGCCGGAAATGCTGGAAGCAATCAACCAGAAGAAAGTAACAACAAGAAAAGCAGCCCGCCGGAACCGGAGCGGTGAGTCTTGTATCGTCTTTTTCCGAAAGGGCATGATTCATCTACCGCGCAGATAATTCTTTCATCTGCAAGAAACGATTTATGAGCTCGCCTTCTGTTTGAAATATTTTGCCGTCAGGCGCAATCCCTCGTCGAGAGAAACGGAAGGCTGCCAGCCGAGCATGGAATGAATCTTCCCTGCAGTAATGACGCTCCGCTGCTGTTCACCGGCTTTGGCCGGGCCATGGCGTTCGGGACACGAAGGGAAAAGCTCATCTCGCAGCACATGAAACAGCTTGTTGACATCTGTCTCGATACCGGTTCCGATATTGAAAATATTCGTTCCCTCGGCGTGCAGCGCCATCACGTTGGCCTTCACAACATCTGCAACAAAAACATAATCGCGGGTCTGTTTTCCATCGCCGTTAATGACGGGCTCTTCTCCCTTTAAAAGTTTATCGCAGAATATTGCGACAACGCCGGCTTCTCCATGCGGGTTCTGCCGCGGGCCGTACACATTGGCATAGCGCAAAACGACATAATCGATGCCGTACGTTTGTTTGTAATAATACAAATATTTTTCCGTGCAGAGTTTTGTAATTCCATAAGGCGACAGGGGACGCATCGGATGTTCTTCGTCGGCCGGAAAATAATCCTGTTCGCCGTAGATTGCACCGCCGGTTGAAGAAAAAATAATTTTTTTCACGCCGTATTTTCTTGCACATTCAAAAACATTCAGCCCCCCCAGCACGTTGACTGAAGCGTCGAATTTCGGGTCGGCGACAGATTTGCGAACATCCATTTGCGCCGCATGATGACTGACAACGTCAAAACGCTCCTTCCGAAAAATTTCTTCCAGCTTTTCGCTGCGAATATCGAGTTGATAAAACGTCGCTTTCGGATTGATATTGGCACGCACACCTCCCGAGAGGTCGTCTACAACGGCAACTTGATGCCCTTGAGCTGTATAGGCATCGCTGATATGAGATGCGATAAAACCGGCTCCACCGGTAATCAGAATGTTCAATTTCTTCTCCTCACTTTTATATTCATGATTCATCGGCTTTCAGCCTGTTGAGTCCCTTTTTCCCGATATCGCTTCGATAATACGCGCCATCGAAGGATATTTGTTCCACAGCCCTGTACGCACTGCGGATTGTACGGTCCAGTTCGTTTCGGTATCCAAGAGCAGTAACACCAAGCACCCTTCCGCCTGCGCTGACAATCGTGTCTCCTTCATTTTTAGTTCCGCCATGAAAGACCACAATGCCGTCGTCCGTTTTGAGAGTGTCGAGGCCGACAATCTTTTTCCCTGTTTGGTATGCATCCGGATACCCCTGCGATACCATCACGACACAAACAGCGCTTGCCGGGTGAACTTTAACATGTGATGGCTGGAGCCGGCGCTCGGCAATAGAAAGAAATATTTCTGCGAGATCGCCGTCAATGAGCGGTACAACAACCTGAGTTTCCGGATCGCCGAAACGGCAGTTATATTCCAAAACTTTCGGACCCTGTGCGGTCATCATCAATCCGACATACAGGCATCCACGGTACGGGATTCCCTCCCGCTTCATGCCTTCCAGCGTCGGGGTAATAATATCGCGCTTGACTCGAAACATCAAATCCGCCGTCATAACCGGCGCCGGTGCATACGCTCCCATGCCGCCTGTGTTTTTTCCCATATCGCCGTCGAGAATTCTTTTATGATCTTGTGCAGAAGCAAGGGTTGCATTGTTTTCCCCATCGGTCAGCACAAAGACGGATGCCTCTTCTCCTTCCAGGAATTCTTCAACGATAACAAGATCTCCGGCAGCGCCGAAACTATTTTTCACCATCACTTCTTCGAGGGCGCCAACTGCATCGCGGTAGGAAGTGCAGATCAGTACGCCTTTTCCGCCTGCGAGGCCGTCGGCTTTAATAACGCATGGCGTCTGTATTTCGTTCAGATATGATTTTGCTGCCTCGAATTCATCGCGTTTGAATGAACGAAATAATGCTGTCGGGATTTTATAACGCAGCATGAAATTTTTAGAAAATACCTTGCTCCCTTCGAGCTGTGCTGCTGCTTTACTCGGTCCAAACACCTTCTGGCCGTTCTCTTCGAGCACATCGGCCAGTCCGTTCACCAGCGGCTGCTCCGGACCGACTACGGTCAGGTCAATTTGTTTTTCTTTTACGAATTTTAAGACGGCAGAAGAATCTGATAATTTGACGGGAACGCATACGGCCAGCTGAGCGATACCCGCATTGCCCGGTGCACAGAAGATGTCGGTCACTCGAGGACTTTGTTTCAGCTTCCAGATCAGCGCATGCTCTCTGCCGCCGGATCCGATGACCAGAACTTTCATTCCTTGTCTCCCCCGACCTTTACAAATCCTGCGCGGTCATAGTCCATCAACGATTCGAATTGTTTTGCAAGTTCACGCGTGAGGAGAATGCGGTTGAACCGCGCTGCAAATTCCTCCGGTATACGCGGCAGTCTTTTCTTTTCAAATCTTTTAAAATAATCCATAATTGCTTTTTCATGGCCGATAAGATCTTTGGTCGCCAGACATACCGCCGCTTTGCTTTCTTCGATCAGCTGCTTAGTATAACCATCGACAACGGAAGCGATCATCGGTTTGCGTGCTCCGAAGTACTCATAAAGCTTGCCCGCCGTTTGATAGTCGTTATCCACGATGAACCACAGAATATCCGCTTCAAAAATTTGGCGCACACATTCGCGATGTGGAACATAACCCGTGCAGTTTACGACACCCTGCAAATCAAGGCGATTGATAAGCTGAACATCTTCTTCACGAACATTACCGAGGAAATTGACTTCAAACCGGCCGCGCATTTTAGGGTTATCGCGCAGCACATTGGAAAGAGCCTGTAAAAAGACGTTTGGATTTCTCCCGCCGTAGAATGTTCCGGCATGAGCAATTTTCAATTTAATTCGCGAATGCCTGCGTTCACTTGGAACCGGCTGAAAGTCTTCCGGATCGAAACCCTGCGAGAGAATAATGACTTCATTGTAATCGACGAACCTAAACCTCCGCAGAATCGACTCCTTGACTCTGCGATGAGTCACTAAAATGCGATCGGCCGCCCGCAAAACCTTTCTCTCCATGCGTTTATGAAGGAGCGTATGCAGAGGAGTCGGGAAATACTTAAACGGATTGTCGAGCCATGCATCGCGATAGTCGACGACAAGCGGAATGTTGAATTTCTTTTTTAACTTGACGCCGATCAAAAAATCGGTCTGCGGCGGCGCTGTAGCGAAAATGATGTCGAAATGTTCCGACTCCAGCAGCTCCGAAGCTTTTTCGACCGCGGTTGATTTCCAGCCGCGCTTCGTATCCGGAAGAAAAAACATGTCGCCCAGAAATTGAAGAACCTTCCGCAAACGTTCAGACGGCATCGGGACAATTTTTCGTTTTTTGAATAAATGATTGATATCCTTGGATCCGGTGCGAACGATGTTCACACCGGCTTCTTCTATTTCTTTCAAAAGAGTATCGTCGAACGCAAAATATCCGGACGGCTCCACGGTAAGTACGGTAGGTTTCCATCCGTATTTCATAAGGTATTTTGCAAATTTCGCCGTTCGTTGAACCCCGCTCAAACCCATGGGGGGAAAGTAATAGGCAATCATCAATACTTTTCTAAATCCGTTTTCGCTCATAATCAGAGAATGATTAATTCTTTCGGTGACTTGTTAAGCACATCGCCATGATCCCGGCCGATCAGGACATCGTCTTCAATACGGACACCGCCGACGCCGGGGAGATAAATTCCCGGCTCAACGGTTACAATGTTCCCTTTTTGCAATATATCCTTGCTGAGCGGGGAAAGTCTCAGCGGCTCATGAACATGGAGGCCAAGACCGTGACCCAGAGAATGTATGAAAAATTTTCCAAATCCATAGTGCTGAATAACATCACGGGCAGCCGCATCGACTGCACAGGCTGCGGTACCGGCTTTCACTATATCCAATGCCCGGCGCTGCGCTTCCAGTACCACAGCATAGACCGTCCGCATCGTGTCGGAAGGCTTTCCAACGGCAACCGTGCGCGTAAGATCACTATGATATCCTTTGCAGCGGCAGCCGAAATCCATGACAAGCATTTCTCCTTTTTCTATTTTTCTTTCCGATGCACGCGCATGAGGAAGCGCTCCGCGCGGACCGCCGGCCACAATCGGATCGAACGCATCGGCATCGGCTCCGTAGCGTTTATGCCAATAACTGATTTCCGCAGCAATATCGCCTTCCCGTATTCCCGGCCGAATAAGCGGTAAGATTTTTTGAAATGTTTTATCCGTTATTTCGACGGCTGCACGAAGAAGCGCTATTTCCGATTTATCCTTCACGGCAGAGATCGTTTCTATAACGTTTGCTGCCGGCACAAAACGGCAGGATGGCAAAAGTTTTTTTAAAGTGCGGAATTCCGAAACATGAAAAACATTCGATTCGAATCCGATACGGCGCCGGAGCGGGAGAATCTGCCTGTCTGCAATCGTTTGAAATAAATTGAGCGGTGCGATGACAATACGGTACCCGTGAACTTCCAGCGGTGCCTGAGCTTTATACCGATTGTCCGTAACAAAAAATTGTTTCTGATGAGTAATGACGCAGAGACCGCTTGAACCGGAGAAACCGGTCAGGTAAAAAACATGAGCCGGATCGCTCACGATGAATGCATCCATGCGGGAAATCTGCATGAAGCGGCGAACTGCAGCGAGTCGTGTACGTATCATAGCTGTCAATGGTGGTAGTTCGGCGCTTCTTTGGTAATATGAATGTCGTGCGGATGGCTTTCCCTCAAACCGGCATCGGTCATCTTTATGAACTGCGCTTTTTTCTTAAACTCTGCAATCGTGCGGCATCCGCAGTATCCCATCGCTGCGTGCAATCCTCCGGTCATTTGGTATACGGTATCGCTGAGCGGTCCTTTAAAAGGAACACGCCCTTCTATTCCTTCAGGCACAAGTTTCTGAATATCGTCTTCTGCATCTTGAAAATACCGGTCTTTGCTTCCCTGTTTCATGGCGGCAAGAGAACCCATCCCGCGGTATATCTTGTAACTCCGCCCTTCGTAGAGAATCTTCTCTCCGGGACTTTCTTCGACCCCGGCAAACAGTCCGCCGACCATAACGGAGTCTGCTCCTGCGGCTATCGCTTTCGCTACATCGCCTGTCTGTTTGATTCCCCCGTCTGCAATAAGCGGAATGCGCGCCTTCGATGCAGCTTTTGCACATTCGAGAATCGCCGTCACTTGCGGGACACCGACACCGGCAACGATTCTTGTCGTACAGATCGAGCCGGGACCGATGCCGACTTTTACGGCGTCGACATCCAGCCTGATCAGGTCGCGGGCTGCTTCCGCTGTAGCGATATTTCCGGCGACCAGCTCAATAGAATATTTCGCTCTCACCCGCTTGACCATGTCGAGGACGCCCTGCTGATGCCCGTGTGCAGTATCGATGATAACGACATCGACGCCGGCATTAATAAGAGCATCGACACGTTCCAGAGTATCGGCGGCTATACCGACTGCTGCACCGACTCGGAGCCGGCCGTGCCGGTCTTTGCATGCATTGGGAAAATGTTTCTTCTTCTGGATATCTTTAAAAGTGATGAGCCCCCGCAGTTTTCCGTTCTTATCGACTACAGGCAATTTTTCAATACGGTGCTTTTGAAGAATTTGTTCGGCTTCTTCAAGCGTTGTTCCGACCGGTGCTGTAACTAGGTTCCCGGTAGTCATAATTTTTGAAACCAGCAAATCGAGATTCGGTTCGAACCGGAGGTCACGGTTCGTTAGAATACCGACTAAGTTTTTCCTGATCGACAATAGGTATACCCGAGATGCTGTATTTTTTCATAACTGCGAGAGCATCACCGACCGTTCGATCGGGTGAAAGGGTAATGGGTTTTTGTATCATTCCGCTTTCCGAACGCTTTACGCGATCGACCTCTTCCGCCTGCTGTTCGATGGTCAGATTTTTATGAAGAATTCCGATTCCCCCTTCGCGTGCCATTGCAACAGCCATTTCAGACTCGGTAACAGTGTCCATAGCCGCGCTTACAAGGGGAATGTGGAGAAGAATATTGCGGGTCAGTCTTGTTCGAATATCCGTTTCCCGCGGAAGCACGTTCGACTTTGCAGGAACAAGAAGGATATCATCGTAGGTAATGGCTTCGCTAAGAATTTTTTTTACAGTCATAGGGTTCCTCGAAATATCTTTCTTTTTGCCCCGGTCAAGTGCGAGTTCGCAAATCAATCCCCCCGCAAGAGATATCAATCATCAGCCGTTTTTATCAGCTTTCAACCTTTGATCAGCCGGTCAATATGCAATTTTTGACGATCATTGATGATGTATGACAAAGGGGTCAAAATGGCCTATTTTAAATAAATTCTTGATTAAAGTAGCTACTTAATTGGAGGAAAAGCAATAAAGGGAGGATAAAAAGGGAGAGCCAGTTTTTTGAAGTTACCCCACCACGAGCAACGACGACTGGCTCTCTAAGAAGGAGATCGGGAATAAGGATTCTTGTTCCCTATATTTATAGACGCATGAATCTCAAAGAAGTTTCATAAAAATAGATATTATTCAAAATCTTCTATTTTCGGCGTATGAATTTTATAGCGCTTGATTTTTAAGTACAGCGTTTTCGGCGTTATCCCGAGAACTTTTGCTGTTTGCATCCGATTCCAGTGAAAGTGTTTGAGAGTTTTTTCGATATGTCTTTTTTCCAATTCATTGAGCGAAAACAAGTTGTTCGACTCGATGAACGGCATGGAGTCGCCGTCGAAATGGCCCGGCTGCTGAAGCGAGAACGCAACATTTGTCATCAAATCCCTCGGTTCAATACTCTCTCCCTGGCAAAGCGCGAGTGCTCCTTCAATAACGTGTTCCAGCTCGCGTACATTTCCAGGCCACTCATATTTCATAAGTATTTCGAGTGCCTCGTCGCTGATTCGTTTTGTTTTAGATTTTCGCATAAGAAAATTTTCAACCAAAATCGGAATATCCTCTTTGCGGTCTTTGAGCAGCGGCAGATAGAGTTCGACAACATTCAGACGGTAAAGCAGATCTTCGCGAAAATGTCCGGATTTTACTTCTTCCTGCAGGTTTTTGTTCGTTGCGGATACGACCCTGACGTCCACTGTCTTCGTTGATGTTCCGCCGACACGCCTAAATTCACCGGTTTCGAGAAAACGCAGCAGCTTCGGCTGTGTCATCAAGCTGATATCGCCTACTTCATCAAGAAAAAGCGTTCCGCCGTCGGCAACTTCTACCAAACCCTGCTTGGCTTTTACGGCGCTTGTAAAAGAACCTTTTTCATGGCCGAAGAGTTCACTCTCAAGCAGTTGATCCGGCATCGCCGCACAATTCACTACTATGAATGGACGGCTCGTCCGGGGACTTGATGAATGAATAAGTTTTGCAAAAAGTTCTTTTCCGGTACCGCTTGCTCCTTGAATAAGCACGAATGATTCGCTTACAGCTACTTTTTTTGTCTTTTGTACGATATCTCGAAAAATTCGGCTTTTGCCGATCATGGTCAGCGGCTTACTGTTCAAACCCAATTCGCGATCAATCAACAGCCGGCGATGTTCGATTGCCCGATGAATGGTGTAAATAAGCTGGTCGAGCTCATACGGTTTTCCGATAAAGTCATACGCACCGAGCTTCGTTGTCTCAACAGCCATCTTCATATCGACGACATTTGTCAACACAATAACTTCCGTAGTCGGAGATGTTTCTTTGATATATTTCAGGACCTCAATGCCGTGAACACGCGGCATTTTCATATCGAGGAGGACAACATCGTAGACTTTTGACTGAAGGAGGGTAATAGCTTCGGTGCCGCTCAGCGCGGCGTCGGTTTCAAATTCTTTAAGGTCGTCAAGCTCAGTCTTGACGATATAGGTGATGGATTCTTCATCATCAACGACAAGAATCCTGGATGTTTCAGACATGGCGGCACGCATTTCCCGCCATGATCAGGCGCTCGTCAGGACTCGTTCGACGGTCGTTAAGAGATCTACAAGATCGTACGGTTTGCTGATAAAATCTTCAGCTCCCAATTTTTTCGATTCGATAGCGTTCTTCAAATCGGCAAAGCCGGTCAACATAATGACTTTTGTTTTCGGCAAGCGTTCTTTCACAAATTTTAGGACTTCAAAACCATCGACGTTCGGCATTTTGATATCGAGAAGAATTAAATCGAATTCCTGCCTTTTTAGGATGTTGATCGCTTCCTGACCGTCGGCTGCATTGTTGACCTGATAGCCTTCCCCTTCGAGTTCAGCACTCAGAACAATACGAAGCGCTTCTTCATCATCAACTACAAGAATTCTATTCTTTGTGGGCATAGTGTCTCTCCTTTTGCCTGAGCTTTTGCCGCAATCGACTACAGCTTTGAACTGTTTGTATTGGGCAAATTATAGCAAGAATAGTCTTGAAAAGCAAACGATTCTTGCTGGCTAAAAGGCCGTATGAATTAACCTTTGTAAGTATTCAAAAGTAATCTTACCTTTAATATAGTATGAAATCGAAGAATTTACAAACTTCCCCTTCTCTTTCCATGCTCCTTCTGGACGACGATCCTGCATTTGCGCGTTCTATAATAGATTGTTTCGCAGAATTCAAAGAACGTTCATCCTCAGTCAAATGGAAGAAAAGCGCCGAATCGGCGCTTTCGGCCATACGCAATCAAGAACCCTATCGACATCATAATCATGGATTATATTTTCCAAACCTCGAACACGAACGGATTGGATTTCTGCCTCGGCCTTGAACCAGATGGAAAAACAGATTCCTATCGTCTTTGTCTCCAGTGTTTCAGACATTCAATTGGCCGTCGAAGTAATGAAGCTGGGAGTTGAAGAATTTATTTTAAAGAAGGATAGTCGTTTTTTCGGATTTTCCGAAAAACCTGATTAGCGATCCTGGAACGGGCTCAACTCCGCCGTCAGAAGATACGCAGTCGAAAAAAGAATAGCTATGGCGGAAAACAGAGACTCAGGCGGTTCGCGAACTTGTAGTGACCATCTGTCATGAATTCAACAATCCTCTCGCTGCGGTCAAAATCAGTTACGATTTGCTCAGGCGGCTTTTATCTTCTGAAAAAGACCGGCTGTTGCTGCGAAAATTCGAGCAGCACTATCTGCAAATCGAAACGGAAATTCGGCGTTTAAGAGATTTGAATTTCGAGCGAATTGATTTCCACCACTCATAGATAAAAATCAGCTGTTGGCAGAACGGGACAAAACCGGTTCTACAAATCGGCATCCATACCTGCGCCCCTGCTGCAAAATGCAATATGCAGGTTTTTCCAGAAGAGGGGGAATTCAAATACCAATGATGGCCGAGCCGGCACAATAAAAGGATACAATCGTAAGAACGGATAAAAGACTTTGCTTCTGGATGATTTTTTTGTTATGTTAATATTAAGTCAAAAGCGATAGCAAAATATTGTGAACATACAGAGAGAGATGACAGAACATATCAAACACAGACACGCTGAGTGTTCTTTTTTTCATAGCAGGTAGATTTTTTTTAAGTGTCCCGCCCTTTAGCGGGACACTTTTTTTTATGATCATCTCGCAACTTATACAGGTGTTGGAAGATTGGGCGCCCCGCTGGGCTGCGCAAAAGAACGATAATGTCGGTCTCCAGATCGGCAGCCCTCAACGGCGGGTAACAAAAGTGCTTCATTGCGCTTGAGATTACGCCCGCTGTCATCGAAGAGGCTCTCGCCCGAAAGCCGAATTGATCGTGACACACCATCCTTTGCTTTTCAGACCGCCTTCTTCCATCATCAGCACAGATCCGATTGGAAAACTTATTCTCAAACTTGCAGAAAATCGAATCGCCGTCTATTCCGCACATACAAATCTCGATTTTTCCAGAGACGGCGTCAGTTTTGCCCTTGCAAAAAAATTAGACCTCCGGAATATACGGTTTCTCGCTCCTTTAAAAGAAACCACTGGCGAAAATCGTCGTGTTCGTTCCCGAAGACCGCGTGGAAAGCGTGCGCAATGCTATGGCTGATGCAGGAGCCGGTGTAATTGGAGAATATTCCCGCTGTTCATTTGTTTCGCGCGGAACGGGATCCTTTAAGGGATCGAAAACATTCATCTCCGTCTATCGGAGCACCGGAAGTCGAGGAGCGCGTTGAAGAACTTCGATTGGAAATGGCCGCTCCGCGGGCTTCTGTTGATCGAATCGTCTCCGCAATGAAAGATGTTCATCCGTATGAAGAGCCGGCCTATGACGTTTACGAAACAATAACACCGCAGAGGAATTTCGGAATGGGCGCTCTTGGTGAACTTCCTTCGGCTCAGGTGCTTAAGAATTTTCTTAAAAACTGTAAAACATAGCTCTGCATGCAGGAGTGCTGCGATTCGTCGGCGATCCGAAGAGCCGCGTTCAGCGTATTGCCGTCTGCGGCGGCGCAGGCAGCGACCTTCTGCCGGAAGCAATTCGTGCTCATGCCGATGTGCTTAGTGACAGCAGACGTCCGCTATCATACGTTTCACGCTGCAGCCGGATCGCTCGCTCTCGTCGATGCCGGACACTGGGAAACGGAACAAAGTATTCTGCGTGTCATCGCAGACCGGCTGCGGCAAGCGGCCGGCCGGGCAGGCGACCCTCTGCAAATTTTTATAACGGAGCAATCGACAAATCCGATACGTACACTGTAATGTTGAACCGATAATTATTGAGGATAAACATTGGAAACCAGGTTAAAATTTCTCTACGCTTTGCAGCTCACCGATAAGAGTCTTGATGAATTGCAGGAATTGAAAGGCGACCTTCCCGGGATAGTGGAAGAGTTATCCGCCGCAGTCAAAGAAAAAACAATGAAAAAAAAGGAACTGGAAACGCTTGTCACGCAGTCTCTTGCTGCGCGTGATAAGTCCGATTCGGAAATTATAGACCTGAAAGCGAAGATCGAAAAATATAAGACCCAGCAATTTCAGGTGAAGACCAATAAGCAATACGACGCTATTGCCCGCGAAATCGATTACTCTCAGGAGCGCATCACAAAATTGCAAAAGGAAATGGAAACTCTGGAAGGAAAAGCCATCCTTGCCAAAGAAGATGCCGAAAAACTCGGACCGGGAATTGACGAGCTGCAGGAACAGCTGGCGGAAAATAAAAAAGAACTCTGCGGCAATCAATAAAGAACACGAAGAAGAAGAGACAAAGCTTCAGCGCCAACGCCAAAAATTGGTCGCCAAAGTTATTAAAAAAGATTATCAGACATACGAACGCATACGGAAAGCGAAAGACGGAAAAGCCGTCGTGCCGGTGAGCCGAAATTCCTGCGGCGGGTGTTTCAACCGCGTTCCGCCGCAAAAAGTTCTTGAGTTAAGAAAAAACAATTCCATGCTGACGTGTGAACGCTGCGGCCGCATACTTATTTCCGACGAAATCGTAGAAAACGCAAAGCAGCTTTTATGACGATTCATGCATTCACCGACGGTGCCTCCCGCGGCAACCCCGGAGAAAGCGGTATCGGCGTCATTTTACGCACAAGCGAAGGAATAGTCCTGCATTCAGTATGCGGTTATATCGGCAGAACAACGAACAATATAGCAGAATATACGGCTCTTGCTGGTATGCCTCAAAGCTGCAGCCGATTTCGATTGTTCGGAATTAATCGTACATTCCGACAGTGAATTGATGGTGCGGCAGTTGAATGGCCAGTATAAAATACGCAATGAAAATTTAAAAAAATATTTTCAGCAGGCGCAGGCGATTCTGCGAACAGCAGAGTACCGGGCCGCGTTCAGGCATGTCGTGCGGGAACAGAACAGCGAAGCCGATGCGTTAGCGAACCGCGGTATCGATCAGAAAATCCCTTTGACAAGGCAGATTTTCGGATTCGAACGCAAAAATAGAGTTTGTTTGAAGAAAGCTGGAGATTATCCAGAAGCAGTACGTGGTGCGTCAGGCAGCCGCTCCGTTCCGCCTCAAGCTGGACGGGGAGGAAAGTCCGAACACCATAGGGCAAGGCGCCCCGTGTTAAACGGGGGTCTTCCGGGCAATATCCCGGAAGAACGGAATGTATCACAGAAAAGATACATCCCGGAGATTCCGAAAGGAAGTTCGGGAAAAAGGTGAAAAGGTGGTGTAAGAGACCACCGCGCCGGCAGTAATGACGGCGGTCCCGAAAGGGATGGCGCCCTCAAGCGCCACAGGAGAAACCCCGCCTGGTGCAAGGCCATGTAGGTTCTGTTTCGGTGATACCGAGAAGAGTTGCCCGTTCAACTTTTTCACTTCGGTGGAAAAAACAGAATGGGTAGGCCGCATAAGAGAAATGGCTGCCTCGCCGCGCAAGCGGTCAGACAGAATTCGGCTTATCGACAACCCGCATACTGCTGCTGATCTGTGCTGCAGAGCGCCCGTCTTTCTCAAACTGAGTCGTTTATCCACAAAACGGAAAGGCCTCAGTTGTCACCAATTCGAGAATACCGCTGGACAGTTCGAACAGAAGTCGAACCGCTTTCGCCGGAAACGGCCGCAACAGTAAAAGCGTTGAGTGAACAACTCAACCTCTCCCCTATTCTGGCAGAAATTTTGGTCCATAGAAAAATAGATACGTATGAGAAGGCCAGGACATTCTTTCGTCCGCACATGGAAGATTTGTGCGACCCGTATTTTAATGAAGAATATGGATTTGGCCGTCGACCGCATTTGGAAAGCGGTACGGACTGGCGAACAGATCGTTGTTTACGGCGATTACGATGTCGACGGTACCGACAGCACGGCAATGTTGTGGTCGTTCCTGCAGTCGATCGGTGCAAAAGCTCGTTACTTCGTTCCCGACCGTGTTCGAGACGGGTACGGACTTTCCAGCGCCGGCATCGATCGTGTGAAAGGTTTCCAGGCATCACTCCTCATAGCCGTCGATTGCGGTATTACCGCCGTACAGCAGGTCGAATATGCCCGATCACTCGACATCGAGGTCGTCATTTGCGACCATCACGAACCGGGAAATTCTCTTCCTGATGCCGCTGCCGTTTTGGACGCACTGCAAGCCGGATGCAGCTATCCGTTCAAGTATCTCTGCGGCTGCGGCGTGGCGTTCAAACTCATTCAGGCGCTGCTGGCCAAAAAAGAAATAACTGAGAATATGAACGGTCAGGCAGAGCGTTTACTCGAAAAATATTTGCAATATGTCACTCTCGCAACAACGGCAGATATTGTTCCGCTGGTTTACGAAAACAGAACTCTCGTCCGGCTTGGCCTCGAATTGATTAATACCGATCCTCTGCCGGGGATACGGGCATTGATTGAAACCTCCGGCATCCAATTGGGCAAAATCTCTTCAGGACAGATTGTTTATGTACTTGCACCGCGCATCAATGCCGTCGGCCGATTGGGAGATGCCAACAGGGCAGTTGAGCTTTTAACCTGCACGTCCTATGACCGCGCTCTCGAATTATCCCGCGTCATGGAAGATGAAAATTCTAGCACGCAGAAAAATCGACGAGGAAACTTTTCTTAAGGCTCAGAAGATCGTCGAAAATATTTTAACCACGGAAAACGACAGCGCCATAGTTCTTCATGAAGAATCGTGGCATCCGGGAGTAATCGGAATCGTTGCTTCACGGCTCGTCGAACGGTATTGTCGCCCGACTATCCTCATGACGACCATCGACGGAGTGGCAAAAGGTTCTGCGCGCAGCATTTCAGGTTTCAATATTCATGAAGCGCTCAAACGCTGTGAAAACAAGCTCATCCAATTCGGCGGGCATAAATACGCCGCGGGATTGACGGTCGAACTGGACAAAGTCCAGGAATTCCGGGAAGCATTCAATCTTGTCGCCAGAGAAATGATGACGGAAGATCTGCTGACCCCCGATATCCGAATCGACGCAGAAGTTCAACTCTCCGAGCTGACGCCGAAATTCCTACGTGTGCTCGGACAATTTGCGCCATTCGGACCGGATAATCCGCGGCCTATTTTTGCGGTGCGCAATGTGGAAGTAGTCGGGCAGCCGCGTATTGTCGGTAAGAATCATCTGCGGTTCAAAGTTCGAAGCGGCGGTCAATGTTGTTGATTCCATCGGATTTAATCTCGGGGATTTATTGCCCCGGGTAAGCAGCGGCAGCAAGGTCGATCTTGTTTTTTCACTTGAAGAGAACGAATTTTCAGGTGAAGCGGCTCCGCAGCTCAAGCTTCGGGATATAAAATAAACAACCAAGAATCGCAGGCTTTCGTCTATGCCGGCAGCGAAATCAAAAACGATTATTCTCGGCGTCGATCCCGGAACGCTCATAACGGGTTACGGCGTTATCGAAGCCCGTCACGGCGCCTGGATAATGCTCGCATGCGGCGCTGTTAAAAATTCTCCGCAGCAAAGCATGCCGGTCCGCCTGAAAATAATCTACGATTCTCTGTGCCGCGTCATCGAACAATATCATCCCGATGAGTTTGCCATTGAAACGGCGTTTTACGGAAAGAACGCCCAATCCGCATTGAAAATCGGTCACGCGCGCGGAGTTGCAATCCTCGCTGCAGTCAACTTTCAAATTCCGACTGCAGAATATGCACCGCGTGAAATAAAAAAATCGATGACGGGAAACGGTGCGGCATCCAAACAACAAGTCCAGTTTATGGTCAAATCGCAATTGCATTTACGCGAAACGCCGAAATTTTTCGATATCTCCGATGCCCTCGCAATAGCATTATGCCATGCATACCGGCGGAGCGGAGTTATGCCTCAGCAGACAAAAATTTCATCCAAAATGCGTTCGTGGACAAACTATATTAAACAACATCCAGAAAAAATCGGACGACTCACATGATTGCGTTCATTGACGGAATATTGAAGCACAAATCACCCACCGAAGTCGTGGTTGACGTTCATGGAATCGGCTATGCCGTTCATATACCTCTCTCGACCTATGCGAAACTCGGAGATATCGGCCGGCCGGTTTCCCTTTTCACTCATTTGCAGATGAGAGAAGATGCAATGCAATTATTCGGCTTTGCAACTTCGGAAGAGCGTCAATGGTTCCGGATGCTTCTCTCTGTCTCCGGCATCGGCCCACGACTCGCTCAGGGAATTCTCTCCGGAATAGACGTTCAGGAACTCCACGATCATATCGTTCAAGGAGAAGCCGCGGCGCTGACTTCTATCCCCGGTATCGGAAAAAAAACCGCTGAACGGCTGATCGTTGAATTACGAGATAAGGCATCTAAGATTACATTTGAAGGCTCTGCGGCAGCAATGGCCGGAACATCCTCTTCAGCTCTTCGTTCAGAGGCGCTTCGGCCCTGGTTTCTCTCGGTTTTACGCAACAAGCGGCAGAAAAATCGATCCAGGCTGCGTTTTCCGAAAACAAATCCGTTTCCTCTGTTGAAGAACTCATTAAATCGGCTCTTCGGCATGCCGGGGGAAAATAATATCGGATAATATTTTGGCCAAAGATAGCTTGCTATTTTCTCTCCTTCTTGGTACTTTTGCTACAATGAGAAAGTCCGATCTAGCAGAACCTGAGATGAATGAACAAGATGCGGAATTAGATCGAACAATCCGTCCAAATGTGCTTGACGATTTCATTGGCCAGGAAAAAATCGTCGAAAACATGCGTATTTTTATTATTGCTGCACGCGGACGGGGCGAGGCACTCGATCATGTTCTTTTAACGGGTCCGCCGGGACTGGGAAAAACGACGCTTTCGCATATTGTCGCAAGCGAAATGGGAACAGGTTTAAAAATGACATCCGGACCGGCTCTGGAAAAGCCGGGTGATCTTGCAGGGATTTTGACCTCTCTTGAAAAGGGAGAGGTTCTTTTTATCGATGAAATACATCGCGTACCCACAAAAATAGAAGAATATCTGTATTCTGCGATGGAAGACTATCATGTGGATATCGTTATCGATAGCGGACCCGGAGCAAAAACAATTCAACTCATGCTTCAGCCATTTACACTTGTCGGCGCAACGACACGCGCCGGATTGTTGAGTTCTCCTCTCCGGTCTCGTTTCGGTATTACAAACCGGTTGGATTATTATAGCACGGGACAGCTGGAAAAAATAATACGCCGTTCCGCCTCCATTTTAAAGATCAATATCGATGCACCGGCTGTGGAAAAAATAGCCATGCGGGCGCGCGGAACTCCGCGCATAGCAAACCGGCTGCTCCGGCGCTGCAGAGATTTTGCCGAGGCCGATCAGCATTTAGCGGCGCACCGCGGAATCATTACGGCAGAAGTCGCAGAATTCGCATTGAAAGCCCTTGAAGTTGATGAGCATGGTCTCGATGAAATGGATAAACGGATTCTCAGCGTCTTGATCGACAAATACAATGGCGGCCCGGTCGGCTTGAATACGCTGGCCATCGCTGTGGGTGAAGAGGCCGGCACACTGGAAGAAGTGTATGAACCGTTTCTCATTCAGGAGGGGTTCTTATCACGGACGCCTCGGGGCCGTGAAGTAACACCGCGGGCGTATTCACATCTCGGTTTGTCGTTCAAAACAAAAGCGCAGCATCAGATAGAGTTTGAAAAATAATTTTTCTGTTAATTACGAGCCCAACAATGACTAAAGCATATCGTGCTTTTCTTTTCCCTAAGGCATGGATTTTCACGACCATCGCGGCTTCCGTCCTTTTGCTTCACATCGCAATTTCAACGACAGCCGCTCAAGCACAAAAATCTTTCCGAAACAGCTATTATACGGGCGTTGCCTACGCCAATTCGAAGACGATCTTTGCCGTCGGGGACAGCGGGACAATTGCGCGGTCCCTCGATGGAGGCAAACAGTGGTCGGCAGAACCCGCAACGTGCGGGATCACAAGCGCTTTCAACAGCATAAGCTTTATCAGCGTTTCCCGCGGTTTTGTAGTTGGAGAAAAAGGCATACTCATTACGACAACCAACGGCGGAGACTCATGGTTTAAGGTTGCTTTAGGTCAAACACATGATTTGCAATCTATTTCCTTTTTCGACAACGAGCGGGGAACGATTGTCGGAAGGGGAGGAACGGTTCTTCATTCGAGCGACGGCGGAATAACATGGAAAGTCCAGATGAGCGGAACGGTAAACGATCTGAACTCGGTCAGCTTTTCGGATCAGAACAACGGCACAATTGTAGGAGCTCAAGGAACGATTCTCAAGACATCGAACGCCGGAGATACGTGGGAAGATATTTCCTCTCCGTTCATCAGCTGTATGCTGTCTTCCGTTGTCTTCTCAGGATTGAACGGTTTGATCGTCGGCGATAACGGAACAATTCTTTCGACTGTGAACGGCGGAGCAAAATGGACATTAGCGCCGAGCGGAACAGGAAATTTTTTGCTCAGCGCTGCAGCGCTGTCAGCACAATCGTTCGCTATCGCCGGCAAGAAAGGATTTATCGAAACATCTGATAACGGAAGAATAACATGGACGAAACGCGCCGCTCCTGATGCAAAGAACCTGAATGATATCGCTTTTATAAACGAGTCCAGCGGAATTGCTGTCGGAGACGATGACGTCATCCTTACGACAAACGACGGCGGAGCTACATGGAATTCGGCATCGCTTATCTATGCGCCTTTCCAAAAGCGGGCAACGGGACGATATTCAGCTCCTCGCACTGTTGCAACCGTCTCCGGAGCAAACGGTCTTCTCATTCAGTCCAAAGATTTCGGCGAAACATGGACCGAGCTCAATGCAAATGCAGACAAGACGTTTATGGCTATTGCATCCTGCGGCGCTTCGTTTTCCATTGCAGTCGGACTGGCCGGAAAATGCATTGCATCTCAGGACAATGGAGCATCTTGGATCTCACTCAGCAGCGGCACCAGACAATCACTGTATTCTGCAGTCGTTATAAATTCTTCTACAGCAGTCGTCGCCGGAGATTACGGCGTTATTCTGCGCACCGTTGACGGCGGAAAAACATGGAACTCGCCTTCTCTCAATATTCTCAATCACATGCGAAGCGTGGCTTTTGCCGATGACAGCACCGGGTGTATTGTCGGAAGCAACGGAATAATTCTTTTTTCGACCGATCAAGGGACAACATGGACAAAACGGAACAGCCAAGTGTTCCAATGGCTCAACGACATTATTCCAGTCAATAAATCCGACTGGATAGCTCTCGGCGCCGGAGGCATCATACTCCAATCGACCGATGAGGGATTGACATGGCAAACCATGACCAGCGGTGTGACTGTAGATCTTCTTGGCGCTTACTTTTTCGACAATGCAAACGGAATCGCCGTCGGATCGGGTGGCGTTATAATCCAGACTCAGGATGGAGGAAAGACATGGTCGCTTCTTTCTTCGCCGACAACGAATGATCTGCGGAATATTCAATTTTTTGACGAGACCCATGGGCTCATTATCGGCGAAGCAGGAACGATTCTCCGGACAGCCGATGGAGGAAAAACCTGGAATGTCGTTCAGTATACTAAACCGCTCTCCTTTTTCGGAATCAGCATGAATTGACTTCACAGCTAAATTTTTGTGCTGAGATTTAAATTCTGCATCCGAACCTATCGACGTGAAAAATATATCCGATACGTGTTTTTCAAAGCCGGAGAAAATCCCGCTTAAAAACAACGTACGACCAAATTTGGCGTTCATGAACAAACGTGGACACGGTTTGGCGATGTGTATGGATTTTACAGCCCCCCTTCCGCGTTCTTTCTATCTGCATCCGGCTCTGTCTGTCGCACGCCGGCTTCTTGGCTGCTTCTTCGTCATACGCCGTGGAGGAGAATTCTTGGTGGGGAAAATAGTTGAAGTGGAAGCGTATAAACAAAACGACCCGGCATCGCATTCATACCGCGGACGAACTCGACGCAATGATGTCATGTTCTGGAAAGGCGGACATCTCTACGTTTATTTTACATACGGAATGCATTATTGCGCCAATGTCGTAACCGGACCCGAAGGAACCGGAGAAGCTGTCCTTATCCGGGCAGTCGTGCCCTGTACCGGAATTGAAACGATGTTCAAGAACCGATATGGCTCGATCCGCTCGGCCGATCTCTCAGTCCTTCAGTCCCCCGATCGCACAATTTCTCCGTCTTTCATCAACCTCACCAACGGCCCTGCAAAATTCTGTAAAGCATTCGGAATCGGACATGCGGAGAATGGAACGGCCCTGATTAAAGCAGATATATGTATTTTGAAGGGAGAAACTCTTCCGGCTTCAGCCGTCGGCAGATCTCCGCGCATCGGTATTAGTGAAGGGCTGGAAAAAAGATGGCGATTCTTCGTTCAAGGGAATCCCTGGGTTTCAAAATCTCCCTCATGTTCTGCTCCCGCTAAAAAAAGTCCCGTTCATCGGCCTCTCAAGAGATCATCGCATGGAAATTGAAAAAATTATCGAATTGACGAAAACTGCCTGCGATAAAACCGCCGACAAGTACCATGAGAAGTTTAAAAATGAGATAGAGCAAAAAGATTATGACAGGCTGCTTCTGGTCAAATTTTCGGATATGCTTGAAGCAGGTTCATTGTTATGCGATGCCGGCTGTGGTCCGTCCGGTCATATCGGCAAATACCTGCACGACAAAGGACACAAGGTCGTCGGAATAGACATATCGCAGAAATGCATCGACAAAGCAATCTCGTGCAATCCGGGCATGGTTTTTCAATGTATGGATATGATGCATACCGATTTTCAAAACGATTCTTTTGATGCTCTTCTATCTTTTTATTCAGTCGTCCTACGCCGAAGGAATCGATGAACTCGATGTTTGCAGAATTTAGAAGGATTCTCAAAAAAGGGGGGAAGCTAATCATCGCGGTCAAAAAGGGGACAAGCGAAGGAATGATCGATGACGAATGGTACGAGGGGAATAAGGTGTATTTTTCGTATTTCGTTGAAGAGGAACTTAAAAAATATCTACTGAACGACAATTTTAAAATAGAATATTTAAACACCCGCAAACCATACGATTTTGAAATCGATGTTGATCGAAGCTGCGCCATCGGAATAAAAATAAGCTGACTGATGCCATCCGGCGCATCTTCAAGCAGAAGAGTGCATCTGCCGGATTGAAGGATCGTCACGATCCCGACCGGGCTAATTCTTTCTTGAGATATTTTCCTGTGTAGGAGCGTTCCGTGGACGCTATTTTTTCCGGAGTTCCCTCTGCGACAATTTCCCCTCCTTGATCCCCGCCGTCAGGACCCAGATCGATGACCCAATCGGCTGTTTTCACGACATCGAGATTATGCTCAATGACTACGACGGTATTCCCTTTGTCGACCAGGCGGCAGAGTACCGTTGAGCAGCATTCGAATATCTTCAAAATGAAGACCGGTTGTCGGTTCATCGAGAAGATAAAGGGTCTTTCCTGTGCCGATTTTTGAAAGCTCTGTGGATAATTTTACACGCTGCGCCTCGCCTCCGGATAATGTCGTTGCCTGCTGGCCGAGACGGATATACCCGAGACCCACATCGTAGAGTGTCTGCAAATGGCGATGAATGCGGGGCAGTTCGCTGAATATTCCCATTGCTTCTTCTACCGTCATATTCAGGACATCGGCAATAGATTTTCCTTTGTAATACACCTCCAGCGTTTCACGATTATAGCGTTTTCCCCTGCAGACATCACACAAGACATACACGTCCGGCAGAAAATTCATTTCAATTTTCCTGACTCCGTCTCCTTCGCAGTTTTCACACCGCCCCCCTTTGACGTTAAAGCTGAACCTCCCGGCTTTGTAGCCGCGGATTTGCGCTTCCGGCAATTGTGTATACAGATCCCTGATGAGAGTAAAGACGCCCGTATAGGTCGCCGGATTGGAACGCGGCGTACGTCCGATAGGAGATTGGTCTATATCGATCACCTTGTCGATATGCTGCAGTCCTTCGGCGGATGAGTACGGCAGCGGAGCAATTTTTGTATCATAAAATTTCTTCGACAGAATCGGATACAATGTTTCGTTCATGAGCGTCGATTTACCCGACCCGCTGACTCCCGTTACGCATATAAATTTTCCCAGCGGAAGTTTGAGCGTGATTTTTTTCAAGTTATTCCCCGCTGCTTCTTTGACGACAAGGAATTTGCCGTTCCCTTTGCGGCGTGCCGGCGGCAAAGCAATCGCCCGGTCGCCGCGCAGGTATTCGGCTGTCAGCGAACGCACATCGCCGCTGCTCTTTCTTCTCTTGATCTGCTGAGGCGTGCCTGTTTCTATGAGTCTTCCGCCGTGCTCGCCCGCCCCCGGTCCCAGGTCGACAATATAATCGGCGCTTTCGATCATTTCCTTGTCATGCTCGACGACCATGACGGTATTGCCAAGGTCGCGCAGCGATTTGAGAGAATCGATAAGTTTTTGGTTGTCGCGCTGATGCAAGCCGATGCTCGGCTCATCCAGAATGTACAAAACGCCGACAAGCTGCGTTCCAATCTGTGTAGCAAGTCGGATGCGCTGTCCCTCGCCTCCGGAAAGCGTCCGGGCCGGCCGGTTAAGCGTAAGGTACGTTAATCCGACATTGATCAAGAAATCAAGCCGCTGCCGGATTTCTTTGAGGATCGGCTGGGCAATTTCATTCTGACGGGGCGGGAGCTGAAGCTTCTGGAAAAAAATCTTTGCCTGGACGATAGACATGCAAACGACCGCATGAATATCCGTCGTTTCTCGTGTCTTCACATCTTCAAGTCGAATGGCAAGACTTTCCTTCCGCAGGCGGCCGCCGCGGCAAAGCTCGCACTCTCCCGCGCTCATAAACGATTCCACCCATTCCCGTATGCTCTGGGATGAAGTATCTGCATACCACCGATCCATCATTTTGAGCAGACCTTCAAACCGATGGTGATAAACGGTCGTTCGTCCTGATTCATGCTTGTATTCGATTTCGATTTTTTCCCCGTGTGTACCGTAGAGCAGGACCTCGCGCGCTTCCCGGGAAAGTTTTTTGAGCGGCGTATCGAAATCGAATCCGTATTTCTTTGCCACTCCTTCAATTTGAGAAAACATCCATGTTGAACGCGGTTTTCCGAGCGGCGCCAATCCCTCCTGGCGGATGGAAAGATTCTCATCCGGAAGAATCAGGTGAAGATCGAACTTGCGCAGCTCGCCCAATCCCTCGCACCCGGGACAATAACCGGCCGGAGTATTGAATGAAAAAGAACTCGGCGCCGGTTCTTCATAACTTATACCGCAGTCATGGCATGCATATTTTTGACTGAACAATTGATCGCGGCTGCCGTCATTGACGATCAGCGCTCCTTCGCCGAATCGCAAAGCCACATCGACGGAATCTGCGACGCGCGTCCGCATTTCATTCTTTCAAAACGATCCGGTCGACGACGATTTCGATCGTATGGACTTTATAGCGGTCGACTTTCATTCCCTTCTCGACCTGACGAACTTCGCCGTCGATGCGTGCGCGCAGAAAACCGTCTTTAAGTATCTTTTCGAAGAGTTCCCGGTAATGTCCTTTGCGCCCTTTGACCACGGGGGCGAGAATCTGAAGCTTTGCGCCCGCCGGATGAGCCATAACCGCCTCGATGATCTGATCGACGGATTGCCGCTGCACTTTCTTCCCGCATGAATAGCAGAATTGAGTGCCGGCCCGCGCAAACAGCAGTCTCAAATAATCATAAATCTCCGTTACGGTTCCGACTGTTGAGCGCGGATTGGTACTGACCGTTTTTTGTTCGATGGAAATCGACGGGCTGAGGCCTTCGATAAGATCGACATCGGGGCGCTCCATGACATCGAGAAATTGACGCGCATAGGCGGAAAGACTTTCTACATAACGGCGCTGCCCTTCTGCATAGATAGTATCGAAAGCAAGGCTCGACTTTCCCGAACCGGAAAGTCCCGTAATAACGGTCAAGAGAATCCCGCGGAATGTCGACATCCACATTCTTCAGATTGTGAACCCTTGCGCCGCGGACTATAATTTTTTCTTCAGACATTTGTTCAGAAAATTTTCGGATCGGATAAATATTGCATTTTCAGATTGCGATTTCCGAATCGCCTTAATGCATTTTTTTTCTTTTATTGAGGTATTCAAAAAGCGCCTTATCGAACGGCGTTGCGGTATCCAGCAGAACATAATCGATATTATTATCCCGGCATTGCCGCTGATAATACTCCAAGAAATTCTTTCATCGATTGCTGGTATGCCTGCTTGAATATGCCATGGCTGTGTGGCAATGGTCTCTCCCGTTTCCATATCCTTAAAAAGGGCATCGCTGCCGAATGCAAACGTTCGTTCGCGGGGATCGAGAACCTGCATGACGACAACTTCATTTCCTTTATGCCGGAAATGTTTGAAAGCTGTCATTGTTTTCACCGGATCGTCGAACAAATCGCTTAAAATAATCACCAGGCCGCGGCGATGGATGTGCTCTGCCAGCGTATCAAGAGCTTGAGCTGTGCCGGTCACATTTGCAGCCTTCACGAGCGACAATTCCGTCAGAATTTGCTTGAGATAGGTACGGGTGGCGCGGGGAGGCAGCGTCTTCCGGACGGCATTGTCATAAATCGTCAGCCCGACTGCATCCCGCTGCTCGATCATGAGATGCGCCAATGCCGCGGCAACGAAAGAAGCATATTCGATTTTTTTAATCGATCCTTCGGAAGCATAGTCCATCGATTTGCTGGCATCGAGAACGAGGTACGTTTTAAGATTGGTTTCCTCTTCAAATTGTTTGATAAAAAACTTGTCTGTTTTTCCGTACACTTTCCAATCGATATGTTTGATTTCATCGCCCGGGCATATATTGCCGGTGTTCGGCAAATTCCACGCTGAAACCGTGATACGGACTTCGATGCAGCCCGGTAATGAATCCTTCCACTACCAAGTCGCGCCCGCAAGTTCCATGTTGGAAAGCTGCGCAATAACCTGAGGCTGAAGATATTTTAAATAATCTTCCATACGCCGATTGAGAAAATGTTTAGGAATATTACGGAGTTTGGTGCTTCGCAGCGCCAAAGAATTTTTCGCTGCACTCCGGGCAGAGACCGTGGGTTAATTGAGGCGAACCCGATTCGATCAAATACGCTTCTATCGGGTGCCATGTTCCATCCGGTTTGCGGAATTTTTTGCAGCCGGCACAAAGGGGCAGCAGCAATTCGAGGTTTTTTATCCGTCTTCTGTTCTTCGCGTTGAATTTTCATAACCGTAAGGAACCCGACAATGAGAAAAAGTATGCCGATCACATCGAAGAGGTTGCCGAGGAGAGTAATGATGATCTCAGCCGATGATAACGCCGTTTGCTTAAAATCGAACGATTGAATTTCCGAGCGTTCTTCGATAATGTCGCTCACACGTCCGAAGAGCGAGAAAAAGCGCTGCGGGCAGGAACAGCGCCATCGAGTGAAATTCCTTCCGTTTTCTCCAAACAAGGATAAAACAGGTAAACAGCAAGAGACCGCTGAGCAAATCGATCGCGACAACCAGAATCATGGCTTTTCCCTATTGGTTTTTTTCAGCCCGATTTCTGCCGACATCGGGATGATGCTGCCGTTCCATGAGAACCTGAGCGGGATCTTTGCCGAGATTCGATAATTCAAGACGCGCAGAGGAACTCAACGCATCATTCGGATACGTATTCAAGAAAAATTCAAAAGCGGCTTTTGCCGAATCCAGCTGATGAAAATCGTTCTCGTATATGAATCCCAGAAGGAATGCGGCATTCGAAGAAACCGGATGATGCGGAAATTTTACGACCAGATCATGATACGACTTCAAAGCTGCACGATTGTCATGTTTATAATTCTGATATATGATTCCGGAGGCATAATATGCTTCGGGTGTTCGTGCGCTGTCGGGATAGGTCCGCGATGAGTTCATGATATGCTTCAAGCGCTCCGTCGTAGTTCTCTTCTCTTTGTGCGCTTTCCCCTTTTTTATACATTTCTTCCGCATTCGGTTTTGAACATCCGATGAGAAGGCAAAGCGGCAGGAGAAAAATAAAAAAGCGTTTCATCGAGTTCATACTATCCTTCGCAGAGAAAATATATAGATTGATTGTACCAAAAGATGTTTCGAGAATCAACGAGTCCTTTGTCAACATGGCGCAAAAGAATCCATCGGTATCGTGCTTGTGAGGCAAAAGCGAAAAGAATCCGCTGTTCTGCTGACTCATCAGTCGGATATACGCCGGCGGTCGGTGCCTTGAGATACGGCGAATAATTTCCCGTCCTCGCACAAAAGGAATCTATCTGCGATTCATTCTCCTGACGCAGAACGGTGCAAGTTGCATACACAAGTATGCCGCCGGGTTTCAGGAGCGGAGAGACGGATATCAGAATCGATTGCTGTTTCTCCGAAACTTCATCGATGGTTTGTTCGGTCACCTTCCATTTTAGACCGGGATTGCGCCGAATTGTTCCCAGGCCGCTGCACGGCGCATCGACGAACACAACGTCGAAATATTCCGTGTATTCTTTTTGCAGATCCGCAAGATTTTCGACGGCGCGAATGCGGATATTATCTGCCCCTGCCCGCCTGTATCTTTTCCGCAATTCTTCAAGACGATAGCTGTTGATGTCTGCAGCGACAATTTCCCCTCGATTTTTCATCAAAGCGGAAAATTCCAGCGTTTTTCCTCCCGCTCCGGCGCAGGCGTCGAGAAGCTTGAAGGCAGGTTTCGGATCGACCAGCAGCGGGAGAATCTGACTCCCTTCATCCTGCACCTCGAACCATCCCTGACGGAAGATATCGAGAGAAAAAATATTTATGCGCTTTGAAACTTTCAGACCGAACGGCGACAATAAGGTCGGCGTCGTTTCGATTCCTGCCGAGAGCAATTTTACCCGGCACTCTTCGACCGTTGTTTTAAGCGTATTGACGCGTAATGTCAATGGAGCCGGAGTATTGAGTCCGGCGCACAGCCGCTCGGCCTCTTCTTCTCCATGGTCAGCGATAAAGCGCCGTATCATCCATTCCGGATATGAATACTGCACGGAAAGCCTTTCCGTAAATACATCCGGATATGGAGTTTCGCTTTTCAGCCGGGGGATGAGTTTGGGTAGAAATGCTGTGAGCTGCTCCCCCGTGAGTTTTTGCTTTACCGCATCTATTAAAGGAGCCTGATCGGTATATTCCGGCAGAAGCAGAACACAAAGCATCACGTACATCCCGTCTTCTTCCGATACATTCCCGTCAAAATCGTGCATCGAACGCTGCACAATGTATTGAAGACGCCGGAAATGACGGAGAAAATTGTACGTATGCTCTGCGATAAACCGGCGGTCGTTGGAACCGAGATATTTATGCGACCGGAAAAATGTATCGATCAAGCTGTCGGCGGGCCTGGAAGAAGAATCGATGATTTTGAGAATTTCTTGAGTATGGCCAAGGAGCGAAGCAAGCTGCATTACAAAAGATACCGTGAAATCTTTTGAGAGGCAAGAGAACATACGGGTGCGGAAGTTCGGAGTTCTTAGTGCGTGGTTCGATGTACAGAATATGCGAAGATAGTGCGGTTCAACGTTGTTGTACGACGATATTTTAATTCACTTTTCCGGTTTGATTTTCGGAACAAACTCAATCATACCGCGGTGATCCGTGCCGACCGTAACCTTATCTCCGTCTCCAATCTCGCCCGATAATATTTTTTCCGACAGTGTATTGATGACATATTTTTGAATCGTGCGTTTAAGCGGACGTGCTCCATAACTCGGATCGTAGCCGATCGTTGCAAGCCGCACTTTTGCTTCCGGTGTAAATTCCAGAACAATATTTTTTCCTGCAAGAAGACGCTGCACCTGCTGAAGCTGCAGTTCCACAATCTGCGCCAGTTCGACCATCGTCAGCGGCTTGAAGAAAATAATTTCATCAATACGGTTGAGAAATTCCGGGCGTATGGTCTGTCGCAGCATCTCGAACAACCGGACACGCAAATCGCCCATCAGCTCTTCACGGTTTTCCTCGGTCAAAACTTCCATCTTTTCCTGAATCAGATGCGACCCCAGATTGGAGGTCATGATGACGATGGTATTCTTAAAATTCACAGTCCTTCCCTTGCTGTCCGTCAGCCGGCCTTCATCGAGCAATTGAAGCAGAACATTGAAGACCTCCGGGTGCGCTTTTTCGATTTCATCGAGCAGGACGACTGAGTACGGCTTACGGCGCACCGCTTCCGTCAACTGTCCGCCTTCTTCATAGCCGACATATCCCGGAGGAGCTCCGAGCAGGCGCGAGACGGAAAATTTTTCCATATACTCGCTCATATCGATCCTGATAACGGCGTTCTCGTCGTTGAAAAGAAATTCCGCCAGCGCTTTGGCAAGTTCCGTTTTTCCGACACCGGTGCTTCCCAGAAAAATAAATGAACCGATCGGCCGGCGTTCGTCCTGCAAGCCGGCGCGGCTTCTGCGAATGGCATCGGCAACTGCCTTGACGGCGTCTTCCTGATCGACCATGCGCTCATGAATGCGGTCTTCAAGATGCAGAAGTTTTGTCCGCTCGCCTTCCAGCATGCGCTGAACGGGAATACCTGTCCATTTTGCAACGATCTCCGCAATATCCTCGGCATCGACTTCTTCTTTGAGCATTTTTTGATCTTTTCTGCACATCGGCTAATTTTTTCGATGCTTCTTTGATCTTTTTTTCCAATCCGGTAATCACGCCGTATCGAAGTTCTGCAACTTTGCCGAGATTGCCCTGGCGTTCCTGCTGATCCGCTTCGTTTTTGGCTTTTTCCATTTCGCCTTTCATCGAACGGATAGACTGAATAAAATTTTTCTCAAGCTGCCAATGCGCCTTCAGGGAAGAGTGGTTTTGATTGAGTTCGGCAAGTTCGCGTTCAATTTCCTCCAGACGGGACTTTGAATCTTCGTCTTTTTCGCGCCTGACTGCCTCGCGCTCGATTTCAAGCTGTTTGATGCGGCGTTCGATAGTATCTAATTCTTCCGGCATCGAATCGATTTCGATGCGGAGCTTGGATGCGGCTTCGTCCACAAGATCGATGGCTTTGTCCGGAAGGAAGCGGTCGGAAATATAGCGATGGCTTAATTGTGCGGCAGCTACAATTGCGCCGTCCGTAATGCGCACTCCATGATGTACTTCGTAGCGTTCTTTCAGTCCGCGCAAAATGGAAATAGTGTCTTCGACTGACGGTTCATCAACCATCACCGGCTGAAAACGGCGCTCCAGTGCCGGATCTTTTTCTATGTACTTTCTGTATTCGTCGATCGTGGTGGCGCCGATAGCGCGCAAGTCGCCGCGTGCAAGTGCGGGTTTGAGCATATTGGCGGCATCGACGGATCCCTGAGCCGACCCCGCTCCGACAAGCGTATGCAGTTCGTCGATAAAGAGAATAATTTCGCCGTTGGACTCGGTCACTTCTTTGAGAACGGCCTTTAAACGCTCTTCAAATTGACCCCGAAAACTCGTTCCTGCCACAAGCGTACCCATATCGAGTGCAATGATGCGTTTAGTTTTTAAATTTTCGGGAACATCGCCCTGAACGATGCGATGGGCTATACCTTCCGCAATGGCGGTTTTACCGACACCGGGATCGCCGATGAGCACCGGGATTATTTTTTGTCCGCCTCGAAAGAACCTGTAAAACACGGCGAATTTCCTCTTCACGGCCTATGACCGGATCGAGTTTGCCTTTACGCGCAAGCTCATTGAGATCCCGGCCGAATCGCTGCAGGGATTGATATTTATCTTCCGGGGTTTGATCGGTAACTCGCTGCGTGCCGCGCAGATCTTTCAGCGCTTTGTATAAACTGTCTTTTGTCACTCCCTGGTCTGCTAAAAGCTTTCCGGCAGCGGAGCGGGTTTCCATCAATCCGAGCAGCAGATGTTCGGTGCTTATATATTCATCTTTGAGCTGTTCTGCTTCTTTCTGAGCGGATTCGAAAACCTGACCCATCGCCTGGGATAAATGCTGGCTTGAGAGTCCGGAGCCCTGAACCTTCGGCAGTTTTTCCACCGCTTCATTGATTTTTATTTTCAGATAATTGACATTGGCGCCGAGCTTTTGCAGAATCGGCACAACGATGCCCTCGCTGTCCTGAATCATAGCTGCAAGCAAGTGCTCCGGCTCGATGGTCTGATTCGTATAGCTGGAAGCAATTTCCTGAGCATTCTGCAGCGCTTCCTGGGATTTGATTGTAAATTTATTAAAGTTCATAAACGCCTCTGTTAATTATGGTATTTGCAATTTCTCAGCCATTTGCTATTTATATTTTCCTATGCTAAATTTGCTATAGGACATTTATGAAAGATTATAAAAGCATCATCACAATGGAGCCGGGCAAACGAAGCGGCAAACCGTGTATTCGCGGCTTGCGTATTACAGTTTACGATGTTCTTTCATATCTTGCTTCCGGTATGACGCACGAAGAAATTCTGCATGACTTTCCTTCGCTCACTGAAGAAGACATACTTGCATGCTTGAGTTACGCCGCCGACCACGAGCATCTGACACTTGTGGCCTGAACGTGAAGTTATGTTCGACAATAATCTTTCTCCATTTCTTCCTCAGTTGTTAAGAAAAGATTTCCCGGATTCACTTCATTGCGCGGATGTTCAACTCGAACGATCTGACGACCTGACAATTTGGAATTACGCAAAAGAAAACAATTTTGCGATCGTTACGAAAGATAGCGACTTTAATGCATTGGTGACCATATTCGGCTTTCCACCGCATATTGTTTGGATACGGCGCGCCAATTGTTCTACAAAAGAGATAGAGCAACTTCTCCACGGCAACACACAGATTCTACACTCATTTTTTAAACAAAGTCAAAATGGCTTCTCATTCATTCGTTAATACATGCCTGCAATCGTTCTGTCGATTATTTTTTCGTCTTATCATTCCCTTGTTCTTCCCATTTCTTCTCTGCCTGCTTTTCGATGATTGTTTCCATAGCGTTTTGTTTTTCCTTCGACTGCATATCGTGAAAAGCCGTCATCGCCCCAAAACCGGTCGAACGCTTCGTCCGAGATTTATCCATAATAGCCGTCAATATCCCGGCAGATCAGGACGACAACAACGCCGATAAAAACCAGAAATGCGAGAATCGAGTTCGACATTTTTCCCTCTGACGATATGGGCCGTTTTCAAACGACAAAACAAAAGGCGAGGAACTGCCTCGCCTTGATAATAACTACTTGTTCCGGTCTTTCGTGCTAAGGTTGAAAAACTTTCGCAAATGTAGATTATACAACCTGAGCGGTTTTGAGTCCGGGTTTAACGAGAGAACCGATTTCGTAAAGAAAATCAGGACTAAAATCCGCTCCATTTTCCCAAACGATAGTATCGATCTCTTCGTTCACATGAACCTGACGAAACATCTCGACATTCTTTAACGGTTCAAAAACTTCTCCATCAAGATACGGCAACAGGTCAATTTCTTTTTCGATTCCATCCTCAAAGAGAAGTCTTAACCGAAAATCTGTAATATATTGAACACCTTTTACAAAATGCATGGGTCGCTCCTATTCCAGCGGTCTGATATTTTGAATTGGTTTGCCTGCGCGAACACGATCCCAATTATCCATTAATTCTTGACGATGTTCAAATGCCCACTCAAGCACTAATCCAATAACACGTTTAGGTAAATATCCTTCCTTCAGTTGAAGATCCGGCAAAGAAAACACACCGGTTTCATTGTTATACTTTGCATGAAAGTGTGGACCGCCATGATCATTATAATACATCACGATAATAATTCCGAAAAAACGACTGATCTCTGGCATTAGTGTTTTCCTCTTAACTAACGGCATTGTATCCAAAAAAAATGCGAATATCAAGAGGCAGCAAAAGGCGAGAATTTACCTCGCCCTTTGTCATTTGTATCTGCGCTCATTCAGTGTTATCTGTAATCTGCGCTTAATCCGTGCAATCTGAGTAATCACTTGCGTAATCACTCATCTGCGTTTAATCCGTAGCCGGAGGCCTGCCCGCATTGCGGCGACGCCGACTGCTGATGCAGTCACGCAGGCGTGCCCATATATGTCATCCCGTGCTAACGGAATTCAACATTTTCACAATCTGCTATCAGCCTTCAATCAGTCTTATCTGTAATCTGCGCTTTATCCGCGAAATCTATCATCTGCGTTCAATCAGTGCAATCTGCGGAATCATTTACTTATCATCCACAACCTCAAAGTCGGCATTCTCGACCTTCTTATCGCCATCTGTGCCGCCTTGCTGCTGTTCGCTGCCCGGCTGACCCGTTGGCGGCTGCTGGCCTGCAAACGGATTTTGAGTTCCTCCTGCTTCGCCGGCTGCCGCTTGATTCTTCACAGATTCATACATTTTCGTCGACGCTTCATTCCATGCATTATTCAAGACTTCGGACTTCGCTTTAATTTCGCCCATGTTGTTGCCCTTGATCGCTTCTTCAAGTGCATTGGCCGCGGTCTCGACCTTCGTCTTGATATCGGCTGGAATTTTATCAGCAAGATCCTTCAGTTGCTTGCGCGTCTGGAAAACGAGAGAATCGGCTTGATTCTTTGTCTCGATATCTTCTTTGCGCTTTTTATCTTCAGCTGCATGGGACTGCGCATCGTTCTTCATTTTTTCGACTTCTTCTTTGCTCAATCCGCTGGAAGAAGTGATGCGGATGCTTTGCTCTTTGTTCGTCGCTTTATCTTTTGCCGAGACATGAAGCATTCCGTTTGCATCGATATCGAACGTTACTTCAATCTGAGGAATTCCGCGAGGTGCGGGTGGAATTCCATCCAGATGGAATTGTCCGAGCGTTCGGTTGTCGACAGCCATCGGGCGTTCGCCCTGAAGGACATGAATTTCCACCGAGGGCTGGCTGTCAGACGCCGTCGAGAAAATTTCGCTTTTCTTCGTCGGGATCGTCGTATTCGCCTGAATCATAGGCGTCATCACGCCGCCGAGCGTTTCAATGCCGAGCGTTAGCGGTGTAACATCGAGCAGCAGAACATCGGTCACTTCGCCGGTCAAAACTCCGCCTTGAATGGCTGCACCGACTGCTACCACTTCGTCCGGATTGACGCCCTTATGACCTTCTTTGCCGAAAATTTTCTTTACTAATTCCTGCACAGCAGGCACACGCGTCATACCGCCGACGAGAATAACTTCGTCGATCTGGTTCGGTGATAGCCCTGCATCTTTCAAAGCTTTCTCCACGGGAGGTACGCAGCGCTGAATCAGATCGTCGACAAGCTGTTCGAATTTCGCCCTTGTCAGGCTCAGATTCAGATGTTTTGGACCGTCGGCTGTGGCCGTAATGAACGGCAGGTTGATTTCTGTTTGTGCAAGCTGTGAAAGTTCCATTTTTGCTTTTTCCGCCGCTTCACGCAGACGCTGCAGAGCCATCGGATCTTTCCGAAGGTCGATTGCTTCCTGTTTTTTAAATTCATCGGCAAGATAATCCAGCACACGCATATCGAAGTTATCGCCGCCCAAGATGCGTATCGCCGTTCGTTGATTTCACTTCAAACACGCCTTCACCGAGCTCGAGAACGGAAATATCGAATGTTCCGCCGCCAAGATCGAAAACGGCAACTTTGGAATCTTTGTGTTTTTTATCGAGTCCGTAAGCGAGTGCTGCTGCCGTCGGCTCGTTGATAATGCGCCGCACATTGAGACCCGCAATTTCGCCCGCTTCTTTTGTCGCCTGGCGCTGCGCATCGTTAAAATATGCCGGGACGGTAATGACCGCTTCGGTAATTTTTGTTCCGAGATATTCTTCTGCGGTTTGTTTCATTTTCTGTAAAATCATGGAAGAAATTTCGCTCGGAGAATAGACACGATCGCCAATTTGCACTCGCGCCGTATTATTATCGCCTTTGATCACATGATACGGAACAAGCTTCATTTCCTCGTTCACTTCATCGTAAAAACGGCCCATAAATCGCTTGATGGAAAAGACGGTATTTTTGGAATTCGTTACCGCCTGACGTTTTGCCGCAGCGCCGACCAGCCGCTCGCCCGATTTCGGAAAACCGACAATCGACGGAGTGGTACGCGCTCCTTCGGTATTGGCGATCACAACCGGATCGTTTCCTTCCATCACGGCAACGCACGAGTTTGTGGTTCCCAGATCGATGCCGATTATTTTGCCTGCATTATTTGCCATTGTTTATAACTCCTTTTCTCTTGCAGCGTTCTGCGCTGTGTGGAATTGATGCGAAAGCGGGACGGATTTGTTCCACAGCAAATCCGTTCCCGCAGTCCGCGTTGATCGATCAATGGATGAATTACTTCATCCACCTTTATGTTATTTTACTTTCACTTCAATTTGTTTCGGTTTTGATTCTTCCGCTTTCGGCAAGAGTGATTTGAAGGACGCCGTTGTTGTATGCGGCATCGATCTTATCGTTTTTCACCGTCGTCGGAAGCGTAAAGGAACGTTCAAAAGAACCGTAACTTCGTTCTATCCGATGATAGTTCTCTTTCTTCGTTTCTTTTTCCTGTTTCTTCTCGCCGCGGATTGTCAGAATGTTGGATTCCAAAGTAATTTTCACTTCATCCTTGTTCACGCCCGGCAATTCCATTTTAACGGTATATGCATCTTCATGTTCGGCAATATCCACCGCCGGCGTCCATGCAGAAAGCGAAGTATCTTCGTCCTGCGAACCGCGGAAAAAGCTGTCGAACATATTGTTCATTTCCCTCTGAAGTCCAAACAGACCAGAGGGCCACGCTGTCAATTCGCGTGTTGGGTTCCATCTTACTATAGCCATGGTTTTACCCTCCATATTTATATTGTTGTTTTGTAACGACTCAGTTATATTCTGAAATACCATGAACCTTGTAGCCGACGTCGGGAGTTATCCGCGGTCACCGCCCGCGGCTACAGAAAGAATTTCAAATATTAAAAATATGATGAGCCATTTTGTTGTTAAATTATTTCCGGTTTCTTGATTCTCCCCTATACAGAGGACGAATTTCAGAACCGGCGTTCTCATTCAATTGATGTTGATCGTTCTCGGCTTATCGGCCTCACTCTTCGGCAGCGTTACGGTCAAAACTCCATCCTCATAATTCGCTGCAGCAGCATCCACATCGACGCCCTTTCCGAGATTGAATTCGCGATAATAATTATTGTGTCCAATTTCAGCGAACACGATTTTATTGTTTTCCTGCGTCTGCAGGGGAACTGGCCCGCGTATTTCCATCCGGTTCGGTTCCACGTTTAAGGATATTCCCTCTTTTGAGGATCCTGGCATATCCAGTTTTACGACAAAGGAATCTGCAGTTTCATAAATATCGGCAACAGGTTCGACTGTTCTTTCCGATGGTTCATATTTCGTTTCCATGTCGCAATTACAGGAGACTAATGTTTTATTGTTTTCGTTTTCCATATTCAAATTTCCTTTCTTACTTCGCTTTTTTACTTCACTTGGATTGCACGGGCCTGCGATGATTCTGTTTTCGGCAGAACGATACGCAGCAAGCCGTCTTTGATTTCAGCAGAAATTTTATCTGCATCGACATCGTGATCCAACTCTATAGATCGCCGAAAATTTCGGACACGTATTTCGTTCAGCCAAACGCGCGAATTTTCCGGCAATTCATACGGCTTACGCTCGCCGCTGATTGTCAGCACGTTTTTCTCGAAAACGATCTTGACGTCTTCTTTTTTCACACCCGGCAATTCCGCCGTAACGGCGATTTGTTTTTCGTCTTCGGCAATCTCAATCGCCGGATAAGCCGGTGCATAGGCGGGCTTTACATCGTTAAATGCAAAATCTTCCAGAATATTATCGATAGTTTCAGGCACATCAAATCTGACAAACATTGTATTTCTCCTTGTTTAAATTCCGTTTCATATTTGATACAATAGATACAACCGATATGCCATAGCAAAAAGCGGCGATTCTGGCGTATAATCGGCAATATATAAAAATCGCCAGACAGCAATGGCAGGTCATCTGCCATAATAGCAAGGAATATTGTGGCATTTTGGCAGAGTTATAAGATAAAATTGCAGGCAGGAAAATGATTACTGTTGAGTCTCATGACCCTCTGGACTACTTACATTCAGCCGGATGCCTGATAATGAAGCACGCGTCAACGCGTCTCTTCTAATTTTTTTTGCAGCAGGACACTTCATCCTCTAACCTTGTTAAGGTTCAGAAGACACCTTGGAAAGGTGTCTTCAAGAACCACCAAATTTATTAGAAAAAACGAGCACTTTTATTACCACCTTTCCAAGGTGGGTGAGTAGTCCCGAAAATATCGAAGATATTTTCGGGATGACCGCGGAGGATTCCCGACGTCACCCGTCTGAATGACTGCCAGCCCGCTGCGCATTTTGGCGGGAGTCATCAGTCGGGCAGGGCGCCGTCGGCTACAAAAACAACGGTACATTAAAATACACTGGTAGTTTCCTCTTAAGAATTACGCGCCACCGTTAAGACCATTGCAATTAATATCGCCGCAGGATATGCGCAAATAAATATTTGATTGTATCATAATTATGCACTAATTTACACCAATAATAATTCGAGGAGTATTCTATGCCCATTATAAAATCAATTTCCAGCATGAGAAACAGAACGAGAGAAATTGCCGATATTTGCCATAAACAAGACGAACCGGTGTATTTAACTACAAATGGTGAAGGCGATCTTGTGGTCATGAGTATCAGCCATTATGAAAGACTAAAAGCTCAAACTGATCTCTTTCAGAAGCTTGCTGAAGCACAAGCCCAGTCTGCTGCAGGGAAAAAGGGAATAAGCCATAAGCAGATGATGGCGAAACTCCGGCAGAGGGTCCATGCCGGTTAAATATTCACTCCGCTATCTCCCCATAGCACAAGACGATCTCATTTCAATTTTTGATTGGATTGCTCAAGACAGTCCGAGTCGAGCGCTCTTGTTTGTCGAAAAGCTCGATAAACTTATCGGTTTATTAGAAAAGCAGCCTCTTCTGGGACGGGAACCACGACATCCAAAGTTAAAAGAACATGGATACCGCACACTCATTATTGATTCTTACCTCATTTTCTATGTTCTCCGGAAAATGACAATAGAAATTCATCGTATAATTCATGCCTCAAGAAATCTGGACGACCTTCTTTGATTTTAGATGGACACTTTCGCAAAGTGGTCAGGACTGCTTTTCCAGATTTGTTTAGGAAGTGGAAACGGTCTCAAAAATAATTTTTCTTTACCAGCCGGAAACCTGAGAATATAATATTCGAAGAATGTTCCCTTTTTTCTTTATGCAGCGTTCGACTCACGGTCAGCCGTAGCATGAAAATATGACACTTGAAGAACGCCTCTATTTATATTTTGTAGACAACTTCTTAGTATAGGAATGATATGATGCTGTCAACAAGTTGTCTACTCTTTGGATTCTCCCTTCATTGACTGCACATGTTCAATCATCATCTTAATATTCTCGTTCGCATTGCGGGCTTCAATAAGAGCTTTCGGATTCTTTTGTGTCCAAATCCTAAAGATCTCATCCGCAAATCCCTGTCCGATTGCTGTTACGTTTTGGAAATCCAGTACGAGATGTTTGATCTTCTCCATTCCAACGAGTATTCGACGAGCCTGTGAACGAGATAGGAAAGCATTGCCGGTTTTATACAGCGCTATATGCACATCGGTTTTTGAAAATTCGTATTCTTCACCTGCGTAATGGCTGAAAATGGAAGCTAATGTTTTCTTAGACTTAACTCCTATTAAAAAATCTACTGTTGTACCTTTCTTTATCGTAGTTTTATCAAGAGCGACATCGTGGATGATGTTATCGAAGATGATGCGTTTGCATGAACTTTTAATAACCAGACGGCCTGCCGCTCGTGAAGTAAAGAAAATACCTTCACCGCTGTGATTCTCAGGATCTGTCGTCTGTTTCCCTTTGAGAAGATCTTGTATTGCTTCTTTTTCATTTTTCAAATTGTGCTGCTCTTTGATATGATGAAAAATCCCGACTCCCCGGTCTTTTACCGAAAACCGGATTTCATCTGCCGTTCTCGTCATTCGTATTTCTACGTCTTTTGAACTTGAATGATCGATTGCATTATTCAGCATTTCGGTAAAGCCATATTCGACAATTTGAACAATATTTTTTGGCACTTTATGAACAATGCCGGTCCCGTTAACAATTTGAAGCCACACGCGATCTTCCTGCAGGTCTTTAAGAGTATAAATCCTAAGGAAATTCCAGTTTCCGTTTATTGCTTCTTCTTTTGCTTTTGCAGTCGCAAGTACATAACATGCCCTGTTTGCTCTGCCGAGTAAAAGTATTTTACCTGTATCTTGCAGTTCTTTAAAATATCTTTGAACATATGCGCGTGAAAATCCCGTTCGGCGGACAATATCCGAGGTTGTAAGAGTCTTCTGTTTCTTTAATAGATCCAGAATAAGTTGTGATATATCGATCTTCATAATATATTTTATTGTAGACAACTATATAATAGTAGAATAATATGAAGTTGTCAACAAGCTGTCTCTAGGTCATACATGAAGAGTCCGACGTATAGTCAACCGGATGGCAATATATGTGGCACTCGAAGAGTGTTCCTTTATATTCTCCAAAGTGATTCCCTCTCAATTCATCCTTCAGCGGCCGGTATAATCGTCATCCGAACATTTCCGAGATGATCTTTTAGAAAATATTGATACGTTCCGGCACCGGCAAGCACACGCCCCTCGCTCATTGCAAAGTGCTGGAAAGTGCTGGAGTGAGCTGTTGCTGCATTCAAATCCTCTCACATGAGACGAGCACCTTCACAAGATGGTGCATAGCAATAATCTATCCCCCCATTCCGATAGAACTCATCACCTCGAACATGGGCATGTACATGGATATCAATATGCCCGCAACGACAATGCCGAGAAAAAGAATGATAACCGGTTCGATGACCGACGATAATGTTTCGACTTTTACATCGATGTCTTTTTCATAATATGCCGCAACCTTGAGCAGCATTGCATCCAATTCACTCGTTTCCTCTCCGACTGCTATCATCTGGGAAACCATCGGCGGAAAGAATTTTGATGTTACAAGCGGTTCTGCGACCGTACACCCCTGCCTCACGCCATTTATGACGCCCTGAATTTCCCGCTGCAATTCCTCGCTCTGGAATATACGCATCGTCACACCGAGCGCTTCTATAAGGGACACATCTGCCTGAAGCAGCGTTCCCAGTGTCCTGCAAAATCGCGCCACGTAGTTTTTCATCAATATATCCCCGATAAGCGGGACCGAAAACATTTTCTTTTCTATTGCTTCCCGAAACTTCTCTTTTTTCAATGTCGACTTGAATCCCATGACAAGTGCGATTATCGCAATCAGCGCAATCAACCCGTATCGTTCCAGGCCATTGCTCAATGAGAGCACTATCTTTGTTAAGACCGGCAGCTCGATTTGCATGCTTCTGAACATTTCAGCAAATGCCGGGACAATGAACATAAGCATAAATCCAATCGCAGCGGCAGCGACAGCTATAACAAACACAGGATACGTCATTGCCTGCCTGAATTTCCGCTTGAGAGCTACGACTTTCTCAAGATATTCCGCCAATTGCGCAAGCACTTTGGGCAATTGACCGGATTCTTGACCAATCTCAGCCGTTACAACAAAAAGCCGATCGAATACTTTCGGATGGAACGATAATGCTTTTGAGAATGAATTTCCCTTCTGTATTTCCTTTACCAATGAATTGATCACTTCCTTCATCGCTTCGTTCGTCGTCTGGTCCCGCAATACTTGCAAGGATCTTAAGAGCGATACTCCCGATTGCAGCATAACCGAAAGCTGCGTGCAGAATTCAGCGATTGCCTTTTCATCTATTCTTGAACGGAAGCGGAATAATGAGGTTTGCGTTTTTTCTTTTGGTCGATTTATTGAGCGCGTCGATGCCATAATAACTTTAACCTTTTAATTGCTCGTAAATTCTCCTCGTGAACTTGGTAGAATTGCAGCAACAGCATTTGTTTTCCATAAACTATTTTTAATACTGCCCTCAACATCCACATTGAGGCAGCGCACAACAGATCCGGAATCTTGCGCGGCATGGCATATTTTGACGGCAATAGTCATGCCTGACTGATATATCAATGGCGATCCGTTGCGATAGACATTCCCCTTTCCGAATGAAAAGGAAATATCTTTTTCACCGACAGATTTCAAAGTCAGTGAAGAGTCGGTCATTGAATAAATGGATTTTGACCTTTGGATATCATACACCATTTGCTGCAATACCCGTTCGACAGCGGCGCGTCCTTCGCTCTTCGCCTGCCAGGAAAGAAATAATCGAGTTGCAAACATATATGTGGTCAAGCTCAGTGAGATAAGCAGAGAGCCGACAATCATCACCACCAAAAGTTCCTGTATGGTAAATCCGCGCTCATCTCCGGCTGAAGTAAGTAATTTATGTACTATAGCTTTTAGCATTTTCATCGATATACCAGAATTGATTTATCTAACCCGACAATGATCTTTTGGGATTCTTTCATAGCGGCAACAGTCACATGCACTCTCACTATATTTGCACTGTTTTCTATTGTCCGTTTGATCAGAAAATTACCGCCTGCCGTTTCCTTTTCTGTAAAATCTTGCGTAAGGACAACCTGATTTATTTCGGATTCGGCAAGAACTGTAGCATGACGTAAAATGGCCGGTTTGCTATCCATCATAAAATTGCCGACAGCGGTCAACAACGGAATAAGCACTGCAAGAAACAGAGACATTGAAACCACCGTTTCTACCAGCGTAAATCCGCTCTCATTTACACGGAATTGTTGTTCTTTTTGTGAGTTATCCATTATAACCAATCCAAAATATCCAACTTCGGTGAATCTGAAAATCCCGGCGGTACTAAATAACTTTTGGGAAGCGCTGCTCTATTAATCTTTGCGCTTTTCAGCCAGCCGAGATATGTCGTCGGCGATTGATAGAAATAAAATTCCTTTGTGATAACCGTTCCATCGACCGAACCATCTAATGTTACGTATGCCGTCGAATATAACGATCCGATAAGCCGAGCCCCGTCTTTTATTATCACCAGAGCCGTATCGACGGCAGGAGCCAGAAACAGCATGGTTCCTTCCATGCGTGAGCCGTTTTCCATGATGATTTGATTCTTTGGCGGATGCGGCACCTTTAATTGTGATGAAACAACAACAGAAGGATATCGTACCGCAGAACCCGAAGCAAATATAACCGAAGGTGCAAAGAATTGTCCGCGTAATTGATTGGACTGCAAGAGTATTGACGTTTGGCTGTAGACAATTGGAGAGTCAAATTCCACATCATTTGCAATAGTTATTTGTTTAACGGCAAGAATTTTTATAAGCCCGCGTATTTTGGCGCTATCGCTAAAAGAGATTGTGCCTGTTGCTGCAACTGTTAATGGATTATCTGTTCGCACATATTGTCCCTGTAGAACAACATCGCCATGGATATAAATGGTGGAAACCGATAATGCTATCATTTTCGGCTGAAGGATCGTCGGCGAGCCGAGAAGGACAAGTGTTGTAGTATCGCCTGCACCGGCCTTACTTGCAGACGCCAATAATGCATCCCATGAACTCATCTCGGTTATTAGTTCTGTGGATTGAAATTGCGGCAATTGGATATTTCCCTGCTGACTTACTTTTCCCTGCACGGGGAGAGTTCGAGGTGTCGGTAAGCCCTGAAGCGTTCCGGTTATAACGCCGCCTTTTCCGGAAACGACGTTGCCCGTTATAGAAGTTGTCCCTGCACACACAAGTTGATGATTTGGATTGGCAAAGACTAAGGCATTGTTAAATATTCCGGACGGGCGGTCTGCTGCTATGGCAATGGCATTGGTTTTTAGATTACCAGCTATGCCTGTTGAGCGAACAAGAAAGAAACTTCCCCAGCGGGTTAATGTGACCGATGATTTTGAAGCATGAGGAAACGAATATTCTAAAGAAGTATGAACGGCAATATTCGCAAGCGATGTCTGCTGCGCAAGGAATTCGTTGATACCGCTTTGTGCCGCATACTGAGCATGGACTCTGGCAAGATCGAGCGCTGCAGTTCTTTGCTGCAAATAATGCAGCATAACGACCGAAAGAGCTACAAGGGAAAGAATAGTGATAAGGAATAAAATAGATGGAAGCGCAAAGCCTGCTTCTTTATCTTTAGAAATTGAATGCCGGTATACGGTATGCATCTGCGTTCGGTAACTCTTCAGCTTATTTTGAAATAGCATCGTTCGAGCAGCCACAATGGACAATCTGACATCTGCCTGCCCTTACGAGGAAGCTTCCGCGGTCAACGCCCGCGGCTGCAAAGAATCTTAAATATTTTGTAACTGCTCAGCGTGTTTTTAAATGCTTAAAATCCCCCTGCAAAAAGCACTTGGATTTAAAACTGAGTAAAAAAGCATTTATTTCAAATTACACTAGGCAGTTATAATATTTTAAACACGCCGGGGGAGCGGCTTTATTCGTTTACTACCAATTTGCCGTTTGCTTTATAAAATTTGTATTGCACAACGTTCTGACCTATACCAAGAATCTTTACACCCTGCAGCGTGTCTCCTTTACAAAGAAATGAAACCGTCCCGTCGTCTGATTCCAGGATCGCTGTCTGTCGCCGGTCGCTTTTCACAATACCGAGCAGTCGTAACGGAAATTTTGGAGGAGTAATCGGAGCTGGCTTCACCGGTTGATTCTTTTTTGATTCATGATGAATGATGGGAACCGCAGACTGAAACGGGTCTTTTATATCGGCGGTGTACTGAAATATTGTTATTTTTGGTCCGTTCCTTTTCGACAATCCTCCGTCATTGCCTGAGTCACTTTCATCGCCGGAATGCATCGAGCGAATAACTTGATAACCCACTCCTCCCCAAATACATATCAACAATATGCTTAGCACCCAGTTTAATATTTTCTGCTGCTTTTTCAATGGACTTTTTCAACCGGCAGTAATACATTGCCTTCAATTAAAGCTTCCAGCATTGAATTGGAAGCCTGCCCGGCAGTCATTTCCAATTTTGTTACGGCAAACGGAATACCGGCAGTTTCCAGTATATTCACAAAACGTCCGATATCATGGTAATGAGCGAGAATTTCCACTTTCAAGGCAAGCGAGGCAACGGTATCTTTCGATTTGATTTCCGAAGGCAACAACGCTTGAATTTGCACTCCGCTTGCTTTCGCTGTCGCGTGCAGAGATTTCAAAAATGTAAACTGGTCAATTTTCTCCGGACTATTTTGTCCCAATTGAACTTTTAAAAGCATGGATCTGGCTTCATAACCCATTTTCTGTTGATGGAGTGTATTCGCGTCGGGTGTGACCTCATTTTTTGACTGCCAATCTTGATATGAATCCCAACTTTGCTTCCATCGATCAGTAATTTCTGTCGAAAGCAGATAGAAGAAGAACAGCAACATTCCGGCGATTATGAGTTGATATTTTTTCTTCGGCGTCATGCGATTATTCTTCCGCCGCTGCATTAATTTCAAATGTTGTAAAAGCGCCGCTCTTCGGCAATAGAGCCGCCTCTGCAGGAAGCGCGGTTCCGGAACGAATCAAACTCGGCGAATAATGTTCCCTGTTTAATTTTTTCAAGAAATCCATAATCTGTTCCGGTTCATTGGAATATCCGCGCAGTGTCAACATTATGTTTTTTCCGCTTTTAATGAGCGACAGCTTATAAAGCCACACTTTTGCCGGCATATCTTTACCGATTGTATACATCAGCCGGCTGACCTGTGCCCGCTGCTGAACTCCCAGCCGCTCCGTATTCTGCCGCTCCAGCGTCTTAACCTGAGATTCCAGCGCCGCGACCTGTGCATAAAGCGGATCGGAAAGGCGCTGCTCTTCTATCGTGTCAATTTTGTTTTGGAAGAACATGTTTGTCAGCATCGGCAATAATAAAAGAAACAATAAGACCACACCTGCAATAAGCACTACGCGCTGCATCAAAGATTTATAGAGGGAGGCCTCATGTTTTTCTTTTAATTCTTCATCGAGCACATCGAAGTGCGTAATTGCACCGCCTAATCCCCTCAATGCTAATCCGGCTGCCAATGTATATTCAGACGGCAGCGATAGAGGAGTAAGTAGATTGGCGCCGGAGGGAACGGAATCCGTCTGCACTTTTCCGCTTATGAAAACGAATTGTGCGGCTGGAACAGTCGAATCAATGTCTTTCGATTGCAGCGATCCAACTTCTCGAATATCGGAAATTGACGTTATTGAATGTTTTTGTATGACGCCTTTTTCGATTTGAAAGCAGTGAATCAGGTCTTTGGAGATATGATACTGTGTGCTTGCCGCGGCTTTGTAAGTAGGATTCATAAGCGCCTGAGCATTGACAGCATCAAACACTCCCACGCCAAGCCCGATGACATCCAATCCAACTTCACGGAGGAATGCCAAATGATCCTCGATATCGGATTTTCGTATGAATGCTATTTCTATGGTTTCTTTCCGGATCTCATAGCTGTAACGGATATCCTTAATAGCTATCGGCAGCCGGATTAATCGTTCGTAATGCTCCTCTATCCAGGCATCGATATCGTTAACATCCTGCGGCAGCGGCACTTCAATTATTTTCAAACCCGCTGTTTGAATGCTGGATACGACATGCTTCGTGGTTATTGAATGGTCGCGAAGAAGGTTCTTGAGAATCTCTGCACGTTCAGATCGTATTGAGGATGTTAAAAAACTATGGGACAAATAATGTTCAATGGTGTACTTCGGTGCATGCCGGCCCGAAATGTTGGCATGTTTTCGAAGCTCAACAATGCGCAGCGTCGTCCCGTCGTCATCGAATCCCAGAACAGAATGAATACCGGCTAAAAAAGGAAGATCGAGCCGGTTTATCAAATCCTCAATTTTCATTGATCGTCACCCGGCGGGGCAAATGCGCGGAATGCCTCGCCATGGGAAATATGAGTCGTTACATAAATCATCAACTCGCTTTTGTCATGACTCGTGGACGTGTTTGAAAAGAGATATCCCAGGAGCGGAATAGAACCAAGCAGCGGCACTTGCGTACGATTTTCCGTTTCCTGGTCTTGTATCATGCCGCCAAGCACAATGGTTTCGCCTTCACGCACAATAATGGTAGAACTCATGGATCGTCTGTTAATCGTCGGCGGTGTGGCGGAAGAAAACGTTCCCACAGGAGTTTTAAAGTCCGGTTTAATTTCAACCGTAATCTGGCCGTCAGCGCCTACAAACGGTGTAATTTCCAATTTTACATCCGCATCGATTTGCGAAAATGCCTGACTTGATGCTATTGAGTTGCTCGTAGCCGATGGAAATGTTGTGGTCGTTGTTAAGAGATAGTATTGCGTTGTGCCGATACTAAGACTTGCCGGATTTCCGCTTAATGTTGCCAAAACCGGCCGGGATTTGACATTTGCCACGCCTTTTTGTTCCATCGCATTGAGCTGCGCATAGAAATTATCGGGTAATTTGCCTACGTTCGTCACGCCCGATAAGGATTGTTTTAATGAAACTCCGGTGAACAGCATGCTCACATTCGATATAAACGAATCATTTTTCCCGGTGTTTAATGTTGTATCTGTAGAACCGCGAAGTCCCACATTTACGCCAAGTGATAATGCCTTTGTTCTATCAAAATCGATGACGAGCGCCTCAATCAGTACTTGCGGAACCGGTTTGTCAATCTGCTCCAGGAATTCTTCTGCTTGTGCAATAACATCGTTGGAAGCGACAAGAACAATGCCGTTTAATTCTTTAATGACTTTGATAGTAGACTGGGAAGATATAAACTGCGGTATTAAATCCAGCACTTTATCTGCCCGTAAATATTTAAGCCGGAGTACCTTTGTGGCTGTCATGAGCTTGTTCGTTTTATCGCCGATAAAATACATATCATCCGACTGCCGATATGTAAATGTTGTATTGCGCAGCAGCAGGCTGAGCGCGCGTTCGATAGAAATGTTCGTTGCACGTGCAGTAACGCTGCCTGTTACCTGACTGTAAAAAATGACATCGGTATTCAATTGGCGTCCGATATCCGACAATACGCGATCAAGAGGCGCATTGGTAACATCGATTGTTACAAGAGAATCATGCACACTGATCCAGTATGGCCCGGCTTTTTGGTCTCCTTTCTGCCCCCCCTGCGTTCCCACAAAATAATCCAGCCGGCTGATCGTATAAACACCGTTTTTCTTCTGTACTGCGAAACCGTTATTATTCATCAATTGTGTAAAACCAAGATCGAAATCGATATCATTGAGCGTGCCGCTGATGTTTCCGGAGGTTCCGTTTAACAAGAGAATGTTTTTTTTGCTCTTTTCTTGAATTCTTTGAATCACCGCTTCCAGATCGTCGTTCTTAAGCTGCACCGAAAGTAAATTATTCTCATAATAGACCCACGGTATCTTTGGCGGGGGCGGTTCCGGTTTGGGTTGAGGCGGCGCTGGCATGATTTTAAAAATACCTCCATCCAGCTTCAGGTTAAGGTCTTGCTGCTCGCAAATGAATTTAATCGCATCATACACGCGCACATTGCTGAGGGAAATCGTCAGGTGCTTGTTAATAGAGTTGTCGACAAAAAGATTGAGATGATGCTGGTAGGATAATGCCCGGAACACATCGCGTACATCCGTGTCTTTAAAATTGAGAGAGGTTGTATCTTTTGCCATGGGGGGAATATCGGCTTCTTTAATAAGGTTCAAATCGCTTTTTTGCTGCGGCGATTTTTTTGTTAGAACAGTATCCGCATTATACACAAGGGTGTGATTATTCGTGGTATCGTTTTGGGGCCCGGCGGATGATGCCGTTTCTATCGGTTTCGATGAGATATCGATATTCGTTTTTTGGGAGAAACCGGAAGATTGATTATTATTATTTTTCGCGGATAAAGTATCTTTAACACCGCCTAACATTCCGGTGTTTGCATTTTTTAGCGAATCCTTCTGCTGACCGTATAAAAAACCGGCAGATGCAATGAACAAGCATAGTGTAAACATTATTCGATTTTGCATAACTCCCCCTCCCGAGCCCTCGTTTGAGAACGCTTATTTCTTTTATTCCATTAGAGACAAGTGATTTTTCCCTTCATACATTCTATATTGCTGTTTCTCTGATAACTTCATCAAGCGTGGTCGTGCCCTGTTCTGCTTTTTGCAGCGCCGCCTGCCGCAGCGTGTTCATGCCGTTTTTTTGACCTATATCGCGCAGCTCGCCTGCCGTAATTCCTTTTGCAATCCGGCTGCTCATGCCATTTTGAATGGAAAGAACTTCATAGACAGCCGTTCTTCCTGCATATCCGAATTGGTTGCATTGCCGGCAACCTGCATTTTGATAATATGTTATTCCCTTTTTTATATTTTCCTTTCCGATCTCCAGTATCTGTTCCGGAGCGGGTTCTGCCGGCTTCTTGCATGCAGGGCAGAGCTTCCGAAGCAGGCGCTGAGCAAGAATCATTTTTACCGACGATGCTACAAGGAAAGGTTCAATTCCCATATCGATTAATCTTGTAACGGCTGAAGGTGCATCGTTGGTATGGAGCGTTGAAAAAACCAGATGTCCTGTCAATGCTGCGCGGATTGCTATTTCTGCCGTTTCACCGTCCCGAATTTCCCCTACCATGATGACGTTTGGATCCTGACGAAGAATAGAGCGAAGCGCCGCTGCAAACGTCAAGCCGATATCTGACCGCACATGCGTTTGATTGATGCCCGTGAGATTATATTCGATAGGGTCTTCTATCGTTGTAATATTCACTTCCGGTCTGTTGATGGAATTAAGCGCCGCATAGAGCGTCGTCGTTTTGCCGCTTCCGGTCGGACCGGTGACAAGTATCATTCCATAAGGCAGGCGCACAGTTCGCTCGAACAATTGCAATTCCCGTCCTTCAAATCCGAGCTTTTCAAGATTTAATTCCAATTTCCCTTTATCGAGAATACGCAGGACGATCTTTTCCCCGAAGTCTGTGGGCAGTGTAGAAACGCGAATATCGATAGTTCTGGCGCCTTCTTTGACGCGAATGCGCCCGTCCTGCGGGCGGCGTTTTTCCGCAATATCAAGGTCGGCCATAATTTTCAGCCGGGAGAGCAGCGGTTTTACTTTTTCCATCGGGGGTTGCAAGACTTCGTGCAAAACTCCGTCGATACGGTAGCGGACGCGCATAAGGCGTTCGTACGGCTCTATATGAATGTCGCTTGCGCCCATTTTGATCGCATCCGAAATCAAACGATTGACAAGCGTTACGACCGAACCATCCGAGGAAGCATCCGTTTGCCGTTCTTCTTCATGCACCGAAAGAAATTCAGGGGCTGCTTCCGTCGCTTTTTTCATCTCGATGGCAGATATATCGTAATAACGCTGCAGCGCTTCCTGAAGATCCTTGGCCGCGACCGGTTCAGGTTTTACTCTTTTGCCCAGATAAAATTCCAGGTCGTTGACAAGCTGGCGATCATACTCCTCGGCAACAGCTACGACAACCGTACCGTTCTCAATCCGCAGCGGCAGGACGGATAATTCTGCCGCTGTTGCTTTCGGAATAAGCTTGAGCACATCCGCTTCGATTGTTATTGATTGAAGTTCCACCATACTCGAATGATTTCACAAATAGTTTGCTGATACCAGAATATTCCTCCCGCTGTTACGGCAAGGAATGATCCGAACGGAATTTTTATATTGAGCGCTCCTAAATTGCATGCTTCAATGTCCGGAATTAAGATCTGTATCGGTTTTCCGGCCTTTTTAAATATAGTTTTCCATATTCCATAGAGAGCGCCAAAAATTGCTGCCAGCCAAAATGTTATCATAAAGTGCATGATGCCAAGCCATAATCCAAGAAGTCCGGCAAACTTCACATCACCGAATCCTAATGTTTCCTTTTTATAGAACAGGTTTCCTAAAAATCGTATAACAAAAACAAGAAGAAAAGCCGCAGCACCATCGACCAGGCCGCTCGTCATTGATCCAAATCCATGTATGAATTGAAACAGCAACCCGAGTCCAATTCCGACGAATATCAAGGTGTTGGGAATAATGAGGTGTTCACAATCGATGATAAAGATTGTCAGCATCAAAAGAAGGAAGACACATGCCTCGATAAATTCTAACGAAAGAGACCATTTGAAGAATGAACCCAGAACAATGAATGCCGATAATATTTCTATCGCAGGATATTTTATTGAAATGCAGGCATGGCATGAGCGACAGTGTCCTTTTAAAAGTATATAGCCAATCAAAGGAATAAGTTCATACCAGCATAGCTGCCGCTGACACGACTCACAATACGACCGGCCAAATGCAATGGATTGACGGCGCGGCAGACGATAGGTAAGCAATCCGATAAAACTTCCCAGCGATAATCCAATGATTATAAGAATTGCTTCTATCACCATGGCAGCTTTATATCCCCCGTTTTCTCGTGATTAATCAGGTACTTTTTCTTTAATAACTCCGGTCGTATCTACCATCCAGACGTTAAAGACTCCGTTATTATTAAAGTCAACGACTGCTGTCGCTAAGGCAACAAAACTTTTCTCGTCTGCGGAAGTGATTTCTATTTTATACCGTGCCTGTCCGCCATCCGTAATAAGCTTTTGCTGCTCAAAACCGATTTCGCTCAGCGATGATGAATAGCGGTCATTCTCGTATTTGAATCCCTGTTCGAGCGTCAGCACCTGCTTCAGCATAAGTTTTGCTTCAGTTGTTTTTGCTTTTGTTACGAGCGGTGTGAGTTTGGGAAGTGCAAGCAGGACTAAAATTCCGATGATGACAAGAACGACCATTAATTCAGTAAGAGAAAAACCATCGTTCTTCAAAGAATAATGAAAACACCTTCTTCATTTTGACCCCCTCAAAAAATGAAAATCGGTAGTTACCGGCTAGTATACATCTTAATGCAATAATATGCAAAGTGAATTAATGAAAGTCCAGAGGAAAATTATACAGATTTCTGGCCGATATTATGGTTCCCGAGGGCAGATATATTCTTTGAACGAATTCAGTTGGACTGGCTTATTGATGTACATATATCTCTCTCCCTTACTGTTTATTCCTCGACAAAGAAACAGTTCACATCGTACGGATAATGCTCCGCTTGAATCAGAGTCCTGACTTGTGGTTATGTTATCCGAATTGGTTCCGGTTATGCGGCCTGTTGCCGGAATCACGGTTTATTATAAATTACTATTAGATCAACATTAACCAATTTTCCATAAGGGTATAAATACCAATATTGACAATATTACAAGAAATATTATGCCTGTAAATCTGTTTACTTTTTTATAAATAATTATTGAAAACCACCATTTAAAAGAGTTTAAAACAATTAAACCTACTGAAATGCATATTGCTGACAAGTTATAAACCGTTCTCGTATTTAAGTTCTTAAAGATAACATCTTTGCCTCCAATTAGAATCTGCGGCATAATATAGAATAACAGGATGTATAGAGGAACCTTATTAAATATTTCCATTATTATTATAGCACCAATACAATAGCTGACAATCTCAATTCCTATCGAAAGGAATAAATACTTTATTGATTTCATCGTCTTCTTATCCCCCATGATCCAAATGCATTTTCTGGAATACCGATAATTGATCCACCTGATCCACGAATAAGAAAATTTGCAAACGTATTGGAATTAAAATATACACCGATGTTTGGATCAAACGGATCAATTTCTTTGTTTGTATAAGGAGGAAGCAAGTTCGGATTGTCATAGAAAGTGAAGAATGCCTCAATAAGTGAATTCTCAAATGTATTGTCTTTATCTGGACATGGTTGTTACCGTTACCTCAAATCCGCTGTCGCACTCCATACGATTAAGTTTTTTAAATCCGCCTGCCGGATCTATATCTAACGCCAATCGTCCCAATGAGTCATAAAGAAATGAATGAACGAATTTCTTCGCGTCGGTCATAGACTTCATTAACCCGTCTGCCGTATATGTAAAGCATGTTGTATCTCCGGCAGGATCGATAGATTTCGCAAGATAGCCGTTCGTGTCCAGCACAAATGCTGTTTGCTGCCCATAAGGAGAGACAGGAAAGAGTTGACCGGAGTATATCCGACGCTTAACTATTTATCTATCTTATAATGGCATTATCATTTTTATCAAACATACTTTTTTCCATTGATACCAATTTATCATTAGCACATCATACGGAGGAAAGTTGCTACATGTACCATAGGCAAAGCTCAATGTATATTGCAAAGGATCAATTTAAGGTAATATCGTCTTGAATAAAGACACCAGTAGAATAGTAATCTATTCGTTTTATTTGAATCATCGTTGGGAAGTTCAGCAATTGGATAAACTCGTTCATCGATTATTATTTTATTTTCTTAATAATTCTAGTTTTAATTTTTAAAATTATGTTTATTATTGCAAAAATAATAATTATTTGGACCATAATAATGCTTAATAATTTCCATCCGGGTGTTCCTTTTATTATTCCAATCGGAATAAATATTCTTTCAGTAAAATATATCCCTAAAGAATGTGTCGTTTTAAATACCAATGATGTAATTTTACTGTCCATATTTGAAAATGCGATTGCAATCCAGTTAAGAACATATAAAATTAGTTCAATAAAAATAGCAGATTGCAGAGAAGACCAGATTTTTTTCATATACGATTTAAATACATTATTTTTCAAAAACATAATTATATGCTCCATAAAGAATTTGATCTTGAGAGGCGTATATTTGTGGTGTAATATCACTGACTCCTTCACTGAACGCATGTATAAAAAAGTTTGGGAACGATGGCCATGTATAAGGGTTTCCATTCTCATCTACGTGCATTGGACTTGAAGAATCCATAAGGGTATGAAGCGCTTCACCAAGAAAGTGTAATGCCAATTCTTTTGAATCTATATCTCCATAACACGCAAATTTTCTTGCAAGGCTTAAATTATGCGCTATAAAATCCTCTCGCTCTCTTATTGCATCTGCAATAGATTGACCTGGTCTTCTCATTGAATGCCAAGGAGCATACTTAATTGCCCACGCTGTTTCTGAATCAAATAGTTCGCTTTCAGCAATCAATATTTCTAAATCTGTTGAAAGAATGTGGGCTCCTAAAGCATGTCTTAATAAGGCCTCATGGGCCTCAGAATTCCATTGCCCAGTTTTATCAATATGATTAATCGGATCATTATTAACATATAAGAATAAATTTGAACTACCTACCCAAAATATCAATGGATCTTTTGACGTCCATCTTCCCACACTCGCATCATAATCTCTCACACCAAATCTTACGAGCTTTGTTTGCCCATCATACAACCCTCCGGCATAAGCAAACGGTTGAAAGTCTGGGTTGCTGTTAGAAAGCACATTCCCGAATTCGTCATAGTCCATTTGCTGAACAATTTCACCGGTATACACATTGACTACCATTCGCACTGAACCAAGCTGATCCGTTATGAATTGATATATTGCACAATTCTTGCTCATAAAGTTACCCATAAACTGTGCAGTGACATTGCCTGATGAATCAAGTTCCGCGATGGGAGACAATTGTCCCGCATAAATCCATTTCTTTACAATCGCTCCGTTTAATTTCTTTCCAATCCTTCTATTTTGTCCATCAATGACATACTCAATGACGTCTCTATTAGGTAACACAACTTTTATGAGATTGCCAAAATAATCATAAGTATAGCTTGTTGTATCTTCTCCTACAATCTTCTTCTGGAGCTCACCGTTTTTGGAATAAATGTACTGAGCGTTTCCATAAGAAAGCATCCGGTCTTGAACGTCATACGTTCCGCTGTCGGATGTCGCTTGCATGATATGCGCCTTCCTGTTTCCATTAGGATCATACGAATAGGTCGATATCAAGGTATCATTGCGCCAAACTTGAGACAGTCTGCCCAGAACATCATACGCATATTGCTTCACCGTCATCCGTCCTTGATTCACTTCTGTCAAAATCGATATGCGACCAAGCGAATCTCGTTCATAACTTGTCTGGAAGATAGATGATCCGTTAAAATCGGCTTCATAATATGAACAAGCTCCAAGAGTATCGTAATCCTGATTTGTCGTGAAACCTGATTGATTGTCTTGGAACATAAAATATGTTTGCGTTACTCTTCCAGTTGCCATGTCTCGACTTATACTCATGACATGCCGACGATAACAAGGCGAATCGAATTCAACAGAACTCAATAATCCGTCTTGATTATAGCCATAGTACATTTGAACATCATAATCAGGCGCGTTTGGATTTTGTACCCATAATTCCTGAGATGATAACCGGAAATTATTATCATAATCGTAATACAGATGAGCAGCATTCGCCCCAATACCGGATACAGATGTCAGCATCGAGCCATCGTAGGTATACGTCGCAGTATCCTGAGGAGACATCAAGGTATCCAGCAATCCCGTGGCAGACGAATATCTGAAGTCGATCGCTCCTCTATCGAACAGAATTTCTTTAGGTCTGCTGACCGATCCGCCGCAGCTTCCGCAGCCGACTGTATCGTAAATAGTTTCGATGACTCCGCTGTCAGGACGAATGACGCCGACAATTTGTTGATCCTTATTATATTGATAACCGGTAGCCGTACTCATTGAATCCAATATAGGCGGCGTATATTTTGAAGTCAAATCCACGCTTGTATAATCGAAGCTATGGGCAGGCTTGGATAGAGGCGTTAACGATGTTGGATTGCTATTTGCATTAATGCTCCGCCATCGGCGTTAATCCTCCTCAATGCATTTTTGATTTACACAAATTCATAAATTGATTCTTTCTCTTATTCTAAATGACAATTTCATTTATCGTATCATTTATACTCCCGACCGTGCTTAATATTATTTTAGGTCCTTCAAGGGTTTAAAGATTTATTTTTTAAAAGTTCTGGATGGTCTTCTACATATTTGCTCAACATTCTATTATAAACCGAAGCATATTTGCGGGCTATATCCTGTAAACGTCGATGTTCTTCATTTATAACAACGTCGCTTGTTCCACGGATAACCTTTATCCCATAAATTTTTTTATATAAAGTATATTTTTCTATTGTCTCCACGCCTGGCAATTCCAAAGCTAGTCCCATAATACCAATGAATCTTAAATCATTATTGGCTATCGACCTTTTTAAATCAATCTCTGGATTGGCTTTTTCCATTTTTATCAGGTCTGGATCAAGCGATACTGATGCAATTGATGTTTTATTACAAAGTGATTTGACTATTACAATTAGAGCTATCGCAAAGATAGCTATCAATGCGATAATTAGCGTTTTGACCTTTTGTGAATTATTCATTTGAAATCCTTTTGTTAATATTCTATTCTTTTCGCCTCTCCAAGCTCTTCCATTATAGGGTTTTCATTTTGATTTACATTATCCATATTAGCAGGACCACTATCTCGGGTGCCAGTCACGGCGTGTCCAAGTTCATGTGCGATTTTTCTATCTAAGGTTGCGAATATTGTTCCCCATTGGGTTTCAATTGGCACAAGAGCATTTAAGGAGATGTGTATTTCTGTAGTTGGCGCATCATCACACTCATTCTTAGATCCATAGGTTGCAAGATGTATTGTGCGTGGTACACCTTGATCCCGAATCATGTTTTCTAGTTCCTTTCCTCGCTTAGTATTTAGAACGCGATTAAGCGATGATTCTGCCCATGCTTTATCTTCTGCACTCCAATTCCCTATAAAGTGTAAATAAACTGGTTTTTCCCATGGCCACAATCTCAAACCATATAAATCAATATAATTTATCGGATCATTTCCAACATAACCATATAAGCTCGTTTCACCACCACTAAAGAAAATCGGATCCTTACATGTCCACCTTCCTACACTTGCATCATAATCCCTCGCGCCAAATCTTACGAGCTTTGTTTGCCCATCATACAACCCCCCTGCATACGCAAACGGCTGAAAATCCGGGTAAGGTTCAATATTACTCATTCTCTTTTTTTATTCCTGAAGTATAAGACTTATCCGGTCTTTCAAGATTTTTTTTTATTTCTGAATAGGCTTCAAATCTTTCCCTTCCCAAAAAATGAGTCGTGATGTGAAATATGCGAGGGAAAAAATCATTGTTACGTTTTATTATTATAAATATATTCCCTGAATTAAACAGGAGCGGAGCTTTTACTTTTATCCATTTGATATCTTCACTAGGAATTGTCACTATGCGCAAAGGGCAAATAAAGGCAATCCTATCTCTTTCTGCTATTATTTTACCAGCATATCTATCATATGATTTTAAGAATAGTAATATTACAGCGATTGAATAAACCCAGGCCATATAACCAAATATATCTACGGCAACGATAGCCAATATAATTGCCATAATGGTTGGAACTAAAAAAAAGATGTTTTCTATACCAGCTCGAATAATTGGGTAAGATGAGCTTGTCTGTTCTATGGTGCATCTTGTTTTATCATATTTATTAATTCGTATTTTCATGGGAATATCCTTTATTTACATTTGGCATATTTTTCAATCAAAATACTTAGAAGCGTTTTCAAAGGTTCGGGTAGACTATTTATATTATAAGTTCCAGTCGACCATGTATATGTACCTTCAATACCGGCTGAGTAGCCATAACCAACGGTGCCTCCTACTCCATATCCATAATTACCATTTGAATTTGCAGGAACATCCCCTGACGCTCCAAGACCATTCGCAGCTGCTACCGCTACATCCCATCCCCAACCAGTGATATCATCAGGATTATTGACTTCTATAGTACCTCCCCCAACTGAAACAACTATTCCCCCACCGAAACCAAGACCAACTCCGACATACTGATAGCCTCTAATTTGTTTAGTGTCTGGATCATATAAATATATGTTGCCTCCTCCACCCGCGAGAGGAATATCTTCCGTGCCACTTGATGCAGAACCATAAACAAACACATATTTCTTTTTTGTTCCACTTGCATCCCTGCTGTTTATAGGTTCATCATTGCAATAAGCATAAATATTTACATCCTCACCTCCAAACCCAATCGGATCCTTGCACGTCCATCTCCCTACGTTTGCATCATAATCCCTCGCTCCAAATCTTACGAGCTTTGTCTGTGGGTCGTAGAGTCCTCCGGCATACGCAAACGGCTGAAAACCTGGGTTGCTGTTAGAAAGCACATTCCCGAATTCGTCATAGTCAATTTGCTGAACAATTTCACCGGTATACACATTGACTACCATTCGCACTGAACCAAGCTGATCCGTTATGAATTGATATATTGCACAATTCTTGCTCATAAAGTTACCCATAAACTGTGCAGTGACATTGCCTGATGAATCAAGTTCCGCGATGGGAGACAATTGTCCCGCATAAATCCATTTCTTTACAATCGCTCCGTTTAATTTCTTTCCAATCCTTCTATTTTGTCCATCAATGACATACTCAATGACGTCTCTATTAGGTAACATAACTTTTATGAGATTGCCAAAATAATCATAAGTATAGCTTGTTGTATCTTCTCCTACAATCTTCTTCTGGAGCTCACCGTTTTTGGAATAAATGTACTGAGCGTTTCCATAAGAAAGCATCCGGTCTTGAACGTCATACGTTCCGCTGTCGGATGTCGCTTGCATGATATGCGCCTTCCGGTTTCCATTAGGATCATACGAATAGATCGATATCAAGGTATCATTGCGCCAAACTTGAGACAGTCTGCCCAGAACATCATACGCATATTGCTTCACCGTCATCCGTCCTTGATTCACTTCTGTCAAAATCGATATGCGACCAAGCGAATCTCGTTCATAACTTGTCTGGAAGATAGATGATCCGTTAAAATCGGCTTCATAATATGAACAAGCTCCAAGAGTATCGTAATCCTGATTTGTCGTGAAACCTGATTGATTGTCTTGGAACATAAAATATGTTTGCGTTACTCTTCCAGTTGCCATGTCTCGACTTATACTCATGACATGCCGACGATAACAAGGCGAATCGAATTCAACAGAACTCAATAATCCGTCTTGATTATAGCCATAGTACATTTGAACATCATAATCAGGCGCATTTGGATTTTGCACCCATAATTCTTGAGATGATAAACGAAAATTATTATCATAATCGTAATACAGATGAGCAGCATTCGCCCCAATACCGGATACAGATGTTAGCATCGAGCCATCGTAGGTATACGTCGCAGTATCCTGAGGAGACATCAAGGTATCCAGCAATCCCGTGGCAGACGAATATCTGAAGTCGATCGCTCCTCTATCGAACAGTATTTCTTTAGGTCTGCTGATCGATCCACCACAGGTTCCACAACCAACTGTATCGTAAATAGTTTCTATAATTCCGCTATCAGGACGAATGACGCTAACAATCTGTTGGTCTTTATTATAGTGATAACTGGTAACAGTACTCATTGAATCTAGCATCGGCGGCGTATATTTTGAAGTCAAGTCCACGCTTGTATAATCGAAGCTGTGTGCCAGCTTGGCGGGCGGAGTAAGATTCGTAAGATTACCATTAGCATCGTAAGTGTAAAAATCTTGATGTCATCCGGTAATGTTTGCTTCGTAATCCTTCCAACCGAATCATACTCAAAAAGGGATATGCGCTTAATCGGATCGGTTGCCGTCGTAAGAAATCCTTGGGGGTTATACGCATAGCTGGCCATCCGACCTGCCTGAGCGACATTTACAATTCTTCCTTGTGTATCGTACCTATACGTCGTCGGTGCAATATTGGGAATCGAATCCTTAATGACCCTGCCTATCGAATCGATCCAACTATAGCTTACCCTGCCCTGAGGGGTTGTCATCATAAAGCGCTTTATCGTTCCATCATATATCGTTGAATAAACTTGATCGTTTAGCGCAACATATTCACCCATACCGACAATATTCAATCCGTTCATTTGTGAAATTATTCGATAATGTCGTACGACGGACTGTAAACCGCTTGGCATTATTGTCGTTGTTGTGGATAACGGCGCTTGCATGCCGAAACGCGGATCAGGCGAGTCAACTTCTGTCGTAACTGTCCCGTCCGGAGTTGTTGTTATTACCGTTCAAATCATCTGTTGTGTGATCATTCTTCACAATTGCGTGCAGCTTCTATGAGCAGCGCTTTTTCGCCCTTATCAATTCCAAATATTGCCAACCTTTGTTGTTCCAAATAAATCGCTTTAGCACGCTCTAGAATAGTGAGCTTATCCAAATGGATGAAATTAGTACGTTCAGGAATTACATCGTTTATCCAAACAATCAATTTAATCCCTTTTCTTAGATTGCGAACATTGAATTCTTTGATTTTTGATTTCTCACGATATTTTAGTTGTTCAGGCACAATTTCCAAAGAATCAAGAACTTTGATCTCCTTAAAATGACCAATAACTTCCCCAATAATTACATTGACTCTTGTATTATCACTACTCCGTGGTTCATATTCGAGCTGTAATGATTTATTTTTAATATTGATATCTCCGGTTAAAAAAAATATGACATTACGATAATCATTAATAAAAAAGAGTTGATATGATGGACCGTCATCACTATGGAATTGACAATACAGAATCGAACTACAAAAAACAATTGAAGTAATTGTTCTGGCAGTTATATGTTTTCCTTTCATCATCTTTACCTCGCTTTATGAATAATATATTAATTTATGGACACAGTTTTGGATCAGTAACTGCTTTATCTTGAACCAACAGAAAAATAACTCCACCATGAATAATTCTTCTTCTTGAATCTCCAGTTTGAATTATGAAAGTACCGTACGCTTTACCATATTCCACGCCAGGAGTTTCAGCTGTGGCAATATCCGTCTTTTCCGACAAAAACATAAGGGGGATTACCAAGAGCTGACTGAAAAGCGGGACCATCATCGCCGTATCCATTATTCGACCTGCAATGCAGGCCGGTATATCTAACCATATCTGAAATTGGATGGAATTCTTAGGAATGGTCAAAAGAGAGCAAAAAGCGGCTTAAAGTTTAACTTGACATTGTCCTACGTTATGCTTACAGTTGATTACTAATTATTACTAAATTAGTAATCAACTTATAGACACGAAACAAAGGCTTGATTTAATATGAAATGGATAGAAAGCCCGCCTAATTGGACGGAGATGTTCAAAAATGGCTCAGATTTAATCTTTGATTCACTTACACGGCCAGAAGTAGCCTCCTTTATTAATCATGTAAATGACAGATATCTTTATTGGGATGAATTAAAGTATAGACCATTGCCCGATAAGATTAGCAAAGAAATGGCTTGGACTTTAATAAAATTAACTCGGATGACTCAAATTAAAAAGACAGATATATTAGCTAAAAAAGGGACGTATTTCGGGTATTGGCTTCCAGACGGTATTCTTAGAGAATTGCATTTTATTGACCAAAATGCAACGGGTCAAATCTTAACAAATATGCCTCACATAAGGGAGACTACGAGAGATAAGTATATCATAAGTTCATTAATGGAAGAAGCAATTGCTTCGAGCATTCTTGAGGGAGCGGCGACAACTCATAAAAAAGCAAAAGAGATGTTGCGCGAAGGAAGAAAACCGCGAACACGCGGGGAAATGATGATAAAAAACAATTATATGACAATGCTAAAAATTAAGGATCATATTTCAGAAAAACTTTCGATAGAACTTTTGTGTGAAATACAGGCTTCTATTACAAATGAAACCCTTGACGATTCTTCTGCGAGCGGCAGATTAAGAAATTCAGACGATATAGTAGTAATTGATACGGACGGAACGGTTCTTTATATTCCCCCAAAAGCGAATGAATTGAAGGAACGCCTTCAGACTTTATGTGATTTTGCGAATATTTCATCGGAAGAACCATTTATACATCCCGTTGTAAAGGCTGCGATGCTCCACTTTTGGATAGGATATGTCCACCCATTTGTGGATGGAAACGGCAGAACAGCAAGAGCACTTTTTTATTGGTACCTTCTGAAAAATAAATATTGGCTTGTAGAGTTTTTGCCGATATCGCGCATCATTTTGAAAGCTCCTGTAAAATATAAAATGGCATATTTATATTCTGAAAAAGACGACAACGATTTAACTTATTTTATTATGTTCCACTTGAGAGCTTTTCACTTATCCATTGAAGATCTTAAGAAGTATATTTCAAAAAAACAGAAAGAGCTAGAAGAAGCAAGATCGCTGCTTAAGCGGATTCCAGCCTTAAATCACAGACAACAGGAATTAATCAACCATGCGATACGCCACCCGGAGGCTGTTTATACTATTTATAGACATATGAGAACCCACGGAATAGTCTATCAGACAGCAAGAAATGATCTACTTCATCTCGCTAACCGAGGACTTTTTAGATTGGAAAAAAGTGCAAGACCTTATGAATTCTTTCCAGTTGATGATTTAACAAAAAAATTGAAAAAACGATAAATCAGGACAACACTTTTAAATTAGTTCCGAATTGAGGGGATTAAGGCGGGAAGATTAAATTGAAAATGCACCACTGCCTTTCATTTAAAGAGCTTGTAATTGTTCAGCGCAATGTAACACAATTAATTTTTTGTAACTCCTACACAGCGTATTTTGAAATACATGCCTTTTTGCTCGTTTTAAATCCCCCTGAATTTAGTATCACATATACGTGATTCATTTATCTCAGTTGGAACATGCGCTGCATGTTAACATTTTTATGTCTCCGACTGGCGTCTTTGAAAAAGAGAAATAAGCATCATGCATCTGCATTATACATTTTTATGTTTCCAACTCTTTCAACCATTCTTCTTCATAATGTAAAACCCCTGACGGCATCATGACGCCTTTTTGAGTTTCATCATATTGTCGATGCGCATTTTATCCATCGCACGAATCATACCTACGACAACACCCACTATCTTGAAATTCTCATCATTCTTATCCACGATGATGGGTTTATATTTTTTATTCGCCGGAATAAGTGAGATCGTAGAGCCCTCCTTTTGAAGCCATTTTACTGTCGGTTCGCCTTCCACCAGTGCTACGACCATACGTCCGCTTTTTGCTTCGACATCCGGATCGACGAAAAGAAGATCGCCCGTGGCAATCTGGGCATCCTTCATGCTGTCACCCCGGACATAAAGACCGAACACATTATTCGATGCGGATATATACCTGTGAATTTCAAAGGTGTCCACGATATTCTCCTGCGACATAAACGGATGTCCGGCCGGAACAAAACCATAAATAGGGATACCCTCCGGTTTTATATGAAGAAGTTCTATGCCGCGCGATATATTAGGAATGCATCGGAGGACCTGCTTTCGCTCAAGTGCGCGCAGATGATCCCGGACTGCATTGATGTTAATTTGCAGCGCCTGTCCGAGTTCAGAGAAGGTCGGGGGATAGGAATTGTTCTCTATAAATTCACGAATGACATTCAGAACATTCTGCTGTATTTTTGTCAGTACCGCGTTCTTCTGATTTGCTTGATGTTCCATTTTCAATGAATTCCTTTCAGACGTGCTGCTCTTACACGAATCGATGCCAGATGCTCTTCCTGAGATCGTATTGGGATCTTTCAATTCGATGAATTTCCTGCACGGTAATTCCGCACACCCGCCGCAGTTTTTGTATCCTCTGTCGTTCACAGCACAGTTGTATAATGCGCAGATTTTATCCGGCAATGCTTCTTTGGCCCAGAAGGTCGATCCTTTGACGGAAAAACATCCGCTGCATGTGTTCGGGTACCATGGGCACACGGAACAATCTAAGCCGCAAGCTGAAATAAGCGATTCCATTTGTCCTCCTCTGAATATCAATATACTGTAATTATGAATACTGTAATAATATACAGTATTTAGGAATTCCTGTCAAGTGTTTTTTTCCCATCTACGGCAAGAAGCATGTTGTTCCTTGACCAAGGAAGGAATCCGGCGGTACGATTTATTGTCCTGATTTAATACGTTGAGCAGTGACAAAATTCCTTTCTTTTTCTTAAAGCATCTCGTATATTCTCCCTCAACAATCCCTGCGTATGAAGTTGTTGATTTGAATACATATGCCGGACGGGCAAACAATACGGTATTGCATTGTCACGATATGGTGTATTACCGCTTACAGCAGAGAGGAGCTTTTGTATGAGCAAGCCGGTTGTTCCCATGGAATTGAGCGATATTTTTGAAAAAACATTTGTTCTCATCGGCAAAACTTTTTTCCGCAATCTCATTATCGCGGTATTGTTCCTCGGACTTCCGCTCATCTTGATGGCAATTGCAGCCGATAACTTCTACTCTTCTCTAGCAGACATACAGGAAACGATTAGAAACGCACAAACGGAATTGAGTTTTGACAATATTATGTCGCTGCTGGAAACTTTATCGTTCTTTGGCTTCGCCACGCTCATGCTCATGCTTGGATCGCTGCTCGCTGAAATTGCCATTAGTATTGTGGTCAGCGAAGAGCTGATGTCGTATACCATTTCTTTTACGGAAGCCATCGATCAGACATTCAGCGGCAAATGGCTGCATGGTATCGGCCAGGGACTGCTTAAAATTGTCATCGCTGCCGGCGCTGTTCTTGTCGTCTGCATCGGCGCGGTTATTCTCGGTTTCGTTTCAAAAATGCTCATGTCCCTGTTTATACTGATTTGCTGCATCGGACTTATACCATTTATGATTATTGTTTTTTTCAAATGGTACTTTTCGCTTACAGCCGTGGCAGTGGACGATCTGACGGCCCTTGAATCGTTAAGAGAAAGCTGGAACCTGATTACAGGATATTGGTGGAGAACGTTTGGCATTTTGTTCTTATTTTCGCTGATTATGCAATTGATCATTACTATCGTCTCTCTGCCGATTACATTCGGCAGTATGTGGGATATTTATAAAGAATATTTTACGATGCTGGGTAAAACCGGCGGCAAAGTGGATCCGATGACATTGAAGAACCTGGAAGCATCGCTTGGCCCCGGCGTCAGTATTGGCACCGGTGTGAGTTCTATTCTGACTCTGTTGATCGCTCCGGTTTACACTGTGGTCATGTATTTTGACCTGCGGGCAAGGAACGAACCTCCGGTTCCGGCTTTTTTAGCGCCGGAGGAACAAAATCCATCACCGATGGATTTTGACGGGATGTGACTGTGAACACGGGGGAAACACAAAATCCGCAGGAATTGCCCGCGCTTAACGGCTCGTGGGAGCGGGCGGGACGAAGCCCGGCAGCCGCGGCATTCCTCGGCTTTCTCATCGTCGGCGTTCTGTATTTTCATGCGCAGGCGATTCTCGGCGGAATTCTTTTTTTTATCGATGCTGCCGGAAATCATGCAGCCCGGCACGGGAAAACATTCATCGAACAATTGACACAAATGACGATGGCGATGAAAGGACCGATGCGCATCGCGGTTTTTGTTTCCCAATTCCTCTTCATGCTTCTGCCTACGTTATGGATTGTAAAACGCTGGCATTCGACGAATGCGGCGTCCTATCTTCGCTTCAACCGCATCCCTGTTTTCGAAATATTTCTCGCTGCCGCGATTACGATTTGTGTTCTTCCTTTGAACGAATACATAGGCGGGTTTTTTACAGAACAGCTCAAAATTCCGGATTTTTTATCGCGCATCAACGAGCAGTTGTTCACCTCCTACAGCAGCGAAGAATTGATCTGGCTTCTGGTTGTTGTCTGCCTGACACCGGCAATTTGCGAGGAAATACTTTTCCGCGGATATGTGCAGCGGACGCTGGAACGAACGTTCGGAAGTAAAAGCATTTTTATTACCGGCGTGATTTTTGGATTGTATCATATGCGTCCCATTAACCTGCCGTCGCTTGTGCTGCTGGGCGTGCTGTTCGGTTTTTTTTTCTACAGAAGCCGGAGCATTTTCCCCGGCATGGCGGCGCATTTTGTCAATAATCTGGCTGCCATACTTACACTCTACAAGACACCCGACGACCATCCGGCGCTGGATATCTTTACATACCAGACGACATTTTTCGGAGTGATTGCTGCATTGTGCATTGCCGGGATATTGCTGATGGTATATTATTTTTATACGAAAAGAGATATGGTTGGTGAATGGTAGCCGGAGGCCACATAATGTCATTACGCGCAGCGTAATTCAAATTAGGAGTAGGTAGATAAACTGTGAATGGTGAATAGTGAATAGTAAATGGTGAATGGTAAATGGTAAATGGTTAATGGTAAATGGTTAATGGTAAATGGTAAATGGAATAGATTACTCCGCTTGTTTTAAAATCTCCAGAAACCGGTCGGGTCCGACGAAGCCGGTCAGACGTTCTATTTCTGCGCCGTGTGCATTGATAACGAGAACGGTCGGCATGCCGACAATTTTAAACTTGTTCCTCAGCCGTTCCGTCGATGGCGAAGCCGTTTGCGTCATGTCCACCTTATAGCATGAAAAGCGAGCCAGTTCCCGCATTACCCGCGGGTCCGGATAAGTCTGTGCATCGAGTTCCTTGCACGGTATGCACCAATCCGCATAGAAATCCACAACCATCCGTTCGTTTTTACCGATAGACGATTCATATGCCGCTTCGCTGAAACTCCGCCATTCCGGCGAAACAGTTTTTTGCGGAATCAATGCATAGACAGAAACGACGATTACCATCACGGAGAATGCGATTTTAAATATTCTAAAACCTTTGACCCCCGCAGCAGTCGAGTCGAAGAACAGCAGGATAAACGCAGCCAGAATGCCGAAGGACGGAAGCGCATAATGCGCAGCCCCTGCCTGTAGAAGCGGATCGATAAAATAAATTGCCATGCCCACCAATAAAAATCCGAAAATATGCTTTACTCCGACCATCCAGTCCCCCGCGCGCGGAAGCCGCTTGATCTTTCCGGAAAAAAGTGCAAGAATCAGATATGGAAATCCAAGTCCGACAGCAAGCACAAAGAACATCATAAATCCGTAGAGCGGATCCCCTTTGGCCGCAACATACGTCACCAGCCCGAGCACGAATGGTCCGATGCAGGGCGCCGCAACAATTCCCATGGTCAGTCCCATAAAAAATGCACCGAAGACACCGCTTTTTGCACCGCCGGCTTTTGCAGCCCATGAATTCGGAAGTTTGAATTCATACACGCCGAATTGACTCAAAGCAAGAACGACAAACAAAAGAGCTATACAGATTAAAACCGACGGCTGCTGCAGCAGCGCACCGAATACTGCACCGCTGAGTGCAGTGACGACACCTATGATTGAATAAGTCAGCGCCATGCCGAGAACATACAATATTCCGAGAAGAAACAAACGGCTTGTTTTTCCTTCCGCCTGTCCGCCGAAATAGCCGACGGTGATCGGAATAAGCGGATAGACACACGGCGTCAGGTTCAACGCAAGTCCGCCGATAAAGACAAAGATCAGACTCAGTATCAATCCGCTTCTTTCCAATGTAGAAGCGATCGATGTATTTTCCCTTGAAACTTGATCTGATTTTTTTTCTGCAGAAACGGGCTGCGCTTCTTGAGATTGCAATACCTGCTGCTCTGGGGTCACATTCGGCGGCGGAGATGCCGGCCCGGATGTGTTATCTTTCACCTCAAGAGTGAGATCGATCTTTTCACTTGCCGGGGCCATACACATCCTGTCGTTGCACCCCTGGTAACTGAATTGGAGGGGAATGGTATATGTGCCTCCGGCTGTCGTTTTTTTGACTGCAATTGTCAGATGCACATCGATTTCGCCTTCAAAAACAGATACCGGTTTTTCGGAAACGCCGAGTTTTTTTTCTTTTGGTACAGGGAAAGCGATGTCCGTCAGCGGAAATGAAGGATTGCCGGAAGTCAGAACGGCCGGAATAAGAAATTCGTCGTTCGGTTTATTCGAGTTGATATGCCAACCGCGCCCAATCCGCGCATGGAGAACGACGGTAAAATTCGTTCCAGCGCCTGCCGTCCACTTTTGTTTGTCCAGACTTAAAGAAACCAGACGGGACTGGTCTTGCGCAAACGCGCCGGATATATAAATAATGCAGAAGAAAACGGCTGACTGAAGAAATTTATTCATCCTGACTCCGCCATTTTATGAATTCGACTTTTGTCTAAAATACCATATCATTTTATGACGAACAAGCAGATAAATTGAAATTCAGGAAAAGACCGGACTTTTCGACCGGGCCGTTTTTCGGGATTGTCAGGCAGTCCGCAGATACTGTTCCGCAATTTTTTTCGCTCTTGTAAACCCGGGATGGACAGCGACCGGCTGTTCCTCCTCGTCCAGTAAAATAACGGTCGGTACGGTCATCACGCGGTATAATTTTGCCGCTTTTGGATCTTCCAGCGCATTGATTTTCCGGATATCAAACTGTTTTCCGGAGAGATGCAGAATTTTTTGCGCGGCGGAAATTTCCCGTTCCTGCGGTTTGCATTGGCTGCACCGGTCCGACCAAAAATACAGAAGGATCGGCCGGGAATGATGAACGGAAGTCCGGTGAACACGGAATGTTCTGCGCATGCGCCATGCTAAAAAAGCAACAATAATTTTCGCTGCTGCCAGCATTACAGTTATTAAAAAAAACGATAGAACGAGCCTTTCGATCATGATGATATTCCCGCACGGCCGGATTGAGGCGAACGAAATCCGGGAACATTTAATCGAGCAAGTTGAAAGTACACAAAGCAGCCCGCGCAAAAACCGAAACCGACATTCACCGCTGCCAGAAGTATGACGATCCATGCCAAGACCCATCCGGAGGTTGCCGATCCGAGATACAACAAAGCTGTCCCGGCTGCAAGAACGATTCCTCCAAAGAGCTGCGCAAAATTGTGCGGAGCGGACGATTCTTTGGAAATTTCCGGTTTCAAAATGTACAGCGGAACGGCGGCTCGCCGGTATATCAATTTAAAGAGAGCTGCCTGCGGAAGAATGCTGCCAAGAATCATGACTGCGGCAACGAACGCAGGCAGAAATTGTGCGTTCAGAATAAAACCGAGGAGCGTCAAAGTTATGATAGAAAGTTGATTAAATTTTAATGCGTTGAGGTCGATTATATTTGAGGATGTACTCATAGATTTTCCTTTTTCAACAATACAACATCCCGGCGGCCGGCAGTTTGGCAGGCAAGCTGCCGGCTCCGGAGAATGGACTAACTTTTCTTATGCCGGGAAAAGTCCGTCGACGGAAAGATACCTCTCGCCGGTATCGTAATTGAATGTCAGAATTCTGCCGCCCGGGCGAAGATCGGGAAGTTTCCTGGCGACTGCCGCCAAAGCTGCACCGGTTGAAACTCCGACAAGAATTCCTTCTTCCCGCGCCGCTCGCTGTGCGTATTCATACGCTTCTTCTTTTGTAACCTGAAGAACGCCGTCGATTGCATCGACATGAAGATTTTTCGGTATAAAACCGGCGCCGATACCCTGAATCGGATGCGGTCCGGGTTTTCCTCCGCTGATAACGGGCGAGAGCGCGGGTTCAACGGCAAAAACTTTAAGGTTCTTCCATATTTTTTTCAGCTCTTCTGCTACGGCTGTAATGTGACCGCCGGTTCCGACGCCGGTTATGATGAAATCAAAACCCTGCGGAAAATCATCAAGAATTTCTTTTGCTGTTGTTTTTTTATGTATTGCGATGTTTGATTCGTTTTCAAATTGCTGCGGAATCCAGGCATGAGGCGTCGAGGCGGCTAATTCGTTCGCACGCGCGATAGCGCCCGGCATTCCTTTTTCGCGCGGCGTCAGTTCAAGTTCAGCGCCGTATGCTTTTATCAAACGGCGGCGTTCGACGGAAAATTGTTCGGGAAGCACGATGATGATCCGGTACCCTTTGACTGCCGCAACAAACGCCAGACCTACTCCCGTATTACCGGATGTCGGCTCGATGATGACGGAATCTTTATTCAGAATTCCGCGCCGTTCCGCATCTTCTATCATTGCCAGCGCAATACGATCCTTAATACTTCCGCCCGGATTCGCTCGCTCGAGTTTTATCCATACTTCTTTGTCTCCAAAGAGCCGGTTAATACGCACATGCGGCGTACGGCCGATTGTTTCCAGTATATTTTTTGCTAATGCCATTGTATGCTCCTTTATTATTTTATTGTTTTCAGGTGAATATTCAGCATGAGTTTTATCTTTGTAAATTAAATTACTGCAACGGACTTCTGCAGCCGACACCGGCCTGCCCGACTGATCACTCAGTCATTCAGGCGGGTGATGTCGGAATATCCCGCGACCAGCTTCTGTAGACGACACTGGTAGTGTCGGAATATCCCGCGACCAGCGGTCGCGGCTACAGTGATGCCTTCGCAAGGTGGGGGAATCAGGATTTCGTTGCTTCGGCGATGGCTTGTTCAAAATCGGCCAGTATATCGTCGATATGTTCGATTCCGACAGATACGCGGACCAGTTCCGGCACGACTCCTGATGAACGCTGTTCCGCATCGGACAATTGCTGGTGTGTGGTCGATGCAGGGTGAATAACCAGCGTCTTAGCATCTCCGACGTTTGCCAGTAAACTGGCAAGTTTGGTGCTTTCAACAAACTTCTTGCCGGCCGCTACACCGCCTTTGATGCCGAAGGATAGCACTCCGCCGAATTGTCCCTGGCGCAGATATTTTTTTGCACTCGCATGATACGGGTGGCTCTCCAGACCAGGATACCAGACCCACTCAACCTGTTTATGTTTGCTTAAATATTTTGCAAGCTTTAAAGCATTCTCATTATGACGTTCCGCCCGGAGCGAAAGCGTTTCGAGTCCCTGCAGAAAAAGAAACGCATTGAACGGACTGAGCGCTGCACCGAGATCGCGGAGCTGTTCCACACGCGCACGTATAATAAAGGCGATATTGCCGAACTGGCTCTTGGATCCGAAGACGTCCCAGAAATTGAGATTGTGATAGCCGGGACTCGGTTCCGTGAAAATGGGGAAATTGCCATTGCCCCAATCGAATTTTCCGGAATCGACAATAACGCCGCCGATGGAGGTCCCGTGCCCGCCGATCCATTTTGTCGCCGAATGGACGACGATATCCGCACCATGCGCGATCGGATTGAACAGATATCCTCCCTGTCCGAATGTATTGTCGACTACAAATGGAATTCCATGCGCATGAGCCGCCTTTGCAATTGCCTCAAAATCCGGAATGTTAAGACGGGGATTCCCGATGGTCTCCACATAAACCGCTTTCGTTTTGCTGTCGATGAGTTTTTCCAGTTCTTTCGGATCATCGCCTTCTGCAAATTTGACGTTGATTCCGAGGCGCGGAAATGTCACTTTGAATTGGTTATAGGTTCCGCCGTACAGCAAACTGGATGAAACGATATTTTCTCCTGCCTGTGCAATAGTCGTTAGAGCCAGGAATTGAGCGGCCTGACCGGATGATGTCGCCAACGCGCCGACGCCTCCCTCGAGCGCCGCAATGCGTTCTTCGAATACGGCGACGGTCGGATTCATGATGCGGCTGTAAATATTGCCGAATTCCTGCAGTCCGAACAATCGTCCGGCATGGCCGGCATCATTAAAAACGTATGACGTCGTTTGATAGATAGGCACGGCCCGAGCATTTGTCGTCTTATCGACAACCTGCCCGGCATGCAGTTGGAGTGTTTCGAATTGATATGTCTGTTTGCTCATTGGTTTACCCTTTATTGGTTAATGTGATTTATTTAAAAAATGTAAAATCTCTTCCGGTTAAGCAGGAACGTTGTAAGGTTTCTTTCATTCCTTCTTTTCCTGATTCTTCCTTATTCTTATTTAAGTCATGCATGAAAACAAAAAAGCCTCTTCCGGGAATTTCCCGGAAGAGGCTTTTCAAAATTTCCTCATCTCGTTATTCCCTCAATCACGCGGCGATTGAGGATAACGATCAGCACCATTGGAAAAGGGCTGGTTATGGTCGCATCGGGCTTTGCTCCGTCGACCTATAAAAAATCTTGTTTTGAGAAGATATTACAATAAGGAGGCCGATGAACAACCATTATCCGAAATCGCTGCGCGAACTTGCATTCGACAACAACAACAGCGACAGCAACAACTCTCCGCCATTCGAGCGAACGGCCTTGATGTCTGCGATATGGACAATGTATTCTTCATCGTTATCATTTTTTTGTCTTACATGCTGCTCTTTATAAGATAACTATTCCTGAGAGATTGTCAAGAGGAGCGGATAATTTCTACACTAATTTTCTTCGGACGTTATTTTTCTTTGATCGGAAGTGTACGCGCAACGACTTCGGACTGAAATCCGCAGGTCTTGTGTGTACCGTCGCAGAAAGGTTTGTCCTTGCTCTGGTTACAGCGGCAGAGCGAAATTTTTGCACGGCCGCCCAAATCGAACTTCTTTCCTTCGATATCATACAATTCAAAGTCGCCTTCGACGCGAATGCTTCCGTTTGTTTTAACGGTTATTTTTGCCGGCATAAGTTTTTCTCCCGGATTCGGGGCCGTTATTCTTTGTGTAATGAGAAATCGATCGACGCTTCGGTCTTTTCCCACGATAATCGAAGGAGGCCTTTTTGAGTCCCGGTTTTCTCAAGAACGATTGTAAATTTTTCCACCGGATGGGAAAGTTTTTTTATTTTCATCGGCAGAGAAACTACATCGAGCCGGGCGTTGTGCACCGTGCCCCATTGTCCTGTCTGCCTGTTGATGAGAAGTTTCCATTCCTTTACCGACGGAACCGTATAAAGCGAATACGCACCCTTGGGCAGAATCACTTTGCCCAGACCCAGGCCGCCTGTCGTCGTCAATCCGGTTGCAGCATTTGCGCCGGTTCGCCAGACTTTTCCGTACGGAACGACTCCTCCCATTATTTTTCTTCCGCGCATCGATGGACGCCCGTAATTGATGCTGACCGTTGTGCCTTCCATGTTGATGGATACAGAATCCCTGGGACTCGGAAGCAATCCATCCTTGCTTATTTGAAACCCGGCAGAAAGTTCGGTCTTTTCCCATGCAATATGCAGAATGCCGCTGCTTTCAGATCTTTTTTCAATTCTAAAGGTTAATGCTTCGACGGCAGACTTAAGCGGCTTGACGTCAAGGTCGACGCGGGCAAGGTCGAACTGCGGATTATAAACGGTTCCCCATTGTCCGGTCTGCTTATTGATAATGAGCTTCCACTTGTCTTGAGCAGGAAATGTATAGAGAGAATATGTTCCGCGGGATACAACGGCGCCGTCGATTTCGAGATCGGCATCTGTGGTCAATGTTGTAGCCGAGCCATTGCCGGTCCGCCATATCTTGTAATACGGGACAAATTCACCGAATATTTTCCGGCCTTCCATCAACGGTTTTCCGTAATTCACGAAAATCTTATTTCCGCCGAAGAGCGCTTTGACGGAGTCTCGCGGGGCAATGGCCTGCCTCTGTGCAAAAGATCCGGCCATGCAGCATACTGCAGCCAGGAAAAGGAAAAATAGTTTTTTATTCATTTATTTTCGGGTTTTTCAATTCATCGGTTCTCACGCGCACCTTAAGTATAACTATTATTCTCCTGAAATAGTTGCACCAGGAATCAGTGCATTTCATTTTCCGCTTCGATATAGGCGGTCAACGTTCTTTGATCGAAACAAACTGCGACCACCTGTTCAATCAGCGGGTTTTCCTGTAGGGCATAAAATATTTTCCGCAATGCGATTCGCGAGGCATGTTCGACCGGAAATCCATAGACACCTGTACTGATCGAGGGAAATGCGATGGATATGAGTTTCCGTTCACCGGCAATTTCAAAACAGCGTTGATAACAACTTGCGAGCAGTTCATCTTCATGCTGAGATCCGCCATGCCAGACCGGCCCTACCGTATGAATTATATACCGCGCAGGAAGATCGTACCCGTCCGTTATTTTCGCATCGCCCGTTGCACATCCGT
>CAVZWL010000017.1:0-100880 GCA_963778945.1 Ignavibacteriota bacterium
CTGAAAATGTTTATATATTTATGGAATATGAACAACCAATGCCGGCACTTTTATCGGGCACTACTGGAACACTTTTTAGCGGGAGAATATTGCAAATGATGATGCTTAATAAATCAGCAAATAGAAATATAACCAGACGAATGATCCAATCCTTTGTTTGTATCGCTGTCTTAGCGTCGCTGGGAGAAGGAGCGGATACAACCGGAGTATCGAAAAAACTATCCCCTTATTTTCAGCGAGTCATAAGCGGTATTCAGACGACGCAAGCAAAGAAAAGTAAAAAACATTCACTCCATCCCGCCGGGCCGTCCATTCAGGCAAATGGCGACACGCTCTATTCCGCGATTATTTATACGACGGATGTGCAGGAACTTCGCAATGCAGGCATTCAAATCAATTCGATAAGAAAAAAATTCGTTACGGTGCACATTACGCCGGGTCAGCTGCGACGGATCTCGGCATTGGATGCGGTGAAATACATCCGGGAAGTAAAAATGCGCCGTCCCAATAATGACATAGCTGCGGGACTTATCGGCGCGCGGTCCTTGCAAAAAGGCGCAGTGAACGATACAAGTTATACAGGCGAGGGCGTACTGGTTTGCGATATCGATACCGGCATCGATTGGAAACATCTGGATTTTCGCGATTCTCAAGACACGACGAAAAGCCGCATTATTTTTCTCTGGGATCAAACATTAGCTGCCGGAGCTTCGGATACAAAAGTAAAAGGATACGGCGTTTTGTACACGCAAGCGCAAATGAATAACGAATTGAATGGATCGCCTGCAAATTTTGTCCGTGAAGCCGACAACGTCGGACATGGAACGCATGTTATGGGAACCATCGCAGGCAACGGTGGTTCGATGAAGCCGAGCTACAAATATGCGGGTATGGCGCCGAAAGCCGGCATCCTCTTTGTAAAAACAGATTTTTCAGATGCAGGCATTATCGATGCTCTGGACTGGGCCGATAGCATCGCGACCGTGCTGGGCAAACCGCTCGTTATCAATATGTCTCTTGGAAGCGTTTTGAGCGCGCATGACGGAACAGAGGACGATGAAATTGTGGTTGACGAAATTAACACAGGAGGCAGGAGGGCTGTCGCCATCTCGGCGGGCAACGACGGTGAAACGAATTGTCACGTTTCAGGAACAATCGCTGCAGGCGGAAGCGCTGTCATTACATTTTTAATTCCATCCTACGGACAAGCGCAAGGTTATGGGAATGATTACGTTTATATGGATGCCTGGATCAACGGCGATGCTAATATAACCGGATCCCTTCTTTCACCCCGGAGTAAGACTCTTACAGCAGCGGCCGAGTCGAGCCCTTACCTTGTTTCTTCCGACGGCTACCTTGAAATAGACAATTTTCTTTATACGGTCAACAACAAACGGGAATTGTTCGCAGTTGTTTCTGATGACAACGGCGCCTCGGCGCCGAAATCGGGGACATGGACATTCACACTTACAAATAACACTGCCTCTGCTCAAAGCTATCATTGCTGGTTCCAATCCGACCTCGGCACCGATGATGCAATTGCTTCTGTTGCATCCGGCGATAACAATTATGTCGTCGCATCTCCGGGTAATGCGGCAAGCGCTATTACTGCGGCGGCGTATGTGTCACGCTGGTTCTGGTCGGCGACGGGCGGCAGTATTTATTATGACGGAACGCCGATCAATGCCGACAATATAGCAGCATTCAGCAGCGGCGGTCCGCGTGTCGATAATGTACAGAAGCCCGATATAGCAGCGCCCGGCGAGGAATTGATCTCTGCCTTTCCGGGCAATCTTTCAATTTCTGCTTATGCGACAAGTGTGACGCCGGATCTAAAGCATCAAGTCATGGCGGGAACAAGCATGGCAGCGCCGTGCGTTGCGGGGAGCTGTGCATTATTGTTTCAGCAAAACCCTTCTTTAACGGCGGCACAAATTAAAAGTCTCATTACTTCCACAGCAACGACCGATTCGTATACGGGCACATCGCTTCCGCAGTATAAATGGGGCTACGGAAAATTGGATGTTTTGAAAGCAATGAAAAAACTTATCTCGCCGTCGGCTCCCGATCTGAGAACGGTAGCAGCATACGATCAATGGTCGTCGTATACGAGTTCCACTTTATCTTCCACTGAAAAGATTGCAATGCGTGTGACTCCGCTATATAGCGGCAAAATAACCGGCGTTTTCTTTCATCCGTATTCTACGGTTGCGCTTTCCGGTCCGCCGCAGGCGGAAATCCTGTCGGACAGCAGCGGCTTTCCCGGTACGCTCTATGCCGGGCCTTTTACGATCGATACGAGCAGCGTCATGAAAGGAAGCTGGAATTATCTTGATCTTTCAACCGATACAATCAATGTAACTGCCAATGCCAATTATTATATTGTCCTGCATGCATCCGCATCCCCGAATGATATGCTTTCGCTGTTGTTTGACACATCCACTGTCAACCGGAGGACTTCAATCTATAACGGCAGTTCCTGGTCGGTCTATCCGTGGGGAAATGCGCATCTGCGCGGGGTGGTGACCGCAGCCAATACGGCGGTCTCGGTTGCAGGTGCATCCGATGCGAGTAATGTCATTACAAAATTTTCACTCATGCAAAATTACCCGAACCCTTTTAACCCGGCGACGACAATACAATTTTCAGTTGCAAAAGACGGCAGAGCTGTGGTCAAAGCATTCGATATATTGGGGCGTGAAGTAGCGGCATTATATGATGATGCTGCAAAGGCGGGGCAATATTATACTGTGGTGTTCAACGGATCGAGATTATCATCTGGCGTGTATTTCTACATCATGGAAAGCAATAATCAGCGTATCGTAAAGAAAATGCTGCTTCTCAAATAGACCGATCCCCTTTCTTCCTAAAAATCCTTTTCTCTCCACCGATAAATACCGATTCGAATATAAGAGACGATAGCTGCATTGCGGAAATACGAGAGCCGGTCTGTTTTGCAATCAGATCGTCCCAGGGATAAAAAAATACTGTCTTTATTTTTGCATTGCCGGTGTTCGGGACCGCAGCGATCTTATATCCACCTCTTTTTCAACAGCCACTGTTTAATAAATTGTGTCAGGAAAATATAGCTGATCAAGGTCAGTGCGATGAGCGGCCAGATACATCGCAGGCAGGGGCGTCAGGCTGAGTGCCCCTGCAAACGGTGCGAACGGCAGCCACATTCCGATCATCATAACAACGGCGGTCATTGCCAATAACGGCCAGCTTGCACGGCTCTGCAAAAACGGAATTTTATTGGTGCGGATGACATGAATGATAAGCGTTTGCGTCAGGAGCGACTCCACAAACCATCCCGACTGAAACAGCGATGCGTGCGCAGGATTCCAGCAATCGAAGACATAGAGCATGATGAAAAATGTCGTGTAATCGAAGATCGAACTGATGGGTCCGATAAAAAGAATGAATCTGGTAAGGTTGCCGATGGCCCACGGCCGCGGTTTTGCAATCTGTTCCGCGTCGACTTCGTCGGTCGGAATCGGCGTCTGCGAGAAATCGTACAGCAAATTGTTGGTAAGAATTTGAACCGGCAGCATAGGCAGATACGGAAGAAAGATGCTTGCGCCGAGAACGCTGAACATGTTTCCGAAGTTCGAACTTGCTCCCATCCGGATATATTTAAGAATATTTGCAAAGACCTTGCGTCCTTCCAGCACGCCTTCTTCCAGTACCATCAGGCTTTTTTCAAGGAGGATTGCATCGGCGGATTCTTTTGCTATATCGACAGCCGAGTCTACGGAAATGCCGACATCTGCAGCGCGAAGCGCAGGCGCATCGTTGATGCCGTCTCCCATAAATCCGACTGTGTGTCCTTTGCTCCGGAGCGCCCGCACAATGCGCTGCTTGTGGGCAGGAGAAAGCCGTGCGAAGATCGTCGTCTGCTCCGCCCTGACGGCCAGTTCATCGTCGGCGAGCTGCTCCACCTCGCTTCCGAGCATCATGTGTTCGGCATCCAGTCCGACTTCCTGGCAAATTTTATGCGTAACGAGTTCGTTATCTCCGGTTAGAACCTTTACCGTAACGCCATGCGCCTGCAGAGCTTTGATGGCAGGGGCGGCCGTATCCTTCGGCGGATCGAGAAAGGCGAGATATCCATGGAGAATCATGCCGCTCTCATCTTCTTTTGTGTATGCCGCTTTTCGTTCAAGATCTTTATAGGCAAGAGCCAGCACACGGAATCCATTGGCGCTCAAACGTTCATATTCTTCTTTCAAATCCTGAATCAGAATCGGCTCAATCGGATCGATGTCGCCGTCGAGTTCGAATCTGGTGCAGCGCTTAAAGATTTCTTCGGGAGCGCCTTTGGTAATCATACGATGCGCGCCGTCAGGCGTTTCCACGACGACCGACATAACCTTGCGCATGAAGTCGAACGGAATTTCATCGACTTTCCGGTGCTCTTGAATGTGCATTTGAGCGAGCACCTCATTATGCTGGAGGATTGCCCGGTCTAAAATATTGCGCAGGCCTGTTTGAAAATGACTGTTCAGATATGCCATCATCAGGACTTCGTCGTCCTGCTTGCGAACCACATCGCAATACTGCTCAAGGAGCACATGGTCGATCGTCAGCGTTCCGGTTTTGTCCGTACACAGAATGTCCATAGCGCCCAGGTTCTGGATGGAATGCAGACGCTTGATAATCACTTTTTTCTTGGACATTGCAATTGCGCCTTTGGAAAGGCAGACGGTTACGATCATCGGCAGCATTTCCGGCGTCAGTCCGACTGCAACGGCAAGCGCAAAGAAAAATGCTTCGTGCCAGTTTCCCTTCGTAAACCCGTTGATCAGAAACACAAGAGGAACCATCACAAGCATAAAGCGGATCATGAGCCATGTGAAGCTTTGTATGCCTTTGTCGAAACTGGTCGGCGGCTGTTGTTCGGTGATGGATTTTGCCATGCTGCCGAGATAGGTGTTGAACCCTGTGGCTATAACGATGGCGGATTGCAGATCCGCTTTCGACGCTCGTGCCAAGGATAGCAAAGATTTTGGAGCTCCAGCGGCGATTGTCCTGCACCATCGGCGGGAGCATCGAATTTTTCGACCGGCAGCGATTCGCCTGTCAGGCTGCTCTGCACGATAAAAAGATCTTTGCATGACAGGATGCGTATATCGGCAGGAATCATATCGCCTGCCGCAAGTTTAATAATATCGCCCGGCACAACGTGTGCGAGACGGAATTTCCTGTTCGGCATCACTGCGAACGACAGTCGTTGTAACATGAATCATCGCTCTCAGTTTGGCGGCAGCAACTTCTGCCCGATATTCCTGCACGAACCGCAGGACCAATCCCAGAATGACCATCAGTGAAATAATCACAGCCGTCTCATAGTCCTGTGTGAGATATGCCACAAATCCGATAACCGAGAGAAGAATGACAAGCGGATTCAGTACTGCATTTCTGAGCAGTCTCAGCCAGCTGTGTGTCTGTTCGCCTGCAATAACATTGGGTCCGTGCTTTTCGATCAGGTGTTCAGCTTGCTCGCTGGAAAGACCGGAAAGTGAAGTATTGAAACGAGCCAGGAGAGGTTCTGCGCTGCTTGCCGAGGATTCGACGAGAAGAGGAGAGACTTGAATTTTAGCTCCCGTTTGTTTTAAAACCGAGGGGAAAAGCTTTGGAAGAATATTGGAAGGGGAAATGTTCATCGTCTGCTGCTCCTCATATTCATTATCGATATTCCCTCTTGATGGTTTTTTCGACTTTTTTTTACGGAGGATTTTTTGGAGAAATGAGACTGCACCATCTGCACGAAATAATCCACTTGTGCAATGTACTTGAATATCAAAGGTGTGTCAAGATGCGGTATTAGTTTCTTTGTTTAGTTCTTAGTTCGGGGTTCTTAGTCCGCGCTTTTAAAATGCTGATGTGCTGCTGTGCTGAATGTCACTGGAGAACGATAGAACGGACTTATTCGTTCATGCGACAGAAGGAATAACGATGGCAAGCAATTCTGATTCAAGCGCGTATAATTCGTCGCGCATCGTTTCGCGGTACCCGTCCGTTTCTTCGATGAGTTTCGGTATAAGTTCTTTATAGTGAGCGATGCCTTCTTGCAGGTTTTTCCGGAATGTATCGTAAATATTTTTGTTCTTTTATATTCCATCTCTCCAGCCGTTTTTGAATCTCGTTTTTCATATAATCGACATAGATCTGAAGTTCATTAATAAAGATATTTGGGCGGTGCATTTTTTTTAAGAGTTGAACGCGGCCGTAAATATGACCGACCATTTCTTCAAGCGATGAGATCTTTGAAAAATATGCGAGGTTCGGGCCCGGACAAACAGCTACTGCCCGTTTATTCCGTCCTGTACCTTCCTTGCCGTTGATAATGCCCGGAGCGGCTAAGTCTTCGCACAGGCACACCTTTTCCACGACATCGGAGATTTTTTGACGTAATACTTCGGGAAGCAGGTTTTGACTTTTCAATTGTGCGATTTTCAGCGCCTGATATTCCCGGGAAGCCGTACAGATCGGTTCCGCCGTAAATTCAGTATTTGAAACGAGGAATTTTTTTGTGCAAACACTTCCCGGGTTGTCGTTAAAGGAACGTTCGCGTGTCTGTGTCTCGCTTGAACTGCCGCGAATGTTATTGAACGGAATGCCCAGAGGAGAAGCGCCGCTTGTGTAATAATCTTCTTTTTTCGCGCCGGCAAGAAGCTGCCGCGTCGATTCGTCGACATTCGTAGCTTCCGGAACGAGCAGAAAAGGCGATCCCCAGCCAGTTCCGTCTACTTGATAATGTTTTCTGAGAAAAAGATCTTCAGCTGCCGTTCCGATTCCGCCCTGTACCGTAATGCGAAGCGGAAGTGAAGAAGGTACAGGCTAGTCCTTTTTCAGCCAGAGCAGCAGCATAGATTGGCTGAAGTTCCGTTAAAAGATTTTGGCGATTTTTTTGGAATTCCTCGAGAATAGGGCCGAGAAGATGTCCGTCCGTCGGAAAAACATGTCCGCCGCAGTTCAGGCCGGATTCGATGCGATATTCGGAAATCCATACGCTTTTCTTAGCAAGCATTTTGCCTTGCACAAGAGCCGACCGGTAGTCGCTGACTTTGAGTATGACTTTTTTTGAAAACACTCCTTCTTTGTTCGGCAGAAATTCCGGACGCTGTCCGATATATTGAAAAAGACGCTGATTGAGTCCGGCCGAAAGGACGACCGATGAGCAGAGAACGCTGAGTGCAAATCCGCGCAGCGAGGCAAGAGCATCGCTGAATTCCGTCGCCAGCAATTCCTTATGGGCCCGATGTTCGTTTTGTCGAGCTTGGTCATAATATTGACATCGATATCGCCGGCTATAATCTGAGAGCGGAGTTCGCTTTGCATTTCCTTCTTTTTTTCCGCGTCTTCGGTGGCCATCATTTTATTATAAAGAGCTTTAAGCGGGGAATGATCCGGAAGCAGTCGTAAAATATTTTACAATTTCGCTTCCTGTTTCAAATGCAGATGCTTTGAGTGATTCCACCTGTTTCTGAACGATGCGTTGAAGGAGGTCGAGATATTCGGCAATGCGCCGGGCCCGGTAATCATTCTCCATGATTGTGATGGTGGTGTACGGCTCCCCGTAGAGCGAGGCATAATGTTTCCGCATGTGCTCGATGAGCATGTCGTCCACAATCGAGATAACCGATGAGATTCCGAATCGTGATACGCGGACCGGAGTATCGATAGAAAATGCCAGTCCTAAAACCGGAATATGAAACGTATGCACGCGGGAATTTTCCATAATTGCTTTTTCCAATGAATACTTCGGCAATATTAAACTTTTTTATAAGGTCGCCTTTTTTTCCGGCAATTCAAACCTGATAAAAAAAGAAAGAATATTCAGAAAGTGATCAAGCTCCGAAAACAATCGGATAGCTCCCGTCTTGCCGGGCTGCTCCTTGAAAATTGCATGATTAAGGCGTTTCCTTCGGCAAACTATCGTAGAGCTTCATAATGATCGTGGAATATTGAATATGAATTTCACTTATCGTTCCTGAAACGATGAGAAGAGCAATCGCCGAATGCAAAACACCGGAGCGAATTGGCGTACGGCTGAATGTTGCGGGTTCAGAGCCGGGAAGCAAGATTTCGGGAGATTTGTTCCGCCGCTGTGCAGACGTGCTTTTTATTTTGTTCGGCTTCCTGTCTTGTTTGTTCGACAAACGCCGCATCGTGGATAGCGCTGAGATTGACGGCGACATTCAGAGCGGCGCTTTCGCAAGCGGCTTTGAACATCAATACAGCGACACCTGCATCGGAAAGGGAATTCAGATTTCCTTTCTCTATGAGAGTTCCCGCTAAACCGATTCCTTCGGAACACAGTTCCATCAATTTTAAAGGAACCTGTGCGGCATACTTCATTGCTTCCTGTATTGCCGCCGTCCGCAGTATTTTGAGTTCGTCCGATTCTTTGGGAAGTGCAAACGCATCCATGACGGCATTGAATGCCCGCGTGTCTTCATCGATAGACGGCAGTGCACAACTCGCGGAGCGCTTCCGATTTTGTCAGAACAGATTCCATCTCGCTTTGCACATCGGCATATTTTTTCTTTCCGATGGTTAAGCCGGCACACCATCGAATGTGAGCTGCAGCGCCGAGCGCTGCTGTAAGCGCCGCAATGCTTCCGCCGCCCGGAGCGGGGGAGTTCGACGCGGTTTCATGAAGAAATTCCGTTACTGTCAAGTGTGTCAGCATATGTAATGTCCAGTATTTAAGGTGCTGCCGGTGCTGCTGTTTGCTGTTTAGTTATTTGGTTCGTAGTTCTGAGTTCGTCGTTATTGTTATCATGTCTACTCATTCTTGAACTTCCGCACTAAGAACAAAGCGCTACGAACTATTTTATTTACCGTTCATACTTTCATTCTATATTCAATTATCTTTTCCTTCGGATTGAACGGTTCGAGCCGGCTGAGTCCGAGTTTATCGATCGCCAGTTCAACGAGCTGGACTTCAGTAATATTTTTTTCCACCTGCATAAAAGCGTCCCGCCTTGAGCAGAGCTTCCAGCGGAGCAAGTCCGACGAGTTCGCTTCCGGTCGCTTCAATATTAAGCGAAAGCGCTTGTTTTTTTACTTCTTCAAATACGTCGTGCATCGATGTCGTTTCATAGTCGACAAGATTGATGGAAACCTGTGCAATGTTGAACCGCTCCAGGAAGACTCCCATTGCCTTCACGCTCTTTAATGTACCGGCAATCTTAATGGCCTCTCCGCGCTCATTCTTGAGATGTTTGCCGTACCGGTCCTTCATCATGCGTCCGCTTTCACGGATACGGAGGGAAATTTCGTGTGCAAGTTTTTGGTTGTCCGTATTGAGATTGACATTGTACGCGATAAGAACTTTGCGTGCTCCGGTCACCGTCAGCGCCCGATTTCGGATTGAAAACTGCCTCGCCAAAATCCGGTTTCCATGCCGGATCCATGAGCTTTTGAGGAAGCTCTTCGTATTCGCCTTTCCGGATATCGGAGAGATTTTTTCTGCCCGGAGCAGATGCGGCATATTCATAGAGATAAACCGGAATATGAAGTTCCTCGTGCAACCCGTTTGCCGTAACGCTTTGAAAGAGCAATGCACTCGTCCATAGTAACTCCCCGGATCGGAACGAACGGCACGACATCCGCTGCGCCGATACGCGGATGTTCTCCTTTATGCCTGGACATATCGATAAGCATGGCGGCGGTTTTCGTCGCTTGATAAGCGGCCTCGACAACGGCATCCGGGCTGCCGATAAATGTTACGACCGTTCTATTATAATCCTTGTCCGGCTCGATACCGAGCAAAGCAGCGCCGGCAGTTTCCCGGACGCTTGTTCCGATAGCATCGATAACATGCCGGTTGCGGCCTTCGCTGAAGTTAGGGACACATTCGATGATTTTGTCCATATCCGTTTCCCTGTTCAATAATCCAACAGCGTTCCGTGTTTGACAATGTGCCTGACGAAATTCGTGCCGTAATGATACACGATGTAACGGTAATTTGGCACGTCGTACAAAATAATATCTGCCTGCTTGCCCGGTTCGATGCTGCCGATCTGTTCGGACATATTGAGCGCAGCCGCTCCGTTGAGCGTTGCGGCGGTGATTGCCTCTTCCGGCGTCAGTCCCATCTGCGTGCAGGCGATGGTCATCATCAGCGGCATGGAATAAGACATCGCGGAACCGGGATTGAAATCCGACGCGATTGCAAGCGGCACGCCGGCATCGATAATTTTTCGAGCCGGAGCGTATCCCTCTTTCAGAAAAAACGACACTCCCGGAAGAACGGTCGCAACAGTTCCGCCGCGTTTTAAGGCGGCAATTCCCTCGTCGTCGATTTTTTCCAGGTGATCCGCCGAAACCGCACACAGTTCCGCGGCAAGAGCCGGCGCTCCGATCTGCGAAAGTTGATCGGCATGAATTTTTATGCCGATGCCGAGCGTCCGTGCGGTTCCCAAAATTTGCCGCGCCTGATCGACAGAAAAAAAACCGCTGTCACAAAAGACATCGCAGAATTGGAGCATTTTCCGCCGCACGAGATAGGGAAGTATGCGGAAGCAAATGAGGTCTACATATTCGTTCGGTTTTTCCGCATATTCCGGCGGAATGGCATGCGCTCCGAGAAATGTCGCCGCGATGCCGATCAACTGCTCTTCCGCCAGTTCGTTGATTGCATGCATCATTTTGACCTCATCCGATTCGTTCAAACCGTAGCCGGATTTTATTTCAACAGTCGTTGTTCCGCTGCGGAGCATTCCATCAAGATGCTTGCGCGCATATTTTTTTAATTCCTTTTTTGTCGCCGCACGAACGGCGGCGACGGTGCTGAGAATGCCGCCGCCGGCAGCGGCAATTTCCGTGTACGATTTTCCGGCGTTGCGCAGAGCGAATTCATCTTCCCGCGTACCGGCAAAGAGGGTATGCGTATGGGAATCCACAAAACCGGGGAGTGCCACCAGTCCTTCTGCGTCGAGCGTATCGATGGAATCCGGAACGGACTTGTCGAAATCGGCAGTTTTGCCGGCCCAGGTAATGGTCCCGTTCTCGATAAGGACGACTGCATCTTCAATAATTCCGAGGTCGTTCATTGCCTGCCCGGTCTTGAATCGTTTTCCCGCCGCCGGGACCGTCGCTAATTGTCTGATATTTTTAATGAGGAGATTCATAGTTCCTTTTTAATCATACAAAAGGAAGATAAGGACAATACTCTATGGAAAGCAAGGGATGTATCTTTTGTTATTTTCAAGAGATGAGTCGCACTTTCGATCGTTTAAGATAAAATTCCGCGAAGAATAAAAATGTGAAGATGTCCAGAAAGAAGGAATTACGGTAGGACAAACATTCCTGTTTGTCGTTTTGTATCTGAGCAATTACTCGCTATTCTGATTTGCTTTTCCTGAACGTATGTCGTACAATAACACTTTATTGCTCTTCTTCTCAATATGTGGCGAAACTGAAGAGAACGGTATGAAAGATATATTATTTTAAGAAATTATGACTAAAATTAAATTAAACAGGTTCTTTGTTCTATTCTTCTTCGGATTTTTAATATGTTGCAAACATACGGGATTATCACAGGCATCTTACCCGGCAGCAAATTATAAAAATAATGTTTTAACCGAATGGGAAAACCTTCGCTTCGGCGCATTTGTCCATTTCAACGACAACACATTTATAGAAAAAGAGATATTCGAAGAATACAGATCCGAATATTTTTAATCCTCTTTCGATAGATTTTGATAGTATGATGGCTGTCTTTCAGAAAGCCGGCATACGATATGCCGTGTTGACAGCCCGCCATACTTCAGGTTTTTGTCTATGGCACAGCAAGGTCACGAAGTTCGGCGTGGAGAGCAGTCCATATAAAAAAGATGTCGTTCAATTGTTTGTCGAACTGCTTGCCGTAAATACAAAATCAAACCCTGCATTTATTATTGTTTGTGGGGCAGGCAAGGATTGGAACCCGGCAGACTGGAATCCGATAATTCGCAATGAACTGCAAAGCGTCGCACCGAAGTCGATCATATTGGCGCAATTGAGAGAACTGTCTGAAAATTACGGCAGTATTTTCGAATTCTGGCTGGACATGCAGTGCTGGGCCGATACGACGCTGAAGCCGCAAGAACTCTATGATTTATTGAAAAGTAAAAATCCGGAAACCATCGTTCACTTTAACCAGCAGGTGCAGGACGGAGCGGTCATTAAATATTTTCCAACAGATATTACAAACGGCGAAGAACGGATACCGCCTGTAACCGGACATAAAAGCTCTTATACGATAAATGGAACGTCCTGTTATCTTCCTTTCGAATATGAAATAACATCGCAGCGATATGACCAACGTTCGCTTGGTCATGGATTAATGGAAGGTTCAGTCTGGTTCACCTATCGCGATAGTCATTTTTATCCCGTTGATAGTTTGTACCGTTACATTAAGCAAAGTTATGAACGTGGAGGCAGCAATATCCTTCTTTCAACGGCGCCGGATAAGAGCGGCGCATACAAAAAGGCCGACGCTGACAGTCTCATCAAACTTGGGAAGATTATCTGGAGTAATAAATAGTTGTGATTTGCTTTTCCCGAAGGGATGCCGTTTAACAACATTCAGATCCTGTTCTTTCGAACAACAGAGAAGTCCGTATCATGGAAGGGAATACGTTTCAATCCACGCGTCCCGACGCAGTCGGGAGCGCGACTGACGCTAGCGTCTGCATGGGAAATCTGACTCGACTATTTCGATGTTTCAATCCACGCGCCCGCGAGGGGCGCGACTAGCGATCTTGCAAGTTTTCATCTCACGCATCAAATCGTTTCAATCCACGCGCCCGCGAGGGGCGCGACTCTCCAACTATGCAGTCCCACATTGACGATTGGGTTTCAATCCACGCGCCCGCGAGGGGCGCGACTCGAAGAATGTCCCTTCACTGCGGAATATATTATGAAGTTTCAATCCACGCGCCCGCGAGGGGCGCGACCTGTCTTGCTGCATGGTTTCTGCATGAATGCGACTAAATGGTGTTTCAATCCACGCGCCCGCGAGGGGCGCGACATATTCCGGATTGCAGCTCCAATAGACTTCGCAATGTTTCAATCCACGCGCCCGCGAGGGGCGCGACGTCATGATATCCGATTGCAATGTGTGTCGATATAATGTTTCAATCCACGCGCCCGCGAGGGGCGCGACCTTAACGGAATCTATGGTCTGACATCCGACTGGATTGTTTCAATCCACGCGCCCGCGAGGGGCGCGACTCGACTTATTGATACAGCTACCGATGACCGCAATTGTTTCAATCCACGCGCCCGCGAGGGGCGCGACATTAAATCTTCGATGCGCAATCGTTGCCATAATATGTTTCAATCCACGCGCCCGCGAGGGGCGCGACTCCTGCTCAGATATGCAAGCAATACATCTGACTGTGTTTCAATCCACGCGCCCGCGAGGGGCGCGACTAGCTGCTGCAAGAATATAAGCAATCGATGCTGATGGTTTCAATCCACGCGCCCGCGAGGGGCGCGACGCTCAGGCACATACTGGCTATCGATCCGATTACGAAGTTTCAATCCACGCGCCCGCGAGGGGCGCGACCGTTCAGAATGCCATCCGGCATATCGACCAGGCATAAGGTTTCAATCCACGCGCCCGCGAGGGGCGCGACATGCATCACATGCATACTTGCCGGCTATAGCTCATAATAGTTTCAATCCACGCGCCCGCGAGGGGCGCGACCATATTGTGCTATACGACATTAGATACCTCATTCAATGTTTCAATCCACGCGCCCGCGAGGGGCGCGACCAACAAACTGGTTGCGAATATTTTGGCAAACACTGACTGTTTCAATCCACGCGCCCGCGAGGGGCGCGACATTCAACGCGCTTTGACTATTGTAACGCATTCGAGGTTTCAATCCACGCGCCCGCGAGGGGCGCGACACGTTGATTCAGTCGCCGAATCCCGAAGGATTGATGTTTCAATCCACGCGCCCGCGAGGGGCGCGACAGATCCATGCATCGGCCATTGTCATTCCGGTCATCGATGTTTCAATCCACGCGCCCGCGAGGGGCGCGACATAGCAGACGATACAGCGCTTAATACCGGATTAGAGGTTTCAATCCACGCGCCCGCGAGGGGCGCGACCGTGCATTCCGCAGCATCATTGTCTAGTACGATATAGTTTCAATCCACGCGCCCGCGAGGGGCGCGACAATATACATGGTCATTCTCGCGGTGACAGGGTATTAGCGGTTTCAATCCACGCGCCCGCGAGGGGCGCGACTATCCACATTGTACGTATGTCGTCGTAACAAAAATTAGGTTTCAATCCACGCGCCCGCGAGGGGCGCGACCGTTAAAATACGCATGACATGTTAGTATCGACAATGTTTCAATCCACGCGCCCGCGAGGGGCGCGACATGTGCAAAATAGTTCAGATCACGAACGAAATTCTGTTTCAATCCACGCGCCCGCGAGGGGCGCGACTCGTAAGGAATCAAATACAGTGCAAGATCACGAACGAATGTTTCAATCCACGCGCCCGCGAGGGGCGCGACTCAGGATCATTCGTCATACGCGATCACATAGTTGCGTTTCAATCCACGCGCCCGCGAGGGGCGCGACTTCATCGTCGCAACAGTATCCGTACGATCGATGTTTCAATCCACGCGCCCGCGAGGGGCGCGACCATTATACTAACGTGTACGATTAGAATTAGGTTTCAATCCACGCGCCCGCGAGGGGCGCGACACTGTCAGATTCAGCTGGCGTTACAGATATCTGAAACGTTTCAATCCACGCGCCCGCGAGGGGCGCGACTATCAGGTCACATCTGATCATCGCAAGCAACGTATAGTGTTTCAATCCACGCGCCCGCGAGGGGCGCGACTGTTGCTCAATTTAATCTAATAAAGACAGATATAAAAGCTATCACATTTGCTATCTTCCTTTTTTCAAAGAACGATATGCGGCTCAAAATGAAAAACATTGTTTTCCGTTCATTTTCAAACCGCTAACATACCGGTAGCTTTACGTACGCTTCGGTTAGCGTTATAAGATTATTGTGTCTTCTATACTCTGAATATCTTTTGAACCGTAATGTTCGACACGCCGCTGCCAGTTTGACCCGAGATAGTAAAATCTCAAACTATCCTCTTCGGCCTTATATTTTGATAAAAGTTTATCCTTCAAAGTTTCCCATTGTGCAGGATCAATATTGCATTCGAAAACAGAGTTCTGAACACGCAACCCATAGTCGAGGCATATTTCTGCAATCTTTCTTAATCGTGTCACTCCAGCGGGAGTTTTTGTTGATACATCATAGCTGACCAAAACCATCATAAAACATTTTCCATTTTTTGGTAGGACACGCATTCCTGCGTGTCATTATTCATCCGGACATCCACGAATGGACATCCTACGATTTCATATAAAAAGGCGGATATTCTGGAATATCGCCGCGAATATATCTTGCCAATAACTGCGCTTGAATATGCGGCAGCAATCCGATTGTCATTTTTTCATCGAGGAACGGGTGTGTAATTTCTTCCTGTTTGCGTTTCTGATACGCCGTAAGAACAGTTTTCCGCGCATCATCGGACATACGTACTTCGCCGGATTCCCGAATCTCAAAATCTTTTTTTGTCACTTGTTTAAGATTGATAAGATTGAGAACGATTCGATCTCCGAGATATGCACGAAATTCTTCCATTATATCTAAAGCCAAGCTCGGTCTTCCGGAGCGTAATTGATGTAAAAAACCGACTTGTGGATCGAGTCCCACAGTTTCTACCGCCGATCGAACATCATTTGCAAGAATCGCATACAAAAATGAAAGCAAAGCATTCGTAGGGTCGAGCGGCGGACGTTTTGACCTTTGAGTGAAGAGGAAATCCTCCTGCTGGACAATGATAAGAGAGGAGAGAACGCTGAAATAAGTATTTGCGCATTCGCCTTCATATCCGCGTAAGCCGTCTAATGTCATGACCTTTTCAATATCATTCAAACGATTTCCCATTACGGCAGCAGCAGAATCTAAGGAATCGGATGCGGTATCCGGATGATTGCGTTGATGCCGCTGCAGCAGGTTGCGGTAATTTGCAACTTTTGCAGCGATGATAGGCCGGGCAATTTTAAGGGATTCTTGTTCGTTATCTGAAATTGCATATTGAGCTTTGCGTAAAAGGACATTCCCGTGCTGTGCTCCCTGGACGCGGGCGAGAAATTTTCCATATTCGGAAAGATAACTTATACCGACATTATTTTCTGCACAAAAGGCCATAAGAGCAGGGGAGAGCGCTTTGAACCCGAAGCACACGATATTTTCGATAGAATGCACCGGCGCCTGAAAAACTTTTTCGTTGTTCACCTCTACAACGAATGTTTCCCGCTCTTTATGTACATAAGCATCATCGGATGTGATGTAGAGCGTGTTTAAATGTTTTTTCATAATATTGCCGGTACATGGTTATTTTAAAAATGTCAACCAGAAATGGTTGACCTACCATTTTAATTGGTAGGACACACATTCCTGTGTGTCGATACTTATAATGGCATTCAGGAATGAATGCCCTACCAAATTTGGTAGGACGCACATTCCTGTGTGTCATTATTTATGATGACATCAAGAATGAATGCCCTACCGGATTCGATAGGACACACATTCCTGTGTGTTGTTATTTATAATGGTATTCAAGAATGCCCGCCTGCCAAAGTGAAGCGGCGGGCAGGAATGCCCTACCCGCATTTGTTTTCATTGTAATACCATCCGACATAATTTTCCGGATCCTCCGTTAATTCTTTTTTCAATGGGTTATTGAACATGTAATTCAATTTTTCATCGAATTCATTTCCATCCCGTACAATCCTATCGAACGACTCTTTTTGCCAGATGGATCCTCCAGTTTTTCGATACTGATTGATCTTATACGCGCTCGCACCTTTAATGCCGTGCATTATTCGGCTTAAGGTTATTTCTTCCTTTGGCTGCAAAAGCAGGTGCACATGATCCGGCATCACCATTGCGGCATAGCAATCATAGAATATTCCGTCACCCGCCTTAATGTGCTCAAGAATGATGCGTTGTTCGATTTCATTAAATTCTGTTCCGTGCGAACAAAATGTTACAAAGTAAATGGAACCGTCAAGCGTCCAATGCGGCAAATGCCGTCGAGATATTTTTAATTCTTCTGCCATATGTTCCTATTTGTCAACCAGAAATGGTTGACCTACCCATTATAATTTGGTAGGACACACATTCCTGCGTGTCCATATTTATAATGGCATTCAAGAATGAATGCCCTACCGGATTTGGTAGGACACACATTCCTGCGTGTCCATATTTATAATGGCATTCAAGAATGAATGCCCTACCGGATTTGGTAGGACACACATTCGTGTGTGTCATTATTATTACAAATACAATTCCTTCATATACTGTTTTAACTTTTTTTCATTCATTGCTTTCGGCATACAGGCGTCTTCTAAAGAACAATTCCGGCATTTCTGGGAGTATTTTGACGGGGGCACTTGTTTCTTTGACACGATCTCATGCACGGATGCAATAATGGTTCCTCTGTTTGTAGTCTTAAACCAGCATCAATATCTACTATATTCCTTCGCCGTATTTTACCATAGAAGAAAGTGCCTTGCGCTATTTTTGTATTCAGCATCTCTTCTAAGCATAGAACCTGCGCACATAATTGAACCTTGTCGGATATATCATCCTTCGGTTCGCCGGATTTGAATTCAACCGGCAATATTACTTCTTGTTCATTCTTATCTTTACGGAATTCAACGACATCGCAACGACCTACGATACCAAGCCGGTTTGAATGAATTCTCAATCCTCGTACTGTCTTAATCGTCCCGCGTGTTTCGTATGTGTCCGTATCCACTTTTTCATGCAGAATTTCGCCGCGCACGGTAAACATATTGTCCGTCCATGCATTTTCCACGTGTATTAATCCGCACTGCCTTGGGCAGAACACGTAATGTTGTAACGAACTAAGTTGGATATAATCGTCCTCACTAAACATCGCAAATTACCTGTATAAAACTTTTCGGTTTCGACAAAATCCCGTGAAGTGGGACTGTAAGGCGCTTATTTGTATAAAATCGTCTTCAGTGAACATAGGAGGATAAATTACTCTTTGCTAATTTCCCTTTTCTGTTTCTCTGTCAAAGATTTATAATTCTGGCTCGTTATAACTTTGCGCCCTGATTTCTTTTCCAATGCTTTTCTTGCGTTGCCCGCAACTGTTCCTCCCTCGATTGCTGCTTTTTCATTCTGAGGAAATCCTTGTGCATCCTTGTTCCGGGCAATCTCAGTTGTAGATGCTTCTCCCAGCATCGTAAAAATCAACTCAAGATCGGTCATGTGGTCGCGCAGATTTTCCTGCGGCTTAGTCAATCCTTTGAGTTTTTTATAATCACCCGGTGCAACTCCAAACGTCGCTTTGCTGATCTCCGCTGTAAGAATGGCAAATTCCTTGCCTTCTTTTACGCCGCGTTGTTTCCATTCACCTGTTAGTTCATCCCGAATCGCAATGCCGCGAACGCGTTTTTCAATCCATTCGTCGCTATAACCCTTCGCCTTATATGTTTCACGCATTCGCTTCTGGGCAAGCTCGGGATTCTCGATTTCTTCTAATCGCTCTTGGCCAACTTTTGCCAGCCATAACTTAAATGGCTCTGCTTTGGGAGATGGAATAGATTGGATTAAGCGCAATAGACCTTCGACATTGGCACACTGTATTTTCCGCCTTTTTCCATCAATCGCTATCATTTCAAGGGGGGTACAGATTCTACCCAGTTAGAATTTAACTGTGGATCTCTTTGTCGCAGGCGTTTTATATATTGTTTTATGTCTGTGCTGTCAGTTAAAACTTCTACAACATCGGCAATCGAAAAATACATTTTCTGATCTGCTTCATTCCAGACAGAGCGGATTTTCTTTTGTTCAAAAAGCTTTATATTTGGCATAACGATTCTCTTCCTTCATTGCTATCCGATTCGGTTTCCTTAGATCAATCCGCATTGCCGCGGGCAAAATACGTAATGCTGTAAGGCGCTGATTTGTATGTAATCGTCTTCGGTGAACATTGCCTTATTTCTTTTTATGTTTGTTTCTCTTTGATGGTTTAAGTGCTTTCAATTTTTTTACCGCTGCTTCAAAGTCTTTTTCAACATCACTTGGTTCGGCAAGTTGTTTCCGATGAAATGTATCGTATTCCGCTTCTGCTTTAGCAATAGCCGCCTCATGAGTGATAGAACCCGCATGAATGAGGATGTTCTTTTCACTGAGCTTGAGGAAATCGTCTAATTTAACAACCAGTTTTTCATATACATCGGCTTGCGATTTTGTGCCTGAAGCTCTGCAAATTCCAAATATGCCGTCACAATTCGGTTAAGTGTATCGAGTTCTTGTTCATTCAAATAATTCTTTGCAATAGAGACATCGCCCTTTTTGGGGAACCTTACCTGTCCAGCTTGTCAGTCCCATTGTCGGCAGGGAGGCATTTGCACGTTGAGCTATCACTTCGGCGGCTGTGTGTCCATGCGCTGCCCAGTGCATTTTATTTTGCACTGCTGCAAAAAACTTTTGAGATAGTTCAGTATCAGGATTGTAATCGATACTGGTTGAATAAATATCCAGCACTTTTTTCCAAAACACTTTTTCAGATGACCGAATATCCCGAATGCGCGCAAGCAATTGTTCAAAATAAACATCACCACCGCGCCGCTTTAACCGTTCATCGTCTAGAGCAAACCCCTGTACCAGGTATTCCTTTAGCCGTTCGGTTGCCCAGATGCGAAATTGCGTGCCCCGGTGCGATTTGACGCGGTATCCAACAGCAATGATAGCTTTGAGATTATAGTACAGAGTTTTATAATTTTTTGCATCTGAGGCAGTTGTCAAGTATTCCTTGACAACTGAATCCTCTGATAATTCTCGCTCGGCAAAAATATTTTTTATATGCAGACTGATATTTTGCTTGGTGGTCTGGAAAAGTTCAGCCATTTGCATTTGTGTCAGCCAAACAGTTTCTCCGTCCAACCGCACTTCAATACGATTTTTACCGTCATCGGTGGTGTAAAGGATAATGTCGCTTGCCCGCCGCAGGCGGGGATTTTGTTGTTCATTCCGAATGGAACGGATTCGTTTGTTTGCAAAAAGTTTAATATTTGGCATAACGATTATCTTTCTTTATTACTATTCCATTCGGATTCTATAGATCAATCCGCATTGCCGCGGGCAAAATACATAATGCTGTAATGCGCCGAATTGTATGTAATCGTCTTCAGTGAACATATATGATCCTCAGGCGATCATCGATGTCCGCCAAAGAAAGGAATATTATTCTCCATCAATTATTTCTACACTCAAACCTAACAAATCTTTATCAGTCTCAGATTTAGTTGGGATGTAATAATCGTCAATTGATTGCGGCTCATCTTTTAATGCTTTTACTTTATTCCTTATTGATCGATGCACTTTTGCAGAAGAATATTTCACTTCCTTTTGTTCCCACCATACATTTTATGTACTTCCATACTACCCTCTGGACGGGCAGAGGAAGCATCGTTTACAAATAATGTTCTTAATGCTTCTTTGATTTGTTTTGAGTCTTCTTCGCTAAATCCTGTTCCACGCGGTGGTGCTGCGAGTTGTGGGTTTATACTACCGTAAAAGACATAGATGCCATGGTCAACACGATGCTTCATTCCCATTGTATCAGATGCTTTCTTAGCGCCATCGCCTTCACCACTGACACTTTTCGTTATCTGAATGCTTGTGGTTCTATCACTGATAGGATTTATAGAAAATGCTGATTGGACAGATACAGGACCACGTATTCCAATGGATATGCCAGAATCGCTCGAAGTATCTTCAGTTCCTTCGGATTTCTCATTCCCTTTTTTCGCTTTCTTTCCACCAGCTTTGTAAGCGAATACTTGGCCAAATGCACGTGCCATCAATCCATTGTTTACATGCTGCTTCGCGGTATTTTTTTTCATCGCCCATATCGACATTATTCAAAACACCTTCTGCACGTGAACGGAGACTTCTATAGTCATCTTTACGATTATCATCAGATTGTACAAAGATATCGCATCCTAGATCCATAAGTCGATTTCTAATTTTTCGCTTTATGCAAACGTCAGAAAGCTCTCCATGTCCATCATACGTTATTCGAGGGCGATTACCGTTTAATGGATCACCATTTGGGTTTGCTCTGTTCACACTAACGATAACTGCAAAATCAATTTTGTTTTTTAAACTTTGAGTTGTTCCCAAATAGCATTATCCTCCTTTATGATAAATAATATTCTTTTGGTGGTACACGCATTCTTGCGTGTCGTTTTCTATCAAGGATATCTAAAAATGAATGTCCTACCCAGATTATTCTCCGACTTGTGTTTCTTCTGGTTCTTCGTCTTTACCTTTCCATAATTCGGCACGTTGGCAATGAAATCCCAGTAAAAATTCTCCATCTAATGGTTTGTCATTGTTAAAGTCGTCTTGGGAAAATTTACACATAATGTTATCTATTAATCCGGTATAGTAACTTGCGCCGCCAAGTCGCGCTTTGTAAGGAGACAATGAAAGCTCGATTTGTCTCCAAGTTTTAAAAGGATGTTCTGCAAATAGCTGCATATAACGCGCAGCATTTGTTTCACGTTTTTCCTTTGCTTTATAGAGCGCGTGTCCCTCAAGCCGATCTGCAATTGCAAGAAGTCTCCCGTAGAGATAGTCTCGCGTGTTCCTGTTTTCATCAAGAGCCATATTGTAATCCTCCTTTGAATATTTTTTATAAAGTGAACAAGCTATACTCAGTGTTTTATTCCATTCCCAATTATCTAATACTATCCTATTACATGCACGTCTTACCGCAGATTCAACAATATCGCGTGGTATTTGTTGGTCATCAATGATACAGGGGAGAAGACGTGCAACAGTCGCCTTTTTAAGTTTGTCATCCACATCGTCACCATAAGCTGCTTCTGCAATATTGATAGGGGCAGGTGCACCGAGGAATGGTTGATATTGTTTCTTCTTGCTACCATTTGCACTGCCTTCAATATATTTATATCGATATTCATGGAGCCATTCACAGGTCTTATGCCAATCTTCAATCCGCTTTAGAAAATCAGATCCAGATAAATCTTCACGGTAATATGTCATTGCTAATCGACCTTTTGAAGCAGAATCAAAACACATAACAACAACATTGTCTGTGTTGCCTAATTTTGAGTGATAACCAAGCATCCTTTCTCTAAATTTGATTGCAATGTCTTGTGCTGTCCTTGCTTCTTTTAGTTCAACTTCTGGTAATTCATCAAATCCAGTTACAGAGAGAGAATCATCTGTGATTTTAGGAAGATCATTTCCCGATACAGCCCAAGCAACTACAGTTAGGCCGGGTTCTTTTCTTCCTTTGTCACCTTTTACCCAAAATACCTTTCCTTGTCTATCAATAAGCCATAACAAGGCATTATGAGCTTTCTGTGAAACTTCAAGACTCAAACCGTAAACTTCCTCTGGTTAAAGAAACGGCCTCTGAATGTGAAACCGCTCATATCGTTTGATGAAATCAGTTTTGCTCCGTCACCTTTTGCACGAATATATTTAGGATGCTGATTGGAAAGAAGCATATTCTTGCCTGTCGCGTAACAAAAAGATTTATTTTGTTCGTTATTGGAATAATATTCGATCCAGTTATTCCAGATAGTTTTATCCTTCCATACTCTGCGTTCTAATTCACTTGGTTCTTCAACTATCCATCTAATGAATGCATCGTATTGTGAAGTCGTGATATCAAATATATCGAGAGGCGCATCTTTGGGTTTCTTTGCTGTCCTTTTTGTTAAAAGCTTTCCATTATTCCCTGTATAAAATATTTTATGTTTGACTAAATCCTTTATAAGTCGTTTCTTCTTCACGTATTTGAGAATTGCTTTTGTTTTTGGGTGAATGGTATAATTTTATTTTGTCTCGATTTGTCACAAGAGGGAATAAAGTTAATAAAAAGTTTTTGTATGGGTTCACTTGGGTCTTTACTTTAAATCCTAAGTGTTTACAAAAAAAAAAAAAAAAAAAAAAAAAAAAAAAAAAAAAAAAAAAAAAAAAAAAAAAAAAAAAAAAAAAAAAAAAAAAAAAAAAAAAAAAAAAAAAAAAAAAAAAAAAAAAAAAAAAAAAAAAAAAAAAAAAAAAAAAAAAAAAAAAAAAAAAAAAAAAAAAAAAAAAAAAAAAAAAAGGGGGGGGGGGGGGGGGGGCCACCCCCGTATTCATTAAAATCACCTGCTACATATTGAAGATTATCGCAAAGAGGATGACCTTCCGGTTTGCTTCCTTTTGCTCTGCGGGTGGAGCCTCTCTTGTACTTGGTATAATAGTGGTCGCATCATTCTTGTCAGTTATCAATCGCGCATTTTGGAAATTGACCCATTACCGTCAATTATTACCTCTATTTTCGCTTGTTGTGCAGTTATGTGGCAGATTGGAAGTAAGAGGTCTTTTTGGTCTCATCAGTTGGATAACTCCGACTGATTTCTCACAATTATTATATGTCTTATATAGCTTTTCTATCCAACTCATTGTGTCACCTCCGCTTCTTCATATCCCTCCAACAAACCTTCTTCTGCTAATCCGATTGTTTCAATCTTTTGAGCGTGCATCGGTCTTACCAATTTTCGGATGCTGCAATCTTTTGGATGTGGAAATTCAATGATGCCTTTTGTCATTTTAGCCCACCAGAATCGTGCGACAAATTTTCCATCTTCGCCTTCGTCTGGATAATAAAAGCCATGGAACATTAAACCGAAAGCAAGCTCTTGAAGGTTATCATATTGTCCTACACTTTCGCCGAAAATACATGGTTCTACGTATGCCTGACATTCTCTTGTGCCGAGGAAAATATCCCGTCTGCCGCCGCGTTCTATCATTCGTTTTGCTACATAAAAATGTTTGTTCTCGTTTTGATCCTGTTTTAAATCTTCTCGTTTTTCATTCCATTCAAAATGTGCCTTAACTTGGTACTCAACATCTGCAAGGTATGTATAAATGGATAAGGAATTACCACCGCTGTAAATAATTGGCTTGGCGCTTTGTGTTTGTGTCTTTATTTGATTCATTATCCTGACATTATCGATAATCCAGATAATTGTCGGTTTCCAATACACGGAACTAATCACGCCTTTCAGAGCCTCGTATGTTGGCACCTGATAAGAACATTTTTCCCCGCCAATTTTTGTCAGGGGATCGGTAAAAAGGGCGTACCTGCCATGCACCTTAAAATCTACACTGTTTTTGTATTTCATGTTTCCTCCTTAACGAATTAATATTTTCATTTCGGTTACAATCTCTTTACTCCAACCAAATTCGTTGCTGTAATATTGATAATCCATATAGTAAATATTTGTTTCACCTTGTACAGGGCGTATTGCTTTTTTCTTTTCCATTTCCTCAAATTCATAGGGATAGAGATTGACAGAGAATCTTTGTACGGCCTTCAAAAGCTTATATTGTTTCTCCAACATGACAGCATCGCATAGATCATTTACAATCCGTTCACCTACTTTACCATAAGGAACAACGACACCACGCGTTGGCGAATCAATTGCATGAAATGCTTTAGCCGCGCTCTGGAAAGATTGTTTCAATGGCAGGGTCGGTAATGCCCTGTACATTCGCTTGTAACCATCCACAGAACCGTTGTTGAGTGAAAGCAGATTAAATAAATCATCTTCTCTTTCTATTATGGATTTGCTATTAACGGGATAGCACATTTCTTTGTGCCTGTCATAAAAATAATATGTATAGAATTGTTTCATTGCTTTCAGTCCAATTCTATCATTATCGAATGTCTTGGGTGTCGTCTTATATTCTCGAAGAACTCGTGCCGTATCATCCGCGCCGGTCTTAATATCTTTAAGTTTGTCTAAGCTCTCATCACAAGGATTAATAATATAAACCTTTCCAGATTTTCGCATTCCGGTCTTATCCTTTTGTTTTCCGTTTCGGTTACATCTTCCTGCTGCTTGTGTTATTGAATCGAGTCCCGCCAGATAACGAATAACCGTTCCGAAATCTATATCGACACCGGCTTCTATCAATTGTGTGCTAACGCATACTACTGGCAATTTCTTTTTGATTCTATCCTTAATAAGGCTTAGAACCTCAAGTCGATGTACAGGGCACATGTTTGTGCTGAGGTGGTGTATGTCTGGAATGCTTTTCTCTTTCAACGTCTCATAAAGTAATCGGGCAGAATTTTTTTTATTTACAATAATCAGTACGCTGCCTGTATCTTGAATTTCTTTTTTAATCAAATCTGCTGTCTCATTTTCAGTCCAGCCACCTATCTTTTTCCTTTTGTCATAGACTTTAACTCGCTGTAATTTTTTAAATAACTTATGTTCATCTTGTATAATTCTTTGCCCAGAAGATATGTTTAAGAATCTATGTGCATTATCTTCGTCAATCTTGTTTTTCAGCCAACTTGCCTTATCAAGTAATGGCTGTGTTGCCTGTACAAAGAATGACTGATGCTCCGCAATTATTGACAAGAAATCGAAGGGAAACGTTGAACATGTGAACACATCTGACAGGGATTGTCTGGACTTCGTCAAAGATAATCACTGAATTGGCAAGTTGGTGCATCCTGCGTGCACTTCTCGTTCCGCTGCCGAACATTGTCTCGAGAAATTGTACCTGAGTTGTAAAGATAATCGGTGCATCCCAATTTTCTGATAAAAGATTTTGTCTCTTTGTTTCTTCTTCTGGTGTCAAGTTAGAATGATGTTCAAGAACAACTCTATCCAAATATGTACCATTGCTGTCTTTATCTTCTAAAATCTTTCGTAATTCATCTGCATTTTGATCAATAATAGAAGTGAAGGGAATAACATAGAATATTCTATCCAGCTTATGATGCTTTGCATGGTTTAAAGCAAACCGCAAACTTGCCATTGTTTTGCCGCCGCCGGTAGGAACGGTTAATTGGTATATTCCTTTTGGTTTTGTTGAAAAATTAAAACATTGTTCTGATACTGCATTTCGCAAATCATCGACTTCGTTTTTGTCTGGCTTGTTTTCAAACTCTTTTATCTTCGCATTCAATCTTTCGATTAACACATCCCAGGAGCAATACTTTCCATAATTACGGATTTCTGCATTTCGGGGAAATTCAAAATCGGCAGTATTAAGTCTATCGGCATCTATCAGACAACTAAAAAGAAATCGCACAAGCAATCCGTACTTAAACATCGCAGTATCTTGTTTGTCGCTGTCCTCCTTTAGTGATTTTACCTTTTCGATAATCTGTTTAATGAGGTTATCGCTTGAAAACATTTTTGTTATCTTCTGTATCTCTGCTTCAGGGAAATATGATAACGCTTCATCGATATGAGTCTTTTCTGTTTCCTTGTTTAATCTTCGTGCAAAATTATCTTCACCAGAAGGTAACAGACAATCTATTATGCCGGAATGGTGTGAAGCAATACACAATGCAAGTAATTGTGCCGCACTGAGTCCTGCTGCACCTTGCTTAGAAAGAGTTCTAAAAATAAACTGTGCCCCTGCGCTGGAGTGATCTATTTTTCCCTTTTGCGCTTTTGCATCGATCCACCCATCGGCATCTGGATTAATACGTCCGGTTGCAGATTGGATGTAGTTGTTAAACTCATTGCTTGCTTTCCCAAGATCGTGGAGTAAGCCGATGACTCTCCCCGCTTCTTTCAATCCAATCTTTTCAGCAAATTGACCACAATAAACTGCTGTTCTTAAAAGATGGCTTCGAAGAGATTGTGCCTCTCCGTCTTTCTCTCGTCTGTGTGCAATAAATTCCTTATTCATATTTGGAATCCCCGTTTTTAGAATTGCTTTTTCTTTATCGAAAAGAAAGCCATCCCCTTATAAACACAAAAACCTCCATCATCGCCAATAGCGAATCCGGAGGTTTCTTAAATCCACAAATTGAAATCACCCCGAATTCAATTGCAGGTCCTTACCATCACAAAGAGTTTAACGAAAAAGAGTAAAGAATACAACTTTTCCCGCCGCAACCGTTTTCAATGACTCTGATAAAATATCAGAAAATGGCAATTACCCGGTGAGTTTTGAAAATAATGTGGCTGGCCAAAAAGGTTTCGTTTATTTTTGAATAATGACAAATAGGAATATTTGTTCTACCATGACGAATGTTGATGAATAATGACAAATAGGAATATTTGTCCTACCCGTGACAAATGGGGATGACAAACAGGAATGTTTGTCCTACCATGGACAGAAGAACGTGCGAAGGTGGAGTGAAAGTGAAATCGTGCGCCATCCTGTGCAAACAGCACTATGCTTCTACCAATCGTATATTCATCTGTGACCACCCGCCAGAAGATGATGGAGGTCGGGCCCGCCAAAAGGTAAAGCAAGCGGGTAAACAAACCGGTCGCGGCTACAATTAATATCTCAATTCGCCTGAACATCTACTATCGGTAAATCCCAGTGTGCGATGAGTATGTCGAACCGGCGCTGTTCTTCTTTTTTGAATGTTTCCTGATCCGGATAGAGCTGCCGCGCAATTGCAGATTCATCGAAGCCGTCGTCTGTGACTGTGATATTTTTCCAGACAATCGTCACGCGAAAATCCCACCGGCCGTCTTCCGTTGCATGGAAACGCGGCTTGGCGACGGTGAGCGAGAGGATTCGTCCGAGTTCGATTTGTTTTTGAAGTATTGGATGATGATTTTTTTTATAGAGCCGGAGGAATTCATCAGCATTTCCCCATTTTGTCTTGTAGTAATATTCGATTGTATATGAATTGGGCTGCATCGTTTTTTCCTTTCTTTAAGAGCGGTGAATGGTGAATGGTGAACTGTAAACTGTGAACTGTGAACAGTGAACTGCAAACTGTGAACAGAAAACAGTAAACTGTATATTGTGAATAGAAGAAATGGTTTCTCTGTTACCATATTTCTGTGTGAATTTTATTTTGCTTGAATTTGTCTTTCGGCACATCTTCGCCGGTCGGGTGCCCGATGGGTATAACATTGAGGGGGATAATTTCTATCGGAATATGAAGAATCCGGCGGACAGTGTCCATACGATCCGGGTACGGGTACACCGCGGTCCAGATGGCGCCAAGACCGAGCGCTTCGGCGGCAAGGAGTATGTTCTGGCTTGCCAGCGTCGAATCGATAACAGCATATTCTTTGAGTTGATGATGCGCCTGCCGGGGATCGCCGCAGACGACGATAGCCGCTCCGGCAGCGGCGAGCATTTTGGCATACGGAAGTGTATCGCAGAGCTGGTCGAGCGCAGTGCGGTCTGTGACGCAAATGAATTCCCACGGCTGCATATTGACAGCGGTCGGCGCTGCCATGCCGGCTTTAAGTATCTCGAGCAGGTCTTCGCCGTTCACCTTTTCACCTGTGAAATGACGCACACTCTTCCGTCCGGCAATGAGAGATAATGCCGATTGATTTTTTTTCATTTTCAATTTTGCCTTTAAGGTTTTCTTGGACTATATTGACGCTGAACGAAATGATATGTTCGTATCCTACCGAATTCTGATGAAAGGAGCAAGCGTTGGATAAATTTATTATCAACGGCGGGAAACCGCTCAGCGGATCGATTCCCGTCGGCGGCGCAAAAAATGCATCGCTTGCTTTAATGCCTGCATCCATTCTTGCTTCCGGTACATGTCAAATGCATAACACACCGGAGCTTCGCGATATTCATACGATGAGCCGTTTGCTCGAATCCATGGGATTGACCGTGATGCTGAAAAACCATACGGTCACGATCAACAGCAGCGGCATCAATAATTTTGAAGCTCCCTATGAACATGTTAAAACGATGCGTGCGTCGATTTATGTACCTGGGTCCGCTTGTCGGAAGATTTGGGCAGGCAAAAGTGTCGCTTCCCGGGGGATGCGCATGGGGGCCGCGTCCGGTCAATATGCATATCGAAGGAATAAAAAAACTCGGCGCCGATATCGAACTGGAGGCCGGATATATCGTTGCAAAAGCAAAGCGTCTTCACGGAGCGAGAATTTTATTCGATATCTCCAGCGTGGGAGCCACCGGCAATGTCTTCATGGCTGCTGTGCTGGCAAAAGGAACGACGCTCATCGAAAATGCGGCGCAGGAACCGGAAATTGTTCAGCTCACGGAATATCTTATCATGATGGGAGCGAAAATTCACGGCGCCGGCAGCGGCAGATTGGAAATCGAAGGAGTCGATGAATTGCATCCTGCCGATATCACGACGATCCCGGACCGCATCGAAGCCGGGACGTTTTTAATCGCAGCCATGCTTGCAGGAAAAAAAGACAGGAGCATCCGCATCCAGAAATGCGAACCGCATCATATCGGATCTCTTATCGTCAAGCTTGAAGACGCAGGCGGAATCGATAACGACCGGGCCGGATTGGGTGGAACTTGTTCCGCCGAAAGAAATCCATCCGATCAATATCACGACTGCGATTTATCCCGGCTTTCCGACCGATATGCAGGCGCAATGGATTACATTGATGTCGCTCGCCAACGGAACGAGTATGATAACGGATACGATTTATTTCGATCGATTTATGCATGTTCCGGAGCTGTCCCGCCTTGGTGCAAATATCATCATGAAAGAAAATATAGCCACCGTTGCCGGCGTCCCGAAATTGGTCGGGGCGAAAGTTATGTCCACCGATTTGCGCGCGAGCGCTTCGCTCATTCTCGCGGGACTCGCTGCCGAGGGAACTACCGAAGTGCTCCGCGTGTACCATATCGACCGGGGATACGAAGTCGATCGAAACGAAACTTCAGGCGCTCGGTGCGGACATACGCCGGGAAAAAGGAGAAGAGTTTTAACAGACCCTTAATATTAAGCCGCATGATCAATGATATCATCCGCACGCGAGTGTTTTCCGGCGCGGCCGCCGCCTTTACGCTGACAGCCGTTGTCTGTTCCTGCATACCGCTGTTCAATTCATTGGGATTTGAATTCTCCGCGGCTCTTGCAATTGCCGGCGGTTTCATTGCGGGGATATTCACGCTCGGCGCATGGAGGGCAGGCCAGTGTGAAACCCTCCGTGATGTTCGTGCCTTTCTCGGTTCGGCTGCAGCGCTGCTTTTTCTCTTGTCGCTTCTTCCTCTGCTTATTGCCTTCGGCAGCGCTTTTTTTGTCCGGAACTGTTCCATTGCAGCCGGACTGGAATATTATTTTCTTCTTGCCGTGCCCTCTTTCTTCTTTTGCGGTGCGCTTGCTTTTCTTGTCGCAGTCGTTTCATCCCGGTTTCAAAAAACTATTTTTACCGTGTCTCGCTCTGCTGATTCTGGCGCAGATACCGTTTGTTACGTTGATGCGCCCTCAAATATTCGCTTTTAACCCGATCATCGGATATTTTCCCGGCATTACCTATGACGAGTCGATGAATGTTTTCCGCCGTCTGTTCATTTACCGCCTTGGTACGGCTGCAGCATCCGCCGCAATCGCTTCGTTCGCCCTTTGGCTGTGGGGACGAAAACAAAAAACTTCGGATGATGAACACCCCGATCATCCGATTCCGGAATTGATTCTTCTCGCTCTCTTCGTGCCTTTTACCGCCGTTCTCTTTCTCTTCAGCGACCGCATCGGATTATCGTCGTCGGAAGATTTTATAAGGGAAAAACTCGGCGGGAGTTATCGTACCGCACATTTTGAAATTCTCTATCCTTCGGGACTATGGAAACGGGAATATGTCGAACGGCTCGGTGTTCTGCACGAATATTATTACGAACAATTGAGCCGGTATTTTCAGGTCAGTCCGGCGGAACGGATGGCTATTTATTTTTATGCCGATGCGGAACAAAAAGGGAAACTCATCGGGGCGTCGGAGACCGATATTACAAAACCCTGGCTGCACCAATCGCATATCAATGCTGCCGATGCGGAGCATGTGCTGAAACATGAAATGGCGCACCTCTTCGCGGCGGAGTTCGGCTGGTCGCCCTTGCGCATTTCAAAAAAATCCGGACTTATCGAAGGTGCGGCCGTTGCTGCGGACGGTGCTTCATTCGAGGATTCAGTGCACCGGACCGCTTCTCAGGTCTTCGCATCCGGCGTTCCGATCGATGCGGTTTCTATACTGGATTCGTTCGGGTTCGCGTCCTCGTATGCCGGCGTCAGTTATACGCTTTCCGGTTCGTTCTGTTCGTTTCTTGTCGATTCATACGGCATAGAAAAATTCAAGCAGTTGTATGCATCCGGTTCTTATCGAACCGTTTATGGCAAGGAGTGTTCCGATCTCGTGTCCGAATGGGAGCGGCTCATCCGCCGGCAGCCGGTTTCAACCTCCGATAGTATAAAAGCACGGTATTTTTTCAGGCGCGGATCGATCTTTCAAAAAGAATGCGCGCGTGTGATTGCCGGTCTTAATGAGGCGACAAGACATTTTATGTCCGGCCGTGAATATGAACAGGCGCTCGCGTCCGCGGAATATTCGTTAAAACTCAGCCGCACGCCGGAAGCGGTTCTGCAAAAGGTCAATGCGCTTTTCGAACTTCAAAAGTTTCAGGATGTTTTAACCTATGTGCGGCTTCAGGAAAGCGCCGTGCCGCTGCGCTCCGGGCTGCGCAGCGGGACCTCCGATGCGGGATATTCTTCCGGTTTATCTCCGCGCAGGAGATGCATATTGGGCGCTGGATTCGCTCGAGCAGGCGAAACGTGAATACGAAGCTTTGCTGGCTCTGCACCTGACCATGGGCTATGATGAGGCGTGCAGCGTGCGTCTGGCTTCAATCGCATTCGCCGGAGCGAAATGCTTTAAAAATACTTTTTGTCTATACAACGGCATTAGACGATACGGGACGAAGCGCGCGGCTTTCGCGGCTGTCTACGCCGCCGGCAAAGTATATGTCGGCAAATGCGTTATGGCAAAAGGACAATATACGGAAGCGGAAAAAATATTGGAATCGATGGACGGTTCGTCCCCGCTTCTGGAGTTTTTCCGGCTCCGGATGCTCGGGAAAGCGCTTTTCTTCCGCATGGAAAAGGAACAGGCGCGAAATATTTTTCAGCAGGCGTATACACAAGCTCCATCGCCCGCATACTGCAGGGAAACAAAAGAATGGCTCGACCGTTGTATTTTCGAGCAGAAATAATGGTATCTTGAAAAAATGTAATTACTTAGCGTCCAATATCATTCTGTAGCCGCGACCGCTGGTCGCGGGATGCTCCGACACGACCTTGCCCGCCGCAGGAGGGCGGTGTCGGCTACAGAAGATCGTTGCGGTACTTTAATTTACAAATATAAAACTCGCGCTGAATAGTTACGAAAAAAGAAGGAAGGAGAATTGGAAATGAGCGAACTTGATCGCAGGTCATTTTTAAAAACGTCGGTTCTCGGCACTTCAGCTGCGCTTGCAGCGCCGTCTCTTTTGCACGATTTCAGTCTGCGGCCCGCTGCCCCTGAAGAAAAAAATATCCGCCCGGTTATACGGAGAACATTGGGAAAAACCGGAATCAGTCTGCCGGTGGTCAGTATGGGTGTGATGCGCGCCGACAGTCCCGCTCTAGTTCGCGCTGCGCTCAAGGCCGGCATCGTACTTTTTGATACTGCGCATGGTTATCAAAAAGGACGGAATGAAGAAATGCTCGGAGAAGTGTTCACCGGCGTGCAGCGATCTTCATATGTCATTGCCACAAAAGTTCCTCCGGAAGAGATGGACTGGCAGACGAATACGATCGGACCGGGATCGACGAAAGAAGCATTCCTGAAACGTTTGGACGAAAGTCTCCGGCGGCTCAAACTCGACTTTGTCGATATTCTCTATGTTCATGGAATCTCGGCCCGGGAACATGTGCTTCACCCGGCGATGATTGCCGCCGTGACGGAAGCAAAAAAATCCGGCAAAACAAAATTTGTCGGCGTCTCGACGCACCAAAACATGGAAACGGTCATCGACGCCGCTGTCGAATCGCATGTCTATGATGTCGTGCTCACGTCGATTAATTTTCAGTATAATACACCGGACAGCTTCCGTAAAACGACTGCACAAGCTGCCGCAGCGGGAATCGGCATCGTTGCCATGAAAACGATGGCCGGCGGATATTTCGATAAAGAAAAACAGAAACCGGTCAACTGCAAAGCGGCGCTCAAATGGGTGCTTCAGGATCCGAATATCACAACCTGCATTCCCGGCATGACGACATTCGACCAGCTTCAGGAAAACATCAGCGTGAACGAGGATATTAAACTCACGGACGAAGAGAAAACTTCGCTGACAATGCGGGAAACGGGCGGCGGCATGTACCTGCGACGGATGCAGTCACTGTTCTTCATCATGTGCAAAGCATCTGGCTGTTCCCGATATCATGCGTGCATACATGTACGCCTATGGGTACGGCGCAGCGCGCCAGGCAAAAGAAGTACTGGCGGAAGTGCATTTTTCCGCCGATCCATGCCGCAATTGTTTGATCTGTACGGCCGAATGCATCAAAGGCCTTCCGATCCGGGAACGGGTGAGCGATGTGTCGCGTTTGATCGGCGTTCCGGATGAATTTCTTGCGTAGGAAAATTGAATGAACAAATACGGTGTTTTAACATTCCTTGTTTTTTTTGCCGGAGTATGGAGTACGGCCTTTGCTCAAAATATTCCGGATACACTGTTCCCGCAGGTGCCGGGATTCAAACTCACACCGGGAGAGAAGGTCTATACGTCCGATAATCTCTTCGAAATCATCGACGGCGCGGCAGATCTTTTTCTGACCTACGGCTTTGAAGAATTGCATACAGCTGAATATTCCGCTCCCGGAATCGAGTATATCCGCGTGGAAGTATACCGGCACAGCTCGCAGGCGAATGCATTCGGCATGTATGCGCAGGAACGCCCGGAAGAGACGCGGTTTCTTCCGATAGGCGGACAGGGATATCTGGAAGAAGGGGCGCTGAATTTTTACTGCGGCAGATATTATATGCGCATGACGACGAATGATAAAGGAGAGAAAGTTCAGCTCGCTCTCCAATCGATAGCGCAATCTGCAGCAGGGGCGCTGCATCAGGAAAAAACACTGCCTGCGCTCTTCGCCTTTTTTCCGGAAAAAGGGAAGAAGCAGAATTCGGAAATGTACATCAATCAGGATTTTCTCGGATACAAATTTTTTACTTCGGCCTACAGCGTGCAATATGCCGGCGAGAAATTATTTGTTATCGATTTATCCAGGCGAGGAGGCGGCCCGCCTTGCGCTGAAAAAATTTATCGGGCTGCTTCAGGTCCCGGCGAATAATCCGCCGGAAAATCCAGCAGAGAATATTGTCGTCGTCAGCGATCCGCATCAGGGAAGCGTGATGCTCCGCCTCTGCGGAGCAAGAATTGCCGGCGCCGCGGAAATCCGTAATGCCGAGGCAGCGAAACAGGATGTGGATGCTTTGGCACGCTCTCTCCAGGGAGCACATTAGCAAACATCGTCAAATCGCGCCGTGCCTGCCTGCACGCCGAAAAAATCAAAATGGAGTCTACGATGCTGCAACGCGGTGAAGAACTATCGCTGAAAATTCTCGATTCTGCATTCGAAGGGAAATCCGTCGCCCGTCACGGCGAATTGGTCGTCTTCGTGGAAGGAGGAGTTCCCGGGGATGTTGCGATAGTTAAAATAACGAAGTCCAAAAAGAATTTTGCAGAAGCAAAGGTCGTAAAAGTGGAAACACCTTCGCCGCTGCGTGTCGATCCGCGATGTACGTACTTCGGCGTGTGCGGCGGGTGCAAGTGGCAGCATGTCGATTATGAGGCGCAGCTCCGCTTCAAACAACAGCATGTTGTCGATGCATTCGAGCGGATCGGACGATTTATCAGTCCGGTCGTTCTGCCTATACTCGGTTCGGATGAGCGTTTTTTCTACCGTGGAAAAATGGAATACTCGTTTGCCGAGCAGGAATGGGTCTGGGAAGGGATGCCGGCAGCTCTTTCGCCGGTGCCGGTTTTTCTGGGTCTGCATGTTCCGCAGAGGTACGACAAGGTGCTGGATATCCGCGAATGCCTGCTGCAATCGGACAATTCGAATAAAATTTTAAATTTCACGCGTGCCTATGCGCGTGATGCCGGGCAGACGGTTTATAATTCCGATGCGGAATCGGGATATTTACGGTTCCTTGTGATACGGGAAGGGAAGCGGACGAAGGAAGTCATGGTCAATCTCGTAACGTCCTCCGACGATCCGGAAACGATGGAAAAATATACGGCGGCGCTTCTGGAAGAGTGTCCATTTATAACAACGGTCGTCAATACGATCAATACCCGCAAAGCTCAGATTGCTTTCGGTGAAACCGAGCGAGTGTATGACGGGTACAGGCATCATCCACGATACGATCGGCGTCTATCGATTCGACATCTCAGCAGGGTCTTTTTTCCAGACCAATACGGTTCAGGCGGAAAAGCTGTATACCGCGGTCAAAGAATTCGGCGCATTCAAGCCGGAGGATGTTGTGTACGATTTGTATTCCGGAACGGGTTCCATCGGCATATTTCTTTCCGGCAGCGTGCAGAGCGTCATCGGCATCGAATCCGTCGAAAGCGCTATCAGGGATGCAGAACGAAATGCAAAGGAAAATGGCGTGAAGAATTGCACGTTCATACTGGGCGACCTTAAGGACAGATTGACAAAAGACAAAGAATGGATGACCCGTTATCCGAAGCCGGACGTCATGGTCATCGATCCGCCGCGCAGCGGCATGCATCCGAAAGTAGTGGAAGAAATCATTGCCCTCGCACCGGAGCGGCTCGTCTACGTCAGTTGCAATCCTGCAACACAGGCACGCGACGCGCTGCTGCTCTGTACCGAACGCTACACGCTGGAGAAATTACAGCCCGTCGATATGTTCCCCCATACATTCCATATCGAAAATGTTGCGCTTTTCAAAAAGCGGTAAATGGTGAATGGTAAATGGTAAAGCGCAAATTGATTCCGCATTGGCGCAAGACCGCCATCGCCTCTGCAGCCGCGACAAGCTTGTCTCGGAAAATCGAAGATGTTTTCGGGATGGTCGCGGAATGCTCCGACGTCATCGCCGTCGGCTACAAAAAAATAAATAAAAAATTATCGTTCCTCTGTAGCCGCGACCGCTGGTCGCGGAGGGTGTCCGGCACCACCCGCCTGACGATTACTTCATCAGTCGGGCAGTCCGGTGTTGGAGACAGCTTGTTGCAGCGGAAAAGCGCTCATGGCGATTCAATCCACCAGATGTTTTTCGAAAAACGTGCAAAGCGCTTCTGCATACTTCACGCCGCCGGTTTCCCACACTTTGGTATGTTCCGCACCTTCGACAATGAGCTTTTGTTTCGGTTCCTGCGCCGCTTCGAACAATTTTTGAGAATATTCCGGTTTGATAAAGGAATCGCTGCTCCCGTGAACGATGAGAATCGGAACATGGATGCGTTTGATGTCGTCCAGCGGAGAGACGAGCCGCGCTTTGAAATTTGCCATACGCTGTGACTGCAGTAAAGCGATGTTGCGCAGGAAATGCCACGGGAGCTTTATGATGCGTTTTTGATAGTCGACAAAGATCGACCGCAGGGTCATAAAACTACCTTCCGAAACGACCGCTGCAATACGCGGATCGATGGCTGACGCCTGAAGAGCGATCGCTCCCCCCATCGAAGTGCCGAACAATCCGATTTTTCCGATTGCCGCACCGGCTCTGGACTGAAGGGATGTTAAAACAGTCACGACATCGTACTTCTCGTAAAATCCGTACGTGCAATAATATCCCTCGCTTTCGCCATGAGCGCGTGAATCGAATAAAAAGATATTGAATCCCCGGTCGAAGAGCGCGCGCGCAAACGGAATCCCGTCTATCTTGCAATCCCCGACCCCATGTAAATAGACGATCGTTCCTTTTGACTTTTGCTTCTGCGCTATGAACCATCCGTGAAGTTTAAAACCGTCGAACGTGTTGACCGTCATATTCTCCTGCGGCAGTCCGGCATCTTTCGGTTCCAGAAGATTCGTAAAGCGAGCGTACCATTGTGTTTTACGGCGGGTCGGTTTCAGGAGAATCAATGGTCCCGTAACGAGGAGCACGAAAGCCGCGTTGATAAGAAAGAGGACTGTAATGGTCAATAAATCGAAAAGAATATCCATAATAGAAACATCGATGAGTAAATTTATACTTGTCCAATATATTAACGATGCACTCCGGATGCAACCTCAAAAACGGATGTACAGCAAAGAGGGAATATCGGCGATGCGATATTCCCTCTTCCATTCATGAGTTTTTGATTGCTTAAGGCGCCTGAATGACGGCAATCTCGAACGGCTTCAGTTTTAAAGAGACCGTGCTGATGACCGGAGCGCCAAAACGCACAAATGTCGTATCCTCGCCGAAATCCAAGGATGCATTGTGCGCAAGTTCGCGCCATCCCGATTGCTGTATGCGCTGCGGAAATTTAAGCGACAGGGAAGCTTGTTCGTCGCTCATATTATAAAGCACATATTGCTTCGATCCGAACAGATACATTCCCACATTTCCCGGACCTTCCAGCGAGAAGCCCAATTCCTTTGCAAAAGCGAATCGAATCGTATTCAGCGCCTCTGCCGGAAGCCGGAGCAGATCGTAATAATTTTCAGGCATATTCAAAACATACAATGTTCCTTTCAGGTACTGCGCACTGAGCAGTATGCCGTAGTCGTAATCCTCCTGTACGGCAGCGATGTTGCGGACATACGGCCAAGTCGTTGTCCGTATGCGGGGGAATGCGATGGGTTTTTCGCTTTTGACGGTTTTTCCGTAAAACCATCCGGATCGAAGACGATACTCCGCAGATGCGACGGATCCGCCTTCATCAACAAGACTTAATATGTTTTTGAATTCAGTATTTTGAAGTTTCAGCCAGAGGCTCCATGTCATAAAAACATCGTGACCGTCGCGCAGCCGGGCGAGCATTTCGTCGGGAAGCTGCGGATCCTGCAAAGAATGCAGCGTAAAAATTGCGCTTTGACTTTCTTTGGGAAATTGAGCGACCGGTTCGAGCGGTATTCCCACCATGCCGAGATAACCGAAAATATTGTATTCGCCGGTGGATCCGTAGGGAAGGTAAATGGGAACTCCATGCGCGGAACCATTCAGCATTCCCGCAACGGCATCGAACTCGGGAAGCTCTTTGCAAAAATACGGATAGACATCGCTTGAGGGATTGGTCGGATAGAGCTGGCCTGCGCACCAGAGAATAATTTCCGGCGCCTGTGCAAACACAGCCTGCCATACCTCTGCGTTGTAGTCGTTGTACTGGCCCTTCATATCGTAATTGTCCAGCCATGAACCGATCCATTTGGATGTATCGACGCTCGACCACCACTTCTGAAAAATATAACCGCTGTACATCGGAATATGCTGATCCTGCGTCATCAGATCGCGCGTTTCGATTCCTACAGCCATTTTATCGAATTGCAGCGTCTCATTGTAGACATCGTATCCGTTCCGGCGGTGTCCTTCGTACCAGTTCGGGTATTTGATGATGACTTTTGCATGCGGATTAACCTGTTTAGCAATATCGATAATATGTTTTTTCGATTGTTCAAGGAGGAGCTTGGTGCGATAGTCCGCCCATGTCATGGTTCCGCGCTCCTGCAGACTTTTTTCATCCGTTGCGATGGTAAAGAGCCAATCGTCGAGTATAATTTCGTCGAAGACTTGTGCCATCACGCGTGTGTGCTCTTCGAGACTTGCCATATCCGCAGGGTCGTTATAGACCATCGGGCCTTCATGGACGGCAGAAACCGTAACGAGGCACCCGGAGGCGTGTATTCCCATAGCGTGGAATTTATTTACAAGTGTTTTTAAAAAAGGGACATCGTCTGCACCGCGAGCATTGGCTTCGAGGTAGACATGAACCGGTTTAACGGGAGCAAAATAATCCATAGTCTTTTTAAACTGGTCCGGATCGCGCAGCAAGCGCTCGATATCCATGTGAGTAAAAAAGACGGCATAACGGAGATGCGGCCATCCGGCCCGCGTCTTTTCCTGTCCGTTCAAAATGCCGGTACAGAGAAGCAGAACGAAGACCACCGCCGCTGAAAACGAAAAAATTTGTTTATTCCTGACAGATTGCATAGTATCCTCCATGCGCATTAAATACCTTTTGATATACAATGTAAAAAATTTATCGAATTATTCCTCGTACAAACTCTATGAGTTCTTTGCTTCCTTTTACGATTCGGATCGTGTCCGGAATATCGACTGCGATCCATTCGATATTCCATGTCATAGTTTTTCCCGGAGAGAGCGTCGTATACGGACCCTGAATTTCGAATTCGATATAATCTGATTCGTGGCTGACGTAGATCGACAATTCCGCTTCGCCCGGGCGCCTGCTGAGCTGCTGTTATACCGGCAAATTTTTTGATAAATATTTTTCCGTCGACAGCGAATGCTGCCCATCCTCCGGATGTATTTGCAATGCTCAATTCGTTTTCTTTCGGTCTTTCCTTTCCATCCTGAAACCAGACAATACCGTTCAGAACTTCTGTAGGAACCGGAGCGAACTGTTTAACGCCGACAGAGCCTTCGCCGAGCTGGAAAAAGAGCAATCCTCCTTTATGAAGCCGGGAAATATCCCACGGGGCTGTTTTTTGCGTTGTGTCGCCCGCATTCAGGATGGAGTAGGTTAATCGTATTTTGCCGTTTTGGGCGGAAGCGAATTCCTTTGTGAATTGAAGTCCGGTTTGCGGATCTTTTCCGCTCTTCATGCGGAGCAGCCCGCCGGCGTTTTCCAGTTTATATGGATCGCTGTCCAGGGTGTGTGGAGGGGGCCAGTTCCAAAGCGATTGGGGACTCGGCCAAAATGTCGATCCGTAATTATCTGCATGAATTTCTTTGCCCGTTAGAAATTCATATCTGCCCGATTTGAATGAAACGATTCTTGCTCCTGCATCCGGTTGAACGGTTAGGCTGGAATTTCCGGATAGAACGGTATAGTTTTTCATTGTCGTTGTAGAATCCTTGTGTATTTGTGCGCCGGCGCTGGAAAGAAGAAGATTCAATGAACAAACGGCAGTCATCCATAATGTCGAATTTTTCATTGCTTGTTTTAACCTTCTGCGATGTTCAATCAGATGCTCATCCCAATGTGGATAGAGATCTCTTCGGTTTTTACTGTTTATTTCGGACGATTTTTTCAATGAACCTCTCCTGTCTAACAGAAGAACGTAGCGAACAGCAGCTAAGTTTCTTGTCTGTGCTCTCTCTTCGATCTCCTGTGGCGGCCTTGTTGCGGATTAAGATGCATGCTGCTTTGTCCTTTGCTCTTGAACTCCGTGTCCTTTTTGAGGCTGATAGTATGTAAAGGAATTCTGGAAAAATAGCAAGAAGAATTTGACGATTCTTCGATAGGCGGTATTGCCGTGCTAATTGCCTGTAAATTGAAACGACTTAAAGACCTGGAAAGTGAATGGCACATTGCACAATTCATTTTTGTATCTTTCAATATTGTGAACTATGAACTGAGAATGGTAGATGGTCGATAACATAGTTCGTAGTGCTTGGTTCTTAGTGCTGAAGTTAAAAAAAAATAAATAGTGAAAACGAACTAAGAACCACGAACACCGAACAACGAACTCAATGCTAATGAACAACATACGTCTTTCGTTAATAGTCCGGGGAGCCGTTCAGGGTGTAGGGTTTCGCCCGTTCGTCTATCGGCTTGCATCGGAATTAAAACTGACGGGCTGGGTGATGAACTCTGCGCAAGGGGTTTTTATCGAAGCGGAGGGCAGCAAAGAAGTCCTGGAGCGGTTTTTATTAAGAGTGCAGCGGGAAGCTCCCCCGCGTGCTTCCATTCAGAGCTTTGAATCTGCATTCCTCGACCCGGCCGGATTCACGTCGTTTGAAATCCGCGCAAGCGACACTTCCGGACCCAGGAGTGCATTCGTGCTCCCGGATATTGCTGTATGTCCCGAATGTCTCAGTGAAATTTTCGATCAGCGCAAATCGCCGCTACCGGTATCCGTTTACGAATTGCACCAATTGCGGTCCGCGCTTTACCATCATCAACGCGCTTCCGTACGACCGTCCGAACACATCGATGAAAAAATTCACCATGTGCCCGGCATGCCGGGAGGAATATGAAAATCCTTCCGACCGGAGATTCCATGCGCAGCCGAATGCATGTCCCGTCTGCGGTCCGAAATTAGCGCTCTGGAACGATGCAGGAACGGCACAGGCAGAAGGACATGAAGCGCTGCTTGGAGCAGCAGAAGCGATTCGTTCGGGCCGCATAATCGCGGTCAAAGGAATCGGCGGATTTCATTTAATGGCAGATGCACGCAGTGCCGCAGCCGAGCAGCTCTTGCGGGAGCGGAAACACCGGGAAGAAAAACCGTTTGCGATAATGGTCCCTTCTCTGGATACGGCAAAACAATTGTGCATGATCGATGCTCTGGAAGAGCGTTTATTGACATCGCCCGAAGCTCCGATCGTACTTCTGCAGCGGCTTCAGGCCGCAAATTCGTCCAATGGTCTTCATTCTTCATCTCTGATCTTCAATCGTCAATTGTCAATCGTCAATTGTCAATTCCCAATGATCTTCATTCTTCATCTTCTGATCTTCAATTGCCAATTGTCAATTGTCAATTGTCAATTTCTTTAAACCCTTACCTCGGCATCATGCTTCCATATTCACCTCTGCATCATCTTCTCATGCGGGAGCTCGGATTTCCGGTCATTGCGACCAGCGGCAATATATCCGACGAACCGATTTGCATCGATGAACGGGAAGCGCTGGAGCGATTGCACGGCATTGCAGATTTATTCCTCGTGCATGACCGCCCGATTGTCCGGCATGCGGACGATTCCATCGTCCGTATCATGGCGGGACGTGAATTGATTCAGCGGCGGGCCCGCGGTTATGCGCCTCTGCCGGTTTCCATTCGGAAATCCGGCGAAGAAACGCTGCTTGCGGTCGGCGCGCATTTAAAAAATTCGATTGCATTGAAAGTCGGAGAAAATGTTTTTATCAGCCAGCATATCGGCGATCTTGAAACCGCGCAGTCGCTGGAGACTTTCCGCACTGTCATTCGGGATTTTGAAACATTGTACGATGCAAAGCCGGCCCGCATCATCTGCGATCTGCATCCGGAATATCTTTCCACTCAGTATGCACGCTCTGCAGGAATTGAAGTCGAACAGGTACAGCATCATTATGCGCATATTGCGTCGTGTATGGCGGAGAATCAGATTGAAGGCGAAGTCCTCGGCGTTGCATGGGACGGAACCGGATATGGTCCCGACGGAACGATCTGGGGCGGTGAATTTTTGCTGACAACAAAAAATTCATACCGGCGGGCTGCGGCGTTCAGGCCTTTTCAGCTTCCCGGCGGCGAAAAAGCGATCAAAGAACCGCGCCGTACCGCGTTCGGAATTTTATTCGAAATGCTCGGTCAGGATGTTCTCAGCCGGCACGATCTCCTGCCGGTTCAGGAATTTTCCACGAAAGACCTTGTAGTCTTATCGACTATGATGAAAAATCGTGTCAACTCTCCCTGGACGACGAGTGCGGGACGGCTGTTCGATGCCGTTGCTTCGATTATCGGACTGCGTCAGGTTATTCGTTATGAAGGTCAGGCGGCAATGGAGTTGGAATATTTAGCGGCTGCTCATAGTAATCCGACAGCAGCGGGCAGTTATCCGTTTTCGTTAGGTAAATATAAGGCGCCCTTGAATTCTGAAAGAAGCGCCGGAGGTTCGTTTTACCGGCAGGCAGAAGATAAAAAAGAAGAGCCGCTCTGGATTATAGATTGGAGCGGAATGATCGGGGAAATTATAAATGATATGGCGCACGGTGTATCGCAGGCAGTTATCGCATTGAAGTTCCATCATACGCTCGCAGAAATTATTGTCGATGCCGCAAAGCGGTTCGGTCAGCCGCGTGTGGCGCTCTCCGGAGGATGTTTTCAGAACCGCTGTCTTACCGAGCGTACTATAGAGCGGCTTTTAGAAGAAGGATTCCATCCGTACTGGCATCAGCGTGTACCGCCGAACGACGGAGGCATTGCCCTGGGACAGATCTATGCTGCAGTGCGGAAGTGATTACGCAGCTTTCGCATTGATTGCGCAGATTTACCACAGATGATGTTTAAAGAAATATTGAATCCCGTTAGCACGGGATGACATTCTCAGGCCTCCGGCTGCAGATTTACCACAGATGATGTTTAAAGAAATATTGAATCCCGTTAGCACGGGATGACATTCTCAGGCCTCCGGCTGCAGATTTACCACAGATGATGTTTAAAGAAATATTGAATCCCGTTAGCACGGGATGACATTCTCAGGCCTCCGGCTGCAGATTTACCACAGATGATGTTTAAAGAAATATTGAATCCCGTTAGCACGGGATGACATTCTCAGGCCTCCGGCTGCAGATTTAACACAGATGATGTTTAAAGAAATATTGAATCCCGTTAGCACGGGATGACATTCTCAGGCCTCCGGCTACAGATTTAACACAGATGATGTTTAAAGAAATATTGAATTTCGTTAACACGAAATAACATTCTCAGGCCTCCGGCTGCTGATTTAACACAGATGATGTTTAAAGAAATATTGAATTTCGTTAACACGAAATAACATTCTCAGGCCTCCGGCTTCAGATTTAGCGCAGATGTTTGATTTCACAGATTAATCTGATTGCATTGACTTCATGAACTTCAGGGCTGCCGGGTCAGGAAGCTGAGAACGTTATCCATAATGAGGTTCGCTGCTAGGTAACGTTCTGCAGGAACAGAGAGAATGTTTTTTTCCGATTGAATAAATCGGCCGGGAATGATCTCGTCCTTGCAGTGTGCTATCAAACGTACCGCACTTTCAGGCGTCATCTCCAGATGAAATTGAAGACCCAGAACGCTGTTACCGATTTGAAATGCCTGATGTTTGCACGCACTGCTCGCGGCGAGATGTACTGCTCCTTCGGGTAAATCGAAAGTCTCACCGTGCCAGTGAAAAGCGAGTGTCTCTTTTGAAAACTGGAAAAGATCCGGCCGGGCGCTGTTTCCCTGAATCGGATCGACCGGAAACCAGCCGATTTCTTTTTCGGAATTCCGAAAAACACGTGCGCCAAGAGCGACGGCAATGATCTGTGCGCCGAGACATATACCCAGGACTGGTTTTTTCATTTGAACCATCGTCCCGACAAGATTTTTTTCCCCAATCAGCCATGGGCATGTCGTTTCATCATTGACGCTCATGGGTCCGCCAAGCACGATCAGAAAATCAATTTCTGCGGCATCGGGAAGCGGATCGCCGGAAAAGAACCGGGTCGTCGATATTGAACAACGATGCGAATCCAGCCAGGATTCGATGCTGCCCAATCCTTCAAAAGGGACATGCTGGAATATATGCACACGCATATAAAAAATGTAAGCACAAAGGAAAAGCAAGTCAATAAGTATTCGGAAAAAGTTGCGCTTTGGCGTTAAGTTTTCAATATTATAATCTAGAGACGTGGACGAAAAGTTGATTCCGCGGTTATTCATGTCTGATTCTAGGACGGATTCGCGACATCTATTTGCGATTCATGGGTTCCCGTCCACGTCTCTAGTGCCAGTCCTAAAAAGTGATATTGTATACCATGCGGCCTGGAGAGTGAAACAAAAGGAAAAGAATTATGTGCTTGGCAGTTCCTGGAAAGGTCTTAGAGATTCACGCGAACATCGAACCCGTGATGGCTGTAGTCGATTTCGGCGGCATTCGTAAAAAAGTATGTATTGAACTTGTGCCGGAAGTAAAGATCGGCGATTATGTTGTCGTGCATGTCGGGATTTGCAATCAGTATCGTGGACGAAGAGGATGCGATGGAGACGCTGAAACTTTTCGAGGAAATGGGGGAAAAATTCGGGGATGAAAGCAGCGGCTGATTTGTGAAATTCGTTCATGAATATAGAGATGCATCTCCGGCCCGGTACCTTGCCGCTCAAATCAAGTCTGCGGTCACGAAGCCGTGGATGATCATGGAAATTTGCGGCGGTCAGACGCATACCATTGTCAAGACCGGCATTGCGGAAATTCTCCCTCCGGAAATTACGCTTGTCCACGGTCCCGGTTGCCCCGTCTGTGTTACACCTCTGGAATTGATCGATAAGGCGGTTGCCATCGCTCGCAATGCCGGATGTGATTTTCACTTCCTTCGGCGATATGCTGCGTGTGCCGGGATCGCAAAAGGATTTGCTGACGGTCAAGGCGCAGGGCGGGGACGTTCGCATCGTCTATTCTCCGATGGATGCGGTCGCTCTTGCACAGCAAAATCCGGAAAAAAAAATCGTTTTCTTTGCGGTCGGATTCGAAACCACCGCTCCAGCGAATGCTCTTTCGGTCAGGCATGCCAAGCGCCTCGGCCTGACTAATTATTTTATTCTTACCTCGCATGTTTTGGTTCCGCCTGCCATCGAGGCGATTCTCGGCTCGCCGGCCAATCGAGTCCAGGCCTTTTTAGCTGCGGGACATGTGTGTACTATTATGGGCTACGAAGAATATATTCCTCTTGCCCGCCGTTTCCGCACGCCGATTGTCGTCACCGGTTTCGAACCGGTGGATATTTTGCAGGGGGTCCTGATGGCGGTGCGCCAGCTCGAGGAAGGGCGCTCTGAAGTGGAAAATCAGTATTCGCGCATCGTGCGCCGCGAAGGGAATGTGGAAGGGAAAAAAATTATTGCGGAAGTTTTTCGGACAATCGACCGCCCGTGGCGCGGTATCGGTACGATTCCCCGGAGCGGATATGCGCTGCGGAAGGAATATGAAGAATTCGATGCGGAAAAAGTTTTTCATGTAGCGGCAATCTCGGCGCAGGAATCGCCGCTTTGTATCGCCGGCAGTATTATGCAGGGATTGAAAAAGCCGGCGGATTGCACGGCGTTCGGAAAACAATGCAGACCGGAATCCCCGCTGGGAGCGCCGATGGTCTCTTCGGAAGGAGCCTGCGCAGCATATTATCATTATGCTCTTGCCGGTCAGAAAGCGGATAGGTTCCCGGAGTAAACGATTTTACACCTTGCGAAGGTGGGAGATAAAAAAAAGGAATCACGGTAGGACAAACATTCCTGTTTGTCATCATGGACAGGCAGTGTGGTGTATCAGGCAGTCAGGCAAGCGAGAATGCCTACCCTACCGTCAAAAAAGAATCACGGTATTTTACGGTAAAATTATGGAAAAAGAAAAAATACATTTCGACGCTTTATCGTGCCCGCTGCCGATCAGCGATTATCCGCAAGTGCTGCTCGCTCACGGGGGCGGGGGGAGACTTTCCCGACAGTTGATACAGAAGATATTTGCTTCGCAGTTCAAGAACGAATTACTTGATCCGCTTCATGACGGCGCTGTGTTCGCCGTCGATGCGGGACGGCTGGCATATTCGACGGATTCGTACGTCGTCAATCCGATTTTTTTTCCCGGAGGGGATATCGGAACTCTTGCAGTGAACGGAACGGTCAACGATCTCTCCATGTGCGGTGCGCGTCCGCTGTATCTTTCCGCCGGATTTATAATCGAAGAAGGGCTGCCGATGGATGAGTTATGGCGTGTGACTGTTGCCATGCGCAAAGCGGCAGAAACGGCAGGTGTACAGATCGTCACCGGAGATACGAAAGTCGTAGACCGGGGTAAAGGGGACAAAATATTTATCAACACGTCGGGTATCGGAGTGATACCGGAAGGAAGATTGGTCGCTCCGTCAAGAGCGGAGGCGGGAGATGTTGTTCTGATCAGCGGCACAATTGCGGATCACGGCATTGCCATTATGTCCGTACGGCAGGGACTTGAATTCGAAACGCAAATAAAGAGCGACTGTGCGCCGCTCAACGGTCTGGTGGAAGCGATGTTTGCTGCAAGCGCGGATATTCATGTTCTGCGGGATCCGACGAGAGGCGGCGTTGCGTCGGCATTGAACGAAATAGCGGACAGCGCACAGGTCGGCATCGACCTCGTCGAAGAAGTCGTTCCGGTTTCCGAAGAGGTCGGAGGCGCCTGCGAAATACTCGGATTCGACCCGCTTTATGTAGCCAATGAAGGGAAACTGATTGCGTTCGTCGCTCCGGAATCTGCAGAAAAAGTATTGGAAGCCATGCGGAGGCACCCGCTCGGCAAAAAATCCGCGGCAATCGGCCGTGTCGTTGCATCGCATAAAGGATCGGTGATGATGAAGACGCGAATCGGCGGATGGCGGGTCGTAGATATGCTCTCCGGCGAACAGCTGCCGAGGATATGTTAAGGTGCTGCCGTGCTGCAGTTCGACGTCCAATGTTCAAGTTGAAGTTCTGGTTATTCTGCTTGTCAGTTTCAGAATGAATAATGCTAAGGCATTATGGCATTCTTAGGCCTCCGGCTGTAGTGCGTAGTTCAATTATTAATTTCATCATGGGGAAGAGATTATGGGGAAGAATATCCATTAAAGGAGATTACGGAAAAAATCATCGGGGCAGCGTTTAAAGTCCACAACAATCTCGGTGAGGGTTTCCATGAAAAAGTTTACGAAAATGCTTTAATAGAAGAATTGAAAACTGCGGGTTTAAAGACGGAACAACAACGACAACTCGCTGTTCTTTACGGCGGCAAACCGGTTGGCGATTTTATCGCAGATATCTTAGTTGAAAGTTCAGTGTTATGTGAATTGAAGGCCGTTAAAATGTTGGAAAAGAGTCATGATCAGCAACTGCTCCAATATTTGAAATCTTCAGGCTTGCAAGTAGGTCTTTAATAAATTTTGGATCAAGTGTTCAAATCCATAGAAAAATTAACACATGATAATATAAGCAATGAAATACGATCTATCTGATCAATCGCCGTCTACGCAAAGTCAGTGTCATCAATGCAATCTGCGAAATCAAAATCTGAGCATAATCAGTGCAATCTGTGCAATCTGCGAAATCAAATATCTGCGCACAATCAGTGGAATCTGCGAAATCAATGTATAAATATATCTTCGGTCCCGTTCCTTCCCGCCGCCTCGGTCTCTCGCTCGGCGTGGATATCATTCCTCCTAAACTCTGTACATTGGACTGTATTTATTGCGAGGTCGGTGCAACGGATAAGCGGGGACTTGCACGGAAGGAATATTTTCCCGCAGCAGAAATTCTGGAGGAGATACGCCTCTCCATTGCAGAGCATCCGGATCTCGATCATATCACATTATCCGGCTCCGGCGAGCCGACTCTGAACTCCGCGATCGGTGAAATTATACGCGGAATAAAGCGCATGACCGGTGTTCCGGTCGCTGTTCTGACGAACGGCACGCTGCTCACACTTCCCGAGGTCCGTCATGATTTGCTGGAAGCGGATATCGTTTCGCCTTCGCTGGATGCCGTGTCTGCCGAAGTATTTAATAAAATCGACCGGCCGCATCCGAAGCTTGACATCGATGCGATTATCGGCGGCATCGTGCAGTTCCGCAGAGAATATGCCGGAATCTTATGGCTTGAAGTCCTTTTTGTCAAAGATATCAATGACAGCGACGAAGAAGTACAAAAATTGAAAAAAGCAATCAGCAGTGATCAACCCGGATAGAATTCATATCAATACCGTAGTGCGTCCGCCGGCAGAAGATTCGGCACGTCCTGTCGGAGAAGAGCGGCTGCGGGAAATTCTTAAGGTGTTCGGCGAAAAAGCGGAAATTATCGGAGTCTACAAGGAAAAACACAAGACCGAAGAACGTACGGGCAGTGAAGAGGCGATACTTGCGCTTCTCCGCAGCCGTGCAATGACCATAGAAGGAATTGCATCCGCCTTAATGATGCGTGCAGACGAGATTATTCCAGTGCTGAAGAAAATGGTAAAAGAAAATTTGATACACCAGTTTACATTCGAGGGAGAGGATTTTTTTCAGGCGACAGAAAAAAAATAGTCTTTGGGTTCTTAGTTCGTCAGTTCTTAGTTCGTGGTTCGTAGTTGTTGTTTTGTCGTTTTTATCTGTTGAACCTCTGCACTACGATACTTCATTTATTCACCATATCTACCGTTCATAATTGTTGTTTTGTCATTTTTTATCTGTTGAACTCCCGCACTACGAACCAAGCACTATTCACTCCTATTCACTCCTTTTCACTCCTATTCACCATTCACCATTCACTATTCACCATTTACTATTCACCATTCACCGTCTTTATTTACTGTTAATCGGAAAAAGTATTATTTCTGCAAATTTATCATGTTCAATCTGCCGATTATAGGTGAAAAATAAGGGAATTTCTTGCTTGCAGAATGGAACATTTCTTGCGATTTTATATGCTGATATAAAAAACCCACAACGAAAGAAAGATACTTAAAATGTCAGAACAAACTGCAAAACGAGAAAAAGTTACAATTGACGGCAATGAAGCGGCTGCCTACGTCGCTCATAAACTCAATGAAGTTATAGCTATCTATCCTATTACCCCCTCTTCTAATATGGGCGAATGGGCGGATGAATGGTCTGCCCAGGATAAAAAGAACATCTGGGGAACGGTTCCTCAGGTTGTTGAAATGCAGAGTGAAGGCGGAGCCGCGGGTGCGGTTCATGGCGCGCTCCAGGCAGGGCGCACTTTCCTGCACATTTACAGCTTCACAGGGTTTGCTCCTGATGATTCCGAACATGTTCAAAATTGCCGGTGAATTGACCTCCACCGTGTTTCATATTGCCGCACGCACCATCGCAACACATGCTCTTTCCATTTTCGGTGATCATAGCGACGTGATGAGTGTTCGTCATTGCGGATGGGGAATGATCTCGGCGAATTCCGTTCAGGAGACCATGGACCTCGCGCTGATTTCGTATGCTGCAACACTCGAAGCGCGCGTTCCGTTCATTCATTTCTTCGACGGCTTCCGCACTTCGCATGAAGTTATGAAAATCGAACAATTGAGCGACGACGATTTTCGCGCGATGATAAGCGACGAATTGATTGCAAAGCTCCGTCTGCGTGCGCTGAACCCGGATCATCCGGTCATGCGCGGAACGGCGCAAAATCCCGACGTCTTCTTCCAGGCACGCGAAGCGGCAAATAAATTTTATGATGCGGTTCCGGGCATTGGTACAAAACGTCATGGACAAGTTTGCTAAACTGACAGGCCGGCAATATACTCTTTTCCAATATGAAGGCGCTCCGGATGCCGATCGTGTGATTGTGCTTATGGGTTCCGGTGCGGAAACAGCCCAGGAGACGGCCGAATATCTCACGGCAAAAGGAGAGAAAGTCGGCATACTGAAAGTCCGCCTCTACCGTCCGTTCTCCGATCGAACATTTTGTCGCAAGCGCTTCCGTCTTCGGTTAAAAAGATTGCTGTCCTGGATCGCACAAAAGAATCCGGATCCACAGGCGAGCCGCTCTATCTTGATGTCGTTACAGCGCTGAGCGAAACGATCTCCGCAGGCAAGACATCATTGAAATCCATGCCGAAAGTTGTCGGCGGCCGGTACGGTCTGTCGTCAAAAGAGTTCACGCCGGCGATGGTCAAAGCGGTATTCGATGAACTTAAAAAAGAAACGCCGAAAAATCATTTTACCGTCGGCATCAACGACGATGTTTCGCATACCAGTCTGCCGTACGACACCGGAATTTACCGTCGAGCGCGACGATGTCGTGCGCGCTATATTTTACGGCCTCGGTGCGGACGGAACGGTCGGCGCCAATAAAAACTCAATCAAAATTATCGGTGAGGATACGGAGAACTATGCGCAGGGTTACTTTGTGTACGATTCCAAGAAATCGGGATCGACGACGACCTCCCATCTGCGCTTCGGCCCGCGCCCGATCCACTCCATCTATTTAATCGATCATGCAAGCTTCGTGGCGTGCCATCAATGGTTCTTCCTTGAAAAGTTCGATGTTCTCCAGACGATCATTCCCGGCGGCACGTTCCTGCTGAACAGCCTCTACGGACCGGACGACGTTTGGAATCATTTGCCGAGACATATTCAAAAGCAAATCATCGATAAAAAACTCAAATTGTATGTAATCGATGCGTATGAGGTTGCGAAGAAGGCCGGTATGGGCAGCCGCGTCAATACAATTATGCAGACATGCTTCTTTGCAATCTCCGGCGTACTGCCGCGGGAGAAAGCAATCGAAGCAATCAAGTATTCCATTAAGAAGACATACGGCAAAAAAGGCGAAAGTGTCGTACAGAAGAATTACGAAGCTGTCGATCAGACGCTGGCAAATCTTTTTGAAGTGAAAATTCCTGCAGGTGTTACAGGCACTATTGAAATGCCGCCGGTTGTATCGGATAAAGCGCCGGAATTTATAAAGGATGTGACGGCAAAGATTATTGCGGGCCTCGGCGAAACCCTTCCGGTCAGCGCATTTCCGGTGGATGGAACATTCCCGACCGACTCTGCGCGCTGGGAAAAGCGGAATATCGCTCTGGAAATTCCGGTATGGGAAGCGGATATCTGCATCCAGTGCAATAAATGCGCGATCGTTTGTCCTCATGCGGCCATCCGAACCAAAGTATTTGAAACGGCAGACCTTGTAGGCGCTCCCGCCGGATTCAAAACAATCGACTTCAGGGGACCTGAATACAAGGGCATGAAATATTCCGTGCAGGTTGCGCCGGAAGACTGCACCGGATGCGGTATGTGCATCGAAGCCTGCCCGGCAAAGAGCAAGAAGGAAGCGAAGATTAAAGCAATCAACATGAAGCCGCAGCCGCCGATCCGCGAACAAGAGCGGGACAATTTCGAATTTTTCGTCAATGCTCCGGATGTCGACCGCCGCAATGTAAAGGTCGATACGGTGAAGGGTTCTCAGTTCCTGCGCCCGCTGTTCGAGTTCAGCGGAGCATGCTCCGGCTGCGGAGAAACGCCGTACGTCAAGCTAGTCAGTCAGCTCTTCGGCGACCGCATGATGGTGGCGAATGCAACAGGATGCTCGTCGATATACGGCGGCAACCTGCCGACAACTCCGTGGGCAAAAGACGTTAACGGCCGCGGGCCGGCATGGTCGAATTCGCTCTTCGAAGATAATGCGGAATTCGGACTCGGCATGCGCCTGACTGTCGATAAAATCAATGCAATGGCAAAAGAATACGTCAAGCAGCTTGCCGGCGATATCGGCAGCGATCTTGCAGAAGCCATTCTCACTGCGGATCAAAAAGATGAAGCCGGGAATTTTCGAACAGCGCCTGCGTGTGAAAGTTTTGGCCGAAAAACTTGCAGGCATCAAAAAGCCGGAAGCAAAACGGCTTGACGAGCATTATGGAATATCTCGTCAAGCGAAGCGTCTGGATCATGGGCGGCGACGGCTGGGCATACGATATCGGTTACGGCGGATTGGATCATGTGCTTGCTTCAGGCAAGAACGTGAACGTTCTTGTTCTCGATACGGAAGTATATTCCAATACCGGCGGACAGATGTCCAAGTCCACGAACCGAGCAGCGGTTGCAAAATTTGCGGCCAGCGGAAAAACAACGGCCAAAAAAGATCTCGGACTCATGGCCATGATGTATAAAAACGTTTACGTTGCCCGCATAGCAATGGGATACAACGATATGCAGACTGTCAAGGCAATCGTCGAAGCGGAAGCGTACGACGGGCCTTCGCTTATCATTGCGTACTCGCACTGCATTGCGCACGGCATCGACATGTCGCACGGCCTGAACAATCAAAAGGTTGCCGTGGAGACCGGTTACTTCCCGCTGTTCAGGTATAATCCGGCGCTGACTGCAGAAGGCAAGAATGCATTCAAATTGGATTCCAAAGCTCCCAAGGGATTCCTATCCGAGTTTACTTCCATGGAAACGCGGTTCAATGTGCTGACCAAGACGCAGCCCGAACATGCAAAAGAATTGCTGAAACTTGCAGAAGAGGATGTTAAAGTCCGCTGGGCAATGTACGAACAGTTCGCGCACGAAACGGCGAGCGCTCCGGTTCCTGAAGTAAAATAAAAACAAGAACTATTTCAGGCCGTCGGTTGTTTTAAAAACGGCCTGAATCTTTTTCAATGACATGAACATTTACGAATGAGGCACATATGAATCTTTCAACATCATACCTTGGTCTGAAATTAAAGAATCCCCTCGTTGCATCGGCGAGTCCGTTGTCCAAGAGTGTCGATTCCATGCGGCGGCTGGAAGATGCCGGAGTATCAGCTATCGTTCTCTATTCGCTCTTTGAAGAACAGATCGAGCATGAAACGAACGAAATGGATCATTATAAAACGTACGGAACAGACAGCTTTGCAGAAGCATTGTCGTATTTTCCCGATACGGGAGATTATCACCTCGGGCCGGAAGAATATGTGGAATTGATCGGCAAAGCAAAAAAAGCTTTGCAGATTCCGATTATTGCAAGTTTGAACGGTGTGACGGCAGGCGGCTGGACGAAATACGCAAAAAAAATGGCGGATGCCGGCGCATCGGCTCTGGAATTGAATATCTATACGATCGCTTCAGATCCGGCGGTCCCGGGACAGGATTTGGAAAATCAATATGTCGAAATTTTAAAAGAAGTAGTCGGTGCGGTTAAAATTCCCGTTGCCGTCAAAATGCATCCGTTTTTCAGCTCCATACCGAACATGGCGCAGCGGCTGGTAAAAGAGGGAGCGCAGGGATTGGTGCTGTTCAATAGATTCTATCAGCCGGATATCGATCTCGACGAACTAGATGTGGCGCCGAATGTGGAATTGAGCGATTCGTACGACAATCGACTGCCGATGCGATGGATCGGTATTCTGTACGGTAAGCTCAAAGCAAGTTTAGCGGCAACGAGCGGCATTCACACGGCAGCAGACGTTATTAAGTTATTGATGGTAGGCGCCGACGTTACGATGATGTGTTCGGCATTACTCAAGCACGGTCCTGAATATGCGGCTACGGTGCTGAAAGAAGCGGAACAATGGCTGGTCGAGCATGAATATGAATCCGTCGAACAATTAAAGGGCAGTTTAAGCCACAAGTCGACAGCCGATCCGTCAGCGTATGAACGCGCCAATTATATGAAAGCGCTTAATCGGTATAAAATTCTCGTCTGAACTTTTCTGGACGGGATGTTTTTGCTGTTGCAGCGAAGGAACTTGAACCGCTTGTTCCCTGTTGTAAAGGTAGAGAATACGATGAAAAAACAGATTCACAAACAGGTTCGAAAGCAGATAAACAAAAAGACGAAAAAGTCGCTGCTGGTCGATGCACTGAGCAGCGATTTGGAAAAAATGTCCAAGTCTGCATGGGTGCGTTCTATGAAAGACGCAAAAGACCTTGTCTGTCCGTACTGCAATCAGCCCGTAAAGCCCTGCGAATCCCATTCTTCCGCAACATGTGAGCATATGATTCTCACAGGCACCGTTGGAAAAGAACTGGAAGATGCATTGAAGCATCCGGAAACATCTCATCTCGGTGTTTGCGCAGTTTGCGGAAGGAACATCTCCCGTTCGTATTTGAAAAAAAATCCCATTGCCGAAGTTTGCCCGCAATGCGCCAGGAAAACCCAAAAAGTTCGGGCAAGCAAAGTCGCATAATTTCGCCCGGCGCCAATCATATCCATGCAGCATGCAGAAAACGATCTCCTTTCCATTCTAAAAAAATTCGACCGGCCGGGTCCGCGTTATACCAGCTATCCGACCGCGCCGATTTTCTCGCCGGCTTACGGCGCCTCTGAATATTCTGCCGATATCGAACGGAGCAATCTTTCTTCCGGCAGTCCCATTTCGCTTTATCTCCATATTCCGTTTTGCGATACACTCTGCTATTTTTGCGGCTGCACGACCATTATTACAAAAAACAGACAAAAAATTACGGAGTATATTGCTGCGATTAAAAAAGAGATCGATCACGCAGCTTCGATTCTCGATCCAAGCCGCAAAGTCGTACAGATGGCATGGGGAGGCGGAACGCCGTCGTATCTCCTGCCGGACGAGATTTACGATCTTTCGCGGTATATCCGGGAAAAATTTTCGTTTGCACAGGATGCGGAAATCAGCGTTGAACTCGATCCCCGCGAGCTGGCATTTGAACATCTGCAGGCATTTGTATCCGGCGGCGCGAATCGTTTCAGTCTGGGAGTGCAGGACTTCGACGAGAATGTCCAGAAGGCAGTCAATCGCATTCAGCCGGAAGAACTGACAAAAAGAGTTATTGCATGGTCCCGCGAGTTGGGAATTAAAAGCATCAATGTAGATCTTATCTACGGCCTGCCGCTTCAAACGGCGGAGACCTTCAAAAGGACATTAGAAAAAATTGTGGACATTTCTCCAGAGCGGATTGCAGTCTTCAACTTTGCCTATGTGCCCTGGATGAAAGCACATCAAAAGCTCATTCATACGGATCAGCTTCCATCTGCAGACGACAAGCTTCACCTGCTGCGGCTGACCATCGATACACTGTGCGAAGCCGGCTACGTGTACGTGGGTATGGATCATTTTGCAAAACCGACCGACGAACTTGCGCTGGAACAAAAGCGGAAAAAACTCCACAGGAATTTTCAGGGATATTCGGTCAAAGCCGGAGCAGATTTATTCGGATTCGGCATGTCGGCAATATCGCACTTCGGAAATGTGTACGCACAGAACACGAAAGATCTGCCGGCATACTACGAAGCGGTGAATGCGGGAAAATTTGCGACGGTGCTCGGATACAGGATGTCGCAGGACGACGAGATTCGTAAATATGTCATCATGCGGCTCATGTGCGATCTGGAATTGGACAAACAGGACGTAGAGGAACGCTTTGGCATCAGGTTCGACAAATATTTTGACGACGCACTTGTGAAACTGCAGGAATTTGTGACGCTGGGACTGATATCGATTGAAGACGGCCGGATTGTCATAGAGGATGATGGCAGGTTTGTCATCCGCAATATAGCCATGTGCTTCGACGCGTATCTTGATAAGCTAAGGAAAGATAAACCGATTTTCTCCCGAACCGTTTAGATGACGACTGTAGCCGCGGGCGTTGACCGCGGGATAATCCGACATCATCGATGTCGGCTACAATATTGATTTACGCTTGCGCATGATAACATTATTAGGCCCGCCAGAAAATGATACAGTCGGGCAGGCTGCAGTGCTGCCGTTTTGAAGTGTTATCGTGCTACGGTTAAGAAGTTAATTGGTTATTTGGTTGCTTAGTCCAACAGATACTTCGTTCTTTCTTCTGGTTTCTATCTCCTATCTCCTGTATTTGATTGTCAATTGACAATTGGCAATTCGCGATTTCCCCACCTCTTGCTTTTAATTTCAAGAAATCGCATATTTCTTCCGGGCGGAAAACGTAAAGCACTATCTCACACCAATTTCGCTCAATTTTAACGTCTGTATTTTTCCAAATAAAACCGGGCGGCATTTATGTTGGATAAAGACACAACGTTTCTTCGAATCGGATTTTCCAATCGACCTGGATTACAGCAACTGCGTACTCATCTGATGTGTGGTAATAAAGAGTCCGTAAGACTGCATGGACGATGGATGATATATATGCAGCCCCTATTTCCTGAAAATCAAGAATCTCACGTATATTCAAAGAAACTGGCACATAGATATGCACGATCGTGTATACATATGTACCTTGGGCCGAAGTATCGTGTAGTATAATTATAAGTTAAATATAACAATGGCATTTGTACAGGTACGATAAATAAAAAAGTGTACTATTATGAAAAAGAATACAAAAAAGCTTTTTATTTTTCTTACAATTTCACTTTTGTATCTACCGGAAAACATACATTCGCTTTTTGCTCAGACCACAAAAGTTCAGAATAAAAAGGAATCGATCAAATTTCTAACATCTTCTTTTGATTTATCACTTAACCAGATAAATGCTAATTTCCTCGGGCACAATTTAAAGGAACTGTATAATAGGCTTCAATCGAGGTTGGATAAATTAAAAACTAAAGGTGAATTTGAAACATCTGAAGAATATTCACGGAGGCAATCTGAAGAAGCCTCTAAACCCATTATTGGAAAGGTTGTTAAAGAGAGCAATCTTGCTTTTATAATAAAGAAATGTCCATCAATTTTCGACGCTGATATAGGATCGATGAAAGTAGTAATTCCCTTCTCAATTCCTTCTGACGATGATCTTCCACTTAAATATCGGGCTATTCAATGGAAATCCGAAGAAGTTGAAAATAATTCTTATGTCGGGACAAATGCCTTTGGTGCAACTGTCGATGTTAGTAAGGAAGAAACACGATATTATAACCTTGTCGTTAGCAACCCTGATGATTTTAACATTGATAAGATATATGATTCCATTGGATTGTATCAATTGGGCTTTGTTGCAAATTATCAGATCAGCGCTACCGAGGCAAAAAAAGTTAAATCAAAAATAATCTCCTTCATAGTCTGCAAATTTGTACCGCCATTTGTTTCTCGGAATCGTAAATACAATCGAGCGACATTTGATTATCCACACGAAGAAACTTATGATTTCAATTATGTGCATGTAAGTATCCTTGAGCTTTGGTTTGTGGATTCATCTACTGGGACGGTATTTTGGAAAGTTAAGGCAAATCATCAGGAATAGCGTTATGTCCTCAGAACACTATATAATCATGTCCGTTCTCAATAACTGTGATTCGATCCAGCTACTTGAATTACTTAGAGATTCTGCAAGAACACTTCAAAAGAATGGCAAATGCAAAGCATTTATGCCTATTAATCGTTCAAATGAAAATCGAGTGGATTGCTATATTTTTGATTCTCCCCTTTGTCAAGAAGAAGTTTATCAGTTCTTTAAGGATCGATTAGCAACCGCCTTTACCATCTCGGTTCAAAAAGTTTCTCCTGAATTGTTTTTATTAAGAGAAACCGCGGAAATTGTTGAATTACTCTTGAAGAATTATTCAAAGAATGACATTATAGACAAGCTCTTCAGGGAACATTTCCACTATATCTTTAATAGCCTTGGATATAATTACGAGAGCGAGTCGCAATTTTATTATAATGCATATACTGCATTATCTCGGCTAGCAAAGGGTACAAATGCCAAATAAAAGATATCACAAATTATTTATCATACGTCATCGGCAAAACGCAACCTAACCATTTTAAAAAGGAAAGAGTGTGCGCTAAGAAGCTTGTCGTTTCTTACAGGGTGCAAGTCCCTGTTGGGTAAGGCAAAACCAGCCACCCATATCGAGTCTTGCAGGAGTGAAAGCAATGACATAACTGAAGCGTAGACAGAGAATCATGCAGACCGCAAGGGTGTCCGCACATTGTGAAGCTTGATATAGCTCCGTAAAACTAATAAAGCAGATGGCGATGGTGTCACTGAACCAGAAGCCAATACAGAGAGGTCGTAACAGGTGAGACCTCCGAGGGTCTGCCGGAGTAGAGAGCGCGGTACGCATGGAAAGAAACGACAAAGAACTTGGGATACCCTGTGAGTTCCTTGACCGTCGGATGGCATACGGATAATGAGCCACGGAAGGGGAAACCCGGAAACGGAGGTAGGCCGGAGCCAGAACCGATGGACGCAAGGTAAGCCAACGCGAAAGACCAAGTAGTGAGCTGAAGATCATAGGGAGTCAGATGAGTCCATAGTACTCAGAGAACGGGAGAGCCGTTCACACGTTCCAGTATAAGGGAACAAGGGGAAGGGACTCACAACAACACGAAGTCTGTAAAGGAAACATAGGCCGGGCATGAAAAACCGGATACCAATGCGAACCTCACTGCAGGGAATAGCGAAGAAGGCGAAGCGAGTGTTGCTGAGGAGCCCGGTGCGGAAATACCGCACGCCGGGATCCGTGCAGGGGGTGTCGAGCAATCGGCGTCCCTACTGCGATGGCTTTTCCGCAATACCAGAAAACAATAGTTGCGTTTGATTGTGAAAAGTATATATTCAATATATACACCATGAAAGAGCTTCTCAAAATATACAGATTTGAATGGGACGAGGGAAATAGATCAAAAAATTGGACAAAACATAGAGTTTTGTGGCAAGAATGCGAAGATATATTTTTTAATGAACCACTTTTTATTTTGCCAGACATCAAGCATTCGGGGAAAGAAGAAAGATATCATGCGCTTGGGCATACAAATAATGGCCGTTTACTGTTTGTTTCGTTTACTCTACGCAAAGAGAAAATTAGAATTATCTCTGCAAGAGAAATGAGCCGGAAAGAAAGGAATGTATACAATGATCAAAAAGAAAAAAATACCAAAATTTAATTCTGAAGCGGAAGAGCGACTGTTCTGGTCAAAGAATGAGTCAACAGACTATTTGGATTGGAGTAAGGCCAAGCCAATTCGCTTGCCAAATTTAAAAGCAACAAGCAGAACGATCTCAATACGACTACCTGAATCGCTAATCGAAGAGATCAAAGTGTTGGCAAATAAGCAGGACGTGCCATATCAATCAATGTTAAAGATATTGCTTGCAACTAAGGTCCGAGAAGAAACAATAGTTCATCGAGGCAAGGGAAAAGCCGCCTAACCAACGGCTACTAATGACATCACACTGAGATTAACTGGAACCCAAGAGATTTTGCTTTTTTATGTAAGAATCGTAATTGTTGTTCTTTTCACGAAGTGATGCCTGTGGCAGAATTTTTGTTGAAAGAGGTCGATGCCATGCTCGACGAAGGCAAGACCTTTGGTCATGATGCGGTAATAGATGACGGCGATTTTACGAGCAGTAGCGTGAAAGGGGACTACTGATTAGAATGAAGTATCCTCATAGTTTTTCGTATTGCTGCCTCATCTACAAGACGATCAGTAACGAATTTGTGCAATATGCTCGAAATAAGTGTTTGATAAGGAATTCCTTCTTCACGGGAACGTCGTTTGAGCTGTTCCAAAACGGATTCAGAAAGGCGAATATTTATGTTTCGCGTTTTTCGTATGCGATCCAAAACACCTTCTATTTTATCCCTTTCTTTTCTCAATACGGGACCGTAGGCGTTGGCGGATCTTTCGATTTCTCGTTCGTATTTATCAAGTTTTGTTTTCATCGATTTTATATCCGTATATTTTATGAAATTTTCGACTTGGGAGTGCAGTCTTCATAATAATGTTGCTGTTGTCATCTAACACGAACGGTACAACATGAATGTATCTTTTTATTGGAAGTATAAAGACTCTCTGGCCAGGATGTTTTGGATGTCCCATTATTTCGATATATTTCTTTGCCAATAATAATGATTCGATTTCTTCAAACGAAATCTGTCGTTCTTTTCTTAATTTTCTGTTTTTCCCCTCATCCCAAATGATGTTCATAAATAAAAATACTACAATGAATATACATTGTCAATATGTGGCAGCCCGCCATAAGGTGAATCACGGCGGGTAAACCCGCCATAAGGTGAATCACGGCGGGTAAACCCGCCATAAAGTGAATTCCTGCTAAAATGAACGGTTCCGCTTTCCAGAATCCCGCTTGCCTGGATTTTGTATACAAAAGAGCGGAATCCAAAAAGCGGGAAATGCAAAAGTCGCACATGACCCTTAAAACGATAGCCGATAATCTATCGAGTGGAAACAGATCAACAGGCGGAAAATTATCGAAGAAGAGATTATTTTATTCAATGCAGAATGTATTAACCGTGCGCTTCAGTGATTATGAGCAGAAAAATTACAAGAACTCCAGTACATCTTCATCCTGAAGAGGTAAAGACCCTGCCGCCGGAACAAATCAAAATGATACTTCGAGGCGCAGATGATCTTATAGCACACGGCGGGCGTACGCTCCTGTGCCGAGTACTCAAAGGATCGAAAGAGAAAAAAGTCAGAGAATTCCATCTCGAGAGAAGCCCCGCATACGGTTATTTCCGTGAATTGTCAAACGAAGAGGTCTTAGGCAAAATCGACTGGCTTATTGTGCATGATTTCCTCCGTTATGAATATGACGGCAGGCTTCCATTGTTGGTCTACTCACCGGCTGGCTGGGAAATTGAAAAAGGAACATACGCAGATGAGTTATGGGAGCGATTCCATCATATTGTGGAAAGCGGTCAGGTAGAATATGATTTTAGCGATTTGAAGGATCGCAATCGAGTTATGATATTCCTGCTCCTCGAGAAGATTCGCATAAGCGGTGATGCCCGCTATGTACCGCTTCTTCAAAGTTGGGAAAAAGTTGATTACAAAAAAGTACAGGAACGTATCCGTTCTGTTATGAAGTCAATTCAAGAGCGCACTGCCTCCTCCTCAGTACCTTTTCATGTTGAAGGGAGCGGGGAGAGTAAATGAAAGCTGAAATTAACAGCTTTGTGCCGGGAGACATACCAACGCATACAAATAATGGATTCGTGATTCATGCAGTTATCAATTTTGGATTGTAGACATGACATCAACTTGTATCAATCTGTGCGCGGCTGCCAAACATGATACGGCGATCAAAACCAGGGGAAAAAGAGAATATTCCTGAAAATCCATACTTTCGGCAAATGAATGATAATGAGCGAATGCTTGACAACGATTGACAATCTCAATTCAATTATAATGATAAAGTTTGTATCGGGAATATTTATAGTGCCACTTTAAATAAATATTGTATTTCATTGATAGAAATGTCAATATTTTCGCGGCACTGTGCCTGCCCGCCGCACATATTATATGCTATGGCAGGCGGGCCTCATGGCATACAATATCATTTTATTGGAACGGCGCTGGAATTCGTTTTCCAGAGAGTGTGCATGAGAGTAAGAACGATGTAAGAGTGATAGCAATGAATCCGTTCATTATCTTTACTTTTCGCGATAAAGATGTTTATAGAGTTTTTTCAATCCGGGATTAGCCCGAACGGCAGAGTGGGCAGGCATAAAGAGCGCTTTGCAAATGAATTTGTTTCCATTTTTGGAGATGGAAGTTTTACTTTTTCATACCGGAATCATTGAAAACGATCTCAAACCCGACATAGACGGTTGTTTCTGATTATTTAAGTCCAAATGATTTGAAAATGTTTTTTGATATACCGGGAAATAATCTTTTTCCAATACAGTACTTGCTCCACCACAAATTAATTAACCATATCAAGGAGGGAATATGAAAAAGCTATTCGTTGTATTGGCGATGTTTCTTATGGTCCTTGGCTTCACTCGCGTGAGCCAGGCACAAAAGCATAAAAAGGCATCCGGAAAGGCGGTCGTTCTCAACCTGGAAGATTTCGATACGCCGGAAAAGATAGCCAAACAAAGTGAAGATTACATCGACATTTCCGGAGAGAAGTACCTGAAGAAATTCAACGTCAAAAAAATCGGTATTCTTGAGTTCTACGTAGAATTCTTCCAGAATAAAGAGCTTCAAGAAAGCGCTTATGAAACTCGAACGGAAGGCATTAAGTTCTCTGGCGATTTTTATAAGAATGCAGTCCAGATGACTTATGATCTCGTCACCGGAGAACTTACAAAGAGCGGCTTTGAGTTTCTTCCGAAGGACACGATGGGCAATGACTCGGGATATAAGAAGCTCGAACTTGCCTCCGAGGCTGAGGGCGGCGGATATACCGGCGGAGTATTTCAGCGCAGCATGAACGTAAGCACCATCAAGCTGTCCGTGGATGGCTTAGGACTGTTGCCCGTGCATGCGGGCATGGGGAGTGTGTTCGCGGCGCTGTCCAAGAGCAATTCCATCAAATCCTTTAAAGCGCATATCGCAAAGGACAAAGGTTTGGATGCCGTTGCAGAGATATTCATTTACATCGCCAAAGGAAAGGAAGGCGAGCCAGTCATCAGTACGTTTAATATCACACTTGACATGGGCCCGTTGGCCGATTTAGAACTTGCTCATATGGAATATGAACATGCGACCACTATTGCGCTCAAAAAACCATTCACAACGGCAAACGATGTCAGCGGCAAAGAGAGTAACACCGTGGATGCCGCCAAGTATAGCGCTGCACTTTCTGAAATGGTCGGAATCATCGTGAAGATGGCGGGAAGTGCAATGGTCTCGGCAATGAAGTAGACCTGGAGAAGAATTGCAATCGAATTATATGTCTATCAATTACGAAAATCTATGGGAGCAAGATGGGAGGGAAGAATATTCCCTCCCTAAGCTTAATTGTGAAAGATGCTGAACAATTTTGAAGGGCGCCATCATAAGTGATGCCTTCGGCGGCATACGGCGGACGGTTCTGCCAAAAAATAAATTCCCGCTGTAGAAAACGCCAAAAACGGCACATGACGGGCAGAGGTTTATTACGGGTTTGGGAAGTTGATCGGATGAACTGAAGTGGAAACGAGCACACGTGTTGCCGCTTTGCAGCGCTGCTACAATGCAGGAGACAAGTCTGCCGTATGGTTCGCACATTTTATTATTCAAATCTCCGGCTGGTTGGGGCCGAAGTTTTAAAGCGGCAAAGCTTACCGCCGCAGAAAGATCAGAAGCGTCCATCCCTATATTGTAAAGAAAGGCAACCATGGCAATTGTCGTTTCACTTCATGATGTTGTTGAAGCTTTAGAGATGTCTAGCCAGACATCGGAAAATATACTCGATCCCGAAACGGGAGAGATTCTTTTGGTCACTGATGATGACGAAATCACTCTCGAAGACCCGAATCCTGATTTTGTCCCGGATTGGCAAAAGGAACACATCGAAAAGGTACGCAGACTTCTGAAATCTGAAAACGGACTTCGTCTTCCTGACTCATTCGATATTCATGAATGGTCTATCATGGAAGAGTTCTGCTATACTGTCGAGAACGCCGGACAGCGGGAAATATTACTGAATTCTATCCGGGGTAAAGGTGCGTTCCAGCGGTTTCGTGAAGCAGTCGAGCGGTTTGTCCTGCGTGAGGAATGGTTTTCCTTCAGGCAGAATGCATTGGAAAAGATTGCACGAGATTGGCTGGAGGCAAACAATATTGCTTACAAAGAATAAGGCAGTTTGGCGTCGTTCGTTGGTTATTGATTATTGTGAAATGCTCCTGTTACTCTAATGTTTTTCCCCTTTATGGTAAATGTAAATCTCCAGCGCCGAACGGCTATGACCGATGTTCCGTCCTGCATCACTTTGATGCGGCGGTAGGGATGCGGAAATGGATCGCAGGTCAGGATACCGGTAATGTATGCCCGTAATTCTCGGCTTTCTTTCGCGCCGATCTCTTTAAAATGACGCTTGACTTCGGGAGAAAAAGTCAGCCGGTAAGAAGGAGCGGATCGTTCGTTGACTTTACTGATCCATCCGGAACGGGCATCTGGAAAAGCTTCCGCATGCGGAATGTACGGTTTGATATCCAGAACGGGAGTGCCGTCCAGCATGTCCGGGTTTTCGATCCTGATGCGGCGTCCGCGTATGTCGATAAGTTTGCAAAGGGAAAGCCCTATCGGATTAGGGCGATGCGGAGAGCGCGTGGCGAAAAGTCCCCGCTTGACTCTGCCGCTGTTCGGAGGAAGCACTTTCGGCTTCCAGTTGGTATTACGGTCGAACCAAAAAAGGATCCAGATATAGTCGAATTCCTTTAAGTCTTGCAGCGCCTGCTCAAAATTTTGTCCTCCATCGAGCGTAATGACGCCGATGCGTTTCTCAGGAGCCGACGCCGGCTGCCGCGGTGCAACGTACTTGGAAAGAAAAGGAGTGCTGATTGCGCCGATTGGCACAAGCGTTAGAGTTTTTCCAGTCATACGTGAAGATACGGAAAAAAAAGACAATAGATTTTTTATTTATCCTTTTGTAGCCGTCGGCGTCCTGCCCGCATTGCGGCGACGCCGACTGATGACGCAGTCATTCAGGCGGGTGACGTCGGAGTATTCCGCGACCAGCGGTCGCGGCTACTGAGACTGCATGCAGATTTAAAACAGAATATTTTTAAAGATATTCTAAGAAAAAAGTATCATATTCCTATGGTCTCATCAAATTCAATTAAGGAGAAGCAATGGAACAAGAAACGATTTTGAAAAGGACAGGCGGCACCATCCGCGACCGCCTGCCCGTGTTAACCAAGATATCGTACGGCTTGGGAACCGCCCTTGATATGTGGGGGTTCTGGCTTTATCCCGGAGTTGCAAGTGCAGTATTTGTTATTTACCTGGGTGTCGATCCATGGCTCGTTGGTCTTGCATTGACGCTTATCAGAATTTATGATGCCATCTCCGATCCTATTACAGGATGGATTTCCGACAACTTCCGTTCTAAGCATGGCCGCAGACGTCCGTTTATTTTATTCGCCGGAATTGCCGCCGGTCTTGGTCTCCCGATGCTCTTCCTTGTCTCGCCTTCGTGGGCAAATCATACGTTTCTTGGTCTCTCTGTCGTTTTTTGGTACATGATGGCATCATCGCTCATTTATATCCCCATTATGGCTCTGTATACGGTACCATATAACAGCCTTGGGGCGGAAATGACTCCCGACTATGAAGAACGAACATCTGTGATGACGTACAAAGGATCAATGCAGAAAATATTTGAGGTCGCAAATTTCTATGCGCTTCGGTTTACCAATCTTTCGTGGTTCCTTCTCCCCGGTACCATAGTCGGTAAAAATACACTCAAAGGAATGCAGGTCTATACCTGTATTCTCGGTGTAGTGATGGCAATTTTTTCCATCATCATCTTCTTTAGAGTCAAAGAGCGTTATTACGAAAAAGTTGTCGTGAAAACAAAGGAACGAATATCTCTGAAATCATCATTATACGAAACTTTGAAATGTAAACCGTTTAGGATCATCATGGGGTACGGCGCCGCGTTTACACTTGGCACGAGTATGGTCGGTTCTCTCGGATATTTTGCAACTGTTTATTATGTTTGCGGCGGGAATGCAATCAACGGCGACAACTGGAATTTCTGGATGGGTGTTTCTTTCATGGTCGGAGGATTTCTTGGAGCGCCGCTTCTCGGCTGGGTTGCCCGCAAAACAGACAAGAAGAGAGCGGTCATGAGTGCTGCTACGATCGGCATCCTTGGGTACGGCGGATCGTGGTTTCTCTATACACCTCTCATACCCTGGCTCCAAACAATTGCCTCCGGAATTATGGGACTTGCTGCTGCCGGTCTCTGGATGCTTCACGGATCAATCGGCGCGGATGTCATCGATTATGATGAGCACACGACAGGCATTCGCCGGGAAGGTTCCTTTACCGCCTGTGGATCGTACATTTTAAAACTTGGCAATTCTCTCGGCGGAGTTGTTGCCCTTTCTATTGTTCAATGGTCGGGATACAATGCTTCTCTCAAAGTGCAATCCGCGGACACAGTGTTTTGGATCCGTGCAATGCTTGCAAGTATACCTATTGCGGGTCTGCTTCTTGTAATATTCATTATTTCAAAGCTTTCGCTGACAAAACAAAGATGCGAAGAAATACGCGGCGAGCTTGAAATGCGGAGAGGACAGGTCTAGTTTATACGGCGCACTCCCGTCTCATTGAGGCGGGAGTGCGGTGTTGAAAGATCAATATAAAGTTATGATCATCAAGCGGCCTCAAACAGCATAACGTAAAATTTCCAATTCCGTGGAATTGCTTAATGAGCTAAGTTTCATTTCAACATATTTCATAGTCTCATCTTCCAACTCATACTCGCGGCAAGAACCGCATTGAAGCACAGGTAAATCACGGATTATGACTACTGCCGAATTTCTGGTTTTAAACGGCAGATCGGCAATGATATTTTGCATGGTACCGCCGCATTGACGACATTTCATAGTTTTCTCCTTGTTTTCAATTCATTATTCCACTTCTCTAAAGAAGGCCGGTATGCTGTAATAATAATTATTAGAATGGTCATCGTAATCAAGTGCAACAACTATATGAAATTTACTTCTATCGGTCTCTGCATAGAGAAGACAAATTGGTAAATATCTATCATCCGGATAATCCTCGAGAATTTCATAGCTTTCAACTGCCTGTACTATTTCATCGCGTGAAATAAATCTTTCTTCAAGCCGCATATTGACATGGTAGGTCCACCGAACATGATGTTCTTTGATACAATGTTGGATAAATTCTAAATCCATAATCTAGAATATGAATATTGCGTAAACTGGTCGCTTATTTTGGATGTTTGGCAGTTGAAACTCAACAATAGTTATCTAATCTGTAAGACCCCAAAACTTACCAAAAACCGCAATAAATGTCAAATGCTCTATCACTGTGATTAATTCCCTCATTTGCATTCCTTTATATTCCTTCTTATACTCTACCACAAATTTATTTTTAAAGAATATTTCCCGACGGAGGTTTTATGGTGCGCAAACAGGAAGCTCTCGATTATCATTCTCTCGGACGACGGGGGAAAATAGAGGTCGTTTCGTCAAAGCCGTGTCAGACCCAGCGCGATTTGTCGCTCGCATACACGCCCGGCGTTGCGGAACCATGTCTCGAAATTTATGCAAATCCCGACGACGCATATAAATATACATCCAAGGGGAATCTCGTGGGTGTGGTATCCAACGGAACAGCCGTGCTCGGACTCGGCGATATCGGCGCGCTTGCCGGAAAACCGGTGATGGAAGGGAAGGGAGTTCTTTTCAAACGTTTCGCGGACATCGACGTCTTCGATATTGAATTAAATACGCATAATCCGGACGAAGTTATTAAAGCGGTGCAATTGCTCGAACCGACATTCGGAGGCATCAATCTGGAAGATATCAAGGCGCCTGAATGTTTCTATATCGAAGAGACTCTGAAAAAAACTATGAACATACCGGTCTTTCACGACGATCAACACGGGACAGCCATTATCAGCGGGGCTGCTTTGATCAACGCGATTGAAATTCAGGGCAAGAAAATCAATACGGTAAAAGTCGTTTTCAGCGGAGCCGGTGCTGCCGGTATCGCCTGTGCGCGGTTGTACGAAAAACTCGGCGTGGAACACCGGAACATCTTTTTAGTCGATACGAAAGGCGTGGTCTACAAAGGCAGAAAAGAAGGAATGAATTCATACAAAGAATATTTTGCCTCCGAAACAGATGCCCGGACGCTTGCCGATATCATGAAAGGAGCAGATGTTTTTTGCGGCGTTTCGACAAAAGGAATTTTAACAAAGGAAATAATCCGTACGATGGCGGACAAACCAATCGTGTTCGCTATGGCCAATCCCGATCCCGAAATCACATATCCCGAAGCTGTTTCCGCCCGGGACGATATTATCATGGCCACCGGCCGTTCCGATTATCCGAATCAGGTGAACAACGTTCTCGGATTTCCATTTATTTTCCGCGGAGCTCTGGATGTGCGGGCTACGACGATCAACGACGAGATGAAAATTGCAGCGTCGCATGCGCTCGCAGAATTGGCAAAGGAAGATGTTCCCGATTCTGTTTTAAAAGCATACAATGTTAAAAGTGTCGAGTTCGGCAAGGAATATATCATTCCGAAACCGTTCGACCCGCGCGTGCTGTTTAACGAAACGATAGCTGTAGCAAAAACTGCTATGGAGACCGGCGTTGCACGGACCCCGCTGAAAGATTTTGAGGCATACCGGGACAGCCTGGAAGCTCGTCTCGGCAAATCGCGCGAAGTGATGCGGTTCTTCATTCATAAAGCAAAGAGCGATCCGAAGCGGATCGTTTTTCCCGAAGGGGACGAAGATAAAGTTCTGCGTGCAGCGCAAATCCTGCTGGACGATGGGATCGCAAAGCCCGTTCTCCTGGGCAGCTTCAGTTCGATGCAGAAGCGCATCGAAGAACTGGGCCTCGATCTGGCCGGTGCGGAATTTATCCGGCCGCGGAAATATCCGCGCCTGACGGAATACGTGGATGCGCTGTATGAAATGCGAAAACGAAAAGGCATGACCGTTGCTACAGCCCAGCATACGCTTCGCTTCGACTACAATGTCTTCGGTATGATGATGGTGGAGATGGGAGATGCGGCCGGCTTGATTTCCGGCCTGACAAGGCCGTATCCGGAAACGATACGTCCCGCATTGCAGATTATCGGCAAGCGGCATGGTGTGAACAGAATTGCGGGCATGTATATGATGATCTTTAAAAACCGGACCATCCTGATTGCCGATGCGACAGTCAACATCGAACCGTCGGCGGAGGATCTTGCCGAAATTGCCCTGCTCACGGCAGAGAAAGCGATGTATCTCAACATCGAACCGAAAGTCGCTCTCTTGTCGTTCAGCAACTTCGGAAGCACGCAGCATCCGATGACGGAAAAAGTCCGCCGTGCGGTACAGATCATAAAAAAGAAAGCGCCGAATCTTATCGTCGACGGCGAGATGATGGCTGATACCGCCGTGAGTCCCGATATAGCGAACGAATTATATCCGATGAGCGCTATCAAAGGTGATGCGAATGTGCTTATCTTCCCGGGACTTGCATCGGCGAACGTTTCCTATAAACTGCTGGCAAAACTTGCCGGCGCTACTCCGGTCGGTCCGCTGCTGCTCGGTATCCGGAGACCTGTCTACCTGATGGCTCCCGGTTCGGATGTCAATGAGATTGTGAACATTACTGCCCTGGCTGTTTCCGAAGCGCAGCGCATTGAAGCCAATCCGCCGTCATCGCCGGATGAGATGTTAAGAGAAAAGCTATGAGTGAATGGTCAATAAAAGAGTTCGTAGTGCTTGGTTCTTCGTGCGGAAGTTCTACAGATAAACAAATAAACAGATAAACCGGATAACTGAATAACTTTGAACCGCAGCACATTGAACGTTAGACATCTGCACGAAGAACTAAGAACCAAGAACTAAGAACTTAGAACTAAAGATCTTGAATCTCAAAGAACATATTAAAGACATCTCTGCCGTTGCGCGGATTTTATGGGAACGGGGATGGGCAGAAAGCAGCGCGGGAAATATCTCTGTCGATATAACAGGATCGATTAAACCTTCGAAAAGCGCATTTCGGAAGAACCGGTTTTCGTCAATCGATACGGCATATCCGGAATTGAAGAATTCTCTTTTTTTAGTAACCGGAACCGGCACACGAATGCGGGATGTTGCGGAGAGACCGCTGGACACACTGTTGCTCCTTTCTCTCAACGAACAGGGCAGCGGATATTATCGTATTCATGATGCTTCTCGAAAAAAGGACATTCTTCCGACTTCGGAATTGCAGTCGCATTTCGCTCTTCATAGTCTTCTTCGTCAAAGAAAGTCTCCGGCCCGGGCTCTTCTTCATGCACATCCGACCGAACTTATCGCATTGATGCATGCTCCGGAATGCACCGATGAACGGAAATTGAATGAAATCCTTTATAAGATGTATCCGGAGGCATCGGTTGCTAACCCATACGGAATAGCTCTGATTCCGTATGAAATGACGGGAAGCGGCGAATTAGCGGCCAAAACGCTGAAGGGTTTCCACTCAGATTCTCTCCTTCTTTGGCAAAAACACGGCTGTTTGGCCGCCGGCTGGGACATTCAGACCGCGTTTGACATCATCGATGTTATGAATAAATCGGCACAGTTATACCTGCTTTGCCGCAGCGCCGGATATGACCCGTCAGGATTGTCTGAGACCCAGATCACAGAATTAAAAGAGAAATTTCGCAAGCTTTAATGAAAAAATATCAACAAAAGCAAGAAATTCGATATTTTTCTTGCGGGATAAGAAGAAGAATTGTAACTTTCCGAATAAGAATGCGGGATGATCGATGATAATGAAAAGACTTAAACTCTTTCTGCTGGAAGACAAATTCTGTTACAGTAAACTTCCCCAGTTTGCAGAACTGCCTTCTGTTTTTGCAAAAGGCGAAATGTGTTTCGTGATGCGGACGGACGACGAGTTGACCGTCATCTCGCCTGAGTTTATGGCTCCTAACAATGTTCAGGAGGAAATCGGTTTCCGGAGCATCCGCATTGCGACGGAGATTAATTTTACCGAAGCAGGCATTATCGCCTCCCTGACAGATCCGCTTCAAGCCGCCGGTATTGCAGTGAGGGCGGTTTCGACATTCAATACCATCTACATCTTCTTCCGGGAAGAGCTTCTTGCTGAGGTGACGAAGGTGCTGCAGGAAGCCGGACACGAATTCATAGCGGAAGAATAATTTTACTTCATTCTTTTGTGCAGTACATCCGCAACATCGGCGAGGGACATGTTCTGCTGCCGGAGCAGGACGATCATATGATATAATAAATCGGCGGTTTCTTCCGCAAGTTTCGGGTTATCATTCTGAACCGCTGCGAGAGCGGTTTCCACTCCTTCTTCGCCTACCTTTTGTGCGATACGCGCCGTTCCCTCTGAAAAGAGTTTTGACGTATAGGAGCCTTCCGGCATATTTTTTTTCCGGTCTGCAATAATATTTTCAAGTTCCGCCAGTACATGTATCCCTTGCGGCAGTTCATTCTCGCCGAAGCATGTAAACGATCCTGTATGACAGACCGGTCCGTGCGGGTTCGCTTTAATCAGCAAGGCATCCGTATCGCAGTCGCTGTGCATCGAAACGACCTCCAGATAATTTCCCGAAGTCTCGCCTTTTTGCCACAGCCGTTTTTTTGTCCTGCTCCAGAATGTGACTTTTTTTTCGCCGGCGGTTTTTTGCACGGCTTCTTTGTTCATAAATCCTACCATGAGAACCTGTCCCGTCCGCGCATCCTGTATCACAGCGGGAACCAGTCCTTCCATTTTTTTAAAATTCAATTGTTCAATCATAACCGTACCGGAATATTGTTGAGTCGGAGAAATTGTTTCAGCTCTCGTATTGCGATCGTTTTATAGTGAAAAATACTTGCAGCAAGGACAGCGTCGGCGCGGCCGACTGTAATGGCGTCCCGGAGATGTTCCATCGTTCCCGCTCCGCCGGAGGCAATGACCGGAACGGAAATGATCTCCGACAATTTTATGAGCAGTTCCGTATCGTATCCGCTTGTCGTTCCATCCCTGTCCATGGACGTGACGAGCAGCTCGCCTGCTCCGCGCTGAACCGCTTCGGCGGCCCATGAAAGCGCATCGAGTCCCGTCGGTTCTGTCCCTGCCTTCGTCCAGACTGTCCATCCGCCGCCGGAGCGTTTGACGTCGATGGCTACAACGACCGATTGCGCGCCGACCTGTTTGCTCGCTTCGTCGATAAACTGCGGACGCGCGAGCGGGGCGGAGTTCAGCGATACTTTGTCTGCTCCGGCATTCAGTGCGCGTGAAATATCGCCGACTGTACCGATTCCACCTCCGACGGTAAACGGAATCTGAATCGCTTCAGCGACCCTTTCGACCATCGTTAAAAAAGTTTTTCGTCCCTCCAGGGTTGCGCTGATGTCCAGGAACACAAGTTCGTCCGCTCCTTCATCGGAATACCGCGCGGCAAGTTCTACCGGATCTCCTGCATCACGCAGATCGAGGAAATTCGTTCCCTTAACGGTCCGTCCGTTTTTTACATCAAGACACGGTATAATTCGCTTGGTTAACATATTTTTTTAGTTCTTCGTGCTTGGTTCGTGGTTCGTCGTTCGTTGTTGCTTTAAAGTTGTTGAGTTATTCGGTCTTTCTGTTTATAATTTACAATTCACTATTCACTGTTTACTATTTACTATTCTCCAAATTGAATCCCGCTTGCGCGGGACAACATTATTGGGCCTCCGGCTACTATTTACCATTTACTATTCACTATTTACTGCTCGTTGAACTTTTTAATTTCTTCCAGCGAAATCGTTCCTTCATATATCGCTTTGCCTATCACAACGCCTTGTACTTTCGATGCAAGGAGGGAAACGAGGTCTGCGGCGCGAGCGAAACCGCCGGATGCAATAATTGCAGCCGCTGGAAATGCTGCCGTCAGACCTTTGTAGAATTCGACATTTGGACCTTGGAGCATGCCGTCCTTGGAAATGTCAGTGCAGATAAAAGTCGATGCGCCCCGCTTGATCATGTCCTGCAGAAAAAACACCGGCTCTCGCTGTGCGTCTTCCAGCCATCCGCTGACCGCTATGGAGCCGTTCTTGACATCCACGCCGATCACGATGCGTTCATTGCCGAATTGCTGAATCCAGTATTCCGCCAGTTCCGGCGATTTTGCCGCAACACTGCCGATAATGACGCGCTGCGCACCGAGATCGATCAAGCGCCGGATGTCGTCGCTTGTCCGTATTCCGCCGCCGACTTCGATGGCGATGCCGGGAACGGAAACAACCGAACTGAGAGAATCCCAGTTCACGATCTTTTTTTCCTTCGCTCCCTGCAAATCGACGACATGCAGAAAAGATATTCCTGCATCCGCAAATTGACGGGCGGCCTCGGACGGGGAACCGGCATAAACCGTCTGACGGCTGTAATCGCCCTGCTGCAGACGGACGCATCGGCCCTCGTAAATATCGATTGCAGGAATAGCTAACATAGTTCCACAAAATTTTTAAGAAGACGCAATCCGGCCTGTCCGGATTTTTCCGGATGAAACTGAACGCCGTAAAAATTATTTTCTTGCGCCGCCGATGTAAATGTCATTCCATATTCGGTGGTGCCGATGGCCGCAGGAACGAGCGGTGCGTAATACGAGTGAACGAAATAAAAATATTCATCGGATGATATGCCGTTGAAGAGGGGAGTTTTTCCTCTGAGTGCGACATTGTTCCATCCCATATGCGGAACTTTCGGCGCTGCTGCCGATCCGTTGAAATTGCTGTATGGTTCCTCCGATGAGTCCGAAACACGGTGTGCTGCGTTCGGTGGAATGCTCGAATAAAACCTGCATACCGAGGCAGATGCCGAGAAACGGGACCGTTTGTTCCTTCAACCACTGGTCGAGCTTGACAGCACGGAGGGAATCCATGGCGCTGCGCGCTTCCCCCACTCCGGGTAAAATAATTTTGGAAGCTTTCGATAGTTCTTTCCGGTCGTTTGAAACAATATACTGAACATCAAGCCGGCTTAAGGCATTCACTACCGATCGAATATTACCGGCGTCGTAATCTATGATTCCAATCATGTTAAGAACAGTAAATAGTAAATGGTAAATAGTAGCCGGAGGCCCAATAATGTTGTCCCGCGCAAGCGGGATTCAAATTTGAACATGGTAAACGATAAACTCCAAACTGTAAACTGATGAACTAACAAACTGATGAACCGGATAACTACATAACGTTGAACTGCAGCACGGAAGCACATTGAACATTTTTATAGCTTTCCTTTTGTCGATGGAATCCTTGAACTGCCGCCCACTTTTCGCTCGACCGCCTGACCGAGCGAACGTGCAACTGATTTAAAAATCGCTTCGATTTTATGATGATCATTACGTCCGGTGACCGTAATATGCAAATTGGCGCGTAAACCGTCGGCAAAAGCGCGGAAAAAATCTTCAACGAGTTCCGTCGGCAGTTCTCCGACACGTTCGCGCCGGAACGCAGCTTTGAACGAGCAAAAGGGCCTGCCGCCTAAATCGATTGCGGTTTGAGCCAGCGACTCGTCCAGCGGAGCAATAAAACCGTAACGCTTGATGCCCCGCTTTTTTCCGAGCGCCTGACGAATGGCCTCACCAAGTGCAATTCCGGTATCTTCTACCGTGTGATGTTCGTCGACATCGATATCCCCGGCAGCATGGATTTTCATATCGATGCCGGAATGCCGCGAAAGCTGCGCAAGCATGTGATCGAAAAAACCGAGTCCGGTGGAAGTCTCGTATTCACCGCTGCCGTCAAGCGATACTTCAATCGAAATTTTCGTTTCGTTGGTATTACGCTCCAGCCGCACGCTGCGCTCCTTCCCGATGATATAACGGCATGCATCGAGAACGTTCTGTGTTTTAAAATCTGCGGCGGTCTGCACGTCTCCGCAGAGCCGGATTGCTTTGCATCCGATTGCGCGCGCTAATTGAACGTCTGTTTCCCGGTCTCCGACCACGTATGAATGTTCAAGGTCTATTTTTTTAGTCCGGAGGTATTCGGCCAGAAGGCCGATTTTTGGTTTTCGGCATTCGCAATTTTTCTGCGTGTTGTGGGGACATATAAATGTTTCCGAAAAATGGATTCCCTCTCCCGAGAAAAATTTCAAGCATCCTGCCCTGCACCAGATCGTAGGCGGCTTGCGGGTAACGCTCCGTTCCAAGGTTATCCTGATTTGTCACGATAACGAGTTCATACTGCGAGGCCGTCAGAAGCTGCAGCCCCTGAACGATGCCGGGAACGAATTCCAGCTTCTCCAGCGAATCGACCTGTTCATCAGGAGGTTCGACGATCAGCGTTCCGTCCCGGTCGAGAAAAATGACGTTCATCTGATGATCTCCTTCCACGTATTGACAAGAGCTTCGTTTTCTTCATGCGTACCGACGGTAATGCGGAGACAATTTTCCAGAAGCGGTTCTGTGCTGCGGTTCCGCACGATAATATTTTTTTCAGCAAGAGCGGAATAAATTTCCGATGCGCCGGTGCAGCGGACAAGGAGAAAATTCGCATCGGAAGGGTACACGCATTCCGCACGCGGGGCAAATTCGCAATCTGTCCGGCAAGCCAGCGGCGTTCTTTGAGTATACTGCCCAGCGTCGTTTGCATGAGCTGGACATTTCCCAGCGCCGTGAATGCTGCAGCGCCGGTCAGCGCATTGATGTTGTACGGCGCTTTGACCTTCATCATATACGAAATGATGTTCAAAGCGGCAAAACAGAACCCAAGACGCACGCCGGCGAGCCCCCATGCCTTGGAAAGCGTCCGCATGACGACAAGATTCGGATGTTTTTCTATATGCACCGTCAGCGACGGTGTCCCGGCAAAATCGAAATACGCTTCGTCCACAACAACTATGCTGTTCAGCGTGCACAGTTCAAGGATATCATCCGTCCGGAGAAGATTTGCCGTCGGATTGTTGGGGGAGCAGCAGAAAATAATTTTTACGGAAGCGTCGAATGCCTTCTTTACCTCCGGAACATCGATCTGAAAATTATTCGTTAAAAGGCATGATCGGATTTTTGCATTTTGAATGGAAGCGGCGACGCGGTACATGCCGTAGGTCGGCTCCAGAAGAAGAATGGAGTCTCGTTCCGGTTCGCAAAAAACACGAATAAGAATGTCGATCACTTCGTCGGAACCGACGCCGACAAAAATATTGTCCACCGGGACGCCGTTGAGTTCAGAAAGCCGGCTGCGCAGCGCCAGCTGAGAGGGGTCCGGATAGCGGTTTAAAGCGGGTTCGACGCCGGGCAGCGTACTGCCGAAGGAATTTTCATTGGCATCGAGCAGTATGCCGGAAAGAAAATCCTGCCGTGCAGAATGATACGGCTTGAGCATGCGAATATTCGGCCGAACGAGAGAATCTGTATTCATATGGTCATTTCAGTGTTAATCGGCGCCGGACAGCTTCGCTGTGTGCCTGAAGTCCTTCTGCATCTGCAAAAGCCGTCAGGGAAGGTGCGAGCTGCTGCAGGCCGTTCTGCGTCAATGTTTGAAAGGTCACGGTTTTTTGAAAACTTTCCAGGGACAATCCGCTGAACCATCGCGCCGATCCGCCGGTGGGCAGCGTGTGATTGGTTCCGGAAGCATAGTCGCCGGCAGTTACCGGAGTGCAGCGTCCCAAAAACACAGAACCCGCATTTATGATAAAGGGGACAAGCGACTCTGCATCGGCTGTATTGAGTATCAAATGTTCCGGCGCGTAATCGTTCGCAAATCGGAGCGCTGACTCTTGAGTTTCGGCAATAAATGCAAAAGAATTCTTCAGCGACTTTTCTATAATGCTCTTTCTCGGAAAACCGCCGGTGATGGAAGGAAGAATTTCAATCGTCTGCGCGGCAAGTTTTGGGTCTGTGGTTACCAGCACGGCCTGAGAATCCGGGTCATGCTCCGCCTGTGAAATCATATCGAGCGCTACAATTTCCGGGTCCGCACCGCTGTCGGCAATAATCAGAACTTCAGAAGGTCCTGCAAACATATCGATTGCCGCTCCTTGAGGATCTGCAGAGACGAATTGTTTTGCCGCTGCGACATAGCGGTTGCCGGGGCCGAAAATTTTATCGACCTTCGGAATGCTTTGAGTTCCGTACGCAAGAGCGGCGACCGCCTGCGCGCCGCCTGCGCTGTACACCTCATCGATGCCGATTGCACGAGCGGCAGCAAGAACATATGGATCGACAGTACCGTTTGCTTTCGGCGGAGAACAAAGAACGATGCGGACGCAGCCCGCAAGCTTTGCGGGGATGCCGAGCATGAGAACAGTAGAGGGAAGCGGCGCCGAACCGGCCGGAACATACAGTCCCACCCGTTCGATCGGGCGAATTTCCCGCCTGCAGAAAACTCCCGGCATAGTCTCCACAAACAATGGAACGCGCTGCTGCGCGGAATGAAATTTCTTGATGTTGGAAATCGCGGCAGCAAGAGCAATTTTGAATTCCCCGGATATGTTATTTTCCGCCTGCACAATTGCGGATTCCGGGACGCGAAAATTTTCTATTCTGATGCCGTCGAAGCGTTCGGTATAATTCCGAACCGCGGCATCTCCCTGCATCTTGACGTTCAGGCACAGTTCACGAACGGCATCGCCGCCGCCGAATGCCGCATCGCTTGGTCTTTTGAAAAGTTCTGCACGCTGTCCGGCATCGAGAGTATGTTCCAGATACAAGTTCATTGAATAATCGTTTCAATTGGAACCACGATAATACCGGTCGCTCCGGCTTTTTTTAATTTTTCCATAACGTCCCAGAATACATCTTCCGCAACGACAGAATGGACGGCAACAAGATTCGGATCGGCCAGGGGAACGATGGTCGGACTTTTCAAACTCGGCAAAATTTCTTTGATGCGGCCGACGGATTGAACCGGTGCGTTCATCATGAGATAACGTTTCCCCGCGCTTCAAGCGAACCGCGGAGCCGGATTGAGAGGCGGTCGATATCCGGCCTTTTTTTCTTATCTCTGAGAATGACCGGATTGGCGATCAGCACGGCCTGCGATTCCATAACGGTACAGAAAGGTTTCAGACCGCTCATTTTTGCCGTCGTACCGGTCGAAACAAGGTCGCAGATCGTATCGGCGACATCGAGGCTCGGTGCAAGTTCCACGGAACCGCTGAGCTCGATAACTTCCGCTTTTACTCTGTTGGTCTTCAGAAATCCCTTTAAAATATTAGGATATGTCGTCCCGATGCGGCTGCCTTGCAGGTCGGCGATTTTCCTGATAGAGGAACGCTGAGGGATGCTGATCATAAGGCGGCATCCGCCGAAGCCGAGTGTTTCCAGAATCTCGACTTTTGCATTGCGTTCGCGTATGATATTTTCTCCGACGATACCCATATCAGCGACACCGTCCTGGACATATTCCGGAATATCGTCGTCCCGGATGGCAAGAATGTCGAGGTTGAAATTTTTGCAGGGCGAATAAAGACTTTGTTTTTGAAATTCAAATGACAGACCGCATGCGCGCAGGAGGTTCACCGAATCCTCGGTCAACCGGCCGCTGCGCTGGATGGCAATTTTCATTCTTCCGTTAGTTGCAAGCATGTTCTACTCCCATCGCGTGATTGTTAAAAGGGCGCTGCCCGGCATAAGCTCTGTCACTGAGGCCGGCCTTGTCCCAGGGGAACTTGCCCCTTCGGGCTGCAAAAATATTATTTGGCGGTTTTTTTCAGCACGAGCGTATACCCGCCTTTGCCGCGTTTGAGCCATTGGCCGACTCGTGCTATGGTTCTGGAACTGAGTCCTGTTTCTTCTTCAATACGGCTGTAGGGTACGCCTTTTGCCAGCAGCTGCGCCACCTTCCAGCGTTCCGAAAATTCTTTGATTTCGTTCTCTGTGAGCAGGTCGCGGAAAAAACGGCGGCATTCATCGATCGATTCCAGCTTAAGAACCGCTTTGTAGAGATCGTTGATTTCTTTGTTTTTTGATTTGTTCATGTTTTACTTTACTATAGTAAAGTTTACGAATATTTAAAGGAGAAGTCAAGTGAAAAATGAATGCGGATTTCTATCCGCCTGTAACGGGCATTACCGGCGAAATGCCTCCGGCACAGACGGAAGCATATAAATGTCACTGGACACGCCGGTTCTTTATTCTCTCTCATCGGCGGGCTTGCCCGCCAATGTACGTCCCTCCATCATTCGGATTGATATTATCGGCGGGCCTGCCCGCCATGATTTCCGGCTTTTGCGCGGGCCAATGCCTTTCGCCATCATGATTCATCTTTTGGCGGGCTTGCCCGTGAGCAAAATCTTTCATACTTTGAATTCAGCGGCAATGTTTGTCCATTATATGAAAGAAATGAAAATAGCATGAAATTAGCAGTTTGTATCAATCATGTCCCGGATACGGCGGCAAAAATCAATGTCGCATCCGGCGCTTCTACAATAGATAAAACGGGAGTTGCATTCGGCATTAACCCGTACGATGAATTTGCAGTCGAAGAATGTCTGCGGCTGAAGGAAAAGAACGGCGGCGAAGTTATTGCAGTTTCCCTCGGGGGCGATGCGCATAAAGAATCCCTCCGGAAGGCGTATGCAATGGGAGTCGATAAAGCTGTCCTGTTAAAGGACGAAACACCGCGTGATTCATTTGCCGTGGCCCGTGCGCTTGCCGATTATCTGAAAGAACTCTCGCCCGATGCGGTTTTTTTCGGCCGGCAATCTGTCGACGGGGACAGTGCGGCTGTCGGTTCTATGGTTGCGGAAATGCTCGGCTTGCCCTCGATAGCTGCTGTGGTCAAATTGGAAATAGCCGGCACATCGGTTACTGCAGAAAGAGAAATCGAAGGAGGGCGCGAAAAGGTTGCAACATCGCTGCCTGCCGTATTCACTGCGCAAAAAGGATTGAATGAACCGCGTTATCCCGCCTTAAAAGGCATCATGGCGGCAAAGAGCAAGCCGATTGAGGAAAAAATTCCTGCAGCCGTACAGTCGAGGGTGCTTGTAGTATCGATGAAAAAGCCGGCCTCCAAAGGCGCGGGCAAAATCGTCGGTACGGATGCAGCCGCAGTTCCAGCGCTCGTCCAATTGCTGCACGATGAAGCAAAAGTTATTTAAATGATATTGTCATCTTTCAATAAAAATACGAATGTAATGAAAAATAAAGAGCAGAGAAAATGAAGATCTTGGCAGTAGCAGAACAACGGGATAACACGATAAAAAAAGTTACTATGGAAGTCGTTCGCGCCGCAAGCTCACTGGCAAAGCAAACGGGCGGTGAAGCGATAGCGCTCGTCATAGGAGCTCAAGTTCCGGCCGCAGCGGCGGAACTCGGAGGGTTCGGCGCACAGCGGGTTCTTGCCGTTCAGCATCCCAGGCTCGATAAATATTCTGCAACGGCGTATGCACGAGTGATTGCCGAAATTGCAAAAAATGAAAAGGTCGGATGTGGTCCTTTTGCCGGCAACTGCGCTCGGAAAGGAATGTTCCGCCCGTGTCGCTGTAAAATTGGATGCCGGCCTTGCTCCAGATTGCACGGGATTGAAAATCGAAGACGGCGAAATCGTTGCAACGCGGCCCATGTATGCCGGCAAAGTGCTGGCCGATGTGAAAATCGTTTCGCCTGTTCAAAGTCATTACTCTTCGTCCGAATGTCTTCGCCGCAGGTGCAAGCGACGGGTCTACATCGAAAGTCGAGACCGCAGAGATTAGCACTGACCGATGCCGATTTTACCGTGATTGCGACTGAAGTTTCGCAATCAGCCGGAAAATTAGATGTGGCCGAAGCGGATATTATCGTCACCGGCGGCCGAGGCATGAAGGGTCCGGAAAATTTTGCTATGATCGAGGAACTTGCTTCCGTTCTCGGCGGAGCTGTCGGCGCTTCCCGTGCTGTTGTCGATGCCGGCTGGCGTCCCCATGCAGAACAGGTGGGGCAGACGGGAAAAACCGTCGCTCCAGCCCTTTATATAGCAGTTGCAGTTTCAGGTGCAATTCAGCATGTTGCAGGTATGTCGTCGTCGAAGTATATTGTGGCGATTAATAAAGATAAAGACGCGCCAATTTTTCAAATTGCGGATTATGGAATTATCGGCGACGCATTTGAGGTGGTTCCGGCGTTAACACAAGAACTTAAAAAAGTTCTGGGAAAATAATCCATGCCCGGCGAGGAAAAAGTACAGGTCGACATTCTCGGTCTTTCCACGAACGCTGCAAGCGGCGGAGCATACGCATTGATTTTAAAGGAATTAAACGGTTCACGCCGTTTGCCGATTATTATCGGAGCGTTCGAAGCGCAATCGATAGCGCTTGAAATGGAAAATATCAAACCGCCCCGTCCGCTGACGCACGATCTCATGAAGACCCTGATCGATTCTCTGGGTGGAGACCTGGTCGATGTGACGATTAACGACCTTCGGGAAGGAACCTTTTTCGCTCAGTTGAACCTCGATTCCCAGGAAATCGATTCACGTCCCAGCGATGCAATTGCACTGGCCGTTCGTTACGGCGTTCCTATTTTTGTTGCGGAAAAAGTCATGGAAGAAGCTTCCTTTGTTTCAGAAGGCGGAGAAGAGGACAGCAAAACGATGAAGGCCCCGATAACACCGGCTCCGGATGCACAATCGAATGCACCTCTGACCCAGCTGGAACAGCTTCAGAAAAAACTTGAAGAAGCAATTCTCAAAGAAGAATACGAACACGCAGCGCAGCTGCGTGACGAGATTAAAAGAGTCCAGGCGCAAAAGTCTTGATTGTTTCCCGATACGCTTTATCGAGTGTGTGCGTTTTCCAGTATTCAATCTCACTTTATATGGAGGGTCATTACGTGCAAAAAATTCTTCAGCTCTTCGGCCTCGCTCTTTTCCTCGGCATTTTTTCCGTTTCACATGTTGCTGCAAATTCCGCCGATTCCGCCGCGTCTGCGCTCATTGCCGAGGGTGACCGGTTTGCAGAGAAGGTGTTCGATAATCAAAAAGCGCTCCAGATGTATACTGAGGCATTGCCGATAGCCGAGAATAAGTATCCGGTCCTCTGGCGTTTGAGCCGCACGTATGCCGATATCGGGGCGCATATGCCGGCGAAAACCGATACGGAAAAACAAAAACAATTAGAAACGTACAACACGTCTCTTTCCTACGCCAAGAGGGCTATCGAGGTAAATCCGAAAGAAGCAATGGGTTATGTGCGCAGGGCGATTACCAGCGGCCGCATTGCTTTGTTTAAGGGAATCTGGGATGCTATCGATCTTGTCAAGCAAACCAGAGCGGATTGCGAAAAAGCTCTTTCGCTCGATCCGAAAGAAGCGGCGGCATATTATGTTCTTGGCCGTACAAATGCAAAAGTATGCGAAAAGCCGAAATTTATCCGCTGGCCGCTCGGCCTGGGATGGGCGAACCTCGACGATGCTGTTGCGAATTATGAAAAATCGATAGAGCTGCGTCCCGATTTTATCATGTATCGACTCGACTGCGCCCGAACCTACATCGAGCGGGACGAATATGCAAAAGCCCGCGAACATTTGACGGCGATTCAATCGCTTTCGAAACAGAACGAAGACGACGATCAGTTTCGAGCGGAAGCAAAAGAACTGCTGGAAAAAATAAAAGATAAGTAAAAGAAGAATATTCTGTCCACACGGCCGCCGTGCTCCGGAAGCGCGGCGGTCTTTTTTTTCATTCCGGATTTATTCCCTGCTGTCCGTTCCGCTTTGTCCCATCCAAATTGCAGACCTATTGACGTGTCGATGTCTATATGTCTCCGGCGGCATTTAATGCCTGTTCCGTAACCGCCGCAGTGTTTTGTCTGAACCGGACAGAGTAATAGATACCGAAGAGCAGAAGAAGAGCGGAAAGAACATACGGATAGATGCGGTTTTGTTCAAAGAGAAAACCGGAAAGGACGGGAGCCGTTGCCATATAGGCGGACATGAGAGCGGAGAGAATACCGAGGGTTTCGCCTTTCTGCATCGGGTCCGCTGCCGCTGCAGCCTGACTTGTAAGAACAACGCGAAGATTCGCTTGTCCGGTGCCGAGGCCGATCGAGGCTGAGAGCGAAAAGGATAAGGTTGCCGCTTGCAAAAAACAGCGTCGAGACGGCCAGAAGGACCAGCATGAAGACTTCGAGCGCGGATTCGGAAAATTTTACAAGCCAAAACTTATGAAGAAGAAATCCCTGATTCAAAATAACCATGAGTCCGATTACGGTAAATGTCATGCCCGTCTGAAATGCTGTGAATCCGAATGTGTCTTTCATATACAATCCGAAAATCGACTGCCCGGTCACAATAGCGAAAGCGAAGAACGACCATATAAAATACAGAGGGCGGAGTTTCCGGTCTTTCGCAGCGCGCAGCAGCGGAGCGAGAGGATTGAAGCTGAACGGTTTTCCGGTTTCGCGGTGACGGTTCGTTTCCGGCAGGAAGAAGAAGGCGGCGCATGCGTTGAGAGCAGCGAGGGCTCCTGCCATCCAAAATGGAAATGCAGGGGAGACCCTGCTCAACGCGCCGCCGATAACGGGTCCGAGAAGAAATCCGATACCGAACGCAGCGCCGATCATGCCAAGATTTTTCGTTCTTTCTTTTTCATCTTTTGCCAGGTCGACCATCGTGCTTTGGGCAGTGGTAAAATTGCCCGCTGCCAGCCCGTCGATGATTCTTCCGAGGAACATCAACCAAATCGTGCGTGCGCCGGCAAAGACCAGCCACCCGACAGCCGTGCTTGTAATGCTCAGGATCATCACCGGCCTGCGCCCTATCCGGTCAGACAGGCGCCCGAGAAATGGCGCGCTGAAGAACGAGCAGAAGGAAAAGACGGCGAAAAGAAGGGTTACCGTAGACGGCGGGGCTCCGTAGGCCGTCACGTAATACGGCAAAATGGGAATGACAATCCCGAATCCGATGACATCGGCAAGAACGGCAGAGAGAACTATTATTTTTTCTTTTCGCATATTTTTCGCATGTGAATATATATACAGAACAGCAATGCAGGAGGGAGAGTTTCCCTTGAACCGCTTTCTTTTATCGGCCGCAGTGAGAATTCAGCATGCGCAGAAAAAACCGAACGCAATGACCTGTTACATCTGTTCCGGCTTTTTCTCGATTCCTGACTGCAGAAAATAACGTTTTGCGTAATACGCTCCGCCCAGAGTCAGGAGCGCAACCGGAATGATAAGAAGGCAGGCAAGAGTATAGTGAAACGGCGTGTCGGTCGATAGGCGCAGTGCAAAAAAAGAAGGAACGCCCCCGAGGAAAAATGTTGCAATATAGGTGACAATGCGTTCTTTTTTATTCAAGCCGTGGAAGAAAAACAAACTGGCGACCATTCCGTCCATAAGAGGACTGCGGACCGATAAATGACGTACCCAGTTTCGCCAGAGCCAGAACAGATAAGCGGTAGTTACAGCGCATACAATGGTGTACCACGCAAGAAAGAGAATCCAGTAAATATCCGTCGGTGTGGCGTCGGCGCGGTCAGTCATTGCAAGGTCGATGCGATGCACGAGAAGGACGCAGACAACTGCCGAAGAAAGAAATGCCATAGCGATGCGCGAGCGCTCGACTGAGTGGCCGTGGAGAACGTTTTTCATATCCCGGTACCATGATATGAGCTGCGGGTAGAGATCCCGATTCGCCAAAAAAGCCTCGATGACCCGTACAACATAAAGAGCAAAGAAGCTAAAGAGAATGGCAAAGGAGAGCGCGCCGGCGACCCATATGGTGCGTGAAAAGAAAATGACGAGTCCGAGCATGACAATGATGACCTGCCATTCTTCCCTGTGGTACCATGTGAATTCAAATTTCTTATGTTCGAGTCCGGCCATTAGACCTGATCTCCTTTTTGGAACGCAAGCGCTGCAATGGTGCTAAGTTTGCGCGGATTGAAGTAGGTTCCTTCGTAATTTTTCAGGTCGTCGATGAGAACGCCGGCCTTGAAAAAAGGATAGAGCACTTCTTCTGCTTCCTGTCCGATCCGTTTTATTCTCCTGCAGAGCAAATAGATGCTGTCGATAAATTCCGCGTATGGTTTCAGACGAAGGTCGTTTCGTATCGATTGAAGGAAATCATAGACCTGGCGGAACAGTTTCAGTTCTGTGCTCTCGTCGGCGAATGTCTCTTCATAATATTCATAGAGATTGAGAAGAAGTATAACGCGTCTTCGTGCGGGGTCGATCTTCACTTCCTGGATGTAAGAGTAAAAGGGATGAGTGGCATATTTTTCCGGAGCGGCGTTCCACGGTTCAGTCAGATCGATCGCCTGTCCGGCACGAAGTTGATCGATACGTCCGGCAACATCCTGGCTATGAGCCAGTTGGAACTGCAATTTGGCATATTCAAATCCATCTGGTGTATGCCGCGCTGCAATCTCCTTTCTTTTTTCCTGACGGCGCTGCTGGAAGAGATCGATAACGCTTAGGCGATGCTGTGCGGATCGGCGGAATTGAAGCATCTCTCTTATAAAGTCGAACGTATCGTCGTATTCCATCTCCGATCTGGTTCGGAAAATGAGATGAGCTAAAAAAGCGGTTAATGAAACGGCAACGATCAGCGTCCAAATATTTTCTCCGGAGTAGGAGTTGACAAGATCAACGGCAGTTAGAATAATCCCCGCGGCCCATGCGATCAGCTCGAACATCAGCAGCCAGGAAGCTGTTCCGCAAAAAAAAGATTCAACCGCTGTTATGGGTCTCCGCGTCCATATAACGGTATAACGGCGCAGGAGAGTCCATATTGGCAGTGTGCACAGTAAGGTTACAGAGAGGAGAATATACATGGACGACTATTCGTTATTCCGGAATTCGCATGTTATTGGATGTCCGGCGTATATGCTGTTTGGAAGAACGAGGGCAGTCTCCGAAGCCGGTGAGAACAAGATCTCTATGCAAGGACGAGAAAAAGGGATATCGGGTCATATATTTTTGTTATTTAAAACTTGCTATGGCACGATCGGTTGTTTCGTACGTCTTAAAAACCTTGACCAATTGAGTTATAACGAAAATGCTTTCGACCTTTTCCGTAATATTTGCCAGGCGGAGGTCGCCGCCCTTATTTTTAATGGATGTGAGAACCGCGATGAGGGTTCCAAGTCCCGTGCTGCTGATCCACCTGACTCCTTTCATATCGATGACCACTTTTGCAAATCCTTCCTGCAAGAGGCTCTGGACCTTATCGCGGAGCTTCGTCGTGTCCGGTTCTTCCGTTAAGTTCCCTTTGAGGGAGAGAAGTGCTACATTGCCGTGCATCGTTTCTTTAATAGTCATACTTGTTCCTTCCGAATTGTTACGCGGTATATTGCTCTTGAGGCTGTTCCGTTCGTCTGAGCAAATGATACAAGCTTTTTAAGCGAATGTCAATGTACTGTGCGTTATGGAATGAGCGGCATGTTTTTTCAGGCCGGCGGCCGGCCGTGTTTATCCGCGATTTATGCGATTTCACGGACATGATATTTTCTTCAATACCGCTCAATACGTTCGGTATTTTCGTCCAAGGAGATCCGGACCTATAGATGCCGGTAAGAATAACTATCCTGTGGCGCGACTGATTCATCCCGACCCATATCTTGAATTCATTTCAAATATATTGTACAATTCCTGCATCATTACGCTGTAATAAACCCAGCAATTTTTTCCATAATATTTTTTTTATTCCTATGGAGTTACCACTGAATCATGAAACATAGACATTGAAGTCACGAATGTTTCATTGTTGTTATAATGCATCGATTTTCCCGGGGCTCGGCAGTATGCACAGACATATCAAAGATTCAACAAAAAAGATTATTCTGTTTATTGTTGCTTTTATGGCAATAATGCTTTTAAGCTCCTGCAAAAAAGATGAGCCTTGTCTTACTTGCCCTTCACCACCCGTTTCCGATTCTACATCTCATTTTTATTCATGGCAAATAGATACGCTTGGCTCATGGCAAAGCACTGCAGCAGCCGTTTGGGGTACATCCTCAAACAACGTGTATGCGGTTGGGCATTTCTACAATCCTGATACTGCAACACCCGGCACAAGTATCATGCATTGGGACGGACAAAAGTGGAAACCTGAATCATTCTGGGTAGGCGATCTTTATTGTATCTTCGGATTTAATGAAAATGATATTTGGGTAGCTGGATACAATGATGCAAATGCTATTATCGGTCATGGGAATGGCTTTTCGTGGTATCAGGTCACGGTCAATTCAACTGTCGATATACATGGTATATGGGGAACATCGTCTTCTAATCTCTATGCTGTTGGTGGTTATGGTACTATTCTTCATTATAACGGTGCGACATGGACATCAATGACAAGCAATACTATGCTGACTTTGAAAGATATTTGGGGCATTGATGCCAACACCATTTATGCTGCTGGATATGATATTACTACCGCTACTGGGGTCTTGCTTTTCTTATGATGGAAGCCAATGGAATAAACTTTATGAAAGAAACTACACGACGCCTATAGAACCCTATGGAAATACCGGGTCAGTATGGGGATATGATACTTCGTATATATATATATATATCCACAGGTTACGGTTCGTATCTCGGCAACAGATTCGGCTGGAAACAGATTGATATTCCGGCGCCAGTCTGGATAGAATTAATTCGGGGAGAATCATACAAGAATATTTTCTTCGTGGGAGATTTTGGACTTGTTGTACATTGGAACGGAAAAAGCTGGTATCGATATGATCAGTTTTATACCTATGCAGAGGGCAATGGCGATAACCTCTATGGAGTTTGGGCAAAGAATAATTCTGTTTTTGTCGTAGGCCGGTCTCAAACTGCGCAAGGAATAGTTTATCGAGGAACACAATAAATAAATATATTCCCGTTCCGGTGCTATGAACACGGAAACGGGAGCGAGGGCAAACGAAAAGCGGCGTGGTCCAGTGGTGCTGGATTTTGATGCCATTCTATAAATCTCATCTGTTATTGTCTCCTTCCTTTTTTTTTCAGTTTAAGGTTTTTTCCATATGAAATCAGGATTGAATACCTGTATTTTCGCAAAAGTTTTTCTACCTTTATAATAGAAACCCTATGCATTATGCCGGTGAAATATGCGCGCTGATAACGGCCGTCCTCTGGACGGGAAGCGCTCTGACGTTTTCAGCCGCAACGAAGCGCGTCGGCTCCATTTATGTGAACGTTGCACGACTTGTTGCTGCTGCCGTGATGCTGCTTGCCGTTGTTGTTTTTATCGGAGGGTGGTCGAGCGTTTCAGAAACGCAGGTCGTCTTTCTGATTTTCAGCGGCTTTGTCGGGTTCGTTTTCGGCGATACATTTCTGTTCAAATCGTTCGAGCATCTCAGTGTCCGCATCAGCATGCTCGTCATGGCTCTTGCTCCGGCTTTTACCGCGTTGTTCGCATATTATTTTCTGAACGAGACCCTGACACTGCTCGGCCTCGGGGGGATTGCAGTAACGCTTGCCGGCATCGCTTTGGTCGTCCTTGAACAAAAAGAAGATTCACCGCAGGCGCCGCTGGTGTCGTTTGCGGGACTTTTTTATGCGGTTCTGGGAGCAGTCGGACAGGCGGGCGGATTGATTTTGGCAAGGAAGGCATTCGCGCTTGGAGACATCAACGGATTTTTAGCGACATTTATCCGTGTGGTCGCGGCTACAGTCGTTATCCTTCCCATGAATTACTTTGCAGGGAAATTCTCTCACCCGATAAAAATATTCAACGGAGACCGCCGGGCTTTCGTTTTTATGATTATGGGCGCCTTCTTCGGTCCGTTTGTCGGTGTGACCTTCAGTCTGATTTCCATTTCCCTGACAAGCGTTGCGGTCGCCGCCACGCTTATGGCAACGACTCCGATTTTTATACTTCCTCTTGCGCACTTTTTCTTCCACGAAAGACTGACCTGGCGCGCAGTAACGGGCGCTTTTATTGCAGTTGCCGGTATAGCTATTCTCTTTTTAAGGTAAATGTAAAAAAGTTAGTCGTTCGTCGTTCGTAGTGCTTAGTGCTGAAGTTTAAGAAGGAGTGAGCGGAGAATAGTAAACAGAAGAACCAAGAACCAAGAACCAAGAACTAAGAACTAAGAACCAAGAACCAAGAACTAAGAACTAAGAACCTCAGAACATTTAGTTGCTGACCTGAAACTCCGGATCGCTGGGGCGGATTTCATCGTGCATACGCTGCAGGGAGCGGTATGATGTTTCGCTGCCGCGGTGTAGAGCTCCATGGTATATTCGGTATGCTTCACCTTTGTTCTGAGGAACGCCGTAGCCGACTTCATAGCAAAGTCCCACACCGGCATTGGCGACGAGCGAACCCTGTCGAGTCAGTTCCTGAAGAAAAGCGAACGTCGAATCGGGTGGATCGGAGTGAATCTCACCGGCGACATTAAGCATAGCTATTCTGAATTTTGCATCGGTGCTGCCTTCTTTGGCGGCCCGCATCCACCAACGGGCGGCTTCTGCTTTATCCTGAGGTACCCAGCGGCCGCTGAAATAACAAAGTCCCAATTCGACCATCGACAGAACATGTCCCTCTTCGGCATTGCGTTTCAAAATTTTAAGCGCCTGTTCGCCGTTGAGAAGTTTCGCAAAATCGATAGCGGTCAGTCCAGCCCAGACAAATAAAGCGTCCGGATCCTTCTTTGTCGTGCGGCTCTCCAGTTCATGTGAAAAATGTTCGGTGTTCATCAATCTCCACAGGAGTGCAGGGGCACGGAACGACTCGGCTCGGATGGCGCGGAAATAGTACTCTGCTGCAAGAATTTGATCCTTCTTGACGCTCCATCCCTTTTCATAGCAGCGGCCGAGAACACAAAGTGCTTCCGGGTTGCCGATGTCGGCTGCGGCCAGAAGAATGGAACGTTTGACGGAATCGATTTCTACTTTTTCATGCACTTCAGCCGAGTCTTCTTTTTTTGCAACATTCAATTGCTGATACGCTTCGCGGACGATGTACCGTATCGTCGGTCACGGATGTCGTATCGGTATGGAAATCGATAAAGACCAGCTGCGTGGTCGAATCGCTGCGTGCTGCGAGTGCGGATCCGTTGTTCGGCTGTTTCTTTTTATCAGATGCTATTTTTTCTCTCTCTCCTACGCTGTCTACTCCGCGCCGCCGCAATTCTTTCAATGCGTCTTTTGCATCGCTCAGGCCGAATTCGGCGGACTGTTTAATATAACTGAACGTCTTTGGCCAGCTGCGCGGCACGACGAAATCCTCGGAATACATGACGCCCATCATGAACAATGCTTCCGGAATTTCTTCATCCGCAGCGCTGCGGAAATGTATAAACGCTTCAAAAGGATTCCAGGGAACTCCGATTCCCTGAATATGCATGATGCCGATGTTGTAATGCGCAAGCGGAAGATCCTGCTGCGCGGCTTTCATCATCCAGTATACCGCCTTCGGTGTATCGGGCGGAAGCCCCCTGCCGAGAAGGTACCGTATGGCAAGCTCATGCTGGGCAAGGGCTTTACCTGCATTGGCGTCGCGCATAAGTTGAAAGACCTGAACGATCTGTGCATCGAATCCGGAAAACAAAATCAACGGCACGCCGTTAAACCGGTATTTTTCTTTATAGACGGGAGACTTATTCCCTTCTTGGTCCTGCGCAGAAGATGGAGCGATGCCAAGTATGAGGATGATGAAAAGAATTCCTATGTATATGCGGGAGAGCAGCTTCACTTTTGTTACCTTCTGTAATTTCGTATATTGTTAGCAGAATTTCCACTATGTTTGACGTTCAAACGCAGAAATTTGCACATGCCAAAGAAAGAATTCTAAAATATGCCCGATAATAAAATTATTTTTTCCATGGTCGGAGTCGGAAAAGTAGTCAAACCGAACCGCCAGATACTCAAAGACATTTACCTCTCCTTTTTCTACGGAGCAAAAATAGGCGTTCTGGGATTGAACGGTGCCGGAAAAAGCACTCTGCTCCGGATTATTGCCGGCGAGGATAAGGATTTTTTGGGGGAAATTACCGCACAAAAAGGAATTACCTTCGGCTATCTGCCGCAGGAGCCGGAACTGGATCCAACGAAAACAGTCCGGGAGATCGTTGAAGAGGGTGCGCATGAAACTGTCGCCCTTTTAAAGGAATACGAAGCGGTCAACCAGCAGCTTGGAGAACCGGATGCGGACTATGACAAACTTCTGGAAAAACAATCCAAGCTTCAGGAAAAAATCGATCATTTGAATGCATGGGACTTAGACAGCAAGCTGGAACAGGCTATGGACGCCCTGCGATGTCCGCCTCCTGATATGCCGGTCAGCGTCATTTCCGGCGGAGAGAGGCGTCGTACAGCGCTCTGCCGGCTGCTGCTCAAGGAGCCGGATGTGCTTCTTTTGGATGAACCTACCAATCATCTCGATGCGGAATCGGTGGCATGGCTGGAGCATCATCTCAGCCGCTACGCGGGAACGGTTATTGCTGTAACGCATGACCGGTACTTTCTGGACAACGTCGCCGGATGGATATTGGAGCTCGACCGCGGAGAGGGAATTCCATTCGAAGGAAATTATTCTTCCTGGCTGGAGCAGAAAAAGCGCCGGCTCGAAGTGGAGGAAAAGCAGGAGTCCAAACGCCAGCGCGTTTTGCAGCGGGAATTGGAGTGGGTCCGCTTAAATCCGAAAGGGCGGCACGCAAAGAGCAAAGCGCGTATTACGGCGTATGAAAAAATGCTCAGCGAACAGACGGAAAAACGGGATGAAGAGATGGAGATTTATATTCCGCCCGGTCCGCGGCTGGGCGATATTGTCATTGCAGCGGACGGAGTTTCAAAGTCTTTCGGGGAGAATTTGCTGTTCGAAAATATGAAATTCGCGCTGCCTCCGGGCGGTATTATCGGTGTCATCGGTCCGAACGGCGCCGGAAAGACGACATTGTTTAAAATGATTGTAGGGCAGGAAAATCCCGATGCGGGTACCATCACAGTCGGCGACACCGTAAAATTGGGTTATATCGATCAAATGCGCCCGCTCGATCCTAAAAAGACCATCTGGCAGGAAATCTCCGGCGGAGAGGAACTGATCAAACTCGGCGGCCGCGAGGTAAATTCCCGCGCCTATGTCGGACGATTCAACTTTACCGGCACCGATCAGCAGAAGCCGGTCGGCCTTCTCTCCGGCGGCGAGCGCAATCGTGTTCATCTTGCCAAAATACTGAAAGACGGGGCGAACGTCCTCTTGCTCGATGAACCGACGAATGATCTTGATGTCAATACGCTGCGGGCGCTGGAAGAAGCGCTTGAAAATTTTGCCGGCTGTGCAGTCATCATTTCGCACGACCGGTGGTTCCTGGATCGCGTAGCGACACATATCCTGGCATTCGAAGGGGAAAGCAATGTTGTATGGTACGACGGCAACTATTCGGAATATGAAGAGTTCCGCAAAGAAAAACTCGGTCTCGATGCGGATCAGCCCCACAGGATAAAATACAAGAGAATGACGAGATAAATTCGTTAGATAGTAGATGGTGCTTAGTGTGTGGTTCTTGGTTCTAAGTTCGAAGGGTCATGTAGTTATTCAGTTTTTCTGTTCACAGTTTACCATTCACTGATTACTCTTCTTTTTGTAATCTTCGAAAGAGTAAAGTTTATAATATCTTTCCTGAATATATTTTAAGAATTGAATAAATTCCGGCGGGTCGAAAAAGCTGCCGCGAGCGACGTATTGGAGATCCTCATCATACACCAGGATCGTCGGATATTGAGTCACGCCGAGTTTTTTTGCCCATTCGATTTGAGTATAATGTTCGGTGCCGGCCGTTATTATCTCTTCCGATTGCGCATCGAATCGAATCGGAATAAAATATTTTTTCAGCAGTTCCTGTGCAGCCGGGTCTGCGAACGCCCCTGCGTCCATCCGCTGGATCTGATTGACCCGGGCTTTGAATATATAGATAAACGCGAACTTTTTTGCAGTATATGCCTTTTCGATACCATCATTCCATTTGTACCAACGAAGTGATTCCTGCTCGGCCTGAGCAAAAGCGAATTGTGTAAGATATACAACGGGGGAAAAAACGAAAAGAAGGACGGCGATATTATTTTTCATGAAATCCCCGGCTGTTCATGAAACATTTCACGGTTCACAGTTTACTGCGTTTCCAGCTTTGTCAATAATTCTTCCATGAACTCTTTCATTTCGAGGAGATCCTTGCGGGTTTCTTCGTCCTGTATCTTTTTCTTCGGCGGAACATTCAGCAGTTCAAGCTGTTCGCCGCCGTCCGGCTCCGGTTCGAATTCCTTCATGACCTGCTTTGCACCCTCGATAGTGTATTTTTCATCGCGGAGGAGCTGGCGTATGTGCATGATCAGCTTGATGTCTTTATTTGTATAGATGCGATTGCCGGCGCGATTCTTGGCCGGCTTCAGTTCCGGGAATTCGGTCTCCCAATAGCGAAGCACATATTGCTCCAACCCTGTAATTTTGCTCACTTCGCTGATCGAATAATATAACTTTTTAATACCGGTGTGCTTCATGGATGCCTCACAAATCGGTTGAGATAACTTCTCTAAACTTAATAAAAGTTGGACTCAGTTGCAATTTAAAGGGATGCGAACTCGGATAAAATCAGTTCGGTTTCCGGCGGCGCGCTAAATGGCGTTTGAGTGCCGTTGCTTGTGTTGTTCCCATAAAAATATAGCTGCTGCGTTGCTGACGTTGAAGGAATCGATTGAATCGGCGAGCGGAATAGATGCCGTTTTTGTGCAGATTTCCAGAATTTCCGGACTCAGTCCCAATGCTTCATTCCCGAATACAAGGCAGATGCGCGGACCGAAGTTTATATTTTGCAGAGAAATTGTCCCGGAGGTATGCGCGCCGATAATATCGAAGTTCCATTTCAATCGCAGTTCTGAAAGCGTCTGCCGTAGATTTTCCGCATGATAGACCGGCTGGCGAAAAACCGTGCCCATGGAGTTCCTGACTGCCCGGCGGTAGTAAGGGCTTGCGGAAGATTCTCCTGCAATAAAAAGATCGGCGCCGAATGCCGCGCAATTGCGTATGCCGGCATATGTCGAATCGGAGCAACCTTTCTACTGGTATTACTGTCAGGACCCGCAAGGTTACTATCCATACGTAGAAAGCTGCCCGAGCGGGTGGACGAGGGTGGTCCCGGCCCCGCCTGGTAGAGGTTTGGTACAATCGCGTCCCGCGCTACCAACCCGATCGACCGTTCTCCAGCCGATATACTTCAATCTTAACAAATCTGATATCAGACCTGATGCGGCAAAGACGTTGAACGAAAATCTCAGATGGTTCAGGTGGAATCCAGGAAGGAAGGTAAGTATCCAGGGTAACTGTGATCCGAGGGCTACAGAAAAATACAACCTTACCTTAGGAAAGAGAAGAGCGGACGCAACGAAGAAGTATCTTGTCGGTCATGGCGTGGATGCAGCACTTCTTCACACGCTCAGCCATGGAAAAGACAGGCCACGCTGTAAAGAAAAAGATGAATCGTGCTGGGGAAAGGAGAGGAGAGTCGACTTCGAGCCCATGCCTTAGGCTTCTTTCAGGTAAGGTAAAGTCCCTGCATCAGGCGCAGGACCCGATTACAAGGAGCATGCCTGAGGCTATGGTTTGATAGAGAGATGGTCAAGTCTTTTTAGACAGCATAGAGCCGTTCTTAAGTGGTTCGCCGCTCCCGTTCATACCGCATTCCTCTCCTCCGGCAGGGTACCGAAGTACACCTCGTCCGGGGTCCTGTCATTGAGGCCCTGGTGGGGCCGCCGTGCATTGTACCGTTCAAAGAATTTCGTGAGCTCTTTTCTCGCATGAGCGATTGATTCATAAGCCTTCAAGTATACCTCGGTGTATTTGACCGTCCTCCAGAGGCGCTCGATGAAGATGTTGTCCCTCCAGCGGCCCTGGCCGTCCATGCTCACTTTGATGTTATGGTTGATAAGGATATCTGTAAACTCCAAGGAGGTAAACTGGCTCCCCTGGTCGGTATTGAATATGTCGGGGGTTCCATAGTTACGCAGTGCTTCTCCCAGAGCTTCTATGCAGAATGAGGTATCCAGCGTGTTCGATAACCTGAAGGACAACACTTTCCTGCTTGCCCAGTCCATCACCGCCACGAGGTAGCAGAAGCCCTTCGCCATGGGGATGTAGGTGATATCTGCGGCCCAACAACTGTTGGCCTTCGTGATGTCGAGTCCCTTAAGGAGGTAGGGGTAGACCTTGTGCCCGGGATGGGGTTTGGAGAGGCGGGGCTTCCTGTAGATCGCTTCGATGCCCATCTTCCGTATGAGGGTGCGGACGTGGATCCTCCCTACTTTATAGCCCCTCATCCTGAGCTGACTCTTCATGCCCCTTGAGCCGAGGGTGGGGTCTTCGAGGTGGATCTCGTCGATCACGCGCATGAGTTTCCTGTCACTATCCGAGACCGGATGAGGCGTATAGTAGACGCTTGAGCGGGAGAGTTCCAGTACCTTACATTGTTTGCTTATAGGCAAGGTATGCTCCTTGTCGATCATTTCTTTACGCTCGGATCGCCGATGCGCCCGAGCGCTGTGGACAAAAAATCGTTCTCCATGGCGAGCTCCCCTATCTTGGCGTGGAGTTCCTTGATACTTGGTTCCTTGGAGGGTTTTCCCTTGTCGAAGACCTCGGAGGCCCTGTCCATGAGGAGCTTCTTCCACTCAGCAATCTGGTTGGGGTGGACTTCAAATCTCTCTGCAAGCTCCACTAAGGTCTGCTCGCCTTTAATTGCTTCCAATGCTACCTTTGCCTTGAATGCTGCACCGTGATTCCTTCTTGGTCGTTTTGCCATCTCGTCTGCTCCTTTCTATTTTGGTTAGTATAGAGCAGCGGGGCCACTTAAGTCACTGTCTGAATTTACTGTACCATTTCTTAGTAACGAGACCCCGTGACGCAAGGGTCTTGAGAATGCTGAAGTTGCCGAACAGGACCGTCCCCCAGGGGCCCCGAAGAATTCTTCGAGTCGTAAACTATTTTTTTCTTGAAAGAAATTGTGGTGTGGTGAATAATGTCTTATTGGCGGAAGGGGAAATCGGGAAAAAATATCGCGGTTGTTGCACGTGAAGGCTCCGCATCTGAGATGGATGGATTGAAAGCGGGGAACAATCACAATTCCCCGTTGCCTTGACAGATTCTCCCGGGGGGCCTTCCTTAAAGAAGAACCGAAACAAAATAAGACGTTGGGAAGATTTTTCATTCTCTGCGTTTAGGGGCCCCATGACCGGCAAAGACCCGAAAAATGATCTTATTTCCTTCCAGTGGGATTTTTACGAAAGGGCGGTCAAAAACTATTCTGTTATCATGCGACTCCTCGACTCTGCGGACAAAGAAGAAGATCTCTTCGAGGACATACCGCGCCTCTTTGTAGAACACACGAGCTTTAATACTTGCAAGGCTTTCCTGCGGGAGGGCCGCTCAGTCAAGGAAAGCTCCTTCACGATAGACGGATCGGTGATTGACCTGAATATCGAGCAGGTCGAGAAGATGAATGCCGGCGCCCTTTCGCCGGGGCTTTCCAATCACGTTTCGGGCTTTGGCGCCCTCTTTGTGTACCCGCTCAAGAGAGACAGGACAATATCCGGGTTTCTCGTTCTCGGGAATAGACAGCCGATGGAACTCGACCCGCGATCTTGTCGGGAGCTTGAAATGCTCTGTGATATCTGCAATAGATCGCTTCTTTCCGGTAAGGCGTTTTCAACGCCCGACGGCAAGGAGCATGCAATGACTATCGAGAATATGGGTGACTTTCCCCACAGCTTCCTGCTCGTGGACGGCAACGGGCGCATATGCTACGCCAACCCCCGCGCCAAGCAAGAGTTCGAGGGGGCAAAGGGCCTCTCTCGTGGGAGAACCTATCGAAAACATCATCTCGGGCATCGACACAGATCTCCTGGGCGCCGACAGGGCCTTCGAAGGGGAAGTGAGCTTCAGGGCCCAGGAGACCTTCAGGCTCTTCAGGGTGGAATGCTACCCGGTAAAACGCCAGGAGGCCACCTATACGGGCATTATCCTCACGAGCATAGCCGACAAGAGGGTCACGCAGCCAGGAAGAGATCCAGAAGCATAAGATGGAGAGCATCGGCATGCTCGCCGGAGGGATCGCCCACGACTTCAACAACCTGCTTACGGGAATCCTCGGGTACGCCTCCCTTCTGAAAAGGGCCCTCCCCGAGGAGAGCAAGCTTTCCCGGTACGCAAACGTCATCGAGAATTCCGCGCAAAGGGCGGCGAAGCTCACCAACCATCTCCTGAACTTCGTAAGAAGGGGGAGGATGCCGCTCGACGGGGTGAATCTGAATGCCCTTCTCAGTGATATGCTTTTTCTCCTCAAGGAGAGCATGGGGGAGATCACCGTGGAAAAGGACCTCGATGAGAGCATCCCCGCAATACGAGGGGACGAGTCGGAGCTTCAGCAGGTGTTCCTCAACCTTCTTGTCAATGCGAGAGACGCCATGCAGGGGGAGGGGGTGCTCAAGGTCACGACCAGAAGGCAGGAGCGGCCCGGAGGAGAATTTGCCGTAATCGAAATAAAGGATACGGGAAGCGGCATCGATGATGAAGTGAGACAGAAGATGTTCGAGCCCTTTTTCAGCACCAAGGGAGAGGGCGACGGCATCGGCATCGGCCTCTACATCGTTCAGAGGATCGTCAAAAGTCATTCAGGCATTATCGAGGTTGAGAGCAGAAAAGGAGGAAGGGACGACCTTCACGATCTCTCTTCCTATCAGAGTGGCTCTGAGCGAGAAGCACGTCATTGAAGAGCCGCAGAGGGAGACCCGTGTGCTCACAAAAAAGAAAGTGCTCGTGGTCGATGATGAGGCCATAGTGAGGGACCTCCTAAAGGGCGTTCTCGTGCCGAACGGATTTGAAGTGCTGGAAGCGCCCAATGGCCGCACTGCGCTGGAGCTTTACGAAATACACAGGGATACCATAGACGTCATTATACTCGACATGGTAATGCCGGGGATGAAGGGGGACAGCGTCCTGAGCGCCCTGGAGGACAGGCTGGGTCGGACCAAGATCATTATATCGAGCGGATTCATGAGTGAAGAGCAGAGGGAAAGACTGAAGGATTTCAAGATAGATGCGTTCCTGGACAAGCCTTACAGGGACAAAGAGGTGCTCCGGGTCATGGCGTCGCTCTTTCCGGAGAATACGAAGTCGTGAATGACAGAACCGGCAAAGCAGGCCGAACATTAGTCCGCCTTGAAAGTTAAGTTAGTGATCCCCGAGAAGGGGAGAAATGGGGTCGGATCTTTATTCTTCAGCTTTTGGGTCCATTGCCCGAATCAAGCGTAGGGAGAACACTTTCACCCTCACCTTGGCCCGTACTTAAAGTACCTGCTCCGCGCTTGAAGCGCCTACTGTTGGCTCCCCTCGAAGGGAGAGGGAAACTGGTGGGAAGGACCCCTTTCATTTAAAGGAGCCTCTTGCAGCGTGGAATAGGTAGAGAAGGGGTCCGGAATAGCTTTGACATCCAGCCGGTAGAAATCGAAATTGTCCTGGGAGATGTTGCATTTTCTCTCTCCCGGCGTCATAATCTGTCGGTCTCATGAGTGATTACAGTCATAGCATTCCCAAGACTGCACGACCTCCGGAACTACGAGGACTCTGGGGGGGACCGGCCTGGGGGGACACCCCGTTTCTTCGCGTCGATTGCTTCAGACCCGAAAGCACTTCACACCGGCCGGTTGTTCGATGCAAGCTGTTATACGACGACAGTCGCCTCTATGGGCTGTTCTTCGTCCAGGACAGATATGTGCGATGTTTGCATTCCGGCTTTCAAGCGCCTGTCTACGAGGATAGCTGTGTAGAGCTGTTCTTTTCTACAGCCGAGGCCCGACAAGGGTTATTTCAATTTCGAGTTCAACTGCGGCGGGACCCTGCTCGCTTCCTACGTGACGGATCCTACCAGGATCGACGGGCGAGTCGCGGGGGCTACGCCGCTTTCCCGGGAGGAGGGTTGGCAGGTGGCGGTCTATGGCAGTCTTCCGCCCATTGTGGAGCATGAGACAGAGGATGAAGTCACGTGGCTACTGGAGTTCGCTATTCCTTTCGTGCTGCTCAATACCTATGTGGGAAATCTCGGAGAAATGGAGGGCCGGGAGTGGCGGGGTAATCTGTATAAGTGCGGCGACAAGACAACCCATCCCCACTGGGCTTCGTGGTCCCCTTTGAGGGAGCGGAACTTCCATGCCCCGCGGGACTTCGGTCTGCTGCGGTTTGCTCCGTAACTTCTCTCATTGCCTAATCTCGGCAACATGGTGTGACCCGGTCGAAGCAAACAGTAAATGTAGTAAAATTGAGGGACCTTGTCCCGTCAATCAGGCTTGCCGATCTTGGTCCAGTGCCTCCAGGGTAAGCCTGTCTTCTGTTCCCAATCCGATTCGAACTTTTCGGTGAAGAAACCATGGAGCTTATCGAGAAGTCTGCTCCAGCCCGATTCATAATCATACTTCAGCATATCTTCCAGGAAGGGCACCACTTCGCCCAGCTTTTCCTTGGGGAGATAGGCCCTGGCTTTCATTTCAATCGACTTTTTCAGTGCGTCAGCGGTTAGCGCATTGGCGGTAAGCATGGCAACCTTCAAGTTCTTTTTTACCGCAAGAACCAGAAGATCGAAACCACGGACGCCCATAATATCCAGGATTACCACATCGTATGGCTTGGATTCCAAAAGCCGAACTGCATCTTCGTAGGTAGTCGCCTGGTCAAGAGTAGAGTCGGGACACGCATCAGCAATCTCCTCCTCCAGCAGCTTCAACACATCAGGCTCGTCGTCAACAGCAAGGATCCTCTTACCATTCAGGATAGATTCGCTCATTTTACAGCCTCCTTACACTCTTCAAATTTCATAACATCAAACTCCTTTCCTAAAAAAAGTGTAGCACAATAATGTACTGTTTTAAATACATAAGTGTAGCACAATAATGTACTTTTTACAATACAACTGTATAAGCACCCCGTCTTCAGTCCGGACAACAAACGCATAGTATATACTGCTCATACGGGCATAAAGAATGGTGTAGAGAGCGTAGTTGACTAACCTCACAAGAAGCCCCTTTTCGCCGGGGATCACCACTAGTCGGTATCAAGGATTATGGAAAGAAAGGAGGGCAAGTCACGATAGTCAACAACGTTATATCGACCTCATGAAGGACAAGAAGAAACATCTGTTTACCATTATCCTCCCGGCGATAGCTATCCTGCTTGCCTGGTATCACTTGATATAAGCTTATAAGGGCACCGGACGTACACTGAAAGGAAGAGCAAGAACCCGGATCGGGATAATTTAATGAAAGATAAGCGTTTCTTAAACCCTCAAGACTGCAGCCCGTCAATTGGGTGAACAGCACGTTGAAATAGTGAAGACCTGAAATTACATACCTCCCCGAGGCATGTGCCCCAACAAGAGCGCCGCACGGACCGGGGAAAATCCGGCCCTGCGAGGGCATCTCGGTTCATTTCTGCCTGCTCTGGAAGAATATATTAGCGATGATATCCACGCCTTTCACAGTCTTTCTCACAATGTCGTAGTTCTCCTGGCATTCGCGAAAACAGTCCTTGCGTTGATGGCCCCTGAGGTCGCTGCAACGGTCTTCACAGTGACGATTTTCACGCGCACACTCATGAAAACAACCGCGGCGTTCACCCTCGTGACGTTGAGCGAAGCCGGTGGCCGGTGCAACCATCAAGGCAACAAACATAGCAAGCGCCAGAACTAACCCAAGTTTTTCTCTCATAATCAGCTTCCCTCCCGGACAAGGTATTTTGTTTTAACGTCCTGAATAAACCAGAAAAGGGCAGAACATGTCAAGAAATTATCTTTCGAGGTATCCTATTCTTTTTCTCGATTACCACCCGTGCCTGGGGGCAAATCTTCAGCGTTACTATTCCTTTACCTGGATAAAGGGGAGTGATCATCAAGGTCACTTACGGGTGGGAACAGGCAAAGTTGGGAGCGCACGGCGGGGGTTCTTTTTTCTTCTCGTGCCGGCGCTCCACGCAGAGAAAACTTGGCGCAAAAATCCTTCGCCGAATGCTCCCCCCATCCCCCACAGGGGGCTCTCTACCTCGGCGAAATTTTTGCTGAGTTTTCTTAACTGCGCTCCACAATGCACAAGAAGAAAAAAGAACCCCCGCCGTCTGCAGATTCCCGGGTTGCGAAAGGTCACGGCTTCTGAAGACGAACCACGACATCGGAAACAAGGTTATACATTAGCGGACGTCGTGGGGCGGTTGTCTTTTTCATTGTTCTGGATGGCTCTGAATGCCCTTATGCCATCAGGAATGCAATGAATGCAAGGACGTCCCGGCCGGATTCCCATCGATAATAAGTCTACTTTGAATCTACATACTTCAGCCCCAAACGACATTGTTGTGTGCATCCACTTCACAATATACATCGCT